>NZ_JAQV02000036.1 GCF_000732485.2 Bacillus sp. SJS | reverse complement strand
TATAAGAACGGAAATATAGGGGATGCGTTCAATACCGGTCTAAATTGGGTCAAAGGGGCAGGAGTCGCAGCAGGAAATGCAGTGAAAGACACGGCTGTTAAAGCGGCAGGTGGCGTAAAAGCCGGAGCTATGAAAGTCAAAGACGCTACATTCGATGTATTCAGTTATGTTTCAGACCCTGAAAAGCTTCTCAGTAAGGTGATGGAGCAATTTGGGGTCAAAGTACCCCCATTTAACGGAACGCTTGGAAATGTGGCTTCTGGGGCCTTTAAAATGGTTAAAAATAACGCCCTATCCTTTCTTAAGGGAAAATTAGAAGGATTTGGTACGTGGAGCGGAGGAAAAGCGGCACCTGCACAAGTACAGAATTGGTTGAAATCGGCTATTGGCATTACAGGTGTACCAATGAGTTGGCTTGGGCCTCTCCAAACCATGGCCATGAAAGAAAGTGGAGGGAATCCTCGTGCGATAAACCTTTGGGATTCTAATGCGAAAAAAGGAACGCCTTCAAAAGGCTTGCTTCAAACGATTGATCCCACGTTTAATGCGTACAAAATGCCAGGCATGAATGATATCTGGAACCCTATTCACAATGCTGTAGCAGCTATCCGATATACCTTGTCCCGATATGGTTCCATCTTTAATACCCCAGGCATAAAGAATATGTCTAAGGGCGGCGGCTATAAAGGATATTACAAGGGTGGAAAAGTGCCGAATTCCCAATGGGCCTGGGTGGGAGAAAGAGGACCTGAATTGTTAAAGCTTCCCGGTGGATCTGAAGTCTTTTCGAATGGAGAGAGCCAGGGAATGCTTTCCGGAATGATTGGATATGCAGAAGGATCAGGCGGCCAGGTAGCGAGCGGGAATAGCGGAACTGTTCAGCAGATTTCCTTCCCATATAACCCGGAAATCAAGGTGGAAGGGACTGCAGACGCTTCCGTGATTGAAAGGGCTCTTCAAGCCGGACATGGAGAATTTAAAAACATGATTCTTCAGGTAATGAAAGAAATTGAAGAAAGAAACAACCGTCTCAAATTCACCTAAAGGATGAGATTGATGAGAACATATACTGATACATTCGATAAATCGTTCGAACAGGACGTCCTCTTTTTCGCAAGTGAGGAGGACTCCTGATGGATGGGAGAAGAATAAAGCTGGAGATTCAATACAATAATCAATCCATCAGTCAGGCAATCGCTCCCTTTGTCACTGATCTTACGTTTACGGATAATTTGTCAGGACAGGCCGATGATCTATCCATCTCAGTGGGAGATCGGGAGAGAAAATGGATGAATAACTGGATACCAGAAAAATCTGCTTCTCTCCAGGCTTCAATACTGGCAACAGCCGGATGGGGTAATACCAAGGCCTTTACCCGTAAACTTGGATATTTCGATATTGATCAAATTGATACGAGCGGTCCGCCGAATAAAGTATCTATAAAAGCAACGTCCGTTCCAGAATCCTCTACTCTGAGAAACCAGAGAAAAACACGATCCTGGGAGAAGGCAACATTCAAGAAAGTCGCTCAAGATATCGCAAGCAAAAACACCATGAAGCTCCATTTCAGCTCGGAAGAGAACCCTTTACTTGATAGGGTGGAGCAGCAAAACGAAGCGGATCTTGTATTTTTGATGCGTATCTGCAATGAAGCGGGATTTTCTCTTAAAGTAGCCAATAAAAGCCTTGTCATCATGGATGAAGAAAGGTTGGAGAAGGCTACGGCAGTTGATACCATTAGTCGAACAGATTCTCGTCTGAAGGACTACGGAGGCGCGGATAGTCTGAGTAAATGTTACAAATCCTGTCGGGTAACGTATGCCGATCCCAAAAAGAAAAAAATCATATCGTATATCTTCACTCCGCCGAAACCTGAGAAAACAAGCCGGGTGTTGGAAGTGAATGAAGAAGTCTCTTCCGAAGCCGAAGCCCGGAGACTGGCGAGAAAAAGTTTGAGAGGACAAAACAAGGAGGCCTGTACATTTTCTTTGAAGATGACCGGTTTTCTTACGTATTATGCGGGCCAGACTTTGAATATCACAGACTTTGGACATTTCGATGGAAAATACCTTATTACGGCAGTCAGCGGATCTGTAGGAACCAGTTCTGAGACTTCATTGAGTCTAAGGAAGTGCTTGGAGGGATATTAACAGGCTGTACCTTTATGAAAAGGGGGTCACCATTGGGGTGATCCTCTTTTTTTTGCGTACATAAGTCTGGCTTTGTATGAAGTTTGAAGAGCATTTAATTACTTAAAATTACCCCAAGAAATCCGCCCCCCCTAAAAAGCTGTTCTCCCAAATTTAGTTTAGGGAATTTTTTGTTGTTGGAAATTAGAATTGATTAGTGTGGCAACCACCTAATTACTTGCGCTTTGAAAATTGTTCTATTAAAGCGAAAGAAACCCTTATGTATCAGGGTTTCGTGGAGTGTTTTTGATGGATAGAGCGGTGGATAAAAACTATCCATAAATCTTTCCACTTTACTATCCAAAAATGACGACGTTCCTGTAGCTGTTTTTGAAGAATTTAGAGCCCGGTTTTTAAGAATTAGAAACCCGGTTAAAAACATTAGAATGCCCCCTCCAGATCCTCCGAATGGTTTCCTATTTTAGTTCTTAAAAAGTCAGAATGCCCACTTACACACCATGCAAATGTCTGCATGGTTTTTCGTTCTTTCTGAAGCTAAATAATGCTGCTGCATTGGACCGGCGGGGCTGAGTAATTTAGTTTGGCATTTGTAAAAGCCAAATGAATGTAGCCAATGCTGTAATAAACTTTGCTGAAAGGGTAAATCTAAATTGTTTTTTCTTTAAATCCAATGATAGTATCAATCGAGTGACCTCCTTCATCTAAACGTTGTGGTGATCTCAGCAGATAATACTGATAAGAATTTGAATTGGCGCAACAACCCTCAAATATATAAGTGATGACAACAAGAATTTTTTCATGTTTTTGGAAAAGTATGAAATACCGATGAAAAAACCCCTCAGAATTGAATCTGGGAGGTTTTAAATGAAAGACATATAAAAAGTACCTTCTTCTCGTATTTAAGGGCTTAAAACGGAATCTGAAAAGCCTCTTATCGGCCAAAAACTCGATCCCAAAATGTTTTTTTATTATTTAAATCCGGCTGCTTTTCGTGTTCTTCTTTAGCAGTTGCAATTAACTTTTTTGTTTCTTGGGATTCACGAATTGATTTCATAAGCAGCTCGTCTCTCTTTTTAAGACTATCTTCTATGTAACTCTGCTGTTCATCGAGCCTTTTAACAAGTGCCTGATTGAAGTCTTTTTGTTGTTCAATGTGATCCATAAGAACGGATATCAAACGGTCATTAGAACGGTCATCGTCACGGTGTTCTTCTGTTTTTTCTGCTGGAACGATACCCGTTCGAGGAGAGAACGACCCCTTGCCAAACCTGTCTACTATAACAATTGATGCGTTATTTATTTGCATGTTGTGATTTTGTACAAGCTCTTTCAAATGCTTTAAAACTGTTAGGTCTCCCTCGATAAACAGGCGCTTATTTTGTTCCGATCTCATAAATTTGTATCCAGCGCTCTCTAATGAAATACACCATTTTCTTAGCGTGCTGTCACCTACATCTAAAGTAAGGCTAACTTCCTTTGGTGTAAAGGCTTTTTCATACTGTTCCACCGTTTTTTCCCCCGTTCTTTTCCGCGTTTTATATACCGTTATTCTAATTGATTATCACTCATTTTGACAGATAGAACGGCTATTCCCTTTTTTAAAGCATTAATCAAATAAATTTAACTTTTTTAAACTTTGTTCTGGTAAAATAAGCCCAAAAGTTGCAAAAAAATAAAAAAGGTATATTTTTTCCAGGAGGGGGGAATATATTGTATAAGATATAAATTAATTGAAAATTTATATTCTGTACAGTATAATCATGGCTACAATCATCTATTTAGAGGACAACGGAGAAATCTCGGTTATCACTGAGATTAAAAATATTGTGCAGCTAGGCAAGGAAGGAGATTCTGATGCTCGAACTTTGGCGCGCTACATCCGTCAGGGTTTAACTCAATTAGAAGCAGTTGGAATTCCTGCAGAAAAAAGACTTGAAATGTACGGCTATGAAGACAATGGAGATGAAAGGTTTTTTAATTTGTTGAAGCCTCTAAGAGGACCTAAACCTTTGTATGAATTCAGAGTCAACCGAAGTACACCTGGAGCTTTTCGGGCGATTTTTTTTGAATACAACTTTGAGGGAGAACAGTATCTAATTTTCACAAAGGCTGTTTTGAAAAAAGGTGATTCTAATCCTCCAGAGTTTCAAACTGCTATGAGGGAAAGTGAACGGCTTTACCAGGATTTCTTTAAAGACCCGTCCAAATATTTGGAAGAAGGTGAGTAAATTGAAAAATATAAAAAACCAACACAAAGACCTTATGGATCTGTTAGATCAAGTTCCTGGTGTTAAAGAGCATATGGAGAAATTTGAAGTTCAAATGGCTCAACAAATTCTTGAACGGAGAATTGAACTCGGCTTAACTCAAGCTCAATTGGTTAGAATTATTCAGCAACAAGGTGAGAGAATCACTCAAGCCACTATTTCCAAAGTTGAATCTGGAGACTCTGCTGTAGGAGCAGACACATATAATAAAATCTTACATGCTCTGGGCGGAGCTGCTCACATTGAAATTGAATTTGGGGAATTGCCCAAAAGCGCCCAATTAGCATTAGCTTACGCATAAAATAAAATCCATTTCAGCCTCCTCTAATAAGGAGGCTTTTAGTTTGTTTAAATTGTATCAATTGAGTTTAGTCAAATGATACAAAAGTAAACACTTGTTTCTTTTGGTTTTGAAACGTATCATATACATGTATCAAAATTGAAATTCAGAATGGAGTTAGAAACATGCGATATGGATACTCTAGGGTTTCGTCGGTAGGTCAGAACTTAGAGGCACAAATTCTAAAACTAAAAGAATTCGGTTGCGATAAAGTTTTTAAAGAGAAGATCAGCGGGAGAAAAAGGGATAACAGGACAGAATTCCAGAAGATGCTGGATACTGTTAAAGAAGGTGACACCGTAATTGTTACGAAGCTCGATCGTATGGCTCGCAGCACAAAAGACGCCCTGGAAGTAATAGAGCTGCTTAACGAAAGGCAAGTAGCCCTGGTCGTTCTGAATATGGGCGGTAGCCAGCTGGATACGTCCACACCAATTGGAAAGCTTATGGTGACAGTTTTAAGCGGAATCGCGGAATTTGAAGCGGATATGATAAGGGAAAGGCAGCTGGAAGGCATAGAGCTTGCGAAACAGCGCGGTGTTTACAAGGGCCGCCCGAAGAAGTACACCGAAAAACATAAGGGCTTGGCCCATGCAATCGAACTTTTCCGTAAAAGGAATGCAAATGGAATGACAGTAAATGAAATATGCGAAATTACAAATGTAAGCAGAGCAACACTATATAGAGAAGTGAGGGAATAAAGTGAATGTCTATGTCATTAGCAATAATTAATGAGAAATACGAGTCCATTCTTTGTTCACCTTTATCATCTGGAGAGAAAAGTCGAGAGTATGGCCAGTTAATGACGCTTATGGAAAGAGAATTTAAAATTCCAGCTCTCAGGGATCCGGAATGGGAAAAAGAAAATATGGCTGTGATTGCTATGTACAGAAAAATTTCTATGAGCAGGGATTTGTAAGGGGGAAGTAGATGAATATTGAACAAGCAAGAGAAGGGATTAAACAATTGGAGCGCTATATTGCTTTAGTCGAAGGTTACCAAGTTAAGTCGCTAGAAACGGCAGTTATCAAAATATACGCAGAGCGCCAAAATGTTGCCGATGTAGCTGTAACTTTAAATGAGCAGGGATATAGAATCGACGGTCGGAAGGTAGTAACTTCTGATGTTTCAGGGATTTTAAGAAACAAACCAAAAGATGAGCTTTCTGAAATTGTCCATAAGTGGTTTAAATCAAATCAAAAGAAAGTAAATGTATTTATTTAAAAAGAGGTCGGAAAATTTCCGGCCTCTTTTGATTTAGGATCTCATCCCTAAATCTTGTCCAGGACCTGATTTCATTCCCGAACAACAGTCGGTCATAGGTAACCAGCCTACAACCTTTTAAAAAAAATGAAGGAGGATGATCCTTCCCACTCAGAAAGCAGTATAAAACTTATAGAAGCACACTGCAAGAAACTAGTATAGTAAAACTAAATAAGAAGTTATAGCACATTAATGTTTAAAGACAATAATATTTTTCATTTAATGGATGAAGTAACCAATTAGCTGATGCTAAAATAGATACAACGTTGGTTCATAAGACTTATTGTCAGGCGTTCTTAGCAAGAACGGGTACCGTTACACCTTATTATAACACCGTTATTATAACCGTTCGAACGGCCGTTACCGAAAGGGAAAAAACCTTAATTCTAAAGGTTCATTCCGTTCTTAGAGTTAACTAAGTGACCGGTTAGACACTAGATAAATTATTAGGGGGATTTTTATGATTAACGCAACATTTGGGAGAGAAATTGCTGAGACTTTAACAACTGATTATTTCATATCCGAGGATTTTTTATATGAATCTAGCCAAATGGCAAAGATGAAAAATTTCACATATAAGTACAGATACAAAGATATTTATTATTTCAAGGTATTTCCCCAAGACGGTGGAACCTATTTTGATGTACGTATGAGACCGGGATCTGTAATGGAAGAACAAGCGCTAAGCAAGTTAGCAAAACCAGACCTGCTTAAAGCTATTAAAGGATGGTTACATAATATTAAATCCGAAACAGAGAATCTGCCATTTTCACGCCAACTCAAAAAAATGCAAACCGATATTTCAGACATGCAAGACAAGTTTGACAAGCACATAATGGAGGGTGACAACTACTTTTCTCAAGAGGAAGGAAATGAGTTAAGAAGTCGCTTGGAGCAGATAGAGTCTCGCTTAGCTGAGACATTGGACGAATCTGAAGCAGATGAACTTAAAAAGCTTACAGAAGATGTAGAAGGGTTGAAAGCATTAGTGGCAACATTATCAAAGAAAAACTGGTTATTAGCTCTTTCTGCTCGAATGTACCACTGGGGGCTTCGTAACCCTAATACTGCAAAACAGTTGGGAAGAGCTGCGAGAGAATTACTCCCTCAGGGCGTAAAAGATTCTCTTCCGAACGATGCTATAGATCAACTTCTTATTGAATCTCCCGTTTCTGCTGAAAATGACTCTAATTAACCCATAGGTTATGTAATATAAAACAATTGATTTTCAAGAAGTAACCGTTGTATAAACTTAAAAACAATCCGATATAAAGAATAAACGAACTGAGAGTGAAAGCATGCCCCCAAGTGAGGATTTTCAATTAGTTAATTTTGATATGATATGGCAAGCTGCCGGCCCTTTAATCATAACAGCCGTTACAGTGCTTGTTATCGCCGTTATAGCGCTTATAGGACTGTCTAAAATACAAGGTGGGCTTCGAAAAGACCTTGCCCGAATCGTATGTATCTTAGTAGTGATATTTGGAGCCATTGTATCTCTATATGTATCATCAAACTTATGGTCGATCTAAACTATGAAACTATGCGAAAGGCTGCGGATTAGGAAGCAGTCTTTTTAGCTTGTGCTTATTTTTTGACCAGAGTTAGCTCATATCCAAGTAAGTGGACAATCTTCTGCAGATCCCGGACCCGAATGGCGTTATTGTCCAGGGAGGACTGAAAGGTGCTGCGAGGCATCTCCAGGGTTTCAGCCACTTCTTTAAATGTATGGTACTCGGAGCCTTCCATCATCAGGCGTAGTGCGTTTTTAAGCGTTACCGTGTCTAAAGAGATATTTTCCATCATGTTCAGTCCCCCAATATATTTCAACCTGAGAGTATTTTAACGTTTTTTAACTTAAATATAAACTAAATATTAAATAATAGTTGATAAGACGAATATTTCGTCTTATTATATAAGAGTAAGATATAGACAAACGAGAGGGGAACAAAAAGAAATGGAAGATTTAAAAGTCATTGCAGCAAAATTGTATGAAAAGTTAGGGAAAGAGCCGGATGGATCTGAAAGCGGAGTAGTGGATCTGAAGGTCTTGGTAATGGAGTGCCTGGAGAAAGGCATTCTATCAGACATTGAGTACGAAGCTATTAATAATCTCATGAACTAGGCTTGCCTTCTCTAGTAAGCAAGTATTATACTAGTTTTAATCAAATACGCTCGGATAAATGAAAAAGCCACTCCATCATGTTAAGTGTTACCAGCACTTAACGGAGTGACCTTTCGCCTGTGCCTCACCACAGGTAAATGATATGTCCATTTTAACTTGTATTCTATTGTATTGCAATAGAATTGTTTTGGCATATTCTGTTTACCTGTCTTGTTTTTAACAGGTGAATAGAATATGCCTTTTTTGTTTCTCGGACACGTGGAATTGCCTGTAAACCACGTTAAAAACTGATTCCCGGTAGATCCTTACCGGCTTGACTTGGTGGAGGTCGTGCAGACTGCCCATAGAGATTCTCTATGTAGGCGTTAAGAGTCCACTGTTCCGACAACGGATTCCTATTCATTCGTTGTCGGGTGGCGCGGACGGCCATGAACGGTCCGGGTGGTTATCGTTAGTCTTACGGGACTAGGGAACACACTCAGCTTGTCGCATAGGGGCGATATTATGTAGGACAAGCCTTGTAAGAGGGTGTGTACGGTGAAAATCGTTAAGTGAATAGGGTCTATACATACGGATACATTGCGAACCGACGCAAGTAAAGACGCTTATCTCTCTTTGCTGAGCAGCTTATCCTTTGCTGCTCAGCAAAGGGGATAAGTCTGCCTGCCAGCCGTTGCAATGCTTCGCCTCAGCAAGTCAAAAACCCAAAACCATGTCAAGCCCAGATAGTAAAAAAATGATAGAATTGCTCTCGAAAGATGTTGGGTTTAGGGCCAGGTACCCTCAAACGGTAGAGATCTATATAAAGCTGGTGAGGAGATAAAGATTTTAAATATTTGCTTGAAAGATTGAAGAAATCTCAGGGAAGTATCAAAGCATTTCTGCAGGTGCAAGAGGGGGAAAATGTTAGGAAAGCTTCCCGATCTCTTCGAGGAGTGCTTCTTTTAGTGTGTGGGTGGCTAGAGAGAAAGTGATAATCAAGTTTCTTCTGTCATGATTACCAGGATTGAGGACTTACAAAAAGATTAGCAGCATGTGGTGTTGTCAGCTCAGAGGGGACGTTTAAGTGAATACAAATGATTTTACTGAAGATGCACGAGTAACAAGTGTCAGTATCATAGCAGCTGAACAAAAAGTGATTGATTTGAATTACAATTTTGTTGAACATTCTGTTAATGAATGCGGGACAGAGTGTTTGTCTGTTCAGTTGGATAAAAAGAATTTGGATTTAGAATTGTTAGAGGAACTGCTGTATTCCGAATCAATATTCTTGATTGTGACATTAGATTTAGAAAAAGAAATTTTTATTAGGGCTCATTTGAATAAGATTAGGAATCATTTTTCAACTGTCCGATTGAATTTCCTGTTTATGAATAAATTTCATAGAGCTACTTTTAGTAGCAGAAAAAACTCAATATTAACAACTTAGAGCAATCCTCAGGGTTGCTCTATTTTTATCTAAAATCATAAAGAGCGACTACAACAATAATAACCTTGTCACCCAAAAGCCACTATATAGTGAGGGAGCTTATTTTTTAAGACGTCATTTTGCCCCTATGTAGTGAGGAAACAATTTCGGTGCACTTTTGCCCCTATAGTATGAGAGGGAGAAATTTTTTAAACAAATCATTAATCTATCATTATCCCTTGGTATATAAAGATTTGTCATATGTTTGCCCCTATATTATGAATGTGATTAACAAGCCATTTCACAGTTTTTGTCACCTAAATGCCCCTATATAGTGAGGGGATCTTTATTTTATGGAGCACTTTTGCCCCTATAAAGTGAGGAGATAATTTTAGCGTTATGACACACTTTTGCCCCTATATTATGAGAGGAGAGAAAGAAATTTTTCGACATCTACTGTTTATCGGTGAATCTATTGATATTAAAGGGATTAAGGAGAGATTAAAATTTATTTTAGTTAGATTCAGAAGAGAGAATAAAGATTTTTAGACATAAAACGACAAGAGTTTGCAGGACAAATGCCCCCTATATAGTGAGGGGGTCTTTTTTTATTTAAGCGTTTTGTAGTACACATGCCCCTATATAGTGAGGGAACAACAACAATAATAATTTTTGAGGGGGAGGGTGCAGGTGTATAAAACCTTTCAGAGAAACATGGAGATCCGGGAGATAAAGAAAGATATTCCTATTTGGGTTATTGCCAATCGTTTGAACGTTCATGAGAATACCTTAAGGAATTGGCTGAAAAAAGATTTGTCCCAAGAGAGGAAAGATCAGATCATCCAGGCTATTTTGGCAATTCGAGAAGAAATCAGATCGGAAGAACGGATGAGCTGAAGTGGAGAAAACACAACCAGATAAGGGGTTTACAAAAGTCTCAAATGAGATATTGGAAGCTTTGGCCAGAGTGAAGCTGAGCCCTACTCAATACCGACTTCTTTTCGTGATATGGAGATATACGTTTGGATTCAATCGGGAAGAGCATGATTTATCCCTCTCTTTCCTCAGTGAGGCAACCGGCTGTGATAAGCGGCAGATCCAAAGGGAGCTGAAGTCACTGGAAGGCCGCAGCATCATCTACCAGAAAATCAAAAACGGTAGTTATCGAATCATCGGATTTGTTTCTGATCCATCACATTGGGCAAGCATTGGTGAAACTATCAATGCTAGGGTTGACGATTTCACCAATGGTAGCATTGACAGTTTCACCAACCAAGAAAGAAATAAAGAAAAATCTAAAGAAAAGGATGATAGAGTGAGAAATTTGAATCCATTTTTAGAGTACGAAAAATCTTTTGGAGTTCTTCCTGGAGGGATTTTTAAAGAAGAGATTATTTATTGGATGGATCAGAGCAACTTCCTAGAACCAGAAGCAATTATTTGTGAAGTCATTCAACGAGCAAAGATGAATACTCCAAAAAATCCGTCCAGGTATATCACGAAAATCATCAGCAATCTGCATGATCAAGGTTTATTTACGCTTGAAGCTGTCCAGCAGTATAACAGCCAATTTGATCAGAAAGTTAATAAACAAGCAGTTAAGAGGGCAAATCTGGACGTTTCCAAGGTACCAGAGAATTTGGAAATTAAGCGTTTAAGCCAGGAAGAGTGGCATCAAATAAAGCAACTGGAAGACGATCTGCCGTATTAGAGGCTAAAAAAACACAGAAAGGTTGATTGTGTTGAAAGTTCTTAAAAAGATGGGCTTGGAGGAAATGAGAAGAAAATCTCTTAGACATTTTGTAAAAGAGCTTCAGAACCGAGATGATTATGAAATTCGCAACATTTCACTAGATTGCGACAGCTGCGGAAAAGAAGGTTCTGTAACCGAAATTCAGTACAAAATTTCTGGGGATTCAGTCTGGAAGGCTGCCATGAGCATGCTAAGCGAGTGCCAATCCTGCCGCGATCAGCGCGAACTGGCCAAAGTAATGGAAGACGATCTCACCCATATGAAAGAAGAACGCTCATCTCGATTAATGGATGAGTATTTTTTAATTCCAGAAAGTTTACGGAATGCCGGTTTTAAGACATATAGGGAGGCCAACGATGTTACCGGCTTTGCCAAAAGAGCTGCTATGAACTTTACCAAGCATTTTACTCCAGGCCAAGCTAACAATTTAGTGTTTATAGGAAGCCCAGGTACAGGAAAGAGTCATCTCTGCGCAAGCATTGCCAGAACCATAAAAAACAGAGAGCTGAGCGTTGGTTTTTTGACTACTGGAACGCTCTTAACCAAAATCAAGTCCACTTGGAAAGACGGATCCAGCAAAACAGAGGAGCAAATCTTAAGGGATATCCGCACTCTAGATCTACTGATTCTCGATGATATCGGAAGCGAATCAGGCGGCCAGAGCAACAGCTGGAATAAAAAGACGCTGTTTGAAATTGTGAATGCCAGGGAAGGGCGGCCAACCGTCTACACCACCAATTACACAGAAACAGACCTTGCTCAGATAGTGGGAGAACGGGTGGTAAGCCGATTGTATACTAACAGCGAATTTATTCAAATGTTTTGCGAGGATTACCGAAAGACTCTTCAAATCTAACTCAGATTACAAAAACTCTTTAAGTAGGTGATTCAAATGTAGAGGCTGCCGTTAACAGCAAACCCATCCCCAAAAAACAACAAAAAGGAGAGAGCGAAATGTTCAATAAAAGTTTAGAAGAACTGATGGATAAAGCGTTTGAGAAGAAGAAAAAAGTGGAGAGCTTGCTTGAGGGAGTAAAGAGAGAGGTTGCTGCAGTTGAAGATTCGATTCAATTGCAAAATCAAACCCTTGTAGAACTGGAAATCGAAGAAGAAAAATCTGGCCAAGATGCGTGTAAGAAAGAAATCCGTAAACTAATCATTCAAAAAGATGAACTGAATAGCCGGATGAAAGCGTACCAGGAACAATTAAAAAGAGGGGTCCTTAACCAAAAAGAGATGGATGCACTGAGAAAGGCATATTCTAGAGAGCACGAGTTGATGGAAGAAGAATTAAATGGCTTTTATTCTGAGAGAAAAGAAACTGAAAATCAAATCCGGCAATTGGAGAATAAAGCAAAGGAACTCCAATTTAAGATAGAGATGTTAAGTAATAAGAAAAGTGGTTTATCAAAAAATCGTAACATTTTGACATGTCTTGATCCCAGAACAGAAAGGTTTGATTTTTTAATCAAAGAACAGATCTTAAGTGGTTGGTTTAAGGGCCACGACATGGAAGCTTTAATTGCAAAAGAAATGAATAAGCAAAATCCGCCTGAAGTAAAACGGGATGTTTTCGTATTCGGCGAGGAATTAAAAATAGTTGAACAAGAAATGATCGAGCAAAATCCGCCTGAAGTAAAACGGGACGTTTTCGTAGTCGGGGATAATAGAAAAATAGGTAGAACGAGGATGTGGTAAAAGAGTGTATTCACTCGTTACCAAAAACTAAAAGAACTCAAAAAATAATATAAAGGTGGAATTTACGATGAATGCAGAACAGCTAAAAAGACAATATCCACATATCTTTAACGAAATAGTAAAAACCGGATATCAAGAGGGATTAGCAGAAGAGACACAACGTATTGAGGCAATTAATTCACTACCTAGGCCGCAGCAGATTTCGCCTGATGAGTTTGCGGAGATCATTGCTAGAGCCAAGGATGATAAACATACAACGGCGGGTGACATCGCCGTTCGCCTTTTAGCGGAGTTGGAAAACATTTCGGATATTGCCCATGTTGTTTCGGCACTTAAAAAGAATTCCGAACCATATGCTCAGGTTACCGGTGCAGTGAGCGATCCAGACTCTGATTTAATTAATTCGTACTTATCGAGAGCTAAAAAATACTAGGAGCTGTGGATAATGGTAACCGAAAACTTAGAAGCATTAACAAAAAAAGCTCTTGAAAAGAAAGAGAAAATAGAAAGTCGGATTAAAGGGTACCAACAGGAGATTTCAGAGATTGATACCGAAATCCATGCCCAAAATGCAAGAATGACAGGGCGCGATCGAGAGGAAGTCAGCGACCAAGAGAACTGTAGAAGAGAAATTGGTAGATTGAGAGACCGTCGTAAAGAACTGCAAGATGTCATGGCAATCGACCAGGCACACTTGAAGAACGGGATGTTGAGTCAAAAGGAATGCGAGGACATAAGGAAATCGTTTAGAAAAATAGAGGAAACGTCTCGAGAGCAGCTGGAAGCTGTCCGTTCAGAGAAAGAGAACATTGAGAAAAAAATCAATGGGCTGAAAAGTCAACTAGAAGAAGCAGCGAGCAAATCTTTTGAGGCAAGAGATACGCCTAACCGTGCACGACAACATGTAGAGAGGATTTTGAGTTGTATTGATCCTCGAATCGACAAGCTTAATTATCTGGATCGGGAACGTTTCGTGAAAAACTGGCTCGTCCAGTAAAGAGGTCCGGATACGGTAAAACGTATCCGGATAAACAAAGTAAGGAGCAGAGAGGTTATGAACACTAAAACAGGAAATCCTATTGTCTCTACTCAAAAATTGAAAGCAATGATGGATCATCTACAAGGACGGAATCGCCAAGACTTTATCTTGTTTAGTATAGGAATTCATACCTGGTTAAAGTTCGAAGATCTCCTCATGCTGAAAGGCGAAAACATTGGAGAGGATCACATAAAGATCAGTGAATCCAGCACCAAGAAACTGCAGCGCATCCTGATTTCGGAGGAGATCAAGGGAGACCTGGTGTCTTTTATACGAAACAAACCTCATGGACACTATTTATTTTACAGGGAAACAGATAGGGAACAGGCGAAAACAGACACTCTCTCTAAGTTGAAGGCAGCGGCTGAAGCGGCTGGCATTCCGGAATTCGATGAGGAGACCATGAGGAAGACGTTCGTTTTTCACGCGCTTCAGCAGGACTTTCCCCTTCCCTTGCTGCAGGAAGCCCTGGGTTTTCCTTCGCCGGATTCTGTGCTGGAATACATCGGGATGGGTGAAGCCGGATGAGAGTGGTTCAGCCGATCCGGGATAAGGAGATGCTGGCTGAGATTAAGAGATACCTGGAGCACAAGAATGACCGGGACTATATTCTTTTTCTGCTCGGGATCTACACGGGATTGCGGATTGCAGATCTTCTGAGACTGAGAGTGGGGAGCTTGAAAGACAAAACTCATATTACGATCAAGGAAAAAAAGACAGGCAAAGCGCAGACCATCAAGATTACCAAGTCATTGAAGAGGGCGCTTAAGGTATACCTGGCTGATAAGGAATCGACGGAGTATGTCTTGAAAAGCAGGCAGGGTGGAAACAAACCAATCAGCCGGGAACGGGCATACGGAATCCTGCAAGACGTGGCCAAGGAGTTTAACCTCAGTGCCATTGGCTGCCACACGATGCGAAAGACCTTCGGCTATCACATGTACCAGCAGACCAAAGATGTGGTCTTGCTGCAGGAGATCTTCAATCATTCGGACCCGGCCATCACCTTAAGGTATATCGGAGTGAAGCAGGACACGAAGGACTTCGCCTTTGACCGAATCGACTACTAACGTCCGTTTTCGTTCCAGTAAACGTTAAATCAGTATTGTTTAACTAAAAATACAAATCATCCATAACCCTTACGGTATCAAGGGATGCGGCACGGGAAGCAGTTTAACTCCCTATATACTGAAGTTAACTGGAGCACTCGGCAGGGTAATTTCCAATTTTGTTCGTTTTGATGAAAACTCAACGAACACCTAAAAAACCGAAAAACCCAGTAATATCAAGGGTTTTGGCTATTTTCAGATTTTTATAGGTTCTTCTGAGTTTCGTTCCGTATGCGGGTGCATACGAGCCCAAAAACGCTCCAGTTTGTGGGCGGAAAAGGTGATTTCCGTTTCACTTTCGAAAATCTCGGGAAATAATGGCGGATTTTATAATGAACCTTGATATAAAAGGATTTATCAGAAAAATAGTCGGTTTTAAACAAAGGGAAAGTGCGTGAAATTTCGGAAATCCCTCCTGTAAAGAGCATCATAAAACGGAAATTCGAGGAGAAAAACGGCGAAAATCCAATGAATTTTTGAGAGTAATTCCATTTTATTGAAAAAATTCCAAAGTGAAAGAGAATGGGAGAGGAAACCTATCGACCAAGGAGCGCTTGAAAAATTAGCAGATGTCCTGGATGAGCACAGAGGGCAGCATTATGAAGAATGGTTCCGGCTGCTTATTGAATTCAAAGAGGGATATATAGCGGGATTAAAGAGTAGGGACGCCAAGAAATAAGGCGTCCTTAATCTTTTTAAGGTGGTGATGACTATGTGAGGGAAAATGACTTAAAAAAAATAGAAACGAATGAAAGAGAGAAGGTGAATAAGAATGAGCGGTCAAGTGTATGAAATAGCGTTTAGGATGAACGCAGCAGTATCTTCTTCCATGCGAAACGCCTTCAACCAGGCGAATCAAAGTTTGGGTGAACTCGAATCTGGATCCAATACCCTTAATAAAAGCATGGGAGTTTTATCTAAGGGAGCGATAGCAGCTGGCGCCGCATTTGCTGGCATTGCAACCGGAATTGGCATCGCCGTTAAAGCGACGGATGAATACAATACGGCCATGAAACATATCCAGGCTTCTACCGGAACCGCAATCGGGGATATGAAGGAAATCAAACAAATCTCCAAAAATCTCTACAACGCTAATCTAGGCGAGGACTGGAACGATTTAGCTGAGTCCATTTCACTAACGAAGAGCGTATCTAAATTAAGCGGGAAAGAGCTTGAGGCGGCGACAAAGAATGCTCTGATCTATCGGGATGTATGGGGAGAAGACATTTCGCAATCCCTCAAGGCTACCGATACGATGATGAAAAACTTTGGGATTTCTAGCACACAGGCTTATAATCTCTTGGCCCAAGGGGCTCAAAAAGGGCTTAATAAGTCGGATGAGCTCATGGATAGTGCGAACGAATATACGCCATACTTTAAAACCCTCGGCTTCTCGGCCAACCAGATGTTTGATGTCTTCAGCGCAGGGCTCGAAAATGGAGCCTTCAACCTGGACAAGGTGGGGGATGCGGTAAAAGAGTTCGGGATCCGGTCTAAAGATGGTTCAAAGGCCAGTATGGAAGCCTATAAGATGATTGGTCTCAGCGGGGATAAGATGACGCAAACATTTGCTAAAGGGGGACCAGAAGCTCAAAAAGCCTTTAGCCAGGTAGTCGATGCGATAAAAAAGGTCAAAGATCCAGCCGTTCAAAATGCGGCAGCTGTCGGGTTATTTGGAACGCAGGCAGAAGATCTAGAAATGAAGGTTATCACTTCCATGGGGAATGTGGCCAGTCAATTTGATATGGCCAAAAACACTATGAAAGAGGTAGGGAACGTTAAATATGACACGCTCACTCAGTCCCTGCAAGGGATAGGAAGGCAGATTGAAACCGGAATCCTTATTCCTATAGGTGAAAAGGTGCTACCGAAAATGCAGGCGTTCTCTGATGCGATTAAAACCAATATGCCGGCCGTGAAGAAAGTCATAGACAATTCCATGGGTGGACTAGGTAAAACCATGGATATGGCAGGTAGCGGCCTTCAAAAAGCATTTATCGCCATGGCCCCAGCTCTAAAATCGGCTGAAAGTGCTATTCGGCCTGTCATAAGCCAAATAGGTGAGTCGGTGCTTGGTATCTGGCGCCAAATTACTTCTTTCTGGAACAAAAACGGTGCAAGTATCACAAGCGGGTTTGTCATGGCCGCCAAAGTGTTTGGTGCCGTCATCGGCGGTTTAATTGGAATTTTTAAATCCTTGCTGCCAATTGTCATGCCGATTGTCTCGACCATAGCAACCTTTGTCATGGATACTTTTGCAAAAGTGGCGGCGTACTGGAATGAAAACGGTGCGATGATCCTCCAGGCGGTGCAAAATGTTTTTGCCGGAATCAATGCAGTCATCCAATTTTTAGCACCGGTTATCCTTTTTATCCTTCAATCCGTTTGGTATAACGTGGCCGGAGTGATCCAGGGAGCCCTAAATATCATCATGGGACTTGTCACATTTTTCTCAGCTCTTTTCACCGGAAATTTCGGGAAAATGTGGGAAGGGGTTAAGCAGCTCTTTTTTGGAGCCATCCAGTTTGTTTGGAATCTTCTCAGTCTAATGTTTGTAGGGAAAATCATTACAAGCATCAAATCTCTTGCCTCTGGTGTCACCGGCCGGATCGGTGGCATGTGGACGAAAGTAAAAGAATTTTTTGACGGCGGGATTGCTGGAGTTTGGACAAGTGTGATGGGATTAGGACCAAAAATAGCTCAAGGATTTCAAGCGGCCAAGGATATTGCAGTTGGCTTCGCACGCGGCATGTGGAATTCTATCAAGCAATTCTTTGGAAACATCGTTCAGGGAGCGCGTGAACTGCCCGGGAAAATCGGTCAAGGAATCAGTAGCATGGCCGGAAAAGCACTTGAAGGGTTGAAATCCATGGGGAATCTCTTGCTTAGCGGTATTGGGACCATGGTGAATGGAGTTATAAAAGGCCTGAATTTTGTAATGAGCAAACTCGGCATGGATCTAACCATAAATGAGTGGGTGGTTCCTCAATATGCAAAAGGAACGTCCGGACATCCGGGCGGCCTGGCTATTTTAGGGGACGGCGGTGGACCAGAGTTATATCGGACACCGAATGGACATGTAGGATTAAGCCCAGGAACCGATACCTTAATGAATTTGCCGAAGGGGACACAGGTTGTTCCGGCTAAAGAGACTCAGATGATTCTCAGCAGTACCATTCCAGCCTATAAGAACGGAAATATAGGGGATGCGTTCAATACCGGTCTAAATTGGGTCAAAGGGGCAGGAGTCGCAGCAGGAAATGCAGTGAAAGACACGGCTGTTAAAGCGGCAGGTGGCGTAAAAGCCGGAGCTATGAAAGTCAAAGACGCTACATTCGATGTATTCAGTTATGT
>NZ_JAQV02000035.1 GCF_000732485.2 Bacillus sp. SJS | reverse complement strand
AACTAGGCTTTGCCTTCATGGCGGTGAACTTGAAAAAGTACACCGCCATGAACACATAAAAGTCCAAAGAAAAGCAGATTTCAACATAAAATAGGGTCCCGATCAAAAAAACCATCTGATCGGAACCCTTTACTTATTATTTCTGGTTAGTTTTGTCCCAGCCCCTTTTATTGTTTACAAATTATAATAATTATCAAAACTAAATTATAATAATTATTATTTAGTTTTTAAGGTCAATCTGCTATAATAAGGAATATCCTTTATATTATTATGGTTTTCTTAAAATTTATGTTCTGCGAAGATGATTAGTATTCTCAATTAGAGGTGATTTGTTATGGAGAAAGGTCTGACTAAGTTAAATTCAGGATTGCATCAGTATGCTGAGTTAACAGCTGCCATTCTCTCAGGTTTGTTAATTGCAGCGGGATGGGCATTTCAGCAAAGCTATGAGCCTATTTCAGTGATGTTATTTATTTTAGCCTTCCTTATCGGAGGTTTTGCCAAAGCTAAGGAGGGGATTGAAGAAACCGTTTCTGAACGGACATTGAATGTTGAACTGCTGATGATCTTTGCCGCCATTGGCTCTGCCATCATTGGCCATTGGATGGAAGGTGCCATCTTAATTTTTATATTTTCACTAAGCGGAGCTTTAGAAACGTATACGATGAATAAAAGTCAAAAGGAAATTTCTTCATTGATGGAAATTCAGCCTGAGGAAGCTGTAAGGATTAATGGTGATGCTCAGCAGAAAGTCCATGTCAGTGAGCTTATAAAGGGGGACCTGATTCTCATTAAACCTGGTGAGCGGGTTCCGGCTGATGGAATTCTCGAGAGCGGAATAACAACGGTTGATCAATCAGCGATAACTGGTGAATCGATACCTGTTGACAAGAAAGAAAACGATGAATTTTATGCGGGTACAGTAAATCTTACCGGGTCCATCACGATTCGGGTAAGCAGGAAAAGTGAGGATACGCTTTTTTCGAAAATCATCCAAATGGTTCAGTCTGCACAATCTGAAAAGTCACCTTCCCAGCTATTTATTGAACGCTTTGAAAGCACGTATGTGAAAGCTGTACTGGCAGCCGTTGGATTAATGATGGTTGTCCCTCATTTTGCATTGGGCTGGAGCTGGGGTGAAACATTTTACCGGGCAATGGTATTAATGGTCGTTGCATCCCCATGTGCGCTTGTCGCATCGATAATGCCGGCCAGTCTATCCGCTATCTCCAACGGAGCAAAAAATGGCCTTTTGTTTAAAGGAGGCGTCCATCTTGAGAGACTATCCAGAGCTAAGATCATTGCCTTTGATAAAACAGGGACTTTAACAAAAGGCGAACCTTCCGTCACGGATGTGAAGCTGCGGGAAGGGATTGATACCGCAGAACTATTCAGTGCCGCAGGGTCCATTGAAAATCAATCGAACCATCCTCTTGCAAAAGCCATAGTCGAATTCACCCGTCAAGTGGAGGGGGTTCAGCTGAAGCGGACGGAGGTAACAGAAGAATTCGGCATGGGCATTACAGCGGCTTGGGGTGGAAACAAATATTTTATAGGAAAAGCTGAATTTGTTGGGAAAGAAGAAGCGCTAACATTCGCTGATGGAGCAGCACGGCAGTTTGCGAAAACTGGGAAGACCGTCGTGTTTGTAAGGGATGAGAAAGGAATTGCCGCTTTATTTGCATTAAAAGACACGATCCGTCCTGAAACGAAAAAGGCCATTGAATCCTTTAAATTAAATGGGATTCAAACTGTGATGCTGACCGGCGACAGCGAACAAACAGCGAAATCAATTGCACAAGAAGCACATTTGGATTCCTATCGTGCACAATGCATGCCCGAGGATAAGCTAAATGAGATCAAGCAGCTTAAATCCAAAGCTGGTGTAACCATTATGGTAGGAGATGGGATTAATGACGCGCCTGCACTTGCCCTTGCGGATGTCGGGGTAGCTATGGGGGAAGGATCGGAAGCGGCACTTGAAACAGCCGATATCGTACTGATGAAAAATGATCTTCAAAAGCTTTCTGATGCAATTGCTCTTTCAAAAAAAATGAATCGAATTGTTAAGCAGAACATCGTTTTTTCAATGGCAGTCATTGCTCTGCTGATCTGCTCAAATTTCCTTCAAATTCTGAGTTTGCCATACGGGGTGATCGGTCACGAAGGAAGTACCATTCTCGTTATATTAAATGGATTAAGACTTTTAAAATAATGCATTGTCCCCTGAGATTGAAGTCAGGGGGCTTTTTAGTACGCTCTTATACCTCTGTTTCAGTCTCTGGTCTTCTAACAACAATAATATAAGCGAAGACAAAGCAAATGAATCCTGCAATCCATCCTATAAGGGAACTGAAATAATAAAAATCAATGAGCGCCATACCGATAAACGGACAGGCCAGCCCAAGCAAGGTTAATATAACAACACTTTTTCTTTTAATAAATCCAGCCATATACACATCTCCTTAGGCATGCGAACACCGTTATTATACAGAAAAACCAGGGGAAAGAAAAATCGTTTAAGAATAACTTTTCCATTATTTAAGAAATAAACTTGAAAAGTAAAAAAAAGGTGTTTTCATCTAAATTTAAGTTCTGTTAAACTTGGCTGCTGCAGCGGAAATCAACAGCCAAGTTTAACCAGTGAGTTCGAAAAAATTTCAAGTATATTGAAGGAAAATGGAAATTTGTGATGGAATAATAGATTAGTTTCGATTGAACAGCATGATTGAAAATTAGGGGGGGATCTTTTGAAAATGAAACGGCTATTTTTGATTATGCTTGGAATAGTATTTTTTATGACAGCTTGTAATAAAGAAGAAGCGGTGAAAGAGGAAAAATGGGAAGAGAATAGTCCAACCTTTACTTCTGAATACGGTGAAATGTTTGGGAAAAAAGGCAGCATTGGAATTATAGGTTCTAAATCAATTACAGAAAATGGACAAAAGTGGATGTGGCATTTTTGGGGAACTGAACAAATAGCAGATAAAGAATGGGAAGTAAAAGCTTTTATGCAAGGCAAAGAAGCGATTAACCCAATAACATTTAAAGATGAGCGATTAATTCCCCGCGGTAATGAAATAAATGGACACGCTCGTTCAGCCGTGATATTTCCAGAATCAGGACGGTGGAAGTTAAAGGTCTATATTGACGGAAAATATTTTGATGAGCTGATTGTGAATATTACTCAAGCATGACAAGTTAAACGCTTGAAGATTCCTTCAAGCGTTTTTTAACATTTGTTAAGAATAAGACCGCCCCTTCCATTCATATCCCTTTTTGCGAATGGAGGTATACATTGATACAACCATAAGGGAGATGAAGGCAGCAGCAGACAGCGGCATAGAGAAGGCCAGGGAAAGCTTTTGATTGGAGCGCCAGTCGATAAACATTTTTTGTAGAACGATTAGGATATAGGGTAAGTACCAGAAAATCAAAAAAGATTGCAAGATAATGAGCTGAGCGACTCCGTAAACAAGCAAAAACAACGGGAACACATAGAAAAGTGCATAAAATAAACAAAGGCTGATGGTAATGGGCAGTGAACGGCCAAAACCGGGAAAGATATTCTTCTTAAAGCCTTCCCATGCTTCCCTGCTTGAACTGTACATATAGCAGGTGACCATATCCGTGACATTTGCCAGCAATACTCGTTTTCTATTCTCTTTCATTTTTCGAGTGAGATGCACATCATCTACGATCGAGTCTTTAATACTCTCGTGACCGCCGATTTTTTCATAATCTGTCCGTTTAAACAGCATGAAAGCTCCATGAGCGGCTGTGGCAGCGGGAAATGCAGTCCGGTTTGCCAATAGGAGAGGAAGATGGAAGTATACGAGAAAATGCTGCATTGGAACAAGCCATTTCTCAAGCAAATACTGTACAGGAAATTTAGGAAAGCCGGTTAAAAGGGAAACCTTAGCAGATTCCAGCGTGTGCACAGCACGTTCAATTGTCATTGGTGCCAGACGGACATCTGCGTCTAAAAAAAGGATAAGTTCTGTATCAGCATGACGGCTCAATGTGTGGCACGCATGGACTTTCCCAGCCCAGCCTTTAGGAAGACTTCTGCCAGACAGGATTTTAAACCTCCCATCATCGCCAGTATGTCTGTTTAAAAGCTCATATGTACGGTCTTCAGATTGATCATCCAAAAGCAAAAAACAAAGGTTAGGATATTTCAGTTTTTTTAGCATGGAAATGAGATCTGGTACATTTCGTTCTTCATTTCGGAGAGGAACAAGAATGCTTACTGCTGGGTAATGGGTAATCTCTGAATCTTTAAGCTTAGGCATAAAAAAGGAGTTGGCTACAGTAAAAAGCAGAAAAATAAAGAGAAGAATGGTGTAGATGACGATTAGCAATTTGGGCTATGCCTCCTTAATAAGACTCTGAAAATGCGGCCTATTGAATTACGATATTCTTCAACTAAAAAGGACAGGCCCGCTAAGGACCAGTCCTTCTTTATTAGTATAAATCTTTTTATGCCTTTAAGAAAAGGTTAGGGCCCGGTTCAGCCAATCTCTTTTTGTGTTGCTTTTGCAAGATCATCCTCTAAGATGAGATCTGCTGTAAGCTGTCCGGAAAGAGTAACCATGGGAACGCCCCCGCCTGGGTGGGTTGAGCCGCCTGTAAAATAAAGGTTATGGAGCAGTTTGCTTCGGCTTGGAACTTTAAATCCTCCGTTTTTCTTCCGGTCTGTCGCGACCCCGTAAATGGAACCTCCGTTTGAGCCGTATAATTCCTGAATATCATCCGGAGTAAACTGGTATTCCCATTCAATGTGATTCCTTAAGTCTGCAACACCCATTCGTTCCAGTTTATCTATAACCTTTTCACGGTATTGCTCCTTCATTCCCTCCCATGTTTCTCCCTCTTTCAATGGAGGAACGTGGGTAAGAACAAACAAGTTTTCTTTTCCTTCAGGAGCTTGAGTAGAATCTGATTTGGAAGAGATGCCGATGTAAACCGTTGGATCATCGGCAGGAATGCCTTCATTGAAAATTTGGTCAAATTCTTTCTTTGGATCCTCAGAAAAGAAGAAATTGTGATGGGCCAAATGTTTATACTCTTTATTTACCCCAAGGAGAAGGACTAAGCCTGATACAGTCGGAACATATTTTTCAAGTTCCTCCGCAGCCTTCTGGCTTCCGCTGTGGGTTTCCATAATTGTCTTATATGCGGGGATCGCCTCCAGATTGGAAACGATTAAGTCTGCATGAAGAATGTCTCCATCCTCAAGCTCTACACCCGTGGCGGTATCGCCCTCTGTAATGACTCTTTTCACCTTGCTGTTAAGCCGGACGTCTACGTTAAGCTCGCGAAGCACTTTATTCATAGCTTCGGCGATTTTGTACATTCCGCCTTCGACATAGTGAATGCCGATGCCAAGCTGTACGTAGACAAGCTGAGATAAAATGGCAGGAGCCTGATAGGGTGAAGAACCGATGTACATAATCATAAAATTAAACAGCTGCTGAAGATGCTTGCTCTTGAAATGCTTTTTCGTTACCTGGTCCATCGACTTGATCGGATCCATGGCCAAAAGCTCTTTCATTGAATGCATGTTCCTTAAATCGTTAATTCCGGTCAGGCTCCGTTTATAAAAGCTCTTTAAGCTGTATTCATACATTTTTGTGCAGTAGGACATATATTGAAAAAATTCGTGCTGATCTTCAGGGTTATGCTCCTTCAGCTGTTCCATCAGCTGCTGCAGGTCACTGGTCAGGTCGATGGTTGTTCCATCTTCAAAAAAAGTTCTCCATTGCGGTTCAATCCGTTTAATTTTTATGTAATCATGAATATCCCGGTTTGCACTGCGGAAAAGCTGTTCCAAAACCCATGGCATGGTTAGGATAGAGGGGCCTGTATCAAATTTAAACCCGTTTCCTTCTCTTACATTTAATTTCCCGCCAAGTCTTTCGCCTTTCTCAATAACCGTGACATCATATTGATCTGCAGCAAGACGGATTGCAGATGACATTCCGCCAAGCCCGCCACCGATAACAATTACCTTTTTCCTCAAATTTTCCAGCCTCCTTATTAATTCAACAAAAATGGATTACAATGGTAATTAGATCCGTCTATCATTTTATCCAAATGCAGGAATTTTTCATTCATTGCTATAAGAAGTATTTTCCACAAAAATGCAATGCGGAAACCTGAATTAATCCCCTTAGTACGCTTTATAGAAGAAAAGGGGTATAATGAAGGAACCATTCTAGTGAGGTGGCTCTTTGTGGCAATTATTATATTCGCTCTTTTAATCGGCATCTTTTTATTCTGGAGGATCCCGACGCTAGAATCGATTCCGTCTGAGAAGAGCAGGAATTACGTACGGGAAAAACTCTCTATTATTATTCCGGCAAGAAATGAGGAAAAAAATCTTCAAGTTCTATTTGCTTCATTAGCCTCTCAGAGCGATGCTCCATTTGAAATCATTGTGGCAAATGATCAATCCGGCGACAGAACGAAAGAAACGGCTGAATCATACGGTGCAAGAGTGGTTGATGTTCCAGAGCTTCCGGATGGATGGTCTGGGAAATCCTGGGCTTGCTGGAACGGTGCAAAAGCAAGTTCAGGCGAATGGCTGCTATTTCTCGATGCTGATACTTATTTTGAAAAAAACGGCTTAACACGGTTGGCGGATTTTTTTCGGCATATTGAAGCTAAAGGTGTACTGACAGTTCATCCTTTTCATGAAACAAAAAAGTTTTACGAAAGCGGCTCCTCTCTTTTCCATCTGATGACAGTAGGTGCGATTGGTGCCTTTGCTCCTGAATGGGCTAGAAAAAAAGCAAACGGAGCATTCGGACAAGCGCTTATGTGTACGAGAAAGGGTTACTTCGGCTGGGGCGGACATGAATCAATAAAAAGCGAAATCGTCGAAAATATGGCCATGGGAGAACGGATACTAGAGTCCGGTAAATCCATCTTTTACGCCAGCGGCAAGAAGGCGGTTTCGATGCGTATGTATCCCGACGGCGTGAAAAGCATGACTTACGGCTGGGCAAAAAGTTTTGCATCCGGAGCAAAAACGGCTAAGTTTGTCTACTTGGTCTTATCGTCGATTTGGATTGCAGGTCTCATCTCTTTCTTTGTGAAAATTCCGCTCCTCTTTACGGACAGCTGGCTGCCCCTTATTCTCCTTTACGCAGCTGCAGCTGTTCAGCTCGGAAGCGCGTTATCAAAATTTGGCCGTTTCTCCAAATGGAGTGTTCTGCTGTTTCCGCTCCACATTTTGTACTTTTTGTCTGTTTTTGGATTTTCGATCTATCAGACATTTATCCGTAAAAATGCCAGCTGGAAGGGCAGAAGTATTGTGAAAAGCGCGAAGGAGGCCCATCGTAAGTGAATCCCTTTTGGCTAATTGCCGTTAATGCAATCCTTTTGCTGTTCATACAATTCGGGACTGCCTGGATTTTGTCCTGCATTCCTTCAAAAAACTTTCGCCGCTCCTCATTTCTTTACAAAAAAAGAAAATGGGAGCGTGAGGGAAGGTTTTATGAACGATTGTCCATCAGAAGGTGGAAAGATCGGCTTCCAGAAGCAGGAGGATGGTTTGAAAAGGGGTATTCGAAGAAATCCTTGCAAGGCACCAATGAAGAAAACATCGACAGGTTTATCATTGAGACAAGGCGGGGGGAGCTTGCCCATTGGCTTCAGATTCTCCCATCCTTTCTCTTTTTTCTTTGGAACAGTCCGCTTGGCGGCTGGATCATCGTGAGCTATGCACTCGCCTTTAATCTTCCTTTTATTGCTATTCAAAGGTATAACCGAATTAGGTTAATCAGAGTTTCAGAAACTAAAAAAAGAGTACAAAAAAAAATTCTCTTAAAAAAGCCGAATCGGTTTACATGAAATTTCCCGTTTTGATAAGATAGCAACTGACCCATACATATATCCGCGGAAAGGCGTGGCCTGAATGAATAAAAGAATAAAGCAATTACAGGAATGGATGAAGGAAGAAGCAGTGGAAGCTGCATTTATCCACTCACCGGAAAACGTTTATTATTTAACAAATTTTCTCACTGACCCGCATGAAAGGTTAATGGGACTATTCGTCTTCCAGGAAAAAGAACCCTTTTTCATTTGCCCCGGGATGGAAACAGGGCAGGCAAAAGAGGCTGGATTTCAAAATGAGATTATTGGATATGGAGACCATGAGCAGCCATTTGAGAAGATTCGTGAAGCATTTTCATCCAGAGGCATGCAAAGGATTTCAAAAGCAGCAATCGAGAGTGAACTTCTTTCCTATTCAAGAGTGCAGGAATTTTTAAGGAGCACGGGCTCGCCTCAGCTTGTTTCAGCTGAAGAGAAAATGAATGAGCTCCGCGTAATCAAGGATGCCGGCGAAATTGCCATAATGGAAAAGGCTGCAGCTTTAGCCGATTATGGTGTGGAAGCAGGCGTAGCCGCACTTAAAGAGGGCATAACGGAAATGGACGTTCTTGCAAAAATTGAATACGAACTAAAGAAAAAAGGCGCTCAGGCAATGTCCTTTTCAACAATGGTTCTCTTCGGCAAAAAGTCAGGACAGCCCCATGGGAACCCTGGCACAGCCAAGCTGAAAAAAGGAGATTTTGTCCTTTTTGATTTAGGAGTTGTAGTAGACGGGTACTGCTCAGATATTACAAGAACAGTTATGTTCGGCCAGCCAGATGAAAAGCAGCAGCACATTTATCAAACGGTATTAACGGCGGAACTCGCAGCCCTTGAAGCGGCAAAGCCAGCTGTTAGAATCGGTGATTTAGATAAAATAGCCAGAGGTATTATTGAAGAAGCGGGATATGGTGAGTTTTTCCCTCACCGGCTTGGTCATGGTCTCGGCATCAATGTCCACGAATACCCATCAATGGCCTATACGAACGATGGCTTGCTGAAGGAAGGGATGACGTTCACAATCGAACCCGGCGTTTATGTTCCGGAAGTGGGCGGAGTCAGAATTGAAGATGATGTTCTTATAACACCGGACGGAGCCCGCGCTCTGACGGCTTATCCAAAGGAGCTTCAGATTATCGAATAAGGCTCTGTTAGGCCTGATATTGATTTTAACACCTGTTGTGATTGGAGTGGAAAGCGCGCGCCTGCTACCTGCAATCAACAGCCAAGTTTAACAGAGACCACCATGCTAATCTAATTCGCACCATGGCGCATGAAAATGGTTTATTCCGCCTATAACGGTAAGGCAATGATTATTACCAGAGGTCGGTTGAGCTTGATGTTTCGAACTCGTAACAGAGACGGACCGCGGTAAGCAAGTGTACCATGTTTTGTCGC
>NZ_JAQV02000034.1 GCF_000732485.2 Bacillus sp. SJS | reverse complement strand
AGGTCATTTACTGTCCATACTCTCCTTTTTTCATTCCTCTCATCAAATCAACTGTAAAATTATTGAATATATTCAATTTAAACCCTTGCGTGCAACGCTAGTGGCACTGACCCCCACTCTGATAAAGCGCTAAAACTCCGTCCCCGCACCATCCAATCCCATTCAGGATAAGAAAAAACGGCGCTCCTCCTCTGACCCCCGTTGCGGTGAGGGAATGGGGGTCAGTGCAAAAAACACCTCGCCACCTCTTTCAGCTCCCACCCCAAACTATGCTATAATACAATCACTATTTCAGGCACGAAAAGAGGGATTCCGTATGTGGCAGGAACAGGTTCAGGTAAAACCTCCTTATGATTTTGACCGGGTATTGGAAAGACTGGCAATAGATCCGCTGAATACGCTTGACCTGAATGAGCGGTATGTGAAGGTTCCGCTCCGGCTGAACGGATTTGAGCCGCATGTAATCACGGTTCAGGCGACCGGGAGCAAGCAGGCGCCGGCCTTTACGGTGTCGGGCAAAAAGGATGCGGTGAAAAGTGAGGCGCTGAAGGAAGTGCGCCGGATTTTTCAGTGGGACCGGGAGCTGTCGGCGATTGGTGAGCATTTCAAGTCATCTGCGATTGCGCAGATTTTTGAGGAGCATGAGGGGACACCGCTTGTCCTGGATTTCAGTCTGTACGGAAGCCTCATTAAATGCATCATCCATCAGCAGCTCAATATGTCGTTCGCGATGACGCTGACGATGCGGTTTGTGAAAACGTATGGGGAAGAGGTGGATGGCGTTTGGTTCCATCCCCATCCGGAGAAATCAGCGGCGATCCCCGTGGCAGAACTCCGGGAGCTGCAGTTCAGCGGGCGGAAAGCGGAGTATATTACGGGCATTTCTGCGATGATTGCAAGCGGGGAGCTCGATTTGAACAAGCTTCATGACCAGTCAGATGAAGAGATTATGAATGAACTCATTAAAATAAAAGGCATCGGACCGTGGACGGTACAGAATATCCTTCTGTTCGGACTCGGACGGCCGAATTTGTTCCCGATTGCAGACATCGGCATTCAAAATGCCCTGAAGCAGCACTTCAACCTGGACGCAAAGCCGACAAAGGAAGACATGCTGACCTACAGCAAAGAGTGGGAGCCATACCTGAGCTACGCCTCCCTGTATTTATGGCGGAGCATTGAAAAAAGAACGGAGCGTTAACATGAGCAGCCATCAAATGAATAAACAAAACCAGAAGCCAAAACCGGCCCAGCAGCCATCCAACATTCACATGGAAATGGGACAGACCTTCCCGTTAACGATAAAAAGACTCGGCATCAACGGAGAAGGAGTCGGCTATTTCAAAAAGCAGGTCGTCTTCGTCGCAGGCGCCTTGCCGGGGGAAGAAGTCGTGGCAAGAGTCACGAAGATCCAGCCGAAGTTCGCGGAAGCGGAAATCAAAAACATCCGGAAGGCTTCACCGCACCGGGTAAAAGCGCCATGCCCGTACTTCGGCAAATGCGGAGGCTGCCAGCTTCAGCATCTTGACTATCAGCAGCAGCTGAAGGAAAAGCGCGATATCCTCATTCAGGCACTGGAGCGCCATACGAAATTCGATGTATCGAAACTGGACATCCGTCCAACAATCGGCATGGACAACCCATGGGATTACCGGAACAAAAGCCAGTTCCAGGTCGGCCAGCAAAACGGGAAGCTTGTGGCCGGGCTGTATGGCCTGAACTCCCACCAGCTTGTCGCCATCGACCACTGCATGGTGCAGACACCGGCAACGGATAAAGTGACACAAGGCGTGAAACAGATTCTCCAGGATTTCAAGGCCGAGCCGTATGACGAACGGAAGCGCACCGGTGTCATCCGGAACATCGTCACGAGAGCGGGAATCGAAACCGGAGAGGTACAGGTCGTTTTAGTTACGGAGAAAAACAACCTGCCAAGGAAAGACCTGATCGCCGATGAAATCATGAAACGCCATCCGGAAGTGAAGTCCGTCGTTCAAAACATCAACCCGGGCAAAACGTCGATGATTTTTGGTGATAAGTCGACGAAGCTGAAAGGAAAAGGAACGATTGACGAGACAATGGGAGGCCTGTCCTTCGAGCTCTCGCCAAGAGCCTTCTTCCAGCTCAATCCCGAGCAGACGAAAAAGCTATACAATGAAGTGAAAACAGCTGCCGCCCTGACCGGCAAAGAAAAAATCGCCGACGCCTACTGCGGAGTCGGAACAATCGGCCTGTGGCTTGCTGACGGAGCAAAAGAAATCCGCGGTATGGACGTCATCGAAGCATCCATCGAAGACGCCAACAAAAACGCCAAAAACCACGGCATCAACGCCACCTACGTAACCGGAACCGCCGAACACTGGCTCCCAAAATGGACCAAAGAAGGCTGGAAACCAGACGTCGTCGTCGTTGATCCTCCGAGAACCGGGTGTGATCGTGCTCTGTTGGATACGATTAAAAAGGTAAAACCGAAGAAATTTATCTATGTGAGCTGTAATCCGTCTACGCTTGCGAAGGATTTGGAGTATTTGGCGAAGGAGTATAAGGTGGAGTATATGCAGCCGGTGGATATGTTTCCGCAGACTGCGCATGTGGAGTGTGTCTCTCAGTTAGTTCTCAAGTAAATCTGCTATCATAGTCCATGCCGTGTTGAGGTAGAAGCACAAATAGTTTTAAAAGAATGCAGGTCACCCTTTAAGGGGGAACCTGCTTCTATTTGTTGGAGTTTTTTTACTTCAATTCGATTCATCACTCGATGTAAAAATTCAGAGCAATTCACAAGAAAAGTATAGAACAAAAAAGGATACATGACTCGAAAAGAGATAACACATTTTACCAGTCTGCTAGAGTTCTTGCTTTTTAAAAAGGCGATATGCTAGAATCAAATTTGGAATGATAACTATTATCAATAAGAGGTATTGATAGTGTGAAAATAGTGGTGTGTCAAAGAAAATTTTATATACCAGTAGCGCATTGTTCATGATATCTTCTACGATTATCCAAAATAATTTTTGAAAGCTGGAGTGCTTTTTTGACTATTTAAGAAATCGAGCTGAAGTTTTTATGATTCCCAAGTGAATAATCATATCCTGCCCAGATACTGGTAATTTTTAGATATAGGAAGTATTTCTTCACCTAGATGCAGAGACAGAAATGATTGAAAGGATGTAAATAATGAGAAATATCGAAAAATATAGAAATGCTTTTATTAATGCGTTGGATATAGAGGAAGATGCTGTATGCGAGAATTTAGTCCTTGGAGCAACGCCAGAATGGGATTCAATCGGACATATGGCACTCATTTCTGAGATTGAGGATGTATTTGATGTCTCATTAGATTCAGAATGGATGACAGAATTCAATTCTTACCAGTCGGGAATTGAGCTATTGAAACGTTTGGGAGTGGACTTTATTAATGAATAGCTTCAAAAAAATGGAGCAGTTTGGGAACCGCACCGCTGCATATGCTGACCGAGAATATTCTTACTCTGAAATGTTAGAAATATCTGATGCTATCTGCGGTAAAGTAGGTGAAAGGACGCTCGTTTTTTGTTTATGTTCAAATAATAAAGAGTCTTTATTTGGCTACGTAGGCTTTATTAGAGGTGGTGTTGTCCCCGTGCTTTTGGATGCATCCATTCATATTGATCGGTTACTTCGGCTGATTAACCTTTATAAGCCTGTATACATCTGGGCGAGCAGCGAAAATAAAGATCTTTTAAAGATAATGGATAGTTCTTTTGTATATGGAGATTACACATTATTTAAATGTCCGACCTATTTCCAACATGATCTTCATGAACATCTTGCCCTCCTTTTAACAACCTCTGGAAGTACTGGGAGTCCCAAATTTGTTCGTTTAAGTTATGAAAATATTTTTAAAAATGCTGAATCAATAGCAAAGTATCTTGACATCAATGTAGACGATAAACCTATAACAACACTTCCAATGAATTACTCATATGGTCTTTCTATCATTAACAGCCATTTCATATGCGGAGCCGCAATTATTGTAACGGACGAATCTATCATGAAAAAGAAGTTTTGGGATTTATGTAAGGAGCAACGAGTAACAACTTTTGGTGGAGTTCCTTTCATGTATGAGATGCTTGATAGGCTGAAGTTTGAAGAGTTTAATCTTCCAAGTTTAAAAAAACTAACTCAGGCAGGTGGGAAATTAAGCGAAACTCTATCGCGAAAATTTGCTCATTTCTGTAATCAGAAAGGGATTCAGTTTTTTACTATGTACGGTCAAACTGAGGCTACAGCGCGGATGACCTATTTGCCATATGAAGAAAATCTTAAAAAAGCCGGAAGTATTGGCATCGCCATTCCAGGTGGAGAACTTATTCTTCAAGATGACAAGGGAAACAAAATTACAGCGCCTATTTTGATGGGCGAATTGATATATAAAGGTCCAAATGTTTCTTTGGGGTATGCTGAGTCGTTATTCGATCTTTCGAAAAAAGATGAGAATAACGGTATTTTGCGTACCGGAGATATGGCTTATTTTGATGAGGATGGGTATTTTTTTATAACGGGCCGCATCAAAAGAATGATTAAAGTCTATGGAAACCGTATCAGCCTTGATGAAGTAGAAGCATTTTTATATGAGCATGGCCATGATTGTATCTGTGCTGGAACAGATGACCAAATGTATATTTACACATTAAAAGAAGATTATGTTCAGATAAAAAAAATAATCAAGGAAAAATTAAACTTAAAGGGCTTTAAGATTATGAGAATTGAGGAAATCCCACGTAATCATTTCGGAAAAATCCTCTATTCAAACCTTCCGAAACATGGATAATTTATAGACACCTTAACCAGTATCAGGAATTAATTACGGAGACCTAAAACCGCGTGTACCACCTTCTAGGTGAAAGATTGGAGTAACATGAATTCACACTAGTATATGTAAGCGTTAGTCGACATATTGTACAATTTACTGCAGCTTTGATTATTTTTGGATCAGAAAAAATATAAAGTGATTTATTATCAGGTGATTGGATGACTTTTATATCAATTGAGTTTCTTCTATTTATCGCAATAACCGTTTTTTTGAATTATTTAATCCCCCATCGATTGAGATGGGTTCTTTTATTAGTTGCGAGTTACGTTTTTTACGCAAGTTTAAGTATTCAATTTATACTATTACTACTTGGAAGCACAGCTTTTACTTATGTTACTGGAATTATGATTGAAAAACAGGAGACAAAAAAACAGAAGAAAAAAGCCATGCTAGTTGGTATTTCCGTATTGTTGTTTTTTCTCGGTTGGTTTAAATATTTTAATTTTGTAAATGACTCGCTTCGAGCGTTGGCAGAATTCATGGATCGGAATTATACCATGCCCTACCAAGAGATCGTCCTGCCCTTAGCTATTTCATTTTATACATTTCAGGCAGTGAGTTATCTTGTGGATATTTACTATGGAAAACAAAAAGCTGAAAGACATTACGGCTATTTTTCGGTATATTTTGCATTCTTTCCACAATTGGTTGCTGGGCCAATTGAACGTGCCAAAAAATTAATTCCACAATTGAAAGTTGAACATCATTTAAATTATGAAAATTTAGTCTATGGGATGAAGCGAATTGCATGGGGTTTTTTCAAAAAGACTTTAATTGCAGATCGTATAGCTCCAATAGTTTCTAGTGTTTACGATAGTCCTAACCCGACTGGTTCACAAATCGTTCTAGCTACTATTTTATTCTCGATACAATTGTTCGCTGATTTTTCAGCATGCAGTGACATTGCCATCGGTTGTGCAAGAATGCTGGGAATAAAACTGACAGAAAACTTTAAGCAGCCGCACTTCGCCGTTTCGATTTCAGATTTTTGGAGCAGATGGCATATAACGCTCTCAACATGGCTTAGGGACTATATTTTTTTCCCGTTATGTAAGGGGAAAAAGAAGAGAAGTCAAATTTATTTAGCGATTGTGATTACTTTTTTAGTGAGCGGAATTTGGCACGGAGCCGCTTGGACTTTTGTTTTATGGGGTCTAATTCATGGTTTTTATCGCGTGTTTGGAGATGCTACTAAGTCTCTTCGTCAAAGCATTACTTCATATATTCAATTGGATAGAATTCCAGTGGTCCATATGTGGGTGAAAATTGCAATAACCTTCCTGCTAGTCTGCTTTTCCAGAGTTTTTTTTCGATCGGATTCCTTAGCACAAGCATTTGATTATGCAAAGCTTTTCTTAACCATTAGCTCCTGGAACCCGGTGGGAATATTTAAAGCTTTTGAAATTTTTCCGTTACTGGATTTACTACTTTTCATTTTTTTCTTTAGTATTCTACAACTATTTCAGTATATCGAAAGAAACCATGTTTCAACTTGGAAATTTCTATCGAAGCACTCAATATTCACTAGATTTGCATTTTATATTTTCCTCATTTTTTCAGTCCTTGTATTTGGTGTTTCTGGTAATGGATTTGTTTATGGGGGATTTTAATCGAGATACAAATTCCATGTGAAGTTTAGGTGCATTTTACACTTTAGCCATGCAGGAATTATGGTAAAAGAAACACAATGTTGAAAGGATTTGCTATGGGACGATTATTCATCAAGTTAACAATTATCATGGGTGTTGTTATCCTGCTGTTTATGCCAGTAAATAATTTTGTGAAGGATTCTTATGATTACAATATAGACCATACGATACTGGCATTTAAGAAACATCCATATCCTGTTGATATCATCAATCTAGGTGCATCTCATTCAATGTATGGTTATTATTTTAAGCCGACTGGTTTGTCCCATCTGGACTTAGCGCTTCCTTCTCAGACCATTCAATACGACTTTAAATTGCTGAAAGAGTATGGCAAGTATCTTAAACCTGGTGGTGTAGTTCTCGTTTCCATCTCTCAAATTACTTTCGCCAATTCTGAGGCTAAGAACATTGGAAATTATTATAAAGTCTTAGATCGTAATGAAATTGAACCGTTTAATCTAATTGATTATTACAGTTACTTGTACTTACCCGGGACAAATAGTGGGAGTTTTAATTCTGCGGTCGCGGGTAAATTGAAAAAAGTAAAATGGAATTCTCATCAGCCTTGGGCAAATAACGGTAAAAATTATTCGGGGAGAAAGTTAAAAAAAATAGAAGAACAGTACCGAGAAGCAGTTGAAAACAATAACATTGAACGAAATGTAAATCAGTTAAGAGAGATTGTAGATTTTTGCAGCGGGAAAGGCTACCAAGTTGTATTGACCATGGAGCCCGTACATCGGTCTTATTTAGGCTATTTCAATGAAAAAGTAATGAGTAGACTCGTTTTTCAGCATTTAGAAGCTCTTAATTTAGATGTCCCATTATTAAATTATATGAGTGATGGAAGATTCGTAGACAAAAAAGAATATTTTATCGATCCAGATCATTTAAACAGCGAGGGGAGAAGAAAGTTCTCTTGGATAGTATACGAAGACCTAAAGAAAAGGGGCTACTTATAAAAGGGTTAAATCACCAAATTATTTAGAGTTAAATCAGGAAAGCGCGGGGACGGCAGATTGATCCTGAAGCATAAGCTTGGTATTTTAAAGGAAACAAAGGAATAATGACTGTATAGAAGAAAAAAAGAAAACGAGGTAGAAAACATGATTGCGAAAACAGAAGAAGATTTCAACGGTTTAAAGGAAATCGGCAAAATTGTTGCGTCCATTCGGGAAGAATTGGTGCAGCGGACGGTTCCTGGCATAACGACAAAAGAACTGGATGATTTGGCAGGGGAACTTTTTGAAAAAGCAGGTGCATTATCAGCACCAAAAGGCGAATATGATTTTCCAGGGTTTACGTGCATTAGCGTGAATGAAGAAGTGGCACATGGGATTCCGGGTGACCGGGTGATCCAGGAAGGCGATCTCGTCAACATTGATGTATCTGCTTCCAAGAACGGTTATTTTGCCGATACAGGAATCTCGTTTGTAGTGGGAAAAGGCGAAGAAGTATTGACGAGATTATGTGAAACTGCGAAGAAGGCATTTGAAGCAGGCCTGGAGAAAGCGAAACCCGGTTCCAAAAAGAGCAGAATTGGAAAAGCCGTGTTCGAAACAGCTAGAGAGCATGGGTTCACCGTTATCAAAAACCTTACAGGACATGGGATTGGACGCACGATTCATGAAGCCCCTGACCATATCTTAAATTTTAATGATCCATGGGATAATGAGATATTAAAGGAAGGGATGGTCATTGCCTTCGAACCATTTATCTCAACCGCTGAAGAAGAAGTGTTCCAATTGGAAGATGACTGGACCTTTGCTACTAAAAAGAGCTATGTTGCCCAGCTGGAACATACGATTATTCTAACGAAAAACGGTCCGGTTATTTTAACTCTTTAATAAAAAGCTCTGTTAAACTTTGGCTGTTGATTTCCGTTGCAGGCGTTCGCTTTCCGCGGGGCGGGCGCTGAGCCTCCTCGCCGCTTTGCGCCTGCGGGGTCTCACCTGTCCCGCTGCTCCCGCAGGAGTCTCACGCCTTCCACTCCAATCAACAGGTGTTAAAAATCAATATCAGGCTTTAACAGAGC
>NZ_JAQV02000033.1 GCF_000732485.2 Bacillus sp. SJS | reverse complement strand
GGCAAGAATGCCAGGCATTGCAGGGAAAAGGACTAATGCCAGGCAAGAATGCCAGGCATTACAGGGAAAGAGGGATGTTGCCAGGCAAGAATGCCAGGCATTACAGGGAAAAGGGCCGATGCCAGGCAAGAATGCCAGGCATTACAGGGAAAAGGACTAATGCCAGGCAAGAATGCCAGGCATTACAGGGAAAGAGGTATGTTGCCAGGCAAGAATGCCAGGCATTGAAGGGAAAGGGAGAGGTTGCCAGGCAAGAATGCCAGGCATTGCAGGGAAAAGGACTAATGCCAGGCAAGAATGCCAGGCATTACAGGGAAAGGGGCCGATGCCAGGCAAGAATGCCAGGCATCACAAACAAACCATATAATCCCCGTTCTTCAGCAATTAACAGAAACCCCAACCCCAAACAAATGTTCACAATTTTTATCTGGAATTTTGGAGAAAATTGGCGTAAAATTTGAGAAGGTTACTATTTGCTTTGTAAGGGCGGGATGTCAGGGTATGACTTGCGATCTAGCAGAGTATCTCGATCGTTTATATGCGAAAGGCTTTAAATTTGGGGATGAGACCATCCGGTTTATTTATTTTGGAAAAAGCTATACCGGTGCGGTTGATAGTCAGGTTATTTCCGCTATAGAGCTGACGCTTAAAATTCAGAAGTCGTTTGAAGGATCTTTTTTTATGTCACTTCTTGAGATCTTTGTAGAGGGAGAAGTAATGACGAAAGCGATGGCCCTGGAAAAGGTGCGTTCGCTTCGGCTGCTTGTATAAAGCAGAAAAGCCTGCTTTTTATAAAGCAGGATAAAGAGGATATGTATTCAGTCAGCTAACGCTGGCTATTTTTCATTTTTTCGGATGCCTTCCTTTGCTATCCGGTCGGCAGGGTTGACTTTAGAAGGGATCCATTTAATAAAAAATAAATCGAGTTGATCAATCAGGCTTTCTGCTTCTGCTAATAATGGGGCAAACAGCTTGTTTTTAGCATATCGATTCTCGGCGGCCCGTTCGACCAGCTGGGAGTCGGTTCGGAATGAGACAGTTTTGTACTTCTTTTCCACGCATAGCTTCAATCCAAGGATCAAGGCGTGGAATTCTGCTTCATGATTGGACATCGTACCGAGCGGGTAGGAGAAGGACTCAGCAGCGCCATTTCCTTTGATAACAATTCCAGCACCGGAAGGGCCTGGATCGCCGGCACTGGCTCCATCAATATACACTTCAATCATCGGAGTCATCCTTTCAAGGAAGAAATGCTTCTGCATACATTTCTCATACAAAGCATGTTAAAATGTAAAAATGCGGCATGCAAAACACTTTCATAGTGTAGCATAAGAATAGTAAATACGTTATAAAATTTTTAAGCTGTATGCAGGAGGCGCAGGATGAGAGTCAGGATTAATTGGACGTATCAATCCCCTAAAAAGCAAACCGCATTGTTTCAATCAGATGAATTGGATGCCGATTTAGCGCTTTTGCTTTCTGACGATTTGGAACGGACGGGAAGAACTAAAACCATTGAGTTTGAGGATAGCCGGGGAGTAACCTGGACAAAGAAGGAAATGCTTAAATTAATGGAAGAGCTTGAAGAGGAACCTTCTTCTGTCATCGTTTATTTTGATGGAAGTTTTGATAAAGATACAGGAAAAAGCGGTGCCGGAGCTGCGATTTATTATAAAATCGGCAAAGAAAACTACAGGGTTCGAATTAACAGAACTCTTGATGAACTAACCTCGAATAATGAGGCAGAATTTGCGGCATTGCTTCTCGGAGCCAATTATCTTGAGGAGCTCTCGGTCACGGGACAGAATGTGCAATTTAAGGGCGATTCACTGGTCGTCATCAATCAGCTGTCAGGAGAATGGCCCTGCTATGAGGAGCAGCATCAAGTCTGGATTAATCGAATTGAGGAAGTGTTGTCTAAGCTGAAGGTGACGGGTGACTATGAATCCGTCCCAAGAAAAGAGAACAAGGAAGCTGACCAGCTGTCCAAACAGGCGATTCAAGGTATGGATGTTACCAGCCAGATTAAATTGGATTAATTGGAGTGGGCTAGAATGAATAGAAAACAAAAATTGGATGAAATAGGGGAGCTTTTAGATACGTATTGCGTGGATTGCCTGCTGAAGCAGCATTTCCGCAAAGAATATGGGAAAACCTTCGCCCATTCTTTTTGCATCAGTCAATGCACGGTTGGTTTAAAGCTAAAGGAGCTGGGTGAAAAGCTTTCTTAGTATGAGGCTCTGATAAAGGCGCAGTTTAACCTTGGCGCTTGATGAAAAATGCTTTCTCCTGAAAAATGTGGAGGAGGCTTCAGAGGAACATTTAACGTTGAATCAAAAAAGGTCTGACAGAGATACGCTGTCAGACCTTTTTTGTTAGACTCGATCGAATCGTTATTTTTTAGCTTCGTTTAGCTGGTGCTGGCACTGATCCAGCAGCTTTTTTTGGTTTTCAAGAAAAACCTGGTCAACTCCGGTCAATTTAACCTGTTCAAGGTGGGATCTCGCATCCTCAATAGATTTCTGCGCCTGGCTCAAGCTTTCAGGATCCATACTCATCGTGCTTGAGCCGGTCATTTTTTGTGAAGCCTCAACGGCAAGCTCAAGCTGGGCAAGGTCGTTTAATCCGCTTACCGGTTTCTCATTGCTAAATTGCTCCATATTGTAAGCACCTCCAGCCAATAGGATGAGGCTTAGTTGAAAAAATTATTCAAAATCGTGACATAATGAGTGCAAAAGGTAAAGAATCCTGTTATATTCGTTATAACGGATAAAAATAGTTCATAAGAACGAGTTTTTGTAAAAAGAAGGAACGTACTGGATCCGAACTTAGAAGGGAGCTTAAAGGGAGAGTGAAAAATAAACACCTTGAAGAGCATATCAGGCAGGCATTCATCGAGATATATCAGGATCTGGACAAGCTGGTTTACATTGCGAACAATGCCAATGTATTCAATCATCTGGAAATAACACGTGTAGAGAAGAAAATTAAACAAAATGTAAAAGCAATTGAATATTTGATGAAATAAAAAGAGACCGGATTAGTTCCGGTCTCTTAAAATCTATTGGTCGTTCATGATCCGGATTGAATTACAGTTTTGTAACGTTTGAAGCTTGAGGTCCGCGATTTCCTTCAACAATTTCGAAAGAAACTTCTTGACCTTCCTCTAGTGATTTAAAGCCATCTCCTTGAATAGCAGTGAAGTGAACGAATACATCTTCTCCGCCTTCAACTTCAATGAAACCGAATCCTTTTTCGTTGTTAAACCATTTTACTTTACCATTTTGCATATTACATAATCCTCCTAATTTCTGTAGCGCAATGAGAGCGCTATAAAAAGTATTCACCATTATGCCAAACGCATGAAGTATCCATTTCTAAGCTTAATTCTCACACTTAGCCTAATGATGTTTTTAATATACAAAAAAATTATGGAGCCGTCAAGAAGGGTGGAAACATTTATACAAAACTTTCTGAAAGTTTTGTGAGTATATTGGATCATGCCTGGCATCTCTTTTCTCATGCTTTGTAAATCGGATAGTTCTGCCCGAATGAATTGCAGGTGATCGCTCATACTACTAACAAAGCGGCAGAAAGGACGAGATAAAAATGAATAAAGAAAACAAAGAAGAATCCTATATAGCGAACGAGAGGATTGAGGATGCACTGAAAAATGATTCTAAAGTCCGTACTCATGGAATGTATAATGTCGAAGCGGCGCCTATGGTTATTAGCGAAGAGCCGGAGAAAAAGCAGCAGTAAATGCTGCTTTTTCTTATGCGGCAGAGGGAAAAGGACAAGCGCTGGAGAAAGGATAGGAGAGAGGATGATCAGCTAATGGAAAATGTAAACGAATTTAACTGGAGCAAGGAAGCAGAAAAACTTTGGAACTCCAATTCCGGTAATTGGCATTCCAGAAGCCGGGGCATGTGGGAGAAAGGAAGCAGAAAAGAGATTATTCCCTTCTTCTCAAAACATGTTGATCTTGCAAGACTGATTCTTGATATTGGATGCGGAGATGGATATGGGACATTAAAGCTTGCACAGCTGGGCTATAAGGTGAAGGGGATCGACTTTTCGCCAGAGATGATTTCCATTGCGAAAAGGGAGGCGATTCATAACAATCTTGAGTTTGAGCAAGGAAACGTGATGAACTTGCCGCTCGAAAATGACCATGCAGACGCGCTCCTCGTCATTAACTGTCTTGAGTGGGTACAGGAACCGAAAACTGCACTCTTGGAGCTGGTGCGGGTCCTCAAACCAGGGGGACTTGCGTGCATAGCAGTTTTAGGACCGACCGCAGGGCCTAGAAGCAATAGCTATTCTCGGCTGAATGGGGAGCCGGCCATATGCAATACAATGATGCCGTGGGAATTTACAAGGCTTGCGGAAGAGAATAATTTGAAACTTATCGATCAGCATTCCGTATATAAGGATGGAGTTAGTCAGGAGTTGGCCGCGCCGCTGAGTTTAGAATTAAAGCAAGCCCTTTCCTTCTTAACTCTTTTCATGTTTATAAATGAAAAGGAGATGAAGTAATGGAAGACCGTTATTCAATTGCCGAATTTATTTCCGCCTCGAAGCAATCGGAGAGAAAACAAGGTTTTTTTGAATTGGAAACTCCAAGGATGCTTGAAGTGAATCTTGACGGACTTGTGTGGTCCAAAGCGGGATCTATGATCGCATATAAGGGACAGATCAAATTTGAAAGAGAAGGCATGTTGGAGCACGGTATGGGGAAATTTTTAAAAAAAGCTTTTACCGGTGAGGGTTCTTCGCTGATGAAGGCAAACGGTACCGGTCAGCTGTATTTAGCGGATCAGGGGAAAAAGATTACCATTCTTTCATTAAACAATGAATCAATAACCGTTAATGGCAATGACCTTCTGGCATTTGATCCTGCGATCAATTGGGATATAAAGCTGATGCGCAAGGTTGCCGGCATGCTTTCGGGAGGACTTTTTAATATACATTTAAGCGGGACAGGGCTCATAGCCATTACCTCTCACTATGAACCTCTCACTCTTTTTGCAGAGCGGGGAAAGCCGGTCTTTACGGATCCGAATGCAACTGTCGCTTGGTCCGGCGGTCTCCAGCCTGAATTTGTTACGGACGTCTCCTTAAAAACCTTTCTAGGCAGGGGAAGCGGTGAATCGATTCAAATGAAATTTGATGGAGATGGATTTATTGTCGTACAGCCTTTTGAAGAGATCTATTTGAGTCAGCAAAGCTGATGAAAAAGAAAGAGGCTGGGACAAATCTCAGTAAATAAGAGAGACCGTCGCAATTAAGTTTGCGACGGCCTCTCTTTTTATGTTTAGTGTTCATTTTTTAATGAAGAATATAAGGACACCTTCTGATAAAATTAAAGTTACCACACAATAACCATCGGAGGT
>NZ_JAQV02000032.1 GCF_000732485.2 Bacillus sp. SJS | reverse complement strand
ACAGCGTCCGATAAAAGGTAGCGAGGGTCCGATATCCTGAAATGAGTGACCGATAAAAGAGGGCGAATGTCCGATAACTGGTGCAATGTCCGATATAAGGATAACAGTGTCCGATAAAAGGTAGCGAGGGTCCGATATCCTGAAATGAGAGTCCGATAAAAGAGGGTGAATGTCCGATAGCAGATTCAATATTCGAAATATAGACTGAGATATAGATTCAGAAGCCAATATTCATTTGAAAAGAGATATTTAGCCCGGAATAAAACTATTTTGAAACGAAAACTTTCCTGTAGAAGGACATTTTCCTAATAATGACGAAATCGTAAAATAGAAAGGGAGTGACAGATTGATTGTAAAACAAAGGGAGAAATCAATTTTAATCAAAAAACAGGAGGCTCTATTGCGGAGGCTCCCCAAAAATCATTCTAAATACAGTGAGATTGAGGGTGATTTAGCAAAGCGATTGGCAGGTTTAAATGGTGAGTATTCAATGGATTATTATTTAAATGAAGTAGAAGGGAGAGATTATTATATAGTAAACGATCTCAGACTTTATTATCAGGATCAGTATTTTCAAATTGACAGTTTAATAATATTTAATTCTTTTCTGTTAATATTAGAGTCAAAGAATATTAGTGGTGTGGTCAAGTTTGATCCGCATTTCCAGCAGGTCATAAGAATTAATAATGGAAGAGAGGAAGTTTTTCCAGATCCGGTTCTTCAAGCTAAAAGGTATGCAAGGCTGCTTTCGTTATGGATGAAAGACAAGAAACTTCCTGAACTACAAATTGAGTATTACATTGTAATTACGAATCCCCGCGCAGTTCTTCAAACATTATCCTCCAGTGAGAAGTATATTGACAAGATACTACGGGCCTCTAATTTGCCTGACAAAATTCAATCTCTTCGTTCTCTTTATACCAAAAAAATCCAATTATCAAGTTTGAAACGCGTGTCTAAAGAGCTATTGAATGCACATGTGCCGTTAGATACGGATCTCCTTTCACAATATAGTATTAAGAAAGAGGAATTAAAAAAAGGTGTAATTTGTCCAAAATGCAGTGCCGTCCCTATGCATAGAACTTGCAGGACATGGGTATGCAGAAGCTGCCAGTTTAAATCTTTAGATGAACATGTGGAAGCTATTAAAGATTATGGTCTTTTATTTTCCACTAACTTAACAAATAATAAGTTGAGAGCCTTTCTTGAAATTCAATCACCTAAATTGGCATACAGATTGATTAAACAGCTGAAAGTTCCCCAAAATGGAGAGAATAAAGGCAGAATTTATGATGTTTCAAAATTAGTATAATTACGAGAGGAGTCTCCCAATGCCCATCCCCACCACCCACCTCCAAAAAATCCAATCCACCCACCAAGTCAAAATCTGCTTCGCTGTCGAAGCGGGCAGCCGCGCATTCGGCTATGCATCAGCTAAAAGTGATTATGATGTGCGCTTTATTTATATCCACCGTCCGGAATGGTATCTTTCTATAGACAAAGAAAGAGATGTGATAGAGGTGCCGGTCAGCGATAACCTGGATATAAGCGGATGGGAGATGACGAAGGCACTGAGGCTTTTCAGGAAATCGAATCCGTCCTTACTGGAGTGGCTCTATGCTGATACGTATTATGAGGATCGTTTTTCCGTTGCCGATGAGCTCCGTTCATTGAACCGCACATACTTTCAGCCAAAACCGGCGCTTTTCCACTATTTAAATATTGCCGCAGCAAATGAGAGGAAGATCAGCGGAGGAGCGATACCAATGAAGCCACTCCTGAATCTTATTCGTTCTATCCTAAGCGCAGGCTGGATTAGGGATCATGGTACTTTTCCTCCGAACATAATGGAATCTTCTGTTTGGGCACCTATTATAAATATGAAGAAATCCGGTTACACGGATCCCATTTATTTAAATAAAGAAATGCAGGCCTTTATTCACCGTGAATTGGAAGAATTGAGAGCGTACGCCGTATCTTTAAGACAAAATCCCGCAGATCCCACCGAAGAACTGAATCTCCTTTTTCAAAATACAATTAAAATAGCCTGGCATTAAAGCAGATTTCGATAAGGAATCTGTTTTTTTATTTTTAAAAAAGTGATCCATTAGGTAAACTGTCCCGTTTACTATATGTAAAACAAAAAACAAGGGAGTGAACAGCTACATGAATATGAAAAGAATACTAATAATGATGATGGCTTTACTGCTTTTTATCCCGACTATGGCTATGGCCGCAGGAGAAAAGGCACAGCCGACGGTTTCTACACCGGCAGCAGATCTTAGATCGACTTTGGACCAGCTGTTATCCGAGCACTTTGTTTTAGCAGTAATGTCCATGACGAAGAAATATGACGGAGCTGCCGATGCAGAACAAGTACAAGCAGCACTAAATCAAAATGCAAAAGATATGACGCCAGCCATTGAATCTATTTACGGTAAAGAAGGCGCAGCACAGTTTGAAGAAATTTTCCTTGGTCATAACACATACACAGATTCTCTAGTCGAAGCAGCGAAAAGCGGAGATGCTGAAGCACGCAAAGCAGCTGAAGCTGAAGTTCAGGAATTTGTTGACAACTTCGCTAAATTCCTTGGAACAGCTACTGAAGGAAAACTTCCTGAAGCAGCAGCAAAAGAAGCTCTTCGTGCACATGAAGATGATGTAATGAAAGCATTCGATATGCATGTAAAAGGTGATTATGAAGCATCATACACAGCTTTCCGCGAAGGTTACGCACGGATGTTTGTCATCTCTAAAGCATTATCAACAGCAATCGTTTCTCAAATGCCTGAAAAATTCGAAAACTCTAAAGCAGATACACCAGCTGCCGATTTAAGATCTAACCTGAATATGCTTGCTTCTGAGCACTTTGCTTTAGCAGCAATGGGTATGCAAAAAGGCTTTGATGGAGCAAAAGATTACGATTTCGCAACTTGGGCTGAAGATATGCACACAGCTGATTTCAAAGCAGCCATCGCTTCAATTTATGGTGAAGAAGGCGGAGCACAATTTGAAAAAGTATGGCAGTCTAAACACATCACTGCACAAGCTGATCTAGCTGCAGCTGCTGCACAAGGTGATGAAGAAAAAGTAAAAGCAGCTAAAGAATCTCTAAGCATGTTCTCTAAAGAATTTGGTGCATTCCTTGGTGCAGCAACCGAAGAAAACCTTCCTACTGCAGATGCTCAAGCGGCAGTAAAAGGACATGAAGACACAGTCATCAAAACGTTTGATAGCTATGTAGCGAAAGACTACGAATCAAGTACAGCTTCATTCCGTGAAGGGTATGCTTACATGTACGGAGTAGGTGAAGCACTTGGAGGAGCAATCGTAAAACAAATGCCAGACAAGTTCATGGCAGAAAACATGCCTTCTGATATGCCTAAAACAGGTATGGGCGGTACAGCAAATGACCAGTCTCCATACATGATGTATGCTGCACTTGCTGGAATTTTGGCTCTGACTGGCGGATTAGTTATTCGCAAACGAGCAATGAATAAGTAATAGACAGGGAATAGGAAAAAAAGAAGAGAACTCCTTCTCTTCTTTTTCCTATGATTACCATCTTTTTGAAGCGGAGGTGTTTTCGTGAAATGGTTCCTCTCAATTGTTTATGTAGGACTGTTCACCCTATTCATTTATAGTGCAGCTGATTATTTTTTCTTAAACAACCAAGAGCCAGCGGTTAATGCAACGCAGCAAGAGAGAAAGACAGAAGAAAAGAAAGATGTCATTCCAGCTGTGATCAAGACAAAGCTTCCTCTTAATAAGGAGTTTCCAAGAATCAAAGAGCAAATTGAATCCATGAACGGATTGACCTCCGCCTTTAAAGGATTGGAGCCGGTGAAGGTGGAAATTCCTAAAATCAATGTCTCGGCCAGTATTGAAAATGTAGGAACCCTTCCGAGCGGTCAGATGGATGTTCCGAAAGATGATAATAATATCGGCTGGTTTGAACCGGGAACCAAGGTCGGGAATGCAGGAAACGCCGTTTTAGCCGGTCATGTAGATAATAAGACAGGTCCGGCTGTCTTTTACAACCTTAAGAAGCTTGAAAAAGGCGACGAAATTAAAGTGAAGGACAATCAGGGAAAAGAGCTTGTTTTTATTGTAAAAAACAAGGTAAGCTATCCGCGTGATAAAGCACCTTTAGATGATATTTTTGGCAGTACAAGCAGACGGAACTTAAACTTAATTACTTGTACAGGAACATTTGACCGCTCTAACCGAACTCATGAAGAACGTCTTGTCGTGTATACGGAGCTCAGAGACGATTTAGTTAAACAGATTGAAACAAATGCGGAAAATCCGGAAGCTCCAACTAAAGTGGAGGTAAAAGGAAACTTGGTTTCATGGCATGCGGTCAGGGATGAAAAAATTATCGGATACCGTGTCTATCGCCAGAACAGTAATGGAACGAAGGAGCAAGTAGGAAGTGTATCTTCTCTGGACCGTAAAAATTATTTAGATCCTGATTCAGAGAGTTCCATCTACTCCGTCACGTCTGTCGATATTTACGGACAGGAATCCCATTTTGCAAAATGGTCAACTGAAAAATAATAAAGAATCCCGCTGGCTATTCGGCGGGATTTTGTTTGTATTATTTAGGGTTTATACCTCAAGGCATGAACTCTCTCACCGTCTCTCACGGAGGCCGCAGCACGATGCAGGCAGTTCTGCGTTGCGACAGGACGTCGCGCCTTTAGCAGAACATCTTTACTAGTAGCCGCCTCCACTTTTCTCATTGTCTAGCTCCGGGCGCTAGCCGCTTGGCCGCTTTTCTCATTGTCCAGCTTCGGGCGCTATGCCGCAGAGCCATTTCGCCCCCTCGGTCGAGGCAAAGAACGCCTCTCGGTCGAGGCAAAGAACGCCTCTCGGTCGGGGGCTCCAATGTCCCAGTCGGCATGACCAAGTGCCCTCCGCTTTTCTCATTGTTCAGCTCCAGCCGCTATGCCGCAGAGCCATTTCGCCCCCTCGGTCGAGGTAAAGAACGCCTCTCGGTCGAGGGCTCCAATGTCCCAGTTGGCATGACCAAGCGCCCTCCGCTTTTCTCATTGTCCAGCTTCGGCGGCTAGCCCTTCGGCCGCTTCGCTCTCTCGGTCAGGGCAAAAAGCGCCCTTCGGTCGAGAGCTCCACCGTCTTTCAGGGCTAAGCAAGCCGCCTCCGCTTTTCTCATAATTTCACATCATTCTCTCATTCTCTTACCAAATTCTTCTTATAAGATTAGGACATAAGCAAAGAGGACTAGTGAATGTTAAGGAGGAATTCATGATGGGTTACTATGATGAACATTCAAATCATAATGAGGAATCTTCAAGCCGCTATGGGGGTGGAAAGAAACCGTCTAAGCCCAGCCGCTGGAAGCCGGTTCTTTCTTCTATAACGAGCGGTGTGGTCGGAGGGATGATTGTGCTTGGGGTTTATCCGATGCTTGATAAGCAGCAGGAATCGCCGGCTGTACAATCAGCTCCTACTCAGCAAACTGCATCACAGAGTGCTTCCAAATCCACTAACGTTCAGGCGGTAAGTCATTCAACAAATGTTGCGGATGTGGCTGAAAAATTATCCCCTGCGATTGTGGGAATTGCGAATTTGCAGCAAAGTCAGGAGAGCTTTAGTAACACGGCTAAGGAGAGCGGTACGGGCTCTGGTGTAATTTTCAAAAAGGATGGCAAGGATGCTTTTATTTTGACGAATAATCACGTGGTTGAAGGAGCACAGTCGCTTGACGTTTCTTTCTCTAATGGGAAAAAGGTAAAGGGCGAGCTGGTAGGCGCAGATCCTTTAACCGATCTGGCTGTGATTCGCATTAATGCGGAGGCGGCTCCGAGTGTAGCGCCAATTGGTGACTCTTCTAGGCTTCGTGCAGGTGAAAAGGTCATTGCAATCGGGAATCCGCTTGGCATTGAGTTCTCCCGCACGGTAACGGAGGGAATTATTAGCGGAACGAACCGCAGCATCCAAATCGATACGTCGAAGGGACCTTGGGAATTAAATGTTCTTCAGACGGATGCCGCCATTAATCCAGGAAACAGCGGCGGCCCTCTTATTAATATGAATGGTGAGGTCATTGGCATCAATAGCTTGAAAATCAGCCAAAACGGTGTAGAGGGTCTCGGATTTGCGATTCCGAGCAATGATGTGATGCCGATTGCGAAACAGCTGATGGAGAAAGGACAGATTGATCGTCCGTTCCTCGGAGTTTCCCTTGGGGATATTGAGCAGATTCCGCCACAAGTTGCGAGTGAGCAGCTGGGTCTTCCGGAAGGAATGACTACCGGTGTTTACCTGGATAGCATTCAATCGGGTTCTCCGGCTGAAAAAGGAGGACTAGAGAGAGGCGATGTCATTACGGCCCTTGATGGTAAAAAAGTGAAAAATTCCAGTGAGCTGAGAAAGTACCTTTATGAAAGCAAGTCCATTGGCGATAAGGTACAGGTCACGATTTATCGCGATGGCAAAAAGCAGGAGGTCACGCTTACGCTCACTGCTCAAGAATAGATTAGCAGTACCCTTCCCCCCTCTTAAATAGATAAATAACCTGCTTCCATTCAATGGAAGCAGGCCTTTTTTTGTCATTTTTTCCAATGTGAATGAAGAGGTCCGATTCCGCCAGTGACCGGGTCCTGAACTGGAATGGGAACGGATTGAATACAGGCGATGGTTTCCTGAAGGAGAGGGTCGCTTTCTGAGTATTGATCAGGGTTCATACCTTCAGGATAAGCCCCTGCCACTTTAAAATCGGCGGAGGATGAGAGTTTTTTGTGACCGGTTCCAGCAGGGAGAACGATAACATCGCCTGTTTGAATCATTATGTCTTGTCCATCTTCTCCTCCGATCCGCACCTCGGCATAACCTGAAATCACACCAAGTACCTCGTGAGAATTGCTGTGGTAATGATGATAAGGAAAAATACCGTTTCTCCAGCTGTTCAGCCAATTATTCCGGTTAAAGAGTTCTTCAATCCTGCTGGCATGTTCAAGGATCGGTCCTTTATATAAAAGTACGGGAAAGGATGGGTGGTTTGGTATCATTCCGCTCCTTTTGAAATGGAGAGTTTCAATTCGATTTTCAAAGTGATTCATCATTTCTCCTCCTTATTCTCCGCCCCCGCCGCCGTCAGAGACAGAGGTGGCTGAGCTTGCAACTACGGCAATCATAGCGGCTTGTTGAGCTTGCATCATGATTTCGATGGAAGTATAAAATCCGGTTCCGAGCACGGTTGTGTTTTCCAAGCGTTCACTGGCAATTAGATGGACGGCTACCGTGAAGTTCATTTCTTTATTCCATTTAAAATGTTTTGCAGCATTCAGCTGGCTAATGGCACTTTCAAGGTTTTCTATATCCGAGGTTTGACTGTCAATTAAAGAAAGCAGACCGATTTCCGGATAGTTTTTTCTTTTTAATCTAAAGCCGTGATTCTCCAGTGTGTAAGCGGTTTGAACACAGCGGTCCACTAAGTTTTGAGAAGCTGCTGCACCTGCTAGAGATAGAATATGACTTAAAAATTGCAGTTCATTGCCTTTTTTAAACCCGCTTCGGTTCAGCTGGTCATAATAAGATTCCATTAACCCTACAATGTCCTCTGTCCGTTCCTCTCCTTCAGCGAGAAGAACAGCAAGCGGATAGTCACTTGCAGATGTAAGAAAGAAATGCTGGTCCTTCATATAGGAGTAGATGGTATGCGCTTTTGCGGCTTTTTCATGGATTCTCTCTTCTGGAGTATTTGTTCCCATGAATGCCAATGCAGAGATATAAGTAAAGATTCCCTTTCGAAACCCGGCCTTTACAAATTCATCGTGAATCCGGTTCATTTCGTCAAATTTGGAAAAGGGATCTTCGTACCTTGTGTCAAGGATAGCAGCTGTGATGAAGCGGTGGTAGGATTTAAATGGAGAAAACATTCCGCTGTAAGCTTTCATATAATCACATATATTGAGATAGTGCGGAAGGTTGAAAGGCCGTTTGGAACCAGAATAAAAAGAAGCGGCCATCATTAAAATTCTCTGGTCAGAGACCTTCCATTTCAGTTCATCCTTTAACAGCAGAAAGATATGACTGTATTGATCGAGTTTGTGCTGAACATGTTCCATAGCGCTTCCCTCCATTCGTTCTGCCAGTAATACGGATAAGGATAAAAAAAGTTCCAATGAATGAAAAATCACCTCCAACTTTAAGGGTTGGAGGTGAGCTATAGATCCTTTTAACTCTATTAGAGTAAATCCTGCCTTAGTTTTGCAGGCGTGCCCGTTTTGCATGGCGGGCGGCCTTCTCTGGCTCAGGGGTACTTCGATTTTCCATTGCCTCCTGTTTTGTTGCTTCATCTCCGCCAACAACGTGATCTACATCGTTCATTAGTGCTTCGAAGCCCTGTTTGGCTACGAGCTCTTTATCGTTTTTCTTAGAAGAACCGATTTCGCTTGAGCCCATTCCTGCATTAGAGTGGAAATTTGTATCCGTCGGCCCTGGAAGGATGGCAGTGACCGTAACGCCTGTTTCGCGCAGTTCTTCACGCAGCGATTCTGCAAATAGAAAACCAAATGCCTTAGAAGGTCCATATACAGTCTCATATGGGGTTGGAAGAGTTGCAGCAATGGATGAGACCACTAGAATTTTACCGCGGCCATTTGGGATCATATGTTTAACCACGCGTTTTGCCATGTGAACCGTACCTGTAATGTTGATGGAAATCAGCTTAAGCTCTTCTTCGAGATCTGTGTCTGCAAATGCCCCTCCAAGACCAATTCCAACGTTTAGGACAGCTGCTTCAACCGGCCGGTTTAATTCTTTCACAAAGGTCCAGAAGCTTTCAACACCATCGTATGAAGCCGCGTCTGCCTGATGGGGATAAGCGTTAGCTCCAAGGCCGCGAATGACTTCTGCTGCTTCAAAAATACGGTCACTTGATCCTGATATGGCCAGATCATAACCGTTCTGGGCGAATTGTTTGGATAGCTCAAGGCCAAGACCGGAGGAAGCTCCGGTAATTAATGCAAGCGGACGTTTTTCTGACATAAGAATCTCTCCCTTATTAATCTAAGTTTGTGTTTAGGATATACATAGCCTAAAATAGTAAAAACAAAACCTGTTAACACACGAATAGGCAATATTTTCTTTCGGAAATTAAGATGAAAAATGTATCTCATTTTTTATTTTAAGATAGTTTATATGCGCTCCAACTGCCTGTTAAAAAGGTACATAAACAAAATAGGACACCAAATTAGAATGATAATGGAGTGCATGCTGTACGCGTATAAAATGCTGGAGATACACATGCTAAAAGGGAGAACTTTGAGACGGCATATTTGGCTTGGAAATGGTTTATTGATGAAGCCGCACATATAGGCTAATAAGGGATTTCCAGAAGAAACTGCTGTTAATGCTAACGAAATAAAGTGCAGGAGGTTAGCTCATACAAACTGTAATATGGTATCGTTTATAAGCAGGAAATAATGACCGGTTAGGAGCGTTAAGATGATCCAGTTAAAAAGTAAGAGAGAAATAGAACTCATGCATGAAGCAGGGAGACTTTTAGCCGAAACCCATAAAGAGATTGCCATGATGATCCGGCCAGGGATTACAACACTTGAAATTGATACCTTTGTGGAAAAGTTTCTGAAAAGCAATGGAGCCACTCCCGAGCAGAAGGGCTACCATGGCTATCCATTTGCAACGTGTGCGTCGGTGAATGATGAAATCTGTCACGGATTTCCAAGTAAAAAAGAACTTAAGAGCGGGGATATCGTCACGATTGATATGGTGGTTAATTTAAATGGGGGTCTTGCTGACTCTGCCTGGTCTTATGCAATAGGGGAATTGGATGAAGAGTCCTCACGACTCATGGACGTAACGAAAACGTCACTGGATAAAGGGATTGAACAAGCCATTGCCGGCAACCGTACAGGGGATATCGGACATGCGATTCAATCCTATGTAGAAGGGGAAGGCTTCTCAGTTGTCAGAGATTTTACCGGACATGGAATCGGAAAAACGATGCATGAGGACCCGACCATTCTTCACTATGGGCTTCCGGGAAAAGGCACGCGCTTAAAAGAGGGCATGGTTATTACCATTGAGCCAATGGTGAATGCCGGAACGTGGCAATCTAAAATGGATAAAAACGGATGGACTGCAAGAACGGTGGATGGAAAGCGCTGTGCGCAATTTGAGCATACACTCGCGATTACAGCAGATGGACCTCTTATTTTAACAGCCCATTAATTTGAAAGACGGAACAGCCGCTGTTCCGCCTTTTTTATTTATAGCATGGGCAGGTGTGCATTTCGCTTCAGCCACTTATTGTTTCTCCCCATCCGCATAGAGGTCGACCAATACTCTTGCATGCTCCTTCATTTCTTGGCGTAATGCCTCTGGCTCCAAAACTTCAGCATTTCCTCCAAGTGAGAGAAGCAGGGTGGCGGTGTAGCTGATTTCCGCAGGGTCCATTTGTCTGCGGATAAAACCGCTGCCATCCTTCTCTTCACTCAAACCAGTTTGAAGAATTGGATGGCTTTTGCAAAGTCTTACTCCTTCCCTCGATAAACGGATATCCAGCATGGAATGGCTCTGCGTAGTCTCATCCTGCAAAAACCACTCCGTTAAAGTGGGGAGTCCTTCCATCTTCTTTCCCTTCCTTGTAATACCAAGTACCCGGTCTGCACGGAAGAGGGAAATTTTTTCTTTTTCAATTAAGTAAGCCGGTACATACCAGAGCCCTCCGTGGGCATAGATACCGATGGGAACGACTTCTCTTTTATTCTGACCGCCTTTTGAATCATAAAGCCACTCCACAATTTGTTTTTCAATTGCAGCATCTGCAATTTCTTGAAGGTATGGAGCTTCAGCCAAATGGCTGGAAGGGGACCAAAAAGTAATCGTGTCTTTCAGCCGGTCCAGCTTTTCTTTGCTGTGCTGAGGCAGATTTGAATAAAATTTTTGAAGAGCTGATTCGATATCAATCTGAAAGGGGAGAGAGCGGAAATAAAATAATGACTGATAGGCAAAATAGATAGATACAGCTTCATCGGCAGAGAAAAGAATAGGCGGGAGCAGATTTTTGTTTAGCATCCGGTAGCCTCCATGTCTGCCCTGTTCCGAATAAAATGGAACGCCCCAGGTGCTTAGTTCCTCGAGATCACGCTGGATCGTTCGGATTGAGACGCCGAATTCTTCAGAGCATTCCCTGGCTGTAAAAGAATCTCTCCTGTTTATGTATGTTAAGAGGTCATAAAGCCTTTTGGAACGATTCATACGGATCTCCTTTTTCATAGTCTCTGTTAAAGCCTGATGCTGATTTTAACGAGTGGAAAGCGAGCGCCTGCTAACTGCAATCAACAGCCAAGTTTAACAGATCCTCTTCATGAAATACGTCAGTTTCTGTCAGGTTATATGTTTATCATTATAACGAATCTCAATACTAAAGGAGGAATTTGCGATGAGGAAAACCGTATTATATATCGCCATGAGTCTGGACGGATACATCGCCAGAGAGAATGGAGATATCGACTGGCTTGAGGAAGCCGAAGGAGAAGGAGATAATGGATATAGTGAACTCATAGAAAACATCGATACGGTGGTTATGGGGAGGAAAACGTACGAGCAGGTACTTGGTTTTGATATGGAATTCCCTTATAAAGGAATGGATTGCTATGTCTTTTCAAATGAAAAAGAAGGCAGAGATGAATATGCGTCCTTCATGAAAGGCAGTCCATCCAGCCTCATTTCGAAATTGAAAGAGCAGCCGGGGAAAGATATCTGGCTTATTGGCGGAGGGGATCTCATCCGGGAATTTTTGAAGGAGAAGCTTGTGGATCAATTTATGATTGCGGTCATCCCTGTTTTATTAGGAAAGGGCATTCCGCTTTTTAAACAAGACTTTCCCGTGCACAACCTTAAACTTTCTAATACACAAATCTACAATGAGATCGTTATGCTTTCGTATGATAAGAAACAATAAAAAAGGATGGGGGTTCCCATCCTTTTCCTTTTTACACTGAACTGGATTCAGTCTGCTCGTCAGCATCACAATTTTTTTTCTTAATAAAGAATCGATAGATAAGATAACCTGCCAATGCAAGGCCGAGTAAAATGAAAATAACGGTCTGCATATTGGACATGAACTTCTGAACGGAACCGAGATTTCCTGCAGATCCGAGCCATAGCATAGCGATATTTAGCGGAAATACTCCAATAAAAGTCAGAATAAGAAAAGGGGTTAATTTTACTTTTGATAATCCTGAAACGTAGGAAATGTAATTTCCGATTCCAAGCGGCCTTGAAAGGGCGATGCTCCAAATTCCGCACTTCTTAAACCAGCGCTGGGTTCTCTCGATTGTCTTTTTTTTGCGCTGAAACTTCTTTTTCATTTTATGTTCCAGTTTTGCCCCTATCCAGTAAGGAATGAGGGAGAAAATCGTGTATACAATGCTTGCAAGTATGGCAATCCAAATCAATTTTGACATAGGCTGATCAAGGACAAACCCGTATGCCAAAGTTAAAAGAGAGCCGGGGAATGGAACGGAAGAAGCCTCGATTGCAATTCCGCCCAGAAGTCCCCAAATACCAAATGATTTTAAAATCCCAATAATAAATTCAAGCATGGCGGCCCCTTCCCAACAAATATAAGTTACTTATTATTTCCCTATGTCAGGAGCCGCTCAAACTGGTAGATTTTCCTTATTATCGGTATAAAGGAAAATGAGTGATGCGGTTATAGTACGAAGACTCTGCTAAATCATTGAATAGGGCAGGGCTGTTATCAGACTTTAGGTAGTTTATATAGACAACAGATGCCATACCGGCTGCAGATTTTCCTTTTTTATCACTGTGCAGACCCAGAAGGTACAAAATGATCCTCCTCTCTCTATTAAGAAGAATGTTCATGAAGCCAGGTGCTAAGGTATCCTGGCAGACCGTTCTTCACTGTAAATGTAGCATGGCCGCCTTTAAGTATTTCAAGCGTTTTATCGTGGCTTGAAACAAGATCCATAATGGCTGTGCTTAGTTCCATTGGAACGAGCTTATCGCTCTCAGCACAGATGACGAGCAAACTGGCTTTAATGTTGGAAAGGCTCGCATCCTTTCCGCTAATCTGCAATCCTCCGTTAATGAGCTTGTTCTCTCTGCCGAAATCACGAACGAATTGCTTCATCGCCTCTCCGGAAAAAGGGACGTGGCCTTGCGTCCATTTATTGAATCTTCTCCAATAATCCGTATATTCTTTATTATCTGCTCTGTAAAGCAGGGATAAATAAGGACTGTAGTAAACAGGGTAGCTGACCATTCGCAAGCCTGCTTTCATAAAGCCTGCAGGAATAATCCCAAGGGCGTCGAATAAAGGATCAAAATCAGCTTTTCCATTTCTCATACCATCTACGATTTTATCGAATACCTTGTATTGATGAAAATCAATAGGAGCTACGTTAAGAATCAAATTGCGGATTGGATCGTCGGTAACGGCTGCATAAATAGCTGCGATTGTCCCGCCAAGGCAGTAGCCGATAACCGTTAGTTCTGCCGCTTTTGAATGACGAAGTGTTCTTCGGGCTGCTTCCTGAATATAGTTGATCACATAATCATCAATAGTAAGATCTTTATCCTCATAGCCTGGCGCGCCAAAGTCCAGCAAATAGACATCATAGCCCTCATTAACAAATGCTTCAATCATGCTGTATCCAGGTGCTAAATCCAATATGAATGCTTTGTTTACAAGCGAATAAACTAGAAATAAAGGGACGGGGTACTTTTTCTCTTTTGCAGGATAATACCATAAAGCAGCCTTATTCTTCTTCCAAACCGCTGTTCGGTCAGTTAGCCCTACAGGCGGTTCAGGAGTTTGCAAAAGAAGGGCGCACTTTTTTACCTGCTCGTATATTTCTTCGAAGGGAGTCATTTTTTGGTGGTTTCCTTTGCGGATGGGGCATTTAAATGAAGTGCATGCTGCATAAGAATTTGTTTTAGCTGTTCTTTATTTGCCCGGCTTCTTGCCAGAGAAGGCCGATTTGCTCGTTCAATAAGTGCCGGTGTTTCAGTACTTGGAAGGGATGGTGCAGGGGTGGTTCCCTGATTGGCAAGCTGGTAGAGGTAGCCTTCGATTTGATCGAGCTTTTCTTCAATTTGAATAGAGAGATTCGCTAACCGGACGAAATCCCTTTTAGTAGGGAAATTTAAAGGAACGGAAAGAAATTCAGAAATTTCCTGACTTTGATCGAACGCCCTTTTAATGAATGGGGCAGCCATGTTTACGAGATTCAATAATTCCTCCCGGTTCAGCTGAATCTGGATGGTATCATTTATGCTTCTTTCAAGCTCAGTCCCTGTCTTTTTAATCAGTGCCAATGCTTCTTGAGGATTCATGTCTGACATAAGATGTTCCTTTCCATCAATTTTTTAGGGCTTGTATAATAGAATTTCTTTGTTTGACAGCAGAATAAGGACATTGCGCTGCCTGCCGTTTGAACCTTCTATTATCAATCACATTACAGTATAAGTTTATTTCTGCTAAATGTGATTAAAATGATGGATAAGCCTTGTAGACTGTGGGGATACCCATAAGTTTAAAGTTGTAGGTAAATATAACTATTTTATAGATAAATAGTTAAAAAACTAGGCCTTCAGACGATATTATAGTCAAGAAGGATTAGGAAAACTTCCTATTTATTATCCAGAGAGGATGGGAGAAATGTCATTTATCGAAATGTTCCGTGCAGCCTTCATGTGGGCACATATTGGCGTCTTGGCAGTGGGCTGCACGTTTATCTATTATCATGTGTACAAAAATCGCAGAAATGGTAAAGCTTAAAGACTGCGGTAAAGCTTGGAGAAAAGATCATTCAAATACTTTTCTTTTGGTGTCTTTTTACCTGCAAAGAGCTTCTGTTCAATGAGGGAAGCAAGTTCAGCACAGGAACGGACATCAAGTTCATTCATATAGAGATGGCGTGCTTTATTTATGGCAAACAGCTTACTTGAATCGCTGACAACAGAAAGCAGCTGATCTTCAAAGGATTCCCGGACATCAATTGTTTCCGCTAATCCTCTTTCAGACAAGTATTCTAGATTAATTTCTTCCTGCCCAGGAAGAACAGAATGAATAAAAATGAGAAGCTTCTTTCTGATTGCCTCACTAATCGTTGCTCCCCCGGGTTTCGTAACAATGGCATCCGCCCAGCTGTAAAGCTGATTCATTTGCTCTGCAGAAGCAATATAGGGCAGGGCTGTAATGTGAGAAGAATTCAGGCTGTTTACTTTATCTAAAAGGGCCCTGTTTGTTCCGCATAGAACCTTGTATTCAACAAGGCCGCTACTGGAAGTTTTGATTAAACTCGAAAGATTTTTGCCAAGTCCAAGACTTCCGCCGGAAAGAATGACATGAATCTTTTCATCATGCTGACGGTTCATTTTCCTCCGATTTAACCGATCATTTGCAAGAATCCCTGAAACAATCACTTTATTTTCTGGAATCCCCCTTTGGAGCAATTCATTTTTCACATCCTTGCTAGGAACACAATGCACATCCACTTGTTCCTTTCCCCATAAACCGTTTATGAAGAAATCTGTGTACAAATTTAAAACCGGCACATCACATACTCCGTAACGCTTCAGCTTATCGACAAGGAAGGAAGGGAAGCTGTGTGTGCAGACGATTAAATCAGGCTGTTTAACTTCAATCAGCTGTTCCATTTTTTCAAGAAAAACGGCTTCATAAGCAGATTGGAGCATGCTCGATTTTTTGCTGAAAAAGAGATGGTAGAACGTGCTGTATGCCTTCGGAAATTTCTTAATCCAAGTTAAATAAAGATTCGATACGAACCTTTCGAGACCTCCATTTACATAGCTTAAAAAGTCTACCTTTTCGCATTGTATTTCAGGATCATGCTTTTGAAAGGCATCTACTAACGCGTTGGCACTTCTATGGTGACCGGATTCCATTTTAAATAAAGGCAAAACCAATATTTTCTTCATTTTGAAGCCTCCTCTTTTTCAGCTGTTAATCCTCGAGCATTTTAGGCAGTGGCTTTGCCAGAGATTTTATAACAGGCACTGCTGATGCACCAAGTCCAATGACAATACTTGCCGTAAGCCAAATGAAAATTCCGTCTAAATAGAATCCGCTTTGCAATGGAGAGCCGAGAAGGGCGGTGCCGATTTGCATGCAAAGAAAATGACTGAGCGGGTAAGAAAAGGCAGCTGCAAGACTCCAGCTGATCATGGCTATGATTAAACTTTCTGCTGCGAACATCCGAAGAATTTTTCCAGAGGACCCGCCTATAGCCCTCGTTATCCCGATTTCCTTCTGCCTTTCATATACGTTCATGCTCGTAGCGGTCATCAGGTTAAGCAATCCAAGAACGGTAAATAAAATTCCCGCTGCTAAAATGGATGCAACAATCAATCCGATAATCTGTTTCGGGCGTTCCTGCATAGCTTGAATAGTTTCCGTTCCTTCTACTGCTGCACCTTGATCTGTTAACTGTTTCTCAAGCTGTTCTGAGACCTTCCCGCTCTTTGCACCGGACGTTAATTTTACGGCAATCCGGTTTGCAGTATCTGCAAGAAGCCATTTCTCATAATCCGTTCCGCCCATGTAGGCAGCGGGGCCTCTTAGCTGGCTTCCGATTATTCCTTCTATATAAAATGTTTTTCTCTCTTTTCCGATTTGCAGCTCAGCCTTTTCACCGGGTTTGGGGCTGCCAAGCATGGTGCGAAGATCTTCGTTAATGACAATGGCCGGTTTTCCGCCCCGCTTGAGCCACTGTCCTTCTTTTACAGCAGGTGTAATCAATTTTGAACGTTCAGGAAGAGCCATTAGGAGGGCGTTGTGCTTACCCCCTTTATCAAGCTTGATTTCCGTATTGCGGACGGTCCAGCCCTCTGCTTCGCTTACTCCCTCTGTTTTCTTAAATAGTGCTGTCATTTCAGATTTTGGAAGCTTGCTTTTTACAGACCATTCCTGATCATAATTCCAAAATTTATTCATTTGGTTCAGATGACTATTCAGCGTCTGGTTCAGTGCCAGACAGGATATAATAATGGCTCCTCCAAACGAAAGCATCAGGATATTGGAAACCATTTGCCCCTTCTTGGAAAAAGCATGCCTCCACGAAAGGACACTTAGTGAAAACCTTCCAAAGCTCTTTTTAGCTTTTTGGGATGGGAAGGAATGAGGCACATTCCTCAATGTATCGGTGAGCGGTTTATTTAATACTTTTTGGATTGGTACGAATGCTCCAAGATAAGGTATTGCAAAGGATAACAAAAGCAGCAGGTAAGCAACTAAAGGATGAATGGTTTCCGTATATGAGCCAATGTTCAGCTCTTCTGCCAAATACCGGACAGCCCATTTGCTGCCAAAATAGCTGACCCCGGCGGAGCACATGAACGAGATGCTTCCGATGATCCCTAAGTAAAGGAAATATTGCTTCCAGATGAATGATAGCGGTGCACCTACCACACGCTGGATCCCCATCTCTTTTACATGCTCGGCAATGACCCGATGGAAGAGGTGAGTAATCAGGATAAACCCAAGGACTAACGAAAAGAGGCCAAACCAGATGAGGACGGTAAGAATGGCTGATACCAGTGTATTCCTTATATAATAGGTTTCCTCAGCATGCTCGGTACGATAGGATGTGATACCCGATGATTTCAAAACCTTGCTGATTCTTGTGATTAGCTGATCTCGTTCTTCTTTGCTTGTGCCTTCCTCAAATTCAATCAGAATTTGAGTATACGTTAACGGAACACCAAGTTTTTTTAATGCTTCAGAAGATAAATAAAGGTATCCCGTCCCGCTGAATGGTGCTGGTATCCTGGAAGGATCGGTGACGGTTCCTGATAGCTTCAGGCTTTTTTGTTTTTCACCTGGAATCAGAAGCTCAATGTTCTGTCCAGCTTTCCACTGGAAAAGCTGCAGTGTGGTGGTCTCTGCATAGGAAGCAGCATCTGAAGGATGATTTTTATAAAGATGGATTTGACCGATTTGATAATTTTGCTGATCCGGCAAACCCGCGATTTCAATATTTTTAAATCCTTCCTCTGTTTTTGCCCTTGCACGGACGGAAATTTTTGCTTCTGCTTCTTTAATTCCGTCCAGCTTATGGAGTCTGGCAGGCAGAGTCTGGAATGAGTTGGTGTAAAATGCTGCGTCTGAAACATGGGATTGATTCATGCTTTCTTTTAAAGCCGCCTCAAATTGAAGCTTAGTGTGCAAAATGATACCGGCAATCGACAGGCTGATAATAATAGATAGCAGGATTAAAAGCGTTTTTGCTTTTTGCCTGCCTAGGTCCCGAAGCGGTTTTCTGGCGAAGAGAGGCATCATGATCCGCCAGCCCCTTGTATAGAAGCTAAAGGACCTTGATCTTCTATTACCATTCCGTCCTTCATTTGAATGATCCGATCCGTTTTTTTTGATAGCTCCAGATCATGGGTTACCATCACAATCGTTTTCCCCTCATGAATCAGGCGAAAGAATAGTTCCATTATATGATTCGCATTTTCTGTGTCGAGATTTCCCGTCGGCTCATCTGCAAAAAGAATTGGTGGATCGTTAGCTAATGATCGTGCTATAGCCGCCCGTTGTTTTTCCCCGCCGGATACATAATCAGGAAACATATGAACCTTCTCTGCAAGTCCTACAGATCTCAAAAGTTCAAGCGCCCGATGTTTCTTATTCCTTTTTATAGGGGAAAACTCCATTGGAAGCATTACATTTTCTAAAAGCGTAAGACTTGGCAGGAGATGAAAGGATTGAAACACAATTCCGATATCGCTGTTTCTCCACTTCGCTAGCTTTCTTTTAGAAAGATTGGTAATCTCTGTGCCGTTGATGGAGATCTTCCCTTTAAAAGGCTTATCAATCCCGCAAAGCAAATTCAGCAAAGTGGATTTGCCGCTCCCTGATTTACCGGTTATTGCAACGAATTCATTTTCCTGTATCTTAATGTTCACTTTTTTAAGCGCGTGATGCCATTCATTCCCGTTTGCGAACACTTTTTCAATCTCTGCGGTTTCAATCATTCCAGCACCTCACAAGCATATCTAGCATTATCATCAAATAACTTCTTTTGCCTCCATACCATTAAATATCATGTGCCATAAAGATTAGCAACCGCGTCCCTACCCCCATAAACCCCATGTGGAAGCTCCATTACGTAAATGTTCACAGGAAAACACCGTGAAAAAGTTGAATTTATGGAATTTTATAGTAGGAAAGGACATCGGTTATATGAAATCCTTCTCATTACTATTGTTGAATATCGACGAAATTTGTCGAAAAAGGTTTATTTTTTTAGCACTGTTTCCTCATTTTTCTTAACAATTCTGCAATTTCCGGCAAATTTCTATAAAATCCTTAATAATCAAAAAAATATGCAAATAACTTGAGATTTTATATTACAGTTTGATTACAAAAGTTACGAACGGTTATTAGTTATTCCTATATATAAAATACAGGTTTAAACAAAGCCCCAATTTTGTAGGGGTTTTTATTATTACATTAATATTACAAAGTGAAGGAAGTGCGAAGTTGTTATGGAGAACGCTTACATCCTTGAAAAGATTGAATTTCTCACATTTTCTTGAAGAGGGGATGAATTTAGTCACGGGCATAACGGCAGGTTGATGCGTTTTGGAAAATTCCTTAATCTGAACGAGATGAAAGTTCCGCAGCTGATTGCCATGCGGCAGAAGTGAGGGAGCCAAAATCAATTTGAGAGGAGAACGAGTATGGCTAAAGTTGAACAGGATCTGTCTGCGATGAGAGAATCGCAGGAAATGAACACACAAAAGAAATTATCCACGAGGGAAAAGACCTTCGTTATTTCTTTGTTCGTGATCACAGTAGCGGCCCTTTTCTATGTGAACTGGACTGCGTCTGATAAGTTGAATTTAACAATCGGTCTATATGGTTCTGTAATGATTGCCTACCTATTAGGGAAAATGCTTCTTTCCTTCAAATATCAGGAAGTCATGATGGATCCACCTGATTTGAAAGTATCAGTCGTTATACCTTCCTATAATGAATCACCCGATTCTGTGCTTGGCACCATCGAAAGTATTCTGAAGCAGGATTATCCAATTCATGAAATTTTCCTGATTGATGATGGAAGCAAGGACATTTCTGGTTATGAGGCGACTTTAAAACTTAAAGAAAACCTTATGTCAGGTATTGGTGAAACAGCCGCTGAGCTGGCTAAAGGCAACTATAAAATGCCGAATTTGATTGTTCATCGCCTTCCTCAAAATAAAGGGAAACGCCATGCGCAAATCTGGGCTTTCGAAAAAGCAACTGGAGATGTATTTATAACAGTAGATTCAGACTGTACTGTATTTCCAAACGCTGTCCGCGAATTGCTAAAACCATTTAACAATCCTGAAGTATCAGCTACAACAGGGCACGTAAATATCCGAAACCGCACTGATAATGTTCTTACCCGTCTTATTGATATGCGCTACGACAATGCCTTCCGTGTAGAGCGTGCTGCTCACTCGGTTACAAATAATGTTCTGGTATGCAGCGGACCATTAAGTGCATACAGACGCGAAGTAGTAATGAAAAACCTGGATCACTACGGAAACCAAATGTTCCTTGGACAGCAGGTTCAGCTTGGTGATGACCGCTGCCTGACAAACTATGCGATTCGTGAAGGAAAGACACTTTATCAATCGACTGCCCGCTGTATTACAGATGCTCCAACAGATTTGCGCACACTGCTTAAGCAGCAATCACGCTGGAATAAATCATTTTTCCGTGAGAGTCTTGTTGCGATGAAAATTGGTTTTACGAAACCGAACGTTTTTGTATGGGTCATGCTTGAAATGTTCCTTTGGATTGCATTTGGTATTTCACTGATTCTTGCCATCTACTTCACGTCTACGACCATGGGCTGGATCATGCTCATTTACTATTTGGCTTACGTTGTTATATCGGCTTATGCCCGTAACGTGTTTTACGCCTACAAGAGGCCGTTTACATTCTTGCTCGCACCGTTATATGGTTTGCTGTTCCTAATCCTGCTTTGCCCGCTTCGCTTCTGGGCGCTTCTGACTATTCGCTCAACTGCTTGGGGTACACGCGGCTAAGCTAGCCTGATGAGATGAATCTTATGTGAATGGAGAGGTTTTAATGAAAGTACGTAAAGCGATTATTCCTGCAGCCGGTTTAGGCACCCGTTTCCTTCCCGCTACGAAAGCTCAGCCGAAGGAAATGCTCCCAATTGTAGACAAGCCAACAATTCAATACATTGTGGAGGAAGCAATTAAATCGGGGATTGAAGATATTCTCGTCATTAGCGGACGCGGTAAGCGTGCCATAGAGGATCATTTCGATAAATCCTATGAGCTGGAGGAAACGCTCTACAAAAAAGGCAAGTTTGAAAGGCTAGAGGAAATTCAGTCGATATCCAACATGGCAAACATTCACTATGTGCGCCAAAAAGAGCCGCGCGGCCTTGGACATGCGATCCATTGCGCAGAGAGCTTTATCGGAAATGAGCCTTTTGCCGTTTTGCTTGGCGACGACATCGTTAAGTCCGAAACTCCATGCTTAAAACAGCTCATAGATGTGTTCGAAAAATATGATTCCTCTGTTTTGGGTGTTCAGGAAGTGGAGCATAAAGATGTTTCCAAATATGGAATCATTGCTCCTCTTGAAAACAAGACACTTGAAGAAGATGTTCTATCTCTATCAACAGTTGTGGAAAAGCCTGCGGTTGAGCAAGCTCCTTCCAACTATGCGATTATGGGCCGTTACATATTGACGCCTGAGATCTTCAGTATCCTTGAAACGCTTCCACCGGGTTCCGGAAACGAAATCCAGCTTACTGACGCAATCAAAATACTGAATGAATCACAAACTGTACTAGCTTATAACTTTGCAGGCAAACGCTATGATGTTGGAGACAAATTCGGTTTTGTAAAAGCAACCATTGATTTTGCTCTTGAGCGTGGAGACCTTGGAGATCAGGTTCACGAATATTTAAGCAGCCTTGTAAAAGAGAAAGAAATCATCCTATCGTAAACGTGCCACTGGTTCCCAGCTGCAGCTGCAGCTGGGAAAAGCACGTCTTGGTGTAAAGCTTAGAAGGAGGAATAATCATGAATATTGCCATTATCGGAACTGGATACGTAGGTCTTGTTACTGGAGTTTGTCTTTCTGAAATCGGGCATGACGTGACGTGCCTGGATATTAATTCTGAAAAAGTAGAATTGCTTCAAAAAGGAATTTCCCCTATTTATGAACCGGGTCTTGAAGAATTAATGCTGAAAAACATTGAGGCTGGCCGCCTGAAGTTCACAGACAGCCACATCATTGGCCTTAAAGACAAAGATGTTGTTTATATTGCTGTAGGTACTCCTCAGTCTGACGATGGTTCTGCAAACCTTTCCTATATCTACAAAGCAGCAAGAGATATCGGCCAAAACATCACCCGCGACGTGACGGTCGTAACAAAGAGTACCGTTCCGCTCGGAACAAATTACAAGGTGCGCGAATTGGTTATGGCCAATCTTCAGGACAACTACCTGGTGGAAGCCGTTTCAAATCCTGAATTCTTAAGAGAAGGTTCGGCTATCCATGATTCTTTCAATGGCGACCGCATTGTCATCGGGGCGGACGACGCTGAAGCAGCTAATATCATTGAAAAAATCAACAAGCCATTCGGACTTCCTATTCTAAAAACAAGCATCAGCAGTGCAGAAATGATCAAGTATGCAGCAAATGCCTTCCTGGCAACGAAGATTTCCTTTATCAACGAAATTGCGAATCTTTCCGAAAAAGTGGGCGCTGATGTAAATGAAGTGGCAAACGGTATGGGAATGGATGCACGGATCGGAAGCAAATTCCTTAATGCGGGAATCGGCTACGGCGGCTCTTGCTTCCCGAAGGATACGCATGCACTTGTGAAGATCTCTCAGGATCACGGCCATGATTTCCACCTTCTGAAATCCGTTATCCAAATCAATGAGAACCAAAAAACGCTTTTGGTTAAAAAGGCTAAAGAACGTTTAGGATCTCTTGAAGGAAAGCGTATTGCCCTGCTTGGTCTTGCGTTCAAACCTGAAACGGACGATATGCGTGAAGCGGCGTCAATTGTTGTTTCCAAACAGCTGGTAGAAGAAGGGGCAGAAATTATCGGCTATGATCCGATTGCTGCTGAAAATGCTAAAGCGATTCTGCCGGAAGAAGTTCAATATGCAGAACAAATTGAAGATGCAATCAAAGAAGCGGATGCAGTCTTTATCTTAACAGACTGGAAAGAAATTGTAGAAAAAGCGCTTCTAATGTCTGGACTGTTTATGGAAAATCCAATCGTATTTGACGGCCGCAACTGCTATACAGCAGAAGAGGCGCAGAAGCTTCACGTTGAGTACATTTCAATCGGACGCGACGCAGTCCTCCCTACAGGTGAAAAAGAGCAGGAATCGATTCTTGCTGCTTCCTTTTAATCCATAGATTTTTAAACTTACAGCTTAGGGTCGGCATCCATGTAACTAAATTACTTTGAGAGGGTGCTAAGAAAATGAAGAAAATCGCTTCAGCAGTATTGGCGGCAGCACTTGCAGTCAACGTGGCAGGTCAAGCATCTGCAGCGGAAGTTAAGCTTCCGCAGGGAACAATTGAGCAAGTGAAGAAAATTGACGTGAATTCCCTATGGAAAACAGTCGATACCTTCAATGGCACAATTGAACTAACAGATGCGAAGTACAAAGTGGATTACAAGGAAGAAAAAGGAATCGTTAAGGTTTCTATTAAAAAAGAATCCGGCAATAAAACGATTGAAGTAACAGGCGAAGAAGCAAACAAAAAAGTTGCAGAGTTTGTGAAAAATCTTGATCTTTCCTTGAACTTAAGCAAAGAGGAAGTCATCAAACGCTTGTCCAATGCTCTTGGAGTAAAACCTTCTGACGTTCAGCGTGCAAAAGCTTCAGTCGGGTTTAACAACATGGCAACTGTAGACTTCTCCTTCAAAAAAGGTGAAAAATCAGCCGTTATCAATCCTTACAATATCAGCAAGCTTTACATGAAAGTAGAAGACAAGAACGGCTACTACTACCATGTAACATACCTTGCTCACGGCGACAGCGTTAAAGCAATCATCGAAAAGAAAACAGCAGCCGGCACGAAAGAATATAAAGGCATCTATGCCCTGCTTGAAGCGCTAAGAATTAAAGACAGCGTCATTCCTGCTAAAGATGTTACGTGGAATGGATACCTTGATCAGCTTTCCAAAACACTTGGAATGAAAGTGACGGACATCACGAAAGTGGAAGTTCAGTCTCAGTTTGAAAACAACACAAAAGCGAATATCAACTTCGAAAGATAAGCAAGAAAGACCGTCCTTATGAGGGCGGTCTTTTTGATGCCTCCGTCAAAGCCTGGAGGTGATTTTTAACACATGCTGATTGAAGCGGAAGACACGAGACTCCAGCGGGTTAAGCGGGACAGGTGAGACCCTGCAGGCGCCTGCGCTGCGGAGGCTCGCCGCCCGTCCAAGGATAAGCAAGTGTCTGAAGCGGAAATCAGCAGTCAAGTTTAATAGTGATGTTAAGGAGGTCATTTCCTTTCCAATACGGAGCACGAAAGACACTTGCCCCCATCAGCCTACTCAAAGGATTACATTTCCAAACCAAAGGGTATTACCCAGAATAATACAAAAAAGGAGGAATAACCAATGGTGAATACATTTAATGAATCAGCAATTGCCACCTATTTAAAAACTACGGGTGAAGAATTATGCGAGAAGCTTGGAGCCCAGGACCTTGGTGAGACAGAAAGAGCGCGTCTTGAAGGACAGGTTGAAGCATACAGACAAATGATGGAGCGCTTTGAACTGGGGAATTTAGAATGCGGACACATTAAAAGAAAAATATAAAAAAACCTGCTGGACGCAGGCTCACGATCAAAACCCTATCTTTCTTCTATAATCTGCAGGACTTGGCACTGTTCAAGTCAATTCTTCTACTATTCCCGCAATTACGTAATCTGCCTGCCCTGTTCCGATAGGGCAAAATATATTCCATGCTGCAGTGTGCTAAAGCAATTAAACGCAGATAAATTATTGTCCGATTTTGCAATGGATATCGCGAATTCAGGAGAAATTCCGACCAGAATCGTTTTAGTGCCAATCAAAGAGGCGGACGTTGCAAGCCGGTCTATAAACTCAACGGTTCCTTTTGTAACGTCCTCGCTCATTGCAGTTAAATCCAAAATCATATATTCAGCTTTTTGCTTCGGAAGATTGAGGAGTGTCTCCTGGACAAGATCATGAGACCGCTGTTCATCATATTTTCCTATTAGCGGAACGACGACAATTCCCTCTAGTACAGGAATAATGGGAGAGGAAATTTCCTTTATCAATTCATTCAATTCACTGGTTCGCTCATCCACCAGATACTCAAGCCTTCGAATCTGCTCAGATTGCTCCTGGCGTGCGAATTCATGAATGTTTTGCTGAACCGTCATTTCAGAAGGGAAGTATTCAAATTCACTATGACTGTCTCCTTCAATTTGGCTTTTAAGTACCTTATACCAAATGTTTACCCCGAATAGTCCGGACAAGATTCCGGCAAAGTGGCCGGGAGTGAATGTACCGCGTCTCGTTTTTCCCTGAGCTTTGTTGATTTTATACTCCCAGCTGTCCTTAACCTGAATGATAGCCATCTTTCTGACGTGGTTCACCTGAGATATTTCCATTTTACCCCATCCCGCAGAGGCATAGGTGTTAGGAAGAACGGCAGCTACCTCATTAAGTGTAAGGTTTTGTTTTTTGAAGTAATCACCTACAATAATGCCCTGTCTGAAGCCTGCTGTTTCAAGAACGACGGCAGCAGCTTTATCGCCTGAAATTTCTTCAATGGTATCAAAAAAGATTTTCATTGCAGAATCAATCCAAAAAAGAACGGCATCGTCCTTTTCATATTTAAAAGTACCTTGATCAAGATCCCAGCTAAATTCCAAGCCGCCGACCTGAATCTCGGTGCCGGTATAGGATTTTAGTTCGTTTTCCATCGTACACAACCTTTCAATTACATCTTTTTTAATCATACTACATAATTCTGGCATTTGGCTTTAAAAAAGATGCCTATGCTTATGATTTGGAACCTTTTGACGGAGATGCTCAAGCAGAATTGAATAGAACAGGTTTTCAAATCTTAAAAGACAGAATGAGAGGGTGAGGAAATGAAAACCAGCGTTCTGGTCATAGGCGGCGGTGTGGGAGGTCTGACCGTTGCTTTGAAGCTTGCAATGTGCGGAATTCATGTAACGGTTGCTGAGCAGGCGGAAAGCGGAATTCATACGTATAAGGGTGAACTGCTGCAGCCTAAAAGCCTGGAAATTTTTCATTCTATCGGTCTAATTCAAGAGGTAGAGGCAAAGGGCCACCGCATTCATCATATCGATATTCATGAAATGAAAAAAAGAGATCAAACCTTTTATGAAACCGGCAAGGCAAGCATGGATTACAGAATGATCAACAGTCCTTTTTCCTATTCCCTTATGATTCCGCATGAAGGGCTGAAACATATCATTTTGAAGGCAGCAGAAGCCTATCCTTCCTTTCATTATCTCCAGCCTGCAAGGTTTAAGGGATTTCATCATGATGAAGCCATTATTCATTATCACGGAGAAGATTTGTCAATTGAGGCAGATTACGTAATCGGTGCGGAAGGAAGAAAGTCCAAGACGAGGGAATCCATGAACTCCTCTATTAAAGAGCGTCAATACGATCATCACTTTTTAACCGTTTCTTTCAGCAGACCGGCTTCTATGAAAGAAGGCAAAATGATTTCGACTCCTTATACATTTCTGGGACTATTTCCGCTTCCTGACAACCGTGTCCGGACGGTCTATCTCATTCCGGCAGGAGAATATAAAAATATGAAAGAAAAAGGGATTTCTTTCTTTCATCGCTGTTACAAGGAGCTCTGCCCGGACCTGGACGGATATGTCGATGAAATTAAAAGCTGGAGGGACATTCAGCTGATGATTCCCGTCAGATATCATGCAAGCAAATATGTAGACGGAAATAAGGCGCTCGTTGGTGATGCCGCTCACAGTGTCCATCCAATGGCTGGCGAAGGGATGAATCTTGCTATACAGGATGGAGATATTCTCGGAGAATTACTATGCTGGATGTATGCAAATGGGATTACCTCTCCAGGGTTTTTAAAATGGTATGAACGCGTCCGCAAGCCCAGAACCCGCTATGTTCTGAATCTCAGCCATCTTTCTGCCTTAACGTACTCCAAGCCTTTTGCTTATTTTCCGGGCTTTAGAAAGAAAGGTATTTTGCAGACAACAAGGGATGACAGGCTGCATACGAAACAAATGCTGAATGTGTCCGGGCTTGGGATATGGAAGGAAACCATTTATGACCGGCTCATTCAATTAGGTCTGTTTCCCGTTCGCAGCAATGTGGATTTGATGAACCTGCAAAAAAAGTTTATGTTCACAAGATCTTCAGATTACCCTTGGAAAACAGAAGGAGGGAAATAGATTGCTGAATGAATATGTCAGAGTGCTGAAGGCGAAAGGCTGGATGAAAAAAAATCTGCCATTTCTTTATACATGGCATGCCTACGTCGGGTATGAGCTGGATTTATATGAATCATTTCGTAAGCCCAAAACGATAACAGAGGTAGCTCAAGCGAACTCTCTTAAAAAAGACTTATTAGAGCGGTGGATGGATGTAGGTCTTTCAATCAGATATATGAAAAAGGCGTCAAAAGGCCGATTTCGTACTTCTCGAAGCTTCATGCTGCCGTCTGGCAAGAAAAACCCCCAATCGACCGGGGTTATTCTAAAGGAAATGATGGAACTCCACATCCCGGCTCTGCTCAGCTATCCAGCTATTATGACAACAGAAAACAAGCAGACTTTTAATCATGAGCAGCACGGGGAAGTGGTGGCTCAAACCTCATCGATCCTCGAGCAGGTAGCGTATCCGGTAATCCATCAGCTCGTGAAAAAAACGAAGGCTAAAAGCGTACTGGATGCTGGCTGCGGCCATGCGGGATATTTAAAGAGATTAGCAAAGGATTTTCCAGATCTTCTTTTAACGGGAATTGAGCTAAATGAAGGAGTGGCAAAAGAAGCAAGATCGAAATGCCGGGAATACCCAGAACTCAGAATCGAGTGCCGGGATGCATTTGAATGGGAAAGCCCGGAAAGCTGGGATTTAGTACTAATAAATAATCTTCTTCATTATGTACCTCAGGAACGGAGAGGAGAGCTGCTGAAAAAGGCTGGGGCCTGGCTTGCAAAGGGTGGAGGAATAGCCATTATCACGCCAATGCGCCATGCCAAGCACGGGAAACAATTCTCAAGTGTTTTTAATAGCTTCTTCTCGGCTTTTGAAAATCTTCATCCAATCCCAACAGAGAAAGAGATGGAAGCTGTGGCAGCTGAGGCAGGTCTTGAGATTTCTTCTATTCGGCCAGTGGTTAAAGAAGGAGGATGGTTCGCAGTCTATTTGGAAAAGTAGTACAATCAGATACGGAAATGAGGTGGATATATGAATTTTCGTATCAAGCAGGATTCCATCCCGGACGGATTTACTGTTAAATTGGCTGAGCCGGCAGATAGTCATACAATCGCTTTACTGCTTAAGGAGGCTGCGGGTTGGCTCAAGGAAAAAGGTTCTGCTCAATGGAGTGAGCTACTGGAAAAAGGTGAATTGGACGGGCTCGCTGCTTCAATTAAGCTGGGGGAAGTATTTCTATTTGAAAAAGGAGGATTGGCGGCCGGCATGGTCATGCTCCTGCCTAAACCAGGAGATTGGGATCGCAGTCTATGGGGGGATGAAAGGGAAAGCCATTCCATCTATTTGCACAAGCTCGTAACAGCCAATTCCTTTAAAGGGTCTGGCTTAGGAATGAAAATACTGGCCTGGGCAGAACAAGGCATAGAATTTAATGGGAAGGACCGGATCAGACTGGATTGTATAGAGACCAATCCCTCACTGAATTCCTTCTATCAATCTGCCGGATACCTCCTTAAAGGCACCACTAAAGGGTTTTGCAAATATGAAAAGTCGATTTAATTCCAAGCTGGATGCATGTGCATTCAGCTTTTTCTAATTTTTTCTGCTTACTGCAAAAACGGAGCCTGAGCAGCTCCTTTGCATGCAATTTACAAAAAGAAGGAGGAAAGACTCCCATGTATTTAAGGGTATCATGACTTTTGGTTTACGTGCGGACACCAATAGTCGCCTATATTGCTTAGAATCACTGGTAATGTAAACCCTTACATTGATAACTCCTCAATTCGTACCCTTCCTTAACTTTTACATTCCTTTACAATGTGAGAATCATCCTATAGATATCCTTTAACTATCAGCAGGAAGAAATTATGGAAAAAGATGATCAGAGAAATTTTCTGACAAAACCCTTTTAAAGCAGGGTTATGCAGCAAATTCGCTTTTTTTTCTCTGGCTTAGAAGTTTGAAAAGTCTAAATTTATGAGCCGTTCCACATACATGCAGGCATATTGGCAAAACGGGACTTCGAACTTTTATCATCTATTATTCTGTGCGGTAAATCCATAAAGTAGACATGGGTTTACTAATACACGCTGATGAAAACAAATAGAGGAGATGAGGTTACGTGTGGGTCATTTTCGCGGCTGCTGTTTTCGTCCTGCTGCTGGGCATCATTGAAAAGCGGCGCCACCAAAAGCGGCTTGATTCCATTCCGGTTCGGATTAACATTAACGGAATCCGGGGAAAATCAACCGTTACAAGACTTATTTATGGTGTGGTAAAGGAAGCCGGGTACAAAACAGTCGGAAAAACAACAGGTACGGATGCAAGGATGATGTACTGGAATACGAAAGAAGAAAGACCGATTGTCAGACGGCCTGAAGGTCCAAATATCGGCGAGCAAAGACGTGTGATTCAAGAAGTAGCTGAAATGAACGCGAATGCGCTTGTGAGCGAATGCATGGCCGTAAATCCCGATTATCAGATTATCTTTCAGGAGGATATGCTTCAGGCGAATATTGGAATTATTGTGAATGTATTAGAGGACCACATGGATGTAATGGGGCCGACTCTTGATGAGGTTGCAGAGGCATTCGTAGCTACGATCCCACATAACGGGCACGTTATCGTCAATGAGAGTCCATATATTGAGTACTACCGGAAAGAAGCAGAAAAACGCAATTCAACTTTAATTGTTTGTGATAATACAAGAATTTCCGAACAATTTCTAAAGAGCTTTGAATACATGGTTTTTCCAGACAATGCATCTCTTGCTCTGGCAGTTGCAGACGCGTTGGGAATCGATGAAAAAACAGCCTTTCGGGGCATGCTGAATGCTCCGCCTGATCCAGGTGCCATGAAAATTCTTCCGCTCGCCGATGCGGGCAACCCGGGATATTTCGTAAATGGATTTGCGGCAAATGATGCCTCGTCTACGATTAACATTTGGAAAAGGGTTGAGGATCTAGGGTATCCGACAAAGAATGCGGTCGTCATTATGAACTGCCGTCATGACCGGGTAGACCGGACCATTCAATTTGCAAATGACGTACTGCCATATATTCCTGCTGGAGATGTCGTGATAATAGGTGATACTACACAGCCAATTGTTGATTCATATGAGGCTGGAAACATTCCTGCTGACAATTTTCACAATTTGGAAGGGTATTCAACAGAAGAAATATTGGCTGTTCTTGAGCCAATGATGAGCGGACGCGCAATTTATGGAGTAGGAAATATCCATGGTGCCGCTACACCGTTAATTGAAAGATTGGAAGACTATAAAATTAAGCAATTTGTCAGTTAGGAGGAAGAGTCATTGTTCGGATCTGATTTATACATAGCCCTGGTTCTCGGGGTATTGCTAAGCTTGCTATTCACTGAAAAAACGGGGGTCATCCCAGCGGGACTGATTGTTCCGGGATACTTGGCACTTGTATTTGACCAGCCGGTTTTCCTTGCTGTGGTTTTCTTAATCAGCTTGCTTACCTATTTAATCGTTACATATGGAATAGCCAAAATCGTCATTCTTTATGGAAGAAGAAAATTTGCTGCCATGCTTACTGTAGGAATATTGCTGAAATTAGCTTTTGATTACACGTATCCTATTCTTCCTTTTGAAATTTTTGAATTTAGGGGAATCGGAATCATCGTCCCTGGATTAATTGCCAATACGATGCAAAAACAGGGAATGGCGCTTACAATCGGAAGTACGCTTTTGCTAAGCGGAGCTACATTCCTGCTTATGACGCTTTACTATATTTTCTAAGGGGAGGAGAAAAACGTGAGCCATCCAAATGGAAAAGAGCTTAATTTCGAAGAGAAGCTCCTGCGGTTTATTAAAAGGAACCGGCGGAATTCAAAAACTCATGCAGTGATCGGTCTAATCGCCACTGCAGGAATTATGTTCGGTTTTTCCTTTGCGGACAGACCTCCGGCCCCAGCCGTAACCCAATATAAAAACGAGGTGTTCACTGCCTCCTTCATGGGCGACATCATGATGGGACGGGATGTAGAGAAGGTAACCGACATTAAAGGACAGGATTATTTGTTTCAGCAGGTTAAGCCGCTGCTTCAAAACTCTGATTATATTACAGCGAATTTTGACCACCCGATTACTTTGGACGAATCAGCACCAAAGAATGAATCGAAAAGCATTCAGCTGAGAACGGACAAACAATCAGCTCAGACACTTCAAAATCTCAACTTTTCAGCTGTCAGTCTCGCCAATACCCATGCGATGGATTATAACGTCCAAGGGCTAAATGATACGAGAAAGACATTAAAAGAGCATGGGATCGATCCAGTCGGAGCCGGAAGCAACCTGAAGGATGCGAAAAATTCCATTTCCTATCGCGAGTATAATGGAATAAAAGTTGCAACCCTAGCCTTTACGGATGTGTACGCAGAGGGAACAAAAGCAACTGAATACAACAGCGGGGTTTTGGCGATGGAGCCGAAAAACTTCGTTCCCATGATAGCAGAAGCCAAAAAGAAAGCGGATTTTGTATTCGTTAATGCTCATTGGGGGCAGGAGTACGATACGACCCCTCATCCCCGCCAGAAAGATCTGGCTAAGGCACTGGCGGATGCCGGAGCAGATGTGGTAATCGGTCATCATCCGCATGTATTGTCACCTGTTGAAGTTTATAAAGACAGTGTGATTTTCTACAGTCTTGGAAATTTTGTATTTGATCAGGGCTGGAGCAGAACAAGGGAAAGTGCCATTGCACAAATGAGGCTGATGGCAGACGGAAAGGCAAGATTTGAGTTGACCCCGCTTGAAATAAAAGCCGGCCAGCCGGCACCAATCAGGGAAATGAATGAGCTGCAGAAAAAGAAAATGATTCAGCAGCTGACGAAAAATTCAAAGAACCTGGATTGGAAGGAAGAGAACGGGAAACTTATTTTTGAAAAGGACCTCTCAAAAAAACTCGATTAAAGCAGGGATGCACATGAGAAAGAAACGTCTTTGGACAGCACTGGCAATTCTTCTCATTGTCATATTGCTCGTCGCACAATCCGGAATCCTAAATCGTTCGGCTGAAGGGCAAGCGGCCGTCAGTGCAAACCATCCTCTAGCTGTTCAGGCAGGGATGAAGGTCATGAACAGCGGAGGCAATGCCATGGATGCCGCTGTAGCCGTTTCCTACGTGTTAGGTGTTACGGAACCATACGGATCAGGCCCGGGCGGCGGGGGAATGATGGTCGTTTATAACCCGGATAAAAAAATTAAGAAAGTATACGATTATAAAGATTCTGCACCTCAGAACGGAAAAGGATCAAAAGATCAGATTGCCGTTCCCGGTTTTGTAAAAGGTCTGGAGCTTGCTCATAAGGAGCAGGGGAAAATGAACATGTCCGAACTGATTGAACCGGCAATACATTATGCAAGCAAAGGCTACAAAGCCGACTCATTTCTTTCACAGCGGCTTGCGGAAGCACAGGACCAATTTAAAGGCAAGCTGCCGGAACCGTTTTATCCGGATGGCAAGCCGGTAAAACCGAACGGAGTGATCAAGCAGCCGGAGCTTGCTAAAACACTTCAAGCTATTCAAAGACAGGGAAGCAAAGGGTTTTATTCAGGGGAAATGGGAGAATCATTGGCAAAAGAATTGGACCGGGTCAATCTGGAGGATTTGAAAAATTACGAAGTGAAGGAAGAAAAACCGCTGGAAGGGAAATTTGGCGGATATACAGTCATGTCAGCTCCTCCTTCGGCAGGCGGAATATCACTTCTGCAAATCTTAAAACTGGCAGATATGTATAAGGGAGAATTCAAGTCCAATGAGGTAACCAATTCTACTCATTTAATGGGTGAGTTTACAAAACATGTTTATCACGAGCGTATATCCGAAATTCAGGATCCTGCTTTCGGTCAGGTAGATACGGAGAGGCTTCTTTCGGACAAGCACTTGAAAAACATGGCTGAGGATATGGATTTTGATAAAGCATCTTTTGACATAGAGGTCAACAATTCCGAAGCAGATGAAGAAGACCACGATAATACCACCCACTTTGTTATCAAAGATAAAGAGGGGACGATCATATCCGTAACGAATACACTTGGAGAATTTTTCGGATCCAAAGAGCAGGTCAATGGTGTATTCATGAACAATGCACTCAGTAATTTCAGTGAAGACCCCAAATCTGCTAATCGAATGGAGCCGGGAAAAAGACCGAACAATTATACATCTCCATCCATTCTGGAAAATGATAAAGAAATAGTTGGAATTGGAACCCCGGGGGGCAAAAGAATTCCGACGGTCCTTGCACAGGTTCTGGTGCAGAGAGAATTTTTCGGATCGTCCTGGCAGGAAGCTATTAATCAGCGGCGTTTCTACATTGAAGATAACGAGATTACAATGGAGCCCGGCTATCCTGAAAATGTGAGAAATAAACTTGAAAAGCGCGGTTATGACGTCCGGGTGAAAGAGTCACCTTTCTATTATGGAGGCGTAATGGCCTTGACCATAGATAAAGACACCAAAAAAGTATCCGGAGCAGCAGACCCCAGAAGAACAGGAACATGGAGCTCATCCAAATAAAAATCGGGAGGAATCGTCATGAAACTTATTAAAGGTTTTTGGTCTACACTTGCAGTAATGGGGATTTTAGCGGTCATGATTGGTTTTAAACATACAGAAGTAATGGATCCTGCTGAAAAGACGGCCATTGCTGATGAGATGAAAAAGGTGAGTGCTCAAGCACAGGCCGAAGCGAAGCAGGCATCAGCTGCTAAAGCCTCCGCTGAAGGCAAGCAAATCGCTCAAAAGCCAGCAAATACAAGTGCAGAATAATATAATCGCTATGCCCGGGGGCTTTTCTCTGGGTTTTTTATTTTATTTGCAGCGGGGATGCAAATCTGACTATCTATCCAGTTCGCCATCCATTTATTGGTATATGATGTAAAGTGAAATCAAAACATGACGAAAAACATAGGGACAAAGACCTCAAAAGGAATTTTTATAAAATAGAAAATTCGGACTATTTATTCTATTCAGATTAGAATTATAATAGTTTTGTAATGAAAAAATTTCATTTTCATGAAAAAATGTCTAATTTTACTCATTTTTTTGTGATTACAGGGGGTCTTGGGTTGAGGAAATTAAAAAGATCAGTTAAAAGAAATAGCCAGCGCCTGCAAAAAGCGGCGATTGGTACAGCAGTAGCAAGCGGACTGCTGCTTGGTACAATGCTTCCTGCTACAGGACAAGCATCTGCTGCCGAAACGAGTTCAGCAATTGAATCAGCACCTATTGATTACAACACAATTCCTGAAGAAAGATTAGCAGAAGCATTAAAAGAACAAGGTGTGATTTCTAAATCTGCTACACAGACAGAGATTAATAGAGCGGTCAAATCCTATATTCAGAAAAAAGAAGGACAAAAGCCCTCAGTAGCAGCAGATTCACACGGACATGCCATGGATACGAAAGTAAAAGATTTCATGAATAAGCAAAAAGAAAAAATTAAAAAACAGTTCGGTAAAAACAAAGCATCGAAGGGCAAGCCGAATGGGTTAGTAAAAGTAGATCCGGCCAAAGGAACAGCTTACAACGGAAAAGTCCGTGAAGATAAAGTTCTGGTTTTGCTTACTGAATTCTCCGATTTTAAACATAACAATGTAGACCAGGAAAAGGGTTACATGTATGCCGATGATTTTAATAAAGAACATTATCAGAAGCTAATGTTCGGCAACGAAGAGTTCACGATGTTTAACGGTGAAAAAATCAAAACCTTCAAGCAATATTACGAAGAGCAATCAGGCGGAAGCTACACGGTTAATGGCGTAGTCTCTGACTGGCTGACGGTCCCTGGAAAAGCGAAGGAATACGGCGATGATAATCCGAATGGCGGACATGATAACCAAAGTCCTAAAGGAGCACGCGACCTGGTAAAGGATGCATTGAATTCTGCGGTAGCAGCGGGCATCAACCTATCTGAATACGATCATTTTGATCAATACGATTTAGATGGAGACGGCAACCAAAACGAGCCGGACGGACTGGTGGATCACTTGATGATCATCCATGCTGGTACAGGTCAGGAAGCTGGCGGCGGACGTCTTGGCAATGATGCTATTTGGTCTCACAGATGGACAATTGGTACTCAGCCATACAAAATTGACAATACAACTTCTTCCGTACCTTACTGGGGCGGTAAAATGGCGGCATTTGACTACACGGTGCAGCCAGAAGATGGAGCTGTAGGGGTATTCGCTCATGAATTCGGACATGACCTTGGTCTTCCGGATGAGTATGACACTCAATACACAGGAGCTGGCGAGCCGGTTGCATCCTGGTCGATCATGAGCGGCGGAAGCTGGAACGGAAACATTGCCGGAACAGAACCAACAAGCTTCTCTCCAATGAACAAAGAGTTCTTCCAAAAAGGAATGGGTGGAAACTGGGCAAACATTACAGAGATTGATTACAATGAGATTAATCCATTCGGCTACTCAACGGTAATCGACCAAAGTGTAACGAAGTCAAAGAACCCGGGAATCGTTAAAATCAACCTCCCAAAAAAAGCAGTAAAAGGAATTGCCCCTGCATTCGGAAATAAATACTACTACAGCACAAAAGGTGACGATCTGAATACGTCTATGAGCACACCTGTATTTGATTTAACGGCTGCTACTACAGCTAAATTTGATTACAAAGCATACTTCGATGTTGAGTTTGAGTATGACTACCTGTATGTAAATGCAGTAAAAGAAGATGGCACGAAAGTTCTTGTTGATACAATCGGAAATGATGATACGAAAGGCGATGCGTCCTCCGAATCTTCATTAGGCCAATGGGTAGACAAGTCCTATGACCTCAGCCAATTTAAAGGCAGCAAAATCAAGTTGGAATTCAACTACGTAACAGACGGCGGATTAGCCCTTGATGGCTTCGGTCTTGATAATGCAACGCTGACAGTTGACGGAAAAGTTGTCCTTTCTGATGATGCAGAGGGCACCCCAAAAATGACGCTTAACGGCTTCATCGTCTCTGATGGAAACTACTACAAGGATAACTACTACTACCTTGAGTGGAGAAACTATGCAGGATCTGATAAAGCATTAGCATTCTCAAGAGGTGCGAAATACAATACTGGAATGCTCGTATGGTATGGAGATGAAAGCTACTTGGATAACTGGACTGGACCTGCACATCACCCGGGCTACGGATTCATCGGAGTAGTTGATTCGCATCCTGAAACAGTAATGGGTACATTAAATGGCCAGAAAACAGCAGTAAATAGCACTCGCTACCAAGTAGCAGATGCAGCATTCTCATGGGACAAAACGCCTGAATTCTTCGTATCTTCTCCAACACGCGGAGATTACACGTTCAAAGGAATGCTTGGCAACACATTGTTCGATGACTCTCAGACATACATCGACTACGATCTTCCTGACGCAGGAAAAATCCTTCCTCGCAACGGCTTGAAAGTTCAAGTAATGGGCGAAGCGAAAGACAACTCAGCAGGTATGGTTTGGATCCGTAAATAATAATTAGCAGGAGAGCAGGCCGCTGGGATCAGCGGCCTGTTTTTTTGTTTTGTGTTTTTGCAGAAATCCATATTGCGAAGTACTGAACAGTTCAGGTTTGTCACCGTGCAAGTGAATAGTAACGTTCTCAAAGTGAATGATAGGATATGGAGCAATTGTTAAATAGAATCTTGATGAAAACTACCCATTTCTTCCTAAATCAGCAATTAATTTATGGAGTCAGCAATGGTTCAGTTTGGTGGAAGTCAGCAATTATGATTCAAAAGTCAGCAATTAGTCTAATAAAGTCAGCAATTCCTTGCAGGAAGTCAGCAATTAACCTCACACCGGTTATAAATTCCTCACGCGTATCGCGAATTCCGAAGCAATCACTGCTGAAATACATGGAAAACTGGAGAAAAGGTAACCGGTGGACCGGCTGGAAAAGAGCGTGAACCGGCCGGAATAAACCCCGGTTCGGCTGGAAACTAGAGAATGGCTGGAAAGAGCCTTAAAGCGGCTGAAAAAGGATCTGCGCGGCTGGAAAAGAGCGTGCCCCCGCCGGAAAGAGTACTGGTTCGGCTGGAAAACAAAGAATGGCTGGAAAGAGTCTTGAAGCGGCTGAAAAAGGGATCCGCGCGGCTGGAAAAGAGCGTGCCCCCGCCAGAAAGAGTACTGGTTCGGCTGGAAAACAAAGAATGGCTGGAAAGAGTCTTGAAGCGGCTGAAAAAGGGATCCGCGCGGCTGGAAAAGAGCGTGAACCGGCCGGAAAAAACCCCGGTTCGGCTGGAAAACAAAGAATGGCTGGAAAGAGCCTTGAAGCGGCCGAAAAGGGAATCCGCGCGGCTGGAAAAGAGCGTGTCCCAGCCGGAAAAAGCCCCCAGTCGGCTGGAATAAAAGTTTGTCTGACAAAAAATCCGCAGGAACGACCCCCTCCAAGGCCATTCGTCTATGCAAAAAATCCTGAATACCCTTACAATTTATTTAAAATTTTAGTATTTTTCGAAAGTTATAGCCAAATCTTTTTCAAGTTGTTATACTTCATAATTATCTTTTAATTGAAGAGGAGGAGAGGACGATGGAAAAACTTAGCGGGAAGGATCGGGTTCTGATCAGCGTCATGCTGTTTTCAATGTTTTTCGGAGCGGGAAATCTTATTTTCCCAACGTTCCTTGGATATTCAGCTGGAACTCATACGTTCTTATCACTTGCCGGGTTTATCGCAACAGCTGTTGGACTTCCTGTCATGGTTGTGATAGCTATTGCAATCCATGGTACAGCAGAGAATTTAAATGAGAAGGTCCATCCATATTTTGCTCTTATTTTTCCAATTGTTATTTATCTATGTATCGGACCTGGGCTTGCGATTCCGCGGGCGGCTACAATTGCTTATGAAATGGGAATGAAGCCGTTTATCCAAACGGGCACATCAGCACAGCCCATGGCATTAGGCCTTTACACACTCGTGTTTTTTGGATTGGTTCTCTGGCTGAGTCTTTCTCCTTCTAAACTTATAGACCGGCTTGGTAAAGTGTTAGCTCCTATCACCCTTACGATCATTGCTGTTTTGTTCGTCAGAAATTTGTTTACACCCCAAGCGCCATTTGGAGCTCCTGAGAAAATTTATCAGGACAATTCTTTTTTCCAGGGCTTTCTTGATGGCTATTTAACAATGGATGCTCTCGGGGCAATGGCATTCGGTGTTCTTATTACAAACACAGTCCGTTCCAGAGGGATGAAAACAGAAAGACAGGTTTCCCGCAGCATGATAACGGTCGGAATCGGAGCCGGAATTTTGCTGGCTGTCGTTTATAGTATTCTTGCTTATCTTGGTGCCTCGTCTGCCGGATATGGAAAAGCGGCAAATGGAGCGGGCGTTCTGACCTTGCTAACGAGCAATCTATTTGGTGAAGCAGGTGTAGTTATTCTTGGTGTATTGTTTACCTTAGCTTGTCTAAGCGTATCAATCGGTCTCGTGATTGCCTGCAGCCAGTATTTTTATAAATTGCTTCCATCCGTCTCTTATCGAATGTGGACAGCTATATTTACACTTGCCAGTATGCTGATTGCAAACCTTGGGCTGGATCAGATATTGAGTATTTCCGTTCCGATTTTAAGTGCCATTTATCCAATCCTAGTGGTATTGGTGACAATCGGATTAATGGAGAAAGTATTCAAAAACCATCAGCCTGTTTATTATATGGCCGTATTCTTCACAGGAGTGTACAGTGTCACTGAATTTCTAAACAAGTCTCTATTAAAAGGGAGCCTTGATAGCTTGTTTCATGCCATTCCGCTTTCTGCGCAGGGAATCGGCTGGCTGCTTCCGGCAATTGCTGGTGCTGCAGCTGGCTATGCAGTAAGCAGCTTCAATAAAAATAAAATACCTGCAGACCAGTAAAAAAGAGGCCGTTTGAAGGCCTCTTTTTTGTAATCAAACTTTGCTGCTATGGGATTTTAAAAATTTAAAGAGAATAACCGCCATCTATAATCAGGTTATGCCCATTGATATAACTGGAATCGGGACTTGCCAGAAAGTAGACAGCTTTTGCAATTTCTTCGGGTCTGCCGAATTTGCCTCGCGGATGATTTTTTTCTGCCTTTTCATAGGATTCTTCATTTGGATAAAGACCTCTGGCAAGTTTAGTATCAACTGGACCCGGCGAAATGGCGTTTACCCGGACATTCCGTTTCGCAAAGCGGGAGGCGAGCGATTTCGTCATGGCAATAACGCCTGCTTTACTTGCGCTGTATGCTGGGAGAGCAGGCGGGAATTTCTCGCTTCCGACAATAGCCGCGTTGTTGATGATGCTGACAGGCTCATTTTTTGAGAAGTATTTCTCCGCATGCTTAATCATGAAGTACTGGGACTTTAAATTCGTATTAAAAAGCTTCTCCCAATCTTCCTCATCAATTCTGCTAAGCGGTCCGATAGCTGTATTGCCTATCCCCGCATTGTTGAAAAGAACGTGGAATCCGTCCTGTTCTTCCCCGAGACTTTCGAAAAATTCCTTTATACTTTCTTCACGATCGACATCTGTTTTAGAAAAAGTAATCGAGCCTTTGAGATTTTCTGCTTTTAATTCTAGCTGCTTGCCGCTCTCTTCATTTCTGCCAAGTGCATATACGCTAGCGCCTTTTTCAGCAAATGTAAGAGCCGCGGCCATTCCAATTCCTGAGGTGGCTCCTGAAATGATCACAACTTTGTTTTGCATGCAAAACATCCTTTCGGGCAGTTATTATGCTTCATTTTTGGCTAATTTCACAAGGATATGGGAGAGATGTGTACGCTGTTCATCGTTTCCTGATTTCCACAGTTCCTTCAGCAAATACTCCTCACGGTTTTTTGGCTCTGCATTATTTGCTAAATATTCAGCTGCTGTTTTTGCAGCTTTCGCCAGAATGTCTTCACTTAGCCCGAGCTTTTCCCCTTTGCTGACTTTATCATGCAGGTACGATTTGAAATGCTCAAAGTTATCCAAGATGCTGTCCATTTCCTCCTTGCTCATCTGATCCATTTTGCTTTCTATCTTTTCATCGTGAATCGCGGAGTCTTTTTCAAAAGCCATTTTCATCCACCTCCTGAAAGATTAATATTGTTATAGCCTTCCAGATGGAGAAATAAACGGATTTACAGCCTTCGATGTGCTGTTGAAGGCAAAATGACAAATCAAAAACAGAGGATCCCGGCGGTCGTCCCGGAACCCTCTGTCGTTTTGCCTATTCGCCAGATGGAAGAGCTGGTGTTTCACTGCCCTCAATGGATGCAGGTTCCTGCTCTGCTTTTTCCATTTCATCCAGCTTCGCCAAAATTCTTCTCTTCTGATAAAGCATTGTGCCTGTTTCTGCAAGCTCCTTGATCATGGAACGATTCGTCAGAGCCCCAAAAACCATGCCAGCAACAGGGATCATTTGCAGCAGTTTTTTTATTCCGTATGTATCCCTGTATGAATACATGACTTCCCGCCATCCTTGGAGCTGGGAGAAGACTTCAGAGGAATGAGTTTTTGTGTGATAGCCGGATAGCTCATTTAAAATGGCCTGCTTCCCGACAATGTCAGCAGATGCGAACTGCAGGCATTTTACGATAAAAACCCGTTCTTCTTTTTTGCTTGGGTCGTATCCATGCGCAATCGCAATTTCCTGGAGTGTTTTAAGAGAAAGCCCTAAAAGGACAGGAATATCGATGGCCAGCGTGAACATTCCACCGAAACCAGTAGAAGCACCTTGAACGGTCGCGATATTGCCACGGGATTCCCGTATATCAAGACACACTTTTTTCATATCCTCAACAGATACTTTAGAGGCATCTTCAATGGTTTCGATTTCGCTTCCTGTTTGTTCTGACAGCTTTTTAAGCATCATTTTTTCCTGAGTTAGATATTTTCCGCCTGTTTGAACGTAATTTCCGATTTCATCAAGAAGGTCACCGATTTTCTTTTGTATGAAGGCGGGAGTGATTTTGTCCAGCAGTTTAAACGGAAGACGGGTGATTTTTTCCCAAAACCATAACCCCTGCTGATCTTTCTCCCACTTATCTACTTCGGATAAGGAATGCTGAAGTGATTCTTTCGTATCCATAATCATGTCTCCTCTTCATGTGTTTTAGTGATACTACGTTTTATCTATTAAGAAGGTTTCATTCTCTTTTATTATAGGCTTTGTTAATGCCAGGTGTTAATTTTTAACACCTGTTGATTGGAGTGGAAAGCGAGCGCCTGCTAGCTGCAATCAAAAGCCAAGTTTAACAGAGCTTTATTATAAAGAAAGAATGAGCGGCGGGAAAAAGAATCTTCCTCTGGACATTCCATTTAGTACCCGGTAAGATGATGAAATCATACGGAAAAGGAAGATTTAAGTGGCACAAATTCGGATAATGGGTAATAAAGAAGAATTGGATGCGATCATCCAGTCTTTTGAAAAAAATTATACGGTTACATATACATCAAAAGAATATGGAAGAACCAATCCTAAGTACAAGTATTCCAAAGATCAGCGCATCTACTTGGATTTGAAATTAAAGAGCCAGTCTTTAGGGGAGCAGCGATGAGAAAAGCTGGAGCAAGAATCCGGCTTCGGGAGCTGGAAGAAAGGGACGCAGAGAAACTTTATCCTATTTGGTCCGATCCTGAGGTTGTCCGATATTTAAATATGCAGGCTGCTGCGACCATTACAGAAGTGAGGTCTATGATCTACATTCTCCGATCGCTGGCTGGGAGGAAAAAAGCATACAGATGGTCGATTCTTGACCTGAATACAGAAGAAATTCTGGGAACTTGCGGATTTAATGACTGGGACGAGGAGAATGCACGGGGTGAAATCGGTTATGAGCTTGGCAAACAGTATTGGGGGATGGGCTATATGGAAGAGGCCCTTCTCCTTCTTTTGGATCATGCCTTCATTGTAATGGAGGCAAACCGGATTGAAGCAAAAGTGGTTCCTGAAAACAAGCCGTCTATTCACCTTTTGGAAAAACTCCATTTCCAGCATGAAGGCCGGCTGCGTAAATATGAGCGTATGAATGGGCAGTATGAGGATGTCATGCTTTTTTCCTTGTTAAAAGAGGAATTTCCATTCTTTTTTGATTAGCGGCTAAGCGCAAAGGGGATAGAAACTAGGGGAGGGATGAATAATGGAGACAAGAATCGAAAGGGACACAATGGGTGAAATTGAAGTACCTGCGGACAAACTATGGGGCGCGCAAACACAGCGGAGCAAAGAAAATTTTAAAATCGGCACGGAGAAAATGCCGCTTGAAGTCATCTATGCTTTTGCTGTTCTAAAACGAAGCGCAGCCATTGCTAATGAGCAGCTGGGCAAGCTGTCGAGCGAAAAATCACAAGCGATCGTAAAAGCGTGCGATGAAATTCTTGATGGAAAATGGGATGATCAGTTCCCCCTTGTTGTCTGGCAAACCGGCAGCGGTACGCAAAGCAATATGAATGTGAATGAGGTCGCAGCCCGGAGAGCAAACGAATTGCTTGAAAAGGAAGAAACCCGTATTCATCCGAATGATGATGTGAACATGGGTCAAAGCTCGAATGATACGTTTCCAACCGCCATGCATATTGCTGCATTGAAAGCAGTGAAGGAGCGTCTCATTCCAGCCGTAGAACAGCTTCGGATCACGCTGAACGAGAAGTCGGAGAAATTCAAGGACCTCGTAAAAATCGGCCGAACTCATCTTCAGGACGCAACACCTATTACATTAGGACAGGAAATAAGCGGCTGGTCGTATATGCTGGAAAGATCAAAAGGAATGATTGAGGAAGGAGCATCACACCTTCTTAATCTTGCGGTTGGCGGAACCGCTGTCGGAACCGGAATTAATGCACATCCTGAATTCGGTGACATGACCGCTGCCGAAATTGCCAACTATACGGGCATGCCGTTTGTTTCATCTGCTAATAAATTTCACGCCTTAACATCTCATGACGAAATGGTGTATGCACATGGAGCAATTAAGGGACTTGCAGCGGATGCCATGAAAATTGCAAATGATGTTCGCTTTTTAGCAAGCGGTCCCCGTTGCGGGATCGGAGAGCTTTCCATTCCGGAAAATGAGCCTGGAAGCTCCATTATGCCGGGGAAGGTCAATCCAACGCAAAGTGAAGCATTAACGATGGCAGCGGTACAGGTAATGGGGAATGATGCAGCCATCGGTTTTGCCGCAAGCCAGGGGAATTTTGAATTGAATGTTTATAAGCCTGTAATTCTCTATAATTTCCTGCAGTCAGTCCGGCTGCTTGCGGATGCGATCAATTCCTTCCATGTTCACTGTGCTAAAGGAATTGAGCCAAATGATGAAGTGATAAAAAAATACTTAAATGAATCACTCATGCTTGTAACTGCGTTAAATCCTCATATTGGATATGAGAATGCAGCGAAAATTGCCAAGCATGCCCACAAAGAAGGATTGACTCTTAAAGAGGCATCGATCGAACTTAATCTGCTGACGGGAGAACAATTTGATCAATATGTAGTTCCGGAAAACATGACAAAGCCAAAATAAACGATCCAGGGCGCGCCGAATTCAGGCGCGCTTTCTTTGTTTTCCATTATATAACGGCATTTAAAGCGAATCATTCAGCAAATAATATGAAAAAATGGGTTCAGTGCCAAAAGGATAGAAAAAGAAGACGAGTTTCGAACCATGTGTGAAATAGAGAAATGAAGGAGTTTGTCACCTATGAATTTACATCAGCTGCTTTTATCTTCATCCATAAAGCCTGAGTCTATTAGGAAAGACTGGCAAGGGATTGAAATAACCGGTATCACATCGGATTCGAGAAATCTAAAACCCGGCAATTTGTTTATTGCCATCAGCGGCTATCAGCAGGATGGACACAAGTATATTGAAGCCGCTATCAGAGCAGGGGCTGCTGCTGTGGCAGGAGAAAAAGCAGAGCCGGAACGTCTTCCTGTTCCCTGCATCCAGCTTGTGGATAGCAGAAAGCAAATGGCTCAGCTTGCAATTGCTTTCTACGGAGAGCCTCAAAAGAAACACAAAATGATTGGGATCACAGGCACTAATGGAAAAACCACGACTGCTTTTATGATTAAACATATTCTTGAAACAGCTGGATTGAGCTGCTCTCTTTTCGGGTCGATTGCCAATTACATAAATGGAAAATGGTACCGCGCCTCCAATACGACTCCTGACAGCCTTCAGCTTCAGGAACTTCTTCATAGGAGTAATGATGAATATGCGGTGATGGAAGTCTCTTCCCACGGTATTAGTCAGCACAGAGTAGAAGGTGTGGAATTTGATTATGCATTGTTTACAAATCTCGATCAGGATCATTTGGATTACCATCATACAATGGAAGAATATTTTGCAGTAAAATCCAAGCTCTTTCAGCAGCTGTCCCATTCCGGAAAAGCTTTCATTAATACGGATAGCGTTTGGGGGGAGAAGCTTGCGGAAAATCTCCGAACGGAAGGAAAAGAAATCTATACGTTTGGGGAAAACACGGGAAATAATTTGCGCTTATCAGAATGGAAAACGAGTAAGTTCCCTGCTGCCATCTTGAATGAAACAGAAAACAGAGGGCATTTTATTCAGTTGGCCGTACCAGGTCTTCATAATATTTATAACGCTGGACTAGCCTTTTTGGCACTTAAAGAAATGGGTGTTGAAGAACGGGTGATTTCAGAAGCGCTTATGAAATTTCCCGGTGTTCCCGGCAGAAATGAAGTGTATAAAGAAGCCGGTCAGCCTACCTTTATGGTGGATTATGCCCACACCTCGGAAGCTCTTTATCATTGTTTAAAGACTGCAAGAGAGTGCGGGGCGGAAAAGGTGTACCATATTTTTGGATTCAGAGGCGGAAGAGATGAATCGAAGCGATGTGAGATGATTAAATTATCTTCAGATTTAAGCGATGCGTATGTTCTTACACAGGATGACTTAAATGGTGTCCCAGAGAAGGAAATTTTGAATGAGCTAGAAAAATTACAAACCGCTTTTGGCAATGAGAAAGGCAGGATCATTTCTGACCGGACCATGGCTATTCAACATATGTTTATGCATGCTTCGCAGGGGGATTGGATTGTTGTAACCGGCAAAGGTGCAGAACCCTATCAGCAGGCATTTGAATTACCGGCCTCTTCTGATGGAGAAACGATACGCTATTTGCAAAGAACAGCTGCGGCGCAAGCAAAAAAAGCTGAATAAATAATGAATAGGATTATGAACTAATTTTGTAGGAGCCTGGGTTAGCATTAACTGGGTTCCTGTTTTATTTGTTTGCGTTATTTCCATATATTGATGGTTTGTGTAAGAATATGCAGTCTGTTCAATTTTTTTACATTGTTTTCGAAGAATGATGTTGATATCCTAAGTAAGGATTATCGCAGGGTATAGATAAGGAGAATGAGTTTTATGAAGCAAATTCTACATCTAATAATTACTGTTTTCACCCTATCCATTTTTTTTCATCCTGTTAAAGCAGCAGGTAAAGAAGAAGACGATAAGAAGCTGCTCCTTGAGAGTGAGGCTGCATTAGTCATGGATGCTAAGACGGGTCAAATCCTATTCGAAAAGAACGGATCTACTTCCATGTATCCTGCAAGTATTACGAAAATTGCTACCGCCATTTATGCAATCGAACATGGAAATTTAGAGGAAGAGGTCACCGTAAGCAAGAACGCCAGAAATGCAGAAGGAACAAAGGTATTTCTTGAAGAAGGGGAGCAAGTTCCTTTAAAACGGCTTATTCAGGGCATGCTCATAAATTCAGGAAATGATGCAGCAATAGCGATCGCTGAACATTTAAGCGGAAGTGTCGGTGAATTTTCAAAAGATTTAAATCAGTATTTGCAGACTGAAATTGGCGTTACCCACACCCACTTCGTGAATCCTAATGGACTCTTTGATCCGGAACATAAAACAACAGCCGCAGATATGGCTAAAATTACACAATACGCAAAAAAGAATGAAGAATTCTCAAATATTTTCGGTACAAAAGCACTGAAGTGGGAAGGGAAGTCATGGAACACGACTATTTTCACCCATCACAAATTGCTAAAGCAGCAGCCTTATGAGGGGATAACTGGTGGGAAAAACGGGTTCGTTTCTCAAGCAGGCTATACGCTGGTTACTTCTGCAGAAAGAAATGGACTAAGTCTTATCGCAGTTACCCTCAAATCTCCAAACGATCAAGGGACTTATGATGATACAAAGAAGCTGCTGGATTACGGATTCACTCATTTTGAAACAGAAAACATTGCTCCTACAGCAGCTCTGAAAAATAAACAAAGAGAACCTCTTCAATTAACACGGCCTTTGTTTTATACGAAGCACCATGGTGAAAAGGTCACTACAGAGATTGGCAAAGCGGACAAGCTTATTGTTAAAGGGGAAGATGGAAGAACCCTGGCAGCTGCAAGCCTGCAATCAGCTGTTCCTGAAGGACAGGGCATTAGCCAGTCCCCAAAACAGAATCGTTCAAGCAAGGATGTTTCTTTTCAAAACCATTTTTACATGTCGGTCATGATGGCTTTTCTCTTAGTTATAGGAGTTGGAGGAGCCCTTTATATCCAGACAAAAAAGTATTGAAGTTTTTCTTCTGTTAGAGAAGAATTATTTTGATATAAATGCAGACGATAGTCCTGGATTCGCTTTTTCATTGCTGATACAAAAATACTCATTTCAGAATTGTGAAAATCATGTCGAAATTTGTATTGTAAAAAAGTTAAATATCAGATAAGATATTGAACTATCAGCGTGCACAGAGTAGTAGGCGTATTCTAAACCCTTAGTTCCCAATTTCTTCTTTTTTTGGATTATTCATTACAGTAAAGGGGTTGTTCTATGTGAAGAAAATCAGTTTAGCATGGCAAATATTGATAGGTCTTGGGCTCGGTATTGCGGTAGGGGCTATTTTTTATGGTAACCCCACGGTCGTAAGCTACCTCCAGCCTATTGGAGATATCTTTCTGCGTTTAATTAAGATGATTGTTATTCCGATTGTCATTTCCAGTATTATTGTTGGAGTCGCGAGTGTTGGTGACACCAAAAAACTTGGAAAACTTGGCGGGAAAACAATTCTTTATTTTGAAATCATTACAACGATCGCCATTGTCATCGGTTTGCTTTCGGCTAATATTTTTCAGCCGGGTGCGGGAGTTGATAAGGATGGATTGGAAAAAACCGATATTTCAAGCTATGTTGATACGGCTGAAGGTGTAGAAAGTCACGGGATTGCCGATACATTCGTCAATATTGTACCTTCAAACATTTTTCAATCATTTGTAGAAGGGGACATGCTCGCAATTATCTTCTTCTCTGTTATGTTCGGTTTAGGTGTAGCAGCTATTGGAGATCGTGGAAAACCGGTTCTCGCATTCTTCCAGGGCGCAGCAGACACCATGTTTTATGTAACAAATCAAGTCATGAAGTTCGCACCATTTGGTGTATTTGCCCTTATTGGAATTACCGTTTCAAAGTTTGGACTTGATTCTTTAATACCACTTGGCAAGCTGATGATTTTAGTATACGCTACTATGATTTTCTTCGTTCTTGTCGTGCTTGGCCTTACTGCAAAAATCGTTGGAGTAAACATTTTTCATATTATCAAGCTTCTGAAAGATGAACTGATCCTAGGATTTTCTACATCCAGTTCAGAAACGGTCCTTCCAAGGATTATGGAAAAAATGGAACGGTTCGGCTGTCCAAAAGCTATCACTTCCTTTGTCATCCCGACTGGATATTCCTTTAATCTAGATGGATCAACACTCTATCAGGCTCTTGCTGCCATTTTCATTGCCCAAATGTACGGCATTGATTTGTCCATCGCAGAGCAGCTGACTCTTATGCTTGTGCTTATGGTTACATCTAAAGGAATAGCGGGTGTACCTGGGGTTTCCTTCGTTGTTCTGCTTGCAACATTGGGAACTGTCGGAATTCCGGTTGAAGGTCTTGCCTTCATAGCAGGAATTGACCGTCTTCTTGATATGGGACGTACCGTAGTAAACATTGTAGGAAACTCTTTAGCAGCAGTTGTCATCTCGAAGTGGGAAGGTGAATTCAAGCCTGTACCGCTGGAGGAAGCAAGAAAGACAGCGTAAAAAAGAAGCTGGCACTGTGCCAGCTTCTTTTTTATGGCTTTTTTTCTATTTTTAACGTCATAAATTTGTATGTTTATTTCAAAGTCTCTGTGTCTGTATCAAGCTTCCCGCCTTCTTTTTTATTATTTCGGTTAAGCAGCGGATAAACGATAAACCCGACTAGGAATAAACCTATTCCCAGGAAAAATGTTTTTAAATCCGATGTGCCTGAGATGATAACATACACGCTGTACAAAAGGGCCAAGGAAGCAATGATTCCTTCTCTTACTCTTGAACCTTTCATTTCATTAAACGTCTCGCCCTTAATGACCAGCTTCAAATAATAAATAGATGAAACGAGGTACGGAATTAAGTAAGCGAGTGTTGCAGAGGTAGTAAGGAACGTATAAGCCTCACTGATCGTTCCGGATATTACAGAGAAAATAAACAGCTGGGACATAATGTTTGTAATCGTAAGGGAAACAATAGGACTGCCCTTTTTATTGTTTTTACCAAACGCGGCAGGGAAAATTCCTGATTTAGCTGCCTGGTAGGCTACTTCCGAACTCATTAAAATCCATCCTAAAGTAGAACCGAACAACGAAACCAATGCTAGCACCGCCATCGCAATCCCGCCGCCGTCTCCAATGAAAAGAGACAGTACATCAACAAACGGTTTATCAGACTGCATAAGTTCTTCTCTTGGAATAACGCCCATAGTCAGCAAGGTGGTAATCATATAAATGGTCAATGCTACAAACAATCCGAAGATGGTCGCTTTTTTGACATCTGCCTGTGAACGGGCGCGTCCCGACAGGATCACAGCGGATTCAATCCCAACGAAGGCCCAAAGTGTAGAAACAGCAGCAAGCTGAACTTGTTTGAAGAGTCCCTGCGGTTCACCTGAAGCAGATTGTACATCGAAATACCATTTCCCCGTAGAAGCACCCTGAAAAGCAAACAGAGCCGCCCCGATGAATAGCATAAAACCAATTACTTTCGAAGCTGTTGCGGCAAAATTTAACCGGCCTGCAGCATTTAAATTATTAACCAATATGGTATGAGTGCCCCACAGCAAAATTGTACATACAGCAAATGTAAGAAGTCTGCCTTTTTCAAAATCCTGTGATCCGATGGTGAAAAGAACGGCAGGATCCTTCATAACCGGAAGAAACGTTGATAAATAGCCTGCAAAGCTGGTAATGATGGCTACGTTGCTGATCCAGTTCGCCACCCAATAACCCCAAACCATACTAAACCCAGCTATTTTACCGTTTTTTTCAGATTTGAACATAGCCTTTGCATAGCTTTGCGGTCCGCCGGTGAGTTCAGGTTTTCTCATGGAAAGATTTCCAAACACGAAGGCAATCATTAATACCCCAATACCTGTAACCAGCCAGGCGGAGGCTGCCCCCATCGGACTTGCCATTTGAGCAAGCGTGCTCGGAAGCATGAATATACCGGATCCGACCATATTTCCGATAACAAATGCGGAAAGAAGCCAGAAGCCCCATTTTTTTTGTTCCATATTATAAATCCTCCTATTTCTTTATGTTACTTATCTTGAGGAAGACAGATGAGATTATGTACAAAATAAAAACGCATGGAGCAATCCATGCGTTTTGTATACATAGTCGCCTCAACCTATCTCCTGATAGCGCTCCGCGGATGAAGACTGCGGCAGTCCTGTACTTATTTAGTACAGGCCCAGCAAATCTGAATGTTGGTTCAAATTGCTTCGGCACCTTTCCCTTTCAGCAGTCATCACTAGCCCCAACGGCTTCTGACTGATTACTCATAATCGGTGCAACCTCTACCTCACCGAGATATAGAGTGAGGATTTTGACATATTTAATTGCGATTCTTGAAAATGATAAATGATTTTTTTTATACCGTCAACAGGTAAAGCTGAATTCCTTAAAATTCCGTTAATTGAGTGAACAATTAGATTTTTCCTGGAATTCACTTGGAATTCCTGTTCATTTCCCCTATAATTTAAGCAAGAGTGACAAACTGTAACACAAAGGGGTTATATAGATGGGCAGTTTGGGGTTTGGAGAAATTTTATTGATTTTAGTCGTAGCATTGCTGTTATTTGGACCGAAAAAGCTGCCGGAGCTTGGAAAAGCGGCGGGCAGAACACTTCGTGAATTTAAAAATGCTACACGCGGAATGATGGAAGAAGACGATGATAAGGCAGCGGCTAAAAAGACAGAAGAACAGGCACGTCCATGATGAATTTACAGCTTGCTTAGGCAGGCTGTTTTTATTTTGGTCTGAATGCTCTTAAGCCGTTTGACTATCGGAAAGCCCTCATTTAGATGAAAGGTGGAAAATCCTCCTCCCATAGTAGGGTATATAGAACTGGATATGTTAAAATAATGCAATTATGTGAAACGGATGTTGTGCACATGCAGTATATGCAGGAATAAATTGATAATTGCAAAATAGTAAACTATTCGTATATAATGAAAATACAAGTTCATATGTGAGCGCTTAATCCCATAAAGGGAGCGGGGGAACCAAAACACAGTGCAGTGGCACTTGGGGTGAATCCTTTTAATTGAAGGCAGGACATTTCTCTTCGTCCGAATCCGACAGCTAACCTCGTAAGCGAGAAGAGACACTTCAAATGGGAAAGTCAAGCTGGAAACATATTAAAATTTGACTGTAAAAGCCGTGAGATCTCTTCTCACGGCTTTTTTTGCGCCATTTATGAGTTTAACGGCAGCTTGTTATGGGAAAAAGTAGCAAGCTATAGTTTTTTAAATATTTTAACAACAGGAGGTAGTCTATGAAATTAGCTACAAAAATCATTATCGGTTTACTTGCAGGGGGAATTGTCGGAATTATCTTGAATATTACATCCCCTGACCTATTTAAGCAGCTCGATACCTTTCTATTTACTCCTTTAGGTAAAATCTTTCTTAATTTAATCAATATGCTGGTCGTTCCTATTGTTTTTTTCTCCATTACATTAGGGGTCGCAGGACTGGGAGATCCAAAAAAACTAGGAAGAATCGGCGGAAAAACAATCGCCTATTTTCTATCGACTACCGCTATTGCCATTATTATTGGCCTTGTTCTAGCTTTAGTTATCCAGCCTGGAAATGCGGGCGAATTTAATACGAAAAATACGGAATATAAAGCGGAGGAAGCACCTTCTGTTTCTGATACGCTTTTAAACATTTTCCCAAAGAATCCAATTGAAGCAATGGCAAGCGGAGATATGCTTCAAATCATCGCTTTCTCTGTTTTCATCGGCTTTGGTATTGCGATGCTTGGAGAAAAAACAGCTGCAGTTAAAAAGGTTCTTGAACAGGGAAATGATTTAATGATGTATCTGGTTGGTGTTGTCATGAAGTTTGCCCCGTACGGTACGTTTGGATTGATTGCGACAGCAGTAGGCAGCCAGGGTTTTGATGCTATCAAAGCAATGGGGCTTTATTTTATCGTTGTCGTACTGGCTCTTGTCATTCATGCATTCCTTACGTATGGTTCAAGCATCATGTTTTTGGCAAAAAAGAGCCCGGTTTGGTTCTTTAAAGGCTTTGCTCCCGCGATGACAGTTGGGTTCAGTACATCCAGCAGTAATGCGACCTTGCCGGTATCTATGGAAACGGCTCAAAAAAATCTTGGTGTTCCTAAACAAATCAGCGGCTTCGTACAGCCTCTCGGTGCTACCATTAATATGGATGGTACAGCGATTATGCAGGGGGTTGCCACTGTATTCATCGCACAGGTATATGGACAGGATCTAACAGTTACACAGCTATTAACCGTTGTCCTTACAGCGGTGCTTGCAAGTATCGGCACGGCAGGAGTTCCTGGGGTCGGACTGATTATGCTTGCACTGGTATTAAATTCAGTTAATCTCCCGGTAGAAGGGATTGCTCTTATTCTTGGAATTGACCGTCTATTGGATATGGCTCGTACTACAGTAAACATCACTGGGGATGCTGCGTGTGCGGTAATTGTAGCCGAATCGGAGAAGAAAAATGGGAGTTTGCCTCCCGATAATAAAATAGCGGAGAGTATGTAACAGGAAAAACCTGCAGCCGGCTTGCTGCAGGTTTTTTCATGCTTCACCAATAAATATAAGGTTGAATACTTGTCCGCTTCGGGCGTATAGTAGAATATAAGATTGTTTGAAAAGCAAAGGAGCGTCAAATGAAAGAATTTATATTTGGTATTTTAGAAATGTTAGCGGATTTGGGGTATTTCGGGATTGCTATCGGTCTGATGATTGAAATCATCCCGAGCGAAATTGTCCTGGGATATGGGGGCTATCTAATCTCCTTGGGAAGAATCGAAATGTTTGGAGCGGTTATTGCCGGAGTGATCGGAGGGACATTTGCTCAGCTTTTCCTTTATTGGCTTGGGTATTTTGGGGGCCGGCCAATTCTTGAAAAGTACGGTAAATATCTTCTCATTAAAAAGAAGCACCTTGATATGTCAGAAGAATGGTTTGAAAAATATGGAACCGGTGTTATTTTTTCAGCAAGGTTTATTCCGGTTGTAAGACATGCCATTTCCATTCCGGCGGGGATCGCTAAAATGCCTGTCTGGAAGTTTACTCTTTATACAATAGCTGCTATTATTCCATGGACCATTCTCTTTTTGTTTTTGGGTATACAGCTGGGAAGCAATTGGATGCATATTAAGGAATATGCCCAGCCATTTATTATTCCGATTGTTATTATTTTTATTTTGGTTATGGCCGTGTATCTTTTTGCCAAAAGCTCAAAAAAACGCAAAACTATTTAAACTCTGCGTATGTTCCCAGGGTTTTTTCTTTTAGCTCTGATTAACTTGGCTATTGATTGCAGTTAGCAGGCGATCGCTTATCCTTGGGTGTGCGGTGAGCCTCCTGATATGAACGAAACTGTCAAGGCCTCCACTCATTCTTCGGTTAGGTACTATTTTTGACCATGTTTAAGAAGAGAAGCTCATTTTGGCTTCTTTTTTTTTGCGGTATTTCGACAAACAGCGGTTTAATTACCTCCTACTTTTTTATGGAAAAGACAG
>NZ_JAQV02000031.1 GCF_000732485.2 Bacillus sp. SJS | reverse complement strand
GAGCGACAAAACATGGTACACTTGCTTACCGCGGTCCGTCTCTGTTACGAGTTCGAAACATCAAGCTCAACCGACCTCTGGTAATAATCATTGCCTTACCGTTATAGGCGGAATAAACCATTTTCATGCGCCATGGTGCGAATTAGATTAGCATGGTGGTCTCTGTTAAAGGCAAAGGCGGAGAAGGGAAACCTTAATGATTGAAGCGGAGGAATAGTCGATTCTACTGGGGGGTAGCAGAAGGAAGGATGCAGCCAGGGGGCAGAGGATACATTTCATTGACACGGATTTAACAGACCAATAAACTTGAGTTAATTTGATGATTATGTGATAAAATAGGGAAGCATATGCTATTTTACAGCAACTTTAGGAGCAGTACATAGAGGAGGAACACCTGTGTCGGATAAGTCAGCCCCAAAAAAGAAAAAAAGTCCTGTACTGGAATGGATCATTGCCATTGCAGTAGCCGTACTGCTTGCGGTAAGCATCCGAATCTTTATTTTCGAACCGTATGTAGTAGATGGAGATTCCATGGATCCAACATTAAAAAACACTGAAAAACTTTTCGTGAACAAAGCAATTCACTACATTGGCAAGTTTGACAGAGGAGACATCGTCATCATCAATGGAAAAGAAAATAAAGAGCATTATGTTAAACGGATTATCGGGCTTCCGGGGGACACTGTTGAAGTGAAAAACGATGTCCTGTATGTAAACGGGAAAGAAGTTAAAGAGCCTTACTTAAACTCCAATCGAAAAGCTGCCCAGGCATCAGGCCTTCAGCTCACCAACGACTTCCAGGAAGTAAAAGTTCCAAAAAATAAATATTTTGTCATGGGCGACAACCGACTTGTCAGCATGGACAGCCGGACAGGCCTTGGCTTAATTGAAGCGGATCGAGTCATTGGGAAATCAGAGTTTGTCATGCTTCCTTTTAATAAAATTCGCGCAACAAATTAATAAAAGTAAAAACGCCGGCCGTTAATGGACCGGCTGTTTTTTTGTTTGGCGGCTTAAAAGACTTTCAAGGAATTTCCTAATCCGGCTTTTTTTATGTAACATTTATTACAGCCTATCCGTCTGTTTACATAAATAGGAAATGAGGCGGTTTTATGAAGGCGGCGGCAGCATTGATATTTTTAATGCTCATACTGACTGGCTGTTTAGGAGGGGCGAGTGAATCAAAAAAAGATAGCAGTGATACAGCATCTGAAAGCTCTTCCAAGAGCGGAGGGAAAGCAGAAACGGAACAGGCGGCAAGTGATAATAAGGAACAGGCTCTCCAGACGCCTTCGAACAGGAAAATCATATACACTGCCGATATGGTTATCGAAGTGAAAGATTTTGATAAAGCCTATCAGAACATACAGAATGAGGCTCAATCCGCTGGGGGATATGTGGTCAGTACAAATTCCAATGTGAGCGGAGAAGAAAGCGGGCTGAATGAGGGGACGATGACCCTCCGTATTCCACAGGAAAAATTCAGCGGGTTTTTAAGTTCCATGGAAAAGGGAGCATATAAGATTCTCCAGAAGAATATTTCAGGTCAGGATGTAACAGAGGAATTTGTAGATTTGGAATCACGGCTTAAAGCGAAAGAAGCGGTTGAAGCACGTTTGCTGGAATTTATGAAGGGAGCAGGAAAGACAGAGGATCTCCTCGCCATTTCAAAGGACCTTTCTGCGGTTCAGGAAGAAATCGAACAGCTCAAAGGAAGAATGAAATATTTACAGAACCAAACGGATCTATCAACGATAACCATTCAGCTGAGTGAAACCAAAGTCGTCGTTCCAGGAGTGAACAATCACGATTTAAATACGTGGGAGAAGACACAAAAGCAATTCATGAACAGCGTGAATGCACTTCTTTATGCAGGCTCAGCGCTCATCATATTTTTTGCAGGCAATTTGCCGGTGTGGATTCTATTACTCGCGGCGGGGGGCGCTGTTTATTACTTTTGGAGGAAGAGGCGCTCAGACTAAACCGACGGCATAGGCAGTTATTCCAATTGTCTATAACCTCCTGATTCATGCTATAATGTTAAGGATGCTTATTAATTGGAGGATTTAGACTATGATTACCGTAAATAATGTCGGTTTGCGCTATGGTGACCGCAAACTGTTTGAAGATGTTAACATAAAATTTACCCCTGGCAACTGCTACGGTCTTATTGGAGCGAACGGGGCCGGAAAATCGACGTTTCTTAAAATCCTTTCCGGTGAGATTGAAGCGCAAAGCGGAGATGTTCATATGGGACCGGGCGAACGTCTGGCCGTATTAAAGCAAAACCACTTTGAATATGAAGAGCACGAAGTATTAAAGGTTGTCATTATGGGACATGAACGTCTGTATGCGGTCATGGAAGAAAAGGATGCCATCTACATGAAGGCTGATTTTTCTGATGAAGACGGTATGAAAGCTGCTGAGCTTGAAGGCGAATTTGCCGAGCTTAACGGTTGGGAAGCTGAGAGTGAAGCAGCCATTTTGCTTAAAGGCCTTGGAATTACAGAAGATCAGCACACAAAAACGATGGCTGAACTGACAGGCGGAGACAAGGTTAAAGTGCTTCTGGCTCAGGCTCTGTTCGGCAAGCCGGACGTTCTTCTTCTGGATGAGCCTACCAACCACTTGGATCTAAAAGCGATCAACTGGCTTGAAGAGTTCCTCATTAACTTTGAAAACACTGTCATTGTCGTATCGCATGACAGGCATTTCCTTAATAAGGTTTGTACACACATTGCCGATTTGGATTTCGGTAAAATCCAGCTTTACGTAGGAAACTATGATTTCTGGTACGAATCAAGCCAGCTTGCACAGCGTATGGCTTCTGATGCCAATAAGAAAAAAGAAGAAAAAATTAAAGAACTTCAAGCGTTTGTCGCGCGATTCAGCGCCAATGCGTCGAAATCAAAGCAAGCAACCTCACGTAAGAAATTGCTTGATAAAATTTCACTTGATGATATTCGTCCTTCCTCAAGGAAATATCCTTACGTTCACTTTACACCAGAGCGTGAAATTGGGAATGATCTGCTTCGCGTTGAGGGCATTTCAAAAACGATCGATGGCGTAAAAGTCCTGGACAACATAAGCTTTATTATGAATAAAGATGATAAAATTGCATTCACCGGTGCAGATGAAGTAGCGAAAACGACGCTGTTTAAAATTCTGATGGGTGAAATGGAAGCGGACAGCGGCACATATAAATGGGGAGTTACAACGTCTCAATCTTATTTCCCAAAAGACAATAACGAGTATTTTGATAACAACGATCAAAATCTTGTTGATTGGCTAAGACAGTACTCCCCAAATGATCAAAGTGAAAGCTTCCTTCGCGGCTTCCTTGGCAGAATGCTGTTCTCAGGTGAAGAAGTGCTGAAGAAGTCCAGCGTTCTATCCGGAGGAGAGAAAGTCCGCTGCATGCTTTCAAAAATGATGCTTAGCGGGTCAAACGTTCTGATTATGGATGAACCAACGAACCACTTGGATCTTGAATCGATTACGGCCTTAAATAACGGCATGATCAACTTTAAAGGATCCATGCTGTTTGCTTCCCATGATCACCAGTTCGTTCAAACGATTGCGAATCGCATCATCGAGCTTACACCTAACGGAATGATTGACAAACAAATGACATATGATGAATTCCTTGAAAATGCAGAGATTCAAAAACAGCTTCAGGAAATGTACGCATCTTAATAATGAATAAAAAGGAGAAAAGGCTAACGCCTTTTCTCCTTTTTATTTTTCTCATATAATTCACGTCCTGTCTTTCCGAAATAAGATACAAGGATTGATAGAACTGTATAAACAGAAACCCAAATTGTAAAAGTACTATTAAATACAGTAATGGTTAATGCGATTAATACAACTAGGCAAAATACAGGCATAACCCAAATTTTTCTGATAAACCATGAGCCGGCGAGCGATAAAATCATCACCGCAAATGGCAGGATATACAATACGAGTGCAAATTCCAACTGAACCGCTCCTTTCCAGCTCTCTTGATTATAAGAGAAAATGAGAGCATCTGAAAGTTTTTTTCATTTTTAGAAGGGGAACATACAAAAGAGAAAGGATGATGAAAATGAACGAAAAGATGAAAGCAGTAGGGCTGCATCACTATTTGCCAATTGAAAAAGACGAGAGCCTGGTAGATGAAACAGTGAATAAACCTGCGCCAGGAGAAAGAGACATACTGGTAAAAATCCGGGCTGTTTCTGTTAATCCGGTTGACACTAAAGTACGCGGACCAAAAGAAGGCGAAGAAGAGGAACTGAAAATATTAGGCTGGGATGCAGCGGGTGTTGTTGAAGAAACCGGATCCGGAGTGACGAAATTTAAACCGGGTGACGAAGTGTATTATGCCGGTTCAATCGCGAGGCAGGGAACGAACAGTGAATATCACGTCGTCGATGAAAGGATAGCAGCCTTCAAACCTGATCGTTTAACATTTGAACAGGCAGCAGCTATGCCTTTAACCGGCCTGACAGCTTGGGAAGGGATGTTTGAAAGGCTTGGAATCAGCAGAGATGCTGAAGCGAATGCATCGAAATCCATTCTGATCATTGGAGCGGCTGGAGGAGTAGGCTCGATTGCTATCCAGCTCGCCAAATGGGCCGGTCTGCGTGTCATTGGAACGGCTTCAAGACCTGAAACTGAAAAATGGGCGAGAGATAATGGAGCAGATGAGACAATCAGCCATTATGAGTCATTTAAGAAACAGCTGGAGGAAAAAGGATTGGATCAGCCAGACTATATCTTTTGTTTAAACAGTACGGATCAGCACTGGGAAGCAATGATGGAAGTGATTGCGCCGCAAGGGAAGATCTGTTCAATCGTTGAAACCGGCACTCCTGTTAATATTAGTCTGCTTCAGCAGAAAAGTGTCACGTTCGTAATGGAGTTTATGTTTACGAAAGCTCTTTTTGGAACAAAGGACATGCAGACCCAGCATGAGATCCTGACGGAAATGGCGAAGCTTTTTGATGAACAAAAACTAACGTCCACCTTAACTGAAACGATCGAGCCTTTTAATGCTTTGAGTTTGAAAAAAGCACATGAAAAGCTTGAGTCCGGAAAAACAATCGGCAAAATCGTGGTATCGGGGTTTGACCAGATCACATAAAAAATAACCCTCCGCCAGGAGGGTTATTTTTCTTCAAACCAGCTGTCAGTGAGCTCTCGGTTTTTCTCCACCCACTTTTTTGCTCCCCGTTCAGGATAGTACCCTTCATCGGATTCAGCAGCTTCATTCACATATTTAATGAGCTCGGACATTTGATTGTCGTTAAGCTCCCAATTATCCATCCATTTAATGATTTCAGGATGTTCTTTTGCAAAGCCTTTTCTTGTCATATATTGAATGTTATCCGGTTTTCCATAGGAAGCTTTTGTATCCTCTAAATACTTTAGTTCCAAATCCGAAAAAATCCAGTGCGGACTCCATAGAGTAACAGCGATAGGTTTCTTCTTTTCATACGCCTTTTTAAGTTCTACAAGCATTGCGGCTTCGGATGATTCGACGATTGTATAATCAAGATTGTAATCCTTTTTCATCTTATCTGTAAGCTGCATTAAGCTGGATCCGGGATCAATCCCAAATACTTTACCGCCAAATTGGTCTGTATTTTTGTTAAGATCATCAATTGTATTAATATCTTTCATATAAGAGGGAACCGCAAGACCGAGCTTAGTGCCTTTATACCACTCATCGTGGAGGTCTACGTCCTCCTTATACTTGTCGTAAAAAGGCTTGTCCGTAATTGGCAGCCATACATTTCCCTGAATATCAATATCCCCCCGGGCTACTCCAGTCCAGTTGGCAGCTTTATCAAGCTCCATCATTTCAACGTCATACCCTTTTTCCTCTAAGAGAACTTTCCAAAGATAGGCAGTAGAAATATTATCGATCCAATTGATCATTCCAATTTTAATTTTCTTTTTGCTGTTCCCAAGCGGATTGCTGCAGGAGGCAAGTACGAGGGTAAATAATAGGGCAATAATAGCGGCTGCTTTCCACTTTTTCAATATGTATGTCTCCCTTCATCTAATGTTGGCTATAGTTTTATTCCCTAAACAGCACTGGATAAAACGTTTTTTCAATAAAATAATATGTGAATATGTTTACAAAGTGATGAAAAGGGTAAATGAAAAATACCCTCATTCATGAACTCATTTCTATTTTTTCCTGAAAACATGAATCTTAACAGTCATTCACACAAACAATAGCAGTAGAAAGAGGTGGACGTATGGAAAATGTGAAAATCAAAGCCGAGAACGTTAGCAAAATCTTCGGTAAGAATCCTCTAAAAGGAATTGAACTCCTTAAAAAAGGAAAGACAAAATCAGAAATTCTAAAAGAAGCTGGTCTGACTGTCGGTGTGAAGGAAGCGAGCTTTGAAGTACATAGTGGTGAAATATTTGTGATTATGGGGCTTTCCGGAAGCGGGAAATCCACGCTTGTCCGTATGTTTAACAGGCTGATTGATCCAACCTCAGGATCACTCATGATTGATGGAAAAGATTTAGTGAAAATGAAGAATGAAGAACTGCGGGAAGTCAGAAGAAAAAAGATGAGCATGGTGTTTCAAAAGTTTGCGTTATTTCCTCATCGCAATGTATTGGAAAATGCCGCTTACGGGCTGGAAGTACAGGGTGTTTCCAAGCAGGACCGGGAGTCAAAAGCACAGCATTCCCTTGAATTAGTAGGCTTGAAAGGATATGAGAACAGCTATCCCGGCGAACTTAGCGGAGGGATGCAGCAGCGTGTTGGACTTGCCAGAGCCCTTGCAAATGACCCGGACATTCTTCTTATGGATGAGGCGTTCAGCGCACTGGATCCTCTAATCAGAAAAGATATGCAGGATGAACTGATTGAGCTTCAGGAAAAAATGAAAAAAACGATTATATTTATTACGCATGATCTTGATGAGGCACTAAGGATTGGAGACCGCATTGCATTGATGAAGGATGGGGAGATCGTGCAAATCGGCACACCTGAGGATATTATGACGAATCCGGCTAACGATTACGTTGAGAGGTTTGTTGAGGATGTAAATTTGGCAAAGGTGCTGACAGCCGAATCTGTTATGTCCCGCGCAGAAACCATCCAGGTGGACAGAGGCCCGCGTGTTGCCCTTAAAATCATGCGCGATGCCGGGATGTCAAGTATATATGCAGTGGATAAAAGAAAATCCTATATGGGTCTAGTAACAGCAGACGATGTTTCTCAGGCTGTTAGGCTTGATCAGCCAATTTCAGCTTATCTTCATACAAATGTCCCTGTTGTAAGACTGGATACAACGATTGAAGAGATGTACGAAAAGATGGCAGATACGCGGTATCCGCTGCCAGTTCTTGACGAAGACAACCGGATCCGCGGTGTTGTGAAGCGGGAACGTGTGATTCAGGCGTTGGCCGGGAGAGAGGTGAACACCATTGAACATACCTAAGCTCCCTATTGGCAAGTATGTCGATATGTTCGTGGAATTTTTAAATGATAAACTATTAGGGTTTTTTAACTGGATCGGCAATATCATCGAAACGTTTAATGATGTTCTCGTAAATTTAATGCTTCTTATTCCAGCGGTCATCTTCGCGGTAATTGTTGCCGGCCTCGCCTATTGGGTTAGCAGAAAATGGGGGTTAACTATCTTCACCCTTCTAGGATTGCTGCTCATTATTAACCTTGGCTTCTGGGAGCAGACAATTGACACGCTTGCACTCGTTTTAACGGCCGTTATTATATCGATTATTCTTGGAATACCGCTTGGCATCTGGTCTTCACAAAGCGACAGGGCTTCCGGAATTATCTCACCCGTACTGGACTTTATGCAGACTATGCCTGCCTTTGTATATTTGATTCCTTCTATCCTTTTCTTCGGAATCGGAGTTGTACCTGGAATTATCGCTTCTGTTATTTTTGCCATGCCTCCAACCATTCGTTTAACGAACCTTGGTATCAGACAGGTTCCGGAGGATCTAGTAGAGGCGGCAAACGCATTTGGATCTACAACGTCCCAAAAGCTGTTTAAAGTTCAGCTTCCTCTGGCCATGGGGACCATTATGGCGGGAATTAATCAAAGCATCATGCTTGCCCTGTCTATGGTTGTTATCGCCTCCCTCGTTGGAGCGCCAGGGCTTGGGGTGGAAGTATATAGAGCTGTTCAGCGTATCGAAGTAGGGCTTGGATTTGAATCAGGCCTTGCCATCGTAATTCTTGCCATTATTCTTGATCGGATTACACAAAATCTAAAGCCTGGAAAAAGAAGATAAAGAAGCGAAAGAAAGCCGGCTGCCCGAGGGCAAGCCGGCTTTTCCTATTTTGTGATCTCTTCCATTTTGCTGTGAATCCAGCTGTGATCCAGATTCTCGCCAATAAACACGAGCAATGGCTTCATTTTAACAGGTTCCTTCATGTACATGGGCATTCCATAGGAATACTGCACAGAAAAACAGCCGTTGGAATCAGCAAAGGAAACATATCCTTTTATACGGTAAATCGTATCCGGCATGTCTCTTAAAAACTGCTCAAACCCCTCAAGATCTACAGAGCCTGTAAACTTATGCACGTATGTTTTCATATGAAGCTGTTCATTGATGCCGGACTTTAGCACAGCTCCTTTTGGAGAGGCAGTAAGCTTTCGAATATCCTCCAGCTTGACGCGGGCATGGGCTGTCATCAGGACCTTTCCATTGGCCTGCATCGCCTGAATGTCCCTGACAACCTCAGCCTGCTCCGTTTCGGTCAGCAAGTCGGTCTTATTTAAAAGGACAAGATCGGCATGCTTGATCTGTTCATGAAGCAGCCTTCTTACTGGGATGCTCAGACGATCCTGATCCTGCCACCTTGAGCCATCGGCAAGTGATATAATCCCTCTTACTAATAGCCTGTCTGCAAAGAGAGGGGAAAGGCAGGAATCCAATACTTCAACAGGGTGGGCTGCACCTGTTGTTTCTATGTAGATGACATCAAGTTCATTCTCTGCCAGCAGGGCATGCAGTTGAGCTTCAAATTGCCCCTGCATAGTGCAGCAAACACATCCGTTTAACAGCTCTTTTAGAGGGATGTCTTCTGAAACCGCACTGCTGTCGATTGATTCTTTTCCAAGCTCATTCATAACGACAGCCACCTTCCTGCCGGCTTTCTTTTCCTCTTGCAATAGATTTTTAAGAAGGGTTGTTTTTCCGGCTCCTAAAAATCCGCCTAAAATATATACTTCCGTTTGGTTCATGATTTTCTCCAATTCTAATTGTTTCCCTCATCTTACTGAAAGGGAAGGGGCACCGTCAATGAAAAAAGGGCGGCCGCACCGTTAAAACAGCCGGTCCGAAAAGTATCTTTTTCGATTATAGTAGTAGTAGAATGAATGGATAGAGAGGAATCTTCGTGAAAATTGACTTCCATGTGCATGCGAAATTAGGAAAAAAAGTTCCTTTCTCGTTAAAGGAATTTACAAAAATGATGGAAGAAGCAAAGTGGAACGGGCTTGATGCCATTGCATTGACTGAACATTTTAACGCAATGGATTATGTGCAAATCTATCAAACACTCGACCGCCACTATCCTTATCAGAGTACCTATTATGATGTTGCCGGAATTAAAGTATTCCCGGGAATGGAAGTAGACATTGCGGAAGGCGGGCATATTCTTTTAATTGGCTCCAGGTCAGACATCATCAGAATGACTAAACGGCTCGAGAGGTATAAAAACAAAGATAACTATATGCCATTTGACCAGCTCATGTCGTTTCACGGAATGGAAAACATGCTGAAAATTGGCGCTCATCCCTTTCGAGAAAAAAATCCGCTTACCGCTCTCTCCGAAAGTCAGCTTGCTAAACTGGACGCGTTTGAATTGAATGCAAAGGATGCAGCAAAACAGGGAATAGGTTTAAGGCCAAAGCTTGAAAGAATGGCCAGTGTCCATGGTAAAACAGTGACAGCGGGAAGCGATACCCATCACTACAGCCAGATTGGCGCGGTTTATAATCATTTTAATGAACCTTTCCATACGGTTAAGCAGCTGAAAGAAAAAATAGCAAATGATGAGTTTGAGGTTAGAAAGTCTCCGTTTCTACCAGTGAAGATCCAGACGGCAAAAGTTTTAAAAAAGAAATATAAAGATGGCAGAAAAGGATGAGAGTCTGCATTGCTATAAGACTCTCATCTCGACCTGCAAAAAAATCCGAAAAGAGCTGATACATATGAGTGCCATCCCATATCGAAAACTTGGCAATTCGAATCTATCCATTTCTCCACTTGGACTCGGATGCTGGCAGTTCAGCAAAGGCAGCGGCCTGGTAGGGAAATATTGGTCAGTAATAGACCAGATGGATATTAATGAAATTTTACAGGTGAGCCTGGCAGGGGGCATTAACTGGTTTGACACAGCTGAGGCATATGGAAAAGGAAAATCGGAAGAAGCATTGGCAGAAGCTTTGATTGAGCTTGGGGATCAAGCTGAAGAAGCGTTAATTGCGACTAAATGGTGGCCGTTATTCCGGACAGCCTCTTCACTAACCGGCACAATCGACCAGCGCTTGAAGCATTTGAAGGGCAGAGCAATCGATCTTTACCAGATCCATCAGCCACTTTCCTTTTCCGGCATTACCGAACAAATGATTGAAATGGCCAAGCTTCTTGATGAGGGAAAAATCAGAACAGCAGGTGTCAGCAATTTCAATGCCGCACAAATGTCTAAAGCAGCAGGTGTGATGCAGGACCAAGGCCATTTCATTGTCTCCAATCAGGTGAAATACAGCCTCCTCGACCGGAGGATAGAGCGGAACGGGGTCATGGATGCGGCAAAAAATCTGGGGATTACCATTATTGCCTACTCTCCGCTGGAACAAGGGATTTTAAGCGGAAAGTTTCATAAAAATCCAGAGCTCCTGAAACAGCTTAAGGGACCAAGAAAACATTTGTCAGGGTTTAAGAAAAACGGATTAATGCGAACGAAGCCGCTGATTGACCTGCTCGAAAAATATGCAATGGAATATGAGGTACAACCAAGTCAAATCGCATTGAACTGGCTTGTCCGCTTTCATGGGGATACGGTTGTGGCCATTCCAGGTGCATCAAAAGTAAGACATGCAGAAGAAAATATCACTGCAATGAATTTTACGTTAACCCAAAAGCAAATGGATGAGCTGGACCGTGTTTCAAAGGAAGCAGTGGGATAATAAAAGGACTGGCGGTAAAACTGCCAGTCCTTTTATGGTGGTAGTTAATGGATTAAAACGCCCAATCGCCGTTTCTGAATACCGGCTCCCGTGTACCATCTTCTAATATTCCATCAATGTCCATATCCTGTGAGCCAATCATGAAATCAACATGCGTCATGCTGCTGTTGACTCCATGCTTAGCAAGCTCTTCGCGGTCCATTTTCTTTCCGCCTTCAATATTAAAGGCATAGCCGCTGCCGATTGCCAAATGGTTCGATGCATTTTCATCAAACAATGTATTGTAAAATAAAACGCCGGACTTGGAGATCGGTGAATCGTAAGGCACAAGAGCCACTTCTCCAAGATACTGGGACCCTTCATCCGTTTCTATCAGAGTTTGCAGGATTTCTTCGCCGGCTTTTGCTTCAGCTTTCGTGATCTTGCCGTTTTCAAAGGTAATCTGAAATTCATCAATCAGATTTCCGCCATAGCTTAAAGGCTTGGTGCTTGAAACTACGCCATTTACTCCGGTTTTAAGGGGGACTGTGAAAACTTCTTCAGTCGGCATATTTGCCATAAAAGGAGTGCCTTGCTCATTTTCACTTCCTGCTCCGACCCACTGGTGTTTTTCGTGCAGTTCAATCGTTAAATCAGTCCCTTTTGCTGTATAGTGGAGGGCCTTATACTTTTTGCTATTCAGATAATCAACTTTCTTATGTAAGGAAGCATTATGCTCTTTCCAGGCCTGAACCGGGTTCTCCTCATATACTCTTACTGATTTGAAGATAGCATCCCAGAGCTTTTCAACCGCTTCATTTTCTTCAGAATCAGGAAACACCTTTAATGCCCAGTCTTTAGAAGGTGCTGCGATGACAGTCCAGCTCATTTTATCAGATTGAACGTATTGGCGATAGCGATTAAGCGCTTTGCCGGCTGCTTTATTTGCAGCGGCTATTCTTTTAGTGTCTACCCCTTTAAGAAGATCTGGATTTGCTGATACGATGCTCATAAATGCTGCATTGTTTTCAGCGAGCTCTTCGCGTTCCTTTGCCCTGTGCATAGGATATTCATTAAATACTTCGTCTGGAGCCATATCATATTTGAGTCTTGCAACCTTATCATCCATCCAGTCAACGATGACATTTTTTGCTCCGGCTTCGTATGCTTTTTTTACTACTAAGCGAGTAAACTCGGCTGTGTCGATGGCTGCATATACAGCAAGTGTTTGCCCTTTTTGAATATTGACGCCGACTTTAACGGCTAAATCTGCATACTTCTCTAAGTTCTGCTGAAAGTTAGACATAGAAATGCCCCCTTATATTCTTATTCTCCATTATTTTAGCAGACTTATGCGAATCTTCAAACGAAATAGTCATAGAGCGTTATACCAATCGGATTACTTTAAGAATAGAGCTCTCAAGAGTTACAATAGAAAAAGACTAGTAGCAGAGGTGACGAACGTGAGATTTCTTGAAACGCAATTTATCCGTAATGAAGCTGAGAAGCAGCTTTTCATAAAAGCAAAAAACCTGTCAGAAAAATTCTTTGAACGTGCTGAAAAGCATGACCGCGAAGCTACCTTCCCGTTCGACAACTTTGCTGATCTGAAAAATGAAGGCTTTTTGTCTCTCACTATACCAGAGTCGCATGGAGGTCAGGGAATATCGTTATATACGTTCCTGCTTCTGCAGGAAAAGCTTGCTGAAGGGGATGCCGCAACGGCTTTGTCAGCGGGCTGGCATCTGGGGTTATTTCTCAGCCTTAGGGAAACAGGGAAATGGGATCCTGCATTATTTAAAAAAATAACCCGTGAAGTCATTGATTCCGGAAAGCTTGTCAACAGTGCTGCAAGCGAGGCTAAGACCGGAAGTCCGGCTCGAGGCGGAAAGCCTGAGACAACAGCTGTTAAAAAAGGAGACCGCTGGCTAATCAGCGGCAGAAAAATTTTCGCCTCTCTGGCACCTATTTTGGACTACTTCATCGTGACAGCTACGATTGCAGAAACAGGTGATATCGGTGAATTTCTAGTCCCAAGGGAAGCGGCAGGCGTTCGTATTGAAGAAACATGGGACACAATGGGAATGAGGGGTACAAGAAGCGATGATTTAATTCTTGATGAAGTTGTGCTGGATGCTTCTGCATTAATTGCAAATCGAAGCAAGCCTGCCAAGCCCATGGCGCAGGGCTGGCTGCTGCATATTCCTGCATGCTATCTTGGCATTGCCATTGCAGCCCGTAATGAAGCCGTCCGCTTTGCCCGGAATTATCATCCGAATAGCCTTCCCCATCCGATTATGGAAGTGCCGGAGGTTAGAAGAAAAGTAGCGGAAATGGATATTAAACTGCTGACCGCAAGACAGCTGATGTACGCGACAGCTGAAAAGTGGGATACCAAACCTGATGAGCGTTCAGAGCTCCAAACCGAGCTAGCCGCAGCCAAATATACTGCGACTAATATCGCCATCGAAGTCGTGGACCTAGCCATGAGAATAGAAGGTGGCCAAAGTCTTTTCAGGAACAAACCGCTCGAACGATTTTACCGGGATGTCAGGGCAGGGCTCCATAATCCGCCTTCAGACGATATTACGGTTAAAATTATGGCAGACAGAGCCTTTTCTGAAGAAGAATAAGGTTTCGAATGAGCTGGAATTAGTGTAACGTAAGGATAGATGCTTAATGAGTTTCTGGAGGTTGTGCAGATGAAAGAATATATGATGGGTGTAGATATTGGAACCACAAGTACGAAGGCCGTTCTTTTTGACCGCGGCGGTGCGGTCATTGCGAAGCATAATTCAGGATACCCCCTTTACACTGAAGCGCCGGGGGAGGCCGAGCAGAGCCCGGAAGAGATTTTCACTGCTGTCGTGAGTGCGATTCGTGAAACCATCAAGGAAGCAGAAGTTCCATCAGAGGAAATCGGCTTTGTCAGCTTCAGCTCCGCCATGCACAGTCTTATTGCCATGGATGCAAGCGGCAAACCGCTGACACGCAGTATTACTTGGGCAGATCAGCGGAGTGAGGCTTGGACAAAAAAGCTAAAGAAAGAATGGAGCGGACATGATATTTATCTCCGTACAGGTACTCCCATTCATCCGATGTCCCCGTTATCCAAAATTATTTGGCTGCGGGAAGACCATCCTGAAATTTTCAGTAAAACAGCTAAATTCATTTCCATTAAAGAATACGTTTTTTTCCGCTTTTTCGGTGAATACATAATCGATCATTCAATTGCTTCTGCTACAGGCTTGTTTAACCTTGAAAAGAAGGACTGGGATAGGGGGGCGATGGAAATTGCCGGAATTACTGAGGACAAGCTTTCAAAACTCGTCCCGACCACTTTCCAGATGCAAGGATTCCATTCTGAAGCAGCTGCTGAAACGGGGCTGCCTGCAGCCATCCCGTTCATAGTAGGCGTAAGTGACGGCGTTCTGTCCAACTTAGGGGTCAATGCCATTGATCCTGGTGTCGTTGCTCTCACTATCGGTACAAGCGGGGCCATCCGGGCTGTTACAAACCGTCCGGTTACGGATCCGAAGGGGCGGATCTTTTGCTATGCGCTGACAGAAGAGCACTGGGTCATTGGCGGTCCTGTGAATAATGGAGGAATGATTTTCCAATGGATGAAAGATGAACTCTGCCATTCTGAAGTGGAAACGGCGGAAAGACTGGGACAGGATCCCTATACATATTTGACTGATATCGCAGCGGAAATCAGGCCGGGAGCAGAAGGACTGATTTTCCATCCGTATTTGGCAGGGGAACGGGCGCCGATTTGGAATGCTCATGCAAGAGGAGCATTTTTCGGCCTTGGGCTTCACCATAAAAAAGAACACATGATCAGGGCTGTTCTTGAAGGGATCAATTACAACCTTTATACGGTCCTGCTTGCACTGAAAGAACTGATTGGAATTCCGGAAAAAATTCACGCAACAGGAGGCTTCGCTCAATCTGAATTTTGGCGCCAGATGCTCGCTGATGTGCTGGACCAGGAGGTTCTCATTCCAGAGAGCTATGAAAGCTCCTGCCTTGGCGCAGTCATTCTCGGCATGTATGCCCTTGGTGAAATTGACAGCTTAACGGCTGCGAAGCGGTTCGTCAGCTCCAACATCCGACTGCTTCCAAATCAGGAAACATCAGAAGTGTACAAGGAAATCATCCCGATCTACATCCGTTTAGCCCGGTTGTACGAAACAGAATTTGAAGAAATTGCTGCTTTCCAAACGAAGTATGGTAAGAAGGAATTGCCGGAAAGCGCGAAATAAAAAAAGCCGGCTTGAAGGTGAAATACAGGCCGGCTTTTTAGCGGGTTGAATTTTCTCATATAGATCCAGGATTACTTTATTAAGCTGCTTTCACCGGTAATTGAACGAACTTCTTCCCACTCGTGCTTTAATATCGCCATTTCATATATACTCCAGAATGAATCTTTCATTTTTCGGGAGTCTTTAAAGTGACCTTCAATGGTAAAACCTGCTTTTTTATAGCAAGCTATCGCTGCCTTGTTAAAATCAAATACACCAAGAGTAACCCTATGAACATTCAACTCAAGAAAAGCAAAATTCAGCGCTTGCTGAACAAGAGTAAAACCATAGCCCTGTCCTCTCGTGGCCGGATTAATGAGAACACGGCTGATGCGGCAGGATTCATTTTTCAGGTCAATCTTTGAAAGGCAGATATGACCGGCTGCAGCACCTGACTCTTCTTCGACTGCTTTAAACACTCTTTGATCAGATCCATGTACATATCCCTCGATCTGTTCAAATGTCAAGGGAAATAAAAATTCCGGACCTCCCCACTGCATCAGAAACTCTGCAGACGGAATCCATTCAATCAGTTCCGCGGCATCCCCCATAGTAAACGGTTCTAAACGTATCATATAGAATCCTCCTTTCACAATAAGGAAGTTATTCGTCTTTTTAAACGGATTTCCTTTATTTTTGAAGGAAATCCAATATTCGTATAGAATCAATAAGGAATCGAGGTGACCATAATGATTGATATTCAAGCATACTATGATATTGATTTTTTTAAAAAAGCAGCATTATCCTTCCTGGAAACACAGGAAATCGAAAACAACGTTGCTCTGGGCATCCTGCTGGACAAACAATCCTCCAGCCTGCAGCCTATACATATGAGCATGATCCGGAAAGACGGGGAGCCCATTGTGGTCCTTCTTCAAACCCATCCTAAACAGGTGCTCGTCGCGGCAAAATCCAGCTTAGAGGAAGAAGACCTTTTGCTTGCCGGAAAGAGAATTGCACAGGTTTACCGATCTGTTCCAGGGCTTCTTGGAGAAAAGCGGATAACCGAAATTCTGGCTAAAAGGATCGCCGGCCTAACCGGAAAATCAGCCCGGCTTTTCATGAATCAGCGTTTACATAAGCTTGAACATATTGAAAAACCGGCAGCAAACACCGGTAACATGATGCTCTTGACTGCCGAACACCGCCCGTTAATCAGCCAGTGGGTTTTTGACTTTTGTGAAGAAGTAGGGGAGCATGCTTCCATGTTTGAAGCCGATGAAAAAGCAGACGAATTAATCCGAAAGAAAAGTTTATACGGCTGGGTTACGGAAGGCAGCATCGTATCGATGGCTAATTGGTCGCGCCCGACGAAAACAAATGTAAACATTAACTATGTATACACACCTCCCGTCCATCGAAAAAAGGGGTATGCAACAGACTGTGTGACGGTCCTTACCGAACAAATGCTTAATAGCGGATATGAGACAACCAGTCTATTTACAGATTTGGCTAATCCAACATCCAACAAGATCTACAGAGAAATCGGCTATAAGCCGGTTCAGGACGTTGTGAAAATCCTATTTGAAGAAAGACCGAAAAAACCAGCAGAGTAAAATCTGCTGGTTTTTTGCGAATTCATAGAGTGTGTTAGCTGGAAAACTCTGATTCCTTTCCTTTTCTAGGCCATAGCGTATAGCTAAAGCTATAGACAAAATCTGCAGCTAAAATTAAAGACCAGTAGCGAATGGCGTTTAGAAGTTCAGCCGTTCTGGAACCATCGCCAATCATTACGATCATTCCAATTAGCAGACCGCAGCCTATTGTCCATGCTAATAGATGCCGGTACCAGCCTAATCGCTCATTTTTAGCATGCTCTTTGCCAAGCTTCGCAGGTTTCACCGGTGCCGGACCGCCGGCATATCGGTGAGCGAAGCGAACGTCTGCCCATTGAATCATTTTATGTCCGAAAGCAATCGTTGAGCCAATATAAATGGCTGCAATTGCGTGTACAAATTCAGCTTCTTTTCCAGAGCTTAAATCGATTACCGCCGCAGCAATTAAAATCAGATCAATGACAGGTGTACATAGAAGCAATACTGCTCCGGTTTTTTTCATTCGAAGCAAATACCGTGCACCCAACCCTGCAATTACAAAGAACCAGAATCCAATTTCGCATCCTATAATAAGCCAGCCAATCATGAATCATTCTCCTTTTTCGTACATGTGTGTTAAAAACATATTAACACAACTGTATTAAAAAGGCAATATGTGATAAACTTGAACTATGCCTAAATTTGTAGATCATGAAAAACAAAAAGAAAAAATAGCCGAAGCAGTATGGAGAATTGTTGCGAGAGATGGAATGGAGCAGGTTTCAGTCCGGAATGTGGCAAAAGAAGCCGGTCTTTCACCAGGATCGATGCGGCATTATTTTTCCACTCAATCAGAATTGATTGTGTTTACGATGAAGTTTATATCAGAAAAAATAAGAAAAAGAGCAGAAGGAGCTGTATTTTCAGGTGACCATATGGAAGATATGGCCATGCTGCTGGAAGAAGCCCTTCCGCTGAATGATGAAAGGAGAACGGAAACGGAGGTTTGGTTTGCGTTTATCGCAAAAGCTTTTACTGACCGTGAGCTGGCTCCGCATAGCGCTGAATTATATGATGAAATAAAGAGAGGAGTTACCCTGATCATTACAGGGCTAATGACATTAGGTTTGGCAAAGGAAAACCTGGATCCAGAAATAGAGATTGAGCGTCTGTTTGCTTTAATTGATGGATTAGCTATTCATGGTGTGATCAGACCGGATGAGTGCAGTCCTAGAAAAATGAGCAGAGTTGTCCGCCATCATTTGCAATCTCTTTGTAAATGATGGTTGACAGTTAAAGTGATTTCTGAATATACTAAATGTACTATTTGCAGAAGGGAATGAATTTGGGCCAATGAAGCTGTAATCTTATTTTCTGACGTTTCTTTAATAAAAAGGAACCAAAAGAGAGTAGGATTCGTGCGCCCATTTTTCATTCAAAAGCCGTCAAAAGTTTTTTTGGCATAGGCTTTTTTTGAATACGGCATTCGTCATCCTCTTCAGGTTCCTGAGAGGTTTTTTTGTATTCAAAAAAGAGTGGGATGTGCTGCGTATGCTATTGATGAAAATAAGAAATATAAATAAAAGCTTTGGAGAACGGGATGTTTTAAAGGGTTTAGATTTAGATATAGCTTTGGGGGACAGGATTGGTCTTGCCGGGTACAACGGGACGGGAAAAACAACGTTTGCAAAAATTCTTGCCGGTATCCTCCCAATGGATGAAGGCTATATAGATGGATTCAGCAAAAAAGTAAAAATCGGTTATCTGCAGCAGTCTGTTGATTATACGGATGATAGTTTAAAGGTTCAGGAGCATTCTAAGGAATGGCTGAAATCCGCAAAAATGCTCGGAATTGGTTCACTGGAAGGGCATCGTGAAAGGCGGCATTTAAGCGGCGGAGAAAAATTAAAGGTCGCGTTGACCAATGTGCTTCAAGGGAATCCGGATTTGCTTATCCTGGATGAACCGACGAATCATATGGATCTGCGGGGAATCAAATGGCTGACGTCAGAACTGCAGCAATTCAGCGGGACGGTCCTGATTATTTCTCATGATCGTTATTTTCTTGATCAAACCGTAACGAGAATTGAAGAGCTCGACGATGGAAAGCTCATTTCCTATGAGGGGAACTACTCAGCTTACAGGAAAGAGAAGCAGCGCAGGTTTGAGATTCAAGAGAGGGATTATGAAAAGCAGCAGCGATATAAAAAACGGATTGAAGGCCAGATGGAGAACTTAAAGAGCTGGTCCGAGAAGGCTCACAGGGATTCCACCAAGAGCAAGACGAATGAGAAGCTTCCTATGGGCTATAAAGAAACTCAAAGAGTGAAAGCAAAGAAAATGGACATCCAAATCCGATCCAAAATGAAACGGCTGAATGCCGAAATGGAAAAGAATAAAGTAGAAAAGCCTAAAGAAGATACGAGCGTTTATTTTGATTTTTCTGCTTCCCAAAAGCGCGGGAAACGAGTTCTTGAAGGGACTGGAGCGGCAAAAGCATTTGGTTCAAGAACGCTGTTTCATCAAAGTCACTTTTATTTGAAACATGGAGAAAGAGCAGCACTAATCGGACCGAATGGAAGCGGAAAAACGACTTTTCTAAACATTTTATTAGGAAAAGAGGAGCTCTCTGAAGGCCGAATATGGTTCAGCCATTCTCTTAAAATCGGCAATTTGAGCCAGGAGGTAGAAGACTTAAACGCAAATTTGACTCCGATTCAAGCCCTCGGTTTAACGGAACGGTATCTAATAAGCCGGGCAATGGACATGAGTGCCCATCTGGGATTAGCGGAGATGATGGACCGAAAAATTGAAGAGCTCAGTCTTGGACAAAGAACAAAGGTGAAATTAATCGGGCTCCTTTTGCAGGAACTTGATATGCTCATTTTAGATGAACCGACTAATCACCTCGATCTTCCGTCAAGAGAGCAGCTGGAGGAAACACTCCGTCTGTTTTCTGGGACATTACTCCTTGTCTCCCATGATTATTACTTTTTGGAGAAGCTCTCTGATTGTCTGCTGGTCATCGAAGAGGATCAGGTAATTCGCAGATATGAAATGACTTTAAATGAATGGGAGAAAAAAGATTCTTTAAACGAATCCCAGGATGATAAGGAACAGCTTCTGATTCTTGAGACCGAACTTTCTGCCGTACTTGGGAAGCTAAGCCTGCTGCAGCCGGGAGATCCGGAGTATGCAGAGCTCGATAATAGCTTTAAGCTGCTTATGAGCAGAAAAAAAGACCTAAACAATAGGTGAAGTAAGACATTGTTCGATCCTAATGGTACAATCGATTCAATAAGCATGTCCGAAAATAGCGGGGGATGAATATGGAAACAATTGTCGAACGGGTGATGGGAATTTTACCAAATCAAAAACCGGTGATCATTGCGGTTAGCGGAACGGCCGGATCAGGATTTGAGACACAGGCCCGGGTACTTCAGGGGGAACTTGTAAAACAGGGGATTCTCGTTCATTTAGAGGAATTAACGGAGGAGCCGGTGGATATTGATCCTGAAAATCCGGCCAAAAGCTGGTACGAACAATCCATGCCCTATTGTAAAGGAAAGACGGCTATTAATAAAGCAAAGCTTCATAAAGAGCTAGATATCGTTATTATAAGCGGTGCATTTTTGCTGAAAAATACACTTCACCATTTATTCGACACGTCCATCTGGGTAGACTGCACTGAACACACAGCGAAGGAACGGGAATACGCAGACGGCCAGGTTAACATTGAGTGGAAATCCGGAGCACAGAAAATACACGAAACCATTGATGAGCCCAAAAAAACAGCCCATCTTATCATCCAAAATGATCCCCTTCTTGAACAGGGGCCAAAGGATTCAAAAGGGATTATATAATGGAAAGTAAGAAAAAGCGGGTATCTGTCAGTGCAGCCTGATTGTTACGTTAACTTAAAGGAAGAAGGCAGTTCGGGATCAGGATCCCGGCTGCTCTTTTTAGTTTGAGAACCGACTTAAGGGCGGACAATTAAATTTTCTTCCCGCTGATCTTCGTCCGGCAAATTGGCAAACGATACACTCATTCCCCCCAGTATAATCCCTGCCAGCACCAGACTAATCACTATTCTTCTGCCCATATCTCTCATCTTTTGAACCCTCCGCTCATTAATAGGAAATCCTTCACCAATATAAAGCGGGGACAAGCTGTTTGGAAAGGGATAAACCTCTTCTTTTTGAAAAATGGGGAAATATACCTGTTCCGAACTGAAACTAGGTCCCATAAGAAGGCGGTTACTCAATCTATAAAAATTACTCAACGAGAGAAATGGTTTGGTGATGATATTCCGCTAAGCCCTTCATCAAAAGCCGTGTCTATGCATGTCATCCTTACATAGGATACAATGCAAATAGAGGATAGGGATAGGAGGAGAATCATGGAGCCAAAGTGGGTAACATGGGCAAAGGAGATTCAGTCTCTTTCACAGGCGGGTCTTGCTTATTCAAAGGACCAATTTGATATAGAGCGGTTTGAGCGTCTGAGGGAGCTGAGTCAGGAGATTATGGCCCAATATACCGAAGTGCCGATGGAAAAGCTTCCAGAATTGTTCGCAAACGAAACAGGCTATCAGACGCCTAAAGTGGATGTTAGAGCAGTTGTTTTTAGAGACAACAAGATCCTTCTCGTTCGGGAGATGATGGATGGTCGCTGGTCCCTGCCTGGAGGATGGGCGGATATCGGGGTAAGTCCTTCGGAAAATGCAGCAAAGGAGGCATTTGAGGAGTCTGGGTTAGAAGTTAAGCCAGTAAGGCTGATTGCGGTGATGGACAAGAAGTGCCATCCTCATCCGCCTGGAGCCTATCATATTTATAAGCTTTTCTTTTTGTGTGAAGAAATAGGGGGCAAGCTCACAACTGGTTTTGAGACATTGGATGCAGGTTTTTTTGGACTGGATGAACTTCCTGAACTTTCTGTTGGCAGAATTACAGAAAGCCAGATTAGAATTTTGTTTGAGTATGGATGGGATGCAGAAAAACAGGTGTACTTTGATTAACGACTGTGAAAAGCAGCTGTCTGCTGCTTTTTCCTTTTCATAAGTTAATAGAAAGCGACTGACATGAGGCTTAAGGTTGTGTATAATACTTCGTGTACGAAATATTCATATCGATAAGGTGTAGGTGCTGATTTTTTTGTCAGCTTAAAAGGGAAGCCGGTTAAACTCCGGCGCGGTCCCGCCACTGTAAATGGGAGTGACCTGCTTAATCCACTGTGCGGCAATGCATGGGAAGGAGCGGGGAGCGATGATCATGAGCCAGGAGACCTGCCTCACACCTCGTCACCGCATACCTACGAGGATAGGATGGTGTTAACGTTGACAGGAAAGTCTCTTATTGGCTTATGCAGTCTACATAACATGAACCGTCATCTCCTTTTGCCAGGGAGGTGTTTTTTGTTTTTCAGGAAATCCAGCCAAGCTTGAGCTGGTGACGGCAACGCAATTGAAGAATGATTACGGGGGATAAAAAAATGAATAAGTACTTATCTGCTTTAACAGCGCTGCTTTTGACAGCGGGCGTCTTAGGAGGCTGCGCATCTGATTCTGCAGCACCTGAGAAAACAAAGGAACAGCAGGCATCACAGGAAAACAAAACAGAATTTCCAATTAAAATAAAAGATGCATCCAATTCAGAAGTGACAATTGAAGATGAGCCGAAGAAAATTGTTTCTCTAATTCCGAGCAATACGGAAATTATCTTTTCTATGGGTTTGGGAGATAAAGTTGTTGGCGTAACCGATAACGATAACTATCCGGAAGAAGCTCTTAGGAAAGAAAAAGTCGGCGGAATGGATTTTAATGTTGAGAAAATTATTGGCCTTCAGCCTGATTTGGTGCTGGCACATGAATCAGGGGCGCATAATTCCGCTGATGGACTGAAACAGCTGAAGGATGCAGGAATTGATGTAGTGGTGGTCAATGAGGCACAAAGTTTCGAAGAAGTTTATGAGTCTATGGAAATGATCGGGAAGGCAACGGGAGAAGGTGAGAAGTCTGAGAAAATGATTGATGGAATGAAAAAGGATCTTGCCAATATCGAAGAAAAAGCAGCGAGCATCCCGGATGATCGAAGAAAAAGGGTGTTCGTAGAGGTTTCTCCTTCACCCGAAATCTATACAGCAGGCAAAGACACGTTCCTTAATGACATATTAACGACGGTCGGAGCTGAAAATGCTGCGGCAGCACAAAGCGGATGGCCGAAAATGACCGAAGAAGCAATTGTTAAATTGAATCCAGATACCATTGTGACGACCTATGGCTATTATAGTCCGGATCCCATTAAACAGGTGATGAGCCGGAAAGGCTGGGAGAGTGTTGCCGCAATCAAAAATAAAGCAGTTTTTGACGTGCATTCGGATAAAGTTACAAGACCGGGTCCGCGTTTAATTGAAGGAGTAGAAGAACTTGCGCACTCAATCTATCCGGACGTTTTTACAAAATAACCGTATCTTTCAATATACTTTGGCGATCCTTTTTTTAGCGGTCGCCTTTTTAGCTGCCGTTTCTATTGGTACTGCAGCTATTTCTCCAGCTGAAATTGTTTCTGTTCTATTAGGCGGAAATGCGGCTTCTGAGACAAATGAAAATATATTAATGTCGATTCGTATTCCGCGTGTTCTCCTCGCAGGCCTTGTAGGGGCGGCACTTGCTTTATCAGGTGCCGCTTTTCAGGGGCTGCTGAGAAATCCGCTAGCCGATCCTTATACACTCGGAGTTTCCTCGGGTGCATCTCTCGGAGCAGTTAGTGTTATTTATTTTGGATTCCAGGCGTTCGGCAGTTTTTCCCTGCCAATCGTCAGCATCGCTTCCGGATTTCTGACCATGTTTGGTGTCCTTGGATTTGCTTATCTCGCCCAGAGGAGAACGTCAATGGAGACGATGATCTTAGCAGGGATTATCTTTAACTCGTTTTTAGGTTCTTTCATTTCCCTGATCATCGCTTTGAGCGGAGAGGAGCTCAGGCAGGTAATGAACTGGCTTCTTGGCAGTGTTTCGATGAGAGGCTGGCCATATGTACATATGATTTTGCCGTTTACAGCTGCTGGTGCATTTCTGCTTCTTATGCACAGCAGAGAATTGAATGCATTTGCCTTCGGAGAGGACCGGGCGCGCCATATTGGAGTTAATGTGAAACGGAAGCAATTTCTTATCATTATTTCCGCTTCAATGCTGACGGGTTCTGCGGTTGCTGTTTCCGGGACGATTGGTTTTGTCGGACTTGTTATTCCTCATATGACGAGGCTCCTGTGCGGAAGTGATCACCGCCATTTGCTTCCATTATCGATGATATTCGGAGCAGGATTTCTGATTTTGACTGATTTGCTGGCAAGGACGGTGATTTCACCGGTAGAGCTTCCAATTGGGATTATCACCGCAATTGCCGGAGCCCCGGTTTTTGCCGCTATTCTGGCAGCTAAGAAAAGAAGTTCGTAGGAAAGGAGGTTAATATATGATTTCAGTTCAAAATATTGCTGGCGGATATCATCAAAAAAACATATTGAATAACATCTGTTTCTCCGTCCAGGAAGGGGAGTTCTTCGGTATTCTCGGACCTAATGGCAGCGGGAAAACGACATTGATGAAGATGCTATCAGGCATTCTGCCGGTGACAAAAGGACAAATCATGATAAAAAATAAGAACGTAACGGCATACTCCAGCAAAGAACTGGCGAAGGTGATGGCTGTTCTGCCCCAGCTTACCCAGACAGCGTTTGACATGACGGTAAAGGAAGCGGTCAGTATTGGACGCTACCCCCATCAGGCAAGGATTCTTCCAAGGTGGACAGTTGAGGATGAAGAGCTTGTGGAGCTTGCGATGAAGGATACAGGGGTCGCCGGATTTGCCGGGCGTTCAATCCAGAGCTTAAGCGGTGGAGAACAGCAGCGCGTCTTTTTGGCTCAGGCACTTGCCCAGGATCCGGATATTTTGCTTTTGGATGAGCCGACGAATCATTTAGATCTTGCATTCCAGCAAAGTCTTCTTTCACGTTTAAAGAGCTGGACAAAAAAACGGAACTTAACGATTGTTTCTATTTTCCACGATTTGAATATGGCCAGCCTGTATTGCGACAGAGTGATGCTTTTGAGCGAAGGAGCCATTTCAGATATCGGGACACCTTATGAAGCGCTGCAGGAGCGAACATTAAAAAAGGTATACAGCGCAGAGGTTAAACGCCATTATCATCCGTCCCATCAAAGCCCGCAGGTCATTCTGGATTCCCCGGGAAGCCCGGAAAAGCAAGTCAGGATTACAGAGGAATGGCTGTCTATTCACCCTGAATACATCGCTTTAAAATCACCAATTCCGTTAAAAACGCTGTCTTCTGCTGTTGTTCATGCTGGTATTGGCTGGTATACGACCTTTTTAAACAGACATGTAGATCTAAATTACAGCACCGATCATGCACAGGTGGATTTAATCCGTTTCATTCAGTCAAAAGGCTTTGATCCGAATGAAACGGCTGGGATGATGACGGCGGTTCAGCTGGAGGATGTCAGTGTAAAAATGACCGAGCTCGCGGGCTTTTCCATATTGACAGTCGTGACTGCCGGAACAGGCAATGCGGCAGATGCTTCGAGTGGAATGGACAGACTGAGTGCTTCCCAAGGTACGATCAACACATGGGTATTTGTAAATGGAATCTGCTCAGAGGAAGCATTCATCCAAGCTGTAATTACAGCGACAGAAGCGAAAACGAGGGCTTTGGCAGACCGGTTTATTCAAGACCCTGTAACGAAAACCCTGGCTACTGGAACAACGACGGACAGTGTTCTGATTGCCGCTACCCAGCAGGGACAGGAATTGCCTTACGGCGGTCCTGCAACAGAGCTTGGCAGGGCTATTGGAAAAAGCGTGTATGATTGTACAATCGATTCCGTCGGCCGGTATTTGGAGAAAAAAAGACATGCTTAATCATCTGCTTGCCTTAAGTATTGCATATCTCCTTGATCGGCTCCTTGGAGATCCCCCAAAGATGCCCCACCCTGTCAGGTGGTTCGGTACAATGATTGCTTTATTGGAAAAGAGGCTGAATAAAGGGGAATACAGGAAGATAAAAGGGATTATGATGGTGCTGATTCTCTCAGCGGCGGTCGTCGCTGCGGTGATTGTTTTACAAGAATTGTGCTACACTCTTCATCCTGCGGCAGGTGTTCTTTTCGAAGCAGCGGTTATCTTTACTGCAATCGCAGAGCGAAGCTTAAAGGAAGCAGCATTGGAAGTGGAAAAACCATTAAGGTCCGGTTTGATTGACGAAGCCCGGATGAAACTGTCCTATATTGTAGGCAGAGATACAGAAGACCTTCACGAAAGCGAAATCGTGAGAGGAGCGGTCGAAACGGTTGCAGAAAATACAAGTGATGGAGTGACAGCACCGCTATTTTGGGCGGCAGCCGGCGGAGCTCCCTTGGCCATTTTTTATCGGCTTGCTAACACACTTGATTCAATGGTCGGTTATAAAAATGAGCGGTATCATGAATTTGGCTGGGCTTCCGCAAAGCTCGATGATGGATTGAATTGGATACCTGCAAGAATAACGGCCTTTATGATGCTGCTGGTTCACGGTAAGCTTGGGTTTTGGAATCAAGTATCCCTGGATGCAAAAAAACATCCAAGCCCAAATAGCGGATGGGGGGAAGCAGCTGTTGCATTTATGCTTCATATTGAGCTTGGCGGCATCAACTTTTATCAAGGTGTCCAATCAGACAGAGCAAGAATGGGAAAGCCGGAAAGGCCATTGAAAAGGATCCATATCATTCAGTCTGTTGAGATTATGGAAAGGACGGTAGCTGCCTTTATTGTTTTGTTATGGATAGGAGGAATGCTTGTTGAATTTACCCCATCATGGTTCTAATCCGCAGCATGTGTATCATCGTCTCCATATGATTCCTCCGGATAAAATCATAGACTTTAGCGTAAATATCAACCCCCTTGGTCCGCCGCCTTTTATAAAAGAAAACTGGCTGGATTATTTGCAGGATATTTACGATTATCCTGATCCTGAAGCAGCGGCTTTGGTGCAGGCACTTTCTGAAAAAGAGCAGCTCCCGGCAGAGTGCATCCTGCCCGGGAACGGTGCGGCAGAACTTATTTTTATTTTGGCCCAGCTGTTAAAGGATGAACAGGTGCTGATTACAGAACCAGCTTTTTCGGAATACCGCCAGGCATTGGAGGTGCAAGGTGCAGTCATCGACTCACTTGTTTTGAGAGAGGAGAATGGCTGGGACCTTGATGAACGTATTTTTAAGAAGATGCAAGGAAAAAAAGCTGTCTTTATCTGCAATCCAAGTAACCCGACTGGAAGAGTCTACAGCCGCGCTCTGCTCCTTGAGGTAATCAAACAGGCAGAAAAAACAGAAACCCTTATTATCTGTGATGAGGCATTTTACGATTTCACTGCGGAAAGTCATTCACTTGCAGGGGACCTCTGCCGTTTTTCGAATTTGATTATTTTACGATCCGTAACCAAAATGTATGCTCTTGCTGGAATCAGGCTTGGCTATGTGATGGCATCCGCTCCTATAATTAAAAAGCTAAAGAAAAGACAGCCGCACTGGAGTGTGAATGCACTGGCGCAGAGAATGGGGATTTCCTGTGCAAAGGATACAGATCATGCTGAGAAGACGAGAGGATGGATCGCTTCTGAACGGGAAAAAGTGAAACATGAGCTTCTTTCCATTGGAATGACCGTTTACCCGAGCTCAACCAACTATTATTTGATTGCAGCGCCAAAGGAAAAAGAACTTTACCCCTATCTGCTGAAAAAAGGCATCGTCACAAGGCATACAGAAAATTTTGCCGGATTGGACGGAAACTATCTCCGGATTGCCGTGAAGCTGCCCAATGAGAATCAAGCGCTTATTGCGGCGCTTAAGGAGTGGAAGGGATGCTGATTTTTATATCAGGAGGAGTAAGGAGCGGCAAGTCATCATTTGCTGAACGGATTGCAGAGGAAGCTGCAGCAGGCAATGGGAAATTAAATTATATTGCCGCAGGACGGGCTACAGACAAGGAAATGGAGCTTAGGATTGCCATGCATCAATTAAAGCGCAATGACTATCAGAAATCATGGGAGACGTTTGAGAAGCCGCGGAATCTTCATGAGCTTGCTCCTCACTTCAGCCGTGATGATATCCTTGTCCTGGATTGCCTCACAACTTGGCTGAATAATGAAATGTTTGCCCCCGATCCCCCAGAAGATCCAGTAAATCATATGATGATGGGAATTCGCAGGCTCCGCCAATCGTGCGGTATGCTGATTGCTGTTTCAAATGAGCTGTCATATGATGCCCATCTTTATGAGGGGGCTGTTTTGGAATACATAAAAGTTCTCGGAAGACTTCATCAGGCTGCTGTGAAGGAAGCGGATGAGGCATACATGGTGGAAAACGGGGTGCCCATTTTGAAAAAGGGGGAAAAAGAGTGAAAGGGATAATGCTTCAAGGAACCTCCTCCGATGCAGGCAAAAGCCTGCTTACTGCCGCCCTTTGCCGGATTTTTTTCAACAAAGGGCTGAACACGGCTCCATTCAAATCCCAGAATATGTCCAATAATTCATATGTAACAGCAGATGGGATGGAGATTGGCAGGGCCCAGGGAGTCCAGGCTGAGGCTGCGGGCCAGGAAGCAACTGTATATATGAATCCAATTTTGCTCAAGCCTTCGAGTGACATGCAGGCAGAAGTCGTCCTGTTTGGAAAGAGGGATTGTGTTTTATCAGGTATGGCATACCGTACCGACTACTACCAAAAGGGTTTGCAGGCGATTCGGACGTCACTGGATGAACTGAGTAAAAGACATTCCTATATTATTGCAGAAGGAGCAGGCTCTCCGGCAGAGGTGAATTTAAATGACCGGGAGCTTGTTAATATGAAGGTTGCCGAGCTTGCTGAATTGCCGGTTATTTTGGTAGCCGATATTGAGCGGGGCGGTGTTTTTGCAAGCATCGTCGGTACGCTTGCGCTTCTTAGTCCGGATGACCGGAATCGGGTAAAAGGGCTGATTATTAATAAGTTCAGAGGAGATCTCGAACTATTTCAGGATGGTGCGGACTGGCTTGAAGAACAGACGGGTCTGCCGGTACTCGGAATTATTCCTTTTCTGCATGGTCATATGATTGAAGGAGAAGATTCCCTTTCTATAGCCTCCATTTTCCCTGAAAAAACCGTCTATAGCGTGGATATAGCTGTGATCCATCTTCCCAGCATTTCTAATTACACGGATTTTGAACCATTTTTATATGAAAAGGATGTACGAATCCGATTCGTCGCGAAAGCTTCTGATTTTGGGAATCCCGATGCTGTCATCCTGCCAGGCACCAAAAGCACACTGGCAGATTTAAAAACGATTCAGGACAACGGACTTGGCGAGTCGATTAAGGCCCATGCTGATGCAGGAAAAGCGGTGCTTGGAATTTGCGGGGGCTATCAAATGCTTGGTGAAAAGCTGGCAGATCCTTATGGAACCGATACTGGAAAACAAGGAGAGAGCGCAGTTGGCTTGAGGCTTTTGCCAGTATCTACTGAATTCGGGATGATTAAAGAGACGACCCGCAGAAAAGGATTTACAGCTGAGAACTGCGGCCTCGGGAGAATACCGGTGGACGGGTACGAAATACATATGGGGGTAACAAAGAGCGAAAGCATCTATCCATTTCTTGAGTTTCCAGGTGGCAATGGCGATGCAGGAACGGTGTCCGGTTCGATCATTGGAACCTATATGCATCATCTGTTTTACAACGACAGCTTCCGCACCGCATGGCTCAACAGGCTTCGCAAGGCTAAAGGGCTGAAACCAGCTGCGGAACTGAATCTGGAAGCGGTGAAGGATCTACGCTACAATCTGCTTGCAGAGCAAGTTGAAAAGCACTTGGACATGGAGAAATTGATGTGCATGGCTGAAGGCGGGTGTGAGCAGTGAAGAAGAGAACAGAAGGCATACTGATCGCTATCCAATTTTTTACGGCTGTTCCAGTAAAAAGATCCTTTGAGCTGGATGAAAAAAGAGTCCTTTATGCCGTTCAATGGCTTCCGTTCGTAGGTCTGTTAATCGGTGCTGTCCTGTCTGGATTGCTATGGCTTGTCCTGACGTTCACTCCATTTTCAATGCCCGCTGCCGCATTCATCATTTGGATGGCAGCCATTTTACTGACCGGAGGATTGCATCTTGACGGCTGGATGGACTCGAGTGATGCTTATTTTTCATATAGAGACAGGGAAAAGCGGCTGGAAATTATGAAGGACCCCCGGACAGGAGCCTTCGGAGTTCTATCTGTTATCATTTTACTGGCAGCACGATTTCTTTTTATTTATGAAGTGATTGAAGGACTGCAGTGGAGAGACTATTTCCTGATGTCAGCTATTCCAATGCTATCCCGAATGGGAATGGGGGCACTCCTCGCGGCCGTTCCATCCGTAAAGTCAGAGGGGTTAGCCTATTTCTTTCAAAAGGATTTGAAAAGAAATAAGGTATTGCGGACGTACTTCACGGCTTTACTGGCGGCGGCCGCAGTTTTTTATATGGCCGAGCCTTTATTATCTCTGTATCTTGCTATGCTTGCTGCCCTGATTCTAGGTTTTACGATTGCAGCAAAAGCTTTTTTTAAAAAAGAATTCGGCGGTGTGACCGGAGATTTGCTCGGAGCTTCAGCTGAAGGAGGGGAAACGTGGTTATGGATGGGTTTGTGGCTGTTACATTACTTCGCCATGGCTTGACTGAAAAAAACAGCCGGAATGCCTATATTGGCTGGACTGACGATTCCTTATCCTGGGAAGGGCAATCCGCCTTGGCTGCAGTCAGCCTCCCTGAACCTGCCGCATTGTTTACAAGCGGAATGCTCCGGACAAATGAGACGGCAAGCCTGCTCTTTCCGGGACTAAAGCAAAGGGTGATCGATGATTTAAAGGAATATCACTTCGGCAGCTGGGAAGGTCATACATACGTGGAATTAAAGGATGATCGAGACTATCAGCTATGGCTTGAAAACATGGAAGAACACGCTCCTCCAGGAGGTGAAAGCTTGCAGGTATTTAAAAAAAGGGTGATGAATGGGTGGGAAAGAGTCCGTGAATCCTTGCTTGATGAGGAAGCTGAAACAGCGGCGATCGTCAGTCATGGCGGCCCGATTAGACAGCTGTTAACTTTACTGTCCGGGGATGGGCGGCCTTATTGGGAATGGACGATAAGCCCAGGAGCGGGATATGAATTGATTTGGACAAAAGATTCATTCAGGAGGCGAGAACCATGCACTTCGTTACGGGCGGTGCCTGCAACGGCAAGGCTCAATGGGTAAGAGAGCAAAGCTGGTGGAAGGAAGAGGAAGGTTTATGGATCAGTGCCTATAAAAAAGACCCTTTAATTCAAGACTTCAGACAGGTTACGGTCATTGAAGGACTTGAACAATATATTCGGGAAGACGTCCTTCAAACGGGTAAAGAGACTTCCGGTCAATGGCGGGCTGCAATCAGCAGGTGGCTGGAATGGGAAGAACATGCTCACGGCAGAAGGCTTGTCCTGATCGGTTCGGATATTTCAAAGGGAATTGTCCCAATTGAAGCGGAAAACAGGCTTTGGAGAGATGTAACGGGATGGATCTACCAGGAAATTATGCGGAAGTCCGTTCAGGCGGATCTGATCTGGTACGGCATTCAAACCCCTTTGAAATAAAAGGAATGGCGAAAGGATGTAGAATATGCGGGATATCGAAACATTCCAGCTCTCTAAAGATGAGTGGCTCGTTGCAGCATCAGATAATGCGGGGGCTATCGGCGAAAAGGCAGAGGATCAGGTTCATGCCCCCCTGGAAACGGTGGCAAAGCACACATTGAGGGTAGCACTGATGGAATGCATGTCCGCAGGGGCATATCCTTTTTCCATCATGCTGCATAACTTTAACGGAGAGCAAGCATGGGAACGCATTCAAGGGGCTTGCAGAGAATTGCTGGATGAAGCGGGAATTGGCAAAGTGTCCATATCAGGCAGTACCGAAAGCAATATGAAGATGATTCAGTCGGCACTTGGAATAATGGTTCTTGGTAAAGCATCCAATGTAAGAACTGGCCACACTCCAAACGGGGCCGGATTTGCAGTGATCGGACAGCCGCTTGTAGGTTCTGAAGTGCTTGATAGAAAAGATCAAATGATTTCTATTCCCCTTTTTCTCAAGCTGCTGGCACATCCAGCTGTATATGAACTGATACCAGCAGGATCAAAAGGGATTGTCCATGAGATAAAAATCCTTAGCCCGCATGCCAGGTTCATAGAATGCGAGCTTGATATACACAAATCGGCCGGGCCTGCGTCCTGTGTCATTATGTCATACGACAAAGCGTATAATACTGAATTAATGAATGTTTGCAAAGGTCTGTTTCATCCTGTTTCCCTCACAGAATGATCAGGCTTTTTTTAAGTTTTTCAGCATCTTCAAAAGCTTCTGATTTTCCTCTGATACCTTATATCCCAGGTCAGCTGTCGTGAATTTTTTTGTTTTTTTAAAGCTGTTTTTTTTATTTTTTTGCTCCATAGCCGAACCTCTCCCTTGCCGCTCATCATGTTATATTTATATGTCAATCACCGTGAAAAATATCCGGATTTCTGCCTATTTAAAAATAGAGAAATGAGGATAAGTGTTTAATAGAATGGAAGCGGTCTCTAAAACTTAAATATTTAGAAAAATAAAGATTGTTTTTCGAAAATAAATCGTTTAGTATGTAAGTGGAGTTAACCGGTTAACTAGGAGGAATTATGAAAAAGAAAGTCACGATTAAGGATGTTGCCAAACATGCCGGCGTTTCCAGCGCAGCTGTTTCTTATGTCCTGAACGGGAAAAATAAGGTCTCGGGAGAAACGAAGGAAAAGATCCGCAGAGCCATTGAGGAACTTCACTATCTTCCCGATTTGACAGCCATCAGTCTTTCTAAAAAGCAATCCAAGCTGATCGGCTTGCTTAAAATTTTAAATCAGGACTCCTTATTGCCGGTATTCCAGACAAATCTTTATTATAATGAATTTATCAGCGGAGTCGAAAGTGTAGCCCGGGGTTACGGGTATGATATTCTCCTGGCAGGAATCGGTGTGGCAGATGAATGCAGCCAATGGGTTCAGAGAAGGAATCTGGATGGACTGATTGTCATGAATGCATCAGGCTCCATCGCAGAGGAGCTGGCCCGCCATATAGCTATTCCAATCGTTCTGGTAGATACATATGATGTACCGGAAGGCAGCTATCACACGATGAATATCGATGACGAGGAAGGCGGCTATCAGGCGACCGCACATTTGCTTTCACTTGGTCACACATCCATTGCCATGGTTGTTGCAGAAGCAAAAAACAGCCCGGTTGATGAACAGCGGCTTAAAGGCTACAAAAGGGCACTGAAGGAATTTGGCGTTCCGTTTAAACAAGAACTGATTTTTGAGAGCGGTAACAGTACGCTTGAAGCCTCACTGGATGCCGGACAAAGCATCCTGGACAGTTCAGAGCCCATTACGGCGGTATTCGCTACTTCTGATATTGTGTGTCTAGGAATCATGAGAAGATTTGCTTCAATGGGAAAAAGAATTCCTCAGGACTTTTCAATAGTCGGATTTGATGATTTAAATGTCAGTCAGTATCTATCTCCAAGTCTGACCACAGTAAGGCAGGATATTTTGGCAAAAGGAATTCAGTCATCTGAAATGATTTTCTCGGCTCTTTTTCAAAAGGAGCAGGGGCTCACTAAAAAGGTCCTTCCGGTTGAGCTCGCAATAAGAGAGTCAACTATGCAGATTACGTAAACGATTAACCCAGCCGGTTAATTGATAGAAAAATACATAAGGATGGTGCAGGAAATGAATGTAACAGTATGGAATGAGAATCGTCATGAACAGAAAAACCCGGAAGTGCGATCCATTTATCCAGACGGAATCCACGGAACCATTGCGGGATTTCTTGAAGAAATGGGCCACCGTGTCCAGACAGCCACATTGGATGAGCCGGAACACGGTTTAACAGATGACGTTCTTCGCAGCACAGAAGTCTTGATCTGGTGGGGGCATCTTGCGCATGAAGAAGTAGACAGTGTAATTGTAGAAAAAGTGAAAAACAGGGTATTAGACGGAATGGGACTGATTGTTCTTCATTCTGGCCATTTCTCTAAAATCTTCAAATCCCTAATGGGTACAGGCTGTGACCTGAAATGGAGAGAAGCTGACGAAAAAGAACGTCTGTGGGTAGTTGAGCCAAGCCATCCAATCGTAGATGGAATCGGCGAGTACATCGAACTTGAAAAAGAGGAAATGTATGGAGAGCACTTTGACATTCCAGCACCTGACGAGCTTGTTTTCATGAGCTGGTTTGAAGGCGGAGAAGTATTCAGAAGCGGCTGTACGTATAAAAGAGGCAGCGGTAAAGTATTCTATTTCCGTCCGGGCCATGAAACATACCCAACCTATCACAATAAAGACATTCAAAAAGTAATTGGAAATGCAGTACGCTGGGCAGCCCCTGCCGATCGTGAAAAACCGGTATACGGTAATGCACAGCCGCTTGAAAAAATCACAGTAAAATAAAGGTAGAAAAGCCGGTTGTGTATTCATAGGCTTATTGAACCCAACCTGCTTAGGAATACCTGCATCATGAAGCTTTGCCGGAAGCAATTTTTCCAATGAGCCAGAATAAATATTATCCATTTTGAGGAGGAACCATCACATGACAAAAATTAGAATTGGTGTTGTAGGATGCGGAAGCATTGCCATCCACCGCCACCTGCCTGAATATGCAGTCCTGGATACTGCAGAAATTACAGCCGTATGCGACATCGTCGAGGAGCGCGCAAACGAAATGGCATCTATCTACGGAGCAGCTGCCTATACTGATTATCAGGACTTAATTAACAGCGGCAAGGTAGATGCAATCAGTGTCTGCACACCGAACTACCTTCATGCTCCTGTATCTATTGCAGCGCTTAAAGCCGGATTGCACGTTCTTTGCGAAAAGCCGATGGCCACATCAAAAGAAGACGCTGAAGCAATGATTGCTGCTGAAAAGGAATCAGGCAAAAAGCTCATGATCGCTCACAATCAGCGTTTTACTGCTGCTCATCAAAAAGCACGCAAGCTGATTGAATCCGGTGAAATGGGAAGAATCTACAGCTTCCGTACAGCATTTGGCCACCCTGGACCTGAAGCATGGAGCATCGATGGAAAAGACAGCTGGTTCTTCAAAAAAGAAGAAGCTTTTATTGGTGCAATGGGAGACTTGGGTGTTCATAAAACAGACTTAATGCGCTACCTGCTTGGAGAAGAATTTACGGAAGTGGGAGCATTCGTTCAAACGAGTGCAAAAACGTTCGGAGATGTGGACGATAATGCGGTGTGTGTATTGAAAACAGGATCAGGGATACTTGGTACATTAACCGCGAGCTGGTCTTATACAGGTAAGGAGGACAATTCCACCATCATTTATTGTGAAAATGGAATTATCCGCCTGGAGGATGATCCTGTTCACAGCTTGGTCATTCAATATTCAAATGGTGAAATCGCAAAATTTGAGCTTGGCAAGATTCAGTCAAATGAAGAAGGCGGTCAAGTCATTTCCAAAGTTGTCAATCATTTCGTTGACTGCATCGTCGAGGATAAGCTGCCGCTGGTTACTGGGGAAGAAGGAAAAAAATCGCTTGAAGTGATTTTAGCTGCTATGGAATCCAGTGAAACAAAGCAAATTGTGTCGATAAGCCAGGGCGTTATTGCATGAAAAAGCTAAGGATTGGCATCATTGGAGCAGGAGGCATTGCTACGGGACGCCATATTCCATCCTTTCAGCACTTTTCAGACCAGGCAGAAATTACAGCTGTGAGCGATATTAATGTCCATCGTGCAGAAGATGTAGCAAAAGAGTTCGGGATTCCTCAGTTTTTTGGGGACTATACTGAAATGCTTCCTGAAGTAGATGCAGTAGTCGTATGTACACCGAATAAATTTCATGCAGAGATCTCCATTGCCGCGCTCCGGGCAGGAGTTCATGTACTATGCGAGAAGCCGATGGCGCTGTCAGCTGCCGAATGCAAAGTAATGATTGAAACGGCTAAAGAATGCCAGAGAAAGCTTGCTATCGCCTACCATTACCGGTATATGAAGGAATCGCAGGCAGCTAAGAAAGTAATGATCACCGAGGAAATCGGTACACCTCTAGTCGTCCGCATAAAAGCTCTAAGGCGCAGAAAAGTTCCGGGCTGGGGAGTCTTTACAAACAAGGAGCTTCAAGGAGGAGGCAGCTTAATTGATTACGGCTGCCACCTGCTTGACCTAGCCCTTTGGCTGATCGGCAATCCGAAAATAATTGATGTAACAGGCAGCACTTACAATGCGTTAAGCAAAGTACCGAATCAGGTAAACCTGTGGGGCCATTATGATCATCAAAGGTTTAACGTCGATGATCATGTGACGGCCTATATTCGCTTCGAGAATGGTACGTCGATGCTATTTGAAACGTCCTGGGCAACGAACATCCGTGATGATGAGGAACATCTCAGCATTTCAGGCGTAAATGGCGGGATCAGTGTTTTTCCAATGGAATTGTACACAACTAAATACAACATGCTGTTCAATAGTCAGCCAGCCTGGATTCCTGGAGAAGAGGATCCCGGAATTCTTCAGGCTAAGAATTTTATTGCTGCCTGCTTTAATGAAGAAGAGCTGATTGTTCAGCCTGAGGAAGCGATGCAGGTTTCTGAAGTAATCGATGCGATCTACGAAAGCGGTAAGATTACCATTAAAGAATAGAGCATAAAAGGAGTGGGAGATATGAAACTAGGCGTTTTCACTGTTTTATTTTCCGATATGGAATTCGAGCAAATGCTTGATACCGTCCAAGCAGCGGGTTTGCATGCGGTCGAAATCGGGACAGGCTGCTATCCGGGAAATGCTCACTGCAATTTGGACGAGCTTTTGTCCAGCGAAGAAGCAAGAAAGCAGTATAAAGAAAAAGTAGAAAGCCGCGGACTGACGATCAGTGCTTTCAGCTGCCACGGCAATCCGATTTCTCCTGACCGTGCTTTTGCAGCAGAATCGGATGAAACTCTTCGAAAAACAATCAAACTGGCTTCGCTTCTCGAGGTTCCGGTTGTCAACTGCTTTTCCGGAACAGCAGGTGAATCCGAAGACGCAAAATATCCGAACTGGCCCGTGACTCCATGGCCGAATGAATACGGCGATGTTTTGACATGGCAGTGGGAAAATAAGCTTGTTCCTTATTGGAAAGAGGTTGGGGAACTGGCAAAAGAGCATCATGTGAAAATCGGACTCGAGCTTCATGGCGGTTTTCTGGTTCACACACCGTACACCCTGCTCAAGCTTCGTGAAAAAACATGTGATGCGATTGGCGCAAACCTGGATCCAAGCCATCTTTGGTGGCAGGGAATTGATCCGGTAGCAGCGATTAAAATTCTTGCTAAAGAAAACGCCATTCACCATTTCCATGCTAAAGACACCCATATTGACCCGGAAAACGTCAACATGTACGGCTTAACTGACATGCAGCCTTACGGCGAAGTCCGTTCCAGAGCCTGGTCATTCCGCTCTGTCGGCTGCGGCCATAGCAATGATGAATGGGGCCGCATGATCAGCACGCTGATCACATACGGATATGATTACGTGGTCAGCATCGAGCACGAAGACCCGATCATGAGTATCCAAGAAGGCTTCAAACGAGCCGTAACCAATCTGCAATCCGTACTTATTGAAGAAAAACCTGCTGATATGTGGTGGGTATAATAACAAAAAGGACAGCCCTTGTCATTAGGAGCTGTCCTTTTTTACAGGCGGAAATGTCATCTGGGTGATCAAAGTAATGGATTTAAGCTGCATGATCCTCAGCATATTCTAAAATACCTTATCTAATATAAAGCTTACTCCGCCATTAGACTTCCAGGTTCACTCTTCTTCGATTGTGTCCGCCACTCCAATATCTTAACTAAATTGATGACATGCAGGGTGTCAATTTCCATGACTGAATTTTCTCTGGCTGAGAGGATAAGCAGATACGAGTAGTGTCCGTAAATGGGGATCACGGCCACCGTTTCTTCATTAAATGAATGGACCCGGGCCTGTTTCAGCTGGTCTGTAACGTGCTGTTTATCGTTGATGGAAATATTAAAAATGGTTTCCAGACGTCCCAGCACCTGGTGGATGCTTTGGGTAAAATGATAATCATCATCCCCGACAAGATGATAAAGCTTCACATGAAAGTCAAATTGATCTGTGTAAATTTCCACGTATGCAGTTATGGATCTCTCATAATCTTCAAAGCTTTGGAGGGACGATTCCTTTGGCATCAAGTCCTCTTCCTCCTGTATAATGAGCGAAAACGCAGTTGATTTTTTCCTCATATATTCCAGAGTCCGCTCATTATGCTGAATGGTTTGTTCAATCCATTCACTATGCTTAAATTCGGCTGATCCGATTTTTTGGATATTGGGAGTCTGAAAAATGCTAAGATCAATAAAGACAGCAGCAGCTGCGAGCTGGAGGATAAGAGGCCAATCCTTCATAGATAGTATTTGAAAAAAGAAACACACGGAAAGAAACAGCAAAAATAGTGCGTACAGCCATTTTCTTAAGGCCTGCAGCAGGGAAGAGTAGACAGATCTGTTTATCATATAAAGTACGATAGCGGCGGCAGAATAGAGGACCATGATTAGAAACAGCCACTGTACATACATACGCATACCCCCTTCCTAACCATATTTATTGGACGGGAGGCAGAAAGATGATAGAGAAAGGGCGAAAAAGTCCATGCATTTTGTAGAACGTCATGAAAAAATCATTCAAACCCTTGAAAAAGAGAAAATGGTGAAGGTAACTGAACTGAGCATTAGCCTAAACGTAACGGAAAAAACCGTCCGGCAGGATCTCATTGTGCTTGAAAATAAAGGATTGCTCAAACGGATTTACGGGGGAGCGATCTTACCTGAAAGTACGGGAATGCTGCCTGTCGAAAAAAGACAAGCCAGCTTTTTATATGAAAAAAAGCTGGCAGCAAAAGCTGCAGCTGAAAGAATAGAAGAAGAGGATACCATATTTCTGGATGGCGGGAGCACGATGCTCGAGCTTGCCAAGCTGCTTATCCACCGGAAAATAACCGTCCTAACAAACGATATCAAAATCGCGCACACTCTATTAGGAGCAGAAAAAGTTCAGCTGATCATGCCGGGTGGAGGAAGAATTCCCGGATCGGCCAGTCTTTTTGGGCCCATTGCAGAGGAGGCCATGCAGAAACTCAGAGTTAAAAAGCTGTTTCTGGGGACAACAGCAGCTGATTTATCAAACGGCCTTACTGTTTTCAGTCATGCTCAGGCAGAGTACAAAAAAAGAATAATCAGGCTTGCGGATCATGTTGCTCTCGTAACAGATCATACAAAATTTGGACAAACGGCATTAATTCAATATGCTGATTTTGATATTCTCGATGAAGTGATTACAAATAATGAATTGCCGGAAGCCTGGAAAAAAGAGCTGGGGAGAATGGGCATTCCAGTCTGTTATGGAAAATGACCTCTAAATCAGGACACCTATAGGTGAATTGTAAACTGAAATGACGGATGCAAGAAGATATTCCAGGGAAGAGAATAGGTGCCGGATGAGAAACCAGGTAATCATATAAATATCAGTTAATCGCTTAGATCTCATGAGGGAAATAAATAGGGCGAAACGATTAGGAACCTAAAATATGACGGGATGTCAGCCGGTATTTTAGGTTTTCTGCTATATTTGGAAATCTCAAAAACTTCCAAAATTCACTATCCCTCTTTTTCCCAGTGTGCTAAACTAATAAAAACGAACATAAAGATACAAATATGAACATGAATAGGAAGTGGAGGGGTTCTTTTGCCGCAATTTTCTCTACATGGAAAGGTGGCTCTTGTGACAGGGGCAAGCCGCGGTCTCGGCAGGGGAATGGCGCTTGGACTGGCAGAAGCAGGTGCAGACATTATCGGTGCTGGAATCAGTGATATGTCCCTTGTGCAAAAAGAGATTGAGAGTCTTGGAAGATCATTTATGGGAATCAAAGCGGATCTATCAGATGAAAAACAGCGGACCAATCTGATTAAAAAGGCCATTGAGGAAAAAGGGAAAATTGATATTCTTGTCAATAACTCCGGTATGATCCGGCGATCTCCTGCTGAGGATTATTCAATGGAGGATTGGAGAGCAGTCAACAATTTGAATATGGATGCGGTGTTTCAGCTGTGCTCCGAAGCAGGAAGGCATATGCTGGAGCGGGGCTCCGGTAAAATCATTAATATTGCCTCCATGCTTTCTTTTCAAGGCGGAATCCGCGTACCTGCTTATACGGCAAGCAAGCATGCGGTAGCAGGTTTGACACGAGCACTTTCAAACGAGTGGGCAGGAAAGGGAATCTGTGTAAATGCGATTGCTCCGGGTTATATGGAGACAGACAACACAGAAGCGCTTAGACAGGATAAGGAGCGCAGCGCATTTATCCAATCCAGGATTCCGGCAGGGAGATGGGGATTGCCAGAAGATTTAAAGGGACCGGTTGTTTTTCTTGCATCGGATGCTTCCAATTATGTAAGCGGTCACATACTTGCGGTTGATGGAGGATGGCTAAATTTTTAATAAACAGGGAGAGGGAAAAATGGAAACGAGACATTGTGCAAGCAAAGAAGAAACGAAACGTTATACGACAGAAGAGCTAAGAAATGCTTTTTTAATTGAGTCGCTGTTTGAAGATGATCAGCTGAAGCTCACATATACCCATGAAGACAGGATGCTGATTGGCGGAGCTGTTCCTGTAAGAGAGCCTCTGACTCTGATCGAGCCTGATATTAAGACAAAGGCATTTTTTGAAAGAAGAGAAGCCGGACTCATTAATATAGGCGGACCGGGTTCCATTAAAGTGGATGGAGAAGAATATCATTTAGATCAAAAAGACTGTCTTTATGTGGGGCTCGGAAAAAATGAAGTGGTGCTCTCAAGTGAAGATCAGAAGAATCCGGCCCGGTTTTATATTTTATCTTCTCTGGCGCATAAAGAATATCCGACGGTTAAAATTGGGATCAATGATGCAACTCCCGTACATTTGGGCGATGAGAAAAACTCCAATAAACGGACGATCTATAAGTATATTCATGCGGAAGGCATGCAAAGCTCGCAGCTGATGATGGGGATGACGCTTTTGGCACCCAATTGCATGTGGAACACAATGCCAGCACATATTCATGACCGCCGCTCTGAAGTATATTTATATTTTGATATGGAAGCCGATACCAGGGTTTTTCATTTCATGGGCGAGCCTTCTGAAACAAGGCATTTAGTTGTGAAGAATGAACAGTCTGTTATTTCTCCAAGCTGGTCGATCCATTCAGGTATCGGCACGAGCAATTACACATTTATTTGGGCAATGGCTGGTGAAAATTATACATTTGATGACATGGAACAAGTCTCGATGAGTGATTTGCGATAAGGAGGGAACGGATTCTTGAATGTGGTCAATGAAGGAATAAAAATAACCCGGTACAAAGCTTTAGATGGTTCACCTGATTTCGTAGATAAGGCTTTGGCTCAGGCTCTGGAAAAAATCAGTGCGAACCTGGAGCCGTTCACCTATATTTTCCCCGATGACACGACGGTAGAGGGCCTGTATTACCCCCGCAAGCCTGAAAAAAGCGATCAAATGAGAGGCGGCAACTTCGGATGGACCACAAGCTTCTGGACCGGTATCATCTGGCTTGCTTATGAAATAACTGGAGATGAAAAGTACCGGAAAGCAGCAGAAGTTCATGTTGAAAGTTTTTATGACCGGATTATTCAGAAACTGGACTGCGATCATCACGACCTTGGGTTTCTGTATACGCTTTCCTGTGTTAGCGGCTATAAGCTGACAGGAAATGAAACAGCGAAGAAGGCAGCTCTATTGGCAGCAGATCATTTAATGACTCGTTATTTTGAAAGTGCAGGTATTATCCAGGCATGGGGAGACTTGAATGATCCGAAACAAAGGGGCCGGATTATTATTGATTGTCTCATGAATCTTCCTTTACTGTATTGGGCCGCAGAGGTTACGGGAGATTCTCGTTACAAAATGGCTGCGGAAAAGCACGCACTCAATGCTTGTAAGTGGATTGTAAGGGAAGATGCATCTACGTACCACACCTATTTCTTTGATACGGAAACGGGAGAAGCGAAGTATGGAAAAACACATCAGGGATACCGGGATGATTCCTGCTGGGCAAGGGGCCAGGCTTGGGGAATTTATGGCTTCCCGTTAAGCTTTGTCTATACCAATAATCTCGAATTCCTGGAATTGACTGAAAAGCTTGCCCATTATTTTTTGAATCGGACCCCGGCCGACGGTGTCGTATATTGGGACCTTGCCTTTACAGATGGAAGCGGGGAGGAAAAGGACAGCTCATCAACGGCCATTGCGGCCTGCGGACTGCACGAACTGGCAAAGCACACAACGGACAAAGAATTAAGAAGCTATTATGGCCAGGCTGCTTCCGCGATGCTGAGAGATCTTTATGAGGGCTACTCAACAAGAAATCATCCTGAATCAAATGCTCTCATCTTGCATGGAGTATATGCAAAGCCTGAACAACTGGGAGTGGACGAAGGGAATTTGTGGGGTGACTATTATTATATGGAAGGCCTCGTCCGTCTGAAGAAAAACTGGAATCTGTATTGGTAAGAGCAGCTGTCTAACAGCTGCTTCTTTTAAGATTGGCTGTGTTAAAGCATTAATTATGTTGATTTATTAACATCTGTAGATTGGAGCGAACGCCTGCTGGCTGCAATCAACAGCTAAGTTTAACAGAGCATTAAAAAGAGAAAGGCAAGCGCTTTTAAAATTCGGTTCGGCTCATTTTCATGGAGATGGATTCACTTGCTTTCTGCCAGGATAAGAGCATGTGAGCGGGCTTTAACCGGGGGAAATGGATGGTAATCAAGAGAGGGATACTAATCTTACTGTCTTTGATGCTATTAATGCCAATCTGTCCAGATATTGCAAAAGCTGATGATCCGCCTGCTGGAGAAAATAGAGAAGAAGAGCAGCTTGTCATTCAGGACTTTGAAGATCTAGCCGACTGGAAGGGGCTGATAAGGGAAACTGAAACCATACATGAAGGCAGCTCTGCAGGGAAATGGATGATTACAGATAAAAACACCGGAAAACTGACAAAAGCCATTGAAACCAATTCCATCCCCAATGACTGGACCTCCTATGATTCATTGAATCTTTGGATCCACTCCGAAAAATCAACAAACGACCGAATCTACGTAGTCCTCTACTCAGATAATTCTGCTACCGCTCAGCTTGATTACTATATCACCTCTATACAAATTACATGGCAGGGCTGGCAAAAAGTCAGGCTGCCCTACTATTCCTTCCGGGCAGGATATACGCCTGCCGGTTTCAGCAAAATTGATCAGCTAAGACTTCATGCCTCATGGTACGGGGAAACCCCTAATCCAGATACCCGTTTAATCCTGGATCAAATGACACTGGACGATACGAAAGAATCTGATATTCTGCCTATAGACGGATTCGAGGATTCGAAGAAATGGACATCGATTACAGAGAACACCAAATATGTGAAAGAAGGACTTTTCAGCGGAAAATGGGATCAAATGCCCTCTAAAAAAGCGGTTCAGTCTACTGCAATCCCAAGGGACTGGTCACGGTATGACAAGCTTGATTTTTGGATGTACTCTGAAAAGGCAACCGGTACGATGATTTATCCTATACTGGACTCTGATGATCCGGCAACAGAAGGATTTGATTATTTCCTTGCAGGTCTGAAAATAGACTGGACAGGATGGAAGCAGGTGTCCATTGATTTAAAAGATTTTACTCCATCCAGGCAGCCGCTGGGGCTTCATACTGTGAAAAAGCTGACATTCCACTCCTTCTGGTACAGCAATCAGCCACCAGATCCGGAGACAGTTGTGTATTTGGATGATATGAAGCTTGTGCGAGAATCGTTTCAGGTTTCTCCTAAATCCATTTCCAAGGAAGGAATGCCTGGAACCGAGCAAACATACTTTGTGACGATCTTGAATAAAGCCAATCAGGCGGACCATTTTGACGTCAGTATTCCGGAAGAGTTTTCAGATGCTGTTACTCTAAGTGAGAAATCAGGAGACCTGCAGCCGGGAAAATCCAAAATTCTGACCGTTCAATGGAAATGGCCAAAGGAAACGCAGGCAGGAGAGGAACAGACAATGACGATATCTATTTTGTCCCGCTTAAAGCTTGGGGCAAGTTTTCAAGTGAAGCTTAAATCCAAGCCCTATCAGTGGAAGGAAGTCAGCCATACAAGGCCGAAATCTTTTATAAACGCTAATGAGCTGTCAGAAGCGAAGAAAAGGATCGCGGAAGAACCGTGGGCAGCAGATTATTTTAAGAAATTGAGAAAGGAAGCTGACCAGCAGCTCATTTCAAACCTGGATGTTCCGGACCAGGCAGGCGGCCATGGAATGTGGTTCCTATGTGATGACAGCTCACCCCTTCAATATGACCCGGCGAGCCCCAATAAACACTACTGCCCATCAGAGGATAAATTTTATACAGGGGATTCTTATGATGCAGGCTGGCGTTATTACCGCCACAATGAAATCATCAAAGCTGCCCGCACGCTTGCATCCTCCTACAAACTGAGCGGCGATGTGCGTTATGGCAGAAAAGCTGCAGATCTGATAATCAAATACGCAAATTATTATCCAAATTACTCTAAGCAGGCGAGGGGAGGAAGACTTTATTGGCAAACGCTTGATGAATCGGTAAGCATGGTTGATCTTGCTTACACGTATGATCTGCTTTATGACAGCGGATTGTTGTCAGAGCAGGATAAAGCGAACATCGAGCTGAATATGCTCCGGCCATCAGCTGTTGCCATCAGTGAGTATGATATGGGACGGTCCAACTGGCAGGCATGGCATAATGCTGCTGTGGGCATGATTGGTTTTGTTCTTGGAGACCGGGAATACATGGAATTTGCCATCAACGGGGAGCATGGATTTTATTACTTGATGAAGGAGAGTGTCCTTTCAGACGGATTTTGGTGGGAGGGGTCCATGGCCTATCATTTATATGCGCTTAGGGCTCTGCAGAATCTGGCAGATGGGGCTAAAAGCTGGGGCTATGATTTGTACAGCAGTCCTGAACTAAAAAAAATGTATGAGGTTCCACTGGATTATGCCTACCCGAATTTTGGGCTCCCTTTCAATAATGATGGAGGAATATACGGAAGCTCATTGATGGACCCAGTGAGTAAAAAAGGGAATTTTGATTATGAACCGGCCTATTCGGCATATAAGACTCCTGGCTTTGCCTGGCTGCTGGATACAAAATACAAGAAAATTCCGCGTGAAGGCGAATACGCTCTATTTAAAGGAATCCCGACGATTCCGGATACCGGTTCCTATGAATGGAAGAGCCGGAATTTCGAAGGAGCGGGCCAAAGTTTACTTCGAACCGGCAGCATGTATGCCCTCATGGACTATGGCCCATACGGGGGCTCCCACGGACACCCTGATAAACTGCATATGGATTTGTTTGCTGAAGGAGAAGCATTTGCGCCCGATTTTGGAACCCCAAGCTATGGGCACGTCCTGTACACTGGATGGTATAAGCAAACAGTCAGCCATAATACGCTGACTGTAGATGGAACTTCCCAAAAAGCGGCAGAGGGGAAACTAGAACATTTTGCTTTGGGCAAGAATTTGCAGGTCATGAAGGCGGAGGGGGGAGATGCCTTCCCGGGTGTTGAAGCAAAACGGACAGTCTTGATGTGGGATCGTTTTGCCTTGGACTGGATGGAAGCGTCAAGCCTTGGAGAAATCAGACAATATGATTGGGTGTTCCATGGTCTTGGTGACTTCTCAACCAATCTGAATTTTTCTGAACGCCATTCTCCACTCGGAACCCAGAATGGATATCAATTTCTTAAGGATCCAAAAAGCGCTTTTGTAAAGGATTCGTTTCATTCTCAATGGAAGCTTCATAATAAAACGCTCCGTATGATTTCACTGGGAACAGGACTGAAGGAAGTTGCTGAGGCTATGGGCCCCGGACCTTCTTCAGAACCCGAAAAAACCTATTCCGTTCTTTTTCAGCGGCAAAAAGGGGAGAAAGCGCGCTTTGTTAACATTTTTGGTGCAGGAGAGATGGAATTCAGCGCAAGCTGGTTTGACGAATACGTTATCCAAATAGAGGATGGGAATGAAGCAGCCTGTATAATTGCCAATCCGGAAACGGAAGCAGGCGGACTTTTCGCAGGGAGGATCGCATTTGATAAAAGCAAGGTGAAAAGCTGCCGGGACCTTCCTGTGAAAGTCCTGGCAGGTGGTGAGAAGCTGACCATCATTCTGCCGGCTAAAACCATTATGCGAAGCGCGACTCTTATGATCAAAGGAACTGGCTATAAATCCATTACTGTCAATGGAAAAGAAACCTCCGGCATTGAAATGAACGGATTGACGGTTATTGACCAATAAGAAAACAGCCCCTGCAGATTTCAGCAAGGGGCTGTTTTAATTAAACGCATCAATGGCCTGTTTCACGTTCATATACGTCCGAATAATGGAAAGCTCCTCAATCAATTCAGTGCTCGTTTGCAGTATGAGCATAGGAGTGACACCTGTTAATATCAATTCTGTCCCCATCATATTCAATACATTAAAAAGCTTCAGCAAACTTGCAACCTCATCTTTTTCTACCTTAATCAGTCCTGACAGGTCCACTATGATGGCATGATTTTTAATAGTGGAAGCATAGGCAGAAACGGAATTCATGAGTTCTTCGGATCTTTTGTTGCTAAGCTCTCCTATTAACGGAAGAACGGAAAGATTGTCACTGATGGGAACAATTGGAGTGGAAAGCTCAGTAATTCTTTCAAGGTATTCTTTTTGTTTTGTTACATTCTTTTGAATACCGATAAAATAAGTTTTATGTTCACTTTCCACAAAGGCAGGTTCGATATGTAATTCGTTCCAAAAGGAGGAGCCGTCTTTCCTGTAATTCATAATGTCAGTGAGGATTGGCTTATTTTCTTTCAGCGCCATTTTAATCCTCCCAACCGTCTCATAACTTGTATTCCTGCCTTGAAGAAAACGGCAGTTTTTTCCCAGAACCTCTTCATAGGAATAGCCTGTCATCTCTGCAAATCCTTTATTTACATAAATGAGCGGATTATCCGGCAGGGACGGATCAGTTATGGTAATTCCAACATGAGTAGAATCCAGTGTCTTTTTAAATAATTCATCACTCAGCATCTTATTCGTCAAAAAGGTTCCTCCCGGTCAATTTTCTATAAGAATTATTCCCTTTTTCAAAAGCTCTAAATTTTCTCTATCTAACATGATTTACTGAATAAAAACCTTCGGTGCACTTGTTTTTGCTTCAGGATGCACTCTCTTCAGTGGTGCATATGCTTTTTCTTTCCCTGTTACGGAAATCGGGGGAGTCTTATTGGAATCCTGCTCCTCCTGCATTTTCAGACCCTTTGCACTCAAGCAGAGGTTCTTTGAATAGAGTGCCGCAATTTGACCATTAAAAAAGCCTGGAAGTTTGCCTCCAGGCTTTTTCGGAAGTAATCGTTTATTTTGCTGCTTTTTGAAGTTTATGAATGACACCGAGAGAGCGTCCGGTTCCGATTGCGACTGATTCAAGCGGGTTAGGTGCCAGATGGACAGGCACCACAATTTCTTTACTCAGCCAATCCTGCATGCCGTTCAGAAGCGCTCCTCCTCCAGTAAGAATGACTCCGCGGTCCACAATATCCCCGCTGAGCTCCGGCGGGCAATCTTCTAATGTTGCACGGATTGCTTCAAGAATATGAGAAAGCGATTCTTTCATCGCCTGCTGAATTTCATTAGAACGAAGCTGGATGGTTTTAGGGAGTCCGGTTACTAAATCACGTCCGCGTACATCCATTGTCAATTCTTCGTGATCGACCAATGCATATCCAATTTCTATTTTAATTTGTTCAGCAGTCCGTTCTCCTACAAGAAGATTATATTTTTTTCGGACATATGTAACAATATCCTCGTCAAGCTGATCTCCGCCAATTCGGATGGAGTGGCAGGAAACTACTCCTCCAAAGGAAATAATGGCGACTTCCGTCGTTCCTCCGCCAATGTCCACTACAACGTTTGCTACCGGTTCTGCTACAGGCAGGTCTGCCCCAATGGCTGCAGCTACAGGTTCCTCAATCAAGTGCACATGCTTTGCACCGCAGTTTTTAACTGCATCATGGATGGCACGGCGTTCAACCGATGTAGATCCTGAAGGTGTACAAACGACAACACTTGGTTTTCTAATGGAAAATCCAAGCTGCTTGCCGGCTTTTTTCATAATTTGTTTCAGCATTTCAGTGGTTACATCGTAGTCCGCTATTACGCCATCTTTCAGCGGACGGATTGCCACGATTTTACCTGGTGTTTTTCCAATCATGCTTTTCGCTTCAGCACCGACAGCGAGCACTGTTTTAGTTTCTGTATCAATTGCCACTACAGAAGGCTCGTTTAGAACGATTCCTTTGTTTTTTGTATAAACCAATATATTGGCGGTTCCAAGATCAATCCCGATTTCAGTGTTAGAAAACATGTTTTCACCCATTCTTTATAGAATTCTAGTCTTATATATGGCTTCTATTCATTATGTCGATTTATGGGGGTAGGTTTCAATGGAATGTTGTGGAAGGCAATTATTTATCCTCTATCGTGAGTTTTAGCACTCTTTTTTGCCTATCATTTCACATAAGAATTTGATACAGTTAGTCTGGAAAAGGAATTAAGGTTATGAGAAGAAAGATTAAGGGAAGTATTGATGATATGAAAAAAAGTTTTGTCAATGAAAGATGGAATGATAATGGTAAAGAAACAGCTAAAAACAGTTGCAGCAGGGACATTGATTATCTATCTCGCATTTCTGCTAAAACTGGTATTATTCAAACAAATTCCACTGCATGAGTCTCCGGAACATGTTGCAGCTTTGAGCGGAGATTTGATAAAACAAAATTTTGCATACAGCAATATGACGCCTTTTGCTACCGTAAAGCGTTATATGATGGTAGCTCATAGCAGGCCGGGATTAAGCATTCCAAATCTTTTAGGAAATTTGGCCGGATTTATTCCATTTGGCTTGCTCATACCGGTAATGGTTAAAAAATTAAGAAATAGCTGGCTTATGCTTTTGCTTTCTTTTCTTTTCAGTCTCGCTTTGGAAATCATTCAGCTTTCATTAGCTCTCGGTGTCTTTGATGTGGATGACCTGCTTCTTAATACAGCAGGCGGAGTTTTTGGCTATCTGCTTTTCAGCCTCTTAATAAAAATAGGGCGATCCAAATGAGGATCGCCCTGTTTTTATGGTTTCAAAACAACTTTTACACACTCATCTTCATGATCATTGAAAATGTTATATGCATGGGAAGCTTCGTCCAGCGAGATTTTGTGCGAGACAATCTCGGAAGGAACGATTTGATTGGATTGAATCATGTCAAACAGTTTTGGCATAAAGTGGATGACAGGTGCCTGTCCTGTTTTGACGGTGATATTTCTGGAAAAAATATCTCCAAGCGGAAAGTCGTTATAGGATTCTCCATAAACACCTGTCAGCTGAATGGTTCCGAATTTACGGACGGCTTCAGAAGCGATTCGGATTGGACCAAGACTTCCGCCATGAAGCTTAAACTTCTGGCCGATTTTTTCCATAGCCGTCATTCTTCCATCCATTCCTACACAATCGATTACAACATCTGCTCCGCCCTTTGTAAATTCGTGCAGATAAGAGCCGGGGTCATCCGTACTGGTAAAATCAAATGTTTCAACTGAATTCATCTTTTTCGCTTTATTTAATCGATAATCGAGCTGATCGACAGCAATAACCCGCTCTGCTCCAGCCATTGCTGCAAACTTTTGCGCCATTAGACCAACAGGTCCGCAGCCAAGGACAATCACTGTATCTCCGGCTTTAACTCCTGCGTTTTCTACACTCCAGTATGCGGTAGGAAGTACATCAGACATGAAAAGAAGGTCTTCATCTTCGCGTTCACAGGATTCTGGCACTACAAAAGAGGTAAAGTCAGCATAAGGTACGCGCAGGTATTCAGCCTGTCCCCCAGGGTGACCTCCGAACATTTCAGTGAATCCAAAAAGTCCTCCCTGATCTCCCATAGGATTGGAGTTGTCGCATTGGCTTTCCATCTGATTGCTGCAGTAGAAGCATGTTCCGCACCCAATATTAAATGGGATAACTACCCGGTCGCCTTTTTTTACCTTTGTAACCTCAGAACCGACCTCTTCAACGATTCCCATCGGTTCATGGCCAATTACATAATCCTTATTTATAGGCATATTTCCTTGATAGAGGTGAAGGTCTGATCCGCAAATTGCGGTAGAGGTAATTTTAACGATCATATCGCTGTTCTCCTGAATCCTTGGATCCTCCACCTGTTTTACTTCGATCTTCTCACTGCCTTGATAAGTAACTGCTCTCATTATTCACACTCCTAGTTATATATTGTCACACTCCTGTTCTTTTCCCCTTTTAACATCTTGTAATCCGATTGGATCGAAAAATATGCCAAAAGCTTCCTCTCGTGAAACTTTACAACGTATAGCATTAAGATTATGCTCAATTTAATAGAATCAGATAAAGGCTGGAAGGAGTCCGTTATGAAGGCAGAAAAAAAGATATTTGGTCAATTGGACGGTCAGGATGTTTATGGCTACAGAATAAGAAACAGCAATGGAGTAGAGGTTGAATGCATGGAATACGGCTGTGCGATAACCAGAATTGTAACGCCTGACAGGGATGGAAGGGTTGAAAATATCGTACTCGGCTGCAGGGAGCTGGAGGATTATATACATAGAGTTCCTTATTTTGGGGCGGTAGTCGGGCGTGTAGGAGGAAGAATCGGAAAAGGGCATCTGCCTGTAAACAGAAAAACCTATCAGGTAACTGCGAACCAGGAAGGCAATCACCTGCATGGCGGAGAAAAAGGATTCAGTCACAGGGTTTGGTCTTCACATGCAATTGAATCTGAGCAAGATGCAGCAGTTGTATTTACTTACTTTAGTCCAGATGGAGAAGAAGGGTTTCCAGGAAATCTTGAGGTGAAAGTAACTTACAGGTTAACGGAGAAAAACGAATTAATTTTGACCTATGAAGGAAGAACGGATCGGGATACTGTTCTGAATATGACGAATCATACCTATTTTAATTTGAGCGGTTCTGTCAAAGATTCGATAGCTGAACATGAGCTGACCCTTCCAAGCGTCCATTACCTGGAGCTCGATGATGAATCATTGCCTACAGGGAGAGAGCTTGAAACAGAAGGAACGGTCTTTGACTTCCGGCAAGGCAGGAAACTGAAGGATGGAATCTTCTCCGATCACGAACAAATAAAAATTGCCGGCGGTGGTTATGATCATCCGTTCCTGCTTGATGAAGGGAAGGAGATGATCCTTTATGAAGCTAACAGCGGACGCCTTCTTACAGTGGAAACAGATCAGCCTGCTGTCATTGTGTATACAAGCAATTCAATGGGTGATGATATTGTGCTGCAGGAAGGAAAGACTGCAGAGAAGCATATGGCCGTTTGCCTTGAGACGCAATTTCCCCCTGATGCCGTCCACCAAGATTCATTCCCGTCCATTATTCTGAAAAAGGGCGAAAAATACCAGGCAGAGACGAAATGGACATTTTCTGTTAAATAAAAAAAGACAGCTTTTCTGCTGTCTTTTTTTTGTTAATTTTTCAAGGATGAAAATTAACAAAATTTTTACTCTTCTCGATTCAGGCATCGTCTATACTGGAAATATTACAAGAAAACATTCCAAGGTTTCGCCTTTCTTATTCGTGGTAAAACTCAGATTATGAGTAAAGCTGTTGATTTTATTTTTGGACGGAAAGGGTCTGTCCATATCAGGGAGGAAAATCATGCTGCTTCAAAATGATCAAAAACAAATGCTAAAGCGCTTTAAAGAGATTCGGTACTTATCAGAGCATTTAACGGAGCCGCTTGAAACCGAGGATTTTGTTGTACAGGGTATGGCAGATGCGAGCCCTCCGAAATGGCATCTTGCCCATACTACCTGGTTCTTTGAACGCTTCATTCTTAAAGATCATTTGCCCCAGTATGAGGAGCTTAATCCTCAGTTTGATTATTTGTTTAATTCCTATTATGAGACGATCGGACCTTTTCACCCAAGGAACCAGAGGGGTTTACTGACAAGGCCCACAGCGAGAGAGGTTTTTTCTTACCGGAATTACGTGAACGCACATATAGAGAAGCTTCTTAATAATCTGCCTGAAAGCAAAGCAGAGCTTGTACTGGATTTGCTTGAAATCGGTCTGCAGCACGAACAGCAGCATCAGGAGCTGCTGCTGACAGATATTAAATATAATTTCTCCCAAAACCCGCTGCTCCCTGTCTACTCAGAGCCTTCTGAATCTTCTGGATTGAATAGCAGTGAATGTACGATGATCCCAGTAGATGGAGGGCTGGCCGAAATTGGACACAGCGGAGGCGATTTTTGTTTTGACAATGAATCTCCAAGACACAAAGTTTATTTACAGCCATTTTCCCTGGCATCCCATCCAGTTACAAATGGCGATTATTTGAAATTCATAGAGGCCGGCGGCTATCAAAAGCCTGAATATTGGCTCTCCGATGGCTGGGCTTACATTAAAAAAGAGGCATGGACTGCTCCTATGTACTGGTTTATGGCAGATGACGGATGGAATACCTTCACACTTGGAGGACAGAAAAAAATCAGCCTCGATGAGCCAGTATGCCATGTGAGTTTCTATGAAGCGGATGCCTATGCCAGATGGGCAGGAAAGCGCCTTCCGACTGAAGCTGAATGGGAACACGCTCTTGAAAATACCGACTGCGAAGGGAATTTTGTTGAAAGCCGCAATTTTCATCCCTGTCCGGCAAAAAGCGGGAACGGCAAATTCCATCAGGCGTATGGAGATGTATGGGAATGGACGGCAAGTGCTTATTCTCCTTATCCGGGCAGCAAACCTCTTGAAGGAGCCCTGGGTGAATACAACGCCAAATTCATGTGTAACCAGATGGTTCTGCGAGGAGGCTCTTGCGCAACGTCTTCTTCTCACATACGATCTTCTTACCGGAATTTCTTTCAGCCTGAAAAACGCTGGCAGTTCAGCGGATTTCGTCTTGCGGAGGATGCGGAATGACAACATTGAAGCAGGCCATACAGTTTACGGATAACGGAGTTGAATATTCCAGTTTTTTAACAGAGGTGTTAGATGGTTTAAAGCGTGTGCCGAAAACCCTGCCTGCAAAATTCCTTTATGATGAAAGAGGCTCTGAGTTATTTGAGGAAATTACGAATCTAGCTGAGTACTACCCTACTAGAACTGAAATTGATATTTTGGAAAGTGTGAAGAATGAAATAGCACTGCTGATTGGTCCGGAAGCTGCACTTATAGAGTTCGGAAGCGGCAGCAGCCGTAAAATTCAAATCCTGCTGCAGTCCCTTAAAGATTTATCCGTCTATGTGCCGATTGATATTTCCAAGGAATTTTTATATGCTTCCAGCTTGAAGCTTGCTCACGATTATCCCACCCTTCATATTCATGCAGTCTCGGGGGATTATACGGCTCCAATGACCTTGCCTGATTTGAATTGCCGGAAAAAAGCCGCCTTTTTCCCTGGATCGACAATTGGAAATTTTGAACCCCGCGAAGCCGGTGCTTTTTTAGATACGGTTGCAGCCATGCTTGAAAAAGGGGACGGGTTTTTAGTAGGGGTAGATTTGAAAAAGGAGAGCCATATTTTACATTCAGCTTATAATGATGCCAGAGGGATTACTGCAGAGTTTAATCTGAATCTGCTGAGAAGGATGAACCGTGAGCTCGGTGCGGACTTCGCATTGGATGCATACCGCCATCATGCTTTTTACAACGAGGAAAAAGGCAGAATAGAAATGCATATTATTAGCCAGAAAGATCAGAAAGTGACCATTCAATCAGAAGAGATTGTTATTCAAAGAGGAGAAACGATCCATACGGAAAATTCCTATAAGTATGAAGTGGAGGAATTTCACAACCTTGCATCAAAGAGCGGTTTTGCAGCAAGAAAATTCTGGACAGATCAAAACAGGCTGTTCAGTCTCCACTATCTTGAATTAAGGTAGCAAAAAAAAGCCCAGCCAGGTTAAAACCTGGCTGGGCTTTTAAGCGTTTTGAATCTCTTCTGATTGCATGCCATGCTCACTTAAAGCTTTCATAATCAGTTCTGGAGCTATTTGCATTTCATTATACGAAATCCAAATGCTTCCAGACTCAATATCCACTAAAGCCCTCTCAATTCCTTCCGTTTGAGCAAGACGTGATTCAATCATTTGAATTCTCTCTTCATTCAGCGGCTCTTTAACCTGGATTGTCGTTTCTCTCATTTTCAGCTCTCCTCGCAAAATATCTTTCTTTCAAATCAATACCCTTAAATGATTAAAAATATGTAAACCGAAAAAGTTTTTTGTGCGGTTGCATCAAATATGTTAATTGCTTATAATAACTTATGTATTACTTATTATTACTTACGAAGGCGGATATTAATGTATCAAGAAGAGCGACTTGAGGCAATCATAGATTATTTAAGAACTGAAAAAAGAATATCTATAGAGCAAATCTGTTCTATATATCAAGTATCGAGGGATACTGCCAGAAGAGACTTAGTCAAGCTCGAAGAAATAAAGGCGGTAATCCGGACACGAGGCGGAGCTATTCTGCCATCAGCTCACCACAAAATAAGAGACTATACCAATCGTTTAAAGCACGTATCGGCTGAAAAAGAGAGAATTGGTAAAAAAGCCGCTTCACTCATCTTATCGGGAGACCGTGTCATTCTTGATTCTTCCACCACTGTTCAGGCATGTGCCGAATCTCTGTCTGAAGAGGATTGCACGGTCATTACAAACTCCATCCACCAAGCGGGAATCCTTGCTGGAAAGAGAGGCATTCAAATCCATCTTCTTGGGGGAGAATTGCAAAAGGAGCACGGTTTTTTATACGGATCTGCTGTACTGGATAAATTAGCGAACTATCACGTCGAAAAGGCTTTTATCGGTCTCGTCGGGATTTCCGAACATGGATTGACCATTGCACATGAAGAGGATGGAATGGTGAAAAGAAGAATGCTGAAGCAGGCAGAACAGGTAATCATTCTAGCGGACCACTCTAAGATGGAGATTACAGACTTTTTTAAGTTCGCCGATCTGTCAGAAATCGATATTGTTATCACGGATAGAGAACCTTCTGAGAACATGATGACCGTATTAGAAAAAAACCATGTAGAACTATTAATAGCAGATACGGAGGAAACAGGATGATTAAGCTCGCAGCTATTGATTTGGATGGAACCCTCTTGAACAGCAAAAACCAAATTAGTGAAGAAAACGTATCAGCGATTAAAAAGGCTGAAGAAAGAGGCATTCAGGTTGTTATTGCAACAGGCAGGGCCCATTTCGATGTACAGAAAATATTTACCGGCACCGGTCTTAATCCTTGGATAATAGCAGCAAACGGTGCTACCATTCACCATCCTGATGGAACCCTTTTCCATTCTGTTCCTATAGATAGGGAAGAGGCCGATGGAATAATGGCTTGGCTTGAGGAAAATGATTTTTATTATGAAGTTTTCAGCAGCCATTTCATCTATACACCCCAAAGAGGGCGTGAGCTGCTTCAAATTGAAATGGACCGGATCAGCAGTTCAAATCCCGAAGTATCCATTCAGGAATTGCAGCAAGCTGCATCCAAGCAATACAGCCAATCCGGATTTTCATTTATTGAATCCTTTACGGACATTCCTGGAGAGGCCGAAATCTATAATATACTTGCGTTTTCTTTTGATGAAGAAAAAAGAAAAACCGGCTGGAACGAATTCAAAGAAAGAGAAGGATTGACGATCGTAACATCAGCCAATCATAATTTCGAGCTTGAACATGAAAAAGCATCAAAAGGCTTGGCTTTGACAAAGCTTGCAAAAAGACTTTCGATCCCGCTATCAGAAACAGCAGCAATAGGAGACAGCATGAATGATGAATCGATGATAAGAACGGCGGGAAAAGGATACGCAATGGGAAATGCAAGAATTGAAATTAAGGACATAAGCGACACCATTTTCGGTACAAATGATGAACATGGTGTAGCGGAAATGTTAAATAGCCTCTAACGAACCTGCTGCCGGCGTAACCTGATTTTTCGGGGCGTGACGGAGCAGGTTTCATTTTTGTCTATTGAAAACACATCATTCCCCAATTCCATACAAAGAATCTCCGGGCATAAGCAGCTGGGGAATTTGTTTTAGTTTCCCGCTTTGTCCATCTATCTCCCATAGCACATCATATCGGTCTTCCGGCCATTTTTCAGGTACGTGTTTTGCGTTTAATTTTTTTGCCAATGATGGCAATTTTTGATGGGACCAGCAAACAATGACAGTCTTTGTAAGATAAAGAGCGTTTGAAAGGATCTCATTAGCTGTCTGTTCCGTTTCTTTAGCTAAGCGGACCGTATTTATAGCAATGGGCTGATGATCATCATGAAGCAAATAATTGATCAAAGGAATCACAGTTTGAATTTTTCTTTTGCTTGGATCGTTTTGTCCTGTCCCGGCTGCATAAATGCCGGCGATACTTGGGTAGAGGAATAAAAGCAATTGGACAAGCAGTTGGGAACGGGTTTTTCCTTCAGCGGACAAGTTATGATTCGAGGGCTCATCCGGTTTTTCTGCATGACGCAGCAGGACAATTTTTGAAGGAGTCATAGTCATCTGCCTCTCTGGGATATTCGTTCATTATATGACTGGTATTGCCTGGTCCATTATGGTAAAATCATTCTCTATCTGAATATTCAGGCGTACAATCTCATAGGAGGAGGTAACTGACTCATGGAAAAAAATGTTCAAAGTGCCTTTCAATTCGAGTCGCAGCAGCTCAAAATATTTGCTGCCGAGATCAATCGCCAGCGTACCCGTTTACATTCTGTTCCGAAGTATAGAGGTGAGGATTTAACGGAGCAGGCACTGGAGGATTCAAGGGAACGGAATCGAAAAAATTTAGCCATCGCTGCAAAAGAACCGTATTTTGGCCGAATGGATTTTAAAGAGACGGATCAAGAAGAAGCAGCTTCTCTATACATCGGCAAGGCCGGTGTTTCAGAAGGGGAGAGCGGTAAGGCAATGATTATCGACTGGCGGGCTCCTGTCGCGAGCCTTTTCTATTCCTTTACCGGCGGGGAAGAGGAAGTCTATTACATGGCTCCGGAAGGTATGATTGAAGGGGACATCTTCTTAAAGAGAAACCTCGTTATTCGTGAAGGAGATCTTCAGCGGGTCGTCGATACCTATGAGCAGGGACAAGAAAACGCTGGAGCTGCCGATGAATTTTTGCTGTACAGGCTGGGGGATCGCAAGGATAACCGCCTTCGGGACATTGTTTCAACCATTCAGGCCGAGCAGAATGATATGATCCGGGCATCCCGTGATACAGCCCTTATTATTCAAGGAGTCGCAGGGAGCGGGAAAACGACAGTTGCCCTTCACCGCCTTGCCTTTCTTATATATGAGTACAGAGAAAAGATGCTTGCAGATCAAATGATTATTTTCGCTCCGAATGCGATGTTTTTGGATTATATTTCTAACGTTCTGCCGGAACTTGGGGTCGGTGATATACAGCAAACCACCTTTTCAAAATGGGCTCTTCTTAAGCTCGGCGGCCGTTTAAAGGTCCAAACAGCAGATTGGCAGCAGTGGTTTGAAACTGGGGCGAATAGAGCGGAGAGCGGAAGCAAAGAGCCTGGAAGGGTAAAGGGTTCACTCGCTTTTTTGAAGGCAATGGACGAAGCGCTTCAGCTTTTTATACAAAACGGACTTCCCCAAAAGGATTTCGAGCCATGGGATGGTATGGTTTTGAAAAAGAAGGTTATTGAAAATTGGTATGCAGAAGAGTTCAGGGATTATCCTGCCGTGAAAAAGCGGGAACTGATCTCCATAAAGATTAAACAGTGGCTAAGCAATGAGCTCGAGAAGATCTGGGAGAAAAAAGTCCAGAAAGAAATGAAAACAAAGGCAGGACAAAGACTTCGTGCATATATGAAATCGTGGCCGGAGCTTGACCCGCTTTCGGTATACAGACAGCTGCTCTCATCAGAGTCTATAAGTGCTCAATTATCGGATGAAATTCTTGAGCAAACCTTTAACTATTTAAGGAAAAGAGTAGCTGCCCATGAAGACTTGGCCCCGCTTATTCATATTCATCTAACATTGAATGGACTTGAAAGAGGCGAGCGATATCACCACATTGTCATTGACGAAGCACAGGATTTTTCCCCTTATCAAATTGCCATGCTTCAAAAGCTATCGCTGAAAAATTCTTTTACGATTCTTGGGGATCTTTCCCAAGGCATTCACAGCAACATCGGCATCAATGCATGGGAGGAAATCATGCCGGTATTTTCAGAAGGCAAGCTCGCATACAGGGAATTGGAGAGAAGCTACAGATCCACTATGGAAATCATTGAGTTTGCCAATCGGGTGCTCTCAGCTGCCTATAAACCTGCTGTATTGGCAAAACCGGTCTTCAGGAGCGGTGAAGAGGTGACTGTAACACAGGAAGATGACCCAATCGCTTTTGTGAAAAATTGGATTTCTGAGCGAAAAGCCGCTAGTGCAAGCAGTCTTGCAATTGTCTGCCGAACGGCTAAAGATGGAGAGGAATACTTTTCTGAATTGCAGGAGGATGGAGTGGATGTTCATCTTGTCCGTGAAGGCCAGGAAGGATATCAGGGCGGTATTTCTATTATTCCAATCTATTTAACAAAAGGACTTGAATTTGACGCTGTGCTGATAGTAGATGCAGATACTTACAATTATCAGCATGCCGCTTCCGATGCGAAGCTATTATATGTAGGCTGTACAAGGGCGCTCCATTCTTTGACTGTCATTTTTTCCAAACAAGCATCCACGCTGATCCCTTCATAAAGAACCCGCCAATAATGGCGGTTTCTTTGCTTAAATCCACTTAGCAAACCACGCAACATACCATGCCGCGGGCAAGAACAGCGCCTGTGCAGCTACCGTTCCGATAAGCTTCGAGCTGACCATGGTCAAGGAATAGCTTTTCAAGTAAATATAGCCTTCCTGCTTTTTGGAGACACGGTCTGCAAGAACGGAAGCTTTAGGATCAATAAAAAGAGTGAGCAGGATGGTTGCCACACCGTTGATAATTCCTGAAGACATAAGGGCAGCCTGTGAATATTTTTCAGGAACCAGCTCCGAAGCATAAATAGAAGATAGCACTCCAACTGTGAATACTGCTGAAATGAGTATGTTTATGACAAAAATCCGTTTGGGAATCGTTTTGAATGTTATGCCGTTTAAATGAGACCATTTAGGTAAATGAAAACAGCTGATCATTTTCCTGAAACCGTTCCGATTGAAATTTTTTGTTAATAGTGAAACGACAGAACCTCTTTCTCTGGATAACTGGATAATCGCTCTTGAAAAGAGGGCAATAAATGTTGGAAACAAAAGAATGCCCAAAAGAACTCCTATCGTCGTAACGGCAATTAAAATTCTGTATTGTTCTTCAATAATGACCATTTTGTTTTCAAGCTTTGCAGCATCTGAAATAAGCTTTGCTGTCATAGGCTGCTGAATCATGACAGAGAAACGGGAGACGAGAACCATTGTACTGAATAAGGAAAGGGCAGTCGCAATCAATTTAACCCGGGCGCCTGAAATCCTTGCAGAATACGCAAGTGTTTCAACAGTTGTTATAATCAGCAGGAAAACAGAAATGAATATAACTCTCTCTGTAATGAGATGCATGAGTAAGTCTCCTAACTATGTAATCTACATGCATTATATAGGAAAAAGAAGATATTGGAAATCAAATAAATATCTCGAATTCAAAATAAATCATTGACTCTAGATTCGGAATGTATTATCTTTAAATCAAGATATTTTATTTCAAAGTAAATAGGAGGAATCATTATGGATATTGCACTGCTTATTTTACGTCTTGTTATCGGATTAACATTTATGGCTTATGGAAGCCAGAAACTTTTTGGGTGGTTCGGAGGATATGGACTAAATGGAACAGCTCAATGGATGGAGTCGCTTGGAATGAAGCCGGGGAAAGTTGCTGCGGTAGGAGCGGGAGCATCTGAACTATTAGGGGGCCTGCTGCTTGTACTTGGATTATGGACTGGAATTGGAGCAGCACTGATTATCCTAACTATGGTCGTTGCAATAGCAACGGTTCATGGAAAAAATGGATATTGGAATGGGAAGGGCGGATTTGAATACAATCTGCTGATTATTGCTGCTGCATTAGTACTTGCATTGGCTGGTCCTGGATCTATTTCTTTATAATGCACCATGGAATAGCTCATACGGGAAAGTAAACATATAAAAAACACCTGCAGCATCATTAATAGCTGCAGGAGGGAGTGCTCTGATCATAAGAGCACTCCTTTTTTTCTTGAATTGCAGCGGTCAGACAAATAGTACTCAGAGGACAAATTCCAGTTCCGAACGGCTTCAGGAACGGGTAGATAACAGGTGCCAACGGACAAATAAAATGCATCGGACAAATTCCAGCTTCGATCGGCCAAAAAAGGTTCAGAAACGGCTAAATAAGCAAGCTGAACGGCTAGATAGCGGGTGACAAGGGACAAATAAAATGCATCGGACAATTCCAGTTCCGACCGGCCAAAAAAAGTTCAGGAACGGCTAAATAAGCAAGCGGAACGGCTAGATAACGGGTGACAACGGACAAATAAAATGCATCGGACAAAATCCAGTTCCAACCGGCCAAAAAAGGTTCAGGAACGGCTAAATAAGCAAACGGAACGGCTAGATAACAGGTGCCAACGGACAAATAAAATGCATCGGACAAAATCCAGTTCCGACCGGCCAAAAAAAGTTCAGGAACGGCTAAATAAGCAAGCGGAACGGCTAAAAACCTGCCATCTTGGCGCCCACACCTCCAGACAAAATTCACAGTCAAGCAAAACAAAGTATTTCGGAAATTAATATATTTAAATGGTAAAATAATCCTGTATGATATAGGGGAAGGGGAGATCACGATGCTTTTTCATTACCATTACTGGACACCTTATTTAGAAGAGACAGAAAAGTTTTACACAGAACTCGGGTTCACAGTTCATCAGAGGATCGGCAGACTGGACGGGTCATTTCAATCCTTTAATCCGCCGCTGGCATGGAAAGACTTCCGGGATAACCTGCCGATGTTCCGGATTATCGAAATGAAAATGGGGAAAATCAACGTTACGGTTGGATATGGGAAAAAGGTGATATTTGATCACATTGGTTTCTTCGTTTCAAAAGAGGAACATGGAATAGTGTGCGAAAAGGCAAGGAATCTTGGGTGGAAGGTAGAGGAAGATGAAAGGAGAACCTTTATTTCTACTCCATATGGTTTTCGCATTGAGCTTCAAATCCATCCTGATGTCCTGGCTGCTGGCGATGCAGCTATAGAAAAAATGATTCTTAGTATACGTAAGGAAGGCTTGGAAAAAGATTTGCATCGTTTATTCAATAGGGATGTTCGGGTTTTCTCTGTATTGGATGAAGAAATAAACGTGCAGCAGGTCGTAATAAATGGAATAGTTCCCGTGAAGGATCCGAATGGTGTATCCATATGCAGCATATAAAAGGAAAACGTCATATGCTCCGGGCACTGCTGCTGGCATCCATTTTCCTTCTTTTAGCCGGGTGCCAGATTACACATTCAAAAGAAGTTGTAAATAAAGTACCGAAATCTCCGGAATCTACAATGGCTGTAAAGAATTTGGCCACTGGCAATGAGGAACTGGTCCGATATACAGCTTCCGAACACGCCATAAGCAGCAATATAAACAATATCGATATTTCAATTGAAGCCCTTTATAACAGCAACAATAAGAAATATACATACATTATGAAAATGAGAGATACAGGTCCGATTGAGAATCAGGGGAAAAACGGGCCATATCGATATAAAATTTTACGGATTACAGCAGGGGTAGAGGCAGATAATAGTACAGGCCAATATAAAATCTATGCCTCATCCCCTCTATATAAAGATGGAGCAGAATACAAGCTTGAAGGATCTTATGTATTGTTTACAGATAAACAAAAGTTTCTCGAGGAACAATTTCTTATTGAGGCATTTTTTACAAATGATGAACCTATTGATGACCGTGAACCTGGTACTCTTACACTAAGAGGTTATTTTGAGAGCGGAGAATCAATCCTGTACGATTAACTAAGATCATCTAACGAATATATGAGGATTGGAATAAACCTTCCCTCCATGTAAAACCTGCAGAAAAAATTCCAGTCATAAGCTAACTAAAAGACCATTCTAATCCGGTCTTTTTTTATGCCCTCCATTAGGAACTTCCAGGTACCTATCGTACATTAAAGTGCGTACTTCCCCTATGAACTGAAATAACCCATAATGACTAACAGTTACCTCATACTGCTTGGAACGAAGCCTATAGGAACTTCTAAGTACCTACAGCACTTCAAAGTGCGTACTTCTATTAAATAACAGTATGGGTCATAATAACTTCAGAAGGTCACAGGAATGCAGGGCCCGCATTTCTGAAGCCGCAATTATTTATGTGTATTTATATGAAAAGGAGGAGTTCGAATGAGCTCAACTGCAATCAATCAAAAGGAGAAAAAAGGCGGGTCACTCGCCCTTCTTGCTTTGGCCATTAGTGCCTTTGGAATTGGAACAACTGAATTTGTGCCAGTCGGTTTGCTTTCATCTTTAGCTGATGATTTAAATATATCGATTACACTTGCTGGACTATTAATTTCCGGTTATGCCATGGGAGTTGCAATCGGAGCTCCTGTGTTAACTGCTCTTACTAATAAGATGAGCAGAAAAACGCTGCTTATGCTGCTCATGGTTGTCTTTATTGTAGGAAACTCAGTTGCAGCATTGTCCGAAAGCTTCACCCTGCTTTTAATTGCCCGTTTTATTACAGCCTTCTCACATGGGGTATTTTTCTCCATTGGTTCTACAATCGCTGCGGACTTGGTACCTGAGAACAAACGTGCCAGCGCGATTGCCTTTATGTTTACAGGATTAACAGTAGCAACTGTAACAGGAGTGCCTCTTGGTACATTCATCGGCCAGGCTTTCGGCTGGAGAGCAACATTCTGGGCAGTGGCGGCATTAGGAGTTATCGCCATCATTGCAAGTGCAATTTTAGTGCCTGGCAACTTGAAAAAAGCACCTGAATCAAAAATCAGCGATAACTTTAAAATTCTTGGAAACGGTCCGCTTATGCTTTCCTTTGCCATCACTGCATTAGGGTACGGCGGAACATTTGTAGCGTTCACTTATTTAGCTCCAATTCTTGAAGATATTACAGGATTTGCTGCCGGCTCAGTCAGCGTTCTGCTGCTTGTTTATGGAGTAGCTGTTGCTATTGGTAATGCAGTAGGAGGGAAAGTAGCGAATAATAATCCGCTAAAAGCTTTGTTCTGGATGTTTTTGGTACAAGCCATCGTATTAGTCGCGCTCACCTTTACCGCTCCATTTAAAGTACCAGGTTTAATTACCATTTTCTTAATGGGATTGCTTGCTTTTATGAATGTGCCGGGGCTGCAGGTATTTGTGGTTCAGCTGGCTGAACGCCATGTTCCTTCTGCAGTAAACGTTGCTTCTGCTCTTAATATAGCAGCATTTAACGTAGGTATTGCAATTGGTGCATTCGTTGGAGGTTTGATTGTGGACTCTATTGGATTGATTCACACACCTTGGATCGGCGGCGTGATGGTATTTGGTGCTGTTCTTCTAACCGCCTGGAGTTCTGCGATTGAGAAAAAACACACACGTTCTGCTTAAAGGGGGAATGCTCGGATGACACTGTTTAATGGACACCGTTCTTACAATCGGATGTATAAAGAGGGAGAGCTGACTCTAGGTCTGCATATCCCGCTTGAAAATTACCGCTTTGAAGCACCGACCATGGAAAAACAGGTGGAGCTTTCACAAAAGGCAGAAGAGTACGGTTTTACCAGTCTTTGGTTCAGAGATGTTCTGCTGCAGGATCCTCAATTTGGCGATCCTGCCACAGGGCAGATTTATGACATGATGATTTATTTAACCTACCTGGCAAGTAAAACGAAAGAAATTGCTCTAGGAACTTCCGCTGCCGTTCTTTCGTTGAGGCATCCGTTAAGGATTGCTAAAGAAGCGGCCACATTAGAAGCGCTTTTTCCAGAAAGACTGATTCTGGGGGTTTCTTCTGGAGACCGGCGCGCCGATTTTCAGGCATTGGGTGTAACTCATGCCACCAGAGGAGAGCGCTTTGCTGAAGCCTTCCATTATATGAATAATGTCTTATATAATGAATTTCCGGAACTTTCCGGATCCCTGGGATCAATCAATGGAGCTAATCTGGTTCCGAAACCGGATAAAAGGATTCCAACCATGATTACAGGCTACAGCCAGCAGGATATGGAGTGGTTTGCGAAGTATGGTGATGGATGGATGTATTATCCGCGCACCCCGCATTTGCAGGAAGAATCGATCAAGCAGTGGAGGGAGCTTTCAGCCAAATTCCATCCTGGTGTGTTTAAACCGTTCAGCCAGCCTATGCATCTTGATCTAGCTGAAGATCCAAACGAGATGCCAGTCCAGATTAGGCTTGGATTCAGAGCTGGCCGGAACACCTTAATCGAACTGCTTGAGGTATACAGAGAAATCGGGGTTAATCACCTATTCTTTGCATTATTTGACGGAGAACGCCCGGCAGATGAAGTGATCCAGGAGCTGGGAGAAGAAGTATTGCCTCATTTTCCTGCGCATGCTGTGCCAGGAATTGAATCTTTCTCTCGATCAAAATAATAATAAAGATAAATCGGCTTTTCGGCAAAACCAGTTAGAATCCGGGTGCAGCAATTACCGGATTCTCTTTTTTTCCCATATTTAAGTATGATGCTTGCTTTTTAACAACTTTTGATTGGTGCAGCATTCGTAAGCTGCAATCAACTTCCAAGTTTAACAGAGCTTGCTATTCAAAAGCCTGCTCAGTTTACTTCCTCACCCTTTTTGCTTACAGTTAAAAGGAATCTTACATATAAAGGGGAGAAAACTATGTTTTTGCCGTCTTTCAGCCTTGAAGGAAAAACAGCGATTGTAACTGGAGCAGGAAAAGGAATTGGACGTGCCATTGCCATTGGGTTTGCAGAAGCTGGTGCCGATGTGGGACTTATCGCAAGGACTCAGCAGGATTTAGATGAAGTGAAAAATGTGATTGAGAAGGACTTTGGCAGAAAAGCCTATGCTATTAAAGCGGATGTAACCGTTAGGGAAGACATCGTTTCTGCCTTCAAATCAATTCAGGAAAAGGCCGGTAAGCTGGATATTCTCGTCAACAATGCAGGAATGAATATTCGGACACCTGCAGCAGAGGTTACGGATGCGGAATGGGATCAGATTGTTAATACGAATTTGAAATCTGCTTTTATGGCTTCTCAGGAAGCTGCAAAGATGATGATAGAAAGCGGAGGAAGAATTATTAACATTGCATCAGTAGCGGGGCATACCGCTCTTCCTACAGGAGTGGTATATGGAGCAACGAAAGCAGCTCTTATCCAAATGACCAAAATTCTTGCTTATGAATGGGGTAAACATAACATTCATGTAAATGCTTTGGGTCCATGGTATTTTGAAACACCGCTGACAGAAAAACTTCTGCAGGATGAAAAATACGTTCAAAAGCTTCTGTCAGTTACACCGCTAAACCGGATTGGTCAGCTGCCGGAACTCGTCGGACCTGCTGTTTTTCTTGCATCTGAGGCGGGAAATTATGTGACAGGACAAACGTTATTTATAGATGGCGGAATGACAATTCATGGTTTCTAATATAGGTTTCAGAGATTGCTTAGGAGGGAATAACGACCTATAATCTGCCAGTCCAGGAGGGATTAAGGTGCCAGAATTCTATGCAAACGAGATTCATTTTACAATTATCCAAGATCATTATATTCCTCAGCAGCTGCATCCCTATCAGCTGCAGGCTCTGAAACATGATTACCGTGCCATGCTGGAGGAAAACAAACATGATCCCATTAAATTAGAAGCCGCTCAAAAGGCTTTCAAAAGAGTTTTAAATAGTATAGGGTATCATATGGAAATAAAAAACAGCCCCTCTGCTCAAATGTAACGGAAATAGTCCTCTTAACAGGGGGCTTTTTTAATTTACCTGACTCTAGTCTGCGATTTTCGCCGAACGGAGCATGAACGAAATCTGCCCTCTGTGCCTTTATGAGATAAACATACTAAAATTAACATAAAAGGAATGTTTTAGAAACACTGGGTGAGGGTATGTGAGATATGTTCACCCAGAAAAAACATCCTGTACATAAGACCATATACCTGAGAGGAGCCTGTATCATGTTTTGTACGAAATGCGGAACGAAGCTTAGAGCAGAAGACAAATTCTGCGTGAGATGCGGCAATGCTATTATCAGAGAAGAGCAACCTTATGAACCTGCTTACAACGAGCATGCGGCCGCTGTCCAGGATATGCAGGATCGTGCAGAAGCTGTTCCTATGGGGACTATAAAAATCCCGAAAATCAGCATGGAAAATCAGACTATACGAAACAACGTTAAGGAGCAGAATTCAAACATCGAAGACCATGTTGACCAAGGGCCCATCCGAGCCCAATTTAACGAATCTGCAGTCCGCCCTAATGCGGTCCATAAAAGCAATTCAGCTCCTTTTGATCCTAATCAGGAAGTGAGCCATGAATCGCCGGAATTGGCGTATGCCGGGCTTTTTACGGAGACTAAGTCAAATTCCCATATGGACTCTTCTGGAAATGTACAAAGCACGCAGCCCGCTGAAATTATGGTGAATGACTCCAGGAATATAGTGGGAGAAGATAAGGTCAGGAATAAAACCCTTCAAATTAAAAAAACTGGAACAGAATCCACGCGATTTACATCGCACTCTGCTGTACAAGAAACTGTTAATGAGTCCCATCTCTATGTCCCGGGAAATGACTTCACCGGTACTGGCGCTGTTCAGCAGGCGCATGGACGCCCGGAGCTAAGCAAAAATGCAGGTTCACATCCTCTTGATCCGCAGGAGGCTGAGCTTTTGAGGGTGTTTGCTGGTCCTAACAGTGAGTACTACCTGTCCAGCTGGAAAAAACAATATAGTATGAACTGGGCAGCTTTTTTCCTCACGATTTTTTGGATGGGCTATCGAAAGCTGTTTGCTCCTATGGTGATTTCAGCTGGTTCTTTTATTCTGGCAGGGTTGGCAATCGCGGCTTCAGGGATGGCCTGGCTTGCAATTATAGCGGTGCCGTTATGTATGCTGATGATCGGTTTTTTTGCGAACCGTATTTATCTCAGTCATGCGAAAGAAACAATGGACAGAGTTCTGTCTTCTCAAGGTTCTTGGGAGGAAAAACGTCAGCTGCTTCTCTCAAAAGGGGGAACAAATTGGATCGGTGTATTAATCGCCGCGGGGATCATAATCGCGTATTTGCTTATATCCATTCTCATTTTTTCCATTTTTTAAAGCACCGGCGCTTGCCGGTTTTCTTTGATTTCAGGCATATTTACGTCTTGGTGCCGTTGTTTTATAATGGAAGAATCACCTGGGCGCATGCTTCCAGGTATTTTAAAGAGTATCGTTTGTTGAGAGAGGTAGAGAATGAAAAAAAAGAAATGGTCTTTATGGCTGATTGCAGGGCTGCTGTTAACAGGGTTTATTTATTTTATTTTTTTGAACGTGAAAATACAGCAGTATGCTCAAGCCAAACCGCCTGCAAATGCAGATTATTTAATTGTGCTTGGGGCTAAGGTAAATGGAAGTGTCCCATCTCTAGCTTTAAAATACCGAATTGAAGCAGCAGCTCAATATTTGAGAGAAAATCGAAAAACTATGGCTATTGTCTCGGGAGGGATGGGACCGGGAGAGAACCGCACAGAAGCGGATGCTATGAAAGAAGGTTTGCTGAATCTTGGGATTGATTCAGCGCGAATTATGATGGAGGATCAATCAACAAGTACCAATGAAAATATCCGGAATTCAAAATTTCTCCTTCCAAAGAATGCGAAAGCAGGAATCATTGTTACAAATGATTTTCATCTGTACCGTTCGATTATGATTGCAAAAGACCATGGACTCGAAGTTTCAGGACTGGCTGCTAAAACTCCTTCAGTAATAATATTGAAGTCTTACATAAGAGAATATCTTGCCTTATCAAACTTTTTTATTCAGAGAAATATTCAGCAGCCGAAATAATTTATTAAGCATATAGACGCAGGGAAATTCCTGGGTCTCTTTTTTTTTATTTTTTTGTGACGATTTACCCTGCTATTCAACATTTTTTCCAATATATGTTTCGAAATGTGTGGAAATGGTTAAAGATTACTGTTACTTATGACTATGATGGTCGTGCTAATTTAACTTTTAATAGGGAGGTCATTTGCTTGTATTGCAGGGAATGCGGGAGAAAATTAAATGGCAGTGAAGATTTTTGTCCAATGTGCGGGACAAAAGTCATAAAAGACCAAGGATTCGTACACAGTGACGATCAGGAGGAGCCTTTACATAAGAAAACGGCTGACGGATATGAAGAGAAAACAGACTATGAAATTGAACAAGTCCAGGATGCTCCAGAATCTATTCACTTGCAAAATAACCAGCAGAATAAAGATTCATTTATCGGGATGGAAAGCCCTTTTCAGGAAGAAAACAAAGCTGAAAAAGATGCAGAAGACTTCCCTGTGACTCCGATTTACGAAAATGATCATCAGCAGGAATCTCCTGTGGCAGATGACAACTTGAATACTCACCATGAGGTACCCAATCCTCATTCAACTGGCAATGTTCCATACCCTGAAGAACCTCAATATGATCCGTACGCTGAGGAAAACAATGATCAAACTACGGAGTTCGCTCCGACTTCAGAGGTTAGCCAAAGTACCTCACAACTAAAAAGGAAAACGACGAAAAAAGAATGGTTATTAACGATCGGAATTCCAGCAGCAAGCCTTCTCCTTTTTACCGGTACAGCACTTGCCGTCCAATCGAGTGAGAAAAACGCCAATCAAAAGGCAGAAGCACTTCATTATGAAGCAGAAGAGTATGCTCTTGATGGCAGCTATGAAAAAGCAATTAATAAATTAACTGAAGCATCAAAAATTAGACCGGACAACTCCGTTATTAAACGCGTTAAGGCAGAGGTAGAGTCTGCATTAAAGGTAGATAATCATTTATTATCCATAGAACAGAAGATTGATAAAAAAGAATTCGGTGAGGCGAAGGATGCACTGAACAGCGTCCGCAATGATATCCAAACGAGAAAAAGTCCAATTTTTGCTCCACTTGAGACGAAAACATCTGACCAGGAAACAGAGTTAGTGGTTGAAATGGTTAAAACAGAATCCGCAGAGATGGATACAGTGGATGAAATCGGGGAGCAGCTAAAAAAAATTATCAGTTTGAAGACAGCGGCAGCAGAGGAGGTAAAAGGCCAGCTTATAAAGAAGATTGTTTCAATATCTCAGAAGACTTCAGAGGAATACATGAGCAAGAAGAATTTTGATGCAGCTATCGGGGCCCTGAGGTCCGGCCTTAAATACACGAATTATGAGAATGCAGAGCTCACAAGCAGGCTTAGTGAGATTGAAGATGAAAAATTAAGCTATTCAGGTTCTCTTCCTGTATTTTTGGAAAGGCACTGGTCTGTCATTAATTCTAAAGCGATGCGTTCAAAAAAACCGCCCCTTAAGATTGAAAAAGTGACTTTTGAAGAAGACCAATTCACTTATGTTGTAACAGGAAAACTTAAGAGCATGACGAGATCTACTTTAAATAATCCAACCCTTTATTTAAAAGTTTACGACAAAAAAGGAAAGTTCCTATTCAACGAAGATGTTTCGTCAAAGGAAGTGTCCATAAAAAGCGGCAAGGAAGCAGAATTTTTCTTTTTCCTGGATAAGGAATATGGAAAGGAAGTAAAAATTGTAATTGATCAGGTAGTTTACAGAAAATAGAGGAGCGGGTGAAAAAAATTGAAAAAGTGGATTTGGAGCGGTATTGCAACGGTTCTTATTTGGGCAGCTGGTGTTACAGGGATTTTTTTAGTACAGAACAACATTCCTAAGGAGCTAAAGCTTTCCTCGCAAATTATTGAGCTTGATAGTGCAAAGGCTGCAAGCACCAACAGCGAGGATGCTGTGAAAAAGATCATTGAAGATTCCCAAAAGCATGTTGTCACAATTCAGCTTGATGATGGGTCTCTTGGCTCTGGATTTCAGTACAATGAAAAAGGAGATGTTATCACCAATGCCCACGTTGTAGCCGATGAGAATGAGGTAGTGGTTTTAACAAAGGATTCACGTGAGATGAAAGGGCAAGTCATAGGAGTAAATCCTACGAGAGATATCGCACTTGTCCGAGTAAAGGATTTGGAGGGGAATGATCCGCTTCCAGTTGAACGCAAGAAGAAATCAGCTATAGGAGATGAAGTGCTGGCATTGGGAAGCCCGCTTGGCCTTCAAAACACAGTTACAGACGGGATTATCAGCGGTGTGGACAGAGAAGTGAATATTGAGCAAACCTACTACAAGGATGCTTATCAAATTTCTGCTCCGATTGCCCCGGGTAACAGCGGAGGTCCTCTCGTAGATAAGAAAACAGGGAAGGCAATTGGTATAAATTCTGCAGCGACAGATCAGGGAACAATCGGCTTCAGCATCCCGATTATAGCTGTGCTGGATGAAATAGATTCCTGGGCAGGTCAAGCTGAATGATAGGAAGCAGGCAGCCGGTACAAAAGGCTGTCTGTTTCATTAAAGGACTATTCTAATCATCCGGAGCAGCCCTGCTGTCCAACTTGCAGCAAAAGCATGGTTGGGGCAAAGAAGCAAGGAACTCCATTGAACGCCCTATGCCGCGAATATCATTCCCATCTTTAGATGATGAATACGTACTGTTTGCAGTAAGCTTTCATAACTCTGTCACCTGTTTTGTAAAGCTATTCATTGTGGCGGTGTTTTGATAAGGGTATAATGGCTAATATTAAGGTGCCGAAGGAGTTTTGTAATGGGTTCGGGAAATTTATTGTTTATGATTTTAGTTGCTGGTTTGGCCATCGTATTAGCGGCCATTTTCGTTATGATGGGAGTCGTGATCGTTAAGTCGGTTAAAAACGCTAAAAAGAAATCTGCTGAAGAACAAACAAATGATCAGGATGACCGCCTTTAAGCGCTGTGCAGGAAGGAAGTATTTTTATATGATATAGGTTTTGGCTGATTTCCGCTGCAGGATGTTCCCTTTTCGCGGCGCCAGCGCCTGCGGGTGCCTGCTGCACCGGCTGGAGTCTAACACCTTCCGATTCAATCAGCCTAACTCATACTTCTTCCAAATATGTAAAAAAAAGACCCTCGGAATGCTCGCTGCGTTCCGGGGGTTTCTATCATGTTCTCTCAGCACGACGTTTTAGACAATCCCTTTTCTTACTAGCTATTATCCTCATTGAAATAATTTGCATGACAAGTTGCCATTCCCCATAAAATGTTACAAAATAGGACTAACCGAATAGAAAGAAAAATTGGCCGCGAGGAGATTAGTGTGGAGACTATATTACATTTTCAGGATGATTCATCAAAAAAATTTTGGAAAATCAATGTTACCGGAACCGCATATATCGTTACTTTTGGTAAAGCGGGTACAACCGGAACGGTTCGTTCCAAAAAGTTTGAAAGTGCACGTGAATGCCGCCAGGAGGCTGAACGGCTGATTCAATCAAAACTCAAAAAGGGGTACAGGCCAGGCAGGTCATCGCTGCAGATGATAAAAAAAAGCGGGATGACAGAGGCTGTATTCTGGTCAATATTCGAGCAGGCTAAAACAAAGGGAGATGAGCAGGAGGAACAGCTGGAATGGCTTGTAGATCATTTAGCAAAAAAGCCGGTTCAGGACATTATTAAATTTGATGAAATCTTCTCCCGTTATTTTGTGCGATCCTACACCTCACACCTATGGGCAGCAGCTTTTATTATAATGGGCGGCTGTTCTGATGATAGCTTTGATTATTTTCGAGCATGGCTTCTTTATCAGGGTAAAGAGGTATATGAAGCAGCTATTCGTGATCCTGAGAGCTTGATTCCTTCTCTAAAAAAGCTGGAAGAAAATGACGAGATTCCGCAATTCGAGGATTTAACGTACATTGGAGCCCTCGCATTCGAAGAAAAGACAGGGCAGGATGATAACAGCTTTTATGAGTTATATGATCAAATTGTGCTTGAATCAGTAGTAGAGCCCAATATTGTGCTTGACTGGGATGAGGATGATGAAGAAGGTTTAATGCTCCGTTTCCCTAAGTTATGGGAACGTTATGGGGAAAATCCTCTTGAATGCTGAAAAAGAAAAATGATTCCTGAAACCGGGGATCATTTTTCTTTTTGCGGTCATCAAAGAACACGCCGGGCACATCCATATTTGTTCACGATTAACTGGATTGATATAGTAAGTCAAGAAAAGTAAGGGAATGGAAAAGAAGAGACCATTGCAGGAAGGGGGAAGGGAGAAAATGATTTTTGAAAAAAATATAGATCATCCTCAGCTGAAATTGCTGTTTAAAGCATTGGATTCTTCTCAAACAGGAATTATTATCACCGACCCATCTAAAAAAGAAAATCCCATCGTCTATATGTCCAGGGGATTTACGGAAGTAACGGGCTATACGGAAGAAGAGGTTCTTGGAAAAAACTGCAGGTTCCTCCAAGGGGAAAAAACAGATCAAAAAGAAGTAGATAAAATCAGAGAGGCTGTCCAGGAAAAGAAGTCTGTTTCTGTAACATTGCTAAACTACCGCAAAGATGGAACTCTTTTTTTAAATCAGCTGAATATTGACCCATTCTATATAGAAGAAGAAAATCGCTATTATTTTATTGGCGTCCAAAAAGATGTCACAATGGAAAAACATTATCAATCTTTAATGGAACAGGCGAAAATGGAGGCGGATAAAAGATCAACCCCCATTATTTCCATTGAAGATCAGATTTCTGTTCTTCCGCTGATTGGCTCATTTCCAAGTGAGAGGCTTACCATCTTAATGAGAAATATTATGGAGCATAAAGATAAAACGAGGGATAAATATTTAATCCTTGATGTTTCAGGACTTTCCGTTTTCGACCGTGCGCTTTCGAACTATATTGTAAACTTAAATGGATGGCTTAAGCTTCTGGGTACAGAGCTCTTGATTACAGGTATATACCCCCGTATGGCCATTACAGTTCTTGAGGACTGTGAGGAACTGAACGCGGTTAAAGTGTTTCCAGCTGTAAAGCACGCTTTGGAATATATAAAAAAAGAAAACAGCCAAAGCTCTGATTTGTTATTCAAAAACCGTATTTAATTAAATTCTATAAAAACCCGGTACCTGGCATAACAGGTCCGGGTTTTCTTATGCTAATTATGCAGTCCGCTCTTCATCGGCAGCGTTATTCACATCGCTGGAACGCGTCACGATACTCACACCAAGCATGAAAAGTAAGTTAAATAATAAAGCAGCAATTCCTACATTTAAATCTTTAACTGCCTGTGGAAGTACTGGAAATAAGCCTCCTATAGTCGTTCCCGCAAGAGTTGTATAAGCGACGATGAATACTCCTGCAATGATTCCTGCCATTGCTCCCTGCTTTGTAGCAAATCTGCTGCGGAACAGACTGAACAGTAAAGCAGGGAATAACTGAGTGACTAGGCTGTATCCCATTAAAAGAAGCGTGACAATTGTATTACCGCCGTTAAAGGTGAAAAAAGCGGCAATTAAAGCTATGACCGGAACGAGATATTTTGCGAGCTTAGCCACCTGCTGATCGGTAGCAGAAGGAACAGCAGCTTTGTACACATTTTTTGCAAATAAAGTTGCGGCTGCCATCAGCATCATCGAGCCTGGCACGAGGGCAGTCAGGAGGCCTGCTGCACCAATCAAGCCAATCATCCAGGGATCAAATGTTTGAATGGAAAGTCTGAATAGAGAAAGGTCGCTATCTGCACCTTCTAAGCCTGGTACTTTCAATATCGCCGCAAATCCGACAAATAGCACGAAAATCAATACAACCGAATATAGGGGCATAAGAAAGGCGTTTTTCTTGAAAACTTTTGCATTTTGAGCCGTGTAGGCCGATGCGAAAGTATGAGGCCACATGTAATATCCAAATACCGTCAGAACGATTGTTGAGATAAACCAGCTGATGCTCATGCCTGAATCAGGAAGAGTAAGGAATCCTGGTTTTGCCGCTTCAATGGATTCAAACATCGGCTGAAACCCTCCGTAATAATGAATGGGCAAGTAAATCCCAAGAAAAACGACCATGACGAGAATTAATAGATCCTTCACGACGGCAGTCCAGGCTGAGCCATGAATACCTGACAGCATAACATAGACCGTTACGGTAATTAAGCCAATCCAAACGGAGATGACGGGAGAAATAGCTCCGTAGGAAGCTTCTGATACGATAATTCCAAGACCCTTCAGCTGCAGAACCAGGTATGGAATGAGCGCAGCTATTCCTACCAGGGAGACAAGAACACCGAGCATCGGGCTCTTATATTTACTGACGAAAAAGTCCGATTGAGACATCAGATTTTTCTCCTTGGCGTATGTCCAGATTGGTGGAAGGAGCCAATAGGATAAAACATAGGCAAGCGTGCCATAGACAAGAATATAGAGGGCAGGTCCGCCTTTGCCATATGCCCAGCCGCTGCCGCCGAGGAACGTGAACGTTGTATAAATCTCACCAGCCATCAGCAAGAATACGAACATCGTTCCAAATCCCCGGCCGCCGACCGTCCACTGCTCCAAATCCATATCTTTGCCGCGTTTTGCTCTGAGTCCAAGAAAGAGGGAGAAAAGCAAAAAGGCACCTACAATCAGCAGTGATACAACCATTACAACTCCTCCTTGTTTGCAGGGTCAAATCGGTAGATGACAGCCATAATAACGGATGTCAGTGCCACCCATAAAATAATCCAGAAAAATAAAAAAGGAAGGCCTAATACGTATGGTTCCACACGGTTGGCAAATGAGAGACCGCCAAAAAATCCTATGACAGGGAGAAATGCCAGCAAATAAAGGGGTCTCATTCTTTGTCCCCCTTACCGGAAAGCATAACCTTGGCTGCTTCAGCAAACATGCTTACACCGATTTCCAACGCATCCTCATCGATGGTGAATTTCGAATGATGGTGGGGATAGGTGATTCCTTTTACTCGGTTCCCTGCCCCTGTAAAGAAAAAGCATCCGGGCGCTTTTTGCTGATAAGCAGAAAAATCCTCACCGACCATGCTGGGCTTCATGATTTCAACAGCCTCTTGACCGTATAGGTGTTCAGCCGCTGCATGAAGAAGTTTTGTTGTGTGTTCTTCATTAATGACAGGGCGATAGCCGAACGAATAATCAAATTCATAAGAAGCCTGATGCGCATCCGTAAGCCCTTTAACAATCCTCTCAATTTGCCCGGGAATTCGGTTTCGCAATTCTTCATTGAAACTCCGAACGGTTCCTCCAAATTCAACAAACCCGGGGATCACATTGTCCGCCGATCCTCCCGAAATTTGCGTGACTGAAAGGACAAGCTGTTCGGAAGCATCCGTTACCCTCGAAACGATCTGCTGCAGGCTGGAAATGATTTGGGCAGATACCGCGATGCTGTCCACTGTTTCATGAGGCACTCCCGCATGTCCTCCATTTCCAATTACCCGTACCTTAAATGTGTCAGGAGCAGCCATCATCGGACCATAAACAATTCCGATTTTTCCTGTTTCAAGGGGGGACCATAAATGGGTCCCAATCACGAAATCAACATCATCCATGACTCCTGCTTTTACCAGTTCCTCTGCACCTCCGGGAGGATGTTCTTCCGCATGCTGAAAGATGAACCGTACCTCTCCATTCAGCTTTTCCTTATGCTCAGATAATATTTTTGCTGCTCCTAAAAGCATTGCGGTATGTCCATCGTGTCCGCAGGCATGCATAACTCCCGGGTTTTGGGAGGCGAACTCAAAATCATTTTCTTCCTCTATCGGAAGTGCATCGATATCCGCTCTGATTGCTAGAACTTTTCCCGCTTTCCCTTTATTAAGCCTAGCTAAAACAGAAGTTGAAGTTGGCCTGGATAACTCTAAACCATTCATACTCTGCAGTTCGTCATAGATATATTGAGCCGTTTTTGTTTCCTGATAGGAAAGCTCTGGATGCATGTGAAGATGCCTTCTCCAGCTAATCACTTTTTTGCGGTCTTCTGCCTGTATAATCATTCATACATCCTCCATCCCTTTTAGGTATAGTTGCAATTATATTAAAATTGAGAAAATTAAGAAAGTATTTTCTGGTGAAGAAGTAAAAATGGAATGTAAAGGGGGGAGGAAGAAGGATTAGGAAATAGAACTATACAGGAAGGAAAAACTTAGGAGGGGTCAGCTATGAAATTTGTATTTGGATTGCCGAAGTCAAATCAGCATGATCATAAAATATTCATACAGGAAGGCTGGAAACCCCTTAAAGAACCTTCTTCGATTGGAGCTGCTCTAATATCCTCCCTTCCATTTATGGCAGCGGGCACGATCGTTTCCTTTTTCATCATGAATCTGTTTGACCCGTTTTCTTTTAAAGAATTTGGATTTAGCGATAGTGGAATAACAGGTAAGCTATCCGTCTCCTTTTTAGCTGGCATACTATTATTAATGGGGATACATGAGACCTTGCACCTTCTGCTAGTTCCGTATTTTAAAAGATCCTCAAGTACGTATGCAGGTCTGTCCTTTCTAGGCGCATTTATATACTTGGAAAAACAAATTATCCAGAACCAGGCTAATTATCCTCCTTTCCGCACCCTATACCTTGATTTCACTCGCAGTTCCAATTATTGCTGGTAGTAATCGGATGCTAAATACGGAATTGAAAATGCTGATCCTATTAAATACTGCAGGTTCATGTACAGATTTGCTAATGGTTTATCTGCTGCTTCAGATACCTTCAAACACAATGACCAAATGCCGGGTAAATCGAACGTTTTGGAAAAATGACTCTGGGCAATAATGGAACATTGGATGTATGGGTTGGCTCTTTTAAGATTTTGCGTTAAAATAGTAGAAGATTTTTACTTGTATATACCGGCAAGGAGGAAGACAAGTGGCCACTTCAGCGAATATTAATTTAGATAATTTCAAGGATTTAGTCCTTCAGAAGGCATACAGCGATCAAAGCTTTATTTCATTTAGGGGAAATAAACAGGATTTGACGAACTGGAGGAAGAAACTAATTGAGATCTATGCAAATTCATTAACCCTGTCATCAGACAAATCAGCAGATGAAGTTAAGAAATGGGGGAAGGAATTTGCGAACAAGCTGGTAGAACTTGGCTTGCCGCTTGATGCAGCGATTGTTGAGATGAGGACTGCCAAGCAGAATATTGGGGAACTCCTTAAAGAAGAAGCAAACAAGCAAGAGCTGACGATTAATGAATATCATTCAATCTATTCCATTTTTGATAGAGTAGTAGACCAATCGGTTGAGCTTGTTTCCATTTGTTATATGAAAGCGCATGATGAAAAAATTTCTTCTGCCCAGCATGCAGTAGATGAGCTTTCCATTCCTGTAGTGAAAATTGAAGAAGGAATTGGAATTCTGCCCGTTATTGGAGACATTGACACAAGAAGAGCCCAGCTATTAATGGTTACAGCTCTTGAGAAGAGTGCAGAATTTAAACTGGAGTATTTAATTCTTGATCTTTCAGGAGTTCCGGTTATCGATACAATGGTGGCACAGCAAATATTCCAGGTTCTGGAAGCTCTTAGGATATCAGGAGTAACCAGCAAAATCAGCGGCATTCGTCCTGAGCTTGCCATTACAATGACTCAGTTAGGTGTGAACTTTGAAGTGCAATCCTTCTCAAGCCTGCATCAGGCAATCGCAAGCATAAAAGAATAATGAGAAAGACTCCCGGATCCGGGAGTCTTTTTTTGGTTCTTTTCACTTACTTAAGTTGGAGGGTGCATGGACTTTTGGTATGTAAAGGATGCATTTACCATATTTTTTTGTGCTTTTGACCTTTGAAAAATCAGTGATTTAGGTCTATGGAATTTTCTTTGAATAAAACCGATATTTAAAATACATCAATTAATTTTATATCGGAGGAAATAAGATGTTAGCCTTGCATACAGAAACCATGGCCTATAATTACAATGATATGCTTACCATTTGGGTGAAGGTAACAAAAAAAAGCAAATCCTATTCAGCCGTAGCGCAGCATCCCATCAAAAGAAACAAGTATGCAAGAGCCACTCATTCGATTAAGGAAAAAGCCATTGAAGAAGCCGTTAGAAAAGTGACGATGCAAAAATAAATAGATAAAACATTATTTTTGCTGGCAGATAGATGGAAAATCAATGAATGCCTGAAACAGAAAGAGAATTCATTAACAGAATTTAACTGCCTATCAGCCATTTATTCTTCAGTTCGTTTAAAAATCTTAACGCTTCCTTATTTTTTAACAGCAGGTTTTTAGTTCCTGGGGACTCGGTTACCCAAGGAGATTTAATAGAGGAAGAAACTGTACGTTTTTGCATATCATCACCGCTTTTTCTTGTTTTAGGAAAGGCTGGAGGGCTGTCAGCGCCATGTTGGGAGGACTCACCCATTATTATCACTATATGCTTTAAGCATAAAAAAAGACGCTTAGGAAATAATCCCAGCGTCTATATTATGAAGAAAATCGCGTTTTCTTATACTCGGAGAGCAATTTGCTGTTGGCTTCAAGCAGGCGTTTAGTCTGGGGTGACATCGTAACAGAAGGTGCTTTAATGCTTGATTTTTTCACACGTTTCATCCTGTTGTCCCCGAAGTCGTGCTCAATGGTTTTTGGATTCATTATGAACCACCGCCTTTTAGGTTCTTTTAATAAATTATATCATACATATGAATTAAAGAAAGAAAAAGGAGACAATCCGATTCATTCACTTCATCAGCAGCAGCTTTAATCTTTAATACAAATGTAACTCCCTGAATTTCAATCGGGATTAAAGCTGTCTTTTCTTCAGGCCGATAGACAATTTCATTTCGCTCAAGTGCGGAACGAATGCTTCCTTTTCTTTCAATCACACCCAGTAGCTGTTCCTTTTCCTGATCTGTATCAAACGAATGGAAGGAAGCGGTCAAATCATTCTTTTCTGCAAATAATTGAATCAGTTCATCCAGCCCCTGCATGTATTCCGCAATACCCCCTTGATAGAGATTGATGGAAACATGCTGGAGGAGGTTTGCAAATGTTTTCAGGCGATGGTTGTTCTCTTGGACAAGCCTGACGTTCTCCTCTAATACCTCTGTATGCCGTTCAAGTTCGTTCACTCCAAGCTTTTTAATATACATACCGAGAAACAGGAAAGCATCAATTAAAACAAAAACTCCAAAGACAATCAGATAGTTTTTCCAATCGGAGAATAAGGATGCAGGGTGCGCTGTCCAGAATACGGCAGCTCCCAGCAAGAATAGCACATACCATGTCTTCCGGATTGATTCAGAAGCTTTCTTTACCCGATCCTCCCAAATCCAATGTGAAATACCGTAAAATGCCAGTAAACAAAGCACAAACCAAACCAGTCCTTGATAAAAAAGAATCATAAACTATTTTTTTTGGAAGCCTTTCGTTCTAAAATCATTAAGGCGCTCTCCTCCCTTTCCTGTCTGCTTATTCGACAAAAATCAAGGAAAACCCTACTTCTTAAAAAGAATTTCTTTATTTCAAAAGTTATTGCAAGGCAAGTAAGCACTCATATATATGGCAGATTGTTGAAGAGGGTAAGGAGAAAGGAAATGGAAATTCCGGAAAAACGGAAAATTCCGTTTTTCCGGAAGGGGGGTATTGTTTTTTCCGGAATTTCGGAATTTGTTGTGGGTTCTTTTTTTACAAAGCTTTTTTAACCATGCACTCTGTCTATGGTTTATGGCTTTTTTTTGAATAGTTGTCCAAATGTGATTGGTTGGCACGCTTCTTGCTACTATAGTTTATAAGTTGGTTGAAAGCGCTTTCTTTCCAACCGGCGACATAGAAGGAAAAGGGGGATATATGTGGAAATCGTTATTATTTTATTGTCTTTAAGTTTGCTTATGTTTGTAGCGTACAGAGGATTTTCAGTCATTTTGTTTGCTCCGATTTGTGCACTTTTTGCCGTATTGCTAACAGATCCAAGCTTCGTACTTCCATTTTTCTCAAACATTTTTATGGAAAAGATGGTTGGTTTTATCAAACTGTATTTCCCGGTCTTTTTATTAGGGGCGATTTTTGGAAAAGTCGTGGAGATGTCCGGCTTGGCTGAAACGATAGCTAAGACAATCGTGAAGCTGGTAGGAGCGAAAAGAGCAATTCTTGCCATCGTGCTGATGGGGGCAATTCTTACTTACAGCGGTGTCAGCCTGTTTGTAGTTGTATTTGCTGTCTATCCGTTTGCTAAGAACCTGTTCATTCAAGCAGACATTCCAAAACGTCTTATTCCCGGTACGATTGCACTTGGTGCATTTACTTTCACGATGGATGCACTTCCGGGAACACCTCAGATTCAAAACGTTATCCCAACAACTTTCTTCAAAACGGACATTTATGCAGCACCTGTTCTGGGGATTGTTGGAGCTGTTTTTGTTTTGACACTTGGTATGCTTTATTTGGAATCCCGCCGTAAAAAAGCGGAAAAGGCTGGCGAAGGCTATGCAGGATTTGCGTCCGAGCTGGCTGCTGGATCTGAATCTGATCTTGCTCTTGAAAAAGAGGCGGCCGCAGTGTCTGCCAATACAGATTCTTCAACGGCAAGGCAGATTCTTGCATTTGTCCCGCTTATTCTTGTTGGCGTGATGAACAAATTTTTCACGGTTTCCTTTCCTATGTGGTATCCGGATGGTTTTGATTTTACGGCCATTGGTCTTGAGGCATTCGGAAAAATCGAGCTTTCATCCGTTGTAGCGATCTGGTCTGTTGAACTTGCCTTGCTCATCGGAATTCTTGCGACCTTTGCATTTAATTGGAAAGCTGTTACATCCAATATTCAGGAAGGTCTGAATGCTGGAATTGGCGGAGCCCTTCTTGCAGCCATGAATACTGGAGCAGAGTATGGGTTTGGAGGAGTGATCTCCGCATTGCCTGGATTCAAAACCGTTAGTTCTGGTATTTCCAGCACATTTACCGATCCGCTTGTGAACGGTGCGGTTACAACCACCACATTAGCAGGTATCACGGGTTCTGCATCGGGCGGTATGGGAATTGCGCTGAGTGCAATGTCAGAGACGTACCTGCAAGCAATTGAAAAGTACAATATTCCGCCTGAGGTCATGCACAGGGTCATTTCTATGGCTTCCGGCGGTATGGATACGCTGCCGCACAACGGAGCGGTTATTACCTTGCTTGCTGTTACAGGGTTAACACATCGCCAGTCCTATCGAGATATCTTTGCGATCACGATTATTAAGACCCTTGCCGTTTTTGTCATCATCGGTCTTTACAGTTTAACTGGTTTAGTCTAACAAACAGCATCAGGAAAGGGGAAACTCATGGGTAAAGGAAAAATTCTTACATCTTTTGAAGAAGCGATTGAACCGATACAGGATGGCGCAACATTGATTGTTGGTGGATTCGGTCTATGCGGTATTCCTGAAAAAAGCATTCTTGCCTTGCAGGAAAAAGGAGTGAAAAACCTGACTGTCGTCAGCAACAATTGCGGGGTGGATGACTGGGGACTTGGTTTGCTCCTGGCCAATAATCAAATAAAAAAGATGATGTCTTCCTATGTAGGAGAAAACAAGATATTCGAACGCCAGTTTTTAAGCGGAGAGCTGGAGGTTGAACTTATTCCTCAAGGAACACTGGCTGAGAGAATGCGAGCTGGAGGAGCCGGAATTCCCGGCTTCTACACAGCTACAGGTGTTGGAACAAAAGTAGCGGAAGGAAAAGAACATAAGGAGTTTGACGGGAAAACGTATATTCTCGAACGCGGTATCATCGGGGATTTTGCTCTAGTTAAAGCATGGAAGGCAGATTCTCTAGGAAATCTCGTGTTTAGAAAAACCTCGAGGAACTTTAATCCTGTTGCTGCTATGGCTGGAAAGATTACCATTGCCGAGGTTGAAGAGATTGTAGAAGCTGGCGAGCTTGACCCGGATGAAATCCATACGCCGGGAATTTACGTCCAGCACGTACTCCTTGGGGAAAATTACGAAAAGCGCATCGAGCGGCGAACCGTACTACAGGCACAGTAAAGGGAGGCAGAATGCAATGATGGAAAATCGCCAAAAAATGGTCAAGAGAGCCGTAAAAGAAATCAGAGACGGCATGAACGTAAACCTGGGGATTGGCATGCCGACACTTGTAGCCAATGAAATCCCTGCTGATTATAATGTTTTGCTTCAGTCAGAAAATGGACTTCTCGGAATTGGACCATATCCTGTTGAAGGAGCAGAAGATCCTGACTTGATTAATGCCGGTAAAGAAACGGTAACGGCCGTCCCTGGCTCCTCTTATTTTGATAGTGCAGAATCCTTCGCCATGATACGCGGCGGCCACATCGATCTGGCCATACTTGGAGGCATGGAGGTATCCGAGGAAGGGGATCTGGCTAACTGGATGATCCCGGGGAAAATGATTAAAGGAATGGGCGGCGCCATGGATTTGGTGAATGGTGCGAAAAGAATTATCGTCATTATGGAGCATGTAAATAAACATGGCGAGTCCAAAGTGAAATCAGCATGTACTCTGCCTTTGACAGGAAAGCAAGTCGTACATCGACTTATTACAGATTTGGCTGTTTTTGATTTCCATTCAGGAAGAATGGAACTGGTGGAACTTCAGGAAGGGATTTCGATTGAAGAGGTGAAGGAAAAAACAGAAGCCTCTTTTACCATCAGCCAAAATTTATTGACGGCCCACTAAAATCACATGGAAAAGGAGCCAGGCATGGAACGCTTACTAGAAAAGAAAGTGGCCCTGATCACAGGTGCAGCGAGCGGGATCGGATTTGAAATTGCGAAAGAATTCGCTTCCCAGGGTGCAGCAGTAATCGTATCTGATCTAAAGGCAGAATCAGCAGAAAAGGCAGCTAGTCAATTAAGAGAGGCAGGCGGAGAAGCAATTTCTGCTGTGTGTGATGTAACAAAAGAAGAGCATATTGCTGCAGCCATTGAAACGGTTATGGAAACGTACGGCCGTCTCGATATTCTCATAAATAATGCAGGGCTGCAGTATGTTTCTCCGATTGAAGAATTTCCGACAGATCGATTTGAATTTTTGATTAAGGTGATGCTGACAGCTCCTTTCATCGCTACGAAGCACGCATTTCCAATTATGAAAAAGCAAAGGTTTGGCCGGATCATCAATATGGCATCCATAAATGGGCTGATTGGCTTTGCAGGCAAAGCTGCATACAACAGTGCCAAGCATGGAGTAATCGGCCTGACAAAAGTATCCGCTCTTGAAGGCGCAGAGCATGGAATTACTGTTAATGCTATTTGCCCCGGATATGTGGATACACCTCTTGTACGCAATCAGCTCTCGGATCTCGCTAGAACGAGAAATGTAGAACTGGAGAAGGTGCTTGAAGAAGTCATCTATCCGCTTGTCCCGCAAAAAAGGCTGCTCGATGTCCAGGAAATCGCCGATTATGCCGTATTTCTTGCAAGTGAAAAGGCAAAAGGAGTAACTGGTCAGGCTGTTGTATTAGATGGCGGCTATACGGTGCAATGAAAAAAAGGAACTCCGTCGATGGAGTTCCTTTTTCTATGGTGAATAAATTTTAGTCAATGCTCAAGTTTCTCGTAAAAACGGTGGTTTCTGTCGAATAGCTTGACCTCCAACTGGACTGAATGATCTGCTGTAAGGACAAGTTCTTTGCTGGCCTGTGTAATGCTTCCATTTGCTTCGTGTACGTCAAAATTGAACTTATACTTACCGGACTTTAATGGAATCTCCTTTTTCAAATCCTCTATTTCTGAATAACTGAATGGAACAGATGAATCGTCAGTATCAACGACGGTTATTTTAACACCTGTTATCTCTTCTGCTATCATTCTCGCGGAAACCCTTCGATCCGCTGCTTCCGTGTAGAGTTTAGGAGGCAGCTGGTTTTTTCGTGTGATATTTTTATCTAAATAATCTCTGGGAATAGATTGGGAGATGTACCATCTCTCCATTAGATACAATTTTTCATTTGGAAAACGCGTCTCAGAAAATTGAATCCATGCTTGCACTTTTTCATCAGGTATTCCTGCTGCGTAAAACGGCTGAACACGGCTGATGAGATTAAAGCTGCCAATCCGGTCTATTGCATAATTAGGGGCGTCAGCCGGAGTGTTCCACGGATGTTCCATGGTGTACTCATTATAAAGCCACTTTCCAATTTCCACGTCAGCTTTCATCCATTTTTCATTGCCCCAGACCTGTGCGAGCTGGTAGAGCATATTGCCTGAATAACCGCCGTAATTCGTATCTTCCACAAGAGGAAGGTTTTGAGTCAATGGAAGGGATCCATTTTTCTTTTGCAAAGCAAGAACAGCTCCAACCTCATTCATAACAATGTCCTTTGCCAGCGGACTTTGATAAAATCTGGACTTTGGCTCCCAGTATAATTCAGAAAACAGGGATGCCACCTGTAAATTTTGATTCGGATTAATTTCCAGCGGTCCTGTTTCACCTTTATCTGATATTCCATATGGAAATACTGTAAATCCAAGATTTTTGCCGCGCGGGACCTGCTGCATCCATTTTTCTGCCTGGCTGTCAACGAATCTTAATACTTCAGGCAGCTGCGTATATTGATAGGCTTCCAGCAAACCTCGGCCATCTCTCGCAAACTGATCGCGGTACCACCAGCCTGTATTTTGATATTCTGGAGATTGAAACCGCCCCTTTTTAAAATAGTACCTTTCATATAAAGGCAGCATATCCTGAACCATTTTTTTATAATCCTGCTCACCTGTCAAATGATAAAGAAATCCTAAATGTTTAGGAAGATACCCTAAGTATTTTGTGTTCCCGGCAAGAGTCCAGGGATCCTTGCGGATAAATTCTTTCTTTTCTCCTTCACTTAGTACAGCCCAATTTGTTTTAAGTTCTGTGAGTTTAGGAAAAAGGAAAGCTGGTTCATTGGCATTGAAGGTTTTTTTCAGTTTTGAATAGTCATTTTCTAGCTGAATTCGCTTCTCAATTAAAGTTTGAGTGGTTTTGACACTTAATAGCTGATAGTTTCCTGCGGCTTTAATTGCCCTGCTCCGTTCCTCGAGACGAGACAATTTTGCAAAATCAGGACCGGCATTTTCAAGACTGGCCTGCTTAAAGCGGTTATCAATCATATTCATCAGCCTATATTGCGAGACCTCATAAATTGTCCGCTCCTTCGCAATTTTAGCCGGCCGTACATATTGGGCACTCAAATTTGAGCGATTTAGTCTGCCAGGGACGCGGCCTATCGCTGCTTCTGTCTGTTTAAGCTGGAGTGTAAAGGAATCATAGTTTGCGTTTATTAAATTAAGATCACCTGCAGCGATAAGTGAATTAAAATGCTCTGTTGCTTTTTTGAGCTTTTCACCTTGAACAGATGCGCTGCTGTATTGGGTAATAGCGGATGCCAAAGGAGTCGTGCTGAGTAATGAGAGAGCGGCGATTAGAAGAATGGCAGCAAGCAAATATTGGATGATTTTTTTCAAAAGTGAAAATCCTTCCTTTCAAACTGAGAAACTAGTAACAGGTGCTATCTGTTACTGAAATAGTATAGCACCATTTTATTTTAGCAGCAGAAAAATTTGAAACAAAATGGGAAGAGATTTTATTAGCTGTTTTTATTGATTTCCCCAGGCTTATGTAAGTATGATAGATTCAATATATTGAAAGCGTTAACAAATGGAGGGGCAGAAAAATGAAGGGACTTATCGAACTGATCCCATCGGAATGGCTTGAAGAAGTAATCAATCTGGCTGCGGAGTGCACGGTCGTTGTGGATCATAACGGAATCATTCTTTACATAAACAATGCATACTGCGAATTTCTTCATGTATCAGCCGAGGAAGCGATTGGAAAACCCGTCCAGGATATAATTGAAAATTCCAGGATGCAGATTGTCGCAAAATCCGGGAAGGCTGAAGTTGCATCAATCCATCCGATTAATGGAAGTGAAATGGTGGCTAATCGTTATCCCCTTTTTGTTGGAGGGGAACTTGTGGGAGCAGTGGGGACCGTGATGTTCCGGAATCCCAAGGAGTGGCTGGACTACTCAAGGAAGCTGCAGCCGTTAATGGAAGAACTGAACTATTATAAAAATCGATTTGAAAAAGAACTTCATAGTAAATATCATTTTGGGGATCTGATTGGAGAGAGCGGGAAATTTAGAGAAGCAAAGATTCTTGCAGAGCGAGTTTCGGACAGTCATTCAGCTGTTCTTCTGCTCGGTGAATCAGGAACCGGTAAAGAATTATTTGCCCATGCTATCCATCATTCAAGCGGAAGAAGATACGCACCGTTTATGAGATTGAACTGCGCTTCAATTCCAGAACATTTATTTGAATCTGAAATTTTCGGATATGAAGAAGGTTCTTTTACAGGTGCCAAAAAGGGAGGAAAGAAAGGGAAGTTTGAGCTTGCGAATAAAGGCACGATTTTTCTGGATGAAATAGGGGATCTCCCTCTGCAAATGCAAAGTAAATTATTAAGGGTGCTTCAGGAGAAAGAGATTGAAAGAATTGGAGCAAGAGCACCTGTCAGGATTGATGTGCGCATCATTGCAGCCACGCACCGGAACCTGGAAGAAATGGTCGAAAAGGGATTGTTTCGCCAGGATCTCTATTACCGCCTTAATGTAATAAAAATTGATATTCCATCATTAAGGGAGAGAAGAGAGGACATAGCGCCTGTCAGTGCCGTTCTGCTCAAAAAGCTGGAAGGAAAGTTTCACCGTCAAGGTCTCGAGCTTTCCGAAGAGGCTACCCGCTGTCTCGAACAGCATAGCTGGCCAGGTAACATCCGTGAACTGGAAAACGTTCTGGAGCGCGCAGTGAATGTGCTGGATGGACCCATTATTTTGCCGAAGCATTTGCCTCTTTATTTAAGAGGAGAAGAAAGACCGGTGTCCTCTGTCCCTCCTGATTCTTCATTATTTTCCGGCCAGCCCTCTCAAGTAATTCCTTTAAAAGAGACGGTTTTGCACGCAGAGAAATTAGCCATTATTCATGCTTTAAATAAGACGCAGGGAAATAAAGTGGCAGCAGCAAAGCTATTAGAAATTGGAAAGACGAGTTTATATGATAAATGCAAGCAATATTCAATAAAATGAATGTAAATTTAATAGAAGGAAAAAACATTACTTTAGAACTAATTCACATGATCTATGTAAAAAAGGCTCATGCAACCTTTCTTATCCAGGAATTTCTTCGGAAGGATAGATGGAAACATCCTTTATCAGGATTTGTCGAATTCTGAAATTCAAGATAAATGGCTAAGGAAAATTGAATCGGAATTAGAAAAAAATGTATCAAAAGATCTAATTTTGTATAGATATTCATAGGCGTGATTAATCAAATCGTCATTTTATTTACACTGAAGCGTGTAAAATTTACAAGAATTACATAGAAAAACCAGGAACATTGATATATATTTTTTACGAGGATTTTACCAAAGGAGGATAAATAATGAAAAGGAATTCGAAGTGGTTCGTTCAATTAACGATCGTATTTGCAATGATTTTAAGTTTGCTTGCACCGGGTTCTATAAGTGTCTCCAAAGCAGCAGATACCTTAACCGTAGCAGATGCCATCGCCAACAACAATGGTCAGACAGCGGCTGTTGAGGGGTATATTGTAGCTCACACAACAGGTGCAAAATCAGTAAAATATGACCCGCCTTTTGGTAACGATTACAATGTTGCGATTGCGGACAGCAGCACAGAGAAAGATGTAAACAAAATGGTCTCTGTCCAGCTGCCAGCAAGCTTCCGGGCAAAGTTTGGTCTTCAAACCAATCCAGCAAACATTGGAAAAAAGATTCAAATAACAGGCGAACTTCTTGCTTATAATGGAATGCCAGGAATAAAAAATGCCAGCAGCATGGTATTTTCTGATGACACCAGTGTACCTCCCGGAGCTGAAGAAAAGACCATTGCAAGTGCGCGTGTACTGCCTAAAGGTACATCTGCATCCGTTATTGGAACGGTAACCGCTATATTTACAGCAGGCGGCAAAAACAATGTGTTCATTCAAGATGCTACTGCCGGACTTGTTGTAAGAGCGGCAAGTTTGGACTCAAAAGTAAAGATTGGAGATAAAATCAAAGCTGCTGGGCCTGTTAATGATTATTTCGGAATGCCGCAGCTTGAACCGGCTAATCTTGAATCGGTAGAGATTGTACAGGCAAATGCTGGCGTTCCAGCTCCGCAGATTATTTCTTCACAGGATTTGAATGAGGAAACAGAGGGAGAAATTGTAACAGTAAAGAATATATCCGCTGGTACAAAAGATAGCAATGGAAACATTGCTGCCTCGGACTCTATAGGTAAATTTGTCATCAAGCCTGCTGACAGCTCTTTGTTAGAATCCGGGAAGTCTTATGATTCGATCACTGGAGTGATTGATTATAATTTTAACGAATACAAGCTTGTTCCAAGAAGTGCAGAGGATATTATAGAGGATGCTTCAGCTGTTCGTCCAGTTACTGCGAACCCTGCATCCGGTTTTGTGAAAAAAGGCACTGAAGTAACGCTCTCAACAGAAACACAGGGAGCAGCGATCCATTACACATTGGACGGCAGCCAGCCGACCGCTCAATCCGCAAAATACACTGAAGCAATCAAGATTGAGAAAGATACGGTTGTGAAAGCAATCGCTATGAAAACTGGATTGAATTCCAGTGAAGCAGCAGAATTTGACTATAGAATTCAAAAAGATGCGGTAAGAATTCATGATATACAGAGTGAGAGCCATACATCTCCTTTTAACGGACAAACCGTAGCCGATGTGGAAGGAATTGTCACACACGTTGCAGACAGCAGTAATTTTTACATGCAGGATTTGAAGCCGGATGATAATAAAAATACATCAGAGGGAATTCTTGTTTACAAAAAGTCCCATGGATTAAAAGCCGGAGACGTAGTTAAGGCAAGCGGACAGGTAAAAGAGTGGGTATTGGAAGGCTACAGCGAAAAGCTTCAAACGGATTTAGCTATGACAGAAATCAATGCCTCTGCAATCACAAAAGTTTCCTCAGGAAGCGCTTTGCCGGAACCGGTTGTAATCGGTAAAGACCGCGTCGCTCCTGCAGAAGTCATTGACAACGATCAATTTGCAGCCTTCGATCCGGATGAAGACGGTATTGATTTTTACGAAAGTCTTGAGGGAATGAGAGTAGCCGTTGAAAATCCTAAAGTGGTGGCTCCTCAAAACTATGGTGAACTTGTCGTTGTGCCGGGAAATGTGAAAACAAATACGAAAAGCGGCGGGCTTCGGGCAGAAAAAACAGATTTTAATCCTGAACGCCTTCATATTGACATCAATGATGAATCGTTCCTTGCTAAAACTGGAGATTATTTTGAGGGAACAATAAATGGGGTGATGAGCTACGGTTTCAGCAACTACAAAATGTTAAGCCCAAGCAGTGACCTTCCTAAATTTATTTCTGGTAAAACGGAAAGAGAAACGACTTCTATTAAAAGCAAAAAAGATGAACTTACTGTTGCTTCCTATAATGTAGAAAATTTCTCTCCGGCGGACAGTGATGAAAAAGTAACGAAGTTAGCACAAGCAATTGTTAAAAACCTAAAGAATCCTGACATTGTGGGATTAACTGAAATGCAGGATAATGATGGACCAGCAGATACAGGAACGACAGCAGCTGACGAAAGCTTCAAAAAGCTTATTGATAAAATTAAAGCTCTTGGCGGTCCGGAATACGCTTTTACAGATATTGCTCCCGAAGATAAAAAAGATGGCGGACAGCCGGGAGGAAACATTCGTGTAGGTTTTCTCTATAACAAAAAACGTGTTACCCTGGCACCTGGAACAAAGGGTACAGCTACGCAGGCTGTTGGTTATGAAAAAGGAAAACTTACATTAAATCCTGGACGTATTGATCCTATGAACAAAGCATTCGAATCAAGCAGAAAACCGCTTGCAGCACAATTTAAATTCGGCGGTGAAAATGTCATCGTCATTGCTAATCATTTCAACTCAAAAGGCGGAGATGAGCCGCTGTTCGGTAAAAATCAGCCGCCGCTGCTAAAGAGTGAAGCTCAACGGCATCAAATTGCGGGAATTGTTAATTCTTTCGTTAAAGATATTAAAAAGAAGGATCCGCAAGCCAGCGTAATTGCTCTTGGAGACTTTAATGATTTTGAGTTCTCAAAAACGTTCGAGATTTTAAAAGGATCTGAACTTAGCAACATGGTAGAAAAAATCAAACCTGAAGAAAGATATTCTTATACGTATCAAGGGAATTCTCAAGTGCTAGATCACATCCTGGTTTCTAAGCACCTTGCTGCAACGACTAAAGCGGATATTGTTCACATTAACTCCTCTTTCATGGAACAGCAAGGCCGAGCAAGTGATCATGATCCCCTTCTGATACAAGTTGATTTCAGCTCAAAGAAAAGAATATGCAGTATTCTGGAGCAGCTTCCAGACTCTTACAAAGACCAGTACGATGATTTGTGTTCCCGGTAAAACTTACGAAGACCTGCTGATCGTCAGCAGGTCTTTTTTGTGCTGATGTGCTGGTTGAAGCTGTACTTGAGAAAAAAATAGGGGTGGCTGCAATCCTGCAAAATTCTAGGACTGTCAGCTGATTACGATAAAATTAAATTTGATATTGAACTTTTCAGCAGAGAAATAACGATCGAACGCTCCTCTACACTTCCCCGGTTTTAGCAGTCATTTTTCTCTTCGAAATAACGATTCCTTTATTTAATGGGATCGATAATGTACTAATCAGTGTTTACGCTATTAAGGAATATAGGCTTGGAGAGTTTGGTGTAGGACTCTTCTACGGATCACTCGGAGCAGGACTTATGCTCAGCTTTCTCGTGAGTCCCCGGATCTATTGCCGCCATATTGAGATTGGATTGGGCGCCCTTATAGCAGAAGGAATTTTTCTTGGGTTATTAAGCAGTACTGCATCCGCTGCTGCAGCTGTTATCTTATTCATCATGATGGGATTTGCTTCAGGCATTGGGAATACCTGTTTTGACTCCATGGTTATGAAGGAATGTCCGAAAATGCATCAGGGGCTCATTTTCGGCTTGCTTGCAACACTATCTAACACCATTTTAGGGATTTCTATGTTTGGAGCAGGCATGCTTTTAGAGTGGATCCCTAATCGAATCCTGGGCTTGATAGGTGCCGTTGGCTTTATTGCAGCAGGTGTGATGTTATTGGCATTTAATAAACAAATATCAAACAAAACTGAAAATAGCTTAAAAAAGCCTGTTTGACCTATTGATTAAACAGGGTATCGTATCTATAAATACACATTGATAATCAGCAGATTAAAATCGCCGCAGGCTGTAATGGAGGAGGGGCAGATATGATTGGTGAAACGAATAATCAAAGCAGTCCAATGACGGCGGAGGCTGCTGTACTTCTCTATAAAACAGACAAGGTTGGGGAATTTCTAAATATTTTTCCGGAAACAAGTTTAATTTTTCCAAAAACTGACCTTGCTGATACTCGTTTTTCCATACAATTAAAAAAGGCAGCATTAGACCTCGAGCATACAGAGAGAGAATTAAAAAAACTCGGGCTTGAACTTAAACAGGAAATGAATAAATCCCTTAAGGTCCTGGAGAGGATAGGATGAAGAAAAAAGATCAAGAGCTTTCAAGACTTCAGCTCGAAGTGGAAAAAGCAGAAGTATCCGCTACCGAAGCTACGAGGATTCTTAATGCGATGTTTGATTCTGATTATCCTGACAGCCATTTGACATCGACCGACTCTATTGAACACCTTAAAGAACAAATGGATGCCAATATCATTCATTACCGGTCGAAACTGAATACTGTAAAAAAACTGCTCTCAGAAGCGAACAGTCAAAAGAGATAAGAATTGACTGGCTTTTGGGTCAGTTTTTTTTATGCTCTATTCCAGTATTGAATATTGGAATTAAAGACCTATTAAAGACATGTCTCTAAATAGTAAACTGTATATAAATCAGAAAATTTCGTGAATGTCGAGGAGGGAAAGCTATGAAAACCATTCAGCAGCTTGAGGAGAGAATGACAAGTCCATCCGGCGCTCTCGTGCAGGAAATGAAAAAAATGAAGGGGGACGTAATCATCCTCGGGGCAGGAGGAAAGATGGGGCCAACGCTTGCTAAACTTGCAAAAAACGCAATCAAAGACGGAGGAGGCAAGCAGCGGGTCATTGCTGTATCCCGTTTTTCTGGGAGTGAAGTCAGAGCAGATCTTGAAAAGAACGGAGTGGAGACAATTTCCGCTGATCTTTTGAAGGATGAGCAGCTAAAGGGATTGCCCTTATCAGAAAATGTGATTTATATGGCGGGCAATAAATTTGGGACGAAAGGGAATGAGCATTTTACATGGGCTATGAATACTTATTTGCCTGGCAGGATCGCCGAGCACTATAGGAATTCAAGAATTGTTTCCTTTTCAACAGGAAATGTTTATCCGCTTACAGAAATTTTTAAAGGCGGACCTACAGAGGAACATGATCCGGGACCTGTTGGTGAATATGCGCAATCAAGTCTGGGAAGAGAACGGATTTTTACTTATTTTTCCCACCAATATGGGATTCCAATGGTGCATTTTCGCTTGAATTATGCAATTGATCTGCGTTATGGGGTTTTACTCGAAATAGCAAAAGCGGTGAAATCTGGGAAAGCCATTGATGTGACGATGGGCCAGGTTAATGTAATATGGCAGGGGGATGCCAACGAAATGGCAATCCGTTCTTTATCCATCTGTCAGTCACCCCCTTGTATTCTTAATGTGACTGGTCCGGAAACGGTCAGCATCCGCTGGCTTGCCGGGGAGTTTGGGAAAAGATTTAATGAAAAGCCGCTTTTTATAGGGGAAGAACAAACGACCGCGTTAATCAGCAATGCTTCTAAAGCTCATCAGCTATTCGGTTATCCAAGTGTGACGCTGCTGCAAATGATCAATTGGACTGCGGAATGGGTGAAATCAAATGGTGAAACGATCAATAAACCTACTCATTTTCAGGAACGTCAGGGGGCCTATTAATTTGGATCAGTCAAAATGGACATTATTAAGGGAAGGAACGGTTATTCCGGCTCATCCACTTGCGTTAACAGCTGACCGGAAGCTTGACGAAGAACACCAGCGAGCCCTTACCCGCTATTATATGGCCAGCGGAGCAGGGGGAATCGCTGTAGGAGTTCATACAACTCAATTTGAAATCCGTGAACCCGGTATCAATTTGCTTGAGCCAGTTCTTCGGATGGCAGCTGAAGAAGCAGAAAAAATCAGCCGGCCTTTTTTGAAAATTGCTGGTGTTTGCGGTCCTACAGAGCAGGCTTTGTATGAAGCAGAGCTAGCGAAGAGCCTTGGCTACGATCTTGTCCTTGTAAGCAACGGGGGATTGATTCATCAATCGGAAATCGAATTGATGGAGAGGACTAGACAAATTAGCGAAATTCTTCCTGTATTCGGATTCTATCTGCAGCCTTCAGTAGGGGGACGTATATTTTCATACGAATTCTGGAGAGAAATGGCTGAGATTCCCGGAGTGGCAGCAATAAAAATGGCTCCGTTTAACAGATATCAAACACTTGATGTAGCACGTGCTGTTTGTCATTCAAGCAGGTGTAAAGACATTGCTCTTTATACCGGAAATGATGACAGTATTGTGACAGATCTGCTTACCTTGTTTCGTTTCAATATAGATGGGCAAATCGTAGAGAAGGAAGTGGCCGGAGGCTTACTCGGACATTGGGCAGTATGGACAAAACAGGCAGTTGGGCTTCTTGAGAGGATCAAAATTGCAAGGCGAACGGGTGAGGGATTTAAAGACCTATTTGCTCTGGGAACACAAATCACGGATGCAAATGCCGCGTTCTTTGATCCTGCCCATCAATTCAGCGGATGTATTGCTGGAATTAATGAGGTTTTGAAACGACAGGGATTACTGAAGGGAAACTGGTGCCTGAATGAATCCGAACAGCTAAGTCCGGGACAATCAGAAGAAATCAGCCGGGTCTATATCAGCTATCCTCATTTAAATGACGATCGATTCGTTCATTCTCAGCTGAACGAATGGACTGCGGCTAAGTAGGGGGAAAGAGATTTGAAACAGCCAATAATCATTGGCATTATCGGTCCGCATGAAGTCGGTGAGAATATTAGAAAAGCGATAAAAGACTTCCCTTCCCTGAAGCCTATATTTAGACTGTCTGACCGGGTCGAGGATGTTTCTCTTTTTGCAGCTGAACTGATGGAGAAAACAGACATTCTTTTATTCTCTGGAAAAAAACCGTATCTGCAAGCATTCAAGGAATATAAATTTAATTTGCCAGTTCACTATATTCCTTTAAAAGGCTCAGGTCTATATCGTTCGCTGCACAGGTTGAAAAATAAAACAGGTGATCTGTCAAAGCTATCAATTGATACTTTATCCTCTCAACAGGTGGAGTCTGTGCTTCATGAACTGGATGAAACATCAAGTATCATTAAAGTGATAGACCTCCCGAATGCTGAAACACACAAAAATAATGTAGATTCAGGATTGTGCACCGGGGTTTTGACAGGGATTAAGTCAGTTGCCGAGGAGCTTGAAATGGCAGGAATCCATGCAGAGTGGGTTACACCTACAAAGGGAGACATTGTGGTAGCACTGGAGCGTGCATTGCTCTCTTCGGAAAAAAGAAAAAGCCTTGAAGCCCAAATTGTGATCGGCACGATTCGAATTAGTGATTTTAAACGTGTTAGGGAAGGTGCTTCATCAGAGCACGATTATCAGCGTGAAAAGCTTAAGCTCCACGCTGACATTTTGGACTATGCAGAAAGCCTTGAGGCTCATCTTACTTATTTAGGGGGAGAGCATTATGTTTTTGTCACAACACGAGGAGCATTTGAACGTGTAACAGAAGGCTATAAATTTATTCCGATTCTTGAAGAAGCTAAACAAAAGTACGAAAGGATGCTCTCAATGGGGATTGGCTTTGGGTATACGGCAAGCGAGGCTGGTGAGCATTCGAGAATTGCTTTAAGACAGGCATCAGAGTATGGAATGAATCAATGTTTTATTGTACGGGAGGATAAAAGTGCAGTTGGACCAATTGAGATGGCAAGTCCTCTGGTGTATCAGCTTTCCTCTTCCGATGCTGAAATGATAAACAGAGCGAAAAGAGCAGGGATGTCAGCCGTCCATCTGGAGCGGATGCTCGCTAAAATGCATCGTACAGAAAAAGAATTTTACACAGCCCAGGACATGTCTTCCATTTTAAATGTTACAATACGAACGGCCCATCGGATCTTGCTGCAATGGACAGAAGCAGGCATTGCAGCAGCGGCAGGGGAAGAAAAGCTGAAAACAAAAGGCCGGCCCCGGCAGCTTTATAAGATTTTCATTGAAGAAAAGCAGGAAGGCAGCTATTGAGAATATGGCGGCCTTTTCATGTGAATTCAAGACAGGATTTCTCTTAACCATTCATAGAATACATCGATTTGGAAGAAACAGATTATGATAAAATGAAAGTAAAACCGGACCATTGCCGGAATGCCCATTACTTAAATTTTTCATATTTACAGGTGTTCAATAGAAAAAATACTGAAGGTGGTAGTTTTTAATGAAAAAAACCGTAAAAGTCGTAGGAGCGGTCATACATAATGATCAAAACCAAATTCTATGCGCTCTGCGTTCTCCTGAAATGTCACTGCCTGACTATTGGGAGTTTCCTGGCGGGAAAATTGAAGATGGGGAAAGCCCGGAAGAAAGTCTTGTTCGTGAAATAGAAGAAGAGCTTGGGTGCAGAATACATGTAAAAGAAAAAATTGTGGATGTTTTACACGAATACGACAAGGTTATTGTGAATTTATTAACCTATCATGCATCCATTGTTTCAGGAAATCCTGAAGCGAAGGAGCATGCAGAATTAAGATGGACGGCTGTGGAGGCGCTTAATGAATTGGAATGGGCGCCGGCAGATATTCCCACCGTCCTTCACTTGAACAATAGGAACTAAAAGGCAGAGCCGGGAATATGTATTCCGCCTCTTATTCTGTCATGCAAACTGTTACAAGATTACAGAACGTTTCAAAGAGATAACATTTGGACGGAAATGGTTTCTTTTTCATTGCCTGTTCGATACAATGCGAAATGAAGCTATTTTCAAATATTATCGCAGCAGGAGGAGAAAAGATGAAAAAAATAATGTATCCTCTCACCATAGGATTAATGAGTATGGTTTTGGCGGCATGCGGAGCTCAGGATCAGGCAAAAAAGGAAGAACCTAAGAAAACAGAAGAACAGGCTAAAGCAGATCAGCCAAGCCAAAAAGAACAGCAAAAGCAAATGGAAGAAATGCAGAAGAAAATGGAAGCTCAAAAAGTAGATGAAAAGAAAACAGTCGCTACAGTGAACGGTAAGGCAATAACAGGAAGCGACTACAATAGTGTTCTGTCTTCCACTCAAATGCAAATGCAGCAAATGGGCCAGGATCCAACTTCAAAAGAAGCGGAAAAGCAAGTTAAAGATCAGACCGTTAATACGCTGGTCGGTCAGAATATCCTGATGCAGGAAGCTGATAAAAAAGGCTACAAAGCATCTGCTGATGAAGTAAAGAAGCAGATAGATGAAATTAAAAAACAATACAATAATGATGATAAAAAGTTCCAGGAAGCACTTAAGATGCAGGGAATGGACGAAAAGCAGCTTAATGAGCAAGTGGCTCAAAGCATTAAAATGAACCAGTATGTATCAAAAGAAATTCCTGCCCCTAAAGTAACAGACAAAGAGATTGAAGAATATTATAACCAGTTTGCACAGCAGGGCGGACAAGGCGGACAAAAACCGCCTAAGCTTGAGGAAGTTAAACCGCAAATCCAGCAGCAGCTGACCCAGCAAAAGCAAAACGAAGCACTGGGAAAAAAGGTAGAAGAGCTTAAGAAAACAGCTAAGGTAGAAATTAAAATTTAAGAATATGAACTTAAAGGCAAAACGGCCCATAAGATGATATGGGTCGTTTTCCTGTTTTAATAGGGGCAACAATGGGTGCCAATCTCCGTTAGAGGGAATAGACGTTACACTCAAAAAATTTAGCGGACGAGGTCCATAAACAAATCTTCTGGAATGGCATGATGAAGCTGCCATCGAATGCTCATTGGCTTGTCGCCATGACTTGAGACATAATCCACTTCTCCAAGATAAGAAAATGGGAGAGTCATACCGTGCATTTCAGTAAATTTCCTTACGAACAAATGGATGTGAATGCCTCGCTCTTTATGATGGATGTAATTTTGTCCTACAGTTGAAGAATGGGATGTTTGGTTTTGGCTTTGCCAGTGGAAATGCTTTTGATCAATAAAATAGTCTTGATAGTGAAGGTGCTTTTCCACTCGGTCAGACTTGTTCAAATTGATAAACAGCAGGTAATGGCAGCCTGTTTTGCTTACACCCTCGCGCCATGTTCCTTCCGCGACTCCCGCTTCAAATAAAAAGATCAAATCGTTTCTCGTATAATTTTGATAAAGAGAGAGCTTGTCTCCTTTTAAAAACTTTTCAGGATGATACATTCGTCTAAATTCAATAATTCCATAATCAATACGGTCCTTAATGTATTGATATACATAGGGATTCTCTGATAGAGATAAAATCTCTTCTCTCAGCCTCAAAACAGAACCGTCTGATTCCCCTATAACGAGCTTTGTTTTTTTATCCGGTGTGCTCAATCTTAAAAATGACTGCTGGATGATCGTCTGATGGGATGCAAATTTTACAGGCACTCCAAATCTTTTCTCCATGTGCCTCGTAACATCCTCAGCCAGTACATCCTTTTGCAGGAAAGCGAGCTCCAAGGCAATCAGCTCATATGGCCATTTAACGGGAACCATTTTTTCAAGGCGCTCTATTAGGAACAATAAGGTGCGATCATTCAGAATCTCCTCGTCAAATGGGGAAAGATCCTGCATTTTTTCCTTGACCTTGACCCACTTCCCATATTTATGTACAAAGTACCCAAAGCTAGGTGATTGTTCAGAATAGAGAAAGTCCAGAATTTCTGGTGATCGTCCCAGTTCATTTCGGAATTGATGATAAAGCATTTTCAGCATTTCAGAAGAATTCATCTTGATGGAATCAATTCGATCGAGAACTTCTTTTCTTGTGATTGGATCAAGGTCCACGTACGAACCGCCAGGAAGATCAGCAAACTCATGGGTGATGGCAACTCTCAGCGAATCCTTGTCAAATCCTCTCTGATTCATCTGGCCGGAAAGAGCAAGAGGAACAACGAAGGATTTCTGGTAGTTTCCGATAAAATCAAGCACCGTTACAAACTCTTTTCTTGGTACTTTCCTTAATCCGCGTCCAAGCTGCTGAATGAAGATTGCAGATGATTCAGTGGGCCGCAAGAATAAAAGCAAGTTTAGTTTTGGTATATCAATTCCCTCATTGAAAATATCAACTGTAAAAATGAGCTGAAGCGGATGATGATCATCTTCCAGCTTACTGACCATTTCTTTCCGATAGGATATGGAGTGCTCACCTGTGAGAAATGAAGTCACGTATCCTCTTGCATTAAATTCTGTACTCATATATTTGGCATGGGCTATATTTGTACAGAAACCAAGCCCAGTCAGGCGGTCACCGTCATATCCGTAATGTTCCATCATTTCAATAATAAAATCAGTACGGCGATTGGTACTTAACGCTTTAACTAGAGCATCCTCCTGATACAGTCCGTTCCGAAGAGGAATGGAAGAATAATCGATTGTTTGATCCGAAACGCCAAAATAGTGAAAGGGTGCAAGCAATTCAGATTCCAGGGCGTCACGAAGCCTGATTTCATATACAACATTGTGGTCGCAAATGGCCAGTACATCTTTCCCGTCCAGACGTTCTGGTGTTGCAGTCAAACCTAATAAAAAATCAGGTTCAAAGTATTCAAGCACCCTTTTATACGAAGGAGCTTCTGCATGATGAAATTCATCAATAATGATGTAATCGAAAGAGTCTGAATGGAATCGGACCAAGTTATTTTCCCGGTGGAGGGATTGCACAGTACTGAAAACATAACGGTGATCAAATTGCTTCTGTGTTCCCGTTACTTTCCCATATAGCGAGGCATCGGGAATGACCTTCTGAAAAGCAGAGATGGCATTATCAAGCAGTTCTTCCCGGTGGGCGATGAATAACAGCCTGTTTGGTTTTACTGCCTTTACGTCAAACGCAGATAAGTATGTTTTACCCGTTCCGGTTGCTGCAATAATGACTCCTTTTCTGTTGCCTGAGCTGCGGGTCTTCACCAAATTTTCCAGGGCTTTTTTTTGCATGGAATTCGGTATGATGCCAGTTGTATATATAGCAGGAGCCTCTGCAGCAGCGGCAGCCTGTTTATAGGCAAATTGTTCGTAATCATTTCTTGCTCTTTGATAGGACTCGTATTCTGTAATCAAATCGTCAGTTAGAGGAAGACACTTCGGATCCTGCCAGGTGGAATCAAAGACCTTTTTTGTTTGGTCAAAAACAGGGAAATAGGGTGAATCAGGAATTTTTACATTTAGTTCATGCCCATTAATAAGGGCCGAATGAGACAGGTTGGATGAACCGATGATGACGTTATGGAAACCGGAATGCCGGTGGAACAAATAGGCTTTTGTGTGAAATGACTCGGTTTGCGAAGGAAGCACCCGAACTGTTACATTGGAGAAACCCTGTAACCTTCGTAATGCTTTTGCCTCTGTAATCCCCAAATAAGTTGATGTAATAATTCGTACCGGAATTCCTCTTTGTTCCAGTTCAAGCAGCGGCTGTATGAGGAGCTGAAGACCGGACATCCGGATAAAACTAACCATAAACTCTGCAGAATCTGCTGTAAGCATTTCAAATTTCAAGGTTTTAAAGAAGTTTTTAATTGAATGTTTTTCGTTATGCAGTAAATTCAGGCGGGAAAGAAAGAAATCCTGAAAATAAGGCATTTCTTTTCCGTCACGATTGTATGTAACCATGGAAAGCGGAAGCGAAAATTGATCCCCGACATCCTTGAGGAGGCTGGATAATTCCGAAGCTAACCTTGTCATTTCGCTATATTGATCATTTTCTATTAAACTCGTGAATTTTTCGCTTAATCTCCTGGCAGCATGCAGTACAAGAACCTCTATGTATTCTTTTGGAGAGAGCCGCTGGATTACATGTGCTTCCGGATATTCCTTTCCGGTGAGGAATAATTCTTCATGGTATCCATTATTCGATTGCATATAGAACCCCTTTCCTAGTCAGGTCCTATTTTAGCAGCATTTTTTAAATCAAGAAAGATCTGGTAGATAATGAAAAATTCTGATTCCTTGAATGTCAGGTAGGGGGATAACGATATAGAATTTCATCTCCATAGTCCCTTTGCGTCCATACGAATCCTTTTGTTAACGCTGCAGCAACAGTTCCTGCACCTGCAAATTCAAGATAGCTTGCGAATGCTTGGAATGCATCGCCGCTTACCTTTTTTCCCTTTAGAAGATAATAAGCTCCTATGGCCTCAAGGGCTGCTCCAATGGAAATAAGATATTCACCAATAACAATCGAACCAGCAAATGGAAGACTTCCATCAACAAAATTTGCTTCGATTGCAGCTCCGGCTGATTGGACAGAATCGCCTAAAATATCAAGCTTCAATCCAGCCTTTTCATCTCCATTTAAAATAATGATTCCAGCTGCCGCATTTGCAGTATTTCCAGCCGCCTGCAGCCACGCACCTAAGCTTGACATCGTGCGGTTTAGATCGGAAGACAGGGCTATTGCTTGAAGCGCATTGCCTGCAGCTTCGACACCGTTTCCTATTACGACTAATTTTTCCCCTGTGCTATATCCCGGCTCCTCCCCTGCCACAAGTGTTTCCCCAATTGCTGCAATGGCTGTCCCGGCCGTTTGGATCCAGGCACCTGTTATTTCTAAAATCACTTCATATGCTGCCATGTTATCACCTTCTTTTTGAGCCTCTTGCAGTATATTCGCAGACGACCTGAAATGTCTAAACGGTAGGTGGGGAAGTTTGCAGAAAGAGCATGATCGTTTACGTGAAATTTCTTTTCCAGATACTTGCTGGCAAAGAAATAAATGAATGAGAGACGCTATTTTCATAGCTCGTTCATCTTTATTTTATGGTAAAATATAGAAGGTAAATGGATTTGTGAATTGCATTTGGGAGGGTTCTCTTATGTTGATAGCCTTATTGATATTCTTGTCAGGACTGATGCTTGCTGGTGATATTCTATTTAGTATTAAAGCATTGAAGCGGGGAGAGAGATTAGCCTTTACTGGTTCTTTTGACTCTTTTGTCATCTTCTGCACCAGCTGCGGTACGAAAAATAAACGCCAGTTTCATGAGCAGATTTGCCGAAAATGCTATAAGCCGTTCTAAAAGATATCCCGCACTCTCTAGGGAGAGGCGTACAAAAAACTCTTAAGGCCTCATAAATTAATTCCCCCCTTTCGCCCCAATGAAAAATCGTCTAGATCATAGTACGATAGGGTTTAGACTGCAGGGGAGGGGAATGAATCTAATATGAAATGGGTCACAGCGTTACTAATTCTATTTTTCATAGCGGTGTCCGGCTGCAGCCAAAATGTAAAAGAAAGTCAATCTTTGAAAAAGGACATACGATCAGAGATGAATCTGCATAAATCAGAGTTTAGGCTGAGTCATGCAGCTGATTTTTCATGGGAAAAGGCCTATATATTTGGACCTTATACAACAGAAGATGAAATAGAAAAAGAACTTGGAATGCCATTCAAGAATGAAAGCAATCTGGAACAAAGAGAAGACATGAATATCATTGTTTTCGTAAAAGGAAACCGTGTCATCATGTATGCAGAAATTCCCCGGTCTTACGGTGATTTTTTGGTCAGAGACCTGCCGATTACTCCTAAAAAGGATCAAATTCGCTTTCAAGAAATCAAAACATAAATTCCTTTATATGGAAAAATAGTAGGATTAAAGACATGATAATCAGTCCGTGGTTTTACATTCAAGCCTGTGAGATCCCTCCTGAATTTGCTTGGAAATACAAAATAGGACATAGGTCTCTTAATAAATATAAGGTAAGATACACAGTAATTGAAATGCAGACCTATAAATTCGACGTCATTCGACAAAAACTTCTCTAACGTAATCAAAGATAATAATCCAAATTTCCGTTGTGCAAACTTGAAAATTTCTCCTATACTTGAAGAAAGAAGAAGATGGAAGGTGAATGGCAGTGAGTGAGATGGATCGCTTCAATCAGCTAATGCGGAGTGTCATGAATACAGAGGGTGATTGCTACGCGGTGCAGCAGCTCAGGGGAGAATTAGTTCAGATTATGGACCAGTTCACTGGTATCATTCACCAGACGACGAACCATGTATCCGAGGCTGCCCATGACTGGAAAGGGAAGAGCGCTGAAAGTTTTAATCGGGTCATGGAGGAAGCATCAGATGCATTTACGACAATATACGACCATATGAATCAAATGATCACCGGACTCCAGCATGAGGAAGTCCGTTTAGCCGAGCTTGCCGCCCAACTAGAAGAGAAAGCGAGAGAATCACTTCAATGAACACGTCAAACCTACCTTTCGAAATTAGCATCAATGTGAATGAATTGCTCTCATTAAGCAGCCGCCTGAAAGAAAGAGAGCGTGAGCTGCAGGAAGTACAAAAGGGCTTCGATCATTCCTATTATAAAGCATCTTCCCATTATCCTAACATCGAACAGCTGGATATTTCCTACCACGCCGCCTCTATAAAACTGCAAATGGAAAGGTTAATTGAAACCATGGCCAAGCTTGCAGAAATCACCCAATTGACACCAGCCCAGCTAAACAATGCTGATCAGCATTCAGCAGAACAAATCTCTCAAATATAATGCCTTTTCTCCTGAAAATGGAGTAATCATTTAATAATTGGTCCTCAGCGATCTTGATTTGGATTGGTTTCTTCATCCTTCATATTTACCTTTGCATTTCTTTCAGATAAGCTGGATTTTCCCAGCTCTTTTTTGAATCTCCTAAATTCATTCCATGCAAGAAACCCCATCAAGCCAACAGCACCAGCTGCTTTCCATAGTTTAAATTGCTTCATTATGATTTGCCACCTCCTTTGTCATAACCAGCATGTATGTTTAATATTATACAGGTTAGTGGAAGAAAGATAGAAAGTCCAATTATACATGGGAGGGTTTCATTTGAAAAAGTGGCCGGTATACATAAATGGCGAGTGGATTTATACAGAGGAAACGATAAAAGTTGAAAATCCTGCAACTAAAGACATCATTGCATCTGTACCAAAAGGCGGCGAAAAGGAAGCAAAAGCGGCAGTTGATGCAGCATATCATGCTCTTACAGAATGGTCTTCGCTAACTGCCTATGAAAGGGCAGAATACCTGGAAAAGTGGCACGCATTAATTAAAGAGCATCAGAATGAGATTGGTGAAATCATGACGAAGGAGCAAGGAAAACCTCTTAAAGAAGCAATAGGAGAAGTGGGCTATGCCAATAGTTTTGTAAAGTGGTATGCAGAGGAAGGAAAACGAATTTACGGAGAAACCATTCCGGCGTCTGCTGCTAATAAACGTTTATTTGTTATCAAACAGCCTGTTGGGGTCATTGCAGCAATCACGCCGTGGAATTTCCCGGCTGCAATGATTACAAGAAAGGTGGGTCCAGCACTGGCGGCAGGCTGTACAGCTGTTGTCAAGCCAGCTTCCTCTACTCCGCTTACAGCGTTAAGACTGGCTGAATTAGCAGAAGAAGCAGGAATCCCAAAAGGAGTTTTAAATGTTATCACCGGTTCATCTAAAGAAATTTCCGAAGCCTGGATGGCAGATGAAAGAGTCAAAAAATTGTCGTTTACCGGGTCTACCGAAGTAGGGAAAACGCTCATGAAAGGCTCAGCTGATACGATGAAAAAAATCTCGCTTGAGCTTGGCGGACATGCGCCGTTCATTGTAATGGATGATGCGGATCTCGATAGCGCTGCTCAGGCTATGGCTGCCTCAAAATTCCGCAACTCAGGCCAAACGTGCATTTGTACCAACCGGGCTTATGTCCATGAGGCTGTTTATGATGAGTTTATGGAAAAGTTTAAGCAGGCTGTGTTCAGCCTAAAGGTTGGGAACGGACTGGATGAAGAGATTGCAATCGGTCCTCTTATTGATGATGATGGAGTTAATAAAGTAAAAGAGCATCTGCATGACGCTGAAAATAAAGGCGGAACTCTAATAAAAAGTCCTCAAAGCCTGCCAGATTTAAAAGGGTATTTTATGGAGCCGGTTATTATTAGTGATGCTACAGATGAAATGCTCTGCATGAACGAAGAAACGTTTGGTCCGGTCGCACCTGTTACCCGGGTAAAGAATATGGAGGAAGCAATCAGGAGAGCAAACAATTCTTCCTTCGGTTTAGCTGCCTATGTATTTACCGAGAATATATCCAGGGGCATCCGGATCGTAGAAGCTCTTCAATACGGCATCGTAGGCTTAAACGATGGACTTCCATCAACTGCGCAGGCTCCCTTTGGAGGCATGAAGGAGAGCGGTCTTGGCCGAGAGGGCGGCAGGCAAGGGATTGAAGAGTATTTAGAAGTGAAATACGTATCTCTTGGACTCCGGTGACAGGCATCTGGTACCTTAGGCCAGACTTTATTGCGTCTTTTTATAAAATGTAGTAATTTTACTTGTTTATCGTTTAGCGGCCAGGGGTATAAAATACACAAATTGATTAAGAGGAGGAGTTCAAGCAATGACACAAGTTACGATTCAGGATAGCAAAAGACAAAAGGATAAGAACAGCAAGCTAGTCAGAGGAATGATTTTAGGTGCTATTATAGGTGGAGCTGTTTCAATGCTGGATTCTACAACTCGAAGCAAGGTAACGAAAGGTGCTGCCGGAATTAAAGATTCGACAGTTGGCATTGTCCAAAATGTCAAGGACAATCCAGGCGAAGTTAAAGAGCAATTTGTTTCTCAATTTAACAATGCAAGAAACACACTGGAATCCGCTATCCGTGATGCACAAAATATTTACGAAAGCTTGAACAACGGTGTGTTTAAAAAAATAACAGAAGTCGCATCAACCTCACAGGAAGCTCTTAACAATGTTAAGGAAGCAGCAGGAGATATGAAGGACGTTGGAGCAAAAGTAGCCGATGCCGGATCCGGGCTGACAGATCCGATAACTGCTGAACATGACACCCGTACATCTTCTGCAAGCACGGTCAATTTCGATTCATCCATTCCGAGCCAATCTGTAAAAGCAGAGGATTCGGCTAAATTATAATTCATGCTTACATAGAACGGACAGCTGATGCTGTCCGTTTTTATTTTACTCTTGTTCAATTATTTACCAAAAAATTTACCTTCCTTAACAAGCTTTTAAAAGGCTTGTTATTTATTTGTAAAGCCTCCTTCATGATTCCTATCCAGAATAAAGAAGTATTGAAAAATGCTATAGGAGGCACGATGATGCGGGACAAGTTTGAAGATTCTAATGGAGATTATGATCAGGACAGAAGAAAATTTCTAAAATACTTTTTAGCTGGTTCAGCCGTAGTGGCAGTAGAGGCATCAGGTGCCGGCCGGTTAACTGGAATCCTTTCCAGAGCCCATGCAGCGGAAACATCGCCATATGTCCCTGTTTATCAAGCTGGAGAAGGTTTTCCACAGGCTGTATTATCTGGTGATCCTACTGAATCCGGGGCGATGATATGGACCCGAGTGGACCCGGTTAAAGAAACGGGCTATACAGACAATCAAATTGGCGAGAATGTAATTTATTGGCTGGAAAAAGAGAATGCAGGCAATGAAAATCTCTCCGCCGCTATTGAAGCAGGAAATTTTGTCATGTTTGAAGTAAGCCGCCAAGAGGATTTTTCTAATTTGGATGCGAGAGGGTTTTCACCGATTTGGAAGGAACACGATCAAGTCGTGAGGGTGGACTTAGACGGATTTCTAGAGTCTTCTGAAATCTACTACTACCGCTTTATTACGAAGAACGGCTACGTCAGCCAGACAGGACGTTTTCAAACACTGCCAAAAAATCAGGCGGATATCCAGCGTGTAAAATTAGGCTATGTTTCCTGCCAGGATTATACAAACGGTCATTTTACTGCCCTTGGGCATTTGGCAGATGAAGACCTGGCATTTTTCCTCCATGTTGGCGATTATATATATGAATCTGTTGGAGATGCCGCATATCAGGGAAATCTGGCATCGAGAAAAATCGATTTGCCAAGCGGTCAGCCTAAAGCATCCTCACTGGAGGATTACAGAACGCTATATAAAAAATATCGTACGGATCCAAATCTTCAAAAACTGCACAGCCGGCATGCGATGATTGCAACATGGGATGACCATGAATTTGCAAACGATACTTACTATCCCGCCGTCGCACCGGACGATGATCCCAATTCAAACCCGGAGCGGAGACTGGTAGCCAATCAGGCATGGTATGAATATATGCCGGCTCGAGTTCCGTTTAATCCTGAAAAGAATTTTGAAGAGTCCATCCGCATCTATCGTTCGTTTACCTATGGAAACCTGGCAAAAATTATAATGACCGATCAGCGGTTATACAGAAGTTCTCATCCTTGCGGAGAGGAAACGCTGGACCGTTATTTAACCAGAGGCTGTGAAAATGTATCCAGCTCTGAAAGAACGATGCTTGGAGCTTCGCAGCTGGACTGGTTTTTAAATGAACTGAAAACTTCAAATCAGCAATGGAAGCTGTGGGGAAACGAAGTGCAGCTTACCCAGTTAAAGATCCTTGGGAAACTCGCTAATCTGGATGCGTGGGATGGATATACGTATGAACGTGATGTCATTGCCAAAACCATTACGGATAACAGAATCTCCAATTTAATTGCCCTAACGGGAGACTTCCATACATTTGAAGCATCAGTAATGAGAGACAACTACGGTCTGTTTAAGGATGAGAAACAGATAGGGGTTGAACTAATGGTAGGCTCAGTGACGTCCAGCAACCTGAGGGAGTCGATCCGAAATATCCTGAATAAAATCCCGGATCCATCAAGTCCTATGCCTGCGAACGCCATTAGCGAGCTAATCAGCCTTTTAAGAACAAAGCTGACCGATCTCAGCACAATAACAGCAGAAGTGTTATTCAAGGAACTCCAAAACATCGTCAAAATTGAAAATCCATGGATTAAACTTTTTGACAGCACAGCCCACGGATATGCCGTTTTGGAAGTAACAAAAGAAAAATCAATGTGGACAGCTTACAAGGTAGACAATATTGAAAAAGAAACATCTAAGAAGGAATTGCTCTGGCAATGTGAAGTGCCAAATGGAAAGGCAGAACTCGTAATTCATGAAAATAATAGTCTATTCTAGGGAGGAAATTCAAAATGATTCAAAATATTGGAGTTCCAGGTCTTATTTTAATATTGGTTATTGCTCTGATTGTTTTTGGTCCTTCCAAACTTCCTGAGATTGGAAGATCCTTTGGTTCTGCACTCAAGGAATTTAAGAATGGAACGAGAGAAGCAATTAGAGATGAAGATTCTAAAAAGAGTGATGAAATAAAAAGTTAATGAGTAATCAGGGGGAGGTCTGATTGGATTGCCTCATCCTATGGAGGGAGGGAAAACACCATGTCTCAAATGACCTTCTGGCAAAGGCATTTGGAGGAACTGAGAAAAAGGCTCCTCCTGACAGGCATTGCTTATGCCGTTTTTTTAGGAATCGGATTCTTTCTTGCAGATGATTTGTATCGCTGGTTTTTAATCGATACGGACATTAAGCTGACTGTACTGGGTCCTTCTGAAATTATGTGGGTTTACTTTAGTATGGCGAACATAATGGCAATAGCTGCTGTATTTCCGGTAGCAGCCCATCAGCTCTGGGCATTCGTTGGACCAGCCTTAACGACTGAAGAGAAAAAAGCTGTCTATGCGTTTGTACCGGCAATTGGAATCTTATTTGCCGGAGGTATTTGTTTTGGATACTTTGTTGTATTTCCTTCTGCCTTAGGTTTTCTTTTAAATATGTCGGATGGTCTGTTTACCGCGTTATTCACAACTGAAAAATATTTTGGTTTTCTCTTTCAAATTGTTTTGCCGTTTGGTTTTTTATTTGAACTGCCGGCAGCCGTCGTCTTTTTAACCAATCTTGGACTGATCACGCCAGGAATGATGAGAAAGTACCGTAAATATGTTTACTTTGTCTTGGCCATTTTGTCGGCGGTCATAACTCCGCCTGATTTCAGCTCGCAGTTATTTGTGCTGATTCCAATGGCATTTTTATTTGAAGCAAGTATTTTTCTGGCTGCGGCAGCCGTAAAAAGGAAAAACAGCAAAGGGGACCAAGAACCGCTTCAGACAATTTAAAAAACAGGTCCGGACTTGAGCCGGACCTGTTTTTTCATTATGCAGTTTCCGAATCCGATTGTGAGGCTGCAGGAATGAAAATCGTTACCTTTGTACCTTCACCAGGGCTGCTCACTATGCTGAAATGGCCCCTGTGCTCTTCAAGAATTTTTCGGCAAATAAGAAGGCCAAGTCCTGTACCTTTCTCTTTCAATGAATAGAAAGGCTCTCCAAGGAAAGGGAGGCGCTCTGGGTCAATGCCAATGCCTGTGTCTTCAATGGTGATGAGGACATGTTCACCAAAATGGGAAAGGATAAGGTGGATGCTGCCCTCTTTCGGAATCGCATCCATGGCATTCGTAAGGAAATTTAAAAATACTTGTTTTAGAGACTCCTGCTTCCCTTCAACATAATAAGGACCATTCTCCTCCTCAAAAAATTCAAATGTTATGTTCCGGTCATTTAAGTCCTGCATCAAAATGTGAACGACAGGCACGAGGATATCATCCTTTAATTCAAGCTTGACAGTCTCCATACTCTCAGGTTTAGCCAATGATAAGAATTCATTCGTCACAAGCTTAATGCGTTCAAGATCTTTTTTCATGATTCTTAAATAGTCTTTGTTCAGCTCATCTGAGGTTTCCATTAACTGAAGAAATCCTAGAACCGAGGTCAGGGGGTTTCTCACTTCATGGGCTACAGCAGTAGCCATTCGTCCTGCTAAAGCAAGCTTTTCCTGACTTTTTACCATCTTGTCCAATTCGATTTTTTCTGTAATATCCTGAAAAGTAGCAATGATGTATTCGATGTCCTGACTTTGATCGGCGTATAAAATCCGGGTATCAATTAGGATCCAGCGGTTTTCTTCTCTAATCGGATTGTACACTCCCATAACGAAATGTGAGATTTCTTTTTTCGTTAAGAGCGTTGTCATGGAAGGATGCTCCTGTCCGGTTAAATCTCGTCCATTTTCGTCTTTTGCATTCCATTCAATATTTAACGAACTCATATTTAGTAAATCAGAGCTTTCATACCCTAATATTTCTGAAGCGCATTGATTAGCAAAAACAATCGTTCCATTCGAATTTTGCACTGTGATTCCGCAGGCTATTGCATCATAATAGCGGTTTTTTGCCGTTTCTAGAAGCACCCTGTCTGTTTGGTCATAAAAAGTGATAACCTGGCCGCGCTCATTTTTCATTGGATTAGCAGACAGCTCCAAGTGCCTCTTTTTTCGGCCATCCCCAATCTTCACCTCGATTGTGCGGTTCTCTTCGAGGAGAGAATGAATTGAAGCAGAATCCGTATACTTCAGAAGCAAGGGTTTGATTGACTGCCCTATTATATCGGACCGGTTCATATTTATCGCGCTTAACATGGCTTGATTAACAAAGATGACGTGATGATGTTCATCAATACCGAGCAATCCCTCAACTGAAGAGGAAAGGATATCCTGCATTTGGTTAAAGGCGTGCTGAAATTCCTGTTCCGCTTTTTTGCGGGGCGAAATATCCCTCATAACCACGATGACGGAAGTATCGTTCTGATTCCAGTCAGAAATGCCTTTTGCTTCTATAGAAATTGAACTTCCATCTCTTCTTGTAAGGGTGAGTTCAATAGGACCGGCGACATCCTGCTCGTGATTTATAAGTGAATGCAGAGCTTCATGTGCCACTATTTGATCTGATGGGTGAAGAAGATTGGATATAGAACCGCCTGCCTGCATACAATTCATCCCCAGCATTTTCTCAGCCTCTAAATTCATATAGGTAAGCTTGGCATTCTGGTAAATGATAATTCCATCTGGATTATGTTCTACAAGACGCTTGAATTTCTCATTGCTTTCCTTCAATTTTTCCTCATAAAGCTTATTTTCAGTCAAATCTATACCTGTACAAACAATATATTGAACCTGTCCATTTTGGTCAAAAATTTCTTTATTAGACCACCGAATCATCATCTTTTCGCCTGTTTTTCCCACCCAGTTATTTTCGTGAAAGGCAGGGAAGGGGGTAACGGACCGAGAAAAGAAATCCTTTGCATTCCTGCTCTCCTCCTTCTCAAGCATGACATCCCAAATATATTTTCCTGCAGCTTCCTCAAAGGCATATCCTGTGTGAAACGTGCAATGGCGGTTCCAATCCGCAATCCTTCCATCAGGTTCCAGGAGAACGACGAATGCCTGAATCGTATCTAAAATAGAATGAGAAAATTCCTTTTCTGAGAGCAGTTGATCAAATTCCTTTTTCCTTCTTGAAATTTTTTTGATGGAAGAATAAATGAACGTTTTACCGTCCATTTTGATGAGGAAGCAATTCGCTTCAACGGGGATTTTGGTTTGGAGTTTCGTCAGCAGCTCCATTTCAACCGTAATTTCCCGTTCAATGGCGAAGCGATTCTGTATAGAGCGGAAAATTTCTGAATCAATATGCCCAAAGAACAATGTAATGGGGTTAAGCTTTTTCATTTCTTCTCTTGTGTATCCAAGAAGGCTGCATGACTTGTCATTAAAATCATAGAATTTTGCAGCAAGGGGTACCAATGATGTGAGTTCCGTAATAACGATTGCTTCGTTCGTTTGATTGAAATAGTAGTGTAATAGGTTGTGCGAATTTTCGCCCATTATTGAATCCTTCATTTTCCCGCCCCCTTTGGCTTGGTTATCCTTATTTTATTAGATTTGTGAAAAAAATACTAATCCATTATGTGCAGATATGCATAAATTTTTTGCGGTCTTTATATACATGTACATAGACTATTGGAGAGGTGTGTAGCCATGAAGCGGGAAGCGGAACTTGAACTGTTATATCTGACAGAAAAACTGAAAAATGAGCAGCTGCCTAACGGTTCCTGGTCCTATCTATTTGAAACTGGAATCAAAACGGATTGTTTTATGATTGTTCTTATAAAGGCACTCCGTCTATATAAACCGGATCTATTGAACTCCCTATCTGAAAGAATCGCAAGGAAACAAGAGAGGGATGGATCATGGAGACTGTTCCATGATCAGGAAGAAGGAGATGTATCAACAGCTATTGAAGCCTATTACGCTCTTCTGCTTTCAGGATACTATGAGGAGACGGCTCCTCAGATGATAGCGGCAAAAAGATACATCATATCTAAGGGAGGGATAAGAAAAGCAGGACTTTTTACAAGAATAATGCTTGCCCTTACCTCCCAGGCAGAATGGCCGTCTCTGTTGTCCGTACCGATTGAAGCGATCCTTCTTCCAAAAAATTTCCCGGTGAATATTTATGACCTTTCTGTATATGGACGCGCTAATCTTATTCCTATTCTTACAGCTGCTGCGAATAAATTTAAGATTAAAATAGAGGGATCCCCAGATCTAACTGCTATGGAAGGTAACAGGGAGGAGCCGCTTGAGACCTACCGTTCAAGCGAGTGGAGGGGATTATTCGGTATGGTAGGTTCCGGTGTTCAGCTAATGGCGGGCGGACCAGGGCGCTTAAGGAAGGATGCTTTAAAAAAAGCGGAAACCTACATGCTTCACAGGCTGGAACCGGATGGAACCCTTTACAGCTATTTCAGCTGCACCTTTTTAATGATATTTGCCCTCATGTCACTCGGATATGATCGTGAGCACCCTGTAATTACGAAGGCAGTACAAGGTTTGATTAATATGGCGGCCGTCACTCCAGAAGGGCTGCATATGCAATATACGACAGCCCACGTATGGAATACATCCCTTCTTTCCTATGCCCTTCAAGAAGCAGGCGTAAGCGGCTCCATTATTCAAAAGGCAAACCGGTATTTGCGCTCAAAACAGCATATACAGTATGGGGACTGGGTCATTCACAATCCGAAAGCTGCACCAGGAGGCTGGGGCTTTTCGGATATCAATACAATGAACCCGGATATAGATGATACGACAGCTTCTTTAAGGGCGATTAAAATAGAGGCAGCGGAAAATTTCCAAAGCCGGGAAGCATGGAACAAAGGGCTGCAATGGCTGCTGTCCATGCAGAATGGCGATGGGGGATGGGCCTCTTTTGAACGAAATGCTGCCCCTCCATATGTCCACTTCGTCCCAATTGAAAAAGCGGAATTCATCATTTCAGATGAATCATCAGCGGATTTAACAGGGCGGACAATTGAATTTCTTTGCACGTTTGCCAATCTTAATCCTGAGAATTCAGCTGTTCAAAAAGGAATAAGGTGGATCCTTAAACACCAGGAAACGGACGGGTCATGGAATTCCAGATGGGGAATCTGCTATATATATGGAACATGGGCTGCAGTAACAGGGCTTGCGGCAGCCGGATATTCAGAAGATTCTCCACCCATCCAGCGTGCAAAACAATGGCTTGAGCAGCATCAGAATTCTGATGGCGGCTGGGGAGAATCCTGTAAAAGCGATATCATGAATCACTATGTCCCGCTTGGAACAAGTACCCTGACCCAAACCGCCTGGGCGATTGAAGCTCTCCTTTGCTGCAGCAAGAAGATAACACCTTCTGTGGAAAGGGGAATTCGCTACCTTATCAGCCATATAAGGAAAACGGATTGGACGTCATACTATCCTAAGGGACAGGGCTTTGCCGGCCAATTTTATATACACTATGAAAGCTATGACTTTGTATATCCGCTTTTGGCATTATCACGATTTATTAAAAGGGCAAATGAAGGGGAGAGTGCATAGGCTATAGCAGAAACCAATTGGATAGGAGCTGCTAAAGTCATGCCGGAAGATAAAAATAGACCGAATGCAGGACCAATGAGGATGATCAATGATTTCTTCGAAAACCGCCCCTCCAAATCTCTGCTTGATACGATCGATGATATCTTTACACGAAACCCAAACAAGATGTACTTTGGAGTGGACATGACAGAAACGATGACCCACTATATCATTAAGGCGGAAATTCCCGGTATATCAAAAGAGGAAATCGATTTGGAACTAGAGAATCAGGATTTAATCATAAGGCTTTTCCCAGATCCGAAGAATAAAGACGGAGCAAAATGGGAAGGGGCAATCCGGACCATCGAGCTGCCCGGCAACGCGATTTTACAGGACATGAAAGCACAATACCGCAGTGGAATTCTAAGTGTACGCTTTCCTAAAAAACAAGGGAAGAAAATTATCGTTGAATAAAAGCGGGCTTAACCTTATGAGGTTAAGCCCGCTCTTTGTCCTAAAAAAGGAAAAACAAAACAATTCCTATCACTGTAAACATAATTAAGAACATAATCCAAAAAAGCTGTTTCTCACGAGGGTTAAACCATCTGAGAACGGAACCGGCAGCAGCGATTATTAAAAATGCCCCAACCCATTCAGAAAGAACGGTAAACGGCTTTTGGGGAAAATGTCCAATCTGAATGACTGATAAAATCAGCATAGAATAAATCAATCCATTTAAAAGAAACAGGACCATCCATCTTTTCATATCAATTCCTCAACTTTCACTCCATTTGTATATGGTAGCTGATTTAGTAAGCTTTTTTCAAATTACGACAAAAAATGAGTATAATGACCTGGTTTTTGGCTGGTGAGTATGTTGAGGTAAGGCTGCTAGAAATGTATACATAAAAAAACTGACATTGAAGTAAATGATGAAATGGCAGGCATCACGGAGAAAAAGTGGAATGCCAGGGAAGGATGCCAGGCATTGGGTGAAAAAGAAGGAATGCCAGGGAAGGATGCCAGGCATTGCATAAGAAGGGTGCAATGCCAGGGAAGGATGCCAGGCATTGGGTGAAAAAGAAGGAATGCCAGGGGAGGATGCCAGGCATTGCGTGAAAAGGGTGCAATGCCAGGGAAGAATGCCAGGCATTGCAGAGAAAAAGTGGAATGCCAGGGAAGAATGCCAGGCATTGCAGAGAGAAAGTGGAATGCCAGGGAAGAATGCCAGGCATTGCAGAGAGAAAGTGGAATGCCAGGGAAGAATGCCAGGCATTGCAGAGAAAATGTGGAATGCCAGGGAAGGATGCCAGGCATTGCAAAAAAATAGTGGAATGCCAGGGAAGAATGCCAGGCATTGCAAAAAAAGGTGCAATGCCAAATAAGAACGCCATCAGTAGAATGGCAGGACGCTGAATAATCCGTCAAATCGTATGAATTGCTTTTACAGTGATATAATAAAATTTGGATAAATTTTTTTATAATAAAGGGGAATGAAATATGAACACTCCGACTAAAACCTGTAAAGAATCTTTTGTGGTTAAAACATCTATGGTACTGCCTCCGGATACTAACAATCATGGCACTCTTTTTGGCGGAAGGCTGATGGCTTATATTGATGATGTAGCTGCGATTGCTGCTACAAGGCATTCAAGAACGCTCGTGGTAACGGCTTCCACCGATTCTGTTGATTTTTTGCATCCGATCATGGTCGGTCATTCTGTTTGCTTGGAAGCATTCGTGACCTATACCGGAAGAACATCCATGGAGATCTTTGTCAAAGTGGTCGCGGAGGATATGCTCTCAGGTGACCGCAATGTCTGCGCGTTAAGCTTCCTGACCTTTGTCGCTGTAGATGCAAATAATAAGCCAACGCCTGTTCCTCAGGTGATTCCTCAAACGGAGATGGAAAAACAGCTGAATGAAACGGCAAAAGCACGAGCCCAAGCAAGAAGGAATAGAAAGCAGGAATTTGAAAAAATGGCAGAAATGTTCGGAACGGATATGCCTTGGTAAGGTGACCCAAAATTTATTCCATAAACTGGACAGGTTTTTTCATCAGTCTGACTTCTTTTTAGCACTCAATTGTGATTTAATGAGGGTATAAAAGCATTATGGTTCGGGGGAGGATCCGTTATGAAAATTAACTTTACGAAACAGCAGTATCATACGCTTTTGAAGATGCTTTACCTCTCAACCTGGGTTGGGGCAAGAGAAGAGCACGAGGAGCAGGCGGATGAATTTTTCGATTTGGAAAATTATGTCCTGTCCTTTGCCAAATCATACGGTGTGGAGCATTTAGTAGATTATGATTCTCTGGAAGATGAATACTATGCTTCCCGCCAGCTGGATGAGGAGCTGGAAGACATTATTGCTGATTATGAGGAAGAAGTCTTCTGGGATAAACTTTGCGCTCTGCTCGCCCGCCGCGATTTAATGAAAGAAGAAACGGTGATGAATACATACAGCCCTGAACAGCGTTTTGAACGGCTCATGGAAATAGAAGAAAAGTATCATCAATATTTTGAAGAATTTGGTCTTGAAAAAATTAAATTAGATTAGTCTCACTAACTGGTTCCCTGCTGGGACCAGTTTTTTTAAATCAGGATATGGGAATAGAACTGTTATGGAGAAAGCGGGTGCAGTCTATAATATCTTTTAATAAGATAATCCTCATGCATAGTCCTATGATCATACAAGGATGCAAGAAGTTAAAAATACCATCTGCCGGCTTAATTTGAGAACTTAAATATCTTGGATTGAACATGCAAAGGATCTTACAGCGGTCAAGAAAGCGAGAGTTTATGTAAGCTGGTTGTTACCTATATTTTGTCATGAAGGGGATGCTCGTTCATGTTTATCTATACGAAAGAGAATATACGTCTTATAGACAGGCAGGCAGAAGAAAGAGGAATAAGCGAATTTACATTAATGGAAAATGCGGGTGCTGGACTGTATAGAGAAATTTCCACCCTGATTACTAAGCAGCAGGAGATTTGCATTGCTGCAGGAAAAGGCAATAATGGCGGTGATGGAATTGTTTTGGCCAGGTACCTGCTTCTCAACGGCTATCAGACAAAGCTATTCTTTCCATTTGGTCTTCCTGCAGAGGATGGAACAGCAGGCCGGCATCTCCGTTATTTAACTGCCTGCGGTTTTTCACCCTTTGCGGATGCAATTGAAGGTGATGTTATCGTTGACGCGCTTTTTGGTATTGGCTTCCAGCAGCCCTTGAGAGAAGAAGCAAAGGTATGGGTCAGACGATTAAACGAAAAGCACGCACTTAAAATTTCAATAGACATACCATCCGGAGTGGAAGCTGACCATGGTTCGGTAAGTGAAGCGTTCCGGGCGGACTATACATTTTGTTTACATGGATACAAGCCATCCGCTATTTTGATTCCATCAACAGCATATTATGGGAAAGTGTCGACAGTATCCATTGGACTTCCCCAGGATAGCAAATTAAAGATATGGACTGAGGAAGATGCAATGAACGCATGGCCATCCTTTTCACCCTTTGCTCATAAAGGAAGCTTCGGTACAGGCTATATCATAGCCGGGAGTGACCATATGCCCGGCAGCGCCATGCTCGCAGCGAAGGGAGCGCTGAGAAGCGGTATTGGAAAGCTGATTATGGGGACAAGCCAATTTGCTTCAGCAATATTGGCAGGTGAAGTCCCTGAAACCACATACGAGTTTGACGGACTTGAAAAAACGGCTAGCGGGTTTGTCCCTGAAAAGTTGAAAGCAGCCGCTATTGGACCGGGATTAGAGAACAAGAATTATATTGAACAAGCAGTCCAAAACTTGCTGAAAGAAGATTTTCCAGTAGTTTTGGACGCAGGTGCTCTGCAAAAGCGGGAGTATAAAAAAAGAGAAGTACCTCCAATTCTTACTCCCCATCCAGGTGAGTTCAGCAGGATGACAGGATTGAATGTAAATGAAATTCAGAGCAGCCGGATCCAGGCTGCCCTTCAATATGCAGATGAACATGATGTTATCCTATTGTTAAAGGGAGAGCATACAATCATTGCCTTTCCTGATGGTGAAGCGATAGTGAACCTGACAGGTAATTCTGCACTTGCAAAAGGCGGAACTGGGGATACCCTTACCGGAATTTTAACCGCTTGTTTGTGCACCCATCAAAACGTTAAAGAGGCAGCTGCAAATGCCGTATTTATCCATGGAAAGACGGCAGATCTGTGGGTAAGCAAATATGGAGCCCGCTCCATGACTGCAAGTGATATTTCGGATATGATTCCAGAAGTGATGAAGTACCTTGAGAATAAGAAGGAGACTTATAGTGGATGAATAGATTATGCATTATTCCATGCGGGAAACGGAAAATTTGGGATAAACAGCCTGGACTTGGACCCGTTCAGGCTCAGTACGCTTATACCGGTGTTTTTCACACTCTCTGCCAAGCATATGCCCGCACCTTTTTTTCTTCCTGGGTTATCCTCTCTGCAAAGCATGGATTTTTAAAACCAGAAGAACTAGTTCCGGGAAATTACGATCTCGCTTTTCAGATGAAGCATCCTGAGATTATTAGTATCCGAGATCTGCGAAATCAGCTGGACAAAAAGAAATTGGATAATGTAGATCAAATTTTTATGCTGGGCGGGAAGAAATTTGACCGGATTCTATCAGAGGTTTTTGGAAAATCGGTGCAATTTCCCTTAAAGGGTTCAAAGGGAATTGGAGAGATGCAGAGAAAGCTAAAGACAGCGGTGGAAACTGAGACTGAAATTGTTTGTTAATAATTTTGTTTATTGATAAAAGGACATCAAATTTTTGCTATGATAATGGTATATGGTTAGTAAGCTCAGGGGAAAAGGGGATAACTATAAAAATAGCTTCACGTTTGCTGAAGCTGTACGGCAGTTAGGCTGGAATTTATCCTTACAGCGAGAAGGCCCCACAATAAAGTTTCTCCAGTAAATTAAGTGGCGGAGTTCAATAATCGGAATGATAAACTTTTTTACAATGCCTACATAAAGGGGACTATACATATGAAAAAGGAATTTGCAGTAATTGGGCTTGGTCGTTTTGGCGGCAGTATTTGCCGTGCATTAAGTGAAGAAGGCATGGAAGTGATGGCCATAGATAATGATGAAGACCGTGTCAATGAATTCGCAAATATTGCCTCCCATGCAGTAGTGGGAGACACTACAGATGAAGCGGTATTGAAAAGCCTTGGAATCCGTAATTTTGACCACGTAATAGTCGCCATCGGGGAAAATATTCAGGCGAGTATTCTCACAACTTTGATTTTAAAAGACCTGGGTGTAAAAAACATTACCGTGAAAGCGCAAAATGATTATCACGAAAAAGTACTCGCTAAAATCGGCGCAGACAAAATTGTCCATCCTGAACGGGATATGGGAAGAAGGATTGCCCATAATATCATTTCCAATAACGTGCTGGACTACCTCGAACTTTCAGATGAACATAGTATTGTTGAGATTGTTGCAAACAAAAAGCTCGCAGGCAATACACTGATCAACCTTGATATCCGTGCTAACTATGGAATCAATATAGTAGCAATAAAAAGAAACAAAGATATAATCGTTTCGCCTCAAGCAGAGGAAGCAATCGAGCTCAATGATATTCTCATTGTCATTGGAGCGGATTCCGACATAGACCGTTTTGAACGAAAAGTATTGGATGTATAAGAATCAAACGAACGCTCTATTTGAAGGGCGTTTTTTTTTCGAAAGGCTCTGTTAAACCTGGAGTTGATTTTTAACACCTGTAGATTGGAGTGGAAGGGCGAGACTCCTGTGGGAGCAGCAGGACAGGTGAGACCCCGCAGCCGCGAACCGAAGAGGAGGCTATAACCGCCCCCCCCCCTAAGGAAAGCTCAGCGCCTGCTAGCTTCAATCAACAGCCAAGTTTAACAGAGCTTATTAAAAAAATGATTGACTCGCTTATGTGAATCCATTAACATAAAACAAAATATTCATGAAAATATGTATACTCGTATAATCTTGGAGATAAGGTCCATAAGTTTCTACCAAACTGCCGTAAAGAGTTTGACTACGAGAAGAATAGAGGCAAAATTCTGCTCTTCTCCCGGTCATTTCATCTGTGAGAGGGGTTTTTTTATGTCGATCGAAAACATGAAAGAAAGAAACGATGCTGCTTCAGGCAAAGAAATGGCGGACCTGCTTATAACGAATGTCATTGTAGCAGATGTCTTCAACCACGAGCTTGTAAAGATGGATGTAGCGGTAAAAAATGGTGAATTTGTTAGCTGCGGCCGCAGGGCTGCTAAAGAAATAATCGATGGTAAAGGGATGTATATGATTCCTTCGTTTATAGATTCACATGTGCATATTGAATCCTCAATGGTCACTCCCTCTGAATTTGCAAAGGCTGTTCTTCCGCATGGCGTTACGACGGTAATTGCTGACCCTCATGAAATCGCGAATGTATCTGGAACAGATGGAATTCGGTTTATGCTCGAACAATCAGAAAATCTGCCGCTTGATGTAAGGATCATGCTTCCATCTTCAGTTCCGGCAGCAAGCTTTGAAGAGAGCGGAGCCACCCTTCATATGCCTGATTTGGTCCCTTTCGCAGATCATCCGAGGGTATTAGGTCTTGCGGAAGTAATGGATTATCCTTCATTGGTAAATGGCGATAAGGATATGCTGGAAAAAATCCATATGGCCTCAAGCCGTTCAATGCCGATTGATGGTCATCTTGCCGGATTGCCTTCCGAACTTATTGATCTATACAGGACGGCGGGTGTAAAAACCGATCATGAAGTTAATTCTGCAGAGGAAGCGGTAAACAGAATTCGAAGAGGGATGTATGTTCAAATCAGACAGGGATCTGTAGCACAAAATCTCCCTGCTGTCATTCAGGCAGTTACTCCGCTGAATTCAAGAAGATTTATTCTTTGTACGGATGATAAACATCTTGATGAGTTAAAAGAAGAAGGAAGCATCGACCATCTTGTGAGACTTGCAATTGAAAAAGGAATCGATCCGCTAACGGCGATTCAAATGGCATCCATCAACGCAGCGGAATGCTACGGTCTTCAGAAAAAGGGAGCAATTGCTCCAGGGTTTGAGGCTGATTTCATTTTAACGGATGATTTAACAAGCCTGCCTATTAAGAATGTCTTTAGACTGGGAAAAGAGCGGGCATCAGATGGAAACCTCATTTCCCAAGACTGGCCGGTTCCTGAGCCGTATGAAGAGAGCCTGTTAAACACGGTTCATATCGGTGCCTTTAATCAGGAACAACTCGCCTTGCCTCTTCAAAAAAATCAGAAAGTACCTATTATAGAAATCCTGCCCAATCAGCTAATCACCAAAAAACGAATGGAAGAAACATCTGGAGCAGAGGGAGTTTTTCATGCAAGCGTTGAACTCGATCATTTAAAGCTGGTTTGTGTGGAGCGTCACCGCTCATCAGGGAAAGCCGGAGTAGGCATAGTGAAAGGATTTAAATTAAAAACAGGATCCATCGCAGTGTCCATTTCTCACGACTCCCATCATATTATGGCGACAGGAACGAATGATAAAACCCTTTTTGCAGCGATTAGCCGATTGGAGGAACTTCAAGGCGGGATGGTTGTGGCGGATGAAGAAGGCAGGGTTTTAGCTGAATTGTCTCTTCCTATTGGCGGGCTGATGTCAGACAGGCCTTTTGAGGAAGTCATTGTAAGAATGACAGACATTCATCATGCTTTAAAGAAGACTGGCTTTAACGAACCGTTTAACCCATTCGTTATGCTTTCCTTTCTTGCCTTGCCTGTCATTCCCGAAATTAAGCTTACAGTAAACGGACTATTTGATGTTACTAAATTTGAACATGTTAAGATTTGATTTAAAAAAACGAACTGACCAGTCAGTTCGTTTTTTTGTATAATCCATACCATTTATCCAGTTCGTTTTTATAAGAATGGCATGATTTGTTTTCTATTTGATTGATGTACATATACAGACTTTCAATAATGATTTCATTTACAGAGCTTTTATTTAATTCGTCTTTTAAGGAGACAAGTGCAGTCTTTAATTTATCTTCATCATCCTTAATCTCTCCAATCCATAAAGAGAGGAGGTCGCTGATCCGCTGCTTTGGCTTGTTTTCCGCTAATTTAAGCTCGGATAATATGATTTTTGCTTCTTCCTCCTGGATAAGAGGCTGATCTCCAGTTTCATTGAAGCTCTTTATTAAGTAATCCATTCTTTTCAGAAGATACGGCCCCATCTCCGGAATCGGAAATGTTTGTTTTCCTTTGATCATCAGCACCAAAAATTCTTTTACCATTCCCTCAAGCAAAATAACCAAATCATATAAAAAGGGTTTAATCTCTGCCCCATATACTTCTCCAAGCCTTTCAGAATACCAGGCAAACAGACGCAGTCTGACCGTTTTTATGTAATGGAACAGCTCGCTGTTTTCCTTCATAATTTGTTCCCTAATCTGCATATGGAGTACCTCTTTATGAGTTGAATTGATATAAAAGATACTTGATAGCTGCTTTTCAAAGCTTGCTCTGTAATCTCCATCAGGTTCATGCAGCTCATCCATTTTCTCGAAAAGAGTTTCAAAGTGATGCTGAAAAATCGAAAACAGAAGATCCTCTTTTGAACCAAAATAATTGTAAATCGAGCCTTTTGCTACTCCGGCAGCATCTGCAATCTCCTGAATAGAGGTTTGATGATAACCATTTTGAGAAAAGCATTTAATTGCGCTGTTTATGATAATTTTCTCACGATCCTTCAATGACATTTACACCTTTCTCGAGTGGACTCAGGTTTTTAAATGGAGCTGGAGCAGGAAGCTTGCTGCCGTTTTTTGAGAGGTGAACAAGTTCTGCTTTGACTCCATAGGACTGTAGCGTTTTTACTAGATTTCTTATTCGATCAATTGTCTGCTCCATAACCGGCTCCTTTTATGGTTTTACACTGCTTTACATCGCTTCTGATTTACGTTTCATGTACCCAGCATCAGTCTTTTCCTCATCAGGCGTCCCGTTTGGGTATTCTTATCATGTGGGGCATGAGCTTGATATAGAATAGGGTGAAAAGCAGGAATTCGCTATACCATAGTATGATTATAAATCAATTTTATCGATAAGTAATTGACGGAAACTCGTCCGTCATATAAAATATGACTGGATGGTCAGTATAAATGAATTATAGACCTTCCGTTCAAAAAATTCAACAGCCGGGAGAGAGAATAATGAATTCAGAAATGGCTCAGTGGCGGGATTTTCTCATGCCATATAAATTCGCTCTTGATGAATGCAAATTAAAAATAAACATGATTAAGGAAGAGGCTTTTATCTCAGGCAGCTATCATCCTATTGAGCATGTCAAAGCAAGAATCAAGCAGCCGGATAGCATTTTCAGAAAGCTGAAAAGAAAAGGGATTGAGCCGACCTTGATGAATGCAGCGGACCATTTGCAGGATGTTGCAGGTGTCCGGATTGTCTGTTCCTTCGTTAAGGACATATACTTAGTCGCGCAGCAGATCGAAGAAAGAACGGACATGTCCATTCTTGAAAAAAAAGACTATATCCAAAATCCGAAGCCAAATGGATACCAAAGCATGCACTACATTGCAGAGGTGCCCGTTACATTAAAGCAGGGTGTAAAAAAAGTAAAAGTTGAAATTCAGCTAAGGACCTTAGCGATGGATTTTTGGGCAAGTCTGGAACATAAAATTTTTTATAAATTCGAACGGGAGATACCAGATTATTTAAAGCAGGATTTGTATGAAGCTGCCATGGCGGTTCAATTATTGGACCAAAAGATGGAGCATATAAGAGATGAAATAGGAACAATCGAAGATTCGCGGGATCAAATTCTTATGCCGCTATAGGAGGAACATATATGGAGCCAGCCATTAATAGAAAGTTAGTTTTAACAGGGTTAATTATTGGAATGTTTTTCAGTGCGCTCGAACAAACAATTGTCGGAACGGCTATGCCGACGATTATTGGCGAACTTAATGGATTTTCAATTTTCGCATGGGTTACCACGGCTTATCTAATTACATCCACAACGGTCATTCCAATAACAGGAAAGCTTTCTGATTTATTTGGAAGAAGAAAGCTTTATTTAATTGGTACGATTCTTTTTATCATAGCTTCTGCCCTGTGTGCGACAGCTGAAACAATGGAACAGCTGATTGTATACAGAGGCCTTCAGGGAATCGGCGGCGGAATGATCATGCCGCTCTCTCAAACCATCATTGGTGATATCTTTACAGCTGAACAAAGAGCAAAGTGGCAAGGTGTATTTGGAGCAATTTTTGGATTAAGCTCAGTTATTGGCCCGTTTATTGGAGGGCTGCTCGTTGATACGATCAGCTGGCATTGGATTTTCCTTATTAACGTACCGTTCGGATTGCTTTCAGCTATTCTTATTTTTGCAGGAATGAAGCACGAAGTAATAAGAGGAAAAGGCAAGGCGAAAATTGATTTTCTTGGAATTGCGACTCTCATTCCAGCGCTTGTCTGTTTATTGCTTGAGCTTTCTCTCGGCGGAGATAAGTTTGAATGGATATCAGCTCCAAGTATCGCGTTAATTGCAGGGGCCATTCTTTTTACAGGGTTATTCATCGCTGCAGAGAAGCGAGCAGAGGAGCCGATTCTAGAACTATCTCTTTTTAAGAACCGAGTTTTCTTTACAACGAATATGATTGGATTTCTGCTTGGCTTAGGTATGTTTGGTGCCATCATGTTTGTACCGATGTTCATGCAGGGAATAATGGGTGTCTCGCCAACAGTAGCTGGCTCGACAATGACGCCGATGATGATCGCGTTGATTGCGGCAAGCGTCATTGGCGGAAGGCTATTGCTTAAATGGACATTCCGCGCTGTATTAACTTCCGGAATGGCAATTACAACCATTGGATTTTTCTTGATGAGCACAATGGGAACAGGAACACCTCAGTGGGTTGCCTATACTTTTATGGTCGTACTAGGACTGGGAATGGGTCTTGTGATGCCGACCATCATGATCGCTGTTCAGAATGAGTTCCCTAAGCATCAGCTAGGAACCGTAACATCCGCTTCAACATTCTTCCGTTCAATTGGAGGAACCATTGGTGTAACGGTACTCAATGCTGTGATGAATCACTCATTGCAGGAGTCCATTGCGGAGCAGAAATTCTCAATGGGCTCAGGGCAGGCGCCTGATTCGAATGCGTTATTTGGAATTTTGATTCATCCTGAATTACTGAAGATTCCTGAGGCTCAAAAAAATGCCTTTATCGGAGCAATTAAAGATATGTGGGTTTCGTCGTTTTCCATTACGTTTTTAACGGGATTGGTTTTCGTCCTGGCCGGAATTCTGTTTGCTCTCTCGGTAGGTAAGGGAAGAGTCAAAAGAGATTCTGAAAAGATTATCGAAGACATACCTTCTGCTGCAAATTAATAAAAAGCGGCCGCTCAATTGAGCGGCCGCTTTTTCGTTATGCACGTATGTTCTTTAAACTTCCATAATGATCGGAAGGATCATCGGACGGCGTTTTGTTTTTTCATAAAGGAACGGTGCAAGAGTATCCGTAATTTCATTTTTAATTTCAGACCATTGAGTTGTTCTTCGGTCCATAATTTTTGAAAGATGTTTCGTGATCAGATCCTGCGCATCGTTAATCAAATCTCCGGACTCTCTCATGTAGACGAATCCTCTGGAAATTAAATCTGGACCTGCAGCGATTTTGAAGTCTTTCATATTAATGCTTACTACGACTATGACAAGACCTTCTTCGGATAGAATACGGCGGTCTCTAAGCACAATGTTCCCAATATCGCCAATTCCGCTTCCGTCAATGTAGACGGAGCCCGAAGGAATTTTGCCTGTTACTCCGGCATCACTTCCGCCAAGAGCCAATACTTCACCATTATCCATGATAAAGCAATTTTCAGCTGGTACACCGCAATCCATAGCATGCTTCATATGCATTTTCTGCATGCGGTGCTCCCCGTGAATCGGCATGAAATATTTAGGCTTCATAAGGCGAAGCATTAATTTCTGCTCTTCCTGACCGCCGTGTCCGGATGTGTGAATATCATTCAATGGTCCGTGAATGACTTCTGCTCCCGCACGGAACAGCTTATTGATCGTCCGGCTGACGCTCACTGTATTACCCGGAATAGGGGAAGATGAGAAGACAACCGTATCTCCCTGGATGATCTGAATTTGACGGTGAGTACCGTTCGCAATTCTGGAAAGGGCAGCCATTGGTTCACCCTGGCTTCCTGTACACAGGATAACGACGCGGTTAGCCGGCATCCGGTTAATCGCATTTGGTTCAATAAATGTATCTTTAGGGCATTGGATATAGCCGAGATCTTGTCCGATTTGAATGGCAGCTTCCATGCTGCGCCCGAATACCGCCACTTTACGGTTGTTGATCACCGCTGCCTCTACCACCTGCTGAAGGCGATGGATGTTAGATGCGAAGGTAGCAAAAATAAGACGGCCATCAATTTTTCTGAAGATTTCGTTGATGCTGTCTCCAACCTTGCGCTCCGACATCGTGAAATGAGGCACTTCACTGTTTGTACTGTCGGATAGGAGGCAAAGCACGCCATCCTTGCCGATTTCAGCCATTTTCGTTAAGTTGGCAGGTTCACCTACCGGAGTAAAGTCAAACTTAAAATCTCCAGTATGTACAATGCTTCCAGGAGGTGTTTTTACAACCACTCCATAAGAATCCGGAATACTGTGAGTTGTGCGGAAGAACGTAACAGACGTTTTTCTGAATTTAATCACGTCTTCTTCCTGAATTTCATGAAGCTTTGCAGTTCTAAGCAAACCGTGCTCTTCTAATTTGTTGCGAATTAGGCCAAGTGCAAGCTTCCCGCCATATATCGGAATATTTAACTGTCTTAAAAGGTATGGAATTCCGCCTATATGGTCTTCGTGTCCGTGCGTAATAAATAAGCCTTTAATTTTGTCTTCGTTCTTTACTAGATATGTGTAGTCAGGAATAACATAGTCAATTCCGAGAAGCTCTTCTTCAGGGAATTTAATTCCTGCATCAATCAGAATGATTTCATCCTGAAATTGAACACCGTACGTGTTCTTTCCGATTTCACCCAAACCTCCGAGGGCAAAAACGGCAACTTGGTCGTTTTTAACGAATTTCATTGATCATAGCTCCAATACTTTATAATTTTCACTCTTCTCTTCATATTGAAGATAAGAATTGTCAACCAGCTGTACAAACTCAATATTATAATTCCGATCTTTAAGCTTAAGTCGGACATCGCGCTCAGAATCACCTTGCACGTAGAGTGTTTGTGTCTTTTCCCGAACAGGTACCTCTAGTACAGATTCCTGAAAGTATACTTTGTAAATCATTTGCCAAATCTCTCCTTAGATACCGTTTGTTAGATTGCCTTCTAACATTATATTCGAAACGGGCGCGTAAGAAAAGGGGGCCGAACCCCTTTAAAGGTCTGACCCCTACGCGATTGTCTTTTTTCTTAGCAAATGTTTCCACTGATCTTTGAGTTTATTCCTGAGTCTTCTAAGCATTTTAACACCCCTTTTCATAAAACTTGTCCATCATCCATCAATCCGGTGCTTTATCTCTGTTACTTATATTATATGAGATAATCGGGTTTTTTTTCATGGGTATTCGTGGAAATTAAAAGATAAGTTTTTTCTCGGAAATTATTGTTTTGCCGCATATGCAAACTTTGTTATAGTATATCTGACATTTATTAAGCTTATTGCAGCAGGAAGAGGAGAGTCTGATGATGAATGAAAAAGTGATTTTTTTTGATATTGACGGGACACTGCTTGACCATGATAAAAAAATACCTGCATCAACCAGACAGACGATTGATGATTTGCGCCGGGCAGGACACCATGTAGCAATTGCTACAGGACGGGCTCCATTTATGTTTAAAGATTTGCGGGAGGAACTTGGAATCGATTCCTTTGTTTCATTTAATGGTCAATTTGTGGTATTTGAAGGGGAAGTGATTTATAAAAATCCTCTGAAAACGGAGACGCTGGAGAAAGTTTTGGCTTACTCGTCCCAAACAAAACATCCGCTTGTTTTTATGAATCATGAAACCATGATGGCATCGGAGGGAGATCATCCTTTTATTCGCGAAAGCATGGGCTCCTTAAAGTTTGACCATCCAGAAGTAAATCCGGATTTTTTTACAGAATCTGAAATCTACCAGACACTGCTTTTCTGCAAGGCAGGAGAGGAAGAGGCATACAAGCAATATAAGGATTTGCATTTCATTCGCTGGCATGACCTGGCGACTGATATTCTGCCGATGGGCGGCTCGAAGGCAGAAGGGATTAAAAAATTAGTTGAACGTCTTAAATTTGAAAGAGAAGATATATATGCATTTGGTGACGAGTTAAATGATCTGGAAATGATCAAATATGTTGGAACAGGTGTAGCGATGGGAAATGCCAATCCTAAACTGAAGGAAATCGCGGATTTTATCACAAAGCCTGTGGATGAAGACGGCATTCAGTATGCTGTTCACGAACTCGGCCTTCTATCATCTGCGCCGGAAAAAAATTAAGGATAATGCAAAGGGGAGCCGCATGTGGCTCCCTTTTATCTTTCTACAGCTATGGCACCTTCTGGAATGGAAAATGGCTCGCTGCTGTTCATGTGATCATAGAACATAACACCATTTAAATGATCAATCTCATGCTGAAAAACAATCGCAGCCAGACCTTTTAACCGCAAATCCACTTCGCTGCCATCTAAAGCCGTGGCCTTTACTCTTACTTTTGCATATCGGGGTACATACCCAGGAACCGGTCTGTCAACGGAAAGGCAGCCTTCTCCCTCTGCAAGAAAACTTTGCTGAACCGAATGGCTGATAATTTTCGGATTAAACAGTCCATAGCTGTATTGAATGTTTTCATCTGAAAAATGAACGGCAATCATTCGTTTTCCCACATTTATCTGAGGGGCGGCAAGCCCGACTCCAGGACGGAGATCATGTTTCTCGGCAATCTCAGGATTCTGGCTGTTTTTTAAGTAATCAAGCATCTCCTGAAGTATTTGGCGATCTTCCTGAGAAGCAGGCAGCGACACTTCCTTTGCCGCCTCCCGCAAAGTCGGATGGCCTTCTCTAATGATGTCTTTGCTTGTAAGCATTGCAAGCACTTCCTTTCATCGTTTCAACCCGTATCTTTTTCATTATATAGAAACCGCTTTTTGAATGAAAGATGATTCTATTGTATTTTTAACACCGTTTCATAAGAACATTAATCCATTGCAGGATTGAATTTTCCATGTATGTGGTTTTGCTCAGGCGCGGGGGCTGTCCATTCCTCGGGATCGTTTTAAGCAAGCACCGTTTAATTGTCTGCACGTATACATTAGAATAAGCACCCCTTAATAGGAGTGCTTTGGTGTTTATTTTGCCAGCTCCAGGCGCTAGCCCTTCGGCCGCTTCGCTCTCTCGGTCCCGCAGGACGCGGGTCAGTTCTGCGTTGCGGCAGGACGCCGCGCTCTTAGCAGAACTTCCTTTGAAAAGCGGCCCCTCGGTCGAGAGCTCCACCGTCTTTCAGGGCTGAGCAAGCGCCTTCCGCTTTTCTAATTAGCAGCCTCCGCCGAGGTATGCTGCACCGACGATGATTAAAAGGATAAACAATACAACGATTAGAGCAAATGTGCGTCCGTAGCCGTAGCCACCGCAGCCGTATGCAGGGTAAGCAGGATAACAATACATATTGACAACCTCCTTTAAAATAGCGCTCTTGCTTGAGCGTCTGATATAACATATGCTTGCGGGGTAAATGTGTATAGTCATTAGCCCAGTTCTTTTTTCTTTTTGGGTTTTGTCCCACCCATGAAAGGAAAAGGACAGCCGAATTACCTGTTTTTGCAGGCTTTCGCCAATTACTTTACAGAGATGTATTGTGTTCTTTGCACAGAGATTTTATAGTTAGTAGTTGTAGAGTAAGGGGGATTAAATGTGCGGAAAAAGAATAAATGGCTAATGTTTGGCATGAGTGCGGCCTTATCAGGCTCCATTCTCACAGGCTGTATGGGGCCGTCACCATCCGAGCAGGCATATGAGGCGCTTGAAAATGTAGTCTCTAAAGAGAGCCCGTTTAAGAAGGAGCAACAACCTCTTCTTGAACTTGAACAGAAGGAGAATAAGATTTACAACCAAATTATCGCTCTTGGCATGAAAGATTTTGAAAAAATTAAAACACTTTCCGGAGATGCGCTTAAATTAGTGGCGGATCGAAAAGACCGGATTGAAACAGAGCAAAAAAGCATTGCAGAATCGGAAAAGGCATTTAAAGATGCAGAAGAAGCACTTGGGAAAATTGAGGATGGCAAAGCTGAAAAAGAGGCAGATGAGTTAAAAAAGCTCATGCACGACCGTTATAATTCATACAACGAGCTTGCAAAATCCTACAAATCGGCAATTGCACTTGATGAAGAACTGTATAAGATGTTCCAGAATAAAGAGCTGAAGCTTGAAGATCTGGAAGCGCATATCAGTAAGATCAATGCCTCTTATAAAGAAGTTATGGAATTGAATAAAAAGTTCAATGAGTACACAGAGCAGTATAATACAGCCAAAAAGGCTTTTTATAAGGCTGCTGATATTAAAGTCGATCAATAAAGAGACTGATGCGAATGGAAGGGAAGCCACCGGAAGTTAACAAAATCCGGGGGCTGCCGTCCTTATTTGTACAGTCTTTGTTTTTGTCTGTATATAGTAGAAACGCTTTCCTTACATAGGTTTAAAGGGCAAAATCCTGTTTTGTCCCCAGAGTGCAAACAGCAATTATCAACAGTGTCCATTTTTTATTAGGCTCTGTTAAAGCCCCGTGTGGATTTATAACACCTGTTGATTGGAGTGGAAGGCGCGAGACTGCGGGAGCAGCGGGACAGGTGAGACCCCGCAGGCGCATAGCGGCGAGGAGGCTCAAGCAGCCCGTTCAAGGATAAGCGAGCGCCTGCAACGCAAATCAACAACCAAAGAAAAGTCTGGGGAAAGATCATGGTTAAGATGGATACCATTTTTTAACACCTGATTGATTGGAGCGGAAGGTACGAGACTCATGCTGGGGCAGCGTGACAGGTGAGACCCCGCATATGCAAAGCGCACAGGAAGCTCACTGCACTTCAAGGACAAGAGATTGTCTGCAGAGTAAATCAACAGCTGAATATTTTTAAAATGAAAACGCTACTATTGTAGTACAGGTTATTTATTTGTACTAATACAGTTTGTTGAAATGGGATTTATTTGTAAAAATAAAGTTTGCCAAATTCCTTTAATAAACCTTGTGTAAACAGATTGACTTCAGTTTTTATGAGGTGTAAACTATGTTTGTATTATTAGTATTGTATTATTTTTGCTTCTGAAAAAATTAATACAGTTTCCGTAGCTTAAATCTTTACATATCCTGAAGTTTTAAGTTGCTCTAATGTGGTAAATGGTAGTGGAATGTGTTTGAAAAAAATGTGTCTGTGATTTAATTTAGGGTATCCTAAATCTGTATATGACTGGAATCATTCTGCTATCAAAATTGTCTAAATGAAAGGAAGAGGTGACTTAGATGGCTGCTAAAACTAAATCTGCACTTGTAGACGGCAAAAAGCAATTTGATGCGATTGCTGAGCAGTTCCAAACGTTACAAATTTTAAATGAAAAAGGCGAAGTCGTGAATGAAGCGGCAATGCCGGATCTATCTGATGATCAATTGAAAGAGCTTATGCGCCGTATGGTTTATACGCGTATTCTTGATCAGCGTTCTATCTCTCTAAACCGTCAAGGACGTCTTGGTTTCTATGCTCCGACTGCCGGACAGGAAGCTTCTCAGATCGCTTCCCATTTTGCCTTGGAAAAAGATGACTTTATTCTTCCTGGTTATCGTGATGTGCCTCAAATTATCTGGCATGGTCTTCCGCTTTATCAAGCGTTCCTATTCTCCCGCGGACATTTCCACGGCAACCAAATGCCTGAAGATGTATATGCATTGTCTCCTCAAATTATCATTGGAGCTCAATACATCCAGACTGCCGGCGTAGCGCTTGGAATGAAAAAGCGTGGAAAAGAAGCAGTTGCCATCACTTATACAGGGGACGGCGGAGCTTCACAAGGTGATTTCTATGAAGGAATTAACTTTGCCGGAGCATTTAAGGCTCCTGCAATTTTCGTAGTGCAAAACAACCGCTATGCAATTTCTACTCCAGTTGAAAAACAATCTGCTGCACGTACAATTGCTCAAAAAGCAGTTGCGGCTGGAATTGTAGGAATTCAAGTTGACGGTATGGACCCGCTTGCAGTTTACGCTGCTACAGCTGAAGCACGCAAACGCGCAATCGGCGGAGAAGGCCCGACATTGATTGAAACCCTTACGTTCCGTTATGGACCACATACAATGGCTGGGGATGACCCGACACGCTACCGCACAAAAGATATTGAAAACGAGTGGGAAGAAAAAGATCCGCTTGTTCGTTTCCGCAAGTTCCTTGAAGGCAAAAAGCTTTGGAGCGAAGAGGAAGAAAATAAAGTAATCGAACAGGCAAAAGAAGAAATTAAAGAGGCAATCAAAAAAGCCGACGATTATCCAAAACAAAAAGTAACTGACCTTATGGGCATTATGTACGAAGAAATGCCTAATAATCTCAAGGAGCAGTTTGAAATTTATAAAGCGAAGGAGTCGAAGTAAGCCATGGCGCAAATGACAATGATTCAGGCAATCACTGATGCGTTACGCACAGAACTAAAAAATGACGAAAACGTTCTAGTATTTGGAGAAGACGTTGGCGTAAACGGCGGGGTTTTCCGCGCGACTGAAGGATTGCAGAAGGAATTTGGCGAAGACCGTGTATTCGATACTCCGCTTGCAGAATCTGGAATCGGAGGTCTTGCACTTGGACTTGGTCTTCAAGGCTACCGTCCAGTACCTGAAATTCAGTTCTTCGGATTCGTGTATGAAGTAATGGATTCCATTTCCGGCCAAATGGCACGTATGCGTTACCGTTCTGGCGGAAGATGGACATCTCCTGTCACAATCCGTTCCCCGTTTGGAGGAGGAGTACATACTCCAGAAATGCATGCGGACAGCCTGGAAGGTCTTATGACTCAACAGCCTGGACTAAAAGTAGTTATTCCTTCAACGCCTTATGATGCAAAAGGACTTTTAATTGCCGCTATTCGTGATAACGATCCGGTTATCTTCCTTGAGCACATGAAGCTTTACCGCTCTTTCCGTCAGGAAGTTCCTGAAGAAGAGTACACAATTGAACTTGGAAAAGCTGAAGTGAAACGCGAAGGATCAGATCTTTCCATCATCACTTACGGTGCAATGGTTCATGAATCTCTTAAAGCAGCTGAAGAGCTTGAAAAAGAAGGTAAATCCGTAGAGGTTATTGACCTTCGTACAGTTCAGCCGCTGGATATCGATACAATTATTGCTTCTGTTGAAAAAACAGGCCGTGCAATCGTTGTTCAAGAAGCTCAAAAGCAAGCTGGAGTTGGTGCAAACGTTGTTGCTGAAATTAATGACCGCGCTATCCTAAGCCTTGAAGCTCCTGTTCTTCGTGTTACAGCTTCTGATACAGTATTCCCTTTCTCTCAAGCAGAGGGTGTATGGCTGCCTAACCACAAAGACGTAATTGAAACAGCTAAAAAAGTTTTGGAATTTTAATCAAACAGGACGAAACAGCAATCGAAAAGAAATCAGTGAAGCTGGTTTCTTTTCGTTCATAGCAAATCACACAAAACTGGGAGGTTGAAAAACCGTGTCATTCGAATTTAAAATGCCGGATATCGGTGAAGGAATCCATGAAGGCGAGATCGTAAAATGGTTTGTTAAGCCAGGTGACGAAATTGAAGAGGACGACGTACTAGCTGAAGTGCAAAACGATAAAGCAGTCGTTGAAATTCCTTCTCCTGTAAAAGGAAAAGTATTAGAACTTAAAGTTGATGAGGGAACAGTTGCAACAGTTGGACAAACTCTAATCACTTTTGACGCTCCAGGCTACGAGAACCTTAAATTCAAGGGTGACGATCATGGAAGCGATGAGAAAAAAGAAGAAAAAACTGAGGCTCAGGTTCAATCAACAGGCGAAGCGGGTCAAGATGTGAAAAAAGAAGAAGCTCCTAAGCAAGAACCTGCTGCTGAAACAGGTGCAGGAAGCCAGGATCAGGTTGAAGCTGACCCTAATAAACGCATTGTAGCTATGCCATCTGTGCGTAAATATGCACGCGAGCAAGGTATTGATATCCGTCAAGTAAACGGATCCGGCAAAAACGGACGCGTATCTAAAGAAGATATCGATGCATTCGGCAAAGGCGGAGCTGCGCAACCAACAGAAGCTCCAGCAGCAGAAGAAAGCAAACAAGAATCTAAACAAGATTCAAAACCGGCTGCACAAGCAATTCCGGAAGGCGAGCTTCCTGAAACACGTGAAAAAATGTCCGGCATGAGAAGAGCGATTGCTAAAGCAATGGTAAACTCCAAGCATACGGCTCCTCACGTTACGCTTATGGATGAAATTGATGTTACTGAGCTTGTTGCACACCGTAAAAAATTCAAAGGTGTTGCGGCAGACCAGGGTATTAAGTTAACATATTTACCGTACGTTGTGAAAGCTCTTACTTCTGCGCTGAAAAAGTTCCCAGTGCTTAATACATCTCTTGATGACAGCACAGACGAAATTGTTCAAAAGCACTACTACAACATCGGTATCGCTGCAGATACTGAAAAAGGTCTTCTAGTACCTGTTGTTAAGAACGCTGACCGCAAATCTGTATTCGAAATCTCTGATGAGATCAATCAGCTTGCAGTTAAAGCGCGTGATGGTAAACTTTCCGGTGCCGAAATGAAAGGTGCATCCTGCACAATCTCTAACATCGGTTCTGCCGGCGGACAATGGTTTACTCCAGTAATCAACCATCCTGAGGTAGCAATCCTTGGAATTGGCCGTATTGCTGAAAAGGCTGTTGTACGCGATGGTGAAATTGTTGTAGCTCCAGTTCTTGCTCTTTCCTTGAGCTTCGACCACCGTATGATTGATGGTGCTACTGCACAAAATGCAATGAACCACATCAAGCGTTTGCTTAACGACCCACAACTTATTTTAATGGAGGCGTAATCTATGGTAGTAGGAGATTTCCCTATTGAGACTGACACTCTTGTCATTGGTGCGGGACCTGGCGGCTATGTAGCCGCCATCCGCGCTGCACAGCTAGGACAAAAAGTAACAATTGTTGAAAAAGGAACTCTAGGCGGAGTTTGCCTAAACGTTGGATGTATTCCTTCCAAAGCATTAATTTCAGCTGGTCACCGCTTCGAAAATGCTAAGCATTCCGAAGATATGGGAATCACGGCTGAAAACGTAAAAGTTGATTTTACAAAGGTTCAGGAATGGAAAGGCAGTGTTGTCAACAAGCTTACGAGCGGTGTTGAAGGCCTTCTAAAAGGAAACAAAGTAGAAATCGTCCGCGGAGAAGCATACTTCGTAGATGGCGAATCCATTAAAGTAATGGATGAAAATTCTTCTCAAACTTATAAATTTAAAAATGCAATCATTGCGACGGGTTCCCGTCCGATCGAACTACCAGCATTCAAATACTCTGACCGTGTCATCCATTCTACCGGCGCTCTTGCTCTTAAAGATGTTCCGAAGAAATTGGTTGTAATCGGCGGAGGCTACATCGGAACTGAGCTTGGAACGGCGTATGCTAACTTCGGTACTGAAGTTACGATTATTGAAGCTTTGGATGATATTTTAATGGGCTTCGAGAAACAAATGAGCTCACTAGTTAAACGCAACCTGAAGAAAAAAGGGAACGTTGACATCCATACGAAAGCAATGGCTAAATCTGTTGAAGAAACAGAAAATGGCGTGAAAGTAACATTTGAAGTGAAAGGCGAAGAACAAACAGTTGAAGCGGATTACGTACTGGTAACAGTAGGACGCCGTCCAAACACTGATGAACTTGGTCTTGAGCAAGTAGGCGTTGAAATGAGCGACCGCGGCGTTATCAAAATTGATAAACAGTGCCGCACAAGCGTTTCCAACATTTTCGCAATTGGTGATATTGTTGAAGGACCGCCTCTTGCGCACAAAGCTTCTTATGAAGGTAAAATTGCTGCAGAAGTAATCGCTGGCGAAACTTCTGAGATCGACTATCTTGGAATTCCAGCAGTTGTATTCTCAGAGCCTGAACTTGCTACTGTTGGATATACAGAAGCTCAAGCGAAGGAAGAGGGTCTTGAAGTAACAGCTGCCAAATTCCCATTCGCTGCTAATGGGCGTGCTCTGTCTCTTAATGAAACAGACGGCTTCATGAAGCTAATCACAACGAAAGAAGACGGAATCGTAATCGGAGCTCAAATCGCTGGTGCGAACGCTTCTGACATGATTTCTGAACTTGGACTTGCAATCGAATCCGGAATGACCGCGGAAGATATCGCAATGACGATCCATGCTCACCCAACATTGGGAGAGATTACGATGGAAGCTGCTGAGGTCGCTCTTGGCAGCCCAATTCATATCATTAAATAAATTGCATCAAAAAGACCTCTGCGTAAGCGGAGGTCTTTTTAATGCTTCAAAACTTTTCGAAGCGGCTTTAATATTTCTTCTTTAGTTTGGACCATTCCTTCAATGTGAATCACTACTTTTTTATTGTCCATAACAAGCAGGGAAGGATATTTACGGACGCCAAAAGGATTATTTTGTTCCTCCTGATACACCTTGAAGTTTTTGGAATCAACCGGGTATTTTTCTTTAATTGCCAGCAGCGCATCATAATACTGTTTTTCATCCTCAATTTTGTCCCCGTCTGAAAAAAAGACAATCACTTTATCTTTTGTTTGGATGGAAGTGCCTGAGGTCTGGGACATTAATCCCGGGAACGTGCAGGAAGAGAGAAACAAAACAGGCCCAATCATCACTGCTAAAAACATTCGATCGAACTTATTCATTTTATCTGCAAACACGATTTATCCCTCCCCAGTCCTATTTCCGGTCTCAAATTAATCCCATTTTATCATAATCCCATCTCATTCCTTTAAATGTCATCAAAATGTTACCGAATTGAAAAATGGGATTTTCAATTAAAAAAAGTTACTCTCATTAATATAAACGGGAGTAACTGGAAAAAAGTTTCGTTTTATTGGAAGTTTTATAAAAACCTTTGCATAAGTATTTTATCATTGTCCTTCATACATACCAGGTCAATTTAATTATAGCAATTGAACGATGATTTTCCTAAGACACTGTGCGCATCAGGAGGCTTCCTGTATTCAGCAGACCATTATGTAAACCGCATAACCTTCCCATTAAACAAATGCAGCTCACCTTTCATTTTTTTTGCCAGGAATTTGCACAATTCATTGGCCTTTCCTTTGTCCCCATGTGCAGAAGAGGCTGGCAGGTAGATCTGCACCGCTTCAGCAGACTCATCTTCTGATTGGATGATTCCTATATAAATATGATTGAAGCCAGGCTGGACACTTCTTAAAATTAGCAAGCGTTCATGTTCCTGGCAGATTTCATATGGGAATGCAGTCTCACTGTATTCCCACCCAAGCTGTTCCCCTGTTTTGGCTGTAATTCCTTTATAGTAGTCAATATATTTATAAATGATTTCTAAAGAGATTGGCTCCCTGTCATTCATAACGATGCTCGCATGTTGTCCCACTTTCAGTCCTCCCTATCCTCTGTTTATTCCATTGTATTCTAAATAATCTGATATTTACAATTAAAATTGACTCAATCAAAAGACCGAGAAATTCCCGTTCTAATTTATGAGAGATGGATGCACCTTGATTCTGATGTGATCCCCTTCTAATTCCAATACAATAAAGTTATATCAAATAAAGAGGGGAAAGATCACTATGAAAAAGACTGTGATGATTACTGGAGGCTCTAAAGGTTTGGGAAGAGCACTCGCGCTGACTTTTGCGAAAAAAGGGGCACGCATTGCAGTGTGTGCGAGGGGGAAACATGAGCTTAATTTACTGGAAAGGGAAATAATTGAGTTAGGAGGGGAAGTTCTTGCCGTCCAGGCGAATATCTCCATTGCTGAAGAAGCCGATCGTTTCGTATCCCTAGCAGAGGAGGCTTACGGGTACATTGATGTTCTTATCAATAATGCCTCTATTTTCGGACCAGGTCCTTTACAACTGGCAGACTATACAGAAAATGCCTTTAAAGAAGTTCTTGAAGTAAACATACTAAATCCCTTTTTAATGACAAAAAGGGTGCTCTCAGGTATGCTGATCCGCCAGCAGGGCAGCATTATTAACTTAACTTCGGAAGCAGGAAAGACAGGCTTTGCTGAGTGGGGAGCCTATGGAATATCTAAATTCGCTGTAGAAGGCATGACACAGACCTGGGCTGATGAGTTAAAAGATACTGGGGTAAGAATGAATATGGTAGATCCCGGTGAAATGGATACGGAAATGCACCGGACAGCGGTCCCTGATTGTGATTATGATTTAGCCAATCCGCTGGATCATCTAGATATCTTCTTATATCTTGCATCAAATCAGTCAGCACTCATAAATGGACAGCGATTTGAAGCCCAGTCCTTCAGCTATAAGGAGGGAAGAGCATGACTATTCAGCATCAGGCATTTCATATACCAGACAGTCTCCATGCAGCAGAACCGGCTGAACAGAGAACCGGGAGCAGAGACGCAGTCCGTTTATTGGTTCTCGAAGCGGAAAGCGGCATGAGAAGGCATTCATCTTTAAGGGAGATTGGCTCTTTTTTGAAGCCCGGTGATCTACTGGTGTTCAATAACAGCCGAACCATTCCTGCTGTATTAAAGGGAACCTTTAGGAAGGGAGAGGTTGAGGTCAGGCTGAGCAGGAAGGTATCGGATCATATTTGGGAAGCAATCATATATGATGGATTAGCAAATATCGGAGATACGATTACATTTAATGACAGACTTGAAGCAGTGATTTACGGGAGAGGAATAGAACGGCCGCTGATTCTGTTGAAGTTCTCAAAAAGCGGGGTGGAGCTTCTCCAGGAAATCTACTTAATTGGCAAAGCGGTTGATTACGAATACATCCAGCACCCATGGCCTCTGGAAAGCTATCAAACGGTTTATGCCTCTGTGCCCGGTTCAGTTGAGATGCCTTCTGCAGGCAGAGCGTTTACCTGGAAGCTTCTGCAGCAGCTCAAGTCTCAAGGAGTTCAAATAGCCTTTTTGCAGCTTCATGCAGGTTTAAGCTATTTTGGAGGTGACATATGGCCAGATCCTGCCAAACACTTCGAGTCTTATCGAGTGCCAGAGGAAACGGCTAAAGCTGTATTGGATACAAAGCTTAAAGGGGGAAGGGTTATAGCAGTTGGAACCACAGTTGTAAGGGCACTGGAAACGGCAGCTGAAAACGGGGGTTTGCCAAATGGAACGGAAGGGGTTACAAATCTTTATGTTACCCGTAACTTTGCCCGGAAGGCTGTAGACGGACTGCTTACAGGCTTTCACGAACCGGAAGCAAGCCATTTAGATATGCTGAGTGCCTTCATTAAACCAAATCTATTGGGAGAAGCCTATAAGGAAGCTTTAATGAAAAATTATTTATGGCATGAATTTGGTGATATGAATCTTATTTTGCCATGAGAGAAGGGGAAAAGATGAAAGTGCATCATATTGGGCTGAATGTTCGAAACCTGGAAGCTTCCACGAATTTTTATACCTTTTTCTTCGATTTAAATAAAGAAACGGAGTTCTCTTTTTTGGATGATAACCTTGTATTTCTGCATGGTGCAAATGGAATGCTTGAACTGATCGAGGATAAGAGTGCCGTTTTTAATGAAAAAGCCATTCATCTGGCGTGGGAGGTTGAGTCTATCCAATATTGGCTTGACCGGCTTGAAAAGAATAGACTCCTGCCTGCTCTTGGACCGTTCAAGCTGCCGAACGAATGGAAAACAGTTTTCTATGAGGGACCCGATGGAGAAACAATCGAACTGATTGAGAAAAAAGGGCACTCAAAATAAAATTAATGTGACATACTTTTTATGCTTGACGAATATAATGTGACATAATAATATAAAACTAACAAATTATTAAAACCGCTTACATTTAAGAAAAGGAGATGGGAAGATGGGAACAATCGTTTGTCAGGATTGCAACAGCACAATCAGCCATTTTGAGGATGAAAAAGTCTCCACTTTGTACGGAAGATGCTTAAATTGTGAGTGTGAAAAAACAGAAATCAAACGGTAAACATGACAAGGGGTTAAGATAAAAAGGGAAAAGCATGCGCTGAATCTGGCGCATGCTTTTATTTATCACGATTGATTCGATTCGTTCTCTTATCGTATTGCTTTATGCTCTTTAATAACCCGAAGAGAATTTAAGTTAGGATCCTCAGGTCCCTGAACAGGCAGCCCGACTTCCATGTTTTTTTGAATATAGGCAAGATTATCTTCAGTAATAATCTCACCGGGAATAAAGATTGGGATCCCGGGAGGATAAACCATAATAAACTCAGCGATGATCCGGCCTGCGGATTCATTAAAGTCCACGATTTCTGTTTCGGAATAAAAAGCATCCCTTGGTGTAAGGGCAAGCACTGGTATATCAGGCAGCAGCACGGCGGTTTCTTCGATTTGACCCGGATCTCGGTGTTTGAACCGGTCTGATAGTTCAGTCAATGCTTCGACGAGCAAATCTGTTTCCTTTACAGTGTCACCAGGAGTAACGATGCACAGGATATTATATAGATCGGAAAGTTCAACCTCAATTCTGTATTTCTCCCGAAGCCACTTCTCCACGTCATAGCCTGTCAATCCAAGCTCCTTCACTGAAATAATCAATTTTGTCGGATCGTAATCATAAGTTGACTTCGTTCCGAGAATTTCGCTGCCTACACAATAAATATCTTCTATAGCGTTTAACTGCTGACGCACTTTTTGAGCAAGCTGAATGGTTTGGTCAATCAGTTCTCTGCCCTCCATGGCCAGGCGCTTACGGGCTACATCAAGCGAAGCGAGCAGCAAGTAGGAGGTTGAGGTTGTTGTCATCATACTTAAAATCGACTGTACCCTCTGAGCGGACACAAGCCCCTCTCTGACGTTTAGGACCGAGCTTTGGGTCATAGACCCTCCTAGCTTATGAACACTTGTTGCAGCCATGTCAGCCCCTGCCTGCATCGCTGACATTGGAAGCTCTTCGTGGAAGTGGATGTGAACACCGTGTGCTTCATCTACTAAAACCGGTACATGGCAGGAATGGGCAATTTCGACGATTTTTTTCAAGTCTGCCGATATTCCAAAATACGTCGGGTTTATGACAAGGACCCCCTTAGCATCAGGATGCTGATCCAGAGCCGTCTGCACAGAGTCAGTGGTAATTCCGTGAGATATACCGAGCTCTTTATCAACCTCAGGATGAATAAAAACGGGAACCGCACCTGAGAAAACAATAGCGGTCATTACGGATTTATGAACGTTTCTCGGGACGATAATTTTATCTCCAGGCTTGCAGACAGCCATAACCATTGTCATAATTGCTCCACTCGTTCCTTGAACGGAGAAAAATGTGAAATCAGCTCCAAATGCATCTGCAGCAAGCTCCTGGGCTTCTTTAATAATACCCTTCGGAGAATGCAAATCATCAAGAGGTCCTATATTAATCAGATCCATTTTAAGGGCGTTTTCGCCGATGTATTCTCTGAAATCTGGATCAATTCCGGCACCTTTTTTGTGCCCAGGTATATGAAATTGAATGGGATTCCGGTCAATGTGTTTTTTTAACCCGGTATAAAGCGGTGTCAGGTTTTGGTTCAATGGTTCATTCCACCTTCTTTTTCTGAAATACGTCCTTAATAAAAACACATGAATTATATCATTAGGGAGAATTTTTATAAAGTAAATTTTGACTGGCTTTGTCAAAGGAAATCGAATCTTCTCTATCGAAAAGAATAAAAGGGGGGATGAAAATGATTTGGAAAACGAAAGTAACGGAATTGCTCGGCATCAAATATCCGATCATTCAAGGGGGGCTAGCGTATCTCGCATATTCTGATTTGGCAGCCGCTGTCTCCAATGCCGGGGGCCTCGGCCAGATTACAGCCATGTCTCTAGGATCTCCAGAAGAACTTAAGGAAGAAATTCGTAAAACGAGATTGAAAACAGACAAGCCGTTTGGTGTGAACTTTGCCATAGGTCAGCATGGCAGGCCGTTTTCCAGCATGCTTGAAGCAGCGATCCAAGAGGGAGTAAAGGTCATTTCCATGACGGGAGGAAATCCGGCTCCTATTTTTGAACAGCTAAAAGGAACATCAATAAAAAAACTTGTATTGGTTGCAGCGCGAAGGCAGGCGGAAAAAGCGGAAGAAATGGGGGCAGATGCAGTTATAGCCGTTGGACAGGAAGGGGGCGGTCATTTAGGGAGAAATGATACCGGAACCTTTGTCCTGATTCCGCAAATTGTAAGGGCGGTCTCAATTCCAGTTATTGCATCCGGGGGAATCGCCGACGGAAGAGGGCTAATGGCCTCCCTTGCTTTTGGAGCAGAGGGAATTGAAATGGGGACAAGATTTATTGCTGTAAAAGAATGTGTCCATGCCCATCATCACTACAAGCAGGATTTAATTTCTTCCAGTGAAACAGACACAGTGCTTATAAAAAAGAGCATTGGAGCTCCTGCCAGAGCCTTGGCGAACGAATGGACAGACCATATTATCCAGCTTGAAGAACTAAAATCAGGCTATGAAGGATTAAAAGAGTATATTGATGGCCGGGCAAATAAAAAATACATATATGAGGGAAATCGATCAGAAGGTTTCGGCTGGAGCGGACAGTCCGCAGGTCTAATATACGACATTCCCACTGTACAGGAATTATTTGATAGAATGTTGAAAGAGGGAGAAATCATCCGCAATCAATGGGGGAATGGCAAAAGAGATTGAGGTGAGAACATGGATTATCAATATCCGCTTTCTGCAGATTGGTCCACAGAAGAAATAATTGATGCCGTTCAATTTTTCGAAAATGTTGAAAAAGCCTATGAACAGGGAATCAGCAGGGAAGATTTTATGAACAGCTATCGCAGATTCAAGGAGATCGTTCCAGGTAAAGCAGAGGAGAAGAACCTTTGTGATGAATTTGAAGAGGTAAGCGGTTATTCTTCGTACCGTACTGTAAAGAAAGCAAAAGACAGTGAAGATGGAAATCGAATAAAAATGCCTTAAACAAAATCCCGGGGGGCACCCGGGATTTTGTTAGTTAGACGATTTTTGAGCCAGCTGATAGAGCGGCAGCAGTGTTTTTAATGATTGCTCTGCTTTATCCAGAAATTCTTCCGGATTCATGGATTCTGCTTCCTCCTTGCTGAAATGAACACCACAGAGCATTTCAGCCTTTTTAACCGTCTGAAGCCTTTTAGCCATCTCTTTCAGCCCTTTTTTCCCAAGCTCTTTTTGTGAAACTGCTCCAGGCTTCGTATGATCTGAGGACCATACAAAGTTTTCCGGAATGTCATGTAAAATCTGATTAAGATTTTTTTCAGCCGCTTTTCCGAAGCTTACTTTGGCGGGAGCTTCATAAATCATGGCAAACCAGATGAAAATATGGGTTTCCCATAAACCGATCTGAAAATGGGGAAGCATTTTGTAACCTCTTTTGCTGCTGGCGAAAGCAACCCACGTATCATCAGGCGGGTTTACGGAACGCCGTGCATGCTTTGCTACATACGGAAACATTTCATCTCCTGTCCAGCTGGACAATTCTGTACTGAAATGCTCGCCAAGGCTTTCAAGCTTCGGGCGTACTTGCTCGATTAATTTCTCCATTCGCTGATCCAGTCCATCTATCGTGAATACTTCAAAATCTTTTTGAGTGAAACCCGTGAATTTCATAGCTGTGAGAAACCTCCTGAATATAAGTAAAAATATTGTAGCATAACCGGCAGCGCGCTCCAATAAAGTTGCACGTTTCATCGTAACTGCAAAGTGGTAAAGTATTGTAAACAAGCTTTATATATAGGTAGATACACAATTTTTTTCACCATGTTCCCTGTCATTATTAATGAACATAAGATATACAAAATCTCATCGGTCCCAGGTTTTCGAAAGCTATTCATAAAATAAGTAAGATATGAAAGGGGAGTTTTTCGATGAAACAGGTCATTAAAGCCGCACAGCCCAGAGAATTGAAAAATCGTATCAGTGTAATCCAGCTTGAATTGGATTATGAACTGGCTACATTGTTTGATGCGATGCAGGATAACAACGAAGATCAAAAATCAGAAAGCAAACAAAGACTTGAAAAACTCAGAAGAGAATGGCTTAAGCTGCAGGCATAGCCTGAGGATGTTAAACGAACCTTAAGAAGGTTCGTTTTTATCTGCGCCCGGCTCTTTGCATGCTCCCCTTTCGGCTTGAATTCGTGTTTTTCTTGCAGTATCCTTTATTACATACCTATACATATTTTGGACAGGCCCAAAATGCCTGTAACCGTTAAGTCCCAATAGAAAAGAGGCTAATCATGACTAATTGGAAAGATATTGATCATCATGCAAAAAGCTGGATTAGAGAAGCGGGAGAAAGAATCCGCGGTTCCTTTGCAACGTCTCTTTCAATTCAAACTAAATCCAATCCGAACGACCTCGTTACCAACATGGACAAAGAAACAGAGCAATTTTTCATCAGCAGGATCAAAGAAACCTACCCCGATCACCGTATCCTGGGGGAAGAGGGATATGGACATGAAATCGAGGACTCCAAAGGGATCATCTGGATTATTGATCCAATAGACGGAACAATGAATTTCGTGCATCAGCAGCGGAATTTTGCCATCTCGATCGGTATTTACGAAGAGGGAACCGGAATGATTGGTCTCATTTATGATGTAGTCCATGATGAACTGTACCATGCTTTTAAAGGGGAAGGAGCTTTTATGGATGACACTCCTTTGCCAAAGCTTGAACACAGAGAAGTGAAGGAAGCGATTATTGGTCTGAATGCGACCTGGGTTACGGAAAACAAAAGAATTGATCCATCCGTTTTGGCTCCCCTGGTTAGGAATGCAAGAGGTACCCGTTCATACGGATCTGCAGCACTGGAATTCGCCTATGTTGTTTCAGGAAGACTGGATTGCTACATCACAATGAGGCTTGCCCCATGGGATTTCGCAGGCGGTCTAGTTTTACTCCATGAAGTGGGAGGCATAGCAACTACAGTCAGCGGGGAGCCAATCAGCATATTAGAACGGAACAGTGTATTTGCCTCAAGACCGGGGCTGCATGAAGAAATACTGAATTCCTATTTGAACAAAGCATAATATGCTGACGGCAAGAATGTACCAGGAGGAAGATTTTTCTTTTTTGCTTCAATGCGTAAAGGAGAGTCCTGAATGGATCAGCGAAGAAACGGAACCGGGTCTTCTTGAAGAGTATTTGAAAAAATACGAGATGTATCAGGGTGAATGGCGAATCTGGGAATCAAATGGAGAGCCTGTAGCCATAACCTTTTCAATCGAATGGTCACCATCTAATGAAAAGCCATGGCTTGGCACCATTTTGGTACATCCATCCAAAAGAAGTCAGGGAATAGGTGAACGAGTCATTCGCATGATTGCAGCTGAATTGAAGGAAAAGGGTCATAAAGTGCTCTTTGCAGGAGTCCCCGCTGAACGTTTGGCTTGGATTCAATTTTTAAGCAAAGCAGGGTTTGAACAATTTAAAATGGAGAAAAACGAAGGTGAAGACTACACCATTCTGATTTTCCCGTTATAGAAAAAAGGCCGCGGAACCTATATGTTCCGCGGCCTTCCTATTTTAAATCAGACCTTTTTCACGCATCTTCTTTTTCCTGGCAAAACCGAAGCCCATTACAGCACATAATCCAATAATAGATGCAATCACACCGAGTATACTTCTGAATCCGACAGAAACTCCGATCAGCATCATCATAACGGCAGCGAGCACTGCCAGTACTAAAAAAATCCATTTTCCCGACTTCATTTCCTGCATCCCCTAACGTATAAAAAAAGATTTCAAACTAAGTTTACTTAAAAACTTTCTATTTTACCAGCAGTGTGTGTTATAATATCGAGGGTATTTTGAATTTATAGGAGATGAAATTGTGAAACTTCGAAACGATCTTCGCAATATTGCGATTATTGCCCACGTTGACCATGGAAAAACGACGCTGGTAGACAAACTGCTTCATCAAGCTGGAACATTCCGTGCAAACGAGCAGGTTGCTGAACGTGCCATGGACTCCAATGATTTGGAACGTGAACGCGGAATAACAATCTTGGCCAAAAATACGGCTATTCAATATAAAGACACTCGCATCAACATCCTGGACACTCCAGGACATGCTGATTTCGGCGGTGAAGTAGAGCGGATCATGAAAATGGTTGACGGCGTTCTGCTTGTTGTCGACGCATATGAAGGATGTATGCCTCAAACACGCTTTGTTTTGAAAAAAGCTTTGGAGCAAAAACTGACTCCAATCGTAGTAGTAAACAAAATCGATAAAGACTCTGCCCGCCCGCAGGAAGTTGTAGACGAAGTTATCGACTTGTTCATCGAATTGGATGCTACAGAAGATCAGCTTGAATTCCCGGTTGTCTTTGCATCCGCAGTAAACGGAACCGCAAGCATGAACCCGGATCCTGCTGAACAGGAAGAAAACATGGAGTGCATCTTTGAATCCATCATGGAAACCATCCCATCACCGGTTGATAATAGTGAAGATCCTCTTCAATTCCAAGTAGCTCTTCTGGACTACAACGACTATGTTGGACGTATCGGAATTGGACGTGTTTTCAGAGGGACTATGCAAGTTGGCCAGCAAGTTTCCCTAATGAAGCTTGACGGAACAGCGAAAAACTTCCGCGTAACGAAAATCTTTGGTTTCCAAGGATTGAAGCGTGTCGAAATCGAAGAAGCACGCGCTGGAGACCTTGTTGCTGTTTCCGGTATGGAAGACATCAACGTAGGTGAAACGGTCTGCCCGGTTGAACACCAGGAAGCACTTCCAGTACTGCGGATTGATGAGCCTACTCTTCAAATGACATTCCTTGTAAACAACAGCCCGTTTGCAGGACGCGAAGGTAAATTCGTTACTTCACGTAAAATTGAAGAGCGCCTCATGCAGCAGCTGCAAACAGATGTAAGCTTGCGCGTAGAAAACACAGATTCTCCAGATGCATGGACCGTTTCAGGACGCGGAGAGCTTCACCTTTCCATCCTGATCGAAAACATGCGCCGTGAAAACTACGAGCTTCAAGTGTCTAAACCTGAAGTTATCGTACGTGAAATTGACGGTGTCCGCTGCGAGCCTGTGGAACGCGTTCAAATCGACGTTCCTGAAGATTACACCGGCGCAGTAATGGAATCCATCGGTGCCCGCAAAGGTGAAATGCAGGACATGATCAACAACGGTAACGGCCAAGTAAGAATGATCTTCATGGTTCCTTCGCGCGGATTGATTGGATACTCCACTGAGTTCCTTTCTCTGACTCGCGGTTACGGAATCATCAACCACACGTTTGACAGCTACCAGCCAATGGCTACTGGCCAGGTTGGCGGACGCCGTCAAGGTGTTCTAGTATCCATGGAGAACGGTAAATCATCAGGCTACGGGATCATGGGTATCGAAGACCGCGGCGTAATCTTTGTTGAGCCAGGAACAGACGTTTACGAAGGAATGATCGTCGGCGAACATAACCGTGACAGCGACCTTGTTGTAAACATCTGCAGAATGAAGCAGCAAACAAACGTCCGTTCAGCAACAAAAGATCAAACAACAACCATGAAAAAACCTCGCATCATGACACTTGAGGAATCCCTTGAGTACCTGAATGATGATGAATACTGTGAAGTTACACCTGAATCCATTCGTTTGAGAAAGAAAATTCTCGACAAAAACGAACGTGAAAGAGCAGCAAAGAAAAAGAAACTCTCTGGTCTGTAAACTAAATAAATGCTTGTCCGAAATTGGTTTCTTTGCTACTCTGAAAGAAACCAATTTTTTATATTTGAAAATCCTGTAAAAAGGGGGCAACAGCAATGGAATCAAGCGAAGTATACAACAGCATGTGGCCCGTGGCTAAATTCATCTACACAACAATGGATCCCGTTGGTGGAGGACAAGCCATGTTTACTGTCATATTGCTGCTATCCATACTCGTCTTCAAACTAGGCTTCTCCAAAAAACTGCCGCCGCTCAAAGCAGCACTTATTTACTTCTTTCTCTTTTTAGGATGCAGCTTCCTAACCTTCTTCGCTATATTTCTTCCCATTGCAGAAGGTCTGATTATCGCAGCGCTCATCCTCATCATCTATAAAATCCGCCTCAATCGGCACAAAAAGATGGAGCAATCTACATGAGATCCCTCCAGGATGCCCTCTACAACTGGCTCACTATAAAAGTAGTAGCCCTCGACCGTCCTGACGACCAATCAGCGCTCGAAACCGCAGCACTCTTTGAAAACGTCCTGCAGGAAGATCACGGAATCGAACAGCTTACATTCCATACCGAAGATGAAATGTACTGGATATCCTGTCTTCAGCATGGAGAAGAATACCGCACCCGTTTCCCGCAAGAACTGATCGACGTCATGAAGGATCAAATGCGCAGAGAACCGGAGCGGTTTCGGAATTATCGGTGATTTGTGACCCCTTACTCTTGGAGTGGGGGGTTTTTTGTTATTTGAACTATATTCGATGGACAGAATATGGCCGGTAATGGCCGGATAACAGCTTCGAACGGACAGAAAAATGGAACGGCTAAACAGAGAGCGAGAACGGCTAAAAAGCAGGGGGCACTGGACAGAAAATGGAGGGGAACGGCTAAATTACCGATGCGAATGGACAGAAAAAATGGAACGGCTAAATAGAGTGGGCGAACGGCTAGATTGCAGGGGGCACTGGCCAGAATATGGCGGGGAATGGCTAAATAACCGATGCGAATGGACAGAAAAATGGAACGGCTAAATAGAGTAAGAGATTGGCTAAAAAGCAGGTGGCACTCGACATATTATGGAGGGTAGTAAAAATATCAATTTACATAAAAATTCTTCATTCAAATTAAATAATGAGTTATTTTTACCCCGCCTCGCTGCAAAATCGCATTTTTCATTCAGAAAGCTGCTTAGTGGTGTTTCGTCTAAACATATTGTTTAAGATATACTTTTTAATAAAGAGTGATAATAGTGAACAGGAGGGAAGATGTGGTAGTAAAAGAAAGAGGAACCCCAATTCGAATACTAAAATTACAGTCGTTATTGAGGAGGCTGAATAAAAATCATTCAAAACGGAAGCAGATTCAGGAAGATTTTGCAAAATGCTTAGCAGGATATAAAGGTGAGGAGTCCATTGATTATTTTCTGCAGCAATTACCCTCTGAAAAATATAGTATTCTGCATAATATCAATATTCCTTTTTATACATCCTCCTTACAGATGGACACCCTAATTATCTCGGATCATTGCATCTTTATACTCGAGGTGAAAAACTTCTCGGGAACACTAATTTTTGACCAATCTTTTAAACAGTTGCTTAGAATTTCACAGGGTATGGAGGAATGCTTTCCAGACCCTATTTTGCAGGTGGAAAGGCAGAAAAATGCTCTTATTCAATTTTTAAAAAATCAGAGAATATCACAACCTGTGATATTTCCTATTGTCATCATCAGTAACCCAACAACTGCTATAAAAACAAGTAAAGAGCATCACATAGTAGAAGACCGAGTTATTCACGCTGGAGGGATTTTATCGAAGGTTAAGGAGCTCGAAACTGCTTTATCAGGAAGGATGAATACAAGTAAGCAGACAATAATTGATATGCTATTAAAAAGTCATGCAGAGAAAGATTTTGAAGTGCTGGAATATTACAAGATAAACAAAAGCGAAATTTTGTCCGGAGTTGAATGTTCAAGGTGCAGAATGTTGACTATGAAGCGTATGCGGAAAGCGTGGGTTTGCTCTATATGTCTCGATCGATCAGTGGATGCACATAGAATTGCACTTATGGATTTTTACCTTCTGAAAGATTATTGTATTACCAATCGGCAATTCAGAGAATTCACTGGATTGGCATCTGTTTCTACTGCAAGTAAGCTGCTTAGCAAATCAGCGCTAAAAAAGAATGGAGATACAAAAGGGAGAAGCTATATGTTAGATTCTAACTATTTTAAAAACGAAATGCAAATCAAAATTTAGCTGGTATTCTTCATTGCGCGCTTAACTCCTGCCATTACACCCGCAAACACCAAATGCCCAACCCCCCACCACCCAAAAGCCTCCAAATCAAAAACAGAAGGAACTTCCTTGCGTGCCAGCATAGAAAGAGGGAAATATAAAAATAGAGCCGGTAATGTTATGAGCAGCGCAACCCCGTATGTTTTCAAGAAGCCAATCACCCGCAGCTTCTCTATTGCAAATCCAAATCCCATCCCTATAAAAATAGCTACAATCAGGTGTATTACAAATTCCACCCACTCTGGCAATGGGTTAGAGTAGACAAAATCAACATTAAGCAACAGAGTATAAACTTTCAATCCTGTGACGATCTGAATCCATTTCAAAAAAAAGCCGAGAGCCAGGCCGCCGGCAAGACCGGAGAGTCCGCCGCGAAGGATCATGACAGGAAATCTCCGGTTTGTTTGTCGCGATAAAGCCTGAAGTTTCCTGTGCTTAGTCTTTCTTTTGTTTTAGTTTCGATACGTTCGTAGCATTCGGGGCAGGTGTAAGTGTGGATGGGTCTGTTCCGCAGCCTTTTAGCCAGCAGCGTTTCGTCATTTATTGTGTGTACTTGGTCGCATATTACGCATTTTACTCTCATGGATAACACCTCTAAACTGTTTGTATAAACCGATTATACCACAGGCTGAAAAAGTTTCTTTGTAAGGACTGTTTTTATTGGAACATTTATGAAAAATCGTTATGATAGAGGTATACTGCGGCATTGGAGGGATGGATATGGCAAATAAGATAGAGCTTCAGCTGATTGACCCGCTGTTTGATGCTTTGCAAAAAGAAAGATTTGTGACCATATCAACAATTGATCATGAGACTGGGGCTCCGAATGTAAATGCAATCTCATGGGTGCTTGCTCCAGATCGCCAAAGGCTTTATTTCGCATTGGATACGCGTTCGCGCATTTTGGAGAACATACATAAGCATCCTGCTGCGGTTATTAATCTTCTGGCAAATGAGTCGGCATACTCAATTATTGGGAATGCCCATGTGAAAATTGAAAAGCTTGAGGGGGTTCCGCTTAAGCTGTCGCTGGTTGAGCTTGAGATTTCGGAGGTTCGGGATGTGATGTTTTACGGTTCAAGAATTTCAAATGAGCCTCAGTATGCCAAGACGTATGATGAAAAAGCAGCGGCCCGCCTTGATCAGCAGGTGATGGATGCCATGAAAAAAGCTTAGTCAGAATTTTCTGGCTAAGCTTTTATCCATTTAGTTCTTTTTCAATTCCTTATTGGATTCATCGTTCTGGTGTTTATCCAGCTCATCCTGCTGATCTTTAGGCAGTTGATCATTGTCCTGTTCAGTTGGTTCTTTTTCTTGGTTATCCATCGTATCATTAGGTACATCCGGCATTATCCGGCCGACGATTGCAGCTAGTTCGTCCAAGAGCCCGCCAATAGGGCGGCCCTGCTGGATTTCTTTTGCTAAGTGCCGGATTCGCTGGTTTGTGTCTGCATCTGCCACAACGACAGCATTTGCACCGTAAGGGTCGTTTTTCAGGCTTTCCGTTACTGAATATTTGACTGACTCCACTTTGCTTCGGTCTAGTTCTGATTCTACATCAATTCCGACAATGGCATATTTGCCAAGGACGACAGCGGTGGCATCATTTACGTCTGGAACGCGGTTGGCGATTTCAACTAAATGCTTGGAAATTTGCTGGCCGGTTTTGCGGTCCACGGGCCTTTCAATGCTGTTTTTGACTGTGATGGGTTTGGTTTTATAATCAGTGGATGTTTCACCTTGTGAATTTTCATTGGCCGAGCATGCAGTAAGCATGAAAAGGCCGGAAATAACGAAAAATAGTATGGATCTCAGCATACGAGCACTCCTTCTTAATGGCTTTTAAGTTTATTGTCTAAATAACCTTCTATCTTTATTCACAAAATCATATATTTTAGCATCGATTATGAACAGGCAGTGGTGAGAGAGAAGGCGGCGGTTGCCGCCATATGCGGACTAGGAGGCGGAATATTGAATAAGGTTTATGTATTGGACACAAATGTTTTGCTGCAAGATCCGAATTCAATTTTTTCTTTTGATGACAATGAAGTGGTCATCCCAGCCGTCGTGCTGGAGGAAGTAGACTCCAAAAAACGCTATATGGATGAAGTTGGACGAAATGCCCGTCAGGTTTCAAAGCTCATTGACGGACTGCGTGAGCAGGGAAAACTGCATGAAAAAATACCGCTCCGCAATGGGGGAGCACTAAGAATCGAATTAAATCATCGATCCTTTCACGAACTTCAGGATATATTTGTTGAAAAGACGAATGATAATCGGATATTGGCTGTTGCCAATAACCTCTCAAATGAGGAAAAATTAAAAGAAAATGGCCGGCCTGTCATTATTGTCAGCAAGGATACATTGGTTCGCGTGAAAGCAGATGCACTCGGACTGATTGCTGAAGATTTTTTGAGTGACAGGGTCGTTGAGGTTGATCATATCTATACAGGTTTCCTCGATTTGTATATAGACCGGGGAAATTTGGACAGGTTTTATGAAAAGAATGAACTGACACTCACGGAAGTGACCAATCACCCGTTTTACCCGAATCAGTTTGTCGTCATGAAGGATGCATTAGGCGGATCTGCTTCTGCGGTTGGTATGGTGGATAAAACTGGTAAAAAAGTAAAGAGACTATTTACGGATCATGATCATATTTGGGGGATCCGGCCTAGAAATGTTCAGCAGACAATGGCTCTTGAATTGCTTTTAAGAAATGACCTGCCTCTCGTAACCCTCGTTGGAAAGGCGGGTACAGGAAAGACATTGCTTGCTCTTGCAGCCGGACTTCTGCAAACGGAGGATATGGGAACCTTCAAGAAACTCCTTGTTGCGAGGCCAATTGTTCCTGTTGGAAAAGACATCGGGTTTTTGCCGGGTGAAAAAGAAGAAAAGCTCCGCCCTTGGATGCAGCCAATTTACGATAATCTTGAGTTTCTATTTAATACGAAAAAACCTGGAGAGCTGGATGCTATTCTAGCTGGTATGGGTTCGATTGAAGTGGAGGCTCTCACTTATATAAGAGGCCGAAGTATACCGGATCAATACATTATAATTGACGAAGCGCAGAATCTTACGAAGCATGAGGTCAAGACTATTCTTACCCGTGTGGGGGAAAGAAGCAAAATTGTGCTGATGGGTGATCCGGAGCAAATTGATCACCCGTACCTGGATGAGTATAATAACGGTCTCACTTATGTGGTCGAAAAATTTAAAGAGCAGCAAATCGCCGGTCATGTGAAACTTGTCAAAGGTGAACGCTCAGGACTTGCACAGCTTGCTGCAGATCTTCTTTAAGAGAAAGCTCTGTTAAACTTGGCCTGTGATTTCAGTTGGCAGGCGCTCGCTTATCCTTGGGCGGGCGGTGAGCCTCGTCGCCGCAATGCGCCTGCAGAGTCTCACCTGTCCCGCTGCTCTAAAGCCCGGAGTCTCGCGCCTTCCACTCCAATCAACAGGTGTTAAAAATCATCATCAGGCTTTTAACAGAGCCTAAAAGAAAGGAAGGTGCCTGCATCCGGCACCTTCCTTTTACAATATAATTATCTCACGGACTGCTTTAATCGGGCGGTCCCGATTTGAACCGTCTCCGTAATACAAATGCATGGGGCCGTCATTCTTTAGCGGTTTTCCATCCTCACTGAATGCAGCTATCAGTTCTCTGGCTTTTTCCAGCGGTAAGACAACTATATCCTCTTCAGCAATAATCTGAACGGCTGAAGCGGTTTCGTCCAGCTCGGCGTTAGATAGAAAAGGAGCGAACCTGATCCCGAATGTTCCATTAACCAGTTCCTGCTTCTTAAAAATGTTTTTTAAAGGTTCTGCGGGAGCTTCATTTCCTTCTTTAATTTCCCTGTCCCAATGCTTTGAAATTTGCTTTGTATATTCATCCTGTTCATTTTGGGTTTCTCCTGTTTTTAAGAAGAAACTGGTAAGATCTGCTTTGCGGTCATCGAAAATCCAGACGCTTGGGTCAATGGTGATCGGGAACTTAACCTTCCCTGAAATTTGGATGATATCTGTCATTTAATCACTCCTCTATTTGACATTATAAGCGCTTATTTTATGCTTGTCATGAGATGAATCCGATCGATGTTGGAAATTGGCGAAGGCAAGCATGTTTTGTCCTTCACTTATACCTTGCTTTTTTCCTTTTTTCCCTTTAATATTAATAGGTAGATTAGAGGTAATCGCTCGGGAACGGAGGGATTCATTTGGCTTCTGAGATTGCGATTGATCATCGTGAAAAGGCACTTGCGCTGCTGAAAGCTGACGCTGATAAAATCATGAAGTTGATCAAGGTTCAGATGGACAATTTAACCATGCCCCAATGCCCTCTTTATGAAGAGGTTTTAGATACACAAATGTTTGGTTTATCCAGAGAAATTGACTTCGCTGTCCGTCTTGGACTGGTGTTTGAGCATGAAGGAAAAGTTTTGCTGGATTCCCTTGAACGTGAGTTATCTGTTCTGCATGAGGCATTTACGAAAAAATAAAACCTAGAACTCAAACTGATTGGATGACAATAGTTTGGGTTTTTTTAGCTTTTAAAGGATTACTTTTGTATCAGGTCCAATCCATGCTTTTCCTCTTGTTTTTGCTCCATTCGTTCGTTGTGCGATGTAGATTACCCTGATACGATAGACAGGGGAGAAACATTCTCTCCGCCGGTAAATAAATCGAAAATACAAAATTTTTAGAAGAATTAATTGAAAAAGTAGGGAAGAGAGTTTATGATTAAAAAAATCCTAAAATCATATGATTATACTCTGATTTTTTCTGTTTTTCTGCTTTGTATGTTTGGTCTGGTCATGGTATACAGTTCCAGCATGATCTCAGCAGTCACCAGATTTAATTCGGATAGCGCTTATTTTTTTAACAAACAGCTTATTTTTGTCTGCATCGGCGGTCTCGCGTTTCTTGCAGTCGCTGTGATCCCGTATCGGATCTTACTGACTAAAAAACTACTAAAAGGCATAATGTTTGTTTCAGTCGGGCTCCTTTTGATCCTATTTGTCTATGGGCATACAGCCGGTAATGCAAAGAGCTGGATAAAAATTGCGGGTTTCACCATGCAGCCTGCTGAGTTTGTGAAACTAAGTGTCATCATCTATCTTGCAGCGGTTTACGAGAAAAAACAGGCATACATAAACAACTTTAAAAAAGCGGTTATGCCTCCGCTCTTTTTTACAACATTTATATGCGGATTAATTGTGATTCAGCCCGACCTGGGGACGGCTATGATCATTGCTCTGATTATGATGACCATGGTATTTTCATCAGGTATGAACTGGAAAAGCATCATTGGGCTAGTGCTTTTGGCCTTACTTTTTCTAGCCTTGATCAGCCCTATTATTCTCTTGAATTCGGACAAGTTTATCACCGAAGAGCGTGTCTCCAGATTTGAAGGATTTACGGATCCGTTTGGAACGGAGAAGGACGCGGGTTATCACCTTGCCAATTCCCTTTATGCCATCGGTTCCGGCGGAATAACCGGTCTTGGCCTTGGAAACAGTGTACAAAAATACGGCTATCTTCCGGAGTCCCATACGGATTTTATCATGTCTATTGTGGCTGAAGAGCTGGGGATATTTGGAGTTCTCTTTGTGTTGAGTCTGCTCGGGGTGCTCATCTTTAAAGGGTTTTACGTGGCAAGAAAATGCGAGGATGCATTTGGAACGTTATTGGCTATAGGGATTTCAAGTATGATTGCCATTCAGGCTGGCATCAATCTTGGCGGGATGACGGGTTTAATTCCAATTACAGGAGTCACACTGCCTTTTATCAGCTATGGAGGCTCATCGATGCTTGTTCTGATGATTTCAGCCGGATTACTGGTAAATGTATCAATGTTCACAAACTATAGAGAAAAATACAAAACAGGCGCTGAAAAAGCAGTTAGTAAGAAAAAACAGCAAAACATTCAGAAGCCGATGCATAACAGAATGTGATATACTATTTAATTATGTGACATACTAATATTTTTGCCTTAGGAGGAGAAATATCTCATGCAAACAATCCAAAAAGTGCTTGTAGCTAACAGGGGAGAAATTGCAATTCGTGTTTTCAGGGCTTGTACAGAGTTGAATATTAGAACCGTTGCCATTTATTCAAAAGAGGATGCAGGGGCCTATCATCGGTACAAGGCGGATGAAGCTTATCTCATCGGAGAAGGGAAAAAACCAATCGATGCCTACCTGGACATTGATGGGATTATTGAAATTGCAAAAGCTAATGACGTAGATGCGATTCACCCCGGATACGGTTTTCTATCTGAAAACATTCATTTTGCAAGAAGATGCGAGCAGGAAGGCATTATTTTTGTAGGACCTGATTCAAAGCACTTAGATATGTTTGGAGATAAAGTTAAGGCAAGAAGCCAGGCTGAAGCAGCAGGCATACCTGTAATTCCTGGAAGCGACGGGCCGGTTGACCATGTAGAGGATGTTGTAAAATTCGGGGAAGAGCACGGGTATCCTTTCATTATTAAAGCCTCTCTAGGCGGTGGCGGACGCGGGATGAGGATTGTCCGTTCCAAAGCAAGCGTGAAGGAATCATTTGAACGCGCTAAGTCCGAAGCGAAGGCTGCTTTCGGAAATGATGAAGTCTATGTTGAAAAGCTTATTGAAAATCCTAAACATATTGAAGTCCAGATTATTGGTGACCGGAATGGGAATATCGTCCATTTATATGAGCGCGACTGCTCTATCCAAAGACGTCATCAAAAAGTTGTTGAAGTTGCACCTAGTGTTTCCTTAAGCGAAGATTTCAGGCTGTCCATTTGTGAGGCAGCAGTCAAACTTATGAAAAAAGTAGAATACGTGAACGCTGGCACTGTTGAATTTCTTGTTTCAGGCGGCGAATTTTATTTTATCGAGGTTAATCCCCGAGTCCAGGTTGAACATACCATCACAGAGATGATTACTGGGATCGATATCGTCCAAACCCAGCTTATGGTTGCTGAGGGCCTGGCTCTGAATAGCAGCGAGATTGGCATTCCATCACAAGAGGATATACATACAAACGGCTACGCTATTCAATCCCGTGTAACTACAGAGGATCCATTAAACAACTTTATGCCGGATACAGGAAAAATTATGGTATACCGTTCAGGCGGAGGTTTCGGCGTCCGGCTTGATGCGGGAAATGGATTTCAGGGAGCGGTCATTACGCCATACTATGATTCCCTTTTGGTAAAGGTTTCTACTTGGGCATTAACGTTTGAACAGGCTGCTTCAAAAATGGTCCGTAATTTGAAGGAATTCAGGATTCGCGGAATTAAAACGAACATTCCGTTTCTGGAAAATGTAGTGAAGCATGAACAGTTTCTAAGCGGAGAATACAATACGACGTTTATTGACAGCTCTCCAGAATTGTTTATTTTCCCAAAAAGAAAAGACCGTGGAACCAAGATGCTGAGCTATATTGGAAATGTAACAGTTAACGGCTTTCCAGGTATCGGGAAGAAAAAGAAACCGGTTTTTGAAACTCCTCCGATTCCTAACATTTCCCGTCTGGAGCAATTTCCTTCCGGAACGAAAAATATTCTGGAAGAGCGCGGGGCAGACGGCCTTGTCAACTGGATTAAGGAACAGCCGCAAGTTCTTCTTACTGATACGACATTCCGTGATGCACATCAGTCCCTGCTGGCAACCCGTCTAAGAACAATTGATATTAAGAAAATTGCAGAGCCGACTGCAAAGCTTGCTCCTGAGCTGTTTTCTCTTGAAATGTGGGGAGGAGCGACTTTTGATGTTGCCTACCGCTTTCTGAAAGAAGATCCTTGGGACCGTTTGCTGACAGTTAGGAAGCAGGTTCCGAATGTCCTGCTGCAAATGCTGCTGCGTGCTTCAAATGCAGTTGGCTACAAAAACTATCCGGATAACGTTATCAAAGAATTTGTTGAAAAATCATCAAATGCAGGAATCGATGTATTCAGAATATTTGACAGTTTGAACTGGGTAAAAGGGATGACGCTTGCCATTGATGCAGTTCGTGACAGCGGAAAGCTTGCAGAAGCCGCAATTTGCTATACAGGTGACATTCTGGATCCATCCCGCCGAAAGTATGATTTGACTTATTATAAGCATTTGGCGAAGGAGCTTGAAGAATCTGGAGCGCATATTCTTGCAATTAAAGATATGGCAGGTCTTTTAAAGCCTCAGGCTGCCTATGACTTGATCTCTGCTTTGAAGGAAACTGTAGATATTCCTATCCATTTGCATACACATGACACGAGCGGAAACGGTACATTCATGTATGCTAAGGCTGCAGAGGCAGGCGTTGACATTGTGGATGTAGCTGTCAGTTCAATGGCTGGATTAACTTCTCAGCCAAGCGCCAGCACATTTTATTACGCGCTGTCGGGCATGGAGCGCCAGCCTAAATTAAATGTAGAAGTTTTAGAGCAGCTGTCCCACTACTGGGAAGGTGCCCGCAAGTATTATCAGGACTTCGAAAGCGGCATGATTGCCCCGCACACAGAGGTGTACCAGCATGAAATGCCGGGCGGACAGTACAGCAATCTTCAGCAGCAGGCAAAGGCAGTCGGCCTAGGAGACCGCTGGGGCGAAGTGAAAGAAATGTATCAGCGTGTAAATGCACTTTTCGGAGATATTGTAAAAGTTACCCCATCCTCCAAGGTAGTTGGAGATCTTGCTCTATTTATGGTCCAAAACAATTTAACAGAGGATGATATTTATGAGCGCGGAGATACCCTTGACTTCCCTGATTCTGTCGTTGAATTGTTTGAAGGATATCTTGGACAGCCTCACGGCGGATTCCCGAAAGAATTGCAGCGTATTATACTGAAAGGCAAAGAGCCGATTACAGTGCGTCCAGGGGAGCTTCTCAAACCGGTGGACTTTGATAAGAGCAAGGAAGAGCTGTTCCAGATATTGAATAGGCCTGTAACAAGCTTTGAAGCAATTGCCCATGCCCTTTATCCGAAAGTGTTCCTGGATTATGCAAAAACGTTCGAACAATTCGGGGATGTATCTGTTTTGGACACACCGACCTTCCTTTATGGAATGAGGCTTGGTGAAGAGGTTGAAGTGGTAATTGAACAAGGGAAGACCTTGATCGTTAAGCTTGTCTCCATCGGTGAGCCTCATGCAGATGGGACAAGAGTGGTTTATTTCGAACTGAATGGCCAGCCGCGTGAAGTCGTAATTAAGGATGAGAGCATTAAATCTGCGGTTGCCGCAAAGGCAAAAGCAGACCATGCCAATCCGGAGCATATCGGTGCTTCAATGCCGGGGACAGTTATTAAAGTTCTTGTTGAAAACGGAGAAAAAGTCAATAAAGGCGACCATTTAATGATCACGGAAGCGATGAAGATGGAAACGACTGTACAGGCGCCTTATACCGGTGTTGTAAAGGGGATCCACGTAAGCAACGGTGAAGCGATTCAAACAGGTGATTTATTAATAGAGCTATCCAATTAATTTGAAAAGCAGCCAATTTGGCTGCTTTTTCTATGTCAGCACATCCGTTCTGTACGCAATCCCTATTGCTCCGTTACAATCGTCTCCAAAAGGGAATGGATAGAGGGAGAGGAGGCTTTAAGGATGGGAAGTGTGCTTGTATGGTTCCGGAGAGACTTTCGCTTGCAGGATCACCTTGCGCTTTCAGAAGCGCTGACTTATTGCAAGAAAAATAAAAGTGAGCTTGTATTTGTGTTCCAGCTGAACCGCCGGTTTTTTCAGGAATCGGAAAATAGCCTCAGGCTCCAGTATTTTATGGCTACAGTCAAGGATTTTGGTGAAAGATGCCGCAAGCTAGGAACGGAGCTGCTGATTGTAGAGGGGGACACAGATGAGGCGTTTCAGCAGGTGCTGAAAGAGCATGCTGATGCTGAGGCCGTATTCTTTAATCTGGATGAAGCGGGATATGGGAAAGAAAGAGATCAGAAGATGAGAGATTGGTTTAAAGATAGAGAGATTAGTGTTCATTCATTTCAGGATGCATACATACATGGTCCAAACGAAGTATTGAAAAAGGATGGCTCCATTTATAAAGTGTTTGCGCCCTATTACAAGGCTTGGAAGCAAAAGGACAAGCCCGGTGTGAAAAAGCTCTCCTTCGATGAACTTGGTAAATACGTCCGTAAAACCAAACAGATTTCAAAAAGGGCAGCATCAGAAATTGAAAAGCTTTCAGGCGGTTCAGAAAGCATGGATTGGAAGATTGGAGAAAAAGCTGCCCGATCCCAGCTGAAACATTTTATCGAGCAGGCGCTTGCGAATTACCCTGATGGTCGGAATATTCCATTTGTAAAGGGCACAAGCCTTATGTCCAGGTATTTAAAGACAGGTACAATTTCACCAAGAACGGTTTTCACGGCCATCGCTCAAGCAGATGGGGAGGAGGACAGTAAAGAAGCATATATTAGAGAGCTGGCATTCAGGGACTTTTACCAAATGATTTACGCTCGCCATCCCGAAACGAAGAATCAGGAGTTTCTGGAAGCATACAGATCTATTCAATGGAATCAGGATGACCGGATGCTGCAAGCCTGGAAAGAGGGCAATACAGGGTACCCGATTGTGGATGCAGGGATGAGACAGCTCAATCAGGAGGGCTGGATGCATAATCGGCTGCGGATGATTACTGCGTCCTTTTTGACGAAGGATTTAATGATTGACTGGCGTCTTGGAGAAGAATACTTTGCTGCCAAGCTCGTGGATTATGATCCCGGATCGAACATTGGCGGCTGGCAATGGGCGGCTTCTGTTGGAACGGATGCTGTTCCATATTTCAGAGTATTCAACCCTGTTACCCAGTCTAAGAGGTTTGATCGTGATGGGGAATACATACGCAAATATGTGAGTGAACTCAGAGAGGTTCCGTCATCATATATACATGAGCCATGGAAAATGTCTGAGGAAGAACAAAGTAAGAGTTCCTGCATGATAGGAAAAGATTACCCTGCTCCGGCCGTTGATCATCAGGAGCAGAGGAAAAAAGTAATTAATCTATTTAAAAATGAAAAATAAGAGGGATGCCTTTTCGGGGCATCCCTTTGCTTATTGTTTTTTTATGTTTGCATTGCTTCTTGATACAAGCAGGAGGAAGTAGCTTAATACCCCGAACAAACATGATATGAAAACAGCATGTGCCAAAGCAATGGCAAGATTTAGCTGAGTCAGGACGATAAGAGCACCTGAAGTGGCCTGGAGGGATACGAGAATGAAGCAAATAATCCATCCCCAGTATACAACCTTTTGATGCTTGTAATGCTTGATTGCCTGCCAGGCTGCATAGGCAATCCAAACAAATATCAGTCCCGCAGCAAACCTATGGCCCATCTGCACCCATTCCTGGAATCGCATAGGCATAGCGGAACCATCATTGCATAGAGGCCAGCTGGAACAGGAAAGGCTTGCCCCCCTATGGCGGACATAGGCCCCTGTATAGACGACAATATAACTGTAAATAAGTACGCCAATCATATGAAATTTCATTTTCCTGTCGATGATTAGACGATTGGCGTCAAACTTTCTGTCAACCTCAAAAATGAGGAGTGCGAGAATCAAAACGGATGCAAAAGAAATAAGCGACACCCCGAAGTGAATGGCTTTCATTGCACTGGATTGCCCCCATACGACCGCTCCTGCACCAAGCAGTGCCTGAAGCAAAAGAAAAACGACAGACAGGACAGCTAAAAACTTTGTCTCCCTTATATGTCCAATGAGCCTCCAGGAAGCAATGGCAAGGGCCAAAACAAGAATACCCGCAGTTGCACTTGCTGCTCTGTGACTTAACTCTATTAACAGCTGAGGAGTGATGTCACTGGGAAGAAGAACGAATTTCCCATGGCATAGGGGCCAGGACCGCCCGCAGCCCATTCCTGAACCGGTTTTTGTAACTAATGCACCGCCAAGCAGCACAACTAGCATAACTAGTGTCGTGACGACAGCCAGCCATTTCAACGCGATAACACGCTTCAAATGATTCACCTTCTTATTCTTCTAGTCAATTCAATTATGGACCTAATAGTATTTTGACATAATACGCTTTTGATTGTAAGAAAAAGAGGCGGAAAATACAACCAGAGCGGAACATTGTTCACAAAACGCTTAAAAACAGCGGTCATTTTACCTATTACTTGAAAAAAGGTTGATAAATGGAAAAGAGTTTGCTAGAAATAATAAAGAAGGTTTTTTTCGAAAAGAAATGCCCAACTTTATTCCTCCGCATTTTATGGTAAAATAAAATGGCTTGGATCCTGTTCAAATTCACACAAATTTTCACGGTAATGACACAAAATGTTCACAAATTAGCCATAAATATTTGTCGAATTCTTGTTTAAATCATTTAGAGCATTTTGTTCCAGTTACACTTCCTGTATCATTATGAGTAGATTCAGGCTTGTATTGTTTGTGTTGAAACAGGTTTGAGGTGCTTTTCACAAAGGCACCATAAGCAAAGGAGGATGTATTATGCCGAATTCGAGGACAGCTGGCGAGACAGCGATGAGCGAACAAGGTCCTCATGAGATCACTAAGGCTTCCGCCTGGAAGGACTTCCTGGCTCTCATAAAAATAGGAATTGTTAATTCCAATATGATCACAGCCTTTGCCGGGCTATGGCTCGCTTTTTATTTCAGCGGACAAAGCTTTTTGGCTTCGCTTGATACTGTGGTGTTTGCGCTCGTAGGATCTGCGCTTGTCATGGCAGGTTCATGTGCAGTAAATAACTATTATGACAGGGATATTGATCCGATCATGGAAAGGACGAAAAACCGTCCGACTGTTACCGGTAAATATGAACCAAACCAAGCGCTTTGGATTGGGATTTTTCTAATTGTACTTGGAATGGCTGCCCTGCTCATGACAACGATGATGGCAGCATTTATCGGAGCAATTGGAGTATTCTCGTATGTATTTCTCTATACAATGTGGTCGAAAAGACGCTACACAATCAACACTGTAATTGGAAGCATACCAGGCGCGGTTCCGCCGCTGATTGGATGGACGGCAGTTGATCCGCATATTACAGTTCAGGCTATGGTCCTGTTCATGATTATGTTTATCTGGCAGCCGCCGCATTTTCTGGCTCTTGCTATGAAAAGAGTGGAAGAATACCGGGCAGCTAATATACCAATGCTTCCAGTAGTACGCGGATTTGCTATGACGAAAATACAGATGATGGTCTGGGTAGCTTGTCTTCTCCCGCTGCCATTCTATCTTTATGATCTTGGCATTGGATTTCTGATTTTGGCTACCGTGCTGAATGTAGGCTGGATTGCTTTAGCACTATCAGGCTTCAAAATAAAAGATGACCTCGTTTGGGCTAAATGGATGTTTATTTACTCACTCAACTATTTAACGATCCTCTTCGTATCTATGATCCTCTTCACGATCGTTTAATAAATGAATAGGCGTGGCGGTATGTATCCGCCACGCATTATTCATACCTATCCCTGTAAAAAATTCTTTTATTTAAAAGGATTTTCCATAAATAAATTTTTTGCAATATTCAAAAGGTTTAAAACGTCACACAACCAAATTACTGGAAGAGGGGTTTGATTTGGCTATGAAAAAATGGCGGACAACATGGCGTCTGATGACTTTGTTCATCTTAGCAGCGTTTGTCATGACCGGATGCGGAGAACCGTTCCTTTCAACATTGCGGCCAGCTGGAGAGGTAGCGGAGAACCAATTTTGGATTATGAGTTTAAGCACTATTATTATGGTAGTGGTCGTTGCAGTCGTTACTGTTATATTCTTTTATGTCATCGTGCGTTTCAGACATCGAAAAGGGGACGAAAAGAAAATACCTGAACAAGTAGAGGGAAATCAGCGATTAGAAATTATATGGACTGTTATTCCGATTTTGCTTCTGCTTGTATTAGCTGTACCGGTTGTTGCTGCAACTTTTGAATTGGCGAATGTAAAGCCAATGGAAGAGAAAAACCGCAAGCCGGAGGATGCATTAGTCGTAAATGTACGCGCCAATCTATACTGGTGGGAATTTGAATACCCTGACTACAAAATCATTACGAGTCAGGATTTAGTCGTACCGACAGATGAAAAGGTTTACTTCAGTGTAAAAGCATCCGATGTAAAACATTCTTTCTGGATTCCTTCTGCAGGTGGGAAAATTGATACGAACACGGAAAATGTCAACAAATTCTGGCTTACATTTGATTCAGATAAAGTCAATAAGGCTGGAGAGTATTTGTATGGCAAGTGTGCCGAGCTTTGCGGACCTTCACACGCATTAATGGACTTCAAAGTGAAAGCGGTACCGCGGGAAGAATTTAATCAATGGACAAATAAAATGAAAGCTGCCAAGCCTCAGGCTGCGACTGCTCTTGCTAAACAAGGGGAACAGCTTTTTGAGGAAAAGAGCTGCATCGGCTGCCATGCTGTAGCACCTGCTGATGAGAGACCAGAAGAAGTGCGAACAGCTCCTAATCTTGGCAACTTTGGTGAACGAACTAAAGTGGCCGGTATCTTGCCTCATACGGATGAAAACATAAAAAAATGGCTTGAAAATCCTGAAAAATACAAGCCCGGCAACAAGATGACCGGTAAATACCCTAAATTATCCGGACAAGAAATTGAAGCGCTTACAGCATATATGAAGGGTTTAAAGGTTGAATAATCTGCAATAAAGGGGAGGGTTTGACTTGAGTACAATCGCTCAAAAGAAGGGGTTCGGTGCAACAGTTTGGGATTATTTAACGACTGTTGACCATAAAAAAATTGCAATATTGTATCTTGCAGCAGGTGGATTATTCTTTTTAATAGGGGGACTTGAAGCGCTGCTGATTCGTATTCAGCTGGCTGTTCCCGGCAATGATTTTCTGCAGGCGGGATTATACAATGAAATTATTACGATGCATGGGACGACAATGATCTTTCTTGCTTCAATGCCTTTGCTTTTCGCTTTTATGAATGCGGTCGTGCCGCTGCAAATCGGAGCACGCGACGTTGCATTCCCGTTTTTAAATGCACTGGGATTCTGGCTTTTCTTATTTGGCGGCCTTTTTTTGAATCTAAGCTGGTTTTTAGGAGGAGCTCCTGATGCGGGATGGACATCTTACGCGTCTTTATCTCTCTATTCTCCAGGGCATGGCATTGATTTTTATGTACTTGGGCTGCAAATATCCGGGATTGGTACATTAACAGCCGGAATTAACTTTCTTGTAACAATTATCAACATGAGAGCCCCGGGAATGACATTTATGAGAATGCCGCTTTTTACCTGGACTACTTTTGTTGCATCTGCACTTATATTATTTGCCTTTCCAGCACTTACTGTCGGGCTTGCTCTGATGATGATGGACCGTCTGTTTGACACAAGCTTCTTTGCCGCAGAAAAAGGAGGAAATACAGTCATCTGGGAGCATTTGTTCTGGATCTTCGGGCACCCGGAAGTATACATATTAATTCTTCCTGCGTTCGGTATGTTTTCTGATATCATTCCGGTTTTCTCCAAGAAAAGATTGTTTGGATATTCTTCTATGGTTTTTGCGACCGTATTAATCGGATTTTTAGGATTTATGGTTTGGGCCCATCATATGTTTACAACGGGTTTAGGGCCAATTGCCAACGCGATTTTTGCTGTAGCTACGATGGCCATTGCCGTTCCGACCGGCATTAAGATATTCAACTGGCTTTTCACGATGTGGGGCGGAATCATTCGCTACACAACTGCAATGCTCTGGTCAGTAGCTTTCATTCCTTCCTTTGTTCTTGGAGGAGTAACAGGGGTTATGCTTGCAAGTGCAGCAGCTGATTACCAGTACCATGACAGTTACTTTGTAGTGGCCCATTTTCATTACGTAATTGTTGGCGGAGTTGTGTTTGCTCTCTTTGCCGGTGTTCATTACTGGTGGCCGCTAATGTTTAATAAAATTCTTAATGAAACGCTCGGAAAAATTACGTTTGTTCTATTTGTTTTCGGCTTCCACTTAACGTTTTTTATTCAGCATTTTCTAGGTCTTTATGGAATGCCAAGAAGGGTGTTTACCTTCCTGCCGAATCAAGGCTGGGAGACAGGAAACCTTGTCAGCTCCCTGGGCGCTATATTCATGGCAGCAGCTGTTATCGTCATGCTCTACAATATCGTTATAACGGCGATAAATGGAAAAGCGGCAGGTAAAGATCCTTGGGTAGATGGCCGTACACTCGAATGGGCGGTTGAAGCGCCGACTCCTGAGTACAATTTCAAGCAAACACCGCTTGTTCGCGGTCTTGACGCTTTGTGGGTTGAAAAAATGGCAGGGAAAAAAGGAATGACACCTGCTGAACCTGTGTCAGATATCCATATGCCAAACTCATCAATTGTTCCGCTGATTATGGCATTCGGGCTTTTTGTTGCAGCATTCGGTCTCATGTACCGCACGGAAGAGCCATGGGCAATTATTGTCCTGTTTATTGGCTTCTCGATAACGCTTGCATCAATGTTCCTGCGTTCTGTTAAGGATGACCACGGGTTCCATATTCATAAAGAGGATCTTGAAGATGATGATAAAGGGGTGAAGGCATAATGCATGCTGAAGAAAAGCTAACAGCTGAAACTTTCCCGGAATCTCCTGAAAAAGCAACCCTTGAAGGAAAAAATAAATTTGTGGGCTTTTGGCTTTTCCTAGGAGGAGAAACTGTCCTGTTTGCCTCTCTGTTTGCTACTTTTCTGGCACTTAGGCAATCACCTAAAGGCGGGCCGCCGGAAGAACTGTTTGAACTGCCTATTGTATTTATCGCAACCATGCTGTTGTTGACAAGCAGTTTGACGAGTGTTTATGCAATGTACCATATGAAAAATTTTAACTTTAAACAAATGCAGATTTGGCTTGGTATTACGTTGCTTCTTGGTGCGGGGTTCCTTGGACTTGAAATTTACGAATTTAATCACTATGTTCACGAGAAGGATTTTACCATTACAACAAATGCTTTTGGATCAGCCTTTTACACTCTTGTAGGAACGCACGGAGCCCACGTAACTTTTGGACTTTTGTGGATTGCGACCCTTATCATAAGAAACAGCAAGAGAGGATTAAGCCTATATAACGCACCTAAATTCTATGTAGCCAGTCTTTACTGGCATTTCATTGATGTAGTCTGGGTATTCATTTTCACAGTCGTATACTTAATGGGGATGGTGGGGTAAATGGCTCAACATCAAAATTCAGGTAACCCAAAGGTAGATCTTGCCTATCGTAAAAGGAAAAACGCTGAAGACATGAAATATCAGCTTGTATCATTTGGAATGATGCTCTTTTTAACCGTACTGGCATTTATGGCAGTTGGTTATAAGGGTATCGAGCATTGGTTCACCGTACCATTCATTATCCTTTTGGCCTTAGTGCAGGTCGCTTTCCAGCTCTACTATTTCATGCACATGAATCACAAAGGCCACGAAGCACCTGCCCTTTTCCTATACTCAGGAGTCTTCGTCGCCGCCCTAACAGTACTCACATTTATGACAATCGTCTGGTGGTAAAAAGAAAAGCGGAGGGCGCTTGCCCAGCGCTGAGAGACGGTGGAGCTCTCGACCGAAAGGCGTTCAAATAAGGGGATGTTCTGCTAAGAGCGCGACGTCCTGTCGCAACGCAGAACTGACCCGCATCCTGCGTGCCCGAGAGAGCGAAGCGGCCGAAGCGCTAGCGCCTGGAGCTGTACAAAGCAGAAAAGCGGAGGGCGCTTCTAGTAATGTATGCTAAAAGCGCGGCGTCCTGCCGCTGCTCCGAAGGCCTTTATCTTGTTTTATTTGCATCTGAATGGATTACTGGCTAATTAGCAGGAAGAAATCCTATTTTTCCTTAGCTGTAAGCTGCTAAGTTCGGCCGCTTCGATGGACTAATTGCCTTCTGCGGGCAGCCGGGAGGAGGAGACATCTTTGGGAAATTTGGCATTGTTCGGATTTGAGGCGTTATGGAGTCCTTATTATCTCGCTATATTAGGAATCCTTGCAGCATTGTATTTTTCAGCAGTCAGGCATCGAAACAAATGGTTTAAGTACTCTGAGGAAGTATCCTGGCAGCAGAAAGCTTCATTTTATGGAGGACTAGCACTTCTTTACATTTTGAAAGGAAGTCCTCTTGATCTGCTGGGCCATATCCTTTTTAGTGTGCATATGACTCAGATGGCCTTGGTATATTTAGTTGTTACACCGCTGCTTATCATTGGGATACCAGGCTGGATTTGGAATGTGATTTTACTGCGTTCGCCAGTCAGGCAGATTTTTATGTTTTTGACTCAGCCGATCCTGGCATTAATTTTGTTTAATGGCATTTTTTCCTTGTATCATACACCCCTCGTATTCGATATTGTCAAAACTAATCCTGTCTATCACGCTGCCGCTACGAGTCTTATTTTTTTGACATCCATATGTATGTGGTGGCCTGTATTTAGAAAACGCGGAAATTCGGACGAGATGTCCAGCCTTATGAAAATAGGGTATATTTTTGCTAATGGTGTTCTCCTGACACCTGCGTGTGCGCTGATCATTTTTGCAAAGGATCCGCTTTATGCAGCTTATTCCGATCCTGCTTCCTGGATGAACGCAATGGCGCTCTGTGTACCTGGAAACATGTTATCGGGGCTAAACCTGTCAGGCCCGGAAGTTTTTACTTCTATGCCGTTAACCGAGGATCAGCAGCTCGGGGGCATATTAATGAAAATCATCCAGGAGGCTGTTTACGGCACGATTCTTGGATATATTTTCTTTAAGTGGGTAAGAATCGAAAGAGAAAAGGATAATCGGGAGCTGCAGGCAATCCTCTCAGAAAAAGAGCATCGCATTTGATTGTGACATCATTCAAATAAAAGGAGTCTTTGCATATGTACTTGCCTCTTCTTCCAACGATCAGCACAGCCTTTATTGTAATCAGTGCCGTATTTGTTGCCATTGGCTGGTATTTGATTGCTAAACGCCGTGTAGAGGCTCATCGTAAAGCGATGACATGGGCCGGTGTTTTTGCGCTTGTTTTTTTTATCGTTTACGTTTCCAGAACTGTTTTCGACGGAAATACGGCCTTTGGAGGACCCCCGAGTGTTAAAGTTTTTTATTTAATCTTTTTAATCTTTCATATCTTTCTTGCAGCTTCAGGGGGAGTTTTTGGAATTATCTCGATCTGGTCCGGCTACAAACGAAAAATAATCCGCCATAGAAGGCTTGGACCAATCACAAGCATTATCTGGTTTTCGACAGCAATAACAGGAGTCACTGTTTATATGCTTTTATACATTATTTATGGCGGGGGAGAAACAGTTCCCGTCATTAAGGCAATTACTGGCTTTTAACATAATACAAGGGGGGTGCAGAATATAATTCTGTAACCCTTTTTTATTTGGTTAAATGCAAAGGAGGGAAAGCGATGGAAATTCTAACAGATGAGCTGCTGCTCATTCCCTGCTCCTTGGATTTGGCGAAGTCGCTCATTCTGCATAAAAAGGAACTGGCCAAGCGATCTCCTATTGTCATTCCAGAGGACTGGCCTTCATCAATGAGTCAAGGAATTTTGCCTTTTTACATAGAAAGACTGGAGAAGGACCGGTCTGAGTATGGTTGGGGCATTTGGCTGATTATTCACCACAGGGAAAAGAAGATGATCGGAGATTTTTACATTTATTCAAAGCCGGATCAAGATGGCACTGTAGACTTTGACTTTCGTATTCACCCTGACTATCGAAAAGAGAATGGATTTGAGGCAGTAAGCCATTTTTTTGATTGGCTTTTTGAACAAAAAGGGGTGAAATGCATTTCTACAGAATGCCATATTGAACAGGTAAAGACGATTGGCATTCTTAGCAGGCTCGGTCTCATATGTAATAGGAAGGAGAAATCCTATTTAAGCTGGAGCCTGTCAAAGTAAAAAAGACAAAAGCAAGGCTTCTGTCTTTTTAAAGCGTAATCGCTTCCAAGTCTTTTTTTAAACGCTTAATGGTGTTTTCGCAGGATTGGACAATCGGTTCGGGAAAATCTTCTCCCTCGCCATATTCCACGCCATGGGGATAATAATGCTTTCCCAGAAGGGGTGTTAATAATTTTACAACCGCGTGTCTTCCACCCACTTCACCTTCTGTAATATAGCCTTGAATCCTAAAATAATAAATTTCCCCCAGCTGTTCCATTTTCTTATCATAGGTAACGCGTTCATAGTCCCACTGTCCGGCGCGAATTAATCCATGCTGCTCCATTAAAAAATCAAGCCTGCTTAATTCTGCGGTTTGCTGGTCAAGCCCTGTTCCTTCGAATTTCATAAGACCGTATTCTCCCTTCCACCCTTATGTAAACGCTTTTCATCCCATATTCTTATAATAGTATGAAACAGTCAGACTTTCAATCCGGATATGGGTCCATTTGGGAAAATCGGTATTAAATGCAAGCATTTTAGACATACTATTTAACCATAACATGACAGTTTCGCCTTATTTATTGAAATTGGAAGTCTTTTCTGATTAAATGACTTGTAACAGCAGGATTAATTTAAAATGAAAAGCGGGGGTAATTTAGCTGAGACGTTTGTTTAAATCCATTTTGGTCATTGCCATTATTATAAGTACCTATACCGTATTTATTAAGTTTGCAGAACAGCCTCCTAACCGAATAGAAGAAAAGAAAGATTTACAGCTTTCAAATGAAGAAGATACCCCCAATCAAGCTATTGACCTGCCCGATAAAGGACTGCTTTCTTTAATGGGCCAGTCATCAGGACAGGTTCTTAAAGAACTCGGGGAACCTTCCAGGAAAGATCCATCACAATATGATTATCAATGGTGGATCTACAATGGAGGAAACAATCAATACGTACAGATTGGTGTTCTGGCGGATAAAGTGGTTTCTGTCTATGCGATCGGAAATGGTGTGAATATGAATCCTTATAAGCTGGGTGAGCCGCTGAGCGAGGTTTATCAGACTGCACCGATTTCTTCCTCGCTATCAATGGAGCATGATGGAAATTCATATCGATTCGAACTATCAGAGGAAGATATGAATACGCGTCCTGCCATTGAAGCTGATGGGACAATCATTCAGCTTTATATTGATAAGTTTGATGGGACACTGTCAAGTATTCGCGCGACCGACAAAGAAACCTTTATAAAACAGCGTCCCTATGAAGTCGTTTACAGAGGAAAGCTGATTAATGCCAAGACTGTGTCTGAAGAAGAGGAGAAGGATATTCAGCGTGCGCAGGAGAGGCAAATATTAGATATTACCAATGTCATACGAAACCGTCATGAATTGGCCCCTTTAAGCTGGGACCCGAATACGGCCCGAACAGCGTTTTCACATAGCAAAGATATGGCAGACCAGCAATATTTTGCTCATGATTCACCCACACAGGGGACTCTTGCTGACCGGTTAAAGCGGGACCGAATTCCTTATCAAACGGCAGGTGAAAATATTGCTGCCCACTACAGTGACAGTATTTCTTCTGTAGAAGGCTGGCTGAACAGTGAAGGTCACAGGAAAGCATTGCTCAATAAAGAGTTCACCCATCTTGGAGTCGGAGTTTATAAAGATTACTATACACAGGATTTCATAGGGAAGTAAAAAATGATAACCGCATCGGGTTATCATTTTTTTCTTTCTATAATAAAAAAGGTAGCCGTGCTGTATGCGATCAGTTTCCCATCTTCCCTGTAAATGCTCGATTCCATTAGCAGTGTTTTCGTTCCTTTATGAATTAGCTTTGCTTTGCATGTCAGGAAAGAACCGATTCCTGGAGCTGTATAATTGATTTTAAGCTCTGAAGTGACGGCTGCAAGATGTGCGGGTAAAAGTTTATGTGCAAGGGTACCCATGGCTGAATCAGCGAGTGTCGCTGTGATTCCTCCATGTACTATATCCAGGGAGTTTTGGATTAATGCTGTATTCGGTATGGTTACGGAAAATTCGTCGTCGCCATCTTGACCTTCTGCCTGAAGAAGGGCCCCGATATATGTACTGCTGATTTTTTGATTTTTTCGTTTCATTGCCTCAAGAAGCAGAAGAAAATCATCTGTTTCATTGGGGGATAGCTGATCAATAAGCTCGAATGTTTGCTGCTTCATCTGTTCTTTGTTCATTGCTGCATCCCTTTCGGTGTTTTCTTTTTATATTATCAGAATGACAAGGCTGTGTGAAAAATTTAGGCGAACCAATTGGGTGCCTTTTGCTTAAATTATACTAGGCGTAAGTAAAAGGGGTGAGGCAAATGGCTACGAAAAAGCTGCATCCGAAAGTTGAGGAGTTTAAGGAATTTGTCCGAAAGCATCCTAAAATGATTGAAGAAGCGAAAAAAGGGACAAAAACATGGCAGGAATACTATGAGAATTGGTATTTGCTTGGCGAAAATGATGCTTATTGGAACGATTATAAAGACGCTACTCAGGAAGAAAAAGAAACGGATGATGGAAAAGGATTCGTCACACAGCTTTTTTCCGCTGTGAAAAAAATGGATGCAAACGAAATGAACATCAGCTTGAGCAAAATGAGCAATGCTGTTTCGACGGTTCAGAACCTGCTGGAAACATTGGGGGTTGCTAAAGGATCGGGGAGCTCATCTTCAAGCGGAGGGAGCAGACCCTTTTCCTTCAGAAAGGACTAAACTATGAGACAAGAAATCCAGGAGTACATCCAATCAAAGCCTGAAATCACAAAATTTATCAGGGAACAGCCTCAATGGTACCGAAAGCTTTCCCGCAATCCTCAAGCGCTGGAAGAAATGAATCTTGCTATGATGAATTATTACCAGAAAACCATTCCCCATAAGGTAGCGCAATTCTCAAATTCCATTCAGATGGCTTCTATGATGCTTGGTATGTTTCAGTCTATGAAGCAGCAGGATTAAAGCTTAAGCAAAAACGCTTAAGCTTTTTTTTACATGTTTTGTCCAAGATTGCAAAGCCTAGTAAGAAAAGGAGGTGCACCTATGACAAGGACCATCCTTATTCTTATGCTCATACTCTTGGCAGCTGGCTGTACAAATGATAAGCCCAGGCCGAAGGGTTTCGCGGGAGGAGCTGAGGCAAAAGCTCTGGAACTGAGGCAGGGAAGTTACTCTATTCATCATTTTGTTAAAGGCGATACCGTCTATGTAGAGTGTTTTGTTCCTAAAGGAAATTTTGGCGTGCCGGATCAAAAAATGAAAGAAGGAGAGCTTTTTGTGACCGTTTCAATTGATGGGAATGAAGAGAAGCGATACATGACCCCTGCGTTTTCAATTTCCGGTTTAAAGACAGGATATCATGAAATATTGCTGAATGTTCATGCATATAACAGGCCTGATATCAGCCATAAGCCTCGCAGCTTGACGGTTAAAGTCGATTAGCTGCAAAAGGGGGATAGTTCTCTTCCAGCCTTTTTCATGGTAAAATGGTCATTGGAGGTGCTGTCATTGGTTTATGCAACAATGGAGAGTGTGCAAATATTGGATCAGGCTGACGAGATTAGTGAAATGATCCTGCAGTCGGACCTTGCGGAAGCCTATCGCATGCGTCTGGCAGACTTGAAGAATGATCAAACGGCACAGGATATTGTCAGCAGGTTTGTAAAAGTAAAAGACATATACGAGGATGTCCAGCGATTTGGAAAATACCATCCTGACTATAGACAGATCTCAAAAGATATGCGGGAGATCAAAAGAGAACTTGATTTAAACGAGAAAGTAGCTGCGTTCAGACGGGCTGAGACTGAGCTCCAAACCCTTCTGGATGAGATTAGCATCCAGCTGGGAAGTGCAGTTTCAGAACATGTGAAAGTTCCGACTGGAAATCCGTTTTTTGACAGCCTTTCAGCATGCGGCGGGGGCTGCGGTTCTGGCGGAGGCTGCGGCTGCAAAGTTTCCTGATCATAGGGGCGGAAGTTATCCGCCCCTATTATTTATTTTTCAAGATACAATCAGTACATAAATTTCCGCAGCAGAACATTTTTTCCTGAGGGACGTAAAAACGATGACGATATACCCAAAGAGGACCATCATTACGTACAAAAACTGATTTGTACGTAACTTTTTTATGGAGCATGGCTTTTTTGGCAGCCTGATCAATCAGGCTCCTGAGCAGCTCTTTGCTTGATGAGGAATTTTCTGTAATATATAGGAATGGGATTCCAGTTATGACTGCCTTACGTATTGAAGATAAAACAGACGCAGAAGACATATGATCCAAAAAATCCTTCCAAATCAGGTCAAGTTCAGCTGGCAATTTTTTTTCCTCCTTCAGATGCATATTGTGAAAGAGTGAGAACTTTGATAAACTTTTCTTGGACATGTGAAAAAGGGTGAGAAAAAATGGATGGAAAAAGACAAGGTCTAATTGTATGGATGCACTCATTGAAGCAGGTTAAAATGCTTCGCCGTTTTGGAAACGTTCACTATATTTCCAGAAGGCTCAAATATGTTGTTCTGTACTGTGATATGGAGCAAAATGAGGCGCTTAAAGAGAAAATCGCATCTTACTCTTTTGTAAAGCATGTTGAACCCTCTTACAAGCCATTTCTCAAGCTCGAATTCGAGAAAAAGCAAGATAAAGCGAAGGAATATGATTACAAAATGGGTTTATAATCCAAACGCAATCCAGTAACCCGGATTGCGTTTTTTATTTTAATGGGGGAAGGATATGGTTTAACCGAAGAATTCCCGTAAGGTATTGATAATATAAAATGGGTTCATGAAATACAGAAGAAGATTTTACAGCAAATTGGTAGACGGGCTTTCCGGATTCTTCAGCCGCATCACGAAAAAGCCGGTAGCGCTGTGTATCTTTTTCACTGGGATCAATAATTCCTTCGCGGCAAATATAGATGGCCTGAAAATTTCCGGGATCTGTTGGAGACATGATAACTCCTGCAGTCGTTACCTTTTTATTATTATGTACCGTTGATAGATCAAGAAATGAGGTAATTCTATGTTTATTGGACCGGATAATTTCCAGTAATTCATATAAATCTGAATAGCCTTCGCCAAGCTCGATAAAACGCTGTACCATTACATACTCTCCTTTTTTGCAGATGGGTTTCATATCAAATGTAGCATGAATCTGAAAGTTGCGCCATTGAAGGAAATAAATGTATAGGAATGTAAAAGGCAGGCCATACTCTCTATTAACAGCATCTCGTTCATGATGTTGTTGCCAACCGCGGAGAAGACTTACGTTTCCCCATAAGTTCTTCCTCCGGTTTCTCCTCTCCCTTTTCCTTCTAGCCTTTTGGTTTAGAGGGACCCTGCGGTTTTACTGCGGGGTTTTTTTTTATGCTTAAAAAGGCTTGCCTTTTCTCTCCCATTATTTTATGGTACGATGACTTTGCGAAAAAACAGGAAATTTGTAAAGCAGTGGTGAATAGAAAATGAGAGTTGTATCAGGTTCATTAAAAGGGAGACCTTTAAAAGCAGTTCCGGGGATGTCGACCAGACCGACGACTGATAAGGTCAAAGAAGCAATCTTTAATATGATCGGACCTTATTTTGATGGAGGACTCGCGCTTGATCTCTTTGGAGGAAGCGGCGGCCTCGGAATTGAAGCGTTAAGCAGAGGCACAGAACGGTGCATATTTGTGGACCGGGACGCAAAAGCCATCCAAACCATACATAGCAATCTAGAGGCGTGCAGGCTGCAGGATCAGTCCGAGGTTTATCGCAATGATGCAGAGCGGGCGCTTAAAGCGATTATTAAGAGAGAGCTGCAGTTTCAATTGGTGTTTTTGGATCCGCCGTATAAGCAACAAAAATTGAAAGCGCTTATCGAACAGATTAGTGATGAACAGCTTCTTACAGAGGGCGGCTTTGTCGTTGCAGAGCATGGGACGGAGGTTGAATTGCCCGGTCAAATTGGAAGCTTCGAATTAGTAAAGTTTGAGAAGTATGGGATGGCTGCTGTCAGTATTTATAGACACGGCGATGGGAGAATGGGGGAAATGTAATGGCAAGTGTAGCAGTTTGTTCAGGTAGTTTTGATCCGGTTACTCTTGGACATATGGATATTATCAGACGGGGAGCCAATATATTCGATACGGTTTACGTTTGTGTATTAAACAACTCATCTAAAAATTCTTTGTTCAGTGTGGATGAGAGATGCGCGTTATTAAAAGAAGTAACCAAGGATATTCCCAATGTTACGGTAGAGTCCTCTCAAGGTTTACTGATTGATTACGCCAGAAGCAAGAATGCCAATGCGATTCTAAGAGGGTTAAGAGCCGTATCGGATTTTGAATACGAAATGCAGATTACATCCATGAACAGGGTGCTCGATGATAAAATTGAAACCTTCTTTATGATGACAAACAACCAATATTCATTCTTAAGTTCAAGCATTGTCAAGGAAGTGGCAAAATACAACGGAGATATTTCGGACCTTGTCCCCCCGTGTGTTGAAGAAGCCCTTAAGGAAAAATTCAATAAAGCAGAATGAGGGCGGAGGATTTTCTCTGCCCTTATTTACTACTGTATCCTCTTTCTTTGTATAAATTGATTTATCCCGCTTCAGCGCCTGGTCCAATCTGAGGTGCCGGGGGCCCGCAGGATGCGGGTCACTTCTGCGCTGCGGCAGGACACGCTACTCTTAATAAGCCCCATGTTTTCGCCAGTAAAGCCAAATATACAAGCCAAGGAAAAATAATGTAATGAGCGGACCGGATGAAAATAAAAGGCTAAATGGCTCCAGACCTTCAGTTCCTTGTGAAGGTGCATACGTTAATGAAACGCCTCCCCGGTTTACATATAGCGGCTTCCATAGCAGCCAGGTAAGAATGGCTGCCAGAAATCCCTGCATGATCCTGGCTATGAAAAACGGAAAAAAGCGAATGTCGGTTTCGGCGAGAATGCTTGCAACCTGAGCTTGAACAGATAAACCGCTGAATCCCAAAATAAAGGACGCCATGATGACTTTTGATAACAGTCCCGCACTCGCCTTGCTTGTCTCCATATTTCCTTGTGTAATTTCAAAAATACCTGCTATCAGTGGCTTTGTAAGGCTTTCCGGGAGGGAGAATATAGTGAAAAGCTGGTTTAAAATCCCAGCAGCCATATTTGAAAACCCAACAATATCCAGAATTTTTGTTAATACGGAGAAGAGTATGATAAAGCCGCCAATGACTAGCAGCGTTTGAACAGATCCAAGTACAGCATCCCCAAGCATCTTTCCAATTGGCTTTTTATTTTTTAACCGGGTCTCATGAAGTGCTGAAAAGGCCTCTGAAAATGAAGGGAAAGGGAGTTTCTTGACCCTTGCTTCATCTTTCGATTCTGTTTGGCTTCCATGAAATTGCATGAGGATGCCTACCAGCAGGTTTGATAAATAATGAGCGGATGCGAGCAAAATGCCCAATGCCGGGTTTTTAAATATTCCAACAGAAACGGCAGCAAACATAAAAAGGGGACTTGAACAATTCGTGAAGGATACGAGCCGTTCTGCTTCAATACTGGTTAGCTGCTTTTCTTTACGCAGCCGGGAAGTAAGTTTTGCACCTGCAGGAAAACCAGAAGCAATTCCCATTGCCCAAACAAATCCGCCCGACCCAGGGACCTTAAACAGCGGCCTCATGACTGGCTCAAGAAGAACGCCGGCAAACCGGACAACACCGAAGCCTATGAGCAGCTCGGAAATGATAAAGAAAGGGAGCAGGGAAGGAAATACTATGGTCCACCAAACTTCCAGCCCGCCCCTTGAGGCCTCCAGAGAAGCCTTTGGATGCAAGATAATTGAAGCGGTGAGCGTAAGCAATAAAAATGCGATCAGCAGGGTATTCCACTTTTCACGGCCCATCAGGCTCCCCCTCTCTATGTTCTATACAACGAGAACCGTGTAATGATAAAATAGTTGTCAGGCATGTACCTCTTCATTACCTTAATATACGAGAATAGCCTTCTATTTTAGACCATAAGATTCAGTATCTGCCTTTAAATGATTAAGGAGGGCTGGTGAACATGGAACCTAAAATCGGTTTGGCGCTCGGATCCGGGGGAGCGAGAGGATTTGCACATCTCGGTGTATTGAAAGTATTGAAGGACGAGGGAATTCCGGTTCACATGATAGCCGGGAGCAGCATGGGAGCACTTGTTGGAAGCTTTTATGCAGCGGGGCTTGATATAAAAAGTCTGTATCAAATCGCTGCTGCCTTTAAAAGAAGCTATTATTTAGATCTGACCATCCCTAAAATGGGTTTTATTGCTGGTGAAAAAGTGAAAGGATTGATACGTGCTTTTACAAAGGGCAATAATATTGAAGATTTGAATATCCCGCTTTCCATCGTGGCTACGGACCTATGCAAAGGTGAAAAAGTAGTATTCACGAAAGGTCCGGTTGCAGAAGCCGTCCGCGCGAGCATTGCCATTCCGGGAATTTTTGTTCCGGAAATCATCGATGGCCGAATGCTTGTTGACGGGGGAGTAGTCGACCGGGTTCCGGTATCCGTTGTAAGGGATATGGGAGCGGATCTGGTTATTTCAGTTGATGTCTCCGTTGTAAAAAGACAGGCAGCGATCACATCGATTTTTGATGTAATCCTTCAAAGTCTTGATATTATGCAGGATGAACTGGTTCATCACCGTGCAGTTGCCTCCGACATCATGATACGGCCCCAAGTAGAGAAATTCAGCTCCAGGTCTTTTACGAACATACAAGAGATTATTTTAAGCGGAGAAGTGGAGGCTCAAAAAAACCTCCCGGCGATCCGTTCTTTGATTGACAATTGGAAGGAGTCTCAGAATGAGGAATAAACGAAAAGGGGCAATCCGGGCTTTTGTCATCGGCATTATTATAGCCATGGCGATTTCCTACATAAAATTACCGTATTACGTAACAAAGCCCGGAAATGCTTCAGCTCTTGAACCCATTATTAAAGTGGATGGAGGATACGATTCAGCAGGCAGTTTTTCTCTTACCACTGTAAGTATAGGAAGGGCAAGCATTTTAGGCTATCTCGCAGCCCAATTCGATGAATACGCTGAAATTCTCCCGATGAATCAGGTCAAAGCACCGGAAGAATCCGATGAGGAATACTTGAATAGACAGCTTAAGCTGATGGAAGGCTCCCAGGAATCTGCGCTGATCCTTGCCTACCATAAGGCAGGGAAAGAAGTGACAAGCAAATTTAACGGAGTGTATGTAAACTCGCTTATCAAAGGCATGCCAGCTGCAAAAAGCTTGAAGGCGGGAGACAGAGTATACGAAGTTGATGGAAAAGTACTAAAAAGTTCAGAAGAATTCGTCAGTTATGTAGAAAAGAAAAAAGAAGGAGATCAAGTTTCGATTACCTTCGAGCGCCGCGGCAGCAAAAGAACCGTCACCGTTGCCATTGCGAAATTTCCTGAAAGCTTAACAAAAGGCGGTCAATCTAGAGCGGGTATAGGGATTACCCTTATGACAGACAGAGAAGTAACCGTGAATCCCGACATTAAGCTCGATACAGAGGACATAGGCGGACCTTCAGCTGGCCTTATGATGAGCCTTGAAATATACGATCAGCTGACGAAAGAGGATTATACGAAAGGATATCAGATTGCCGGAACAGGAACGATCGCTGAAACTGGCGAGGTAGGTCCAATTGGAGGGATTTCACAAAAGATTGTCGCAGCTGATAAATCAGGAGCCGAAATCTTTTTTGCTCCAAGCGAGAACGGTAAAAAAGGCTCGAATTATGAAGAAGCCGTCAAAACCGCGAAAGACATCAAAACCAAAATGAAAATTGTTCCAGTTGACCGGTTCAGCGATGCCGTAAGTTACCTTGATCAGCTTAAGGTTAAATAGATAACAGCCGCCATTTACTGGCGGCTGTTTATTTGTCAAACCCAATTCTTACAGGCGGTGTTGCATACTCTGCTTTTAATCGTGAGATCCTGCTTTGTTTTGGAAAACCCATTGCATAGAGATTTGCTGCTTTTATATCCAGTGAGAGGGCTGGATGCTCAAATGAATGAACATTCGTGATTAACGGCACTTTCACATTCTTTTTTATGCTTCCTAAATAACGCTGCCCGGTTGGGTTCATCCCCAAAACTCTAATATAAGGACTTCGTTCTCCATTTACGGCTTCTTCCATCTGCCTATTTGTCGTTCTCATTAACACATGAACACACATTCGCTGAAGTCTTGTCCATGTATACCGCTTAGTTTTTAGCTGTTCCATAAATTCCTGAAATGATGAGCTTTCTTTGAGGGCGGACCTTAGACGATTTTCCAAACCTTCCTCGACCTCATATATTTCAGAAAGCTCCTTACCCGTCATGGATAAAGCGTTATATTGCAGATATGGAAAGTATCGATCCCAGCTGAGGAATGGATTGCCCTCATTTGACCAGCCGGATAGAATGCGATACGTGGATTCCGGAACAAATGGCTTTATTTCATTTATCGTTCCATTTCCGCTGAAAATGGCTTTGCGGAGACTGGTAGCACTCGCGATTTTTCCTGACGGAAGCTCTTCATCGTGATAGCCCGCTGAAGTCCGCTGGATGGTTTGAGCCCTCATCGGACTTCCTTGCTCAAGAATAGAGGTAACATACTGAAAGCCAAGTATATTGTTCGGTTTCGTCAGATCAGCCAGATCTCCTTTAGAGCCATTGATGGCCTCAAATGAAAGGGAGAGAGCCTTTGGATAGCTCAGACCCTGTTTCATGTATTCTTTAATGCTCGACCTGTATTTTTCTTCATGTTGAGAGATTTGATTGATTGAATTGAAAAAAGGCTCAATTTTTCCATCCTCGCTGCCAAAGCACAGATGAGAAGCACCGAGCATATCCAAAATTGAAACAGCCCCGTTTGCGAACGTACTTGCTTTTTGAGAAGAATAAACGTAAGGCAGCTCTACTGCTAAGTCAGCACCTGCCTCCAGAGCCATTCTTGCACGCTCCCATTTAGGCAAAAGAGCAGGCTCGCCTCGTTGGAGGAAGGTTCCGCTCATGACGGCAATTGTAACATCGGCTTGAGCCGCCTTTTTTGCTTCCTGCATATGATATAAATGTCCGTTGTGAAAAGGATTGTATTCAACAATAAGCCCTAAAATATTCAATTAGAGTGGCTCCTTTATTTTGAATTCCGGGTCATTCATATGGTAGAGTATTCATACAGTATATCCAACATAAAACACACTTCTGCGAAAGTGTGATATAATGCTGAATATTGTGCCCGGCATGTATGGAAAGACGGCTTGAATGACTATATTATAGTGTAAAGAAAAAATATTGACAAATGGAATAGTGAAAGCTATAATTACCTTTGTTGCCTTGAGGTGATACCTAATGAAATGGTTAATCAACCAGTTATATCAATATCAAAGCAAAGGATTGGAATTGGACGAGAAAATCGATCTCACCGAGCTCATCAATGAGCATAAAGACGTGAGAGATATTTCGCCTGTCCATGTAACCGGCAGAGCCGCGATCCAATCGGATAAAGCAACGTTTCAGCTGACTGTAACAGGGGTCTTGACTCTTCCATGTGCCAGAACGCTTGTAGATGTTCGATTCCCTTTTCATATTGAGACGACTGAAGTATACCTATTGAAACCGACAGACTATGACGAGGAACTTGAAGGAGAAATTCATACGCTTGATAGCGATGAAGTTGATTTAATTCCAGCAATTAAAGAATTGATTCTTCTCGAAATTCCAATGCAGGTCTTCAGCGACAGCGTTAACGAAGAAGGAGCCGCCCCTCAGGAAGGCAAGGACTGGAAGGTCGTGTCTGAAGAGGAAAACAAAAACAAAGTGGATCCAAGAATGGCTGAACTGGCCAAATTCTTCGATAACAATAATGAAAGCTAAAGGCTGATTTTTAGCTTTAAACCAGATGATCGGATTTACGCCGTCTTCATCCAGTACATGTAAGTTTAACACTCTTTAAGGAGGTGGGAAGAATGGCTGTACCTTTTAGAAGAACTTCTAAAACAAGAAAAAGATTGCGTCGTACACACTTCAAATTGCAAGTGCCTGGTATGGTAGTATGCCCTAACTGCGGTGATATGAAATTGTCTCACCGTGTCTGCAAAGCTTGCGGAACATACAAAGGAAAAGAAGTAGTGGAAAAATAAGACCATAAAGAACCCGCTCAAAGCCCAGTGCTTCGGAGCGGGTTTTTTGTTGTCTGGAATTTGTGTTGTCAGACAAACGAGGAAAAGAGCGGCTTGTCAGACGAAGTTGTCAGACAAACGAGGAAAAGAGCGGCTTGTCAGAAGAAGTTGTCAGACAAACGAGGAAAAGAGCGGATTGTCAGACGAAGTTGTCAGACAAACTAGGGTAAGAGCGGTTTGTCAGACGAAGTTGTCAGACAAACGAGGGTAAGAACGGTTTGTCAGACAAAGTAGTCAGACAAACGATGAAAAGAGCGGTTTGTCAGACAAAGTAGTCAGACAAACGAGGGTAAGAGCGATTTGTCAGACGATGTTGTCAGACAAACGAGGAAAAGAGTGGCTAGTCAGACGAAGTTGTCAGACGAACGAGACAAAGAGCGGTTTGTCAGACAAAGTAGTCAGACAAACGAGGAAAAGAGCGGTTTGTCAGACAAAGTAGTCAGACAAACGATGAAAAGAGCGGTTTGTCAGACAAAGTAGTCAGACAAACGAGGAAAAGAGCGGTTTGTCAGACGAAGTTGTCAGACAAACGAGGAAAAGAGCGGTTTGTCAGACAAAGTAGTCAGACAAATGAGGAAAAGAGCAGCTTGTCAGACAAAATTGTCAGACGAACGAGACAAAGAGCGGTTTGTCAGACAAAGTAGTCAGACAAACGAGGACAGGAGCAGCCTGCCAGTTAAACCACAGTTTCTGTCCTGCAATACAAAAGGGTAAGCACCAAAATGAATCCGTTTTCATAATCCCGGTGATATAATAGTTTTATATACATAACAGGGGTGGTTATCGTGGAAAACAAGGTACTTGTTTCAGATGTTGGAGATGGGATGATCGAAGTAAGACTTAATCGTGCTGAGAAGCGGAATGCAATAGATTTTGGTGTAATGGAGGAACTGGAAGCTTTTTTGGATCAGTATGAACAGGATGATCAAGTGCGGGGGCTTATTCTGACAGGATCCGGAGACGCAGCCTTTTGTTCAGGAGGTGATCTTTCAGCGTTCCATTCTTTAAAAACAGAAGAGGAATCATTTAGGATGCTTCATAGAATGGGAAAGATTCTTTACCGTTTTGCTATGTTCCCGGCACCTGTTTGTGCTCTTATAAATGGAACGGCTGTAGGTGGAGGCTGCGAGCTTGCAATGGCAGCGGATATCCGATATGCAAAAAAGGGAATCCGTATGGGCTTTATTCAAGGAACGCTATCGATTACTACCGGCTGGGGCGGCGGCTCTTTATTAATGGAAAGAGTGGATTCATCCAAAGCCATCGGTCTTCTATGTTCAGCGAACATATATGGTGCTCATGAGCTCCTTCAAAAAGGAGTCCTGGATGAAATATTGCCGGAACCCATTTTCCAGGAAGAAGGAGTGCAATACATAAAAACCATGCTAGCGAAAAATCCAGCTGTTACAAGGGCTTATAAAACGATTCAAGTACGAAAGCTGAAAAGCAGTCAGCTGTGGGAGAGGATGGAAGAAGAAATTCGCCAATGTGCAAGATTATGGGGAAAAGAAGAGCATCATCATGCGGTGGATCTGTTTTTTAAAAGGAAATAAGAATTTTTCAGTTCCCGCATTAAGGAGGCTTGGGAATGCTCCTTTATGGCCGGAAAATTGTAACCTGGAGATGTTCATTAGCAAAATGGATTTCCTTCGTCTCTTAATAACCTTTGGATCCGCAGCCTGACGTCCACACCATATCAACTCCGCTTTTGTTTTAGTACATAGTCTATCGAATCTATCATCAGCATATGTATATGAAAACGATATTGGGGGGAAATGGGGATGACGGCTACAAGACAGGATGCTTGGACGCAGGATGAGGATCTTTTGCTTGCTGAAGTGGTGCTTCGCCATATTAGAGAGGGCGGGACCCAGCTGGCTGCTTTTGAAGAGGTGGGCAGACATTTGTCCAGGACGGCCGCAGCGTGCGGATTCAGGTGGAATTCATATGTGAGAAAACAGTATAAGTCCGGAATTGATCATGCGAAAAGGCTTCGCAAGGAGTCTAGAGGGAAATTGGAACCTGTTAAGGAAGCGAAGGAGATTACGTCCGTTTCGGATGACAAAAACGGGCTGACGATAAAAGAGATTGTGAAATTTTTAGAAGCCTATGATGATTCAGAGGATGCGAGAGTTTTAAAGGAAAGCAACCAGCTTCTTTCGGATAAAGTGCAGAAGCTTGAGCAGCAGGTTACGATTCTGGAGAAGGAAAAGCAGATTCTGCAGAATCAGCTCTTGCTAGTGGAGGAAGACTATCAGTCGCTTATTGAAATTATGGATCGTGCCAGAAAGATGGCCATTTCGCAGGAAGATGAACGGAACCGTAAAGTGAAGTTTCAGATGGATCGAAACGGGAACCTTGAGAGAATAGAAAAATAGCCAGGACTAACGAACAGGACCGCTCGTTGAGAGCGGTCCTGTTCGTTTAAGCGGATTCAGAGGAATGGCGGGAGGCGTCCGGCGACCAGAGAAGCGGGTTTTCCCCTTTATCCCGGTCCATATCGTATTTAACAGCTTCGAAATTCATTTTACTCCAGAAATCTGCGGATTTGACACGTGGATTCGTTTTGATCGGAAGCTTAAATGATTTTGCGAATTCCACCAGGGATTGGCCATATCCCTCCCGCTGATAATCGGGAAGAACCTCAAGCTTCCAAAGCTCTAAATAATCCTGCTGTGGAGAAAAATATTGATCAAATTTTTTATCAACTCTGTAAAGACTCATCCGTGCAACCAGTTTTTCTCCGAAATAGATTCCGTAAAACGGGGAGTCACTGTCATTCTCAATGATGTTTCCTTCAAGATCCTCAAGCATGGATAGCTCTTGAAGTCCGTATTCTTTAAATCTTTTAAACTCTTCAAGTGTTTTGTAGTTAATAAGAAGGCGTTCAACCTTATGCATATTTTTTCCCCCTTGATGCAGATGAAAAGTAATAAAATTTTAAATTTATTGACTAATCCCATTATACCATGTATTCAGTACTTTTCACAAAGGGTTAGGAAACGCTTTCAAAAAAATAAAGGATATTGCATTATATTGTAGAAACATATATTTGAAGATGGTCTTTTTTAAACTGGGGGTGGGAATCGTTGAAAAAAGTATTGATTGCAAACAGGGGAGAAATTGCCTCGCGGATCATTGAAACGTGCAAGCAGATGGGGATTGAGACGATTGCTATTTTTTCAGATGCGGATCAGGACCTGCCGTATGTAAAGGAAGCGGATTATTCCTTCCGCATTGGTGAGGCGCCTGTAGGGAAATCATATCTTCTCGCAGATTCTATTTTGGAATTAGCGGTGAGAGAAGGGGCAGATGCCATCCATCCGGGTTATGGATTTCTCTCGGAGAATAGTGATTTTGTCCGAAAAACAGAGGAACTTGGATTACTGTTTATTGGACCATCGTCTGATGTGATTGAAAAAATGGGCGATAAGGTTCTTGCAAGAAAAACCATGATGGAAGCAGGAATACCCGTAGTGCCGGGCAGTGAGCTTAGTTTGGACACATTGGAGCAGGCTGCTGAGAAAGCAGAACAAATCGGCTATCCTGTGATGCTGAAAGCTAGCGGGGGCGGAGGCGGAATTGGCATGCATCTTTGCCAGGAAAAATCAGATCTTGAAAAAGTCTATGCATCCGCCAAAAACAGAGCAAAAGCTTACTTCGGTAATGACGAGGTTTTTATTGAAAAGTATATTGCTGAGTCCCGCCATATTGAAGTTCAAATATTCGGGGATATGCATGGGAATATCGTTCACTTGTATGAAAGGGAGTGCTCGGTTCAGCGCAGAAATCAAAAGGTAATTGAAGAAGCGCCGTCTCCAAGTATTTCAGAAGAAACACGCGGAAAAATATGCAAAGCAGCCGTTCAGGCAGCTCTCCATGTGGGCTATAGGAACGCGGGGACCGTCGAATTCATAATGGATGATCAGGAGCAATTTTATTTTCTTGAAATGAATACCCGCCTGCAGGTGGAGCACCGTGTGACTGAAATGATTACAGGGCTGGATTTGGTAAAGTGGCAGATTCTGGCTGCCAGAGGAGAAACTCTTCCCCTCAATCAGGGTGAGATCCGTAAAATTGGCCATGCATTTGAATTCAGACTTTATGCAGAGGACCCGGAAAAATTCATTCCGTCACCTGGAAAATTGAATGTGTTTACATACCCTGAGCCATCAGGTTTCATTTTGGACCGGACCTATACAGAAGGAAATCAAATTACGCCATTTTATGATCCCCTAATCGCAAAAGCGGTTGTATATGGTGAAACTCGTGAAGCAGCTATGGAAAAAGCGGCCGAAGTTTTTAAAGGAATGCAAATCGAAGGGGTTAAATCCAATTTGCCTTTGTTTGTAAAGGTGATAAAGGACGAAGAGTTTAAATCAGGCCAGTACACTACATCATTATTAAAAAAATCAAAAATCGTCGGGTAAAGGATGGGACAAACATGAAAGAAGTTACAGCAAGCATGGCAGGTACAGTATTAAACGTATTAGTTGAAGCAGGTGCAGCCGTGGCATCGGGACAGGATTTACTGATGCTTGAATCAATGAAAATGGAGATTCCTGTTGAGTCTGCTTATTCAGGAACAGTTAAGGAAATAAAAGTTCAAATGGGCGATTTCGTAAACGAAGGGGATGTCCTCGTTTTACTAGAGGATTAAGGGGGGCTTTGCAATGAAAATGGTAGAGCTGAACGATCAATTAAAGCAAAAAATTGCTCAAGCAGAAGCAGGCGGTCATCAAAAATATCATGATAAATCCCGAGAACAGGGGAAACTTTTTGTCCGGGACCGGCTGAAACAGCTTTTTGATAATGGCCAGTATTCGGAGGACGGCAAGTTTGCGAATCACCTTGCAGGAGATCTTCCGGCTGATGGAGTGGTAACGGCGATTGGACAGATACACGGGCAAACCGTATGTGTGATGGCTAACGATTCAACAGTTAAGGCAGGTTCCTGGGGAGCAAGAACTGTCGAAAAAATTATCCGGATCCAGGAGACGGCAGAAAAATTAATGGTGCCGCTCCTGTACTTAGTGGATTCAGCCGGAGCAAGAATTACGGATCAGCTGGATATGTTCCCAAACCGGAGAGGCGCAGGAAAGATTTTTCATAATCAGGTCAGGCTATCCGGAATGATTCCGCAGATTTGTTTGCTATTTGGCCCTTCTGCAGCTGGAGGAGCTTATATTCCTGCATTCTGTGACATTGTGATTATGGTGGAAGGAAATGCTTCCATGTATCTTGGTTCGCCGCGCATGGCAGAGAAGGTCATTGGGGAGAAGGTATCGCTTGAGGAAATGGGAGGAGCCAGAATGCATTGCAGTATAAGCGGCTGCGGTGATGTGCTCGTATCTACTGAGGAAGAAGCAATTGCTGAAGCCCGGACATACTTGACGTATTTTCCGGCTAATTTTAAAAACAGGCCAACCGAAACAGAACCGGCGGCTCCGGTAAGTGAAAAATTGCTGTCTTCGATTATTCCGGAAAATCAAAATGCTCCATTTGATATGTATGACGCAATTGATTCATTGATCGATGGGGGCAGCTTTTTTGAAATTAAAAAGCTGTTCGCACAGGAGTTAATCACGGGACTTGCCAGGATTGACGGAAAGCCTGTAGGCATTGTTGCCAATCAGCCGCGTGTTAAAGGCGGGGTGCTTTTCGTGGATTCAGCTGATAAAGCGGCAAAGTTTGTTGCATTATGTGATGCCTTTCAAATTCCGCTGCTTTTCCTTGCAGATGTACCAGGTTTCATGATTGGAACGAAAGTGGAAAGAGCGGGAATCATCCGCCACGGGGCAAAAATGATTGCAGCCATGAGTTCTGCCACCGTGCCGAGAATTTCTGTTATTGTAAGGAAAGCATATGGAGCAGGGTTATATGCGATGTCAGGTCCGGCATTTGAACCGGATTGCTGCATTGCGCTTCCGTCAGCGCAAATTGCCGTAATGGGACCTGAAGCCGCTGTCAATGCGGTTTACTCCAATAAGATTAATGAAATAGAGGATCCAAAAGAACGACTGAAATATGTGATGGAAAAGCAGCAGGAATACAAAGAAACAATCGATATATACAGGCTTGCATCAGAAATGATTATTGACCATATTGTTGGAGCGGATGATCTGCGACAGGAATTGATTATCCGGTTTAAACAATATGAATCAAAGGAAGAACCGCTGCCTTACCGTAAGCACCCGGTTTATCCGGTCTAACTAGGAAGAGATGACCTGTATACTTGCACAAGTAAGCTGCCTGCAGCTAGTGTGCAGGGCAGGTCATCTTTTTTTCATGAAGTGCACCAAACGGATGTTTCGCTGTATTAATTTTTGGTATGATTAGGGAAAAAGGGGGCTTGCCATATGAAAGTCGGAATAATTGGCGGCGGAGCGATTGGCTTATTATTTGCAGCCTATTTAAATCGGAATCATCAGCTTACCGTCTATACAAATACAGAAGCGCAGGCAGCCGAAATACGAAATCAGGGGATTGCGGTTATTAAAGATGGAAAAACTGAAATCAGTTATCCTCATGCTTCTTCTGCCAGGCATTATGAAGAGAATCTGCTGATTGTGACTGTCAAGCAATTTCACCTCCCTTGCATCCTCAATCATCTTTTCCCCGAAGAACCAAAAACCCTTCTCTTTTTACAAAATGGAATGGGGCACATTAAGAGTTTGTCTAATTTAAAAGGACACACCATTTACACTGGCTCGGTTAGTCATGGCGCCGAAAAAAAAGGAGAAAGGGAAGTTCAGGAAAACGGCATCGGAACTACAATCTTCTCACCCTTTCCAGAAGGAACCGGCAGTGAAATGATTGAATCTCTCAGCACAGCGGATTTTCCGTTTGTCTATCGTTCTGGCTGGTATGAAATTCTTGCCGGAAAGCTGCTCGTAAATGCATGCATTAATCCGCTTACAGGGCTGCTCAATGTCCGTAATGGCCAGCTCATAGAAGATCCTCATTATCATCTTTTGCTAAAACAAGTTTTTGATGAGGTTTTCCCGGTTTTGGAACTTGGGGATGAAGCCGCTCAGTGGAAAACAATAGAGGATATATGCAGAGCAACATCCAATAACGTGTCGTCAATGCTTCAGGATTTGCGTATGGGCAGAAAAACTGAGATTGATGCAATAGCAGGCTATGTCCTGGATTTGGCATCAGATAAAAACATAACGGCTCCAATTCTTTCGTTCTTAACGAACGCAATAAAAGGAATGGAAAACAACTAAAGGGGAGCGGATGCTGGTGAAGGGACTAGTTTCAGTATTACTCGGTGCTGCAGCGTTTGCACCTGCTATATGCTTTGTGCTGTTAATCTTCACTTTGAAAGCTGTGACTGGAAATGGGAAAAAGGCTTTGCTCGCTGCATCTGATTTAAGTGTGTTCCTCTTTTTCTTCTCAGTATATATAAAAATGACCACAATCTGGGAGATGTCTTCCTTAATCTATTTGTACTGGAGTTTGGTTGGCTGGTTCCTCGTGTTCATACTATTCTTTGCGATGGCTAAATGGAAAAGGCCAAGGAAAGCTTTGAAAAAGATGTGGAGACTATCCTTCTTAGTATATTTCATAGCGTCCTTTATTTTATTGTTTTATGGCGCCGGTCTTTATATCCTGAATGAACTCAACTAGCTTACCGAAACGTATTTTTTAACAAAGCCATCAATAAGTGCTATACTTTTTGACGGAATGCATTTTTAACCGAGAAAGGAAGTACATCATGGAGATATTTGAGTTCTCCCTGCAATCGGCGAATCCGTTTGTCAATGCAATGATTGAGAAAACGTTAGATATTCATACATATTTTGACTATGACATCAGCCAGGAAGATGTCTATACGAAGAGGCGTGATGACCTTTTAAAGCGGTCATTTAACCGGGAAGAATTATGCTCTTATTTAAAATCCTACAATGAAAAATTTCAGGCTCCTGCCGCAATGAGGAATATTGAACGGCTGCTTGATGAGAAAAGCACCGTTGTAGTAGGCGGGCAGCAGGCTGGGTTGTTAACCGGTCCGCTATATACCATTCATAAGGTCATATCCATCCTTGCTTTGGCCAAACAGCAGGAGGAGAAGATTGGATCTCCGGTTATCCCCGTGTTTTGGGTAGCGGGTGAGGACCATGATTTTGATGAAATCAATCATGTTTATATTCAAAAAAATGATCGGGTGAAAAAGAAAGCCATCAGTCAGCGGTATTTGAATAAGCGGTCTGTAGCCTATGCGGAACTCGATCACGCAGCCTGTAAAAGGTGGATGGAAGAAGTCATTCAGTCCTTTGGAGAAACACAGCATACAAAAGGGCTTTTAAAGAAACTCACTATGTATATGGAGAAGTCCTCTACTTATACCGAATTTTTCGAATGGCTGATTATGGATCTATTTGGCTCAGAGGGGATTGTGCTGATTCAGTCTGCAGACGCAGGTCTTCGTGAGCTTGAAACAGAGTATTTCTCTGCTATGATTCATAAAAATGATAAACTTGCGCGGGGTGTAATGGATCAGCAGCAAATAATCAGAGAAAATGGATTCTCGCCCATTATCGAAACGGTTTTTGAAAGTGCCAACCTGTTTTATGAAGCGGATGATGAGCGGCTTCTTATGCAGCGCCTCGAATCAGGCGGATTTGCAGATAAAGAAAATCGAATCTCCTTCACAAAGCAGGAGTTTTTGGGCGAGTTAGCTGCCTGTCCAGAGAAATTCAGCAACAATGTTGTGACAAGACCGATTATGCAGGAGCTTGTTCTCCCTACTCTGGCTTTTATTGCGGGTCCAGGTGAGCTTTCCTACTGGGCGGAATTGAAGCTCGCCTTTGAAACAATGGATATTAAAATGCCGCCGGTCGTGCCAAGATTAAATGTAACCATTCTGGAGCGTTCAATCGAAACTGACTTGAAGGATATTCAAGTGGGCATCCCTGAAGCATTAAACGGAAACCTTGCTAAAATGAAGGAACAGTGGCTGATTAATAATCAGGAGATTGAAGTTGATGGGCTGGCAGATGATGCTATTCGTGAAATTACCCGAATTCATGATCAGCTTACAAATAAAATTGCTGGAGAATATCCCGGTATGGAAGCTTACTCTCATAAGAACAAGCAGTTCATCGTTAGGCAAATAGACCTGTTGAAGAAAGAAACCAAGAAGAACATTGAATTGAAACACCATCACATTTTAGCGAAATTTGACAGGGCAGAATGGGCTATTTCTCCGGAAGGCAGTCTGCAGGAAAGAATCTGGAACATATATTACTATTTAAACAAGTACGGAAGTCAATTCCCGCAAAATCTTGCAGGTTTGTCATATTCCTTTAATAATCAACATAAGGTTGTCAAAATTTAACGTAATTTTTTTAAAAATCCTGTGCTGTACAGGGTTTTTTTTTGTTTTCAAAACGTGTAGAATGGGAAGTGGAGATAAGTGGGGGAAAGTGGTGAGTTTGGGAGAGAGAGTGGGGACAAGGCATGTTCATGGGGGAATATCAGCACACAATCGATGCAAAAGGCCGCATGATCGTCCCAGCAAAATTCCGTGATGGGTTAGGTGAGTCATTTGTCCTAACAAGAGGGCTGGACCAATGTCTATTCGGCTATCCCATGACAGAGTGGATCATCATGGAAGATAAACTCAAAACTCTGCCGCTTACTAAAAAAGACGCTCGGGCGTTTACACGATTCTTCTTTTCAGGTGCAGTTGAATGTGAACTGGATAAACAGGGGCGGATTAATATTGCATCCCCTCTGCTGAATTACGCTAAGCTTGAAAAAGATTGCGTTGTCATTGGGGTATCAAATCGAATTGAACTATGGAGCAAGCCGATTTGGGAAGACTATATAGACCAGCAGGAAGACTCTTTCGCAGAAATTGCTGAAAACATGATTGATTTTGATATATAATGAATCATTGTGCATGTGCTGCGAAGGATACGAATCGGGCTGCATATTGTATCATTCGAATTTGATAAAAAGGTGGGTTCATCCATGTTTGAACATAAAACAGTATTACTGAAAGAAACGGTAGATGGTCTGAATATTAAACGTAACGGTACATACGTTGATTGCACTCTTGGCGGTGCAGGCCACAGTGAATACCTGCTTTCACAATTATCTTCAGAAGGCAGATTGTTCGCTTTTGACCAGGATGACACAGCCATTGAAAATGCAAAACACAAACTTGCGGAATATGAAGGACAGGCCATCCTCATCAAAAGCAATTTCAGGCACATTAGAGAAAAGCTTGCAGAGCAAGGCGTGGAAAAGGTAGACGGGATTCTCTTCGATTTAGGCGTTTCCTCTCCGCAGCTGGATACTCCTGAAAGGGGCTTCAGCTATCACCATGATGCACCCCTTGATATGAGAATGGATCAGCAATCTGACTTGTCCGCATACGATGTTGTGAATCATTGGAGCTATGAAGATCTTGTTAGAATCTTCTTCAGATATGGGGAAGAGAAATTTTCCAAGCAAATTGCCAGGAAAATTGAAGCAAGACGTGAAAAGGAACCCATAAAAACGACGGGCGAGCTTGTGGAACTGATTAAGGATGGCATTCCAGCTCCTGCAAGACGTACGGGAGGACATCCGGCTAAACGAATTTTCCAGGCGATCCGCATTGCTGTCAATGATGAACTGAAGGTGTTTGAAGAGGCGATTGAACAGTCTATTGAGCTTCTGAATCCGAAAGGGAGAATAAGTGTCATCACGTTCCATTCCCTTGAAGACAGAATTTGCAAAACGACATTCAAACAGGCGGCTGAGCTTCCGCAGCTTCCGCCAGGACTGCCGGTTATTCCAAAAGAATTTGAGCCGAAAATTAAACTTGTCACGAGAAAGCCGATTCTGCCAGCTGAAGAGGAGCTGACCGATAATAACCGGTCACGTTCCGCCAAACTTAGAATTGCAGAAAAAATAAAATAATCGGCCGATAAATAGAGAGAAAAGCCTTTGATGGAAAATCAGCAAAAGTAAAATATGAGAAGGTAGAAGAGGAGGTCCAGCCATGAGTAATTTAGCTGTTAAAGTTAATCAGCGCGCACAGGAACAAACGACACGCCAATCGCAGCCCCAGTCTCAGCCAAAAGCAATGCCGGTCAAAAGAAGACTGCCGATTACGCTAGGGGAAAAGGTCCTGATTGTCCTTTTTGTCCTTGGACTGGCAGCAGCGAGCATTCATCTTATCGCAAACAGTGTGGCCTCCTATAAAGCCAGCATGGATATCCAAAAGCTGGAGGCACAGGTTGATGCTCAAGGCAAGACAAATGCCGATCTGCAGATCCAAGTGAAAGAATTGAGCAATTATGAGAGAATTTGGGAAAGAGCGAAAGAGCTTGGACTGACTCTTAACAAAAACAACGTAAAGGTTGTTCAGGACTAGAGCATGCTGAAAAAGAATAAAAACATGAATAGAGGAGCAGCCGTATTAGCAACATTTTTTGCGGTGCTCTTCTTTATCATTACAGGCAGATTTTTGTACATTCAGCTGACTGGACAAGTTGATGGGCAGGTGCTTGCTGCGCGCGCAGCACAAAAATATGAAAAAAAGCAGATTCTGGAAGCGTCGAGAGGCTCGATCCTCGATCGAAACGGAGAAGCCATTGCGGAAGATACGTCAGCATATACGCTCGTAGCGATCCTTGACGAGTCATTGACATCGGATCCCAAAAAGCCCCAGCATGTGGTAGATAAAGAAACCACAGCAGAAAAGCTTGCTCCGATTCTGGATATTGACACGTCTAAAGCTCTTGAAATTCTTCACAAAGATGCAAAGCAGGTGGAGTTTGGTGCGGATGGAAGAAATTTAAGCCAAACTGAAAAGCTTAAAATCGAAAAGTTAAAGCTGCCAGGTATTGCCTTTATGAAGAATCAAAAGCGTTTTTATCCGAATGGTGTTTTCGCTTCTGACATTATTGGCTACGCTCAAAAAAATGAAGAGAACGGCGTTACCACTGGAATGCTGGGGCTTGAAAAAAGCCTGGACAGTTACCTTCAGGAAAGGGACGGATCCATAAAATACAATAGTGATCATTATGGCTGGAAGCTTCCTGGGACACGTGATGAAATTACACCTCCCGATAATGGAAGCGATATTTATCTGACGCTTGATCAAAAGATTCAGACCTTCCTTGAGGATGCAATGAATCAGACTGTAAAAGAATACAGTCCGAAAAAAATTATGGCTGTTGTAGCAGATCCAAAGACAGGCAAAATCTTAGCGATGAGCCAGCGTCCCAGCTTTAATCCCAACACGAGAGACATTTCCAATTTTAATAATGATATAATCGGATACCCGATTGAGCCGGGATCAACAATGAAAATGTATACTGTGGCATCTGCTATAGAGCAGGGTGTGTATAAAGGCAGTTCAACCTATAAATCCGGCAGCTATAAAATCGGCAGCAAGGTTATTAAAGACCATAATAAAACCGGCTGGGGATCAATCACCTATGATGAGGGCTTTGAGCGCTCATCAAATGTAGCGATGATCAATCTGGCAATGAAACTCGGTCCGGATGCTTATAGCAGCTATATGAAGAAATTCGGTTTTGGACAAAAGACAGGAATTGATCTGCCGGGTGAGAAAGCCGGTACGATCAATAGTGACAGTAAAATTTCATTGGCAACCGCCTCATTCGGCCAGGGTTCTACAGCTACGGTCATTGAACAAATTCAGGCTGCAACCGCTATTGCCAATGGAGGCAAGCTGATGAAGCCATATCTGATTGATCAGATCGTGGATGCCGACGCTAATAAAGTAATAAAAAAGAATGAACCAAAGCAGATTAGCCGGCCTATTTCAGAAGCAACGGCTGCTCAGGTCCGCGATTTGATGGGGAAGGTCGTAACTTCTAAAAACGGTACCGGTAAGCCTTTTGCGATTGAAGGCTATGATGTAGCGGGGAAAACGGGTACAGCACAAATTCCTGGAGATAACGGACGCTATATGAGCGGAAAAGAAAACTTCATTTTCTCCTTCATGGGAATGGCGCCAAAAGATGATCCGGAGCTGCTCGTGTACGTAGCTGTCCAGCAGCCTGAGCTTGAGCCGACTGAAATCGGATCGATGCCTGTTTCCTCTATTTTTAAAACAGTTATGCAGAACAGTTTGCAGTATTTGCAGATTCAGCCTGAAGAAGGTAAAGGAAAAGAGAATGATTCTGCACCTAAAGCGCAGGATCCAGTGATGGAATCTTATATTGGGAAAAACGCAAAGGATGCTGCCAAACTTCTTGAATCAAGTGCGTATCAACCACTTATTCTTGGCTCCGGTCCTTCTGTTGAGGCCCAATCCCCTTCAGAGCGGACTGTGATTTCAAAAGGGGAAAGAGTATTTCTGCAAACGGGCGGAAAAGTAAAAATGCCGGATCTTTCCGGATGGTCCAAGCGGGATATTATGAAACTGGCTGACTTGCTTCAGTTAAGAGTTTCATTTTCCGGACAGGGTTTTTCAGCCAAGCAGAGTATACCTAAAGGGACAATTGTCAGTAAGGAAACTCTTTTAACCGTTGAATTAAAGCCGCCTTCATAAAACGGGATGTACTGTTCAGGAAAGTCAGTTTTATAGCTCCTCTCACATTTTTAGATTGGATGTGTTTTGGCTAATTTCCGCTGCAGGATGCTCAAGCTTTAGCGGGGCGGGCGGTGAGCCTCCGCGGCGCAAGCGCCTGTGGGGTCTCACCTGTCCCGCTGCTCTTAGCAAGGAGTCGCGCACCTTCCGCTCCAATCAGCCTAACCCATAATTGTTCATAGTACCTATGTCAAAACCAAAACCCCCGGAATGCTCACAAAGCGTTCAGGGGGTTTTTGGTTCAAGCATTTCCTCTCAGCACGACTTATTAAACGCCTCTCTTTTTATGAAGAGATACTGATTGCTTTCCTGATGCAGTCCCCGGCCTGTTCTATTGTCCTTTGTACAAGCATATAGTGGGAGGAGCATAGACAAGGAGTGATGTTTGGTGCGGGTATCTCAGGTTACCGTCAGAAAAAGGCTTGCCGCTGTTTTGCTGATAGGTGTGCTTGTATTTGCTGTGATAGATGTAAGGCTCGGATATGTCCAATTCATACTCGGTGATAAGCTGACTGCAGGAGCAAAGGATTTGTGGAGCCGTAATCTTCCATTTGAACCTGAACGGGGAGAAATTTTGGACAGGAATGGTGTAAAGCTTGCTACAAATATCAGTGCGCCTACGGTATATGCCGTGCCAAGACAGGTGGAGAATCCTGCAGAAGCGGCAGAAAAGCTTGCGCCGGTATTGAATATGACTGCGAAGAAAGCGTATGATTTTCTGACAAAAAATGAAATGATTGTCACGCTGAAGCCGGAAGGCCGGAAAATTTCCCATGAAAAAGCGGGAGAGGTCAGAGCTCTTGGCATTAAGGGTGTTTATATAGGAGAGGACAGTAAACGATATTATCCGAATGGCAGCTACCTATCTCATGTACTCGGATTCGCAGGGATTGATAACCAGGGGCTGCTTGGACTTGAAGCAGTATATGATAAAGAGCTTAAAGGCGAAAAGGGTTTTGTTAAATTTTATTCAGATGCAAAAGGAAAACGAATGCCGAATGAAGCGGATGATTATAAATCCCCAACAGACGGCCAGACTCTGAAACTTACAATTGATTCCAAGGTGCAGACAATCATGGAGAGGGAGCTTGATCTTGCTCAGGCACAATATAACCCCGATGGAATGATTGCAATTGCCATGAATCCGAAAAATGGTGAAATTCTGGGGATGTCTTCAAGGCCGGATTTTGATCCCGCTCATTATCAAGATGTAAAACCAATTGTATACAACCGCAATTTGCCTGTATGGAGCACATATGAGCCCGGATCTACATTTAAAATTATTACTCTCGCTGCAGCATTAGAGGAACAAAAGGTCGATTTGGAGCACGATCATTTTCATGATCCTGGATCGATTGAGGTAGCGGGAGCCAGACTGAAGTGCTGGAAGAGGGGCGGACACGGTTCGCAGAGTTTTTTGGAAGTTGTTCAGAATTCCTGCAACCCAGGATTTGTTGCATTGGGTCAGCGCTTAGGGAAAGAAAAGCTGTTCAAATATATTAAGGATTTCGGATTTGGCCAAAAAACGGGAATTGATCTGCAAGGTGAGGGAAGAGGAATTCTTTTTAATCTTGACAGAGTCGGACCAGTGGAACAGGCAACAACAGCATTTGGACAGGGAGTTTCGGTAACCCCGATTCAGCAGGTAGCCGCTGTTTCAGCTGCGGTTAATGGAGGGATTTTATATACTCCGTACGTAGCAAAAGAGCTGGTTGACCCAGTGACCGGAAAAGTAACGAGCAAAAAAGCTCCAGTAGAGAAGCGCAGAGTCATTTCTGAAGAAACCTCCAAGAAAATCCGATACGCGCTGGAAAGCGTAGTAGCTGGCGGGACAGGTAAAAATGCTTTTGTAGAAGGGTACAGGGTAGGAGGGAAAACAGGAACAGCCCAGAAGGTAAGCAATGGAGTTTATTTAAAAAACAATTTCATCGTTTCCTTCATTGGCTTTGCTCCAGCAGATGATCCAGAACTTGTCGTCTATGTAGCCGTTGATAATCCAAAAGGAACTGTTCAATTCGGGGGAACGGTGGCAGCTCCGATTGTCGGCAATATTATGAGAGACAGCCTTCCTGAAATGGGTGTTAAGCCGCGTAAAGATCAGATGGATAAAGTATACAAATGGGGAGACATAAAGTCCGTTGAGGTTCCGAATCTTTTAGGGATGGAAATGGATGAACTGAGAGAACAGCTTTTGAATGTCAAATTTGATGTAGCGGGCAACGGCGAGGTTGTAGTCCAGCAATCACCGGCAGCTGGAACGAAGGTTAAAGAGGGTTCGTCTATACGTGTATTTATGGGAAACCCATAATCCGGTTTTATTTAAAAAACACCCGCAAGTGAAGCCCACCTTGGAGCAATGCCGCTCGTCCATGGATAAGCGGATATCCTAAAGCGGCACTTTTTCATATCAATCCTTAAATAGTGGATTAGCTGTTGTCTAAAGGCGAATCAGTCTGGTTGAGCGCAGTCAAAGCTTTGCCGGACTGATTTTTTTGGTTTGATCAGCCAGAGTCTGCGTTCCGATAAAGGATGGCTCCTGTCAGGAACCTGTACGGAGGGGCATTTGGTTAGTTTAATCAGAATGGTACTTGCATTATATCCTGCGATTCCAAAGGGTACACTGCTTTTCTAAATTAATCATGGCTCTTTTCTAGGAAGTGAGATAAAATATGAACTGTATGCATAAAACGCATAATGTTATCTTAAAGAGTGTGAATTGAGAGGTTTGATAAGGATGAAGTTGACTGATTTGCTTTCCCGTTTGCATTTTGGAAAAATAAATGTAAGCGAGGATCCTGACATTGAATCGATAGAGATGGATTCTAGAAATGCAGGAAAAGGAAGCCTGTTTATCTGTATTAAAGGATACACGGTAGATGGCCATCATTTCGCAAGGCAGGCAGTAGACATGGGAGCCGCCGCTGTTATCGCAGAGAGAGAGCTGGATCTTCCTGTACCTGTCATCATCGTACCTGATTCAAGCAGAGCGATGGCTGTACTTGCAGATGCATTTTACGGACAGCCGACCCAGAAACTTCATTTAATTGGAGTGACCGGCACAAATGGGAAAACAACAACCGCCCATTTAATTGATATGGTTATGCAGTCTGCCGGAAAGAAAACCGGTATGATTGGCACGATGTACATAAAAATCGGGGATGAAACCCTGGAAGTTAGAAACACTACCCCGGAAAGTCTGACTCTGCAAAAGACTTTTAAAAGAATGGCAGATTCAGGGGTATCGAATGCCGTAATGGAAGTATCCTCTCATGCCCTTCATATGGGCAGAGCCCATGGGTGCGACTATGATGTGGCTGTATTTACAAATCTTACACAGGATCACCTTGATTATCATGGAACGATGGATGCTTATAAACAGGCGAAAGGTCTGCTGTTTTCCCAGCTTGGAAATACTTTTAACCATCAAAACCCTAAATTTGCGGTTCTAAATCAGGATGACCCTGCTACTGAGGAATACAAAAGCATGACGGCAGCCCATATTCTTACCTATGGTATTGATCAGAAGGCGGATATTATGGCTTCTGATATAAAAATGACGTCAAGCGGAACGGCTTTTCTCCTGCAAACTCCATACGGTTCGCGAACGATGAAACTGAAACTCATCGGTAAATTCAGTGTGTACAATGTCCTTGCTGCAATCGGTGCTTGCTTAGCATCTGGCATCTCACTAGAAACAGCGGCTGCTGCTCTTGAGAAAGCAGATGGTGTAAGAGGGAGATTTGAGCTTGTAGATGCCGGTCAGCCATTTACGGTTATTGTTGATTATGCACATACCCCGGACAGTCTTGAAAATGTGCTGACAACCATCCAGCAGTTTTCTTCCGGGCGTACTTTTGTTGTTGTAGGCTGCGGCGGGGAACGCGACAAAACGAAGAGGCCCATCATGGCTCAGATTGCTGTGAAATATGCAGACGAACCAATCTTTACATCGGATAATCCAAGAAGCGAGGATGCCCTTGCGATTCTGGCCGATATGGAAAATGGGGTTCGGAATTCCTATTACCATTCTATCGCTAACAGAGAGCAGGCGATTTATTTCGCTGCTGCAAATGCACGTCCTGGTGATGTAGTCCTCATCGCAGGAAAAGGGCATGAAACGTATCAGCAAATAGGTGACAAAATTTATGATTTTGATGACAGGGAAGTGGCACTGAAAGCCATCAGCACCCTGAAAATCAGTCAGAGCGCAGCGCAAGATCATGAAAGAGAGCAGTGAAGAAAATGGAAATGTTAAATCGTTGTAAACATATTAGATCAGCAGAAGCATATGATGGTCTCAAAGAGACAAGGATGGAGCTTGAAGGAGGAAAACGCAGTGCTTGAGCAAGTCATTTTATTTACCATTATGATGGGGTTTTTAATAAGCGTCCTGCTTTCTCCTATCTTTATTCCATTTTTAAGAAGATTGAAATTTGGACAAAGCATAAGGGATGAAGGACCGAAATCCCATATGAAAAAATCAGGGACGCCGACGATGGGCGGAATTATGATTATTCTATCCATTATCGTGACGACGCTGGTTATGACTGGGAAATTTTCAGAGCCAAGTGTAGAAATGTGGCTTCTGATTTTTGTTACCTTCGGATATGGCGTCCTGGGCTTTCTCGATGATTTTATAAAAGTGGTCATGAAGCGCAATTTGGGTCTGACCTCCAAGCAGAAGCTTATTGGCCAGATCATGATTGCCATTGTTTTTTATCTTGTATTCAGGCAATACAACTTTTCAACAGAAATTAGAGTCCCGGGAACAGAATTTGGATTCGATCTTGGCTGGGCCTATGTTTTATTAATCGTATTCATGCTTGTCGGCGGATCTAATGCAGTTAATCTTACAGACGGACTTGACGGACTTCTTTCAGGAACGGCTGCGATTGCATTTGGTGCATTTGCCATTTTAGCCTGGAATCAGTCTCAGTATGATGTGGCGATTTTTTCAGTCGCTGTTGCAGGGGCAGTACTTGGATTCCTTGTTTTTAATGCCCATCCTGCGAAAGTGTTTATGGGTGACACGGGATCGCTTGCTTTAGGCGGTGCGATTGTGACCGTGGCCATTTTGACGAAGCTTGAAATTCTGCTTGTTCTGATTGGCGGAATCTTTGTTCTTGAGACACTGTCAGTCATCATTCAGGTTATTAGTTTTAAAACAACAGGAAAAAGAGTATTTAAAATGAGTCCGCTTCACCATCACTATGAACTTTCCGGATGGTCGGAATGGCGTGTGGTTGTGACATTTTGGACTGTAGGATTAATTTTTGCCATGATCGGAATATATATTGAGGTGTGGATGTAAGTGAAAACCATTGAATCCTATCAAAAGAAACCTGTACTTGTATTAGGGCTGGCTAAAAGCGGCCTTGCTGCAGCGAAACTGCTTAATAAACTCGGAGCTGCAGTGACGGTAAATGATATGAAGCCGTTTGAAGAAAATGAAGCAGCGAAGGAATTACATGAGCTGGGAATACATGTTGTATGCGGCAGCCATCCTCAAAACTTGCTTGCCGACCGGCAGATTGAGATGATTGTGAAAAATCCTGGTATTCCTTATTCAAATCCGATCCTGCTTCAGGCAGCGGATCAGGGCATTCCGGTTATTACAGAGGTGGAGCTGGCATATGAGATTTCAGAAGCTGACATCCTTGGAATAACAGGATCAAATGGAAAAACAACGACAACTACGCTCGTTTATGAAATGCTGAAGAAAGACGGAAAGAACCCCCTTATTGCCGGAAATATTGGTACGGTTGCCTGTGAAGTCGCAGAAAAAGCGAAGTCTGATCAGGTCATCGTAATGGAGCTTTCATCTTTTCAGCTTCAGGGCACCCTTTCATTCAAGCCTTCTGCAGCTGTCATCTTGAACTTATTTGATGCTCATTTGGATTACCATGGAACGAGAGATGCCTACGCTCAGGCAAAAGGCAAGATCTACGAAAATTTAACCTCCGCAGATGCTGCAGTCATAAATGCAGATGATAAGGAAGTGTGCAGACTTTCTGAGGAGACGCAGGGAACTAAATTTTATTTTTCGGTAAAACAAAAGCTGGATCATGGTGCGTTTATTCATGAGGATGCAATTTGGTACAACGAGGAGCGTATTATCGCTGTCAACGAGGTGGTCCTTCCAGGGAAACACAATCTGGAGAATATCCTTGCTGCGGTTTCGCTGGTGAAAACAAGAGGCTGTTCAAATGAGGCAATCTGCAGCGTCCTTACTTCTTTTTCAGGTGTTGTTCACAGATTGCAGTTTGTACGTACCTTGAAAGACCGTAAATTTTATAATGACTCCAAAGCAACGAATATCCTTGCGACCTCAAAAGCTCTGGAAGCATTTGATCAGCCTGTCATTCTGCTTGCCGGCGGACTGGACAGGGGAAATGAGTTTGATGAGCTCAAACCGGCTATGAAAAACGTCCGGGCATTGATAAGCTTTGGTGAGACAGCCCCTAAGCTCGAGAAGACTTGCAGAGAACTCGGAATAGAAGTGATTAATCGTGTCGATAATGTGGAACAGGCAGCCGGCGCGGCTTATGAACTTTCTGAAGCGGGGGATGTGGTTTTGCTTTCTCCTGCATGTGCAAGCTGGGATCAGTATAAGACATTTGAACAAAGAGGAGACATGTTTGTCCGCGCCGTGCATAAGCTAGAATAAGGGCTCGTACCAGTTAGAGCCTGACCTTTAGAGGAAATAGAGGTGTGCGGCTTTGACGGCGAAAAGGACGACTCCGGATTTTATATTGATTATTGTGACGCTTTTGCTTCTGACGGTTGGTCTCATTATGGTTTACAGTGCAAGTGCAATCTGGGCAGATTATAAATTTGATGATTCCTTTTTCTTTGCAAAAAGGCAGCTCCTTTTTGCCGGAGTAGGTATTGCCGGGATGTTCTTCATTATGAATGTGGACTACTGGACGTGGAGAACGTGGGCAAAAATCATTCTTTTAATCTGTTTTGTACTGCTGATTGCGGTCTTGGTTCCAGGGATTGGAATGGAACGGAATGGATCCAGGAGCTGGATAGGTGTAGGTGCATTTTCGATTCAGCCTTCTGAATTTATGAAGTTTGCCATGATTATCTTTTTGGCTAAATATCTATCAGAACATCAAAAAAAAATAACGTCCTTCAAAAAAGGTTTGATTCCTTCATTAGGACTTGTGTTTATTGCATTTGGCATGATCATGCTGCAGCCGGATCTTGGTACTGGAACCGTAATGGTAGGAACGTGTATTGTCATGATCTTTACGGCAGGTGCGAGAATATGGCACTTTGGATTTCTTGGACTGCTTGGTGTTGGCGGATTTACTGCTCTGGTCCTTTCCGCTCCTTACCGAATGAAAAGGATCACGTCTTTTCTGGATCCATGGCAGGACCCATTGGGCAGCGGTTTTCAAATCATTCAGTCGCTTTACGCCATTGGACCTGGCGGATTGTTCGGAATGGGTCTGGGCCAAAGCAGGCAAAAGTTTTTTTACTTGCCTGAGCCGCAAACAGATTTTATCTTTGCCATTTTATCTGAAGAATTAGGTTTTATCGGCGGATCACTGGTCTTGCTTCTATTCTGCCTGCTGTTATGGAGAGGAATCCGAATTGCACTTGGCGCTCCTGACTTATATGGAGCATTCCTGGCAGTGGGAATCATTGCAATGGTCGCCATTCAGGTGATGATTAATATAGGGGTGGTCACTGGAATGATGCCTGTAACCGGAATCACCCTTCCGTTTCTAAGCTACGGCGGTTCTTCCCTGACGCTCATGCTGATGGGAATCGGGGTCTTGCTAAATATCAGCAGATATGCAAAATATTAAATAGAATATAAACTTGATGAGGCTGACCCTGCTTAAACGAATGGCTCCTGTGTGAGCATTCTTTAGCTATAGGGCCAGCCCATCCCATTTTCCCCTTTTTTAACGGGGTGAGGAGGAACATAAATGAAGGTAGCTGTGAGCGGCGGCGGTACTGGAGGACATATATATCCTGCACTTGCTCTGATCAAGGAAATGAAAAAGAAAAACCCGAATGCGGAATTTCTATATATAGGCACAGAAAAAGGTCTTGAAAAAAGGATCGTTGAACGAGAAAACATTCCTTTTAAAGCCATTGAAATTACAGGATTTAAACGGAAGATTTCCATGGATAATGTTAAGACCGTAATGAGGTTCTTAAAGGGTGTTCAAACGAGTAAGCGTTATTTAAAGGAATTTAAACCGGATGTTATCATTGGAACAGGCGGATATGTATGCGGGCCTGTCGTTTACGCAGCGGCGAAAATGAAAATTCCTGCGGTCATTCATGAGCAGAATAGCCTGCCTGGTTTAACGAATAAATTTCTTTCAAGGTACGCTGATAAGGTTGCCATTTGCTTTGAGGAAGCGAGAAGCTATTTTCCTGCTGATAAAGCCGTCATGACAGGCAATCCCCGGGCTTCAGAGGTAGCTGGAGTAAACGGAGAGAAGGGCAAGCTTTCAGCCGGATTACAGCCGGGAAGGAAATCTGTACTCGTCTTTGGCGGAAGCCGGGGTGCAAGACCCATTAATAAAGCGATTCTCGAAGTGCTTCCGGAGATTGGAAAAAGAGATTACCAGGTTCTCTACGTTACAGGAGAGGTCCATTACAGCCAAGTGGCGGAAGAAGCGAAAGCACTTGGCTCGCCGGATAATGTTATAATCAAGCCATTTATTCATAACATGCCTGAAGTCCTTGCTGGAACGGATTTAATCGTAGGGCGTGCAGGTGCCACGTCTATTGCTGAGATCACTGCACTGGGACTGCCTAGCATTCTCATTCCAAGTCCTTATGTGACAGCCAATCATCAGGAGGTTAACGCAAGGTCCTTGAGTGATAAGGGTGCGGCTGTACTCATGCTGGAAAAAGACCTGAATGGAAAGGCGCTTCTGCGTGAAATGGATAAGATTATGAATGAGGAATCCATTCTTATTGCAATGAGAACGGCTTCTTCAGAAATTGGGATGCCTGATGCAGCATCAAGACTGGCGGAATTGCTTGAAGAAGTTTCTGTAAAAAAATAAGATTCTTTTTGTTTATAGGAGGGTATTATGGAAAACGTCATCAAAGAACTGGAACAGGCAGATATCGGGAAAGTATTAGTCAATGAGCCTTTATCCAAACATACGACGATGAAAATTGGAGGACCGGCAGACTGTTTGGTGCAGCCGAAGGATATTGAGAGTATTGAAACCATTATACGCATTGTGAAAAAACATGGCGTAAAATGGCGGGCAATCGGAAGGGGCTCAAACCTTCTGGTAGCCGATCAAGGAATTGAAGGGGTCGTAATAAAGCTTGGAGATGGACTGGACCATATGGAAATTGATGGGGATATCCTGACCGTCGGCGGCGGTTACTCCGTCATAAAGCTTGCTACGATTATCAGTAAAAAGGGGCTTTCCGGCCTTGAATTCGCAAGCGGTATTCCCGGGTCGATCGGCGGAGCTGTTTATATGAATGCGGGAGCACATGGTTCTGATATGAGCAAAATCCTGGTGAAAGCACGTGTGCTGTTTGAAGACGGAACAATGGACTGGCTGACGAATGAAGAACTGAATTTTTCCTATCGGACCTCTTTGCTTCAAAAGGAACGACCGGGGATTTGCCTGGAGGCTGTTCTAAAGCTTGAAGCAGGAGTTAAAGAGGACATCGTGAAAGTCATGCAAAAAAATAAGGATTACCGCAGAGATACTCAGCCGTGGAATTTCCCGTGCGCAGGGAGCATATTCCGCAACCCGCTTCCGGAATATGCAGGAGCATTGGTGGAAAAAGCAGGCCTTAAAGGATATAAACTCGGCGGAGCTCAGGTTTCGGATATGCATGGCAATTTTATTGTGAATGCAGGCGGGGCAACTGCTGAGGATGTATTGAATCTGATTGCTTTTATTAAAAAAACGATTATGGAGCAGTACGGAACAGAGCTTGAAACCGAGGTTGAAATTATCGGGCGAAATTCCTGAAGAATGTTCTTAAATATCCGCCTATTGTGCTATAATGACTAATATAGGAAAATTGTAAAACGGCATCCTTGTATGCCGTTTGTTTATATTTCCCATTCTGTTTTGAGTGAATATTTCATGAAGGGTGACTGGGAATTTGAATAATCGAATGGAACAGGAAAAAATTGTTTCGATCGAAGACCGCATACCTAAATTGAAACAGCAGCGCAAACAAAAAACAAATAAGCGGCTTACTTTATTTCTTTGTCTTTTCTTTATTTTGATTCTTCTCGTCGTCTATTTCCAATCGCCCCTAAGTAAAATTTCGGCTATTGAAGTGGCCGGAAATGCTCATGCCACCGGTGAATCCATTTTAAAACAGAGCGGGGTTTCCATTGGGACAGGCTTTTGGAATTTAAACGGGGAGCAGGCAGAGAGAGAGATCAAAAAAATGAAAGAAATAAAATCTGCCCGGGTTTTGAAGACGTTCCCCAATAAAGTGACACTTCAGGTCGAAGAGTATAAACGGGTGGCTTATGCGGAAAAGAACGGCTCCTTTATGCCAATCCTTGAAAACGGAGTTGTATTGAAGTCAGATGAAAAATCTCTTCCGTCGGATGCTCCAATTTTAATCAATTGGAAGGATGCCGATCAAATTCAGGAAATGGCTTCCGCTCTGCTTCAAATCCCAAAGCCGATTGCATCATCCATTTCTGAAATCTATCATGCTCCGGAAAAGAATGATTCATGGCATATCACGCTTTATATGAACGAGGGCTATGTAATCAGCGGATCTGTTAGGAATATTGCAGACAAAATTAAGGCCTACCCTTCGATTGTATCTCAGCTGAAACCAGGTACTAAAGGGATCATTCATATGGAAGTAGGGACATACTTCGAGTCCTTTGAAAAACCTTCAGACAGCAAAGATAAAAAAGATCAGGGAGAAGAATTAAATGAAGCCCAAGAGTAAGTATGTTCTGCTTTCCATTGTCATGCTTGTTCTAGGCTATCTAATTTCATTTTCTTATCAGCTGACAAATGAGAAGAAGCCTGGTAGCATGTCAGCTGAACAATGGGATAAAGAGTATGAATCCAGACAGCTCCTCATTGAACAGGAAGAGAAAAACCTGAAGCTTCAGGCAGCACTGCAGAAAAAGCAAAAGAATGTTCAGGATTATGAGAAAAAGCTTAAAAAGGATAAACAGGCTGCCAGCGGTCTAGTTGAACAAATTGAAAACTTGAGAATGTATGTTGGCGAAACTGGAGTCAAAGGGGAAGGTGTTCAAATTACCCTTGAAGATTCCTCATACATACCTGCGGACGAAAACGCCAACAATTACATCGTTCATGAGAGCCATATTTTCAAAGTCATCAACGAGCTCCTTATTTCGGGTGCTTCTGCTGTTTCCATTAATGGCCAGCGAATTTCAGCAGACTCGTATATTTTCTGCAATGGGCCGGTTATTAATGTTGACGGAAATCAGTTTCCGGCACCGTTTGTCATCTCAGCAATTGGAGATCCGGACGTCATGATCAGCGCTTTTACGATATCCGGCGGCATTTCAGAACAGCTTGTTTATGACAATATCGTTGTGAAATCGGAAAAGAAAAGTGAGATTACCATGAATTCAATACTTCAGGGTGACAGGAAATCCTGATCTTTCATGTAAAGTAAGGAGTAAAGAATGTGTCAGGCAGGAAGAAAATAATGGGCTACACCGTCATCATGGGTCTATTCGGATTTATGCTATCCGTCCAATTTTTATCCATAAAGGAACCTGTTACAAGGGATACAAGAGACCTGTGGGAAATCAGAGAGCAGCTTAAAGAGGAGCAAAAGCAGCAATCAGACCTTCTGGAGGAAATCAGGAAATACGATAAGCTTCTGAATACGTACGACACCATGGGAGGAGAAGAACGGGAGCAAGCCTTAAAAAAAACGCTGGATGAGCTCAAAATACAAGCTGGTTTAACCGAAGTAAAAGGGGAGGGAATGAACCTCCGTCTTGAGCCATTGTTTAGCCAGGACCTAATTGGGGAAAATACGATATCTGTCTCACCTGATTTACTTAGAAAACTGATTAACGAACTAAACACATATGATGCAGAGCATATTTCCATTAATGGACACAGGGTGTCTAGTACAACCGTTATCAGAGACATTAATGGAGTGACAAAGATGGACGGCTATGAATTGGATACACTGCCAATTGAAATCAAAGTCATCGCAAAGGATGCAAATAAGCTTTTTGACAGAGTTAAAGTGTCAAGCACACATGATTTGTTTGCAGTCGATAATATTAAGCTGACAGCGGAGAAACCCAGGGAAGACATAGTCGTTCCCGGCAGCGACAAGAAAATTCGTACGGGGGAATTGAAGCCCTATGAGAGCGGCAAAGGGGGAGGAAATTGATGTGGCTGCCTGTACTTGGGCTGATTTTAGGAATTGCTCTGGGCTTTTCCACAGAATTTAAAATCCCTGCTGAGTATTCGAATTACCTGTCCATAGCGATCCTGGCTGCTCTTGATACATTGCTTGGCGGAATACGCGCCCAGCTGCAGAATATATATGATGAGCTGGTATTCGTATCTGGGTTTTTCTTTAATATTCTCTTAGCTGCAGCTTTAGCTTTTCTAGGTGTCCATCTTGGTGTAGACTTATATCTGGTGGCGATTTTTGCCTTTGGAGTAAGATTGTTCCAAAACATTGCGGTCATCAGAAGGATTTTAATCTCAAAGTGGAGTGATTCCAGACAAAAGGTGAAAAAAGTTGATTAAAGTAGAGGGAAAAATGCATCTTTTGACGAATAATTTCTTATAGCATCATTTATGTCTAAGAAAAAAGTGAATTCAAGCAGGGTGCATAAGAAATACCCAATTTAAATTCAATAGGCATGGGCTCTAAAGGCTGCGAAGCGAGCTGTTCAATGCGCGGTCTCAAAATGTTCATGCTGCAGATTGTAAAGTTGTCCATCAAATAATAGAATAGGAAATGTAGAGAGAGAAGGAGGTGCCATAGAATGAACAACAGTGAAATCTTCGTGAGTCTCGACATCGGTACATCCAGTGTTAAAGTCATAATCGGGGAAATGGCCGACGATGCTTTAAACGTAATCGGTGTGGGGAATGTAAAATCAGAAGGATTAAAAAAAGGTTCAATCGTTGATATAGACGAAACCGTTCATTCTATTAAAAAAGCCGTGGAACAAGCGGAACGCATGGTAGGAATTCCCCTGAAAAGAGTGGTTGTGGGAGTTGCAGGCAACCATGTACATCTTCAGGACTGTCATGGAGTGGTTGCTGTTTCAAGTGAAAACAGAGAAATAGCGAATGAAGATGTCCGCCGTGTGATTGAAGCGGCTCAGGTGATGTCCATTCCTCCTGAACGAGAAATTATTGACGTTATTCCCCGTCAGTTCATCGTTGACGGTCTGGATGAGATAAATGATCCCCGCGGAATGCTCGGGGTTCGTCTTGAAATGGAAGGGACAATCATTACCGGTTCCAAAACAATCTTACATAATCTGCTCCGCTGTGTTGAAAGGGCGGGGCTTGAAATAACAGACATCTGCCTTCAGCCTTTGGCTGCCGGTTCTGTAGCATTGTCTCGTGACGAGAAAAATCTTGGAGTTGCCATGATTGATATTGGCGGCGGCTCTACAACCATTGCTTTATTTGAGCAGGGGCATTTGCGTACTGCTTCCGTCCTTCCAATCGGAGGGGAGCATTTGACAAAAGATCTTTCCATCGGGCTTCGTACAGCAACAGAAGAGGCGGAAAGAATTAAAGTCAAACATGGACATGCTTTTTATGATCTTGCTTCACCTGATGAAGTATTCGAAGTGTCCATTATTGGAACCGATCAAAAACAGCAATTTAATCAACTGGAAATCTCTGATATTATTGAAGCGAGACTTGAAGAATTATTTGAGATGGTCCAGCATGAGCTTATGAGGCTGGGTGTGAGAGACCTTCCAGGAGGTTTCGTATTGACTGGCGGAACAGTAAGCATGCCCGGAGTTCTTGAACTTGCCCAGGATATGCTGCAAAGCAGTGTGAGAATTGCAAGCCCTGATTATATCGGGGTAAGAGAACCCCGATATATGACAGGAGTCGGGCTCATACAATTCGCTTATAAAAATGCTAAAATTCAAGGCAGAAGAATTGGCTCCAATGTTTCACAGGAAGTCTATACTGAACAGGCAGCCGCTGTCCGGGAGGAACCGACTCAGCGAAACAGCAGCAAACCAAAAACAAATGAAGAAAAAAAACAAAGCAAAGTGAAAAAGTTTTTCGGCTACTTCTTTGAATAAAAAGATCAACAAGAAGTGATTGATGGATTAGGAGGATTAAGCATGTTAGAGTTTGAAACGAATATTGACGGTCTTGCAACCATAAAAGTAATTGGGGTAGGCGGAGGCGGAAACAACGCTGTAAACCGAATGATTGAACATGGTGTTCAAGGGGTAGAATTTATTGCCGTTAATACGGATGCACAAGCATTAAATCTATCAAAAGCGGAAGTGAAGATGCAAATAGGTTCCAAGCTTACAAGAGGGCTTGGTGCAGGTGCAAACCCTGAAGTAGGCAAAAAAGCTGCAGAAGAAAGCAAAGAGCAGATTGAAGAAGCACTTCGCGGTGCGGATATGGTCTTTGTTACTGCAGGGATGGGCGGCGGAACCGGAACTGGAGCGGCTCCGGTTATTGCTCAAATTGCCAAGGATCTAGGAGCACTAACAGTTGGTGTTGTTACACGTCCATTCACATTTGAGGGAAGAAAGCGTGCGATGCAGGCATCAGGCGGAATTTCTTCAATGAAAGAATCAGTAGACACGCTGATTGTTATTCCAAATGACCGCTTGCTTGAAATAGTAGATAAGAATACACCAATGCTTGAAGCGTTCCGTGAAGCGGATAACGTTCTCCGTCAGGGTGTACAGGGTATATCTGACCTGATTGCGGTTCCTGGTCTAATTAACCTTGACTTCGCAGATGTGAAAACGATTATGTCCAACAGAGGGTCCGCACTAATGGGAATCGGTGTAGCAACTGGTGAAAGCAGAGCGGCAGAGGCTGCTAAAAAAGCGATTTCCAGTCCGCTTCTTGAAACGTCCATTGATGGGGCACAAGGCGTTCTTATGAACATCACAGGCGGAACAAACCTAAGTCTTTATGAAGTTCAGGAAGCTGCAGACATCGTAGCATCCGCATCTGATCAGGAAGTCAACATGATCTTTGGATCTGTTATTAACGAAAACCTGAAAGATGAAATCGTCGTAACGGTTATTGCAACAGGGTTCAGCGAACAGGAAATTAACCCTGGCAAACAGCCTCGCTTTGGAGGAAGCACGCAAGCACCTCAAACTCCTAAACCGGCTATGCCCCAAAAGCGTGAACGGGAACGCGATATGAAGCGTGAGGAGCCATCACCTTATAATGAAAATACCCGCCAGCAGCAGCCTGATGATGCTCTGGATATTCCGACTTTTCTTAGAAACCGGAACAGAAGACGATAATATTCCTTTAAAAAGAGCCTGGCATACCTGCCTGGCTCTTTTTGCATGAAATAAAATAAGCCAAAATAAAGGCCAACCCAGCCAGCCTGCGCCTGTAGAAAGGAATAAAACGATTAAACTAAGAACCCTTCCCTTCCGACAAAACCCCTTAAAAAAACACTGTTTTCCCCTTCATGAATTGACAGACTTCCTCGGACGATCTCATTATACTTAGGGCTATATCCTGCTATTTAGACAATCTGGAACCTGTCATGGAAGAGGGTTAGACATTGTCCGTATATTTAGATGTCATATGGATGCTTAATTTCCTTTTTGATCTGTTTCTTCTGATGCTTACTGCTTCCTTACTGAAGAGGCCAAAAGTTTGGTATAGGCTTTTATTGGGCGGTTTCATAGGTTCAGCTATCATTCTTTTTATGTTTACACCCCTTGGGCCGTTCTTCAGTCATCCTGCAGGAAAGCTTTTCATCTCTGTCCTTATGGTTTGGTCTGCTTTTGGCTTTGTAAGGTTTAAATACTTTTTGCAGAACTGGTTTATGTTTTACTTTTCAACGTTCGCTCTTGGAGGCGGAATTATTGGAGCCCATTATTTTCTGCAGCAAGACAGCTATTTAACCAATGGGATATTAATGACCCAGACAACAGGCTTCGGTGATCCGATTACGTGGATTTTTGTTGTTATTGGCTTTCCTCTGCTTTGGCTGTTTTCAGCAGGGCGCGGAAAGGACGTGCAAGTTAAAAAACTCCAGTATCATGAAATCGTAAAGGTAACAGCCGTCTTTGGAGAAACAATTCTCCCAATGACCGGACTGATCGACAGCGGAAATCAACTATTTGATCCCATCACAAGAACGCCTGTCATGATTGCAGATACGGACAAACTTGCCGGGCTGCTCCCTAAAGCTTTAACAGACAAAGTGATGTCAGGAAATATTCTGGACGATACTCCTGAGCTGGATGATCATTGGCAGCTAAGAATACGGATTATTCCTTACAGGGGAGTCGGACAGCAAAATCAATTTCTTATCGGCCTAAAGCCGGACTCTTTAAAAATTCAAACAGAAAAAGAAGAAGTAAACGTGAAAAAAGCCATTATCGGCTTAAGCTCCTCACAGCTATCAGCTGATGGAGATTTCACTTGCATTGTTCATCCTCAAATGCTCCAGGGGCCATCATCTGCACATGTGTCTTAAATAAGTTTACTCGCGTTTTGGACTTTTAGAAGGGGGAATAAGATGAAAAACCTTAGGCTGAGAATGACGTATTGGTGGTACAAATTATTAACGAAGCTGGGCTTTAAGACAGATGAGATTTATTACATTGGAGGAAGTGAGGCTCTGCCTCCCCCCCTTAATAAAGATGAGGAAGAAATCCTTCTAAAGAAGCTTCCAACAGGAGACCAGGCTGCCAGAGCAATCCTCATTGAAAGAAACTTGCGGCTAGTCGTTTATATTGCCAGAAAATTTGAGAATACAGGTATTAATATCGAGGACTTGATCAGCATCGGCACGATTGGTCTGATTAAGGCAGTCAACACATTTAATCCTGAGAAGAAAATCAAACTGGCTACATATGCATCCAGATGCATCGAAAATGAAATCCTCATGTATTTGAGAAGAAACAATAAAATCCGATCCGAAGTTTCTTTTGATGAACCGCTCAATATTGACTGGGACGGAAATGAGCTTCTCCTATCGGATGTTCTCGGAACAGATGATGATATTATTACGAAGGATCTCGAAGCAAATGTTGACCGTAAGCTTCTCCTAAAAGCTCTTCAGCAGCTGAACGACAGGGAAAAGCAAATTATGGAGCTGCGGTTTGGCTTACAGGGCGGCGAAGAAAAAACGCAAAAGGATGTAGCCGATATGCTGGGGATCTCTCAATCGTATATTTCGAGGCTGGAAAAGCGCATTATCAAACGGTTAAGAAAAGAATTTAATAAAATGGTGTAAAAATTTTTAAATAAAAAGGGTCGAAAAACCCTTTTTTTATTTGGGGAAAATAGTTTTCTTGAAATTTTAGCGTCTTTTCTATGTGCATATTTTTCCAACTCCAGGAAATACTGTTTTTTGTACAGCAGCTCCTGACTGGAGGGAAAGATGTGACACGAAATAAAGTAGAGATTTGCGGAGTAGACACGTCAAAGCTTCCCGTATTAAAAAATGAAGAAATGCGAATTCTCTTCAGAGAGATGCAAAGCGGGGAAAGTTCAGCAAGAGAAAAACTCGTAAATGGAAACCTCAGGCTTGTCTTGAGTGTCATCCAGCGTTTTAACAACAGAGGAGAATTTGTCGATGACTTGTTTCAGGTTGGCTGTATTGGCCTTATGAAATCCATTGATAATTTCGACCTGGGACAGAATGTGAAATTTTCAACCTATGCTGTGCCTATGATTATAGGGGAAATCAGACGCTATTTGCGCGATAATAATCCGATTAGGGTTTCCAGGTCATTAAGGGACATCGCCTATAAAGCCCTGCAGGTGAGGGAAAAGCTGATGACTCAGACATCAAGAGAACCATCCGCAGAAGAAATAGCAAAAGTGCTTGAGGTTCCCCACGAAGAAATTGTTTTCGCGCTTGATGCTATTCAGGATCCAGTTTCATTATTCGAGCCGATTTACAATGACGGAGGCGATCCAATTTATGTAATGGATCAGCTGAGTGATGAGCGGAACCGGGATATCCAGTGGATCGAAGAGCTCGCCTTAAAGGAAGGAATGAGGCGACTTAACGATAGGGAAAAACTCATTTTAAGAAAGCGGTTTTTTCAAGGTAAAACACAAATGGAGGTTGCTGATGAAATAGGAATCTCCCAAGCACAGGTATCGAGGCTGGAAAAAGCAGCAATCAAGCAAATGAATAAAAATATTCAGCAGTAAGCTGGACAAGCCTGAGGGATCCTGCCGGAAACGGAGGATCCCCTTTTATTTAGGCAATGTTATACATTTATGCTGATTTTACAACAAGTGTTGATTGGAGTGGAGGGCGCTGGACTCCGAGCTGAGAGCAACGGGACTGGTGAGACCCCGCAGATGCTCAATCAACAGCCTGGTTTAACAAAGCTTTTTTTAAAACCCAATCTCCTGCTAATGATTGTGTGCGAATACTAACCGAATCCTTTCATACATTGAATAGTAAAAGACTTGTTTGAGAGGAGCGGTAAACATGATGAACATTTCCGAGTTTCAAACAAAGGATATTGTAAATGTGTCAGACGGGAAAAAACTTGGAAGCATTGGAGACTTCGACATTAATGTTACAACTGGAAAAATACAGGCTATTATCATAACCGGACCGGGCAAAATGATGGGTTTCTTCGGCAGAGAAGAGGAATTTGTTATCCCATGGCGAAACATAGTAAAGATTGGGGAAGATGTAATTTTAGTAAGAATGTCTTCTCAGGATACTCCGCTTTAATAAAGCTCATGAAATAATGCCATAAATGATTAATTTTGCCCTTTATTTTATGAACTTGAAGGGAAAGATGTGGTAAAATAAAAGCATTCATCTAGGGATTTTGTCGAAAAGGAGATTGATATTATGATGGAGCCATTTATAAAGGATCGAGAGACTTTTTTGAGCCTGGACGGCTTTACGACAATCAATTCTTCTATCATTGCAGGATTTACGGTAAAAAACGGAGGCGTCAGCACCTCTCATTTTTCCACTTTAAATATGGGGCTTCATGTAAACGATGATCCCGCAGATGTAGTGGCTAATAGAAAAATCTGTGCATTAGAAACGTCCATTCCGCTCCGGAACTGGGTCTTTGCAGATCAGGTTCACAGGAGCCGGATCGTGAAAGCGGAGAAAGAAAATCGTGGAGACGGCGCTTTCGAATACGAAGCTGCGATACATGCTGCCGACGGGATCTATACAGATAAAGCAGATACGATGCTTGCACTTGCCTTCGCAGATTGTGTGCCAATCTTTTTTTATGAAGAGGCAGCGAATCTTATCGGAGTGGCTCATGCCGGATGGAAAGGAAGCGTCCTCAACATTGGCCAAGCCATGATCAGCAGGTGGATAGAAGCGGAAGGTGCCCGATTAGACCGGATTCATGCGGTTATCGGGCCGTCTATTGGTTCATGCTGCTACAAGGTAGATGAACGTGTAATCGAAGAAGTCAACAAGCATTTCGACCCAGTTGAAGAGGTTCCTTACAAGGAAGCGGGGGCAGGTCAATATTTCCTTGACCTGAAAGCACTTAACGAAGCGTTGCTGGTGAAAGCCGGATTAAATAGAGAAAATATTGCCGTATCAGGCCGTTGTACAAGCTGTGAGGATCAATTGTTTTTCTCACACCGCAGGGACAATGGAAAGACAGGCAGAATGATTGGCTTTATAGGATTGAAAGAGGAGGGCTCCTGATTGGAAGTAAAAGAAAATCTGTCTGTCATCAAAGAGAACATCATCAAAGCTTGCAGACAGGCGGGCCGGAATCCTGAGGAAGTCCACCTCGTTGCCGTAACCAAATACGTTACAGCTGAGCGGGCCCAGGAGGCCATTGAAGCCGGTATTCTTCATTTGGGAGAAAATCGGGATGAGGGTCTTTCAGAGAAATACGAACTCATTGGCCATAAAGCAATTTGGCATTTTATCGGTTCCCTGCAATCAAGAAAAGTAAAACAAATAATCGATAAGGTTTCATACATACATTCACTGGATCGCCTTTCCCTCGCTAAAGAGATCGATAAGCGTGCAGAAGCACCCGTTCGATGTTTTGTTCAGGTCAATACATCCGGTGAAGAATCCAAGCATGGAATGAAGCCGGAAGAAACCATTTCATTTATCAGAGCATGCAGCGAATATCCGTCCATTCAGATTGCCGGTTTGATGACGATGGCTCCCAACACTGACGACACCTCAGCGATCCGCCGGACTTTTCAGCGCCTGAGAGAGCTTAAGGAAGAAGTGCAAGGCCTGGGTCTGGCCTATGCACCATGCACAGAGCTTTCTATGGGAATGTCAAACGATTATATAATTGCCATTGAAGAGGGAGCTACTTTCATCCGAATCGGCTCTTCTCTTGTAGGATAATTTACAGGAGGTGTCAAAATGAGTATAAAAAACCGCTTCAAGAATTTTTTTGCTCTTGATGAAGAGGAATATGAATATAATGATAAACAAAGCTATGAGGAGGAGGAGGAATATTTGACTCCCGATCCGCAAGCTCTAAGAAAAGAAGGAAAGCAAAACGTAGTAAGTTTGCAAAGTCTTCAAAAATCCTCTAAAGTAGTCCTATGTGAGCCTCGCGCATACTCTGAAGCCCAGGATATAGCTGATCAGCTTAAAAACCGCCGAGCGATTGTTGTTAATCTTCAGCGTATTCAGCATGATCAGGCAAAACGGATCGTTGATTTCCTGAGCGGGACTGTATATGCAATTGGCGGAGATATCCAAAAAATCGGAATGAATATTTTTCTTTGTACTCCAGATAATGTGGACGTATCAGGAACCATCTCCGAACTGGCAGTTGAAGATGAACCTCAAAGGTGGTAATGGACAATGGACATCGTGTTTTCAGTATTAGGATCTTTGCTTCAGGTATATTCGTATGCCATCATCATTTATATTCTCATGTCCTGGTTTCCTAATGCCAAGGAGAGCAGATTCGGACAAATTCTAGAGTCGGTTTGCGAACCCTTTTTAGAACCGTTTCGCAGAATAATTCCTTCTCTAGGCATGATTGATCTCTCTCCAATAGCGGCGATCCTTGTACTAAACCTGGCACAAGGCGGATTGAGGTCTCTATACTATATGATTGCGTAATGAAAGGGACGTCATAGTCCCTTTTTCCAATTAATGAAGCGGTGATGCAAATGACAGATTTATTTCAGCATTTTAGAGAAGATGAACGTGATTTTATTGAGAAAGTGATTGGCTGGAGGGATTATGTTCTTTCCTCATACAGCCCGAAGCTGACTGACTTTCTGGACCCGAGGGAACAGGAAATTGTCCGTTCTCTTATCGGTGATCAAAAGGAAGTAAAGGCGGCTTTTCAAGGAGGTACCCCTCAGTCGGAAAGAAAACGGGCCCTGCTTTATCCAGAGTATTTGGAGCCGGAGCATGAAGACTTTGCATTAAGCTTATTCCAAATAGGCTACCCTTCAAAATTTATTACCCTGGAACACAGGCAAGTGCTCGGCGCTCTCATGTCTATCGGCCTTAAACGATCAAAATATGGAGATATATTGATCGAGGGTGAGAACATTCAGCTTGTCGCTGCAGAAGAAATGGACGATTTCTTAAGACTGCAGCTGACTGAGATTGGGAAAGCAAAGGTTGAGCTGAAGAAAATTGATTTTTCAAAGGCGATCATCAAGTATGATGAGTGGAGTGAATTCTCTTCTACCGTTAGCTCACTCAGACTGGATGCGGTGATAGCGGCTATATATGGAATCTCAAGACAGAAAGTGCAGCCGCTTTTGCAGGCAGGACAAGTTAAAGTAAATTGGCGTACTGCGGAGCAGGGATCGATGGAATGCCAGGAAGGCGACAGAATTTCAGTAAGAGGGTTCGGCCGCAGCAAAGTGACAGAGATTTTAGGACGCACGAAAAAAGATAAAATCAGACTTCTTTACGGCAGGCAAAAATAATCTTGAATTTTGGAGGATTTGCCCCATAATTGCCGAATAATAAATTATAATGGTATGCAGGAGTGCAAACGATACATATGGAGGTGGCCTTTGTGCCTTTAACACCGCTTGATATTCATAATAAGGAATTTAATAAAGGATTCCGCGGTTATGACGAAGATGAAGTAAACGAATTTTTGGATCAGGTTATTAAAGATTATGAAATGGTGCTCCGTGATAAAAAGGAATTCGAAACCCGTGTTGCAGAGATGGAAGAAAGGCTGAGCCACTATACGGTCATCGAAGAGACATTAAATAAATCGATCCTGATTGCACAGGAAACCGCTGAAGAAGTAAAGCGCAACGCTCAAAAGGAATCAAAGCTTATAATTAAAGAAGCAGAAAAGAATGCTGACCGCATCATCAATGAATCTCTTTCAAAATCCCGCAAGGTAGCGATGGAAATTGAAGAGCTGAAAAAACAGTCCAAAGTGTTCCGGACGCGATTCCAAATGCTGATTGAAGCACAGCTGGATCTTTTGAAAAATGATGATTGGGATCATCTTCTTGAGTATGAAGTGGACAGCATTTATACAGGTGAAGAAGAAGAAGCTAAATACCGTTCTTGACTTTTTCATGGCAATTCGCATATAATTTGAGCACAATCAAAATATGACTCGACGATGACAGGGAAAGTAGTCTGAATGAACCCTTTACGAAGCGAACCGGGGATGGTGGGAGCCCGGCTAAAGAATTCAGATGAAGATCACCCTTGAGTTCCTTCCTGAAATGAACGAGTAAGGAGGGCGCCTCATTCCCGATAAGAATGCTTAAGTGGATGTGTTTTTGCATCTATAAGGGTGGTACCGCGTGAAGCAAGCCTTCTCGTCCCTTTCCAGGGATGAGAAGGCTTTTTTGTATTTTTCAGATTCAATTTTGATTTTTCAATACAAACCGCTTGTCAAGGTTATTAAAAAGTGCCTACACATAGGAGGAAAAAGAATGGATTACAAAGATACGCTGCTCATGCCTAAAACAGAATTTCCGATGCGCGGAAATTTACCAAAGCGTGAACCTGAAATGCAGGAAAAATGGGAAAAGATGAATATTTATAAAATGGTTCAGGAGCATACAAAAGACCGCCCGCTCTTCATCCTGCACGATGGACCTCCATATGCAAACGGAGATATCCACATGGGCCACGCTCTAAATAAAATCCTTAAGGATTTTATCGTCCGCTACAAATCCATGAGCGGCTACAATGCCCCTTATGTACCCGGCTGGGACACGCACGGTCTTCCAATTGAAACAGCATTGACGAAAAATAAAAAAGTAAACCGCAAGGAAATGTCTGTTGCCGAATTCCGCAAGCTTTGCGAAGAGTATGCATGGGAGCAGATCAATGGCCAGCGGGAGCAATTTAAACGTTTAGGAGTAAGGGGAGATTGGGATAATCCATACGTAACCCTGCAACCTGAATATGAAGCACAGCAAATCCTTGTATTTGGCGAAATGGCTAAAAAAGGGTACATCTATAAAGGCAAAAAGCCAGTATACTGGTCTCCGTCCAGCGAATCAGCTCTTGCTGAAGCTGAGATTGAATATCAGGATAAAAAATCTCCTTCCATCTTTGTTGCTTTTGACGTAGCAGATGGAAAAGGCGTGCTTGAAGAAGATGAAAAGATCATCATCTGGACAACAACTCCTTGGACCATTCCGGCAAACCTGGGAATCGCTGTCCATCCTGACCTGGAGTACAGTGTAGTCCGTGCAAACGGATCAAAATATGTCATCGCATCAGAGCTTCTTCATTCCGTAGCAAAAGAGCTGGAATGGGAAAATCATGAACTTGTACGTACGATTAAAGGGAAAGAGATGGAAAGAATCTCTGCAAAGCATCCGATTTACGGAAGAGAATCCCTCGTTGTGCTCGGCGACCACATTACGACTGATGCAGGAACAGGCTGCGTTCATACCGCTCCAGGGCATGGGGAGGATGACTTCATCGTAGGTCAGAAGTACGGACTGGATGTTCTTTGCCCAGTGGATGAAAAAGGTGTTATGACAAGCGAAGCTCCAGGATTTGAAGGGTTATTTTATGATGAAGCAAATAAGCCAATCACTGAAAAGCTTCAGGAAAACGGAGCTCTGCTCAAGCTTCAGTTCTTCACCCACTCCTATCCGCATGACTGGAGAACGAAAAAACCGGTCATTTTCAGAGCGACAGCACAGTGGTTTGCTTCTATTAAAGATTTCCGCAGCGAACTCCTTGATGCCGTTAAAGAAACGAAATGGGTTCCGGCCTGGGGTGAAACAAGATTGTTCAATATGGTCAGAGACCGCGGAGACTGGTGTATTTCAAGACAGCGCGCATGGGGTGTTCCAATTCCAGTGTTCTATGCTGAAAACGGGGAACCAATTATCACGGATGAAACGATCAGCCATGTATCTGATTTGTTCCGCCAGCACGGATCGAATATTTGGTTCGAGCGCGAAACAAAGGATTTGCTGCCTGAAGGATTCTCTCATGAAGGAAGCCCGAACGGTCTTTTCACACGTGAAACGGATATTATGGATGTATGGTTTGATTCCGGATCTTCTCATCAAGCCGTTCTGCAGGAACGAGACGACCTGCAGCGTCCAGCTGACTTGTACCTTGAGGGATCGGATCAGTATAGAGGCTGGTTCAACTCATCCTTATCCACAGCTGTAGCTGTAACAGGCAAAGCGCCTTATAAAGGAGTGTTAAGCCATGGCTTCGCTCTTGATGGCCAAGGCCGCAAAATGAGTAAATCTGTAGGGAACGTCGTTGTTCCTTCGAAAGTCATGAACCAGCTCGGCGGAGATATCCTTCGCCTATGGGTAGCATCTGTTGACTACCAGGCCGATGTCCGGGTATCCGATGCTATTCTGAAGCAAGTGGCTGAGGTGTACCGCAAAATCCGCAACACATTCCGTTTCTTGTTAGGAAACCTTGCAGACTTTACTCCAGCGGATGCTGTAGAATGGGAAAACCTTCGGGATGTTGACAGATACATGCTTGTTAAACTCAATAAACTGATTGATAAAGTAAAGAAAGCATATGATGAATATGAATTTGCCGTTATCTATCATGCAGTCCATAACTTCTGCACAATTGAATTGAGTGCATTCTATCTGGATTTTGCGAAAGATGTTCTTTACATCGAGGGCAAGGATCATCCGGACCGCCGCGCCATTCAAACGGTTCTCCATCAAACCCTGATGGCTCTGACCAAATTAACGGCGCCAATTCTTCCGCATACTGCAGATGAAGTTTGGGAGCATATTGAGTCTGAAAAAGCAGAAAGCGTTCAGCTTACGGATATGCCTGAAAGCACCAAGATTGAACAGTCAGAAGCACTGGAAGAGAAATGGGATGCATTCATGGCTCTTCGCGACGATGTACTAAAAGCCCTTGAAACAGCAAGGAATGAAAAAGTCATCGGAAAATCCCTGACGGCTAAAATTACTCTTTATCCGGACCAAAAAGCAAAATCCCTGCTTGAATCGGTAGAAGAAGATCTTAAACAGCTCTTTATCGTCTCCGGTTTTGAACTTGGCGGAGATATAAGTGCTGCACCGGAAAACGCTCAGGAATTCAGCAACGTAAAAATTACAGTTGAAGCAGCAGAAGGCGAAACGTGCGAACGCTGCTGGATCGTAACACCAGAGGTTGGTCAGGATCAAAACCACCCGGGACTTTGCGTCCGCTGTGCTGGCATTGTAGAAAAAGAATATGCCTCTAACTAATTGAAGTGAAAGACCCGAATTTGATTCGGGTCTTTTTATTATGGTGTGCGGGACGAAGACGCTGGTGCAGGAAGGGTACAAATATGTCAGACAAACGGAGAAAACCACGGGTAGTCAGACAAAATAGTCAGACAAACGAAGCAATACTGGGTTTGTCAGTCAAAATCGTCGACAAACGAAGCAATACTGGGTTTGTCAGACAAAATAGTCAGACAAACGAAGCAATACTGGGTTTGTCAGACAAAATAGTCAGACAAACGGAGAAAACATGGGTTTGTCAGACAAAATAGTCAGACAAACGGAGAAAACATGGGTTTGTCAGACAAAATAGTCAGACAAACGAAGAAAACATGGGTTTGTCTGACAAAATAGTCAGACAAACAAAAAAAACCGGATTGTCTGACAAATAGTCAGGCAAAAAAACCACGGTTTGCCAGACAAATCACTCAGACAAACCCAATAAAAAATCCGTGGAAAAAAATGAACAGGGTGAGGTTCGGCTGAAAGGATAAACTATTTTTACAAACCTTACAGCAGGAGTTGAGCCGCATTGAGCAATGATTTTTTTGCGATTAGAAAAGAGCTTGAATTAATGCGGGAGGAGCTTCAGGAGCGATTGTTTCACCATTCATTTTTTGATAACGGGAATTCAGAGGCGTTATCTGGAACGCTCATGTATCATGTGAAAGAAGAGCTTCATGATGTGGAGCATGCGCTGAACAAAATGAACAGCGGGTTATATGGCATTTGTGAAGAGACGGGAGCAGTGCTGCCTCTGGCCAGTCTTAAGTTTTTGCCGACAGCAAGGAGCATTCATGATTTTTCTTATAAGGACCAATATGAAAAAAAGTCGCTTCCATTTGACTATACGGGAGTAATCGATTATGAAGATCAAAGCACAGGAGAGATGGTGTTTTAGAACCGTTCATGAATTTGAACGGTTTTTTCCGCTATTCCTTACTCTTTTTATTTTTTTGTGATAAAATTCAATGTATCTAATTTGAATGGTTGGGGGAACGTACGTGCGTTTAGTGAGCTACATACTTGCGATTGCTATTATTTGTTTGGATCAGCTGACAAAATGGCTGGTTGTTCAAAACTTAGAAATTGGAGAAAGCATACCTGTCATCGAAAATTTCTTTTATATCACGTCCCATCGAAATGAAGGGGCGGCATGGGGAATTCTTCAGGGACAGATGTGGTTCTTCTATATTGTAACGCTTGTTGTGATTGGTGCGATTGTGTATTATATCCAAAAATTCGCAGCGAAAGCGCTCTTGCTGGGAGCTGCATTAGGATTAATGCTTGGCGGGGCCATTGGGAATTTTATTGACCGTGTTCGCCACCAGGAGGTTGTTGATTTTGTGCAAACTTTTATCTTCTCGTACAATTTCCCAATTTTCAATATTGCAGATTCTGCTCTTTGCGTAGGAGTCGCACTGCTGTTTATTCAAATGATGATTGACAGTAAAAATGAGAAAAAAGAGGGGCAAATCTTGTAATGGACATCCATGAATATACGATAGTAAATGAACATGCCGGGGACAGGCTTGATAAAACACTTTCCGTGTTAAATCAGGAATGGTCCCGCACGCAGATTCAGTCGATGATGAAGAGCGGGCTGGTTCTTGTTAATGGCAATGCAGTAAAAACAAATTATAAAGGCGCAGAAGGCGATCTTATAACAGTTGAAATTCCAGAGCCTGAAGAATTAAATATTCAGGCGGAAGAAATGGATTTGGAAATATTTTATGAGGACAGTGATGTTCTTGTAGTAAACAAACCAAAAGGGATGGTTGTTCACCCGGCTCCAGGTCATCTGACTGGAACACTTGTAAATGGTCTGATGGCTCATTGCAAAGATTTATCAGGAATCAACGGGGTTTTAAGACCGGGGATTGTCCATCGTATTGACAAAGACACTTCAGGACTGCTGATGGTGGCCAAAAATGATTTAGCGCATGAATCACTTGTCAGTCAGCTTGTTGCAAAAACCGTTACAAGACGGTATAAAGCGCTTGTCCACGGGAACATCTCCCATGACCAGGGAACAGTAGATGCCCCGATCGGCCGTGATAAGCAGGATCGCCAAAGTATGACGGTAACACGAGAAAACAGCCGTGACGCTGTTACTCACTTTAAAGTTCTCGAACGATTTAAAGATTATACTTTCATCGAGTGCCAGCTTGAAACCGGAAGAACTCATCAAATCCGCGTTCACATGAAGTACATTGGCTACCCGCTGGCAGGTGACCCGAAATACGGACCAAGAAAAACCCTTTCAATCGGAGGACAGGCTCTTCATGCAGGAATTCTTGGATTCGTTCATCCAAGGTCCGGTGAGTATTTGGAATTTGAAGCACCGCTTCCAGAGTATTTTAGCAAGCTTTTAACACAAATCGACAAATAAAGCATTGACAGAAAGCCATGCATTTGCCATAATATCTATTAGTTGAATAGAACCTTTAAGTGCAGTCCTGTGAGGCTGGGAAGGGTACGGCAGATGTAATGATACAATGAATTTCTATGCCCTCTTATCCCAGCAGGATAGGAGGGCTTTATTTTTGCCCTAAATGAAGGGAGGCAGGTAAGAATGTCAAAAAAAGCAGTCGTATTGGATGAACAGGCAATCAGGAGAGCATTAACCCGAATTGCCCATGAAATTATTGAACGCAATAAAGGAATTGATGACTGCCTGCTGATCGGGATTAAAACAAGAGGAATCTATATCGCTAACCGGCTTGCAGAAAAAATCCGCCAGATTGAAGGCAAGGATATTCCAATCGGGGAACTCGATATTACGCTTTACCGGGATGATTTAACGAAAAAAACAAGCAGTCAGGAGCCGCTTGTCAGGGGCTCGGATATTCCGCAGTCCATTCGTGATAAAAAGGTGATTCTTGTGGATGATGTGCTGTATACCGGGCGGACGGTACGTGCGGCCATGGATGCGCTTGTTGATATCGGGAGGCCGGCAGCCATCCAGCTTGCGGTATTGGTTGACAGAGGCCATCGTGAGCTTCCGATCCGCGCTGATTTTGTCGGGAAAAACATTCCGACCTCAAGCTCTGAGAAGATTGTCGTTGAGATGGCAGAGGTTGATGAGTGCGATCAAGTCTCCATTTTTGAAAAAAATAGCTAGTTCTTTTTAATGCAGTCCCGTGAGACCGCAAAGAGAACCGGAAACAGATGCTTCCTTTACAGGGATGCCTGTCTTTCTGTGTACCTCTTTGCTCTCAGGCAAAGAGGTTTTTTAATAGGAGGGAAAATGATGAAAGAAAACGAAAAAATTGTTCTTGATATACACGATAAACCCAACCCGGCTACTTGGCTCACACTTAGCTTCCAGCATTTGTTTGCGATGTTTGGGGCTACGATCCTTGTCCCATTCCTTGTTAAGATGGATCCTGCCGTCGCATTGATCTCAAGCGGAGTTGGAACCTTAATTTTCCTGCTGATTACGAAATTTCAAGTGCCGGCTTATCTTGGTTCTTCTTTTGCCTTTATCGCCCCGCTAATAGCAGCACAAACCGGCGGAGGACCTGGAGCAGCAATGGTGGGCAGTATGCTTGCAGGAGCTGTCTATGCGCTAGTCGCCTTGATCATTAAAGGGACGGGACACCGCTGGATTTTAAGGTTGATGCCGCCGGTGGTGGTCGGTCCGGTGATCATTGTTATCGGCCTTAGTCTTGCAGGTACAGCGGTCGGAATGGCTGCGAATAACCCAGCTGGTGAATATAGTCTGCTTCACTTCTCGGCTGCTCTCATTACACTAGCTGTTACGATTATCTGCTCGATTTACTTCAAAGGGTTTTTCAATCTGATTCCGGTGCTGATTGGAATTTTTACAGGTTACTTATATGCACTGGCAATCGGCATAGTGGATTTCAGCAAAGTTGCCCAGGCAAGCTGGCTGCAGGTTCCAAACTTTACCATTCCATTTGTGGATTATCAGCCTCAGTTTTCATGGCAGATTCTTCTCTTGATGGCGCCTGTTGCGCTTGTCACGCTCTCTGAACATATCGGACATCAAATGGTTCTAAGCAATGTCGTAGGAAGGGATTTGGTTCAAAAGCCCGGGCTGCACCGCTCCATCATGGGAGATGGGCTCGCTACATTTGCCGCCGCCCTTATTGGGGGACCTCCAAACACGACATATGGTGAAAACATCGGAGTTTTGGCGATCACGAGAGTATACAGCGTATTTGTTCTGGGAGGGGCAGCTGTTCTTGCCATTACGTTCGGATTTATCGGGAAAATTTCAGCACTAATCAGTTCAATTCCTACCCCGGTTATGGGGGGCGTTTCCATCCTGCTTTTCGGAATTATCGCTTCATCAGGGCTGCGCATGCTGATTGACAGCCAGATTGATCTTGGGGACAAACGGAATTTAATTATTTCATCTGTTATCCTTGTCATTGGAATCGGTGGAGCTGTGATAAAAATCGGCCAGAACTTCGAGCTACACGGAATGGCGCTTGCCGCCATCATCGGAGTGATCCTTAATATGGTTTTGCCTGGCAATGAGCCTGATGCAGAAAGCAAAGTTGAAAACGAGACGGAAAAGAAATCGGCTGTCTCTTAATATACCGCCTTTTAAATAAAGTCCAGAGAGACTTGAAAGGGTGTAAAGAAAGGCCTGATGGCCCTTCTGTTTTCCTGCACCCTGAACCGGATTGTTCAGGGTGTTTTTATTAGGTCTTTTAAACATGTCTGTTTGAACCAGTTTCTTTGGCTGAATGAAAACAGGATCTAACAAAAGGGGGATGGAACGATGAAGCATCTTTTAACCATGTCTGAGCTCGGAATTGATGAAATCTTTGAAATCATTCATAACGCAAAGTGCATGAAAGCAGGGGATCTGCCTTCGCCGAAGGAAAACCCGGTATTTGCTGCAAATCTGTTTTTTGAACCCAGTACGAGGACACGGTTTAGTTTTGAGGTTGCCGAAAAAAGACTGGGAATTCAAGTGCTGAACTTTCAGGCCGAAAGCTCGAGTGTTCAGAAAGGCGAGACTCTGTATGACACAGTCCGGACACTGGAGGCGATCGGAGCGGACGCAGTCATTATCAGACATCCAATGGACCGTTATTTTGAAAGCTTAAAGGAACACGTTGGCATTCCCATTCTAAATGCGGGGGACGGCTGCGGAAATCATCCGACACAGTCTCTGCTGGATCTGATGACCATCCATGAAGAATTCGGCGGATTCAAAGGGTTAACCGTAAGCATCCACGGAGACATCCGCCACAGCCGTGTGGCCCGGTCGAATGCTGAAACGCTCACAAGGCTTGGAGCGAATGTTCTTTTCTCTGGCCCGCCTGAATGGCAGGATCCGCTTAATGCTTTCGGACACAGCGTCTCTGTTGATGAGGCAATAGAGAATTCGGATGTTGTGATGCTCTTAAGAATTCAGCATGAGCGTCATGCTTCGACTGCTGCAGCAGATACGGAATCCTACCTTGACCGGTACGGATTAACAGCTGAAAGGGAAAAAAATATGAAGGATCACGGAATCATTATGCATCCTGCCCCAATTAACCGGGGAGTTGAAATCGAAAGCAGTCTTGTGGAGTGCAGCCGCTCCAGAATTTTTAAACAGATGGAAAACGGAGTATATGTAAGGATGGCCGTTCTGGCAAGAGCGCTTGAATCTAAAATGCTGAAAAGAGGAGAGGATCACCATGTCTTATATTCTTAAACAGGCAAACATACTTAACAGCGAAGGCAAGTTTCATATTCAGGATCTTCTCATTGAAGAAGGAAAGATTGCAAAAATAGACGATTCCATTCATAGAGGCGGGAAAGAAATAATCGATGCATCCGGTCACATTGTGTCAGCAGGTTTTGTTGATGTTCACGTTCATTTAAGGGAGCCTGGGGGAGAACACAAAGAAACGATTGAAACGGGAACGAAAGCAGCAGCAAAAGGAGGTTTTACAACCATTGCAGCGATGCCAAATACCCGCCCCGTTCCAGATCATAAAGAGCAGATGGAAGCATTAATGGAGAAAATCCGCGAGAATGCCTCTGTAAGAGTTTTGCCTTATGCATCGATTACAGAAAGGCAGGCTGGGAAAAAGTTAACCAGCTTTAGCGAATTAAAAGCAGCAGGTGCATTTGCCCTCACGGATGATGGCGTCGGAGTTCAGGAAGCAGGAATGATGCTGCAGGCGATGAAAGAGGCGGCTAAAGCGGGGATGAGCATTGTGGCGCACTGCGAGGATAATTCGCTCATTAATAAAGGATCGGTCCACGAAGGTGTTTTTTCCGAAAAATATCAGATAAACGGGATTCCATCTGTTTGTGAATCTGTACATATTGCAAGAGATATTCTGCTCGCTGAAGCAGCTGGCTGCCATTATCACGTGTGCCATATCAGCACGAAGGAATCTGTACGCACAGTGAGAGATGCGAAGAGAGCAGGCATTAATGTAACCGCAGAAGTTACACCTCATCATTTAATCTTGTGTGATGAAGATATTCCCGGCCTTGATCCGAATTTCAAAATGAATCCGCCGCTCAGGGGGAGAGAGGATCGAGAGGCATTAATTGAAGGTCTGCTGGATGGAACGATTGATTTTATCGCGACAGACCATGCTCCTCATACGATTGAGGAAAAAGCGGAGGGGATGAAGCTCTCACCCTTCGGTATTACAGGACTGGAAACGGCGTTTCCGCTCCTTTATACCAGCCTTGTGAAAACGGGAATGGCAACGCTCCAGCAGCTTTTAAACTGGCTGACCATCCTGCCGTCCAAAACGTTCGGATTGCCTTATGGAACTTTGAAGGAGGGGGCGCCGGCAGATCTGGTGATGATTAACATCTCGGACGAAAGGCAAATTGATCCTGAAACCTTTGTTTCAAAGGGGAAAAATACACCGTTTGCAGGCTGGAGCTGCACAGGCTGGCCGGTTCTCACCATTGCAAATGGTAACGTGGTATTCGATGAAAGGGGAGTCCGGGCATGAAGCGATTGCTTATACTTGAAGATGGAACGATTTTTACAGGAAAAGGCTTCGGAAGCGAACGGGAATCAATTGGAGAAATCGTGTTCAACACCGGAATGACCGGTTATCAGGAGATTCTGTCTGACCCATCCTATTGCGGGCAGATTGTAACGATGACCTATCCGCTGATTGGGAATTACGGAATCAACCGCGATGATTTTGAAACAATCACTCCATTTACCGGAGGATTTATTGTGAAAGAGCATGCGGTCCACCCATCTAACTGGAGAAGCGAGTATTCGCTAGACGAGTATTTGAAAATGAAAAATATCCCGGGTCTTGCCGGGATTGATACGAGAAGGCTCACAAGAATCATCCGCAGCCACGGGACACTAAAAGGAGCGCTTTGCTCAAGTGAATCAGATCCTCATACGATTTTAGAGAAGTTAAGGGCTGTGCGCCTGCCTGTGAACCAGGTGGAAAGAGTATCAGCGAAAACCCCTTATGCAAGTCCCGGAAGAGGCAGAAGAGTCGTGCTGGTTGATTATGGGATGAAGCACGGCATCCTCCGGGAATTAAATAAAAGGCATTGCGATGTCGTTGTTGTCCCGTTTAATACCTCTGCAGAAGAAATTCTTCAGCTTAATCCTGATGGCATCATGCTTTCAAACGGTCCTGGGGATCCAAAGGATGTTCCAGAGGGCATTGAAATGATCAGGGGAGTTTTAGGGAAAGTCCCTTTATTCGGGATTTGCCTCGGACATCAGCTTTTTGCTCTGGCATGCGGAGCAGATACCGAAAAGATGAAATTCGGACATAGGGGATCCAATCACCCGGTAAAGGATCTGGAAACGGGTAAAGTAGCCATTACTTCTCAAAACCATGGCTACACAGTAAGAGATAGTTCACTTGCACAAACGGAATTAGCTGTTACTCATATTGCATTAAATGACCGGACGATTGAAGGCTTAAAACATAATCAGCATGCCGCCTTTACAGTGCAGTACCACCCGGAGGCATCACCTGGGCCGGAAGACGCAAACGGATTGTTCGACCAATTCATGGAACTGATTGAATCAGCAGGAAAGGCAGGAAACCGACTATGCCAAAACGTGTAGATATTAAGAAGATACTAGTTATTGGATCTGGACCGATCGTCATTGGCCAGGCTGCAGAATTTGATTATGCAGGGACTCAGGCGTGCATCGCACTAAAGGAAGAAGGATATGAAGTCGTTCTCGTCAATTCCAATCCTGCCACAATCATGACGGATACGGAAATCGCCGATAAAGTTTATATTGAACCTTTAACAGCAGAGTTTGTCAGCAACATCATCCGCAAAGAGAGACCGGATGCACTCGTTCCGACACTTGGCGGTCAAACCGGCCTGAATCTTGCGGTTGAGCTTGCACAATCCGGTGTTCTAGAGGAATGCGGCGTGGAAATTCTCGGAACGAGTCTGGAGGCCATTCAAAAGGCAGAGGACAGGGACCTGTTCCGAAGATTAATGAATGAACTGAATGAGCCGGTGCCGGATAGCGAAATTGTTCATACGATTGATGAAGCCTTCGCATTTGCTGAAGTAATCGGCTATCCGATTATCGTCCGGCCTGCATTTACCCTAGGCGGCACAGGCGGCGGTATTTGCGGCAATGAGGAAGAGCTTGCCGAAATCGTAGCTTACGGATTAAAAGCAAGTCCGGTTACACAATGCCTTCTTGAAAAAAGCATCGCAGGCTTTAAGGAAATCGAATATGAAGTCATGAGGGACAGCGGGGACCATGCGATTGTCGTCTGCAACATGGAGAACTTCGATCCTGTCGGAATCCATACTGGAGACAGCATTGTAGTGGCACCTTCACAGACGCTGAGCGACAGGGAATATCAGCTGTTAAGAAATGTCTCGCTGAAAATTATCAGGGCCCTTGGAATAGAAGGCGGCTGCAACGTTCAGCTCGCACTCGATCCGGACAGCTTTCAATATTACATTATCGAAGTCAACCCGAGGGTAAGCCGGTCATCTGCTCTTGCCTCTAAGGCAACAGGCTATCCGATTGCGAAACTGGCAGCGAAAATTGCCGTGGGTCTTACACTCGATGAAATGATGAACCCGGTTACCGGCAAAACATACGCTTGCTTTGAACCGGCCTTGGATTATATCGTTACAAAAATTCCGCGCTGGCCATTTGATAAATTCGAATCTGCCAACAGATGGCTTGGTACCCAAATGAAGGCTACAGGTGAAGTAATGGCGATTGGAAGAACATTTGAGGAATCGCTGCTGAAAGCGGTCCGTTCACTCGAAGCAGATGTTCATCATCTTGAATTGAAAAGTGCAGCAGAGCTTGACGACCTTCATATCGAAAAAAGAATCCGCAAAGCGGGAGATGAGCGTCTCTTTTATCTTGCAGAAGCACTTCGGAGAGAAGTTTCAGCAGAAACACTGCACGAGTGGAGCCGGATTGATTTATTTTTCCTGAATAAGCTAACCGGAATTATTGCTCTGGAAAAGCATGTGGCGAACCGCCCATATGATCTGGACGTTCTTTACGAAGCTAAAGCAAATGGCTTCTCTGATCTGGCAATAGCAAATCTATGGTCAACGGATGAGAGAGAAATCTATGAGCTCAGAAAACAATCGGGACTCCTGCCTGTTTATAAAATGGTTGATACGTGTGCTGCCGAATTTGAATCGTCCACACCGTATTTTTACGGTACGTACGAAGAAGAAAATGAGTCCGCGGTAACAACCAGGGAGAGCGTTCTCGTTCTTGGCTCAGGCCCGATCCGCATCGGTCAGGGAGTAGAATTTGACTATGCGACGGTTCACTCGGTCTGGGCGATAAAAGAAGCAGGCTATGAGGCAATTATTATTAACAATAATCCAGAGACGGTTTCAACCGATTTCAGCATCTCCGATAAGCTTTACTTTGAACCGCTCACTGCTGAAGATGTTATGCATGTCATTGAACTTGAAAAACCGATCGGTGTGGTCGTGCAGTTTGGGGGCCAGACGGCCATTAATCTAGCCGATGAGCTCTCTGCACGCGGTGTGAAAATTCTTGGAACATCTTTGGAGGATTTGGACCGGGCGGAAAACCGGGATAAATTTGAGCAAACACTGAATACCCTGGGGATTCCTCAGCCCCTAGGAAAAACAGCTGTATCGGCTCGTGAAGCTGCTGTCATTGCAAATGAAATTGGCTACCCGGTCCTCGTCCGCCCTTCCTATGTATTAGGAGGAAGAGCGATGGAAATTGTCTATCGGGAAGAAGAATTGCTTTATTACATGGAGAATGCGGTGAAAGTAAATCCAGCTCATCCCGTCCTGATCGACAAATACTTAACGGGCAAGGAAATTGAAGTGGATGCGATCTCTGACGGGGAGACGATCGTGATACCGGGAATTATGGAGCATATTGAAAGAGCCGGTGTCCATTCCGGAGACTCAATTGCGGTATATCCTCCTCAAACCCTTTCGGATGACTGCAAAAACAAAATCATTGAGCATACGATCGCACTTGCGAAAGGACTGAATATCTCCGGCCTCCTGAATATCCAGTTTGTTATTTATAAAGAAGATGTGTTCGTCCTGGAAGTAAACCCGCGGTCAAGCAGAACGGTCCCGTTTTTAAGCAAAATTACCGGCGTGCCTATGGCGAATCTTGCAACGAAAGTGGTTTTAGGCCACAAGCTAAGGGACATGGGATATGAAACGGGCCTGATTGAAGAGAAGGCTGGTGTATATGTAAAGGTGCCTGTGTTCTCCTTTGCAAAACTAAGGATGGTCGACATTACCCTTGGACCGGAAATGAAATCCACCGGGGAAGTAATGGGGAAAGACGTCACTCTTGAAAAGGCTTTGTATAAAGGTTTGGTTGCATCCGGAATACAAATTCATAAATATGGATCTGTTCTTCTGACCGTAGCAGATAAAGACAAAACGGAAGGCCTGGAAATTGCAAGACGGTTTAACCGGATCGGCTACCAGATCCTTGCAACAAGCGGAACAGCCGAATACCTGCAGGAAGCGGGCATTCCTTCAAAAATTGTCAATAAAATCAGTGAGCAGCCGAACCTGCTGGATGTGATCCGGAACGGAGAAGCGCAATTTGTCATCAACACATTGACAAAAGGCAAACAGCCGGCAAGAGACGGCTTCAAAATCCGACGTGAATCCGTTGAAAACGGTGTGCCGTGCCTGACATCACTGGATACAGCGAAAGCGATATTAAAGGTTCTTGAATCCATGAGCTTTTCGACAGAAGCGATGCAGGAGCTGAATCCCGGACGGGAGGCTGTTTATTCATGACCGGAAAAGAAGACATGCTGATTGTTTCGCATAGAGAAATTGCCGCAAATATTTTTGAACTGGTTCTTCAGGGAGAATTGACCCTTCAAATGACGAAGCCCGGCCAGTTTGTCCATGTAAAAGTATCGGAAACATTTGTCCCTCTTCTTAGAAGACCAATCAGCATTGCCAGAATCAGCCGTGAGGACAAGACATTTACCATCATCTACAGAAAAAGCGGGGAAGGCACGGCACTTCTTTCTTTAAAAAAACCTGGAGAAAAAGCAGACATCATCGGGCCGCTCGGAAACGGGTTTCCTATTGACAGTTCTTTAAAAGGAAAAAAGGTTTTGCTTACAGGAGGCGGCATCGGCGTTCCTCCCCTGTATGAACTTTCGCGCCAGCTGAAAGCCATAGGAGCAGTGCCTGTCCATGTATTAGGCTTTGAAAACATAGAGGCGTCCTTTTATAAAGAAGAGTTTGCCAGACTGGGAGATACCTATTTTTCCACAACGGATGGCAGCTTGGGAGTGAAAGGATTCGTAACAGACGCCATCAGCTATCACGAAATCCAGTTTGAACGTTTATACGCCTGCGGTCCGACACCGATGCTTAAGGCTCTTGAAACGAGGTATTCAGACAAGGACGTATACCTTTCCCTTGAAGAGAGAATGGGGTGCGGGATAGGGGCATGCTTTGCCTGTGTATGCCATGTTCCGAATGACCCCGACGGCTACAAAAAGGTATGCTGTGACGGGCCGGTATTTAGAGCGGGGGAGGTGGTTCTTTCATGCTGAACATCACACTTCCGGGATTATCGCTGAAAAATCCAGTCATGCCTGCTTCCGGGTGCTTCGGTTTCGGCAAGGAGTTCTCCATTCTGTATGATTTGAATAAGCTCGGTGCCATCATGATAAAAGCAGCGACACCTGAAGCAAGATTCGGCAATGAAACACCGCGCGTAGCAGAGACGCCGGGCGGGATGCTGAACGCAATCGGGCTTCAAAATCCCGGTCTCGCGGGAGTGATCCAGGACGAGCTGCCAAGGCTTGAATCCTTTGATGTACCGATTATTGCTAATGTAGCTGGATCAAGCACGGAGGATTACATGGAAGTAGCGGAAAGAATCAGCCAGGCTCCAAATGTAGCAGCACTGGAATTGAATATTTCCTGCCCGAATGTAAAAACCGGGGGGATTGCATTTGGTACAGACCCTAAGATGGCGGCTGACTTGACCGCGGCAGTAAAACGTGTTTCCAGCGTGCCTGTGTATGTCAAGCTGTCTCCGAATGTTACGAGTATTACTGAGATTGCGATCGCAGTGGAACAGGCTGGAGCAGACGGCTTAACGATGATCAATACACTTCTTGGAATGCGGCTCGACCTGAAAACCGGCAGACCCGTTTTGGCTAACAAAACGGGGGGGCTTTCAGGTCCTGCCATCAAGCCGGTGGCGATCCGGATGATTTATGAGGTCAGCCGTGCTGTGTCCATCCCAATCATTGGAATGGGCGGCATTCAGTCAGCAGAGGATGCAGTAGAGTTTTTATATGCCGGTGCAAGTGCGGTTGCTGTTGGAACGGCGAACTTTGTCAATCCGTTTATCTGTTCAGAAATCATTGACGAACTTCCGGAAATGCTGAAAAAATATGGTTTCAACCATATTCGGGAGTGTATTGGAAGGAGTCATGAGGATGCACCGGAACCCGATTATCATCGCGCTTGATTTTGAAAATAAAGCAGAAGCAGACCGCTTTTTGAAGGGAATGGGCAGTGAAAAGCTGTATGTAAAAACCGGAATGGAGCTTTTTTATAAGGAAGGTCCAGCTGTGATTGAATGGCTGAAGGAGGAAGGCCATCAAGTCTTTTTGGATTTAAAGCTTCATGATATACCGAATACCGTAAAGAGAGCAATGAAGGTACTTGCTTCGCTTCAGCCGGACATGGTCAATGTCCATGCTGCAGGAGGACGCGCTATGATGGAGGCTGCGATGGAAGGCTTGATTTCAGGAACTCCTGCAGGACAGAAGCGGCCGCATTTGATCGGAGTTACTCAGTTAACCAGTACATCACAGAGGGTGATGAACGAGGAGCTTCTTATTAATGGCAGTGTGGATGAGGCCGTTCATCATTATTCAGCACTTGTTAAACAAGCAGGCCTGGATGGCGTTGTATGCAGCGTATGGGAGTCAAAACAGATCAAGAAGGAATTTGGCCCCGATTTTATGACCATTACGCCTGGGATCCGGCTGTCAGGAGATGCGGAAGGGGATCAATCCAGAGTCGCAACACCAGAGATGGCCCGCAATGAAAATTCAACCTATTTAGTTGCCGGAAGAAGCATTACTCAAAAAGAACATCCGCTGAATGCGTACATAAAGATGCAAATGGACTGGGAGGGTGTAAAAATATGAAAGAGAAAATGGCAAAATCATTGCTGGAAATAGGTGCGGTCACACTGAAGCCAAATGAGCCGTTTACATGGTCAAGCGGCATGCTATCCCCGATTTACTGCGATAATCGATTAACACTTTCATTTCCGGAAATTCGAAAAGAGATAGCAGAAGGTCTCGCACAAGTGATCCGGGTAAATTATCCGGATGCTATCCTGATTGCCGGAACGGCAACGGCTGGGATTGCCCATGCCGCTCTTGTCAGCGATATTCTCGGGCTGCCGATGTGCTATGTGCGCGGAAGTGCCAAAGGACACGGGAAAGGCAACATGATTGAGGGAATAGCTGGAGAGAACGACCGGGCAGTCGTCATTGAAGACCTGATTTCAACCGGCGGAAGCTCCATTCATACCGTCAAAGCACTTCGTGATGCAGGAGCGGATGTATTGGGTGTTGCTGCTATTTTCACCTATGAGTTTGACGCAGCTGATCAGAATTTCAGCGAAGAGCTGATTTCCTGCAGGACATTGACAGACTATTCCACCCTCATTCAGATAGCCAGGGAGGAAAGCCGTATTAAAGAAGAGGATCTTAAAAAGCTTGAGCAATGGAGAAAGAATCCTTCCTCGATTGAATGGAGAGCGGAAACCTCTGTCTGAATAGAAAGATTACTCTTGCAATTGTGAAACCTTATATGCTATAAAAGAAACTATCAATTTCATATTGTAGAGGAATACCAGGTACCGCTTTTAGCGGTTTAATAGGGAATCCGGTTTTAATCCGGAGCTGTCCCCGCAACTGTACGTGCTGACGATTCTGCTAAAAAGCCACTGTCATAATGGATGGGAAGGCGCAGAAAAGACTGAAGCATAAGCCAGGAGACCTGCCTGTATTCCTTGGAGTTTTCTGTCTTCGGGGGGTGAGATGCGGAAACGATCATGATGCTACCGTTTCTTTTTCATGTTTGTCATCGATCGTTTTAGACTGAACCGAGTCAGACCTGTCTGTGCCAGTGTATATGGAGCAGACAGGGAGATCAGGATCAGTCTTTTTTTTTGTTTAATACGAAAGGAGAGAGATTTGAATGAAGCTGAAAAGCAGCAATCAAGGATATCCGCGTTTAGGACAGAATAGAGAATGGAAAAAGGTGCTTGAGTCTTTCTGGAAAAAAGAAATAAGTGAGCCTGTCTTCCTGTCAAAAATGAAAGAACTCAGGATTGAAAACGTCCGCAAGCAAAAAGAAGCGGGCATTGATCTTGTCCCGGTCGGTGATTTTACGTTCTACGATGCGATGCTTGATATGGCCTGGATGTTTAACCTGATTCCTGAAAGGCACCGGACAGAAAATCCGTCCTCCATTGACTGCTATTTTTCCATGGCAAGGGGATCGAAGCGCGCAACAGCGTGCGCGATGACGAAGTGGTTTGACACGAATTACCATTATCTCGTACCAGAGTGGGAAGGCTCAGAGCCGAAGCTCAATTTTAACAAACCCCTTGAGCATTATCTTGAAGCAAAAGAATGGACGGATGGAAAACCTGTCATCATCGGTCCTTATACCTTTATCCGGCTTTCTAAGGGCTATGAATCTCTTGAAAAGGCTGCAGAGAAGCTGCTGCCTCTATATGCCCAGCTTCTCCAGCAGCTGGAAGAACACGGCGCGCAAATCGTTCAAGTGGATGAACCGGCATTTGTTTATGAAGAAACCTCCGAAGATTTCCCGATTATTCAGACCATGTATTCTGATTTGGACGGGAAAGTGAGCAGCCTTAAGATTTGCATACAAACGTATTTTGAATCTCCTGAAGCTTATCAGCAGTTAATGACCTTGCCTGTCAGCGGATGGGGTCTTGATTTTACAAGAGGAAATACGATTGACATAATGGAAAAGCACAGATTTCCGTCAGATAAAATTTTGGCAGCAGGAATGATTGACGGGCGAAACATATGGCGGGCTAAAGGGACGGAATCACTAAAACTAATGGAGTTTCTGCAAAATAAAATCAAGCCTTGCGAGCTATGGATCCAGCCCTCCTGCAGCCTCATTCATGTACCGGAGACACTAGAAGGTGAAGTCAGCCTTCCGGCAGGTCTTTATAACAATCTGTCTTTCGCAAAAGAAAAACTTGAGGAATGCGTCCTCCTAGCAGGGAGCAGCGATTTGGAAGCTAAAAATAAAATTCTTGAATGGGATCACGCCTATCAGGATTTAACAAACTATCGGAAATCTGAAAATCTCTCTGATCAGGTTCAATCCTTCAAGAGGAAGCAGCCATTTTCCGAGAGAGAGGAAATTCAAAGAAAGGCCTTTCAGCTCCCATTGCTTCCGTTGACAACAATCGGCAGTTTTCCGCAGACGAAAGAGGTGAGAAAGCAGCGGAAGAGATTCCGGGACGGCCTTCTTTCAAAACAGGAATATGATGTGTTTGTAAAAAGGGAAACAAAGCGGTGGATCGGGATTCAGGAGGAAGCAGGCCTGGACGTTCTCGTGCATGGAGAATTCGAGCGGAATGATATGGTTGAGTACTTCGGTGAAAACCTGGATGGTTTTGCCTTTACTAAACATGGCTGGGTCCAGTCTTACGGCTCCAGGGGGGTAAAGCCACCCATCATTTTTGGGGACATCGGCTGGAGAGGACCCATTACCTCCGGGCTTGCTTTGTACTCGCAGTCCCTGTCGGATAAGCCTGTAAAAGGGATGCTGACAGGTCCCGTGACGATTCTGAACTGGTCCTTCCCGCGTGATGATCAAAGCAGCGAAGTTCTTGCAAGCTTTATTGCAGCAGCTCTAAGAAAAGAAGTGCTGGAGCTTGAAAAAGCCGGGATCTCCATGATTCAAATAGATGAACCAGCGTTTAGAGAGGGTCTCCCGCTTAAAAAAAGCAAACAGGCGGCTTATACAGAATGGGCAGTGAATGCATTCAGAGCGACTCATTGGGATGTGAGGGCTGATACGCAGATTCACACTCATATGTGCTATAGTGATTTCTCAGAAATGATTGACGCAATATCCGATATGGATGCTGACGTCCTATCCATTGAAACATCAAGGGGCGGCGGCGAAATGATCAGCACCTTTAAAGAGTTCAGCTATGATAAAATGATCGGACTAGGAGTGTATGATATACACAGCCCGCGAATTCCTTCAGCCGCTGAGATGGAAAAGGTGATTGAGCAGTGCCTCGTCGTTCTGCCGGCCGGCCGGTTTTGGATTAATCCGGACTGCGGTCTGAAAACGAGATCTGAAGAGGAGGCGATACAATCCCTCCGCAATATGGCAGAAGCCGCGTTTCGTGTTAGAGAAAACCTTTCGATTTCAATTGTTTAACAGGGGAGGCCTCCTTTTGGTATAGAAGGAGGTTTTCTTTTTGCAGGGATTGGAAAAAAGCATTGGAACGATCTGAGATCCTCCCTTATAATGGGAAAAGATGAATGATGTAAGCTGGAGGAAGAAATGAAAGAATTCGAGGATCAACAAGAACTTTTATTTTATAAGCGTCTAATAGATTCGATACCTTTTGCTTTTGAGTATAAGGATTCTGAATCAGGCAGATTTTATCGGCATCAGCCTGCAGCAGAACAAGAAGGTTCGTTTACCATTGCATCTTTAGAAGGAGAGCTGCTGGAAAAGCTGGAAGAGAAGCTTGCGCCGCTGGCTGATTTGATACCGCATCATCTAGTTATCACTGATGCTGATGGAAAGATTACACTGTGCAACAGACAGTCGGCTGCCGATTTAAAGGCTGATCCTGAAGCCGTGATCGGTACACATATAAGGGAGCTGCTGCGTATACCTGATCAGCAGATTGCCATATTGGAAACGCTCCAGACCGGACAGGCTATCCGCAATCGGGAATTATGGGACCGTAATTATGGAATCGTTAATACATATATCATACGAAGGCACGATGGGAGTATAAGCAGGGTAGCAGGATTATTTCATTTCCTGAATAACTTGAAGGATGCTGAAAAAATGGCGATGTCAGGGAGAATTGCAGCAGGAATCGCGCATGAGATCAGAAATCCCCTTACAACTGTCCGGGGGTATCTCCAGCTTCTCAGCGGACAGCTCGGTCCAGATATGAACCGGCTGTTTTCGGCTTTGCTTATTCCTGAGATCGATCGTGCGAACGGTATTATTACGGATTTTTTGAGGTTATCAAAAACGGAGGCGCTGCCATTTGAGACTCTATATGTGTCAGACTTTCTCAAGGGATATTTAGGAAAGTTTCTGCACAGTGAAGCGTTCCTTCATGACACGGATCTAATCATTGACTGTAAAAAGGTACTGCCTGAAACAGCGATCCTCGGAAACAAGGAGGAGCTTCTGCAAGTATTTATGAATCTGTTTGCTAACGCCCAGCAGGCAAAGACCATAAATAAAAAACTAAAGGTTGATGTGAAAGCAGCCATATACGGAGATGTAGTGCAAATATCTTTTTCGGATAACGGGAGCGGAATTGAGCCTGAGGTTCTCGTTCATATATTCGATCCATTTTTTACAATGAAGGATGATGGAACAGGGCTGGGTCTCTCTATTTCAAGAAAGATCATTGAAAATCATCATGGTGAACTTCGGGTTGTCAGCAATAAGGAAGGGACATCCTTTTACATGGAATTCCCTATTGCATTAACCGAACCAAATGAAGACAGATAATGCAAAACCGGCAAGGCCGATCAAAAGAAAGCTAAGGTGAAACAAAAGGGCCGTTTGTTTTTCAGGAACGGTCTTCTCCAGAATGGACCAATATAATAAGCCGCCAGCAGCAAATAACTTAAAGCCGCCAGCTGCGGTTATTCTTATTTCATTCAGCTCCTCTTTGCTCCATTTTGATGAAATGGAAAAGGAAAACCCGATTGCTGCCATCATAAAACCAATCAGTGACAAGAACGCTTTACCAATCATGTGTTATCCTCCCGCTGCAGCAAAAGTGTCCGGAAACCAGGAAATGTGTTTTCTGTGCCGGCTGTCCCAAATGAAAGCTCTCTGCTGAAAATCGGTCCGCCGTACACAAAGGTATGAAACTCCCCGTTTTCTCCGCATGAATCGGCTGATTTTTCGATAGTTTGAATAAATGATTTATTGTATTGATGTCCCAGTAAAGAATATGGAAGCTTTGATTTATCTATTCCGCAAATGGAAGCTTTATAGCCATCCTTTATAAACTGACGGGCTAGAGATTCAGTCTGTTCTCCCCATAGAGGAAAAATAGCCTGTAAACCGCAGGCCGTGACCAGATCTTCTCTATATTTACGAAGATCCTTTAAAAAGATGTCCCCAAATGCAACATGAGTTATTTCATTTTCTTTACAGTTTTTTAGAAATTCGCCCAGGCTCTCCTCATATTCATTATTAGATGGAGATGGTGAGAGTTCTAAGAATTGAATAGGAAGGCGGAGGCTTGCTGCCTGATCTTTTAGTAAATCCTCTCCGATTCCATGAAAAGGAACGCTGCGGGCAACCCGGTTGATCGATGTAAAAAGTCCAGAGATAGGATATTCCGGGTTTTGCAAAAGCCTGTGAAGCATCATGGTGCTGTCTTTTCCTCCGCTCCATGAAACAATCGTCTTTTTCAATACATTTCACCTCTTAAGCTAATTGTATCCTACTGCCAAAGATATTTCTAAGCAGCAGAAATTACTGGGTAATTTGCACCTATTTTGATTTTTTATAAAACCTACCCGATAACTCGGGTTGACAATCGTTCGAATTGTGCTAAAATTTGAAATCAATAACACATCATACTTATCCAGAGCGGTGGAGGGACCTGGCCCTTTGAAACCCGGCAACCTGCTTGAAAGCAAGGTGCTAAATCCAGCAAAATGGAATCCATTTTGGGAGATAAGGGGAATACACCTCACAAGTCTTTCTAAAATGGAAGGCTTTTTATTTTTGTATTGGGGAGGGGCTGTCCGTGGGGGAGCAGGATCAGCTTGAAGAAGTTATCGGAAAGCTAAAAGAAATGCTTCAGGCAATGAAATACGGATCCATCACCCTGGTTGTCCAGGATGGTAAGATCATTCAGCTTGAGAAAAATGAAAAAGTCAGACTGAAATAAAAATCCAATATGAGTACGCTGACTAGACAAACTAGAGGCGGGAACGGTTTGCCTGCTCTTTGTTTATGCAGCGGCGCGTTCCTGCCTTTTTGCGTTGGTTTTAAAAAAGAGGAGTGTAAATTTATGCTGACATTCGAAAATTGGACAGAAACCGCTCCAGAATTCGAAAATGATGACAAAACGGTCGAAGCGCTTAACGTTCTGGAATGGGCGTATTCTCATTATCAGGACGATTTAGTTTATGCATGCAGCTTCGGTATTGAAGGGATTGTTCTGATCGATCTCATATCGAAAATAAAAAAGGATGCGAGAATTGTATTTTTAGATACTGAGCTCCATTTCAAAGAAACCTATGATTTGATTGGCCGTGTAAAGGCACGGTATCCTGCTTTAAATATTTTATTGAAAAAACCGCCTTTAACTGTAGCTGAACAGGCGGCAAAGCATGGGGACGAACTATGGAAGCGAAATCCGAATGAATGCTGCAGAATCAGGAAAGTGCTTCCTCTCAGAGAGGTAATGAGCACCGAAAAGGCATGGATATCCGGATTGCGCAGAGAGCAATCCCCTTCAAGAAAAAACACCCAGTTCCTGAACCGGGATGATAAGTTTGAAAATGTTAAAATTTGCCCGCTTATTCACTGGACGTGGAAAGATGTATGGCGGTATGCCCACAAAAATGACTTGGACTACAATGTTCTCCATGATCAAGGATACCCGAGCATCGGTTGCAAGCCATGCACCCAGCCTGCCATCAATGTAAATGATGCAAGATCCGGCCGCTGGAACGGCAGCCAAAAGACAGAATGCGGTCTGCACGGTTGAGGGCTCAATTATGATGGAAGCTGCCGCAATCATCCTCAGCTTGTTTTTTGCGATGAACATTGGGGCAAGCGGGGCGGCTGCTTCCATGGGTGTGGCATACGGGTCAGGGGCAATTAATCGCAGAATGGCAGCCCTCCTTCTATGCGGAGCAGGCGTTATTCTGGGAGCTGTACTGGGGGGAGGAGAAGTCGTTAAAACGATCAGCTCCGGCATTATTCCGCAGTCGATGATCACCATGCAAATTGTGCTTGTCGTTATCGGCTCCGCTGCGATTTCGTTATTTATGGCCAATTTGATGGGGATTCCGCTGTCTACAAGTGAAGTTACAGTTGGAGCGGTAGTCGGGGTTGGGGTCGCCTATCATGCTTTATATGTCCAATCTGTTCTAATCATCATGATGTTCTGGGTCATCATTCCAGTGGCAGCCTTTTTTATTACCTATTTTATATGCAGAGCATGTAAGCCGCTTTTTTCCAGGCTAGAGGCCCGAGGGGGAAAGCTGCTGATTTATCTTTTGATTGCAGCAGGATTTTTTGAAGCATTCTCAGCTGGAATGAATAATGTTGCCAACGCTGTCGGCCCGCTGGTAGCGGCGGGAGTTATTTCTGTAAACAAAGGGGTATGGATTGGGGGCTTTTTCGTAGCAGCGGGTGCTGTCCTTCTGGGCGGACGGGTCCTTGAGACGAATGGGAAGAAAATAACAAGACTTTCGAAAACAGAAGGTATAGTTATTTCGGGTACGGGTGCTCTGCTTGTCACCATCAGCTCGCTATTCGGTCTTCCCGTGCCTTTAACCCAGGTGACATCCACATCCATCATGGCGTCCGGGGCTGCTAAAAATGGTGCAATTGTTTTTCAAAAGGGCATCGTGAAAAAAATCGTAAAAGTATGGATTGTTTCGCCACTGGTGAGCCTGGCGATCTCGTACGTCATGGTTAAGCTGTTTGTACAATCCGATTTTTATTCCACATTTTCAGCCGTTGCGATTATGGTTGCAACGCTTGGAGTTCTCTCTTTAATGAAAGCAATAAAAAAAGAAAAGCGCTCTGTGCATGAACAAGGCGGAGGAATTTAAATTCGAAACCAAGTAGTTTTATCTGAATAGGAGGAGTTATAGATGAGTTTAACACCGCATGGAGGAAAGCTAATACAGCGAACCGATTTGGGCATGGATGTGGGATCTTTAGAGAAAACGATCGAACTGGATGCTATGGCATTAAGTGACTTGGAGCTTATCGCTATAGGAGGGTATAGCCCGCTGTCAGGATTTTTATCTGAAAAAGATTATCTCAGTGTAGTAGAAACAATGAAACTCTCAGATGGAACGGTATGGTCCATCCCTATTACGCTTCCAATCTCTGAAAAGAAGGCTACAGAACTTAACAGCGGAGATCAGGCAAAGCTTGTTTTTGAGGGAGAAGAATATGGTTTTATAGATATTGGGGAGATTTACAAACCGGATAAAGAAAAAGAAGCCATTAACGTCTACAGAACCTCTGACCGGAACCATCCTGGGGTGAAAAAATTATTCTCAAGAGGAGAGTTTTACGTTAGCGGAGATATCACACTCATAAAGCGGACGCAGCCTGATTTTCCAGATCACTATTTTGTCCCGGCTGAAACAAGAGCAGCGTTTGAACAAAAAGGCTGGAAAACGATTGTTGGATTCCAAACGAGAAACCCGGTCCACAGGGCGCATGAATACATTCAGAAAACGGCTCTTGAGACCGTCGATGGCCTCTACTTAAACCCGCTGGTAGGGGAAACCAAATCTGATGACATTTCAGCCTCCATCAGAATGAAAAGCTATGGAGTTCTTCTTGATGAATACTATCCGAAGGAACGGGTATTTCTTGGGGTGTTCCCTGCTGCAATGAGATATGCGGGTCCAAGAGAAGCGATTTTCCATGCATTGGTACGAAAAAATTATGGATGCACTCATTTTATCGTCGGAAGAGATCATGCAGGTGTCGGCGATTATTACGGTACGTATGATGCCCAGTATATATTTGACGAATTTAAACCTGAAGAAATCGGCATTACACCGCTCCGTTTTGAGCACAGCTTTTACTGCAGCAAATGCGAAGGTATGGCGACGACCAAATCATGTCCGCACGCTCCGGAGCATCGGGTGATTCTTTCTGGTACTAAAGTAAGAGAGATGCTCCGTAAGGGAGAAGTTCCCCCAAGCACATTCAGCAGGCCTGAGGTCATCAAAGTGCTGATTGAGGGAATGAGAGAGACACAGACGGAAGCGGAGGAAGTTCGATGACACAATCTGCTAATGTTACATGGCACCAGCAGTCTATTTCCAAAGAGGAGCGGAGAGAACGGAACGGCCATCATAGTTTTGTTATCTGGTTTACGGGGTTATCGGGGTCAGGCAAATCAACAGTTGCTAATGAACTGGCGCGGAAGCTTTATGAAAACGGTGTGCAGGTTTATGTGCTGGACGGGGACAATGTCCGCCATGGCCTCAATGGGGATCTCGGGTTTTCAGACAGTGACCGCCGCGAAAATATTAGGAGAATCGGAGAAGTATCCAAGCTGTTTACTGATGCTGGAAGTGTCGTCATTACAGCCTTCATTTCGCCTTTTAAGGAAGACCGGAGTCAGGTGCGTGACCTTCTTGACGCAGATGAATTTATTGAAGTGTTTACAGATTGCTCACTTGAAAAATGCGAAGAACGGGATCCTAAAGGACTATATAAAAAAGCAAGGAATGGAGAAATCAAAGGATTTACAGGAATCGATTCCCCTTACGAGAAACCGGATCATCCGGAAATTGTGCTCGACAGCGGGGAATTCAATCCTTCTGAATGCGCAGATCAGGTTCTCCACTATTTAAAAGATAAACAGTTTGTCAGCTTAAAAAATGCATAAGGCTATTTCCGAGTAAGGACTTGAAACCCCTTGTACGGTATAATCATTCAAGGGAGGGATGATAATGTCGAAGGTGTACCTCGTGGGAGCAGGCCCGGGAGATCCAGACCTGATTACAGTAAAAGGGCTGCGATGCATCCAGGAGGCCGATACCATTTTATATGACCGGCTTGTAAACAAAGAATTGCTAAAGCACGCAAAAGAAGGCGCTGACCTCATTTACTGCGGAAAGCTGCCGGATTATCATACAATGAAACAGGAAACCATTAACCGGTTCCTCATAAAATTTGCTAAAGGCGGCCATGTAGTAACAAGGCTTAAGGGCGGAGATCCATTTGTTTTCGGCCGCGGCGGAGAAGAAGCGGAAGCTCTTGTCAAACATGGAGTCGAATTTGAAGTGGTTCCGGGAATTACATCCGGAATTGCTGCTGCTGCCTATGCAGGAATTCCAGTAACCCACAGGGAAGCGAGCGGAAGTGTTGCATTCATCACCGGCCACCGAAAAGAGGGGGAGGAAGAAAGCAGCCGCTGGAAAAGCTTAGCCGGGGGAGTAGATACCCTTGCCATTTACATGGGGATCAGTCAGCTGCCATATATACAGGAACAGCTCCTGGCCCATGGGAAGCCTGCTAAAACTCCGGCAGCGGTGATCCACTGGGGGAGCACGGATGAGCAAAGAACCGTAACCGGAACACTGGCTGACATCCATGAAGCTGTAAAGCAGGGCGGTATATCCAATCCGAGCATGATTATCATTGGAGAAGTGGTTACATACCGTGAGCAGCTCAAATGGTTCAAAGAGGACAGGACAGATTCTCAAGTAAGTGAGGCGCTCTAAATGAAGCAGGCTGTTTTGTATATATGCCACGGAAGCCGCGTGAAAAAAGCGCGTGATGAGGCTATAGAATTTATTTCAGCATGTAAAAAGCACGTGCAAGCACCCATCCAGGAAATTTGTTTTCTGGAACTTGCAGAACCGGATATAAAAACCGGGTTTGAATTGTGCCTGAATAAAGGCGCAGACTCTATAGCGGTTATTCCTGTACTTCTGCTTACAGCCGCCCACGCGAAATCCGATATACCCGAAGAGCTTGAAGCAGTCATGAAAGAACATCCTAATATAGCTGTTTCCTATGGCGCGCCAATCGGCGTTCAAGGGGAAATGTCCGAAGCAATTCTTGAACGCTTGAGTCCGCTCCCTGCTCATGAAAACGCCAGAGCTCTGCTTGTAGGAAGAGGCAGCTCCGATCCGGATGTAAAAAAGGACTTAGGGGCAATAGCGAAAGGCGTAGAGGAGCGGACAGAGGGGCTCGAAGTCAACATATGCTACTTAACAGCGGCTGAGCCTTCTTTTTCAGAGGTTTTAAAAAGGATTCAGGAGTTTCCCGAAAAAAAAATCTATATTGTCCCTTATTTGCTGTTTACCGGTCTTCTCATGAACGGAATTGAAAAAGAAATCAGTTTGCTTAAAACCGATAAACAAATCATTCTTTGCTCATACGTAGGTTTTTCAAAGCATGTACAAGCTGCTTTTATAAAGAGAGTACAAGAAGCGTTAGAAAAGCTGCTGGCGTCTTCTGCTGAAGCAGAGGTGAGACTGTGATTCCTTTAATGATTAATTTTTCTGAAAAACCTATCCTTATTGCCGGAGGCGGGAAAATCGCGTACCGCAGGCTTATGATATTTCTAAAGGAAGAGGCCGCCATCACGGTCATCAGTCCTGAAGCAGTGAGCGAAATAAGGGATCTTCATTTGTCGGGGGAAATTCAGTGGATTAAGCGGAAGATAAGAAAGGAAGACTTGGATGGCTACTTTTTAATCATTGCCGCAACAGATGACCGGTTGGCAAACAAATGCATAGCCGAACAGACTCATCCACTGCAGCTAGTGAACATTGCTGATGAAGCGAAGGATGGAAATGTTGAAGTACCCATGCGTGCCTCTAAAGGAAAACTGACCGTTTCCGTACATACAGGCGGTTCCAGTCCGGCTATGGCTAAAGAAATCTGTTCAAAGCTCATTGGCAGTATAGAGGATGAAACCTTTGAATTGCTTGAACAGAGTTACCTGGTAAGACAAAAGCGTAAAACGAATCAAGAAATATGAGGGGGCTGTCCAATAACCCCTGCTAAGAGGATAGGATTGAATGAAACCCCCTGAATGCTTTGAATGAGCATACAGGGGGTTTTGGTTTTTACTTAGCATTTTCGAACAATTATTGTATAGGCTGATTGGAGGGGAAGGTGCGCGACTCCTTGCTAAGAGCAGCGGAAAAGGTGAGACCCCCGCAAAGCAAGCACCTGCAGCGGAAATCAGCCCAAATCAATCTGCCTTTGAATGCGAACAGAGCTTTGAAAACTGACTATGTGGACAGCCCTCTTTTTTGACTGTTTCCATACTCAAGTTGACAAAATGGCAGAAGTCCTATATGATAGATTTATAAGTTCATATGAACTCCAAAGGGGAGTAGCAGTTCAAATAAAGTCGTCATTACGAGATAACCGTCTCCGGCTTTATTGGCAGCATATTGTTGTTTGCGAGACCTTTGCCAAATTGTTGGTAAAGGCATTTTTGTATTCAGGGCGCTTTTACCGGCATGGTAAAGGCGCCCTTTTGATTTTGATGAAATGAAAGGAATGGATCGCTATGAGAAAACCAGTCAGATATTCAATGGAAGAATTTATCCGCAGGAATAAGCAGGAGCTGACAAGCAATGCTGATTTAATGGAAAAGCTAGAAGAAAGAATTGAAGACCGGTATACGGTCGTATATCCAGAAAAAGCAAGAAACATATACCCAGTCTGCAGACCGATAGGAGAAGATGACGAATGATGAAGAAATTGATTGCAGCCATGACAGCCGCTGCACTGCTTTTTACCCCGGTAACAAACCTGATTCCAGATCAGGGTGTCAAAACCGTTGAAGCGAAAGGATTTAAGAAGAGCGGGGGATTTGGAAACCGATCCTCCATTTTAGATAAAAAACCGCAGGTGAACAAATACAATAACAGTAAAAATTCTGCTGTTTCTAAAGCGAAGAACCGTTCACTCATGAAGGGTCTGATAGCAGGCGGATTAGCGGGTCTTCTGTTCGGGAGCTTGCTTGCGAACATGGGGATCTTCGGTTCAATCATCGGATTTCTTATCAATGTGATAGGAATCTTTATCTTACTATATGCAATTAGAAAAATTTATCAGCTGGTGAAGCGCAGACGCGTATATCATCAATAACAGGAAAAGGAGCCGGGAAGGCTCCTTTTTTTAGTGTTTAGGTGTTAAGCTTGGTTTTTGGTTTCCTCTTCGGGCGATCACTTGCAGGTCCAATCAACAGGTTTAAAAAATCAACATCATCCTTTAACTTAGCCTATTGTTTAAGCCGCTTCACCAAATCGGGATCCGGTGTAACAAAAACGGTTTGCTGATGGTCATAGATCACAAAGCCGGGTTTTGAACCGCTCGGTTTTTTTACATGGCGGACGAGAGTGAAGTCAACTGGAACAGATGCGGAGCTTCTCGCCTTACTGTAATAGGAAGCAATATTGGCTGCTTCCAGTATGGTTTCCTCAGCTGGATCCTTGGATTTAATGACAACGTGAGAGCCTGGAATGTCCTTCGTATGAAGCCACGTATCATCTCTCGCTGCAGCACGGTTGGTTAAGTATTCATTTTGTTTGTTGTTTTTCCCGACAAGGATGACGGTGCCGTCTGATGCAGCATACTGCTCTAGGACGGGGAGGACCACTTTCGGTTTCTTGCCCTTTTTCAAAATCTTCTTCTTCATATAACCGCCATCCTGAAGCTCTTCGCGGATTTCTTCTAAATCTTTTGGGGAAGCAGACTCTATTTGCTGCAGAAGATTATTCAAGTAGTCAATTTCCTCTCCTGCCAATCTTAATTGCTCATGGATATGGGCAATGGATTTTTTAGCCTTCTGATACTTAGTAAAATAGCTCTGAGCATTTTCAGACGGGGTTTTCTGAGGACTCAGTGCAATGGTTATAGTGCTTCCGTTCTCATCATAATAATTCAACACTTCAGCTTGCCTATCTCCGCGTTTCATAGAATACAAATTGGCGGTCAGCAGCTCCCCGTATAGCTGGAATTTCTCTGCATCCTCCGCATCGACTAGAGACCGTTGAAGTTTTTTGATCTTTGACTTATTTTTTTTCAGTTCGTTGGAAAGAAACCGCTCCAGATCATTTCCCTGCTGTTTAACACGGTCGCGGTCTGCTTTCCCGAAATAATATCTGTCCAAAAGCCCGCTTAAGGAATCGAAAAATTTTCTTTCTCCTTTTAAATGGGTGAGGTCCGTTAAATAAAAGGCTTCTTTTTCATTTCCTGTAATCATGACAGGATTCAAGCTGCCCTGCTGAAGACGATTCATTGTCTCTATAAATGCCTTAGGAAGGGTTTCCCGATTGACCATGCCTGAACGTTCAGTAATCTCGCGTGCCAGCAGCGGGGAAATACCTGCAAAATGCTCTACAAGCTGTTTGTCAAGTTTACCTCCATAGAAATCAAGCTTTTTTAAGATCGTTTCCTCGTCCAAACCAAAAGGCGGCGTTTTGTCCTGGCTAGGAGGAAACACATAAGGATGTCCAGGCAATACGGTACGATAGCTGTTGACGGCAGGGGGGAGATGCTTAATGCTGTCGAGTATAATTTGCCGTTCTGAATCAACAAGCACCATATTGCTGTGGCGGCCCATGATTTCAACAATCAGTTCCTTATGGGTGACATCCCCCAGTTCACTGCGGGCTTTTACACGGAAAATAATGATCCGCTCCATATCCTTTTGCTCAATTTGTTCAATGACACTGCCCTCCAGGTGCTTTCTCAGCAGCATGCAAAACATGGGAGGAGAGGAGGGGTTATCATAATTTTCATTGGTTAAGTGAATCCTCGCATAACTCGGATGCGCAGAAATCAGCAATTTATAATTGGTGCCCCCTGAACGTATTTGAAGAATCAGTTCATTTTTATAAGGCTGATATATTTTAGAGATTCTGCCATTCCCGAGCTTTCCCTGAAGCTCTTTTGTCATGGCATATGTAAATATTCCGTCAAACGACATGTCCTTCACCTGCTCTGTTTCGTAAAGATTTAGAGGATTGTCCCTCTAGTTGCATTTCCATGAATGATCCGTATTTGCTGCTGCAAATAACGCTGCTTATGGAAGCTTCTCTCTATTATAACGTGTTAGACTGGTATCTTTCACTATAAATACCTTTACTGCCTAATGTCCTGCATAAAAAGGCTCCCCTTTTTTAAAAGTCATTTTTCTGTGCTTGTCTGAATAAGATGGTGATAGAGAAGGGCTTGACCAAATTGGAGCAAGGGGTGCATATGCAGATCATGAAATGGCATGAGATGGAGATTCAGGATGTGGCGGAGTCCGTTAACACCGACCGGGACACAGGCCTTTCGGACAGAGAGGTCCATTCCCGCTATGGTAAATTTGGCTACAATGAGCTGCAGGAGGCGGAAAAGACTTCCGCGCTTTTATTATTTTTGGGTCAGTTTAAAGATTTTATGGTGCTCGTCCTGCTTGGAGCTACCATTATTTCTGCATTTTTAGGAGAATACATTGATGCCGTTGCGATTGTGGCGATCGTCCTTATGAATGGGATTCTGGGGTATTTCCAGGAAAGGCGGGCTGAAAAATCTCTTGAAGCTCTGAAACAGCTTTCTGCTCCACAGGTAAGCTGTCTTAGGGATGGGGAGTGGGGAAGGATTCCTTCCAGAGAATTAGTGCCGGGAGATATTATAAAATTTACTTCAGGGGACAGAATTGGAGCCGACCTGAGACTATTATCCGTAAAAAGTCTGGAAATTGAGGAGTCTGCATTGACGGGAGAATCGGTACCCGTGCAAAAAACAAATGGAGCATTACAGGTAAAAGAAGCGGGTCTCGGGGATTTAACGAATATGGCCTTTATGGGGACGCTTGTAACAAGAGGCAGCGGAATCGGGATGGTCGTAGCAACAGGGATGAAAACGGCAATGGGGCAAATTGCTGATTTGCTGCAGACGGCTGAATCCTTGGACACGCCGCTGCAGAAACGGCTTGAACAGCTTGGAAAGATTTTGATCGTGGTCGCTCTTATATTGACTGCTCTTGTAGTGGGCGTGGGCGTCATTCAAGGACACAGCTTATATTCCATGTTCCTTGCAGGGGTTTCCCTGGCGGTAGCGGCCATACCGGAGGGCTTGCCGGCTATTGTCACCGTTGCTTTATCCCTTGGTGTACAGCGGATGATTAAGCAGCGTTCCATCGTCCGGAAGCTGCCGGCGGTGGAAACGCTTGGGTGTGCTTCGGTCATCTGTTCAGATAAAACCGGAACGATGACTCAAAATAAAATGACCGTAACCGATATATGGTCAGGCGGGAAGCAGTGGAAGGTATCAGGAACGGGATTTGATGTGAATGGGGAATTTACGTATAAGGAAAGAACGGTTGCCCTGAAAGAAGAAAAAGCGCTGCAGCAAATATTAACGTTCGGAATGCTTTGCAATACAGCTGAATTTTCTGAAACGGAAGCTGAAAAGAGGATTGACGGGGACCCGACAGAAGGCGCTTTGCTGATTGCCGGAATGAAGGCTGGAATGACAAGAGAATCGCTTAATAAGAAATTTACGATTGTCGAGGAGTTCCCATTTGATTCCACAAGGAAAATGATGAGTGTCATTGCAGAGGACTCTGCGGGGAAGCGTTTTGTTGTAACAAAAGGTGCACCTGACGTCCTTCTTGGCATCGCAGGGCAGGTTCTTTGGGAAGACCGTCAGCAATCTATGACTTCACAATATGAACAGCGCATTAAAGAGTCGATTGAGAGCATGGCGTCCAAAGCGCTAAGAACGATTGCCATTGCCTACAAGCCAATAGGCAAGGACCGGGTGTATAAGCAGGAGGATGCCGAAAAGGATTTAGTATTTGTCGGGCTTCAGGGAATGATTGATCCGCCAAGGCCTGAGGTCAAGCAGGCAATTAAAGAATGCCGGGCTGCTGGCATCAAAACGATCATGATTACGGGCGATCATGTTATTACCGCACGGGCTATAGCCAAGCAGCTTGACCTTCTGCCTCACAACGGAAAGGTTATGGACGGGGCGGCACTGAACAAGCTTTCTTCTGATGAATTAGAGAAAGTGGTAGAGGATGTCTATGTTTTTGCAAGGGTTTCACCTGAACATAAGCTTAAAATTGTGAAAGCCTTTCAAAAACGCGGCCATATCGTGGCAATGACAGGAGACGGTGTGAATGATGCCCCTGCCATTAAAGCTGCAGACATTGGTATATCAATGGGCATTACAGGGACAGATGTTGCGAAGGAAGCATCAGCGCTTGTTCTGGCAGATGACAACTTTGCCACTATTAAATCCGCGATCCGTGAAGGAAGAAACATATACGAGAACATCCGGAAATTCATCCGTTACCTGCTCGCATCCAATGTAGGAGAAATCTTGGTTATGCTGTTTGCGATGATTCTTGCTCTTCCCCTTCCTTTAGTGCCTATCCAAATCCTATGGGTGAATTTGGTGACGGACGGACTGCCGGCAATGGCGCTCGGCCTGGATCAGCCTGAAGGGAATTTGATGAATCGCAAGCCTCGTCATCCTAAAGAAGGGGTATTTGCGAGAAAGCTTGGATGGAAAGTGATTTCAAGGGGATTCTTAATTGGAGCAGCAACGCTTGCTGCCTTCATGTTTATCTATAACCGTGATCCTGAAAATCTGGCATATGCCCAGACGGTTGCTTTTTCAACTCTCGTTATGGCTCAGCTCATTCATGTATTCGACTGCCGCAGTGAGAAATCCATTTTTGACCGAAATCCATTTGAAAATTTATACCTGCTGGGAGCGGTTGCCTCATCCATCCTGCTTATGCTTGTCGTCATCTATTATCCGCCGCTTCAGCCGATCTTCAAAACGGTATCCATCATCCCTAGGGATTGGATTCTTATCCTTGGAATGGCCTCACTTCCTACATTTTTACTGGCCGGCTCACTTTTAACAAGAAAATCCTAATTTGTTATGATATAATTCACAAGGTAATAGCGCGCCTATTACCTTTTTATTTTTTCTGTATCCATCTGCTGTTTACCGTTATCCCATACAACTTTCAGCAGCGAGGTTTTGCAGGGACATCATATATTTCCAATTCACTCTTGGAAAATGGAAGTGATAATCATGATTGCGAGTATGACAGGGTTCGGAAGGGCCGTTCAAGAAAAGGATGGGCGGACGATCTCAGTTGAAATGAAATCGGTAAACCATCGATTCTGTGAGATTAGTGTAAAAATGCCTAGACAACTAATGTCTGTAGAGGATAAAATCAAAAAAGTGATCTCCGGCCGGATACGCAGGGGCCGATTAGAAGCATACATAACAATCGACGGAGAGCCGATTGCTAAGCGTACTGTCAGTGTTGACTGGGATCTGCTCGATCAGCTGACAGAGGCTGCAGCGAAAATGAAAGAACGGTACGGTTTTAATGACCAGCTTACATTGGATGGTCTATTGAAAATAGAAGATGTGGTACAAGTACAGGAAGAACACGGGGACCAGAGCCGTTTGCTTGAAGCAATTCTGGATACAGTTGAGTCCGCGGTTATTGAGCTTAGCGGGATGAGGCTGAGCGAAGGCCGGCATCTGCTTAAAGATATTGAAATAAGGCTGGATGATGTAAGGGCGGCTGCAGAACAAATCGAAGCAATTGCGCCGGCTGTTCAAAAGAGCCATATGGAGAAGCTTTCCACTAAGCTTAAGGATTTACTGCAGACAGAGGCGGATGAATCAAGAATTTTAACTGAAGCAGCCATATTTGCCGAAAAAGCCGATATTACGGAAGAAGTCACCCGAATATACAGTCATCTTCAGCAATTCAGCCAGGCACTCCATTCAGGTGAAGCAATTGGCAGAAAGCTCGATTTTATCGTGCAGGAGCTGAACCGGGAAGCCAACACCATTGGTTCGAAAGCTAATGACAGCCGAATTGCAGCATTTGCAGTGGAGCTGAAAAGTACCATTGAAAAAATAAAGGAACAGGTCCAAAACGTAGAATAGGAGCCTGTTTAGACCGCCATTTTTCAGGCTAGACTAGAGCTGGTATCATATAGGGGGAGCAAACGTTGAACATTAAACTCATTAATATCGGTTTTGGAAATATTGTATCAGCTAATCGAATCATCTCCATTGTCAGTCCTGAATCTGCACCTATTAAAAGAATTATCCAGGATGCCCGGGACCGCGGCATGCTCATTGACGCCACGTATGGACGCAGAACGAGGGCCGTTGTCGTAATGGACAGCGATCATATTATTCTATCTGCTGTTCAGCCTGAAACTGTCGCACACAGACTTTCAAATAAAGAAGAGTTATCAGATGAAGGGTAGGGGTTATTGAAAGCTATGAAAGAAAGAGGACTGCTCATTGTCCTTTCAGGTCCTTCGGGAGTCGGAAAAGGGACAGTCAGAAAAGAGATTTTTTCTCAGGATGATACAAAATTTCATTATTCCATATCCGTAACAACAAGAAAGCCGCGTACCGGCGAAGTTGACGGCATCGATTATTTCTTTAAGTCCCGTGAGGAATTTGAAGAGATGATCAAGAATGATAAGCTGCTCGAATGGGCAGAATTCGTAGGGAATTACTACGGAACACCTGTGGATTATGTTGAAAAGACGCTTAGCGAAGGGAAAGACGTTTTCCTGGAAATTGAAGTGCAGGGCGCCCTTCAGGTGCGAAAAGCATTTCCGGAAGGACTATTTATCTTCCTTATGCCGCCTTCCCTTGATGAATTAAAAAATCGGATTGTGACGCGCGGAACGGAATCGGCGGATATTATTGAAAACCGCCTGCTTGCAGCGAAAGAAGAAATCCTTCTGATGGATGCCTATGATTATGTAGTTGAAAATGATCACGTAAATCTGGCATGCGACAGAATTAAAGCAATCGTTACGGCCGAGCATTGCCGCCGCGAACGTGTTGCTCCATGGTATAAAAAGAAAATTTCGGAGGTCGAATAAACCCTATGTTAAATCCTTCTATTGACTCGTTAATGAATAAGCTTGATTCAAAATACACACTTGTAACCGTAGCATCCAAACGTGCAAGAGAAATGCAGATCTACAAAGATCAGCAGATTACAAAGCCGATTTCTCATAAATTTGTAGGAAAAGCTTTGGAAGAAATCGATGCAGGCTTGCTTTTTTACGATAAGGAAGAGAACTGATCCTGCTTGATATGCCGTTATGAAAGGCTGACCCATTCAATCTGAAAGCCATTTGCTCTTCTCCCTTTTATGAAGGGCGAACTGCTTAAGGCAGCCTGGTTGCAATGGGGCGGCCTCTTTTTATGGAGAGAAATTTAATGAAGTCTTCTGCTTTGGCATTCCTTGAAACATTGGTAAAATGATAGACAAATAACAATGATGGCGGGGGTTTACAATGGGAGATAAGAAAAAGATCCTGCTTGGAGTAAGCGGAGGCATTGCCGTATACAAAGCAGCTGCCTTGACAAGCAAGCTTACCCAGGCTGGTTATGATGTAAAAGTAATCATGACTGCCTCGGCATGTGAATTTGTTGCACCGCTGACCTTTCAGGCGCTCTCAAGACATGATGTGTATACAGATACGTTTGATGAAAAAGAATCAAGCGTTATTGCTCATATTGATTTAGCAGACTGGGCGGATTTGATTGTCCTCGCTCCGGCAACCGCCAATGTGATCGGAAAGCTTGCCAATGGTCTGGCAGATGATATGCTGACTACAACACTGCTCGCTGCCACGGCACCAGTATGGATTGCACCGGCCATGAACGTACATATGTATGATCACCCTGCAGTAAAAAGAAATATCCAGACGCTGTATGAGGATGGATTTCGATTTATTGAACCGAGCGAAGGATATTTAGCGTGCGGATATGTAGGACGCGGCAGGCTTGAAGAGCCTGAAAAAATTGTCCGCCTTATTCAAAGCTACTTTCGTATAGATGGACGAGGACCATTAAAAGGCAAAAAAGTTTTAATTACAGCCGGTCCAACCGTGGAACCCATTGATCCTGTAAGGTATTTCTCAAACCGGTCGACGGGCAAGATGGGATTTGCACTTGCTGAAAAGGCTGCGGAAATGGGGGCGGATGTAACGCTTGTCACCGGACCATCCCATTTGGAGGATCCATACGGAGCAGCTGTGATAAGGGTTCAAACGGCTGAGGAAATGCTGAACGAGGTAATGGAACGATTTGATCAGCAGGATGCTGTCATTAAATCTGCTGCTGTGGCTGATTACAGGCCTGCACACCCTATGCCCCATAAAATGAAAAAACAAGAAGGTCCGCTATCCGTTGAAATGGAACGTACAGCTGATATTTTAAAAACCCTCGGTGAGAAAAAACAGCATCAGCTTCTTGTTGGTTTTGCTGCTGAAACAGACAATGTTCATGAATATGCGATGCATAAGCTTGTGAAGAAAAATCTCGATTTGATCATCTCGAATAATGTGACGATTGAGGGAGCCGGTTTTGCTGCTGATACCAATCTGGTCACAATCCACCGCAAAGATGGAACCAGTAAGGAGCTCCCTTTAATGTCTAAGAATAAGGTAGCTGAGAGTATTTTGCTGGAGGCTGCTGCAATGCTGCGTTTGGAGAAAGAAGAATGAAAATTGCAAGGGTAGTGGTCGATGTCCCTGCCATGCAGACAGACAGGCCTTTTGATTATTTAGTTCCGGAAGAGTGGGAGGATGTCATTGTACCGGGAATCAGAGTGATCGTACCGTTTGGCCCGCGTAAAGTACAGGGCTTTGTTATCGAGGTGGCATCAGCATCTGAGGTAAACAAGCTCAAAAAAATTTCAGAGATTTTTGATTTGACGCCGGCATTAACGGATGAATTGCTTGAACTTGGAAAGTGGCTTACAGAAAAAACCCTGTGCTTCCAGATTTCTGCTTTTCAAGCCATGCTTCCTGCAGCCATGAAAGCAAAATATGAAAAACGGATTTGCCTGACCCGGAATAGCAGTGAATTGCCCCCGGAACTTGCTGTGTTATTTGAAAATACCAGGGATATATCCTGGAAAGAGGCTGAAGCTCACAATCTCTTTGCAGAGTTGCAGAAGGAAATAAAAAAAGGCAGCTTAGAAGTCGTCTACCAGGTAGCACAAAAGGGGAAGCAAAAAAAAGTCCGGTATTTGAAACCTGCAGCAGATCTTGAAGCATTAAAAAAAACTGCAGAGGAAATGCCTGCAAAAGCCGGCAGGCAAAAGGCTGCTCTTGATTATATTATTGCATCCCAAAAAAGTGAGATCTCTGCAGCCGATTTGAAAAGCGGAGCGAACGCAAGCGATTCTTCCATTAAAGCTCTTGTTCAAAAAGGCATACTGGCTGAAGAATGGCTGGAAGTATATCGTGATCCATTTGAGCATCGCACCTTTAAGGCAACAGAAAATATGGCGCTTACCAGTGAACAGCAAAGTGCTATTGCTCCAATTCTGGATTCAATTGAAGCTTCCAGGCATGATGTCTTTATGATGTACGGTGTGACCGGAAGCGGGAAAACAGAAGTGTATCTTCAAGCCATCGACCGCGTCATGAAAGAAGGAAAGGAAGCCATTGTGCTCGTTCCTGAAATTTCTCTTACCCCGCAAATGGTAGATCGGTTCAAAGGACGGTTCGGTTCAAAAGTCGCCGTATTGCACAGCGGGTTGTCGACGGGAGAAAAATACGATGAATGGCGGAAAATTCAGCGCAAGGAAGTCCAGCTCGCCGTCGGTGCCCGCTCGGCTATTTTTGCCCCTTTTGAGAACCTTGGAATCATTGTAATTGACGAGGAGCATGAATCAAGCTATAAACAGGAAGAAAACCCAAGATATCATGCCCGTGACGTCGCAATTCACAGAGCTGAAAGCTACCGCTGTCCGGTTGTATTAGGCAGTGCGACTCCATCCCTTGAATCGTTTGCTAGGGCAAGCAAAGGGGTTTATCATCTTCTTCCATTAAGGGAGCGGGTCAACAGCCGGGCACTGCCTGAGGTGAATGTTGTTGATATGAGAGAAGAGCTGCGAAATGGAAATCGTTCGATGTTTTCTTCCGATCTTTTCGAGCAGCTGCAGCTCAGGCTGGACCGAAAAGAGCAAACGGTTCTGTTTTTAAACAGAAGGGGCTTTTCTGCCTTTGTCATGTGCAGGGATTGCGGCTATGTCATTCAATGTCCTAACTGCGATATTTCCATGACCTATCACCGTCAGGGAAATAAACTAAAATGCCACTACTGTGCACATGAAGCACCAATGCCTTCTTTATGTCCAGAGTGCAGCAGCGAGCATATCCGCTTTTTTGGAACGGGTACTCAAAAGGTGGAGGAAGAACTTGCAAAGGTCTTGCCGGAAGCACGGGTAATTCGAATGGACGTAGATACAACTTCAAGAAAAGGAGCCCATGAACGGCTTCTGGGGCAATTTGGCGAAGGAAAAGCAGATATCCTGCTTGGAACGCAAATGATTGCCAAGGGTCTTGATTTTCCCAATGTTACGCTTGTAGGAGTTCTTGCCGCAGATACGATGCTTCACCTGCCGGACTTCAGGGCTGCAGAGAAAACCTTTCAGCTGCTAACGCAGGTAAGCGGCAGAGCGGGCAGGCATGAATTAACCGGTGAAGTGGTCATCCAATCCTATACACCGGATCACTACAGTATCCAGCTCGCTAAAGATCACGATTATGATGGGTTTTATGAGAGGGAAATGATGGAAAGAAAGCAGCATGCCTATCCGCCTTTTTATTATGTGGCGGTTGTCAATGTATCACATCCCGATTTGCTTAAAACGTCATCAGTAATGGAAACAATCGCACAGTTTCTTATACAAAACCTTGATTCCCATACAAAAGTGCTGGGTCCTGTTGCATCACCGATACCCAGGATCAAGAATAGATATCGTTATCAATGCATGATAAAATACAAGCGGGATGAAAAATTAATCCCTGCGCTGAAAAAAGTGATGGATCGCTATCAGCAGGAAATGGCAAGAGATGAGCTCGTTATTTCAATTGATTTGAACCCAACAACTTTAATGTAGCATCCTAAGACCGGCCGTTGCCGGTTTTATATATGTAATCAGGGCTTACGTATATTTCATCAAAAGCTAGGAAACCCTGCGGCACCGAGTAAACACTTCAAAATGTGAGGGAGGAACCTTTTATGGCTATACTGAAAATTGCAGAGCACCCGGATCCAATTCTTGAGCAGTCCTGTGAGAAAGTAACGGTTTTTGATAGGGAGCTTACAAGGCTGCTTAAAGATATGTATGAAACAATGATCGCTGCAGATGGGGTAGGATTAGCCGCCCCTCAAGTGGGGATTGCAAAACGAATCGCTGTAGTAGACATTGGCGATGATTATGGAAAAATCGAATTAATCAACCCAAAAATTATGAACTCACGCGGAGAACAGACTGGACCTGAAGGCTGCTTGAGCTTCCCTGGACTGTTTGGTGAAGTCAAGCGTGCGGATTATGTGAAAGTACATGCGCTCAATCGGAAAGGAAAACCTTTCACTGTTGAAGCAGATGGTTTTTTGGCAAGAGCTCTTCAGCATGAAATCGATCATCTGGATGGCACTCTTTTTACTGCTAAAGTTCTTCGCTATTATGAAGACGGAGAGCTTGAGGAAATGGAAGGATGAATGAAATGACTAGAATCGTATTCATGGGAACCCCTGATTTTTCTGTTCCTGTTTTAAGAAGGCTTGTTGATGAAGGGTATAATGTAGTCGGTGTTGTCACCCAGCCGGACCGTCCGAAAGGCCGCAAAAAAGAACTGACGCCTCCCCCAGTCAAAACAGAGGCGCTAAAGCATGGCATTGAGGTCCTGCAGCCGGAAAAAATCCGCCATCAAAAGGATCTTGACAAAGTACTGGCACTGAAACCGGATTTAGTTGTAACAGCGGCATTCGGACAAATTTTACCGAATGAGCTGCTGGAAGCGCCAAAGCACGGCTGTATTAACGTCCATGCTTCCTTGCTGCCGGAACTTCGCGGCGGCGCCCCCATTCATTATTCCATTTTACAGGGGAAAGAAAAAACGGGAATAACAATTATGTATATGGCCGAAAAACTTGATGCGGGTGATATCCTCACACAAGCTGAGGTTGTGATTACAGAAGAAGATAACGTCGGTACATTGCACGATAAACTAAGCAAAGCCGGAACAGAACTACTGGCTGAAACACTCCCGATGCTTCTGGAAGGCAAACTGAAGCCGATAAAGCAGGATGATTCAAAGGCGACTTTTGCATCCAATATTAAACGCGAGCAGGAAAAGATCGACTGGACTAGAACAGGCGAAGAAATTTACAACCATATTCGCGGTTTAAATCCCTGGCCGGTAGCTTTCACCTCTTTAGAGGGACAAACAGTGAAGATTTGGCGCGGAGAAAAAATGAAAAGCACCAATCCATCTGAGCCGGGCACGGTGATTGGAATCGATTCAGATGGTTTTGTCGTGGCTTCTGGAAACGGCACTGCCGTAAAAATAGTAGAGCTTCAGCCGGCAGGCAAGAAAAAAATGAGCGGGGAAGACTTTTTGCGCGGCAGCCAGATTGCCCCCGGAACGAAACTTGGTGAATAAATGAAAACAGCAAATGTACGAGAATTGGCAGTAGATGCCTTGATGTCCATTGAGAAAAATCAGGCATATAGCAACCTGCTGCTTAACACCACCATCCAGAAAAGCAATTTGTCATCTAAGGACGTTTCTTTATTCACAGAGCTTGTATATGGAACACTTCAAAGAAAAATAACGCTTGATTATTATTTGGAGCCTTTTACTTCGAAAGCAAAAAAAATGGAATTATGGGTACGTATTTTGCTTAGAGTGTCCCTTTATCAAATGATCTATCTTGACCGCATTCCGGAAAGGGCGATCTTTTTTGAGGCAGTCGAAATCTCCAAGAAAAAAGGGCATAAAGGAATTGCCGGATTTGTAAATGGAGTCCTTCGTGCTGTTCAAAGAGAAGGAGTGCCTTCACTCAATGAAATTGAAGATCCTATTGAACGTTTGGCGCTTGAAACAAGCCACCCGGTTTGGCTCGTGAAAAAATGGGCGGATCAGTATGGACTGGATGATACACAGAAAATGTGCGAAGTTCATATGAAGCCTCCTGTCGCTTCCGCAAGGGTAAATCGGATGCACCTTACCGTTGAAGAGGCAGTTGCTGGTCTGGCAGAAGAATCCTTCGACGCAGCACGAGGAGTTCTTTCAGAAGATGCGGTAATCCTGAAAAGAGGCAATATTTCTAAAAGCAGACTTTATAAAGCAGGGAAACTGTCCATTCAGGATGAAAGCTCCATGCTTACTGCAAGAGCTGTAAGTCCAGCCAAAAATGAAGTAGTCCTTGATGCTTGTGCTGCACCTGGGGGCAAGTCTTTGCATATGGCTGAATTGATGGAAGGGACTGGTGAGATTGTTTCACTGGATCTTCACAAACACAAAGTGAAGCTAATTGAGGAACAGGCTGAAAGAGCCGGGCTCCTCAACATTTCTCCTCAAGTCATGGATGCGAGGGAGGCTCCACTAGAACTCAGTGGTATTCAATTTGACAAAATTTTAGTGGATGCGCCATGCTCGGGCTTTGGTGTCATTAGAAGAAAGCCAGATATAAAATATGCAAAAAATGCCAATGATGTTAACAGGCTTTCTGCCATTCAGCAGGAGCTGCTGGATTCGGTTTCGCGTTTACTTAAAAAAGGTGGTACACTGGTCTATAGTACTTGTACAATTGATAAGGAAGAAAATGAAGAGGTTATCGCTGATTTCCTGGCGTCCCATCCTGAATTTGAAGAAGATCATTCCTTAAAACAGCTCCTTCCTGAGAAGGTTCACCCATATATCAACGGCGGAAAACTGCAAATTCTTCCGCATTATTTTGAAACAGATGGATTTTTCATCACAAGATTAAAAAAGAAGGTGTAATCATTGAATAAAACAACAACACAACAAGGTAAAAAGGGAGTAACGGCTGCTAAGCCGTCCATTTATTCCCTTGAACTTCATGAAATTAAAACCTGGCTCGAGGAAAATGGCGAGAAGGCGTTCCGTGCACAGCAGATTTTCGACTGGCTATTTATAAAAAGGGTTACTTCTTTTGAAGAGATGTCGAACCTCTCAAAAGAACTGCGTCAAAAACTGGAACAGCAATTCACATTAACCACATTAAAGACGCTAATCCAGCAAACGTCCGGCGACGGTACAATGAAGTTTCTTTTCGAGCTGCATGACGGTTCTTCAATTGAAACGGTATTGATGAAGCATGAGTATGGAAACTCCATCTGTGTTACCACTCAGGTAGGCTGCCGGATCGGCTGTACGTTCTGCGCATCAACCATTGGCGGATTAAAAAGAAACCTTGAAGCAGGAGAAATCGTTGCTCAGGTCGTAAAAGTACAGAAGGCTCTTGATGAACTTGGCGAACGCGTAAGCTCCGTCGTCATAATGGGAATCGGCGAACCGTTTGATAACTATGATGCAATGATGTCTTTCCTGAAAATCATCAACCATGATAAAGGATTGAACATTGGAGCACGCCATATTACTGTTTCCACAAGCGGAATTATTCCTAAAATCTACAAATTTGCAGATGAACAGCTGCAAATTAACTTTGCCCTTTCCCTGCACGCTCCAAACAATGAAATCAGAAGCCGTCTAATGCCGATCAACAAGGCTTATAAGCTTCCTGATCTTATTGAATCCATTCGTTATTACGTAAACAAAACGGGACGCAGAATCTCATTTGAGTATGGATTATTCGGCGGCGTGAACGACCAGGTGGAGCATGCAGAAGAATTGGCTGACCTTATTAAAGGCATCAAATGCCACGTAAACCTTATTCCTGTGAACTATGTGCCGGAACGTGATTATGTGCGGACACCTCGAGATCAAATTTTTGCGTTTGAAAAAGCATTGAAAGACCGCGGTGTAAACGTAACGATTCGACGTGAGCAAGGTTCCGACATTGACGCAGCATGCGGCCAGCTAAGGGCGAAGGAGCGGAAAGAAGAGACGAGGTGACCTTTTTTGGAGACTGCTTTTCGATCGGACATAGGTAAAGTCCGTTCTCATAATGAGGATTGTACAGGTATTTTCTTTAACAGGGAACAAGCGGCTTTTGCCGTAGTAGCAGACGGAATGGGAGGCCATTTAGCGGGCGATGTAGCAAGCTCGATGGCCGTTTCCGCATTCCGCGAATTTTGGGAAAAATCCGAAGGGATTCATACACCGGATGATGCGGAAAAGTGGCTGAGAGGAAAAATTGAAGAAGTCAACCGGCTTCTGTTTGACCATGCCTTGCATCATCCTGAATGCAGCGGAATGGGAACGACATTTGTCGGTGCAATTTGTACCCGGTCATTTGCCACCATTGGGCATATCGGCGACAGCCGCTGCTACCTTTTTAATGCAAGCGGTTTTAAACAGATTACCGAGGATCACTCTCTTGTCAATGAACTCGTCCGCTCCGGAGAAATTACGAAGGAAGATGCTGAGCATCATCCCCGTAAAAATGTGCTGATGAGAGCGATGGGAACTGAGCTTAGGGTACAGGTGGAAATCAAATCCTTTTGCACAGAAGAAGGAGATGCACTGCTGCTTTGCTCAGATGGACTTTCTAATAAAGTAAGTGAAACTGAAATGGAAAACATCCTCGTATCAGGTGCAGCTCTGAATGATTCTGCTGACAAGCTGATTCGGCTTGCAAATGAAAATGGCGGAGAAGATAATATTTCGGTTGCCATGGTCCTTATGCCTTCCGGGGATGGGGAAGGTGATCTTTCTTGCTAATCGGAAAGAGAATCAGCGGCCGCTATCGCATTCTTGAAGTGATTGGCGGAGGAGGAATGGCGAATGTCTACCTTGCTCAGGACGTCATTCTGGAACGAAAAGTTGCGGTTAAAGTACTGAGATTTGATTTTGCAAATGATGAGGATTTCATCAGAAGATTCCGGCGTGAGGCACAGTCAACGACGAGTCTGGATCATCCGAACATTGTGAGTATATACGATGTGGGCGAAGAGAACGGAATTTATTATATTGTCATGGAATATGTGGCGGGTACAACCCTTAAACAATACATACAAAATCATGCTCCTCTTCACCCATCCGAGGCATTGGATATTATGGTGCAGGTTGTATCAGCGATTGAACATGCGCATGAGAATTTTATCGTTCACAGAGACATAAAGCCGCACAATATATTAATCGATCATGATGGAAGAGCGAAAGTGACGGACTTTGGCATTGCCATGGCGCTTAGTTCAGCGACAATTACACATACAAACTCCGTGCTTGGTTCAGTTCACTACCTTTCCCCGGAGCAGGCGCGGGGCGGTTTGGCAACTAAAAAATCAGATCTTTATTCACTCGGTATTGTGCTATATGAAATGCTGACAGGAAGGGTTCCGTATGATGGAGAATCGGCTGTTTCAATCGCTCTAAAGCATCTGCAATCTGAAACTCCATCACCCGAGCGCTGGAATCCATCTATTCCCCAAAGCATGATTAATATCATATTAAAAGCTATGGCGAAGGATCCCTTTCATCGATACGATTCTGCCGAAGAGATGGAAGAGGATTTAAGGACAGCCTTACATGCAGACAGACTCAATGAAAAGAGATATGAAATCCCTGTAGACGATGAAGCCACAAAGGCTATTCCCGTCATTACAGATCAATATCTTTCAGATAAAAGCGAAACGATCAATCATTCTCAGCCTCCCGGTAAAGCGAATGAAGAAGCAAAACAGGATGGAAAACCTAAAAAGACTAAGAAGAAAAAAAGTAAATTTGCCGTTTTTATCATTACAGTCTTTATTATTTTGCTGGCAGCAGGAGTCAGTGCCATCACCATTGTGCCCTCATTGCTGCTTCCTGAAGATGTCTCAGTCCCCGATGTTTCAGGTGAAGAATACGGGGATGCGGTCAACACGTTAAGCGAAGCAGGTTTCAGGGTAACGGAAAGATCGATGGCAAGTGATGACGTTCCAGAAAATTATGTCGTGAAAACAGATCCAGAGAGTGGGAAAATGGCCAAGGAAGGCTCCATGGTTACAATCTATCAAAGTACCGGAAAAAAAATGACTGAACTTGAAGATTTGAAGGGCCGGGATATTGATACAGCAAAAGAATTGCTTGAACGAAAAGGCTATAAGAACGTAATCGTGGAGGAAATGAATGATGACCAGGAGGCAGGACTTGTCATTGACCAGGAGCCTTCGGCAGGTACGGAGGTCATTCCTTCAGAGGATGAAGTGAAGCTCACAGTCAGCAAAGGGCCGGAGGAAATTTTACTGGAAGATTTAAATGGCTACTCTCAGAATGATGTAAACAGCTATACGCAGGAAAAAGGGATCCTTTTAAAAGAAAAGGAAGAGTATTCTGATACCGTTCCCGCAGGCAAGGTTATTTCCCAAACCCCGGCAGCCGGAGAAAAGCTGAAGCCTGGTGAAAGGCTCGAAGTCGTTTTTTCACTTGGCAAAGAACAGCAGGAAGTAGCAACGGTATCCAAGGAAATTGAGATTCCGTATGAGCCTGCTGTACCCGGGGAAGAACAGGAAGTTCAAATTTGGATTAATGATGCGGAGCGGTCTTTCTCAGAACCGGAAGCGACGTTTAAAATTAAAGCACCTGAAAAGAGAACGATCCAATTTAAAATCGCTCCTGGACAGAATGCGTACTATCAAGTAACCGTTAACAGCCGAATCGTTGATAACGATACGATACCTTATCCAAACTAAAGGAGGGAATGTATGCCGGAAGGAAAGATTGTGAAGGCTTTAGCCGGCTTTTACTATGTTTTAGACGGAGATCGTTTTGTTCAGTGCAGAGGCAGAGGGCTATTCAGAAAAAACAAAATCACCCCGCTGGTCGGCGATGAAGTCATTTATCAGGCGGATAATGATTTGGAAGGAACGATTCTCGAGGTCATGCCCAGAAAAAACGAGCTGGTCAGGCCTCCGATTTCGAATGTGGATCAGGCCATTCTTGTTTTTTCGGCCATTGAGCCAGCCTTCAGTACCCTTTTGCTGGATCGCTTCTTAGTATTAGTTGAAGCTAATTCTATTGAGCCGGTTATTTGCATCAGCAAAACTGATTTAATTTCCAATCCCGCTCAAAGAGAAGAAATTCTTTCGTTTGCTGCGGATTATAAAGAAGCTGGATACCAGGTATTCCAGACTTCCACGGAAAGCATGGATGGCATTGCCTCTCTCGGACCGCTGTTCGACAATAAAATATCGGTTTTTGCAGGTCAGTCAGGAGTTGGAAAATCATCATTGCTTAATGCGATTAAACCGGATCTTGCTTTAAAGACAGATGACATTTCGAGTCATCTTGGCCGGGGAAAGCATACAACGAGACATGTTGAACTGATTACAATAGATAATGGGCTTGTGGCAGATACACCTGGATTCAGTTCCCTTGATTTTACAGATATTGAAGCCCAGGACCTGAGCCAATGCTTTCCCGAAATGAGGGAGAGAGCCGGCGATTGCAAATTCAGAGGCTGCACACATGTATCTGAACCTAAGTGTGCGGTGAAAGCCGCTCTTGACAGCGGAGAAATCAAGGATTACAGATATGAGCATTATTTAAGTTTTCTAGAGGAAATTAAAGACAGAAAGCCGAGGTATTGACGTTGGTTTATATCGCTCCATCTATTTTATCTGCGGATTTTTCAAAGCTTAAAGAAGAAATTGAGGATGTTGAGCATGGTGGGGCGGATTGGATTCATATCGATGTAATGGACGGGCATTTTGTCCCGAACATTACAATTGGGCCGCTTATTGTGAGAGCAGTTCGCCCTGTTACGCAGCTCCCTTTAGATGTGCATTTGATGATTGAGAATCCGGATTCATACATTGATGAGTTTGCTGAAGCTGGGGCAGATTTAATATCTGTTCATGCAGAAGCCTGTACACATCTTCACCGGACCATTCAGCATATTAAATCAAAGGGAGTTAAAGCGGGAGTGGTGCTGAACCCGCATACACCCCTCCATGTGCTTGACTATGTATTAAAGGATCTGGATTATGTATTGCTAATGACGGTTAATCCCGGGTTTGGCGGACAGGTATTCATTCCGGAAATGCTCGCTAAAATTGAGGCTTTGTCCGACATGATTAAAGCGGAAGGTTTATCTGTCCTTATCCAAATTGACGGCGGTGTAAATGCCGGCAATGCGAAAGCCTGCATGGAGGCAGGGGCTAATGTTTTGGTAGCCGGTTCTGCAGTCTATGGGTTTCCTGACCGGAAAAAAGCAATACGTGATATACGGGATGCTACTTAAATAGTCCTCCTGAGAGTAAATGATTGAAATTGCCGCCTGGGACGCTTTATGAGCCTCCCGGGTTTTTTTATAATGGCTATTTTTTAGGATGCTGTTGTTTTTAACACCTGTTGATTGAAGTGGCAAGAGACGCCTGCGGGACCAGCGGGACAGGTGAGACTCCGCAGCGGCAAAGCTGGGCTCACCGCCGGCCCTGCAACCTGCAGCGGAAATCAGGCCAAAGTCAGTCCGATTTGAATGGAAATGAAGGTATAGAAAGCCGCTTTTTATAAGATTTAAATAATAATATTATGTAAATTAGAGTGGGGGAATTGGAATTGAAATACATATACATAGTTGCAGGTGGGCCTGAGAGACTGATTCCTGACCTCACGGCTGCCGACCATCATGATGTATCGTGGGTTGGAGTGGACAGAGGGGTCGTCTATCTCGCTGATAGAGGATTAAAAATGGAAGAAGCAATCGGAGATTTTGATTCCATAACGGGCAGAGAAAGGGAGGAGCTGGAGTCAAAACATAAAAATCTTAAGATTTATCCTTCAGAAAAAGATAAAACGGATACAGAACTTGCACTTGACTGGGCGATCAGCAAACAGCCCGAACGAATCCGCATCTACGGTGCAACCGGCGGCAGACTGGACCACTTTTTTGCAAACATTTATTTATTAATGAAAGAATTTGATTGCTCCATTCCGATTGAATTGGAAGACAGATTCAATTTTATTAAGCTTTTGCCTCCCGGAATCCAGGAAATCAAGGCAAGCGAAACCTATCCATATCTGTCGTTTGTCCCTGTTGCGTCAGATGTAGAAGGACTAACATTAAAAGGTTTTAAATATCCTCTTGAAAATCGGCATATTCCTTTTGGTTCTACACTATGTATTAGTAATGAACTGATTCATCACACCGGTACTGTTTCGTTTAAAAGCGGCATATTAATGATGGTGAGAAGCCGGGATGAAACGAATATAAAGTGATGAATGCTAAACATAAGGCCAGCAAGAGCGGGGCCATTTCAAAGATCATTGAAAGGGCTGAGGAGGGAAACTATGAAGTTCTATACGATTAAACTGCCAAAGTTTTTGGGAGGAATAGTTCGGGCAATGCTTGGTTCTTTTAAAAAGGACTCATAAACTTACAGGCAAATCCGCTTGTTTTCTAAAGTGCAAACCAACAGAACGATGCTCTTAAGAGGGCATCTTTTTCTTTTGGAACCAAAAAAGAGGAAATGCAGGTTAACCTGCCATTTCCTCTTTGCAGCCGTGAACGGCTATCTTATTGGCGTTCCAATTATACGCGTTCCACTTTACCGGATTTAAGGGCGCGAGCTGAAACGTATACACGTTTTGGCTTCCCGTTAACCAGGATGCGCACTTTTTGAACGTTGGCTCCCCATGTACGCTTGTTAGCGTTCATTGCGTGGGAACGTGTATTGCCAGAGCGGGTTTTTCTGCCTGTAATTACACATTTACGTGCCATAATATTCCCTCCTCACCTTGCAAAACCTCTTTTGTAGCAAGCTATCGTTTCAGTTCCGTTTGTCTTTTTATAAAAGACGCCCATCTTTGATGATTGCTCATACGGTTAAAAACGTCTCTATTCACGAGATACCTTAATAATTTACCATAACCCCCTTTTGAATTGCAACTATTCTTTGTCAAGTTTTTTTCCTTTGCGGACATTTTTCAATGAGGTTATGAATGGGGGCGTTAGGGGAAGGTATAAATAGAAGGATAATGGGACCCGCTCCCTTGCGGCAGGAACCGGATCATTTAAAAAATACGTTCCTTCAAGAAAAACACCTTGACATACCTGATGATGCTATGCTCTATAATAATAAGAGCCTTTTATGCCGTCTTGTTAAGCAATGCCTTTAAAATTTTCGCGGCCTATAGTAAAATAGCTTTATCATGCGTATGGTCATCAAGACTGTGAACACGCCATCATGAAAAGTGAAGGAAATTCATAGACCGATAAACAAGGGAGGAAATAGCATGTCCATCGAACTTACCACCAAATACGGACAAATCGATATCTCCAATGAAGTAATTGGAACGGTAGCAGGCGGCGCCGCCATTGATTGCTACGGTATTGTAGGAATGGCCTCCAAAAATCAGATTAAAGATGGAATTACAGACATCCTGCGCAAGGAAAACTTCAGCAGGGGTGTCATCGTGCGTCAGGCAGAAGACAGCATTCACATCGATATGTATATCATTGTAAGCTACGGAACGAAAATTTCAGAGGTAGCACACAACGTACAGACCAAAGTGAAATATACGCTTGATCACACGGTTGGATTAGCTGTAGACTCAGTAAATATTTTCGTTCAGGGAGTTCGTGTAACGAACCCGTAGTAAGGAGGAAAAATCGTGTCAATCAAAAATTTGGACGGCGAGCGCTTTGCTGAAATGATTTCTCAAGGTGCAAGCCATCTATCCAATAATGCCAAAATGGTGGATGCCTTAAATGTTTTTCCAGTTCCAGATGGAGATACAGGCACTAATATGAACCTGTCTATGACATCAGGAGCAAAGGAAGTACATAAAAATGTCCAAGCCCATATTGGCAAAGTAGGGACAGCCCTCTCAAGAGGACTGCTCATGGGTGCACGGGGAAATTCAGGGGTCATCCTTTCCCAGCTGTTCAGGGGCTTTTCGAAGTCGATTGAGGGCAAAAGCACGATTACAGCGAAGGATTTTGCCCAGGCGCTTCAAACCGGTGTGGATACAGCCTACAAAGCTGTCATGAAGCCTGTAGAGGGGACGATCCTAACTGTAGCGAAGGATGCAGCAAGAAAAGCCGTATCTGAAGCTAAAAATGAAGATGATCTGATCAAACTGATGGAAGCGATTCTTGATGAAGCTAAGGCCTCATTGAACCGGACGCCGGACTTGCTGCCTGTATTGAAAGAAGTGGGTGTCGTAGACAGCGGCGGTCAAGGTCTTGTATTGGTGTATGAAGGCTTCCTTGCTGAACTGAAAGGCGAGAAAGTACCTGGAACTCCAATGGCTTTGCCGTCTATGAATGATCTTGTCAATGCCGAACATCATAAAAATGTTCACGCTCATATCAATACGGAAGACATTGAGTTCGGATACTGCACAGAGTTCATGGTTCGCTTTGAAGATGGGAAGAAAGTCTTCTCAGAGGATCAGTTCCGTAATGATCTAAGCAAATTTGGAGATTCATTGCTTGTGATTTCTGACGATGAGGTAGCGAAAATACATATTCATGCGGAGCACCCGGGCGAGGTGCTGTCATATGGACAAAAGTATGGAAGTCTGATCAGCATGAAAATTGAAAATATGCGTGAACAGCACAGCAGCCTTGTAGGGGAATCAGCTAAAGCACAGCCATCCAAACCGAAAAAGCAGAAGGAAAAATACGGCATCATCACAGTTTCTATGGGTTCCGGAATTGCAGACTTGTTTAAAAGCATAGGTGCCCATGAGGTCATTGAAGGCGGCCAGACGATGAATCCAAGCACGGAGGATATTGTTTCTGCCATTGAAAAAGTAAATGCAGAAAACATCATCATCCTTCCAAACAACTCAAATATTGTCATGGCAGCGCGCCAGGCAGCATCAGTTGTGGAAGAAAATGTGCTGGTCATCCCTTCTAAAACGGTTCCTCAAGGAATGTCTGCTCTGCTTTCTTTCAATCCTGGTGTTAAACCTGAGGAAAACGAAGAAGTCATGACTGAAGCTCTTGGAAATGTTAAATCGGGTCAAGTCACCTATGCCGTTCGTGATACTCAAATTGATGGAATGGATATTTCCAAAAATGATTTTATGGGGATCTTGAACGGAAAGATTGTGACGAAGGATAAAGTACAGGTTCAAGCTGCTTTAAACCTTCTTAAAGAAATGATCAGTGAGGAAGACGACATTCTGACCATTCTTTATGGAAGTGAATCAAGCGACGAGGAAGTAAGTGAGCTCGTAAAGCAGGTTGAAACGATTTTCAGTGATATTGAAGTGGAAGTGCATAACGGCAAACAGCCGCTATACTCCTACATTTTCTCTGTCGAGTAAAAAGCTGTTATCCAGCTTAAAGGACCGTCTGTGTAACAGGCGGTCCTATTTATTATTTTCGCAGAGAAAATTCCGTATAAGACCGCTGTGTACCTGCTTAGAGTTACACAAAAAATTTAAGGAACGGGCAGTTCAAGCGGAATTCGGCCATATACAGGTTTAAAAGAAATCTGGTAAACTGAAAGCAAACTGTAACAGGATGTTTTCTTTCATAAGAGAGGGGTACCCATGCATGAAATATCGCAGTGTATTTGATATTATAGGTCCGATTATGATTGGACCTTCAAGCTCTCATACAGCTGGAGCTGCAAGAATTGGCAGAGTGGCCCGGAGTTTGTTTGGGAGGGAGCCGAAGTGGGCGACTGTGTCGTTTTACGGTTCTTTTGCTAAGACGTACCGAGGCCATGGAACAGATGTAGCCATAATCGGAGGCATTTTGGATTTCGATACCTTTGATGAACGCATCAAAACATCTCTTCAAATAGCTGATGAAAATGGAATGAAAGTCACTTTTCTAGAAGAGGAAGCTGTAACTGACCATCCAAATACAGCTAGAGTGATTATCGGCGATGACCACGGACAGCTTGAACTGGTTGGCATCTCAATCGGCGGAGGCAAGATTGAAATAACTGAACTGAACGGCTTTTTGCTGCAGCTGTCAGGAAACCATCCAGCCATTCTGGTCATGCATAATGATCGCTATGGTGCCATTGCAGGTGTTGCGAACGTTCTGGCGAAGCATGCCATTAATATTGGACATATGAATGTATCAAGAAAAGAAAAAGGCCAGCTTGCTCTTATGACCATTGAAGTGGACCAGAATATTGAAATAGGGGTTATTGAGGAATTGAAAACGCTGCCAAATATTCTGCAGGTTACAAAAATAGCAGATTAGGATATTACGCTTTTGGAAAATTGGAGGAAATATCATGTTTCGAAATGTAGCTGAGCTCGTGGAGCTTGCAATGAGCAGGAATAGCAAAATTGCTGAAGTCATGATTCAGCAGGAGATGGAAGTAACCGGAAAGACCCGTGATGAAGTATTTTCCATGATGGACCGTAATCTTGAGGTAATGGAACAGGCAGTAGAAAAAGGTCTTGCAGGAGTGAAATCCCATTCAGGTCTAACTGGGGGAGACGCAGTGCTGATGCAAGCTTATATTGAGAAAGGCAATTTTCTATCTGGTGAAACCATTTTAGATGCAGTAAGCAAAGCGGTAGCAACGAATGAGGTAAACGCTGCAATGGGAACGATCTGTGCGACGCCAACCGCAGGTTCTGCAGGGGTTGTACCTGGTACGCTCTTTGCCGTTAAACATAAATTGCATCCGACCAGAGAAGAAATGATTGAGTTTCTATTTACATCTGGAGCGTTTGGGTTTGTCGTAGCAAACAACGCCTCCATCTCAGGTGCAGCTGGCGGCTGTCAGGCCGAGGTGGGTTCTGCTGCCGGAATGGCTGCTGCTGCCATTACAGAAATGGCGGGGGGGACACCGGCTCAGGCAGCAGAGGCAATGGCCATAACGCTTAAAAATATGCTTGGTCTTGTCTGTGATCCGGTTGCCGGACTTGTGGAGGTTCCATGCGTCAAAAGAAATGCAATGGGTGCAGCGAATGCGATGGTCGCAGCAGATATGGCCCTTGCTGGAATAACAAGCAGGATTCCATGTGATGAGGTTATTGATGCGATGTACAGAATTGGACAATCCATGCCAAGTGCATTAAGGGAAACCGCACAGGGAGGTCTCGCTGCCACACCTACGGGACGTGAACTTGAGGCGAAAATCTTTGGCATCCCTTTGGATCGCCGTGAGCCATAATCTCAAACAGCCTGTATCCGTATTGAAAGGAATCGGAGAGGAGACAGCATCCGTTTTGCTTGAAATGGGGATCAGGACCATCGAGGACCTGCTTGAATATTTTCCTTACCGCTATGAAGATTACCGGCTGAGGGACCTGGCTGAAGTTCAGCATGATGAAAGAGTTACAGTTGAGGGGAAGGTTCATAGCGAGCCTTCTCTTGCTTATTACGGGAAGAAAAAGTCAAGGCTTACCTTCAGGCTGCTTTCAGGAAGATACCTGGTAAGTGTTGTCTGTTTTAACCGTCCTTTTTACAAAAAACAGCTTTCGATCAATCAAGTTGTTACGGTGAGCGGAAAATGGGACAAGAACCGCCAAACCATTACCCTGCAGGACATCTCCTTTTCCCCGCATGTATCCAAGCAGGATTTAGAACCGGTATATACGGTTAAGGGCTCCGTCACGATCAAACAGCTCAGGAAGCATGTGGTCAATGCGCTGAAAGACTTCGGGGAGGAGATACCGGAAAACCTGCCTGCCCAAATTCGGGATGCCTACAGGCTGATGCCGAAGCATGAAGCAATCAAAACCATTCATTTGCCTCTTAGCCATGCTGATTTAAAGCATGCAAGAAGGAGATTTGTTTATGAGGAATTTTTAATGTTTCAGCTGAAAATGCAGGCATTGCGAAAAGTCCAGAGAGAGAACTCTAAAGGAATTGAACATGTATTCACAGATGCAGGACTCTCTGTCTTTACAGAAGCTCTTCCATTTAAACTGACGGAAGCTCAAGCGAAAGTGCTGGACGAGATTCTTGGGGATATGAAATCGCCTTATCGGATGAATCGCCTGCTTCAAGGAGATGTCGGTTCAGGGAAAACCGTAGTAGCGGCTATTTCTATGTATGCCGCCATTCTATCAGGCTATCAGAGTGCGCTGATGGTGCCGACTGAGATCCTTGCCGAACAGCATGCGAATTCCCTTGCCGCCCTCTTTGAGCCGCTCAATATCACGGTTGCTCTTTTAACAAGCTCTGTTAAAGGGAAAAAAAGAAGAGAACTTCTGGAGCGTCTCTCAGTCGGAGAGATTCAAATACTGGTAGGAACTCATGCCCTGATCCAGGATGAAGTGAACTTCCGGAATCTGGGGCTTGTCATTACGGATGAGCAGCATCGGTTCGGAGTGAATCAGAGGAGGGTGCTGAGAGAAAAAGGGGAATCGCCGGATGTCCTTTTTATGACGGCAACCCCTATCCCAAGGACCCTTGCCATTACCGCATTCGGTGAAATGGATGTTTCGGTAATCGACCAGCTGCCTGCAGGAAGAAAAACGATTGAAACGTATTGGGTAAAGCATAACTTATTGGACCGGATATTGGGTTTTATAGATAAAGAGGTGAAAAAAGGGAGACAGGCTTATGTGATCTGCCCGTTGATTGAAGAATCAGAGACGCTTGATGTTCAGAATGCAATTGACGTACATGCGATGCTTGTTCATTCTTTTTCACCAACGTGGAATGTCGGTCTCATGCACGGCCGTCTTCATCCAAATGAGAAGGAAGCTGTGATGAGGGAATTCAGTGAAAATCAGACACAAATTCTCGTCTCAACAACCGTCGTGGAAGTAGGGGTCAATGTCCCGAATGCTACAATTATGGTGATCTATGATGCAGAGCGCTTTGGATTGTCACAGCTCCATCAGCTGAGAGGACGCGTAGGCAGGGGGAGTGAGCAATCCTATTGCATTTTGCTCGCTGATCCGAAATCAGAAACGGGCAAAGAGCGCATGAAGATTATGACGGAAACGAATGACGGCTTTGTGCTGTCAGAAAAGGATCTTGAACTCCGCGGACCAGGTGATTTCTTTGGGAAAAAACAAAGCGGTGTCCCGGAATTCAGAGTGGCGGATATGGTTCATGATTACCGGGCTCTTGAAACCGCAAGAGGCGATGCAGCAAAATTGATCAATTCCAACGCCTTCTGGCATGAGCCTGAGTATGAATGGCTTAGAAAATACTTGGAATCAACAGGGGTTCTTGAGGGAGAAAAACTGGATTAAAACATTCTTGCAATCCGATTATTAAGATTATATACTACTATTAGTACCTAGTCATAATAGTGCGGATGGTGTAACCTATAACATGAAAAGAACAAAAAAGGACAGACAGCAGCAGCTGCTGGAAACGATAAATGATACTCCTTTTATTACGGATGAAGAGCTTTCAGATAAATTTCAAGTTAGTATTCAAACAATTCGTCTAGACCGGCTGGAGCTGAGTATACCTGAGCTTCGTGAGAGAATTCGATCAGTAGCTCAAGCTTCTTTGGAGGACGAAATAAAAGCTTTGCCTCCTGAAGAAATTATTGGAGACATCATTGACCTGGAACTTGATCATAGTGCTATTTCCATTTTTGAAGTGAAAAAAGAGCATGTTTTCCGGCGCAATCAAATTGCGAGGGGACATCATTTATTTGCCCAGGCCAATTCCCTTGCCGTTGCCGTAATTAATGATGAACTGGCGTTGACAGCAAAAGCGGATATCCGGTTTACCAGACAGGTAATGGAAGGGGAACGCGTAGTATCGAAAGCAAGAGTAGCGAGCGTAAACGGATTGAATGGACGAACGTTGGTGAGTGTTAGCAGCTATGTAGGGAACGAGCTGGTGTTTTCAGGTGATTTTGAAATGTACCGCTCTAATCAACCATTAGATAAAGGATGATTCACTGATGAAAATCGCTATTGATGCAATGGGCGGCGACAATGCCCCGCAGTCTCTTTGTGAAGGAGCTTTAAAGGCTGCAAATACTTTCTCGGATATTGAGATAACGCTGATTGGTGATGAAGCCGAAATCAGCAAGTATCTATCAGAGCATGACCGAATCAAGGTCATCCATACAACTGAGGTCATCGAATCTGAAGATGAACCGGTCAGAGCGGTTCGCAGAAAGAAAAATGCTTCAATGGTTTTGATGGCCAATGAAGTGAAGGAAGGAAGAGCGGATGCGTGCATTTCTGCCGGCAACACAGGTGCCCTAATGACAGCGGGATTATTTATTGTCGGCAGAATTGACGGTATTGACCGTCCCGCACTTGCTCCAACTCTTCCAACTATGGACGGGAAAGGCTTTCTTTTCCTGGACGCGGGTGCAAACGTCGATGCGAAGCCGGAGCATTTGCTGCAATATGCCATTATGGGCTCGGTTTATGCAGAGAAAGTCCGCGGCGTAAAAAATCCTTCCGTCGGTCTTCTGAATGTCGGAACAGAAGACAAAAAAGGAAATGAATTGACGAAGCAGGCTTTTATCAAGCTGAAGGATTCCGGACTTCATTTTAAAGGCAATGTGGAAGCGAGAGACCTTCTTGAAGGTGCCGCTGACGTTGTCGTAACCGATGGTTTTACTGGAAACGTCACGTTAAAAACAATTGAAGGAACCGCTCTTTCTGTTTTCACCATGCTTAAGTCTGCTTTAACCAGTAACTTGCCGTCAAAGCTTGCAGCTGCGGTTCTTAAACCGAAATTGAAGGGGATCCGTTCACAAATGGATTACTCGGAATACGGCGGTGCTGCTCTATTTGGATTAAATGCTCCAGTAGTAAAGGCGCACGGATCTTCTGATGCAAATGCCGTTTATAACGCTGTCCGCCAGACAAGAGATATGATTTCAAATGATGTATCAGGGACGATCAGAGCCGCAATGGCCGGCCGTCAAAATCCTGAATAACCAACGGAGGGGAAGAGTATGTCTAAAATTGCATTCGTGTTTCCCGGGCAGGGATCTCAAACAGTGGGGATGGGGCAGGACTTCGCTGAACAAACCCCTGAAGGAAAAGAAATTTTTCAAAAAGCTGATGAAATATTGAAAGATCAGCTCAGCAAAATCATGCTTCAAGGTCCGCAAGAAGAATTAACTCTTACATATAATGCACAGCCTGCTCTTGTTACAGCAAGCATTGCTGCTTGGAAGCTTCTCGATAAAGAGGGGATTACCCCTGATTTCACAGCCGGGCACAGCCTTGGTGAGTATTCCGCTCTTGTAGCATCGGGTGTTCTTTCGTTTGAAGATGCTGTACTTGCTGTTCGGAAACGCGGGGAGTTTATGAATGAAGCCGTTCCTTCCGGACAGGGGGCTATGGCGGCAATCATGGGTATGGAAGCGGGACCTCTTGAAGAGATTACGCAGTCTGTCACGGATGAAGGGCACTCCGTTCAGCTCGCTAATTTAAATTGCCCAGGTCAAATTGTCATCTCCGGAACAGCTAAAGGAGTAGAGCTTGCTTCCGCGAAAGCAAAAGAAGCCGGAGCGAAAAGAGCGATTCCTCTTGAAGTAAGCGGGCCGTTTCATTCCCAATTAATGAAACCGGCAGCAGAGAAACTGAAAGACGTACTTGACGGCATGACACTATCAGACACAGCCGTTCCTGTAATCGCCAACGTAACCGCACAGCCGGAGACGGAAGGTAATCAGATTAAAGATCTATTAATTAGACAGCTGTATTCTCCCGTGCGCTGGGAAGAATCAATTAAAACATTGATTCAACAAGGGGCGGACACCTTTGTTGAAATTGGTCCCGGCAAAGTTCTTTCAGGCTTGATCAGAAAAATAGACCGGAGTGTAAAAACCCTGTCTGTATCCGATATGGATACGCTTCAGGCTGCAATTGAAGCACTTAAGGAGGAAGCATAATGCTAACGGGCAAAACAGCACTAGTAACAGGCGCCTCCCGGGGAATAGGCCGGGCAATCGCTTTGGATCTTGCAAAAAACGGAGCGAACGTAGCAGTCAATTTTGCGGGTAATGAAGCAAAAGCAAAGGAAACGGTAGAGGAAATTGCTGCTCTTGGCAGAGAAGCCATTGCTATTAAAGCGGATGTTTCCAGTGCGGATGCGGTAAAAGATATGATGAAAGAAGTTACAGACCGCTTCGGAACCCTCGATATCCTTGTTAATAACGCCGGTATCACAAGAGATAACCTGCTTATGAGAATGAAAGAGGATGAGTGGGACGATGTAGTGGACACCAATCTTAAAGGTGTATTTCTTTGCACAAAGGCTGTCACCAGACAAATGATGAAGCAAAGAAGCGGGCGCATCATTAACATTACGTCAGTGGTAGGGGAAACCGGCAATCCCGGGCAAGCCAATTACGTAGCGGCAAAAGCGGGTGTAATCGGTCTTACGAAAACATCGGCAAAAGAGCTCGCCGCCAGAAATATTACGGTGAATGCCGTAGCGCCAGGGTTTATATCCACGGATATGACTGAAAAACTTACCGATGAAATAAAAGAAGAAATGCTTAAGCAAATTCCTCTTGCGAAATTCGGAGAGGGACAGGATATCGCCGATTTAGTTACATTCCTTGCCAGTGGAAAAAGCGCTTATATTACCGGACAAACGTTTCATGTAAACGGCGGAATGTTCATGTAGAACATTTCTAAAATCAAACTGGTGTTTTTAGCTTGAATTGACTATAATACTTGAGGGGAGGTGAATGTAATGGCAGACGTTTTAGATCGTGTAACTAAGATCATCGTTGACCGCCTTGGAGTCGATGCTTCTGAAATTAAGATGGAGTCTTCTTTTAAAGATGACCTCGGAGCTGATTCCCTGGATGTAGTTGAGCTTGTAATGGAACTTGAAGATGAGTTCGATATGGAGATTTCTGATGAAGATGCAGAGAAAATCGCTACAGTGGGTGACGCTGTTAACTACATACAGAACCAGCAGTAAAGTATGTTGAAGTCCCGCTCACAGCAGCGGGGCTTTCTCCCTTTATTTAGGGAGGGAGCCGCCCAATTGTTTTGGTAATGATGGAGGTAGTTATGCAGAAGCATACGCATTATAAAGAGAGAAGAAATTTCGCGAAAAAAGCGGAAGAATTTAAACAGTTTCAGGAAAGCGTCGGACAGACGTTTACCAATGAAAAGCTGCTCTATCAAGCTTTCACCCATTCATCGTATGTGAATGAGCATCGAAAAAAACCTTATGAAGACAATGAACGACTGGAATTTTTAGGAGACGCCGTGCTGGAACTGACCGTTTCCCAATTTCTTTATAAAAAGTACCCAACCATGTCTGAGGGAGATTTGACGAAGCTTCGGGCAGCCATTGTATGTGAACCGTCTCTCGTTTCATTTGCAAATGACCTGTCATTCGGCAATCTTATCCTGCTTGGAAAAGGGGAAGAAATGACTGGTGGACGTGCAAGACCTGCCCTTCTAGCTGATGTTTTTGAGGCATTTATCGGAGCTCTTTATTTAGATAAAGGACTCGATCCTGTTGTTGTCTTTCTTGAAAAATATGTTTTTCCTAAGGTGAACGAAGGTGCTTTTTCTCATGTGATGGATTTTAAAAGCCAGCTGCAGGAGCTTGTGCAAAGAGACGGAAAAGGACCGTTGGAGTATAAAATACTTACCGAAAAAGGACCTGCCCACAACAGGGAATTTGAGGCGGTAGTTTCTCTTGATGGCGAAGTGCTGGGCACTGGCAATGGCCGCTCCAAAAAAGAAGCAGAACAGCATGCTGCTCAGGAAGCACTCTCCAAAATGCAAACGAAACCTTAAATGGGCTGACCCAGCTTGACAGACTCCGCCTGCCGGATAAGATAAGGCAGGAGGGGACCTGGTACTGGGCCGGCTTTTTTTTATGTTCGGATCATCGTTTAGAATGCTTTATTCCGCGGATTATACTGGCCGCTTTTGATGCGTTACTAATATTTTTAACTAAAGGATTGTGTTAAAATATGTTTGAATTTACTGATGGTAAGGAGGACCCAACATGTTCCTCAAACGATTGGACATAGCAGGATTCAAATCCTTTGCAGATCGGGCAAGTGTTGATTTTGTAAAAGGGGTTACAGCAGTCGTTGGACCGAACGGAAGCGGTAAAAGCAATATTACAGATGCGGTCCGCTGGGTTCTTGGTGAGCAATCCGCAAAATCACTCCGCGGCGGTAAAATGGAGGATATCATTTTTGCAGGAAGTGACTCAAGAAGAGGTCTCAATTTGGCAGAAGTTACACTAACCCTTGATAATGAAGATCATTTTTTGCCAATTGATTTTCATGAAGTAAGTATTACGAGGAAAGTATTCCGTTCCGGAGAAAGTGAATATTACATCAACAAGCAGTCCTGCCGCCTAAAAGATATTGTCGATTTATTTATGGATTCAGGACTGGGGAAAGAAGCCTTTTCGATTATAAGCCAAGGGAAGGTAGAAGAAATCCTGAGCAGCAAAGCAGAAGAGCGCCGAAGCATTTTTGAAGAAGCTGCCGGGGTACTGAAATACAAAACAAGAAAAAAGAAAGCCGAACATAAATTATCCGAAACACATGATAACCTGAATCGCGTCCAGGATATTCTTCACGAATTGGAAGGACAGGTAGAGCCTTTAAAAGTTCAGGCATCGATTGCGAAAGATTACTTGGAAAAAAAGGAGGAGCTCGAGCAGATTGAGGTTGCCTTAACGGTACATGATATTGAGGAGCTCCACCAGAAGTGGACAAGTTTGACCAAAACGGCTGAAAGCACCCGGGAAAAAGAAACCGAGCTTGCAGCTTCTGTCCAAAAACAGGAAATGGCCATCAGTGATTCCCGCAGCAGAGTTTCTGAGCTGGATGGGACACTTGACAGCCTTCAGCAAATTCTCCTTCAAACGAGCGAAGAGCTTGAAAAACTCGAGGGGAGAAAAGAAGTCTTAAAAGAGAGAAGAAAAAACGCACAGGCAAACCGCGGCCAGCTAGAACAGCTAATTGATGAGTTGAGCGGGAAAATTGAACTTCTCGCGAGGGACAGGGATTTGGAAGCGGAAAAAGTGGCTCTTCTTTCTGCGGAGATGAAAGAAGCAAAGCAGCTTGTAAAAGAAAAGCAAAGCCTTCTTGATGCTCAGAATGGTAATATCGAACATGATATTGAACGGCTAAAAAGCGAATACTTCGATATACTGAACCAGCAAACATCTGCAAAAAATGAAACATCCTACATAACAGAGCAGCTTAGACAGCAGTCTGTGAAAAATGAGAGACTTTCGGACGGCAACAGCAAGTATCTCCAGGAACGCCGCCTCTTATCTGAGGAAAAAGAAAAACTGCAAAAAGAATTTGCCGAGGCAGAGAAAGCCATGAATGAGCAAGTCACTGCTTTCCGGCGAGCACTTAATAGGCTTGAAACCGATCGTGATTCTTACAGCAAAAACGAATCTGCGCTGTATAAGGCCTACCAATACCTGCAGCAAATCCGCTCTCGCAAAGAAATGCTGGAAGCAATGCAGGAGGATTATTCCGGATTTTTCCAGGGAGTAAAAGAGATTTTGAAGTCAAGGGAACGATTCAGCGGCATTCATGGAGCGATCGCCGAGCTTTTAAAAACGGAAAAAGAATATGAAACGGCTATAGAAATAGCGCTTGGTGCCGCCTCGCAGCACATTGTGACAGAGGATGAAAAAGTAGCCAGGTCCGCTATAGCCTATCTTAAGCAAAACTCTTTCGGACGGGCTACATTCCTGCCGCTTTCAATCATGAAAAGCAGGAAAATCGGCACTTCAGACAAAATGAAGCTTTCCGAACATTCTTCTTTTATAGGAATTGCATCAGAACTTGCTGTATTCGATTCCCGGTATTCGGCAGTCATGGAAAACCTTCTTGGCGCTGTCATCGTAGCGAGGGATTTAAAAGGAGCTAATGAACTGTCAAAAATCCTTCAATTCAGGTACCGGATCGTTACGCTAGATGGAGACGTTGTCAATCCTGGCGGGTCGATGACAGGCGGGGCTGTAAAGCAAAAGACCGGATCTTTGCTGAGCCGGAACCGCGAGCTTGAAGCCATCGCTGTTCAGCTGAAGGAAATGGAAACCCAAACAGCCGAGCTGGAAGCCGATGTGAAAAAACGAAAATCCTCATTGCAGGAGCAAGAACAGCAAGTTGAGGAGCTGAGAAAAGCAGGAGATGCGCTCCGGATCAATTTGAATACGCTCCAAACGGCCGTAAAAGAAGCGGAATGGAAAGTGAAAAATGTAAATGACCATCTTTCTATCTACGATGCCGAAAAAGAATCATTCGACCACGAATGGCAAAAAAATGAAGCGCGTTTAACTGAACTTAATGCCTTAATCGAGAAGACGGCAGCTCAGCTTAAGCAAATGGATACAGAAATAAGCAAACTGTCATCATTGAAAAGCACGCAGCAGGAGTCCAGGGCCGGGCTTCAGCAGGAACTGACTGAACTGAAGATTATTCTGGCGGGCAAGCAGCAATCCTATGAAAACGTGTCAGAAAAAGCCGGCCGTTTAAAAGAAGAGCATGACGAGAACTTGAGAAGGCTGAAGGAAGCAGAGGAAGATCTGTCGCTTTTGACAACTGAAGTCAGCTCAAATACGAGCGGGGAGCAAACCCTTGCGAATGCTTCAACAGAGAAACTCAACGAAAAGAATAAAACGATCGAAATGATCGCTGAAAAAAAATCCGAGCGTACAAACCTGCAGCAAAGGCTCGAAAGCATGGAGCATGAGCTGAAGGAAAGCTCGCGCATTTATAAGCAGATTTCGGATTGGCTCAAAGATGAAGAATTGAAAATTACACGCCTTGATATCGAGCTTGATACGAAGCTGAACCATCTGCGCCAGGAATACCTGCTTACATTTGAACGTGCAAAAGAGAGATACGAGCTAACTCTTGAGCCTGAAGAAGCAAGAAGAAAAGTAAAACTCATCAAGCGCGGCATTGAAGAGCTCGGCACGGTAAATCTCGGTGCAATCGATGAGTATGAGCGGGTCTCAGAGCGCTATCAATTTCTCCATGATCAGCGGGAAGACCTCCTTGAAGCTAAGAATACGCTTCACCAGGTTATTGATGAAATGGATGGGGAGATGAAACGAAGGTTTTCCACAACCTTCGAGCAGATCCGATCCCATTTCGAGTCTGTCTTCCAAGCATTGTTTGGAGGGGGAAGGGCTGAGCTTAGGCTGTCGGACCCTGAAGATTTATTGAATACTGGTGTGGATATTGTGGCCCAGCCTCCGGGGAAAAAACTGCAGCATCTCAGCCTGCTTTCAGGCGGAGAGCGAGCGCTCACTGCGATCGCGCTTTTATTCTCCATCCTAAAAGTTAGACCAGTGCCTTTCTGTATTCTTGATGAGGTGGAAGCAGCCCTTGATGAAGCAAATGTATACCGGTTTGCCCAGTACTTGAAACAATTCAGCGAACAGACTCAATTCATTGTCATAACCCATCGTAAAGGAACGATGGAGGAATGTGATGTGCTGTATGGAGTTACGATGCAGGAGTCAGGAGTATCCAAGCTCGTATCAGTCCGATTGGAAGACTCCAAAGAATTTGCCACAACAAAGTGAAGGGGAGAAAACCAATGAGCTTTTTTAAAAAATTAAAAGAAAGCATAACGAAGCAGTCTGATTCCGTTTCAAATAAATTTAAAGATGGCCTGACGAAAACAAGGTCCAATTTTTCCTCAAGAGTAAATGAACTGGTTTCACGCTTTAGAAAAGTAGATGAGGAATTCTTTGAAGAACTTGAGGAAATTCTGATCAGTGCTGACGTAGGCGTCACAACCGTCATGGATTTAATTGAAGAGCTTAAGACTGAAGTCAAGCTCCGCAACATTCAGGATCCTCTCGAGGTTCGTGACGTCATTTCTGAAAAGCTTGTTGAAATATATGATGATGGAAAAGAATCCTCTACCGCGCTGAATATAAAAGAAAACCAGCTGAATGTTATTTTAGTTGTAGGCGTTAACGGAGTAGGGAAAACAACGACAATCGGAAAGCTCGCCAATAAATTCAAAAGTGAAGGAAAATCCGTCGTCCTTGCAGCTGGAGATACGTTCCGTGCCGGAGCGATCGAGCAGCTTGAAGTGTGGGGACAGCGAACAGGAACTGCAGTCATCAAGCAATCAGCAGGATCTGATCCCGCAGCAGTCATGTTTGATGCCGTACAGGCGGCCAAAGCGAGAAAAGCGGATGTTCTGATTTGTGATACAGCTGGAAGGCTGCAAAACAAAGTGAACTTAATGAGCGAGCTCGAAAAAGTAAAACGCGTAATTGAACGTGAAATTCCAGGCGCCCCTCACGAGGTCCTGCTCGTCCTTGATGCTACAACCGGACAAAACGCCATGAGCCAGGCCAAGCAATTTTCACAATCCACCAACGTAACCGGAATTGTCCTGACCAAGCTCGATGGAACCGCAAAAGGAGGTATCGTCCTCGCCATCCGCAACGAACTGGACATTCCCGTCAAGTTCGTAGGTCTGGGAGAAAAAATAGACGACCTCCAGGAATTCAACGCACAGCAATATGTATATGGTCTGTTCGCGGATTTGGTAGAGGAAGCTTAACTATGTAAAGAAAGCCTGGCTGCCAGGCTTTCTTTTTTAATTAGACGGGTAAACTGATTAAATTTAGGGTAGCAAATGTGAAAAATAAGAAAGAGGATCAGTTTTTTCACGATATGTTGTCTGCAAGGAGGAGAATTACATTCGTCTGGGGGTCAATGACGGCTGTTTTTAAATAATCGCTGACTTATTGAAGGGAATTTCTTACATTTAGCGGATAATTGCTGACATCAAGCAGTTAATTGCTGACTTTTGCTTATTAATTGCTGACTATTGGAAGATAATTGCTGAGTTATAAAAAAGTATATTGAGCGGAATAATGGGCCTCCCACGATCAGGGCATAATCAAGCGGCTTATCGAACTTGGTTTCTGTGTCCAGCTCCGGCGGCTAGCCGTTCGGCTGCTTCGCCAGCCCTGTCAAAGTCAAAGAGCGACTTTGTCAGTTCCGGCTCCACCGTCTCTCACGGCTGGGCAAGCCGCCTCCGCTTTTCTTTTCGTCAAGATAAAAACTTGACATGGTGTCTTAATCTCGGTAAACTGTAATTGTTGTAAAGGCATTTCACTTAACAAAAGGGGAGAGAGCCGTGATTTTAGAAAAAACGACGCGGATGAATTACCTCTTTGATTTTTATCAGTCACTGCTTACATCGAAGCAGAAGAGCTATATGTCTCTTTATTATCTCGATGATTATTCCCTCGGTGAAATTGCCGAAGAATACAGCGTCAGCAGACAAGCCGTTTATGATAACATTAAACGGACGGAAGCGATGCTTGAGCAATACGAAGAAAAGCTGCTGCTGCTTCATAAGTTTCAGAAGCGCAATGCAATTATGAAACAGCTTAAGGAACTTGCGTCTGAAACGGAACGCGAAGGACAGCTGCTGGATCTTTTTGAAGCGCTGGATAATTTGGAATAAGGAGGCGGTATAGATGGCTTTCGAAGGATTGGCCGACCGGCTTCAGCAGACCATAACGAAGATTCGCGGCAAAGGAAAAGTTTCCGAGGCCGATGTAAAAGAAATGATGCGGGAAGTCCGACTTGCTCTGCTTGAAGCGGATGTTAATTTCAAGGTCGTTAAAGACTTTGTCAAACGCGTAAGCGAGCGGGCTGTAGGCCAGGAGGTCATGCAGAGTCTTACTCCCGGACAGCAGGTTATTAAAGTCGTTAAGGAAGAATTAACGGCATTGATGGGCGGAGAGCAAAGCAAAATTGCTGTTGCGAAAAAACCTCCGACTGTCATTATGATGGTCGGTCTGCAAGGGGCAGGTAAGACAACGACGACGGGGAAACTTGCTAATCTTCTTAGAAAGAAGCATAACCGCAAACCGCTTTTGGTCGCTGCAGATATATACCGTCCGGCTGCAATTAAACAGCTGGAAACCCTTGGTAAACAGCTGAATATGGATGTTTTTTCACTTGGAGATCAGATTAGTCCTGTTGAAATTGCCAAGCAGGCAATCGCTCATGCGAGGCAGGAACACCATGATTACGTGCTGATTGATACAGCCGGCCGTCTTCATGTTGACGAAAATCTGATGGACGAACTGACTCAGGTAAAAGAACTGGCAAATCCCGATGAAATTTTCCTTGTGGTTGATGCCATGACCGGACAGGATGCTGTCAATGTTGCCCAAAGCTTTAACGAGCGCCTCGGACTTACCGGAGTTGTGCTAACGAAGCTTGACGGCGATACGCGCGGCGGTGCTGCCCTGTCTATTCGTGCGGTAACCGAAACACCTATTAAATATGTGGGTCTCGGTGAAAAGCTCGATGCGATTGAGGCGTTTCACCCTGAACGGATGGCTTCGAGGATCCTTGGAATGGGGGATGTTCTCACCCTGATTGAAAAGGCTCAGGCCAATGTTGATGAAGACAAGGCGAAAGAGCTTGAACAGAAAATGAGAACAGCGAGCTTTACGTTTGATGATTTTCTTGAACAGCTTGGGCAGGTCCGCAGCATGGGACCGCTTGATGAACTTCTTGGAATGATTCCTGGTGCCGGAAAGATGAAGGGACTTAAGAACGTTCAGGTCGATGAAAAGCAAATCGGTCATGTTGAGGCGATTATCAAGTCCATGACAAAAGAAGAGAAGCAGCATCCGGAGGTCATCAATGCCGGACGCAGAAAGCGGATTGCGAAGGGAAGCGGCACGTCGGTTCCTGAAGTAAACCGCCTGCTTAAGCAATTTGAAGACATGAAAAAGATGATGAAACAGATGACAAGCATGTCAAAAGGCAAGAGAAAAGGCGGCATGAAGTTTCCATTCATGTAAATTTTAGGTCTGTTAAGAAAAAACACTTTACAAACCAATGCAACATTGATAATATACTATCTTGTGAACTATTTTCGGAGGTGCTTTAATAATGGCAGTAAAAATTCGTTTGAAACGCATGGGAGCAAAAAAATCTCCTTTTTATCGTATCGTAGTAGCAGATTCCCGTTCTCCTCGTGATGGACGTTTCATTGAAACAGTTGGAACTTACAATCCTGTAGCTCAGCCTGCAGAAGTGAAAATTGATGAAGCTTTGGCTCTTCAATGGATGCAAAACGGTGCAAAACCATCTGACACAGTTCGTAACCTGTTCTCAGCACAAGGAATCATGGAAAAATTCCATAATTCTAAATTGAACAAGTAAGATGAATCAGATGATCGGGTTAATCGAAACAATTGTTAAGCCGCTTGTGGATGATCCGGCTGCGGTTTCGGTTGAAGAGGAAGTTCAGAGCAAGGTCATTGTGTACCGGCTCACCGTCAGCCGAGATGATGTCGGAAAAGTCATTGGCAAGCAGGGAAGAATTGCAAGAGCCGTTCGTTCCGTTGTGTATGCAGCGGGGACAAGATCCTCTAAACGAATTCAGCTTGAAATAAACGATTAACTTGAAAAAGGCGGGGGATTAACCCCGTCTTTTTTTATGCTCTAAGCTTTTTGTCCGCTCTTTCTTCTTACATACGAAAAATGATAAAATGGAGAGAGTGTGTTTGAAGGGTGGATGGCGTGTGAAGATCATGCAAACGGTATCGGTTATGCAGGTTTTGACAGAGAACAGCAGAAATAAATTGCAGGACGGGTTTAATTCAAACCGGGAGCAGCTGCTGAGAGAGTGCGATCAGCTTTATTTTCAGCTGAAAAAACTCGAGAAAACGAACATAAGCAATGAAATGCGCCAGCAATATAAGAAAGAAATCGAAAAGCGCAAGGATAAAATAAAGATGGTCGACTTTCAAATTGATCAGCTGAATACCCTGCCGCTCGGCAGCGAGCTGAAAGAAAAAGAAGTACAGGCAATTGTCGAGCTTGAAGTGGGTAATTCCTGGACAAGCTCTATCACTGAAAGAAGCATCATTATTACAGATGGAATCATTACTGAAATACGCTGAGGTGACATAATGGAAGGTAAATGGTTTAATGTTGGAAAGATTGTGAATACCCATGGAATCCGCGGAGAAGTGAGAGTCATTTCTGTCACAGATTTTGCAGATGAGCGCTACCAGCCGGGGAAAAAGATTTTTATTTTCGGCGAACAGACGACGATCCCTAAAGAAGTTGAAATCGAAAGTTACCGCAAGCATAAAAACTTTGACTTGCTGACCTTTAAAGGACATCCGAACATAAATGATGTAGAAGGCTATAAAGGAATGGTAATCAAGATTCCGGAGTCTGAACTTTCAGAGCTGGATGAAAATGAATTCTATTTCCATGAAATCATCGATTGCATCGTATTCACGGATGATGGGAAAGAGATTGGAAAAGTAAAAGAAATTCTAACCCCTGGCGCTAATGATGTTTGGGTTATAAAAAGACCCCGTAAAAAAGATTTGCTGATTCCATATATTAAACAAGTCGTTAAAGAGATTAACCCTTCGGAAAAGAAAATTATCATCACTCCGATGGAAGGTTTGATTGATGATGAGGATTGATTTTCTGTCTATTTTTCCTGAAATGTTTGAAGGGGTGCTCCATCACTCCATCATGAAAAAAGCACAGGAAAAAGAAGCAGTAAAATTTAATGTGATTAATTTCAGGGATTATGCAGACAACAAACATCAAACGGTGGATGATTATCCATACGGCGGCGGTGCCGGAATGGTTCTGAAGCCGCAGCCGATTTTCGACGCGGTGCAGGCAATTAAAGATACGTCGGCTGCCGAGCCGAGGGTTATACTTGTCTGTCCGCAGGGAGAGCGGTTTAATCAGCAGAAAGCAGAAGAATTGGCTGAAGCGGAACACCTTGTCTTTATTTGCGGGCACTACGAGGGATATGATGAGCGGATCCGTCAGCATCTTGTAACAGATGAAATTTCAATCGGCGATTTTGTCCTTACAGGAGGAGAGCTTCCGTCCATGACGATTGCTGACAGTGTTGTCCGTTTGCTGCCGGGAGTACTTGGCAATGAAGATTCCCCTGTCCTTGATTCATTCAGCTCAGGCCTGCTTGAACATCCCCATTACACCCGTCCGGCGGATTTTAGAGGAATGAGAGTGCCGGATACTCTCATATCAGGCAATCATAAGCTGATTGATGAGTGGCGCGAACAGGAATCCTTGAAGCGGACCTTCGAACGGAGACCGGATTTGCTTGAAACCTATGAACTGTCTGAGAAGCAGCAGAAATATATAGAAAAGCTTAAAAAACGCTGAAATTCCAGTTGCAAAAGAAAGATAGAATATGATAAGATATCTTTTGTGGTTTGCAGAGATCTTTGATTTTCTGTGAATCTTATTAAGATGTTCCGCTGCAATGCATAAGATTGGAATGAGCATCTGTTGGAAGGAGTTGAATACGATGCAAAAACTAATTGAAGAAATCACAAAAGAACAGCTTAAAACTGATCTTCCGGCGTTCCGTCCTGGTGACACTGTTCGTGTACACGTTAAGGTTGTTGAGGGAACACGTGAACGTATCCAGCTTTTTGAAGGTGTTGTGATTAAGCGTCGTGGTGGTGGAATCAGCGAAACATTCACAGTCCGTAAAGTTTCTTACGGTGTTGGTGTTGAGCGTACATTCCCTGTACACACGCCTAAAATCGCTAATCTTGAAATCGTTCGCCGCGGTAAAGTACGCCGTGCTAAGCTTTACTACTTGCGTGAATTGCGTGGTAAGAAAGCCCGTATTAAAGAAATCCGATAAATTAGAGAAAGAGCTTGTTAAAGCAACAAGCTCTTTTTTTATGAGATAATAAAGGTAAATCCATCATTAAAAAGCAAAAAAACTGAAGCGCTCTGCCGTTCCCATCAAATATCGAGGTTTTAACTTACCGCTGATGTGCAAAAATAGAATTAGCTGAAGATTGGGATGGTGAGCTGTTTGACTAAAGAAAGAAAAGAGATATTTGAATGGCTCAAAGCGATTGGACTGGCCATTATCATCGCATTTATTATTCGTCATTTTTTGTTTTCCACGGTCGTGGTGGATGGTGAATCCATGCTTCCTACTCTTAACTCGTATGACCGGATGATCGTAAACAAAGCGGGCTTCTCTCTTTCAGGCCCTAAGAGATTTGACATTGTTGTGTTTCATGCCTCAGAGGATGAGGATTATATTAAAAGAATCATTGGACTTCCCGGAGATACGGTTGAATATAAGTATGATCAGCTATACATAAATGGCAGGCCGGTAGCTGAACCCTATTTAAACGAGTATAAAGCTGAGCTGATTGACCCGCCGCTGACTGAAAACTTTACTCTCGAAGAAATAACAGGGCGTAAAAAGGTGCCAAACGGGCAAGTGTTCGTCATGGGGGACAATCGAAGGATCAGCAAAGACAGCCGTCATATCGGCACAGTGCCGGTGTCGGAGATTATGGGAGAGGCAAGGGTTGTTTACTGGCCGCTTCCTGAAATGCGTATTGTGAAGTAAAGGAAGGTGTTAAAATGGCTATACAATGGTTTCCCGGCCATATGGCGAAAGCCAGGAGGCAGGTAACAGAAAAATTAAAGCTGATTGATATTGTTTATGAATTGGTGGATGCAAGGCTGCCTCTTTCATCTAGAAATCCGATGATTGATGAAATTGTTTCAGTCAAACCTCGTATCATTTTGCTCAACAAAGCAGATATGGCGGATCCAAGAATAACGAAAGAATGGCTCAGCTATTTTAAAGAAAAAGGAATGCATGCCCTTCCTCTGGATGCCCAGTCTGGAAAAGGGTTGAAGGACATACTTCCGCTTTCCAAGCTGGTTTTAAAAGAGAAGCTGGACCGTCTTGAAGCAAAAGGTGTTCGGCCCCGCGCCATCAGAGCGCTCATTATCGGAATTCCCAATGTAGGGAAATCGACGCTGATTAATCGACTGGCCAAGAAAAATATGGCCAAAACAGGAGATCGTCCAGGTGTTACAACAGCTCAGCAATGGGTAAAGGTTGGCAAAGAAATCGAGCTTCTGGATACACCGGGTATTTTATGGCCGAAATTCGAGGACCAGCTTGTCGGCTATAAGCTTGCGGTTACTGGAGCAATTAAGGATACCATTTTAAATCTTCAGGATATTACAGTCTATGCCCTGAATTTTTTAAGAGAGAATTATCCTGAGAGACTTAAGGAGCGCTATGGATTTGAGGAAATTCCGGAGGAAATCGTTGCGGTGTTTGATGAAATCGCCAATCGCAGAGGCTGTATGATGAGCGGGGGCATAGTCGACTATGACAAAACCTCAGAGCTGGTCCTGCGGGAAATCCGTTCCGAAAAATTGGGTCCCCTGTCTTTCGAAAGACCGGGAGAAGAGATATGATAAAGAGACTTGCATGATGCGAGTCTTTATTTTTTTGCCGAAAAACCGATACTATCAAGAAGGAAGTTTATGAAATGAAGCAAACCGTTAAAGAAATTCAAGCCATTCTTTCTGCTGTGCGTAATTTTGAAGACCCGCTTATTCAGACATATAGCAGGGATGACCGAGCCTCTGTAAGAAAGCTTGCTGAAAGTCATAAAGCAAGGCTTGTAAAAAAAGCAAAAATGAAAGAAACCTTTGAGGAGTTAAAGAGCTTTGAATATGAAGCACGTTCCAAAGGATTTACATCGATAGCGGGAATTGACGAAGCAGGGAGAGGGCCCTTGGCGGGTCCTGTTGTAGCGGGTGCCGTCATCCTTCCGGAAGATTTTTATTTGGAGGGACTGAACGATTCAAAGAAACTATCGGAAGCGAAAAGAGATTTCTTTTTTGACGTCATTCAAAAAGAAGCACTTGCGATTGGTGTGGGAATTGTAGATGCGGATGAAATTGACGAGATCAATATTTATCAGGCAGCTAAGAAGGCCATGAAGCTTGCCATACATGACCTGAAATTGAGTCCTGACTATCTTCTGATTGATGCGATGGAGGTAGAGCTTGATATTCCGCAGGAAAAAATTATTAAAGGAGATGCACGAAGCATTTCCATTGCGGCGGGTTCGATTGTGGCAAAAGTGACCAGGGACAGGATCATGAAGGATCTCGCCATTGCTTATCCAGGCTATGGATTTGATCAGAATATGGGCTATGGAACATCAGTGCATCTGGAATCTTTAAGACTTCTCGGCATCACACCCCATCACCGAAAAACGTTCAGTCCGGTAAAAGAACATTTAAATTAGGAGTGAAAACAGTTGGATCGAATCACCTCAGCTCTGCTGCCTACATTAACCGCTAAAGGGACAGGCTCATTTCAGCTTAAAGACGGCCAGCTCGTCATCGGAAAGATAAGTGAACTCTACCCAAATCAGCGTGCACTCATTCAGATTGGTGCAAACAAGGCTTTAGCTGTTGTTGAAGCGCCGCTGATAAAAGGGGCAGAATATCTTTTTGAGGCAGCAGTTCTGTCAAAAACGGGAGTTCCGAAGCTTAGATTACGGGAACAGTTGGATACCTCTGGAAATATGGACCGTCTAACCGCAGTCATTAACCGCAGCCTGGGACTTCCTTCTGCAGGCAAAGAGCATTCACAGCTGGCAGAACGCCTTCTAAGAGCAAATATTCCTTTTTCTGCAGATGAACTGCCTGAAGCTGCAGAATGGCTTAAAAGCGTGCCGGAGAGCTTGAAAGCTGATGGGTTCAAAACCGTTACGGCTGCATTTGAACGCGGACTTCCCATTACTGGTAATACTCTTTCAGCTTTATTTGAAGCATTGACAGGGGGAACATTGAAAAATGATCTTCAGCTGCTGGCTTCAGAGTTAGCAGGACAGGATTTGCACAAAGAGAAGCCCAAGGCATTAAGGCAGGTCATTGAGGCCATTCTTGCCGCTCCCGTACAGCGAAAAGCCTCTCTGATGATGGATCAGCTCATCCAATGGAATGATGAGCCGCTGTCGGCTGACCATGTAAACGCCTCAGGAATTCTGAAAAAGTTGAATACCGCTCCCAATCCTGAAGAAATGCTCAGGACTATTTTTACGGGGGGTGTGGATCAAGAAACATTGCTGTCTTCAGAAGAAAGCAGCTGGCTGGTGAATAAAGGCAAAGAGATTGAAGTCCTGGCTCAGCCGAAAGAACTCGTCCGGCTGTTTTCCATGCTTGAAAAATCCCTAACCATGATACAGGATCATTCAAAGGACGCTTTGCTGAAGGATGCAGCCTTCAGATCCCTCCTGGCAGATGCCGCCGATTTGGAAGGTGCTGCAGGAGAAAGTGCAGAGAAGCTGTCCCGGAAGCTGAATGGAATCCAGCTTTCTCAGACAGAGCAGCCTGGAGTAACAACAATCTGGCATCATTTTCCGATACAGGATGAGCGCATCCTCTCTGATGTATCGATTCAGTTTCAGCTCAGGAAAGATTCTGAGGGGAAAATTGACCCCGCCTTCTGCAAGCTCGTTTTTTATCTGGAACTTGCCAATCTTGGCTCCATTATGGCTGATGTTCAAATTCAAAACCGAATCGTAACAGCGGTTGTGCATTCAAAGCATGATCTGGGTCCTCTGGCCGCCGGTGCAGCTGCTGAGTTAAAGGCTCAATTTCAAAATCTGCCCTATCAATTTTCAGGGATTTCCTTTAAAAGAACAGAGAAGAGCAAAGTTCCTGAACCAGATCTCTATCAAACTCCCAAGAAAGGATTTGATTTTAAAATATGAAGGACAGGGAGCTGCGCAAGGCAATTGCTCTGAAGTATGAGGGAAACGGGGCGAGCGCTCCGAAGGTAACAGCTAAAGGGCAGGGGCTGATTGCGGATGAAATCCTCTTAAGGGCGAGGGAGGCCGGAGTTCCTGTCAAAGAAGATCCTTCCCTGGCAGCACTCCTCCAATCCCTTGAAATTCAACAGGAAATTCCGGAAGACCTATATGCAGTGGTTGCCGAAATTTTTGCATACATCTATAGGCTGGACAAATTAAAGGAGAAAAATTGACTGGACTGGTATGGCTTAGATGTCACATTTTTTATATTTTCACAAAAACAATTCAGGGTGAAAGATTACGAATTTTTCGAAGGATTTAAAGATTTTGAGTGGAATGGTAGACAACCAATCAACTATTTTATAAAATGAAAGCGCAGTCTAATTTAACTGATACATAGGTTAGGAGGATGGGATATGAATATCCATGAGTACCAGGGAAAAGAAATCCTCAGAAAATATGGGGTTGCAGTGCCTAACGGGAAAGTCGCGTTCACTGTTGAAGAAGCAGTTGAAGCAGCAAAAGAACTAGGAACACAGGTAACTGTGGTAAAAGCACAGATTCATGCAGGCGGCCGCGGAAAAGCAGGCGGGGTAAAGGTTGCGAAAAATCTGGATGAGGTAAAAGAATATGCAAGCGAAATCTTGGGGAAAACACTGATTACCCATCAGACAGGTCCTGAAGGTAAAGAAGTTAAGCGTTTGCTTATCGAGGAAGGCTGCGACATTAAGAAGGAATATTACGTGGGCCTTGTTCTGGACCGTGATTCCTCCAGAGTCGTTCTGATGGCTTCTGAAGAAGGCGGAACAGAAATTGAAGAAGTGGCTGAAAAAACGCCAGAGAAAATTTTTAAAGAATCCGTTGATCCGGCAGTCGGCCTTCAAATGTATCAGGCGCGCCGCATTGCATTCAACATTAACATCCCGCGTGAGCTTGTAGGACAGGCGGCTAAATTTATGATGAGCCTATATAAAGCGTTCACAGAAAAAGATTGTTCGATCGCAGAAATCAACCCATTGGTTGTAACAGGCGACGGAAAAGTCATGGCGCTTGACGCTAAGCTGAACTTCGATGCAAATTCTTTGTACCGTCAAAAAGATGTTCTGGAGTACAGAGATCTTGATGAAGAGGATGCTAAAGAAATTGAAGCATCCAAATACGACCTAAGCTACATCTCATTAGATGGAAAGATCGGATGCATGGTTAACGGAGCCGGACTTGCGATGGCTACAATGGATATTATCAACTACTACGGCGGAGAACCCGCAAACTTCCTTGATGTTGGGGGCGGCGCGACGGCTGAGAAAGTTACGGAAGCCTTCAAAATCATTTTGTCCGACCAAAATGTAAAAGGCATTTTCGTTAACATTTTCGGCGGAATCATGAAATGCGACATCATTGCTGAAGGAGTAGTGGAAGCAACAAAGCAAGTTGGCCTTGAAATTCCATTGGTTGTGCGTCTGGAAGGCACGAACGTAGAATTGGGCAAACAGATTTTAAAAGATTCAGGATTGAATATTACGGCAGCTGAGTCCATGGCGGATGGAGCTCAAAAAATCGTTTCTTTAGTAGGCTAAGAAAGGCGGGGGATAAAAATGAGTGTTTTCGTTAATAAAGACACAAAAGTTATTGTTCAGGGTATTACAGGTTCAACAGCTCTTTTCCATACAAAGCAAATGCTTGAGTACGGCACGAAAATTGTCGGCGGCGTGACACCTGGAAAAGGCGGCACAGAGGTTGAAGGAGTGCCGGTTTTCAATACGGTTATTGACGCAAAAAATGAAACAGGTGCAAATGCATCCGTCATTTACGTTCCTGCGCCTTTTGCAGCTGACTCCATCATGGAAGCAGTAGACGCAGAGCTTGATCTTGTTATTTGTATTACAGAGCATATCCCGGTAATGGATATGGTAAAGGTTAAACGCTACATGGAAGGCAAAAAAACACGCCTTGTAGGACCTAACTGCCCGGGTGTCATTACACCAGGCGAGTGCAAAATCGGCATCATGCCAGGCTACATTCATACAAAAGGCCATGTAGGAGTTGTTTCCCGTTCAGGAACGCTTACATATGAAGCAGTGCACCAGCTTTCCCAGGCAGGTATCGGGCAGTCTTCAGCAGTTGGAATCGGCGGAGATCCAGTCAACGGCACAAACTTTATCGATGTTCTAAAAGCATTCAATGAAGATCCTGAAACGTATGCTGTGATCATGATTGGTGAAATCGGCGGTACAGCTGAGGAAGAAGCTGCTGAATGGGTAAAGGCCAACATGACTAAACCTGTAGTCGGTTTCATCGGAGGAAAAACAGCGCCTCCTGGAAAACGTATGGGCCACGCAGGTGCGATCATTTCTGGAGGAAAAGGAACGGCTGAAGAAAAAGTCAAAACGATGAATGCTTGCGGCATTCAAGTAGCGGATACACCTTCAGTAATGGGTGAAACCCTGATTTCTGTTCTGAAAGAAAAAGGCATTTATGAGAACTGCAAAACACACTAATAATTAAATAGTAGAAACGGGTGCTTTAGCATCCGTTTCTATTAGTATGCAAAAAAAGAAAGGGTGCTTTTGTGAACAGCATACAAAACACACTGCTCCTGATTTCTCACTGCAGGGGTATTCGTGCTGCGAAGCTTAGAAAACTCTATGCATTCGACCGGTCTTTCAGCCTTCTCCAAAGCCTGAAACCCTCTGAGTACCAGTCGTTAGGACTGGTTACCCCCTCCTATTATTCTGCCTTCTCCAAAGATTTTACTTCATTAAAAATACCAGACATCCAAACAAGCCTTGAAAAACAAGAAACCCGCTTCCTTACCATTCTCGACCCGTTATATCCCGATCTTCTAAAAGAACTACCCGATCCGCCTCTATTCTTATTTTGTAAAGGAGATCTTGGGCTTTTTCAGCATCGCAGATCACTGGGAGTTGCGGGAGCAAGACAATCCACGCAGTACGGCAGAGAAGCACTGGAAAGGGTTCTTATTCCTCTTATCAAACAAGGATTCGTCATAGTCAGCGGGCTTGCTGAAGGCATTGATACAGCGGCACACGCTGTGTCGATTGTTAATGGAGGGAAAACGATTGCAGTGCTTGGGGGAGGATTTCAGCATATTTATCCCTCCTCCAACCGGGGTCTGGCAAATGAAATCAGCAATCACCATCTCCTGATCTCAGAATACGCTCCCCATATCAGGCCCCAAAAATGGCATTTTCCAGAACGAAACCGACTAATCAGCGGATTAAGCAGCGGGACGCTGATTGCAGAGGCTAAGCAAAGGAGCGGCTCCCTTATAACAGCGCAGCTTGCTATGGAGCAGGGGAAGGATGTTTTCGCTATTCCGGGCCGCATTTTGGATAGAAACTCGGATGGGACGAATGAATTGATTAAAGATGGGGCAAAACTTGTGATGACTGCAGAGGATATTTTAGAAGAATTTTACGGAATTGGATTAAGAGCATCCGGCAGCTATGAGGAATAAAATTCCATTAAGCGGGAAATTACTGTTTGACAAACGCATGATATATATTTAATAATAGTGGGGATTTAACTTGAAAAGATAAAAATGCTTTCAAAAAGCTTTTATACACGTATACCCGGCGTTAACGAGCAGGGAAATCCTTCCTTGTCATCTGTAGAAATAAAGGATGCAGCACTGCCTGTAACTGCCCGGAAGCAAGACTTAGCTCCTGCCCGTTATTGGGGTAACAGCCAATAATGAAAGGTTCATTTTTAGATAAAGAGAGAGAATACCTCTTGAGGGGGACATAAGGATGTCGGATTACCTGGTTATTGTAGAATCACCAGCAAAAGCGAAAACAATTGAGAAGTATTTAGGGAAAAAATTTAAAGTGAAAGCATCTATGGGACACGTCCGCGATTTGCCGAAAAGTCAAATTGGTGTGGACGTAACACAAAACTTTGCGCCTAAATATATTACGATCAGAGGAAAAGGCGATGTATTAAAAGAATTAAAATCTGCTGCAAAAAAAGCAAAGAAAGTCTATCTCGCGGCTGACCCGGATCGCGAAGGGGAAGCAATTGCCTGGCATCTGGCCCACAGCCTTGATCTTGATGTCCATTCGGACTGCCGGGTTGTATTCAATGAGATTACAAAGGACGCAATTAAAGAGTCCTTTAAACATCCAAGAGCGATTAATATGGACTTGGTGGATGCCCAGCAGGCGAGAAGAATACTGGATCGGCTTGTAGGCTATAAAATAAGTCCGATTCTTTGGAAAAAAGTTAAAAAAGGTCTTAGTGCAGGACGGGTTCAATCGGTTGCTCTCCGGCTGATCATCGACAGGGAAAAAGAGATCCATGCATTTATACCTGAAGAGTACTGGACAATAGAAAGCCAATTTTTCAAAGGCAAGGATCAATTCGAAGGATCTTTTTACGGAATTGACGGTAAAAAACGCGAGCTTAAAACGGAAGAGGATGTAAAAGAAGTAACATCCCGCATCAAGGGTAATTCGTTTAACGTGACGAATGTGACAAAGAAAGAGAGAAAGCGCAACCCTGCGGTGCCGTTTACAACATCCACCTTACAGCAGGAAGCTGCCCGGAAGCTGAATTTCAGAGCCAAGAAAACGATGATGATTGCTCAGCAATTATATGAAGGAATTGATCTTGGCAAAGAGGGGACCGTCGGGTTAATCACATATATGAGAACGGATTCCACAAGAATTTCTGAAACCGCTCAAACTGAAGCAGCAGGATACATTGAACAGCAGTACGGACAAGACTATCTGGGTGTTAAGAAAGCCGCGAAGAAAAATTCCAATTCGCAGGACGCCCATGAAGCCATTCGTCCGACATCTACATTAAGAGACCCATCCTCCATGAAGGAATACTTGAGCCGTGACCAGCTCCGACTATACAAATTGATTTGGGAGCGCTTTTTAGCAAGCCAAATGGCTTCAGCTGTACTTGACACAATGAGCGTAGACTTAGATAATAATGGAGTTGTCTTCAGAGCTACAGGGTCAAAGGTTAAATTTCCTGGCTTCATGAAAGTATATGTTGAAGGAAATGATGATCAGGTAGAAGAAAAGGACCGCTACTTGCCGGAGCTTGCAGCAGGTGACGAAGTATTTTCAAAAGATACGGAGCCCGCTCAGCATTTTACCCAGCCGCCTCCAAGGTATACGGAAGCACGTTTGGTTAAAACGCTTGAAGAGCAGGGAATCGGAAGACCGTCCACCTATGCGCCTACACTGGATACGATCCAAAAAAGAGGGTATGTATCACTTGATAACAAGCGCTTTATTCCGACAGAGCTTGGAGAAATTGTCCTTGAACTGATTATGGAATTTTTTCCGGAAATTATTGATGTCGAATTTACAGCCCGTATGGAAAACAGTCTGGATGAAGTGGAAGACGGCCATATCCAATGGGTAAAAATTATAGATGATTTCTACAAAGATTTTGAAAAACGGATAATCATTGCCGAAACCGAGATGGAAGAAGTAGAAATCAAGCCGGAATATGCAGGTGTAGATTGTGAAGAGTGCGGCAACCCAATGGTTATCAAGATGGGCCGCTACGGTAAATTCATGGCATGCTCCAATTTCCCGGACTGCCGCAATACGAAGCCTATTGTGAAAGAGATCGGAGTTCCTTGTCCTAAATGCGATAAAGGAAATGTCGTTGAACGCAAATCCAAGAAGAAACGTCTATTTTACGGCTGCGACAGATATCCTGAGTGTGATTTCCTGTCATGGGATAAGCCGATAGCAAGGAACTGCCCGCGCTGTGAAGCGATGCTGGTTGAGAAGAAGCTGAAAAAAGGTGTTCAGGTTCAATGTACAGCCTGTGATTACAAAGAAGAGCAGCAAAAGTAACGGTGAGCCTTTTCGCTCACCTTCTTTTTATTTAGGCTCTGTTAAAGCTTTAATACCTGTTGAATGGAGCGGAAGGCGCGAGACTCCTTTGAGCAGCGGAAATCAACATCCCAGGTTTAACAGATCTTTTATCTAAACCCCACGAGGAGGAAAATCAATATGAGTCAACCATCTACTGTTAATGTGATAGGTGCAGGTCTTGCCGGAAGCGAAGCAGCATGGCAGCTTGCAGAAAGAGGAGTGCGTGTTAACTTATATGAAATGAGGCCGGTAAAGCAGACACCTGCTCATCATACGGACAAATTTGCTGAGCTTGTATGCAGCAATTCACTTAGAGGCAATGCACTGACAAATGCTGTTGGAGTGCTTAAAGAAGAAATGAGACAGTTAAACTCGGTTATTATTAAATCCGCAGATGATTGTGCGGTTCCTGCCGGAGGAGCACTTGCCGTCGATCGCCATGAATTTGCAGGGCTGGTTACGGAACGGGTTAAGAATCATCCAAATGTGACTGTGATGAATGAAGAGGTTACTCATATCCCTGAGGGACCAACAATCATCGCAACAGGCCCGCTTACTTCAAAGGCACTGTCAGATGAGCTGCAAAAACTCACAGGAGAAGATTATTTCTATTTTTATGATGCGGCAGCACCCATTCTCGAAAAAGACAGCATTGATATGGACAAAGTGTATTTAAAGTCCCGCTATGACAAGGGCGAAGCGGCATATTTAAATTGTCCGATGACAGAAGAAGAATTTGACCGTTTCTATGAAGCTCTCATTGAGGCTGAAACCGTTCCATTGAAGGAATTTGAAAAAGAAATCTTTTTTGAGGGCTGCATGCCGATCGAAGTAATGGCTAAGCGCGGAAAGAAGACCATGCTGTTTGGACCGATGAAGCCTGTTGGACTGGAAGACCCGAAAACAGGGAAGCGTCCATATGCAGTAGTTCAGCTTAGACAGGATGATGCAGCGGGAACACTATATAATATTGTCGGTTTTCAGACACATTTAAAATGGGGACCTCAAAAAGAAGTGCTAAAGCTCATCCCAGGTCTTGAAAATGCAGAAATTGTCCGCTATGGCGTAATGCACCGCAATACATTTATTAATTCTCCAAAACTGTTAAAGCCTACTTACCAGTCCAAACACCGTGAAGATTTATTCTTTGCAGGTCAAATGACAGGTGTTGAAGGGTATGTAGAATCAGCGGCTTCAGGGCTTCTGGCCGGCATAAACGCCGCAAATCTTGTGCTGGGCAAAGAACTTGCTGTGCTTCCTGCTGAAACGGCATTAGGAAGTATGGCTAACTACATTACTTCAGCTAATCCGGACAATTTCCAGCCAATGAATGCTAACTTTGGAATCTTTCCCGAACTTCCTAAAAGAATCAAAGTGAAGAAAGATCGTTACGAGGCTTATGCAAATAGAGCGCTGGAAACAATTCAAAAAATTTCGAAAACAATTTGATATTCATTGCAAGGGCGGTTACAATGTGATAACATTTAATCGCCCTTGTGAGGTGAAGAAATGGATATTGTTAAGAAAAGTTTAATTTTGTTCGTAGAATATTTACAAATTGAGAAAAACTATTCACAATATACAATTGTGAATTACTCTGCAAATATTGAAGAATTTGCCCTTTTTATGCAAGAAGAGGGAATTGCGGGTCTTGATGTTGTGACCTACCAGGATATTAGACTGTATTTGACAAAGCTTCATCAGATGAAACTGGCAAGACGAACAATTTCTAAGAAGATTTCCAGTCTCCGAAGCTTCTATAAGTTTCTTAACCGTGAAAAACTTCTGAATGATAACCCGTTTTCACTTGTTTCTCTTCCGAAAAAAGAGGGAAGGATTCCAACTTTTCTTTATGAAAAAGAGCTGGAGCTGCTATTCTCAGTTTCCGACCTTTCCACACCGCTTGGCCAAAGGAATCAGGCCCTTCTCGAAATGCTTTATGGCACGGGAATAAGGGTGAGCGAGTGTGCAGGGTTAAAAAAACAGGATGCGGATCTTTATATGGGAACAGTTCTTGTAAACGGCAAGGGAAATAAGCAGCGCTATGTCCCGTTCGGCAGCTATGCCCAGGATGCTCTGGAGCTGTATTTAAAAGATGGACGCGAGCAGCTCATACAAAAGGCCGCACCGAATGATGCAATCTTTTTGAACAATCGCGGAAATCCGTTAAAAGCTGGAGGCATCCGGCATATCTTAAATGAGCTGGTTAAAAAGTCTGCAGCAAACTTACATATTCATCCGCACATGTTCCGCCATACGTTTGCCACACATCTGCTAAATGAAGGTGCCGACCTGCGAAGTGTTCAGGAGCTGCTGGGTCATTCCCACCTGTCCTCCACACAAATTTATACACATGTTTCTAAGGATCAGCTGAAGAAGACATATATGTCTCATCATCCTAGAGCGTAAATTGTTGACTAGAGGAGGAATGGATCATGAGTGAATTCCATGCAACCACAATATTTGCCATTCACCATAAAGACGGGTATGCGATGGCAGGCGACGGCCAGGTAACGTTCGGCAATGCTGTCGTCATGAAGCATACAGCAAGAAAAGTCCGCAGATTATTTAACGGAAAAGTAATCGCCGGTTTTGCAGGATCTGTAGCAGATGCGTTTACTCTGTTTGAGATGTTTGAAGGCAGGCTCGAAGAATATAATGGCAACCTTCAGCGCGCAGCAGTAGAGCTTGCTAAGGAATGGAGAAGCGATAAAGTTCTCAGAAGGCTTGAAGCGATGCTTATTGTTATGAACAAGGAAGATTTACTCCTAATTTCAGGAACAGGGGAAGTCATCGAACCTGATGACGGCATCCTTGCTATCGGTTCCGGAGGCAACTATGCTCTTTCAGCAGGAAGAGCCTTAAAGCGCTACAGCGGGGAAAGCTTGTCAGCTAAAGAAATTGCTGAAGGAGCACTCCGAATCGCAGGAGAAATCTGCGTATATACGAATGACAATGTGATTGTAGAAGAGCTGTAGGAAAGGATTGGTACCCATGAAAAACCAATTAACCCCCCGTCAGATTGTTGAGCGTCTGGATCAGTATATTGTCGGTCAAAACGATGCGAAACGTGCTGTAGCGGTTGCATTAAGAAACCGTTACCGCAGAAGTCTTCTTGATGAATCACTTAAGGATGAAGTGGTGCCGAAGAATATTTTGATGATTGGGCCTACGGGAGTCGGGAAAACCGAAATTGCAAGACGGATTGCCAAACTTGTCGGAGCGCCTTTCATCAAAATAGAAGCGACAAAATTTACCGAAGTCGGTTATGTAGGCCGTGATGTCGAATCGATGGTCAGAGATTTGATGGAGAGCTCTATTCGCATCGTGAAAGAAGAAAAGATGAGCGAAGTGAAGGGTACGGCCGCAGAAAATGCCAACAGGAGGCTTGTCGAGCTGCTCGTTCCTTCATCCAGAAAAAATCAGTCCACTAAAAATCCTTTTGAAATGCTTTTTGGCGGAACGCAAGAACAGGACCATCCTTCATCCAATGATGACGATTCGAATTTGAATGAAAGAAGGAAAAAAATCGCTCATCAGCTGGAGCTCGGAGAACTTGAGGATCAGTATGTAACCGTGGACGTTGAGGAACAGCAGCCATCCATGTTTGATATGCTTCAGGGGTCGGGTATGGAACAGATGGGCATGAACATGCAGGATGCCTTCAGCAGTTTTATGCCTAAGAAAACGAAAAAGCGTAAGCTGACTGTAAAAGAAGCTCGAAAGGTTCTTCAAAATGAAGAGGCACAGAAGCTGATTGATATGGATGAAGCTACACAGGAGGCAGTAACCCGTGCGGAACAATCCGGAATCATATTTATTGATGAAATCGATAAAATTGCCAAGAAAAACAGCGGCGGAGGCTCAGCTGATGTTTCAAGAGAGGGCGTACAGCGCGATATCCTTCCAATTGTTGAAGGATCAACCGTTGTAACGAAATATGGATCGGTCAAAACAGATCATGTTCTATTTATCGCTGCAGGTGCTTTTCATATGGCTAAGCCATCTGACTTAATTCCGGAGCTGCAAGGGAGATTTCCAATCCGCGTGGAGCTTTCAAAGTTAAGTACAGAGGATTTTGTCCGGATTCTTGTTGAGCCGGATAACGCACTTTTAAAACAATATACAGCACTGCTGGAAACTGAAGGTATAAAACTTGAATTTTCAGACGAAGCTATTCGTAAGATTGCCGAGGTTGCTTTTCAAGTGAATCAGGACACAGATAATATTGGTGCACGCAGACTACATACCATACTCGAGCGGCTGCTGGAGGATCTATCCTTCGAAGCTCCGGATGTAACAATGGACAAAATAACGATTACACCGCAATATGTTGAAGAAAAGCTGGGGAAAATCGCAAGCAATAAAGATTTAAGCCAATTTATCTTATAGAGATTGATTATTTTTAGGAGGAAACCCAATCATGGCTTTACTAGAGAAAACGAGAACGATCAATGCAATGCTGCAGAAAGCTGCAGGAAAGCCTGTTAACTTTAAAGAAATGTCCGAAATTTTGAGTGAAGTAATCGAGGCGAATATCTTTATTGTCAGCAGAAGAGGGAAGCTGCTTGGATTTGCCATCAATCAGCAGATTGAACATGAACGTATGAAACAAATGCTTGAAGACCGCCAATTTCCTGAAGAGTACACAAAAAACTTATTCAAAGTCTCTGAGACTTCCTCCAATCTGGATGTATTCAGTGAATATACGGCATTCCCAGTTGAAAACCGTGATCTGTTCAAAAATGGTTTAACGACAATCGTTCCAATCATTGGCGGCGGGGAGCGCCTGGGCACATTGATTCTTGCCCGTCTTGAAGCACAATTTGAAGATGATGATCTGATTCTTGCTGAATATGGCGCAACAGTAGTCGGAATGGAAATTCTTCGCGAGAAAGCTGACGAAATTGAAGTAGAAGCAAGAAGCAAGGCAGTTGTTCAAATGGCGATTAGCTCCCTATCATACAGTGAGCTTGAAGCAATCGAGCACATTTTCGAGGAATTAAATGGAAATGAAGGACTGCTGGTAGCGAGTAAAATTGCTGACCGCGTAGGAATTACCCGATCTGTAATCGTAAATGCGCTTCGCAAGCTTGAAAGTGCTGGAGTAATCGAATCACGTTCCCTTGGTATGAAAGGAACATACATTAAAGTACTTAACGACAAATTCCTCATTGAATTAGAGCGATTGAAATCAAATTGATGTAAAAAGGCACCCGTTCTCCGGGTGCCTTTTTATTTTTGTAGTTCAATTTAATTACAAAATGTAGGTTTAAAGTCCTGTTCAAAAAATAGAACAATATGAGGACGAAAATTTACAAGAAGTTCATAGACTTTGAGCCTATATAAATTTACAATAACAGTATGGATTTAACATAATTCGACATGAATAAGATACGAATGACTTAGAACTATTGTGGGGGTTTTAATTTTGCTCTTTTCAAATACCATTACTTCTCTTGAGAATGCCTTGAAAACGTCCAATATACAGCAAAAAGTGATTTCAAATAATATTGCCAATGCAGATACCCCTGGATATAAAGCCAAAAAGGTATCTTTTCAAAATGTTTTAAACAGTGAGATGGCTTCTATAAAAGCAACCAGGACAGATCAAAGACACCTGGAATTTACAAATGCCTCCACAATAGGAGCTGTAGTTAAAAATAAAAACAGCTCCTATCATTCGAACGGCAATAGTGTGGACATTGATCAGGAAATGTCCGATCTTGCGAAAAACCAAATTCAGTACAACGCTCTTGTTGACAGATTAAACGGGAAGTTCAAATCGCTTCAGACAGTTTTGACGGGAGGGAGATAATCGATGACCATTTTTAACAGCTTGAATACCTCTGCCTCAGCTTTAACTGCGCAGCGATTAAGAATGGATGTTGTTTCCTCAAACATTGCGAATGCAGAGACTACAAGAGGAAAATTTGTTGATGGGGAATGGCAGCCTTACCAACGGAAAATGGTTGAAATAAAAGAGAAGGACAGCTTTTCCTCTATGCTGTCCAGAGCGGGAACCGGCCAGGCCGGAAGCGGAGTGCAGGTTACAAAAATCAGTGATGACTCATCACCATTTAAATTAGTTTATGATCCCGGGCACCCGGATGCAGATGCGCAAGGTTATGTTAAGATGCCGAATGTTGATCCGCTTAAAGAAATGACGGATTTAATCAGCAGTACTCGTTCTTACGAGGCAAACGTAACCGTGTTCAATGCCTCTAAAAACATGCTTTTAAAGGCATTAGAAATTGGAAAGTAAGGTGAAAATTCATGATCAATGGTATTACTCCTATATCCCTTCAAAATTTGGACGGTGCGGCAAAGGCAGCGGCACCGGCTCAAACACAGGCAGGCCAATTCGGAGACATGCTGAAAAATGCTATGAATGAAGTAAACCGTGCACAGCTTGAGTCGGATAAAATGACTGGGGCACTGGCAAAAGGACAAAATGTTGAATTGCAGGATGTAATGATAGCCGCTGAAAAGGCAAGTGTAACCTTATTATCAGCAATTGAAATGAGAAATAAAGCGATTGAAGCCTATCAGGAAGTAATGCGCATGCAAATGTAAGATGACTTTCACTGCCTGCCATTGAGTCGTCATCAGAACCGGGGGAACGGAAAGAATGAATCAAAAGCTTAAAGAAATAGGTGAAAAAATCCTCCTGTTCTGGAGGGGGAAATCAAAAGGTCAAAAAGGAATGGTGATTGGGAGTTTCCTCGCAGCAGTTATCCTGATTTCCGTTCTGGCCTTCTTTTTATCCAGGCCGAATCTGGTGCCTTTATATAAAGAACTAACACTTGAAGAATCCGGGCAGATTAAAGAAACACTTGACGGAAGAGGGGTTCAATCTGAAATTGCAGACAGCGGAACGACGATTCTCGTACCGGCTGAAATGGTAAACAGCTTGAAAGTGGATCTTGCTGCCGAAGGACTTCCGGAGAGCGGTACGATCGACTATTCGTTCTTTGGACAAAATGTCGGGTTCGGGATGACAGACAATGAATTCGATGTATTGAAACTGAAGGCAACCCAAACAGAGCTTGCAAACCTCATTAAAGGGATTGAGGGAGTGAAGGATGCGAGTGTCATGATCAATCTCCCCCAGGAAACTGTCTTTGTCGGTGAGGAAGCAGAACAAGCCTCTGCTTCCATAGTAGTGACGATGAAGCCCGGGAATAAATTGGATCAGACAAGAGTGGACGCTCTTTATCATCTCGTATCTAAAAGTGTACCGAATCTCCCTGCTGATAATATCGTCATAATGGACGATAATTTTAACTATTTCGACCAAAATAAGGAAAATGATCCAACCGTAAGCAATTATGCCAGCCAGCATGATATCAAGATGGGGATCGAGCGGGATTTGCAGCAGCAGGTGCAGAAAATGCTTGGAACGATGATCGGTCAAGATAAAGTAGTTGTTTCTGTAACAACAGATCTTGACTTTACCCAGGAAAACCGGGAAGAGAATTTAGTCGAGCCTGTGGATAAAGAGAATATGGCTGGAATCCAGGTTAGCGCAGAGCGTATTTCAGAAGCCTATACCGGAGACGGTGCGCAGGCAGCCGGAGGTACAGCAGGAACAAATGAAGGGGACGTTCCGAATTATGAACAATCTGCTCAAAACGGTAATGGAAATTACGAGCGGACTGAAGAACGGATCAACAATGAGGTTAACAGAATAAAAAAACAGATTGTTGAAAGCCCATATAAAATAAGAGATTTGGGGATTCAGGTAATGGTTGAACCTCCCAATCCTAAAAATCCCGGATCCATACCACAGGAAAGAGTAGATGATATAAGGCAGATGCTGTCTACAATCGTCCGTACTTCTATTAATAAAGATGCAAATGCGAATCCAATTTCAGATCAGGATATCGAAAGCAAGATTGTTGTATCTGTTCAGCCATTCGCAGGAAAGATGCAAGCACTTGATAATGCATCATCACCCGCCATTCCTATGTGGGTATATATTGCCGGAGGTGCGCTCCTGGCTGTCATACTATTGCTTATTTTCCTTCTCTTCCGAAAAAGAAGAAAAGAAGATGAGTACGAGTATGAAGAAGAACTGGTTACGATTCCAATTAATGTACCTGATGTGAACGAAGAATCGGAATCAGAAGCAACGGTAAGAAGAAAGCAGCTTGAAAAGCTGGCAAAAGAGAAGCCGGAAGACTTTGCGAAGCTCCTCAGAACCTGGCTCTCTGAAGAGTAAGGAGGAATGTGATACGTGGCAAGGCGGGATCAAACAAAACTATCAGGAAAACAAAAAGCGGCCATTCTCTTAATCTCACTTGGACCGGATGTGTCTGCTTCTGTTTACAAACATTTATCGGAGGAAGAAATTGAACGGCTGACTCTTGAAATCTCAGGAGTAAGGACCGTTGATTCCATTAAGAAAGAAGATATTTTAGAAGAATTCCATGAAATTGCAATGGCTCAGGACTTTATATCTTCAGGTGGGATTGCCTATGCGAAGGAAGTGCTGGAGCGGGCGCTTGGTGAAGAGAGAGCAACATCAATTATCAGCAGGCTAACTTCCACTCTTCAAGTTAAGCCATTTGACTTTGCAAGAAAAGCAGAACCGACTCAAATTCTTAATTTTATCCAAAATGAACACCCTCAAACCATCTCATTGATTTTGTCCTATCTGGACCCGGTTCAGGCAGGGCAAATTCTTTCCGAACTTCCTCAAGAGGTTCAGGCAGACATAGCAAGGAGGATTGCTGTAATGGATCGGACTTCTCCTGAGATCATTTATGAGGTGGAACAAATACTGGAGAAGAAATTGTCTTCAGCCTTTACCCAGGACTACACCCAGACAGGCGGAGTCGAAGCGGTGGTTGAGGTACTGAATGGAGTAGATCGAAGCACGGAAAGAACCATTCTGGATGCTCTTGAAATTCAGGATCCTGAACTTGCGGAAGAAATAAAGAAACGAATGTTTGTATTTGAAGACATCGTTACACTTGATAATCGCGCTATACAGCGTGTAATACGTGATGTTGATAATGAAGATCTTAAGCTGTCACTTAAAGTGGCGAGTGAAGAAGTCAGAGAAATTGTCTTTAAGAACATGTCTGCGAGAATGGCTGAAACGTTCAGGGAAGAGATGGAATATATGGGGCCTGTCCGTTTGAGAGATGTTGAAGAATCTCAATCAAGAATTGTTGGGGTAATCCGCAGACTGGAAGAGAATGGTGAAATCGTAGTTGCCCGAGGCGGAGGAGACGATATCATTGTCTAAGCTTATCAAGTCCCGATTCTCAAGCCAGCAGACAGACTCTGCTGCCATTGTTCCAATTATGAAAATGGAGAATCCCCATTTACTTCAGGAAGAGATAGAAGAATCTGAACAAATCAAACGTGCGAAAAGATTAAGCGAGCAAATCATCAGGGATGCACGTGCTGAAGAAGAATCTCTGCTCCAATCAATTGAAATGGCAAAACAAAATTGGGAACATGAAAAAATGGCTTTAGAAGAAGAGGCAAGGCAGTCAGGCTACCAGGAAGGTCTTGCTTACGGCAGAGAAGATGGATACCAACAAGTTTCCCAAGCTATAAATCAGGCAAACCAACTGGTTGAGCTGTCCCGTGCAGATTACCTGGAAAAAGTAGAATCAGCAGAAGAAACAATTGTTGCACTGGCTGTGAAGATGGCGGAAAAAATCATCGGAACCTACTTAAATGAACAGCCTGATCAAATGATTGATATCGTGAAGCAGCTTCTAAAGGAAGTAAAGGATTATGATGAAATCAAAATTTTTGTACACCCGGAACGATATGAATATGTACGCTCCCAGAAAGGTGAGTTAAAACAGCTTCTCACAAATGAGCAGGAATTGTTTTTGTACATGGATGACGGGTTATCACCTTTTGATTGTTTCGTAGAAACGTCCTTCGGCAGAATTGATGCTTCTGTGGATACTCAGCTTAAACAGCTTGAAAAGCAGCTTCTGGAAAGACTGGGAGAGGCGGAGACTTCATGAAAGCGGCTGATCTGCTAAACGTTGTGGAAATGCTTGATTCATATAAACGATTCGGCAAGGTTAAAAGAGTGGTCGGCTTAATGATTGAGTCCAGAGGTCCTGCAAGTTCGATTGGGGACTTATGCTACATCCATACAGGGGCGGGAAAGACGAAAAGAATTCCGGCTGAAGTAGTTGGTTTCAAAGATGAGAATGTTTTGCTGATGCCATTCTCACCCGTATCAGATATTTCGCCGGGCAGTATTGTAGAGGCAACAAAAGAACCTCTTCGTGTAATGGCGGGGATTCCGCTGATCGGATCTGTACTGGATGCTCTCGGGAAGCCTCTGGACGATGCCTCACTTCCAAAAGGCCTTTCTTATGTGGCGTCCGACCAATCACCTCCCAATCCAATGAAAAGACCGCCGATCCATGAGCCGATGGAGGTGGGGGTTAAAGTTATTGACTCACTTTTAACGGTAGGCAAGGGCCAGCGGGTAGGGATCTTTGCGGGGAGCGGGGTTGGAAAAAGCACCCTGATGGGAATGATTGCTCGAAATACGAAAGCAGATTTAAACGTTATCGCACTCGTTGGGGAGCGCGGGCGGGAAGTACGGGAATTTATTGAACGTGACCTGGGACCTGAGGGCTTAAAGCGATCCATTGTCGTCGTAGCGACATCGGATCAGCCGGCTTTAATGAGGATGAAGGCTGCCTATACAGCTACAGCTATTGCTGAGTACTTCCGCGATACAGGAAGAGACGTAATGCTTATGATGGATTCTGTTACAAGGGTGGCGATGGCACAGCGTGAAATTGGACTGGCTATCGGAGAGCCGCCTACGACTAAAGGGTATACACCTTCTGTTTTCGCTATCTTGCCAAAGCTTTTAGAACGAACAGGAACAAATGAAAATGGATCGATTACAGCTTTCTATACCGTGCTTGTTGATGGGGACGACATGAATGAACCTATTGCTGATACGGTCAGGGGAATCTTGGACGGACACTTTGTGCTTGACCGGGCTCTTGCAAATAAGGGCCAGTTTCCAGCGATTAATGTCCTGAAAAGCATTAGCAGGGTGATGAATCAGCTCGTGCCATCCGAACATAGACATGCAGCAAGTAAACTTCGGGAATATCTTTCTACTTACCTGAATTCAGAGGATTTGATAAATATTGGTGCCTACAAAAGAGGTTCATCAGCAGAAATTGATGAAGCAATTCGGCTGTACCCAGAGATTCTCGCTTTTTTAAAACAGGAAGTTCATGAAAATGTTTCTCTTAACGAAAGTGTGCATGAACTATTTACGAAAATGGAGATGAGTACTAACTAATGGGATATACATTTCGTTTCCAAAAAATACTTGAGTTAAAGGAGAACGAAAAAGAGCAGCGGCTTTCGGAATACAACCGCTCAGTTCAGGACTTTGAAACAGCCGCAGAAAAGCTGTATGACTCTATGAAAAAAAAGGAAGTTCTTGAAGAAAACACAAAGAAACGATTAACAAGCGGAATGGCTGTGCAGGAAATCCGGCATTATCAGCAATTTGTAACAAACCTGGACCGTGCGATTGAACACTATCAAAAACTGGTGATCGTCAGCAGGAACAAGATGCAGGAAAAGCAGGAAGTACTCATGGAAAGCAACTCAGAAGTCCGAAAGTTCGAAAAAATGAAAGAACGCCATATTGAAATGAATAAAGAAATGGAGAAACAAAACGATACAAGGAGCATGGATGACCTATCGATTCGATCGTTCATGTACCGGGAAATCTAGGTGAAGGAAGTTGGAAAATAATAAAAAAGAATACGGTAAATTTCAGTGGTTTCTTTTCGTCATCCTCATCCCTCTATTCTTCACAGTCACACTTGCAGCAATCATCCTATCTGTTGCAGGAATTAATGTAGCGGGAACAGCCGCAGAATGGATATCGAGCCTAACAGGTACTTCACAAAAAAATGAAGGACAGGCTTCCCAATCTGTACCTGCGAACGGTGAACTGAAAAAGGCAGAAAAAGATAATAAAGAACTGGCAGCTTCCATTTCTGCACATAAACAGGAAATAAAAGCGATGGAAAATGACGTATTGCTTAAAGAAAAAAAGATTGCAAGTCTTTCTAAAGAAGTAGAGGACTTAAAAGCACAGCTGGAACAGAAAGCTTCAGTGAAAGCAGATCAAAAGGATATTGCAAAACTTTATGAAGGAATGTCAGCCAGTAAAGCAGCAAACATCCTGCCGCTTCTTGGAGAAGACGATGCGATGAAGATTCTCAATACCTTAAAAGATGATCAAGTAACATCCATTCTTGAAAAAATGAGCCCAGAGAACGCCGCTTTATACACTGGAAAGCTTGCTGATTCTAAAGGAGGTGAATAATTGTTGATTCGTTCCATTAACCAAATGGCTGCTCCTGCAGCTCAAATGAACGGAAGCAATCCATTGAACGGTCTTTCATTTCAGCAAATGTTAATCGGAGCATTTCCTCCTCCCAATATGGAAGGGGCAATAACAGAGAGCAGTCAGCTGCCCGATTCTGCTGATAAACAAACGATTGCTCCGATCACAAAAGAAACCCTTTTGCTTCTTTTGGAAGGGCTTCAGAAACAGATTCATACTTTATTGAAAGAAGGAAGTCTGGAAGAAGACAAGATCGATGAGCTGGAAAACATTGCTTCAGAACTCTTTGCTTTTTTAACGCAGGAAAATGCTCCGGCTATGAATAGCAACCTGAAAGTCAATGCAGAGCTGCAGCAGAACGGGGCCAATCACAAACAGCACCATTTAAGCGAATGGCTGACTCCAGTCAAGGCAGGACATCTAATTGAAGTTTTGACTTCACTTGAAAAAGAAGGACAGCTGCCGGCAGGGCTTAAAGCTTTGCTCACAAGCCTTGCTGAGAAAAAAACGGGTCCTGATACAGCTGCTGCTTTCATGCAGAGCGCTTTGAAAAAAACAGGATCTGTCCATCAGCAATCGGCGGCTTCTGCAGCTGATATCGTTTCTTCAACTATTAATAAAGCCTATCCATTATCTGCTGCATCAGGAAAAAGCGTTCACTTATCATCTGGAGCAGAAACAGGCGCTCATTTATCTTCAACAATTGAAAAAATCAATCCTTTATCCAATGAAACCGCAAATTTCACCACTCAATCACCTTTAGCCAAGCCCGAGCAGCTCTTGCTATTTATAAAAACTGATCCTACTGGAAACAGGGTTAATCAGGAAGATATGATTCAGCAGATTCAGCAGCTTCTTACAAGAAGTAAATTTATTGCTGTAAATGGTTCCGAGAAGCTTTTTCTTAAATTGTACCCTGAGCATTTAGGCGAACTGCGAATTGAAATTATGCAGTCCGACGGGAAATGGATGGCTAAATTCACCGCTGGAAGCTTAATGGTCAAAGAAGTGATTGAAAGCCATCTTCATCAACTCAAACAAGGCCTCACAGCTCAGCATATACAAATGGAAAAAATTGAAGTGCTGCAATCCTTTACTTCTCCAAGCAGAGATCTTCCTCAGGATCAAGGGGAACGCGGCAGACACAGCGGGCACTCAAATCGTGAAAATCCTAAAGACGATTCTCTCGAACGATCTTTTGAGGACTCCCTGAAAGAAGAATTAAACAATGAATAATGGCAGGTGACAAAATTGGAAACGAAAATTGATTCATCCTCTATGCTTTCAAGTATCAAAAAGGAAGAAAGAAAACCATCAGATGTACTTGGCAAGGATGATTTCCTGAAAATTCTGATGAGTCAGCTTCAAAACCAGGATCCTTTAAATCCAATGGAAGACAAGGAATTTATCTCTCAAATGGCCTCCTTTTCATCCCTGGAACAGATGACCAACATGAATAAAACAATGCAGGATTTCATCACCTCTCAGTCAGGAAGTTCCATACTTCAGTACAGCACACTGATTGGAAAAGAAATTACCTATTCATACAAGGAAACAGACAATGACGGAAATACAGCTGTTAAAGAAGGCAAACAAACTGTTAAAGCAATCAGTCAGAAAAACAATGAAGTGACACTCGAACTGATGGATGGAACGATCATTTATAAAGATGAAATCGTTAAGGTGTCTGATAAAGGCAGCGAGTAAGGATGGAAAATGGAATTGAAAAACTCAAACACCTTCCGCTGTCTCTATACAGACCCATTCAAAAAAAGCAAAACGACACAAGTTTTCAAACTCTTTTTCAAGAAAAACTGACCATTAGCAAGCATGCTAGAGCACGATTAGATGAGCGAAACATTGTCATCTCAGATGAAAAATGGAATTTGATGGAGGACAGGCTTTCCGAAGCAAAGCAAAAGGGTATTCAGGATGCGCTTTTTCTATCAAATGAAGGAGCCTTCATCATCAGTGTGAAAAATTCCACGCTGATTACTGCCATGAATCGAAAAGAAGCAGCGTCTCAGATTTTTACGAATATTAACGGAACAATCTTATTGGATTAACGGCTGGACCCGTCAAGGGAAGCCTGGCTGCCGACTGATTGAAGCAGTCATCCACAAAAAAATGGGGGAATTGAAAATGCTAAGATCTTTATATTCAGGAATAAGCGGAATGAAAAACTTTCAGACAAAGCTTGATGTTATTGGGAATAACATTTCAAATGTGAATACTTACGGTTTTAAGAAGGGCAGAACGATATTTCAGGATCTTTACAGCCAGTCGATCACTGGGGCGAGTGCACCAGCAGGAACAATGGGAGGGACAAACCCAAGTCAGGTAGGACTTGGTTCACAGCTTGCTTCAATCGATACCATTCACACAGGTGGAAGCCTGCAGACGACGGGAAGGAATTTAGATTTGGCTATTTCCGGGGATGGATTTTTTCAGGTTGCTGAAACTGGGAAATTCGGTGCACCTTTATATACGAGAGCAGGTAACTTTTATTTAGACAATAAGGGCGATATTGTTACGTCCGAAGGGTTATATCTAAAAAGTACGGGCGGTGGAAAAATTACGATTCCTACTACTGCCAAAAGCATGAGTGTTGGACAAGATGGAAATGTTTCATATGTTGATTCAACTGGTGCCATACAAACTGCTGGAACGATTGAGTTAGCAAAATTCCCGAATGTTGGAGGTCTGGAAAAATCAGGTTCCAACCTTTATATCGCCACTACCAATTCAGGCACAGCTGTTGTAGCTGCTCCTGGTCAATCAGGAATCGGCTTAGTACAAGCTGGATCTCTTGAAATGTCAAACGTAGATCTCTCAGAAGAATTCACTGAAATGATTGTTGCCCAAAGAGGATTTCAATCTAATACGAAAATCATTACGACATCAGATGAAATTCTCCAGGAGCTTATGAATCTAAAACGATAAGAATGGGGGCAGGGAACAGCTTCTTTAAGCTGTTCCTGAACTTAATGATTAAAGTGACCCGTTTAACCGGACAGCCATTTTACTTAAATGCTTTACAGATTGAGTTAGTAGAGTCATTCCCTGATACAGCTATTACCTTAACCAACGGCAGAAAATTCATTGTGAAAGAAAAAGAAGAAGAAGTGATTGAGCGGATGACAAATTTTTATCGGGAAATTGGCCTTTTAGCCATGACGAACAAGCTAAAGGAGCAGGAAAATGAATAAAAAGCTATTATCCATTATGTTTATCATTATTACCTCTATTACGCTGATTGGAGTTGCGGCATTAGCGGTAATGACTAATTTTTTTGAGAAAGACACATCAGGAGCGCCAACCATTGATGAAATAGTGGAGGCTTCTGTTGAAGTTCCTGAGCTTACGACAAATCTTGCAAGCGGGAATATCGTCCGGATCTCCCTAAAGTTAGAAACAGATTCAAAGAAAGCAAAGGAAGAGCTTGAAAAAAGAGAGTTTCAGGTAAAGGATGTCATCATCTCGGAATTAAGCAATATGAACGCTAAACAGCTTGCAGGAAAGAATGGCAAGGAATCGTTAAAGAAAACGATCATGGGAAGCATTAACAATCTGATGCAAGAAGGAAAAGTTGAGAAGGTCTACACTACCTCCTTCATCCTGCAATGATGAATATTTGTTTAAGGAGGTAACGTCATGTCCGGTGAAATATTATCGCAAAATGAAATTGATGCACTTCTATCAGCCATTACTACAGGAGAAATGGATGCAGAAGAGCTTAAAAGAGAAGAAGCGGAGAAAAAAATCAAAACGTATGATTTTAAAAGAGCTCTGCGCTTTTCCAAAGATCAGATCAGAAGCCTTACCCGGATCCATGAAAACTTTGCCCGGCTTCTTACTACGTATTTCTCTGCACAGCTGAGAACGTACATCCAGATTACTGTGGCATCCGTTGATCAGGTTCCATATGAAGAGTTCGTGCGTTCGATGCCTAAGATGACGATTTTGAATATTTTTCAAGTTCAGCCTCTTGAAGGCCGGATTGTCATGGAAGTCAACCCGAACATCGCCTATGCAATGATGGATCGAGTAATGGGCGGAATTGGATCTGGTTTTAATAAGATTGATACATTGACAGAGATTGAAACAAGAATTATGTCCAATCTTTTCGAAAAATCCCTTGATAATTACAGGGAGGCATGGAGTTCAATTACAAGTATTGAGCCGGAGATGCAGGAATTTGAAGTGAATCCGCAATTTATTCAAATGGTTTCTCCAAATGAAACGGTTATTGTCATCTCTCTGACAGCCCAAGTAGGAGACACCAGCGGAATGATTAATTTATGCATCCCGCATGTCGTTCTTGAGCCAATTATTCCAAAGCTATCCGTTCACTACTGGATGCAGTCAGACAGGAAAGAACGGAACCCTGCGGAAACAGAAGCTCTTCAAAAGCGGATTGAATTGACAGATATTACGGTTTCAGCTGAATTAGGTTCCTCTGAAATTACCATTCACGAATTTATGGAGCTGCAATCCGGAGACATCATTCAAATGGATCAATCCATTGATCAGCCGCTCCTGATTAAAATAGGAGACAAACCAAAATATACAGGACAGCCTGGAAAATTAAACCGCAAATTAGCTGTGCAGATTCTTGACCACTATTTTGGGGGTGACGAAGATGGGGAGTAATGAAATGCTATCACAAGATGAAATCGATGCATTGCTTAAAGGTACTGGATTAGAAGAAGAACCGGCTAAAGGTAAAGAGGTTGGAGATTATCTGGATGAAATGGAAGCTGATGCGCTCGGCGAAATTGGAAATATATCATTTGGGAGCTCTGCTACCGCTTTATCCACTTTACTGAATCAAAAAGTGGATATCACCACACCAGAAGTATCAATTATTGAAAAAAACAAGCTTGCTCATGAGTTTCCTCAGCCTTATGTGGCCATCGAAGTCACTTACACGGAAGGATTCTCTGGCAGTAATCTGCTTGTAATTGAACAAAATGATGCGGCGATTATTGCAGACCTGATGATTGGAGGAGATGGAATTAATCCAGATCCCTCACTAGGCGATATTCATATCAGTGCCGTTCAGGAAGCAATGAATCAAATGATGGGTTCGGCTGCAACAAGCATGTCTACCATTTTTAACAAAAAAGTAGATATCAGTCCGCCTAAACTTGAACTATTGAACATCAACGCAGGAGAGGGAACGGATGCCATTCCTGATTCAGAATTAATTATTAAGGTGTCTTTCCGGCTAAAGGTGGGCAACTTGATTGACTCAAGCATAATGCAGGTTCTTCCTCTGCAATTTGCAAAAGATCTTATTTTTGAATTGATGAATCCTCCGGCACCGGCAGCACCCGCTGAACCGAAAGTCCAGACGCCTGCTCCTGAAAAAGAGCCTGTACATCAGGCCGCAAACGGAGCCGCTTATCAGGAATATGCGAAGCAGCCTGAGCCTGCCTACAATCCGCCTAAGCCTGAGTATGATGTGAAGCCGGCAGAATTTGCAAGCTTTGAGCCGATGCAATCTTTAAGCGGTGATCGCAGAAATCTGGACCTGCTGATGGATATACCTCTGCAAGTGACCGTAGAGCTTGGCCGTACTAAGCGGTCCATTAAAGAAATCCTCGAGCTGTCTTCAGGCTCCATTATTGAGCTTGATAAACTTGCAGGTGAGCCAGTAGACATACTAATTAACCGTAAAATCGTAGCAAAAGGCGAAGTTGTTGTCATCGACGAGAACTTCGGAGTTCGAGTAACAGATATTATCAGCCAGCAAGACAGACTAAATAAACTTAAGTAAACGGGAGTGGCAAACATGGCAAAGAGAATTTTAATCGTAGACGATGCAGCATTTATGAGAATGATGATTAAGGATATTCTTTCTAAAAATGGATTTGATGTAGTAGGAGAAGCAGCGGATGGTGCACAGGCAGTTGAAAAATATAAAGAACATCAGCCTGATTTAGTTACGATGGATATCACCATGCCTGAAATGGACGGCATCACAGCCTTGAAAGAAATTAAAAAATTAAATCCGAATGCCAAAGTAATTATGTGTTCCGCAATGGGGCAGCAGGCTATGGTAATCGACGCCATTCAAGCTGGAGCGAAGGATTTTATCGTTAAACCCTTTCAAGCGGATCGCGTAATTGAAGCTATTCAAAAATCACTTAGCTAAGCCGGTGTGCAGCGTGCAAAAAATGATGAAAATTACAGCAGCCGCTCTTATTTTTCTAATCTCAGTTTTTTCTCCTTTTCAACACCATATATCTGCGGCAGCCGAAAAAGACGGCACGGTCCAGGATTATCTTCAGCAAAAGGATAAAACGACTGATTCGGAGAAAAAGAGTGAGAAATCTGTCCCTGCTCCCCAGGTGGAAAACAAGCCTGGGGTTACCGCGTGGGACTTCATAAAAATGATTTTTGCAACTCTTTTCGTAGTCGGTCTTATCTATATTCTTTTCAGGCTGATTTCATCAAGAAACAAGCTGATGAAACCAGTGAATTATCTTCAGACACTGGGAGGAACATCTTTAGGTCAAAACCGATCGATTCAGCTTGTAAAAGCGGGTGAAGAGATTCTTCTAGTTGGTGTAGGGGATTCCATTCAGCTTCTTAAAGTGATTGAAAACGAAGAAGAAGTGGAACGGATTATTCGTCAGTATGAAGATAAAGGTGTCGATTTGCAGGGAGCAAAAACGATCGTATCAAAGGCAGTTCAATCGATCGGAGTTAAATCTGAAGAAAAGAATCGTTCATCCTTTAAGCAAGCTCTTCAAAAGCAGCTTGAAGAACTTGGATCAGAAAGAAAGCAAAAGGAACAAGAGTGGATCAGGAAAGGGACTGGAAGAAATGAATGAGCTTATGGGGATATTGGGTTCAGGGGAAGCCGAAAGTGTAAGCACCTCCGTTCAGCTGCTGCTATTGCTGACCGTGTTATCTCTGGCACCAAGCATCTTAATCCTGTTTACGTGCTTTACAAGGATTGTCATTGTCCTGTCTTTTGTCAGAACTTCCCTTGCAACGCAGCAAATGCCTCCAAATCAAGTACTGATTGGACTTTCCCTGTTTTTAACTTTTTTTATTATGGGACCTGTTTTATCTGAGGCTAACGAGCAGGCGCTCACGCCATTATTGGAAGAGAAAATCACGCTGGAAGAAGCGTATGTGAAAGCGGAAAAACCATTTAAGGAATTCATGAGCAAACATACAAGACAAAAAGACCTGGAATTGTTCTTAAATTATGCAAACATCGAAAAACCTAAAACAGTCGATGACATCCCCATAACTGCGCTGGTTCCGGCCTATGCCATTAGTGAAATTAAAACAGCCTTTCAAATCGGTTTTATGATCTTCATCCCATTCCTTGTCATTGACATGGTCGTAGCAAGTATTCTAATGTCGATGGGGATGATGATGCTTCCTCCCGTTATGATTTCACTGCCATTTAAGATTTTGCTCTTTGTACTCGTTGATGGCTGGTATTTGGTGATTAAGTCACTGCTTCAAAGTTTTTAAGGAGGAATATCAATGAGTTCGGAGATGGTCATTTCCATTGCTGAAAAAGCGGTTTATACTACCCTGCTGATTTGCGGGCCGCTGCTGCTTGTCGCATTGGTTATTGGTCTTGCGGTCAGTATTTTTCAGGCAACTACTCAAATTCAGGAACAGACTCTTGCATTTATTCCAAAAATAGTAGCTGTGATGGTCGGACTGATTTTTTTTGGACCATGGATGCTCACAACACTGGTATCCTATGCATCCAGTATTTTTGGCAATCTGGATCGGTTTGTAGGCTAATATGTCACTTATAAGCCATTATCCTTTTTTTCTATTATTATTTGCCAGAATGTCTGCTTTTATGATTACACTGCCTCTCTTTTCATATCGGACAATTCCGGCATTTCATAAAGCAGGTTTTTCATTTTTTCTGGCACTGATCATGTATGAAACATTGAAGCCGCAGGAGCTTGAAATCAACGGGTTTTATTTTCAGCTGCTTTTGAAAGAAGTCTTTACAGGATTGATGATTGGTTTTATAGCATACCTTATATTCTCTGGAATCACGATTGCCGGCAGTTTTATGGATTTTCAGATTGGATTTGCCATTGCCAATATTATCGATCCGCAAACAGGAACGCAGAGCCCTTTAATCGCACAGCTTCTGAATACACTTGCTTTACTGTTCATGCTTAGCCTGAATGCTCATCATATGCTTTTGGACGGGGTTTACTACAGTTTTCAATATATCCCGCCGGAAACAGTATCTTTTTCTTTAAACAGCGAAGCCATTCCTGAATTCATCATCAAATCTTTTTCTCTGATGTTTTTAATTGCTTTCCAAATGTCACTTCCGATCGTCGGTTCATTATTTATCATTGATATTGCACTCGGGATTGTAGCAAAGACAGTGCCGCAGATGAATATATTTGTTGTCGGGCTTCCTGTGAAAATGCTGAGTGCATTTATTTTACTGATTATTGTGATGGGGGCCTTGTTTTTTACGATGGAAGGACTTTTTGAGACGATGGCAGAAACCATGAGAGATTTGGTCAGGCTTCTTGGGGGAGTGGAAAATGCTAATAAAACTTGATATACAGTTTTTTTCAGGTGAGAAAACTGAGAAAGCCACTCCGAAAAAAAGACAGGACTCAAGGAAAAAGGGACAGGTTGCCAAAAGTGCCGATGTAAATATGGCCGTGAATTTGCTCGCCGTATTTTTCACCTTGATGGTAGCCGGAGCTTTTTACAGAGATCGTCTCATAGGTTTTGTTCGCGGCAGCATTAATGACTATATGATGCTCGAAGTAACAGAGGAAAGTGTTCAAAATCTGCTTGGGTCCGTCACAATGGAAGCGGCCATTTTGCTCGCTCCGGTTATGGGAGCCGCCCTTGCTGCAGGTATAATCAGCAACTATATACAGGTTGGCTTTCTTTTTTCAACCGAAAGCATTCAGCCAAAACTGGAAAAAATAGATCCGCTTAAAGGATTCAAACGGATATACTCAATCCGGGCACTAGTAGAATTTCTTAAATCAATCCTGAAGATCCTGTTTACAGGCGGGGTTACTGCGGCAGTAATATGGCTTAGGCTGGGTGACATATTGCGATTGCCATACCTGACAGTGGAACAATCACTGCAGTTCCTTGGCAGCTTAACCGTACAGATGGGTCTGGCAGCAGGGGGAGCCCTTTTATTCCTTTCGTTATTAGACTATTTATATCAAAAATACGATTTTGAGAAAAATATCCGGATGTCGAAACAGGATATAAAAGATGAATACAAAAAATCCGAAGGCGACCCGCTCATTAAATCAAAAATTAAGCAAAAACAAAGAGAGATGGCCATGCGGAGAATGATGCAGGACGTTCCTGACGCTGATGTAATTATTACGAATCCAACACATTTTGCGATTGCGCTGAAGTATGACGAATCAAAAATGGATGCCCCCTTTGTTGTAGCGAAAGGAGCGGATCTCGTTGCACAGAAAATTAAAGAAATTGCCAAAAGCCACAATATAGTAGCCATTGAAAACAAGCCGCTGGCAAGAGCTCTTTATGCACAGGTTGAAATCGGACAAGCGGTTCCTGAGGAATTTTTCAAAACCATAGCAGAAATACTGGCCTATATTTACAGGCTTAAAAATAAAATGTAATTCGTGAGATTGAAAGCGAGGAAGGAACATGTCAACAAGAGATTTATCCGTACTTTTTAGCGTTGTGCTCATTGTCGCCATGCTGATCATCCCGTTTCCAACATGGCTGTTGAGCCTTCTGATTATTTGCAATATCTCTCTGGCACTGCTGGTGCTCCTAACAACCATGAATATGAGAGAACCGCTTGAGTTTTCCATATTTCCTTCTTTGCTTTTGCTCTTAACTCTATTTAGACTCGGGCTTAATGTTTCCACGACGAGAGCCATTCTTTCAAATGGAGAAGGCGGAAAAGTAGTCGAGACCTTCGGAACATTTGTAGTCGGGGGAAACGTTCTTGTAGGGTTTGTTGTGTTTATTATTTTGGTGATTATCCAATTCGTTGTTATTACAAAGGGCTCTGAGCGGGTTTCCGAGGTTGCAGCACGGTTTACGCTTGATGCCATGCCTGGTAAGCAAATGAGTATTGACGCTGATTTAAATGCAGGAATGATATCGGAGCAGGAAGCAAGAGTCCGCAGAGAAAAAGTAGGGAATGAAGCGGATTTTTACGGAGCAATGGATGGTGCGAGCAAGTTCGTAAAAGGAGATGCGATCGCGGGAATCATCATTGTCATCATTAACTTAATCTTCGGTATGATTGTTGGTGTCGTCCAGCAGGGAATGCCTTTTGCAGAGGCAGCAAGCCATTTTACGATGCTATCTGTAGGGGATGGAATTGTCAGCCAAATTCCAGCACTGCTGATTTCCACTGCTACAGGAATTGTTGTTACTAGAGCAGCTTCGGAAGGAAATCTTGGCGGAGACATCAGCAAACAGCTATTTGCCTACCCGCAAATGATGTATGTGGCAGCAGGTTCGATGATGATGCTCGGCCTCTTTACTCCAATCGGCCTTTTGGTTACTGCGCCGATCGGGGGAGCGCTCGCCTTCGGAGCCTATGTTATGCAGCAGAGTCAGAAAAAGCTAAAAGAAGTACCTGAATCAGAGCTTGAGATGCAGCCTGATCCGGAAGAGATGAAAAGCCCGGAAAGCATCGTACAGCTTCTTAGTATGGATCCGATAGAATTTGAGTTCGGCTATGGACTAATCCCGCTTGCAGATAGCTCGCAGGGAGGGGATTTGCTCGACAGGATCGTGATGATCAGAAGACAGCTTGCCATCGAACTGGGCATTGTCATTCCAGTTGTGAGAATAAGAGACAACATCCAGCTCCAGCCAAATGAATACAGGCTGAAAATTAAAGGTAGCGAAGCAGCCAGGGGAGATTTGCTGCTTGAGCATTATCTTGCGATGGCACCAGGAGCGGATGAAGATGCGATCGAAGGAATTGATACGATTGAGCCTTCGTTCGGCCTTCCTGCTAAATGGATCTCTGAAGCGATGAAAGATCAGGCAGAGCTTTATGGATACACAGTAGTGGACCCGCCGTCAGTTGTTTCCACTCATATAACAGAAACCATAAAAAAACATGCATCTGAGCTACTGGGACGGCAGGAAACAAAGCAGCTTATTGACCATTTAAAAGAAGCGTACCCAATACTGGTAGACGAAGTGACGCCTTCCCCGCTATCAATTGGTGATATTCAGAAAGTATTATCCAATCTTTTGAAAGAGAATGTGTCCATTCGCAATTTGCCGGTTATATTTGAAACGCTGGCTGACTATGGGAAAATGACGTCTGACAGCGATATTTTAACAGAGTATGCCAGACAGGCCCTGGCAAAACAGATTACTCAGGCATTTTCAGGAGATGGCCAAGTGCTGAAAGTCGTGACGCTTTCCGGAAGAGTTGAAAAGCTGGTCGCTGAGGGTGTTCAGCAAACGGAACACGGAAACTATCTATCTCTTGACCCTTCAGTTTCCCAGGCGATCATCGAGTCGGTAGCTAAAGAGATTGAATCGCTATCTTTACAGGGTAACTCACCTGTGCTGCTTTGTTCACCGGCTGTAAGAATGTATGTAAAGCAATTACTGGAACGGTATTTTCCGGCTGTACCGGTTCTTTCCTATAATGAACTCGAATCGAACGTTGAAGTCCAGAGCGTAGGAGTGGTGAATGTAGCATGAAAGTAAAAAAATATACAGCAGATACGATGCAGGAAGCCATGAAAAGAGTGAAGGAAGATCTCGGGCAGGATGCGGTTATTCTCCATTCAAAAGCGGTAGAAAAAGGCGGGTTCCTTGGCTTATTTACAAAAAAGCAAATTGAAGTGTTCGCTGCTGCAGATCCTGATACAGAGGAGCAGACAAAGCCGGTTCAAAAAGAAAATGCTGCCCCTTTACCGGGGGAGAAAGATCAGCTGCTCGGCAAAGACCTTCGGGATGGTAAGCTGGAGTACCGCAAAATTGCATCAGGAGGCTCCTCATTAAAACTTCCTGAACCCATTGAAGTTATTTACAAGGAATTGGAGGAGCAGGAAATCGGCTCTGAGATTCTGGATGACACAGTCCAGGAGCTTCTAACATTTTGGTTCCAGTCAAAGGATCATCAAAATGAAGAGGCATGCCGCAAAGAGGCGGGTCAAATTCTGATCAATGGACTGAGAGATTTGCCTTTTAATGGAATGGAGTATCAAAGCCGGTTTATCGTGATTGCAGGACCTACAGGTGTCGGTAAAACGACGACCATTGCGAAGCTTGCAGCCGATTGCTTAATTAACAGACAGAAATCGGTTGCGTTTATTACGACAGATACGTATCGTATTTCAGCGATCGACCAGCTGAAAACCTATGCGAAAATTCTGGATATCCAAATCGAGGTTTGCTATAACCGGGAAGATTTTGAAGAGGCAAAAAAGAAATTCGAACAAATTGATCATGTTTTTGTTGATACTGCCGGCAGAAACTATAAGAACGGCCAATACATTCAAGATTTACACTCGTTAATTGGTATGGATCAGGATATGGACATCTTTTTAACGCTATCAGCAACATCAAAGAAAAAAGACATGCGGGATATTATCGAGCAATTTGAACCCCTCCAAATAAATAAGCTGATTTTTACAAAGCTTGATGAAACAGATACATTCGGGGCATTATATGAAGCTGCAAAATTATCAAACAAGGGCATTGCCTGCATAACGGCCGGCCAGAATGTTCCTGATGACCTATTACCGGCTAAAGAAACTTTACTAGTTGATATGATTCTGGGGGGCAAGCATGAACGATCAGGCTGAGAGACTCAGACAAATGATAGCCAAAGCCAAAGAAGATACGCCGAACCGTGCTAAAACAATTGGGATTGCAAGCGGAAAAGGCGGTACAGGCAAATCCAGCTTTACCGTGAATTTTTGCTTGGAGCTGTCTCGATTGGAGCAAAAGGTTTTACTGTTTGATTTAGATATTGGAATGGGAAATGTAGATATTCTTCTAGGTGAAAGTCCCGAGCATTCTATTTTGGATTTTTGGAAGAAAAACCTTTCTTTTAATGAAATTATTGAAAAAAGCCCCTCCGGCTTCGACTATATTCCCGGAGGAAGGGCATTTAATGAATTCTTTGAGCTAAAAGGCACTCATCTGGATGCTTTTATTCTTGAATTGGATGAGCTCACGAAAGTGTATGATTTTATATTCTTTGACATGGGGGCGGGAATGACAAAGGAGAGTCTGCAATTTCTGCTTGCTGCCGATGAAGTATTCTTAATCGTAACTCCTGAGCCAACATCTTTAATGGATGCTTATTCTGCTGCAAAGCACATTTTATTAAGCAGCCCTGAGACAAGAATGTCTATTATGATGAATAAAACGAAGACGGAAAAAGAGGGGGCAAATGCATACGGACGGATTTCGTCAGTCCTTAGTAAATTTCTTTCAAAGGAGCCAAAGCTTCTTGGAATTTTACCGGATGATCCTGCTGTCATGCAAGCGGTAATCAAACGAAATCCTATTACACAGTCCTTTCCTAAGGCCAAGTACTCGAGGTCCATTCGCCAGGCAGCGGCATCATTTTTAGCAGTGAATGAGGGTTTCATTGAAAATACAAGCCGGCCAAGCTTATTCATGGATCGCTTAAAAACGCTTTTTAGCAGCACGGCAGGAAAAGGTGGATAACATGAAGGTATTAATTGTTGACGATTCGGCATTTATGAGAAAAATGATTTCAGATTTTCTGCACGGTTTTCAGGGCATTGAAGTCATTGGAACGGCAAAAAACGGGAGGGAGGCTTTAAATCTGGTCGAGAAGCTTTCACCGGATGTCGTAACAATGGACGTAGAAATGCCTGTTATGGACGGTATGGCTGCATTAAAAGAAATCATGGAGAAATTTCCAAGACCCGTGATTATGCTCTCATCCACGACTCAGTCAGGCGCTGAGTCGACAATCCGGGCATTAGAGACCGGTGCCGTAGATTTTGTTGCCAAGCCATCGGGTTCAATCTCACTGGATTTGCATAAAATCAGAGACGAGCTGAGGGAAAAAGTACTTCAATCCAAGAATGCAAAAATATTTGTGCCGTTAGACCCTAAAAAAAATCAAAATCCCCCCCTTTACCTTGAAAAATATAGTAAAATATCCACTGTAAGGGATAAAAATCCTAGTTTTGACAGCAAATTTCGACATTATGATCAAATCATTTGCATTGGTACATCTACTGGAGGACCAAGAGCGCTCCAAAGGGTTCTGCCGGAGCTCCCTTCTGAATTGAATGCACCGGTCTTTATTGTCCAGCATATGCCTAAAGGATTTACAGCTTCTCTTGCAGACCGGCTGAATAAAATGAGCAAGATTCAAGTGAAAGAAGCAGCTGATGGGGAAAAAGCAGAAAATGGAACGGCGTATATAGCTCCCGGAGGCTCCCATTTGACCGTAATTAAAAAGGGGACAAGCCTTTATGTAAAAGTGGAGGAAACACCGATCCGGAACGGCCACCGCCCATCCGTGGATGTACTTTTTGAGTCAATAAGCGAAATCGAGCATCATAAGAACATCGCCGTCATTATGACGGGGATGGGCAGCGATGGAACAAAGGGTCTTTCTTCATTAAAAGAAAAAGGAAATACACTTTCCATCGCGGAATCGGAACAGACTTCAGTTGTATTCGGAATGCCGAAGAGCGCAATTGGTGCTAAATTGATAGATTCGATTGATCATGTAGACCATATAGCGGAAAAAATTATGCACTATATACAATCGTAAGGGGCGAAAGCAGATGGAAATGAGTCAATATTTAGAAATATTCATCGAAGAAAGCAAGGAGCATCTTCAGGCATGCAACGAGAAGCTGCTCGAACTTGAGAAAAGCCCTGAAAATTTATCCATTGTAAACGATATTTTCCGGTCCGCTCATACTCTAAAAGGAATGAGCGCCACAATGGGTTATGAAGATCTTGCAAATTTGACTCATCAAATGGAGAACGTGCTGGATGCGATCCGCAACGGAAAAAATTCAGTGACGCCTGTTCTTCTTGATACAGTTTTTGCGGCCGTTGATTTATTGGAAGAAATGGTTTTCTCGATCGCTGATGGCGGTGATGGAAAAAAAGATGTGGAACATGTTGTCAGCCGTTTGAAGGCAATTGAGAATGGCTCAGATGTTCCTGAGAAGATTGCTCTTTCACCATCCGTTTCAGGTGAGAATAAACTTGGGTCCTATGATGATTTTCAAAAAACCATAATTATGCAATCCAATGAGCAGGGCTTTCATGCATTTGAACTGACCGTCCAGCTTCGTGAAGGGTGTCTTCTAAAAGCTGTCAGGGCATTCATGGTATTTGAAATCCTTGATCAAGCCGGTGAAATTGTAAAAAGTGTTCCTTCTGTCGATCAGCTGGAAGAAGAAAACTTTGAAAATGAATTTTCTGTGGCAATATTAACGCAAATGAGCAAAGAAGAGCTCGAGAGCCGTATTTTAAAAGTTTCAGAGATAGAGAAGGCAGAAGCACTGCCCATTAATTTAGAGTATCTTGCAGCACAAGAGGAAACAGCCGCGGCATTACAGGAAGCTGCGGGAGCATCAGCAGAGCTTGCCGCTGTGCCTGAAGCTGTACCTGAAGCTGCACAAAAGGCAAAATCAAGTTCCAAAACAATCCGGGTCAACATCGACCGTCTTGATATATTAATGAATTTATTTGAAGAATTGGTCATCGACAGAGGCCGGCTTGAAACCATATCAAAGGATTTGAAAAATGCTGAACTTCAGGAGACAGTTGAGAGGATGACAAGAATCTCGGGTGATTTGCAAAGCATCATTCTCAATATGAGAATGGTACCGATTGAAACGGTATTTAATCGCTTTCCGAGAATGGTCAGACAGCTTGCGAAGGATTTGAATAAAAAAATCGATCTTCATATCTCCGGTGCAGAAACGGAACTGGATCGCACCGTTATTGATGAAATTGGGGATCCGCTTGTCCATTTAATCCGCAATTCAATGGATCATGGAATCGAGGCTCCTGAAATAAGAGCAGGAAAAGCGAAATCTGAAACAGGCCGAGTTGAGCTAAAAGCATACCATAGCGGAAATCACGTATTCATCGAAGTTTCAGATGACGGAGCGGGAATCAATCGTGAAAAAGTATTGCGCAGAGCAATAGAGAGAGGAATTGTGACAGAAGCATCATCCCTTGAGATGACTGAGCGCCAAATTAATGAACTGATTTTTGCTCCCGGTTTTTCCACTGCCGAACAGATCTCAGATATCTCCGGAAGAGGTGTAGGACTGGATGTTGTGAAAAGTGCAATCGAAGCCTTAGGCGGTTCCGTAACTGTTGACTCTGAGGAAGGCAAAGGCTCTTTGTTCTCAGTTCAGCTGCCATTAACATTGAGTATCATTTCAGTCCTGCTCGTCGAATTGGAAAAAGAGAAATTTGCGATTCCAATTTCATCTGTCATTGAAACGGCAGTCATCCGGAAAGAAGATATTATGAATGCCCATAACCAAAAGGTCATTGATTTTAGAGGGAAAATTGTTCCGCTTGTTTTCTTAAAACAGATTTTTGATGTCCCTCAGGATGAAGCGGAGGAATCTGAATATCTTTCCATGGTGGTCGTGAAAAAAGGCGAGCGTCTTGCAGGTCTCGTTGTAGACTCGTTTATCGGCCAGCTTGAAGTTGTTCTGAAACCTCTGGGAAGCTATTTAAATGGAGTCTTTGCTATTTCAGGAGCAACCATCCTTGGAGATGGGGAAGTGGCGTTAATTGTTGACTGCAATGCACTTATTAAATAAGGACGGGGGATGTTTTGAGCATGCAGACAAATGAATCGATCGAAAAAAAAATCATTATTTTCCGGTTAGGCGAGGAAGAATTCGGTATTCCTGTAGAGCTTGTAAAATCGATTGAGAAGGTGCAATCGATTACAAGAGTGCCTGGAACAGCCTCTTATATTACGGGAGTGCTAAATTTAAGAGGAGTCATAACTCCTGTTATTGATCTGCGTGAAAGATTTGAACTTGGTTCGTATGAACCGACGGAATTTACACGGATGATCGTCGTTTCGATTCATGACACAGAAGCCGGTCTAATCGCTGACGCAGCTAATGACGTCATTGATATAAGAGCTGAGCAGATTGAGCCTTCTCCGGAAGTAGCGGGTATCATTAAAACGGATTATATCAGCGGAGTTGTCAAGGTTGATAAACGTTTAATTATTATGCTCGACCTGGAGGAAGTACTCCATTCACCTTCATTGCCCGCATCCAGCGGAGCGTGATGGGAATGAGTCTTAAATTTGAACAGCTAGATGTCTTAAAAGAAATGGCGAATATAGGCGCGGCTCATTCTGCTACAGCCCTATCCCTCATGCTTGGCCGAAAGATTGGCATGGACGTCCCGGATGTTAAAACAGTAACGTTTAATGAACTTACGGAAGTGATGGGCGGGGCTGAAAAAGAAGTAGCTTGTATTTTTTTAAAAGCAGCCGGAGAGATTTCAGGTTCACTGTACTTTATTATGGAGGTTGCCCAGGCGGAGAAATTTGTCCGGGAAATTACCGGCAAACCTTCATTAAATCTGAGTATCCCCCCATATAGCGAATACGGAAAATCTGCATTAATAGAACTGGGCAATATTTTAATAGGCTCCTATTTAACCTCTTTGTCAGATTTGACAAAGCTCTCATTTATACCTGAGGTCCCGGATTTTTCCATCGATATGTTTGGTGCTGTAATTAGCGAGGGATTGATTGAACTCTCGAAGGCGGCTGACTTTGCGGTATCGATTCAAACTGTGATCCGGGAGGAGGACCGGCAGGATGGCCATTCATTTCAGGGACATCTTTTCCTTCTGCCGGATTATGAATCATTTGACCACTTTTACCGTGCACTTGGTGTAAGCGATGAAGCTTGAAACAGCAAATATCATAAAAGTCGGCATCGCTGACATGAATGCTGCAGCATCTCCTATAAAGCTCCGTACTTCAGGGCTCGGTTCCTGTGTGGGGCTTGTGCTTTATGACCAGGACAGAAAAAATGCGGGAATGGCCCACATTATGCTGCCGACATCCGATTTGGCCAGGAACGAACAGTTTAACCGGTATAAGTATGCAGATACCGCCTTCTTTGATTTGCTGAAGAAGCTTGAGAAAATGGGTTCTCCCAGTTCGCGGCTGAAAGCAAAAATGGCAGGCGGTGCCCAGATGTTCGCGTTTAAAACACAAAATGAAACGATGAGGATTGGTCCAAGGAATATAGAAGCCGTTAAAGAGCTTTTATCCTGCCATTCCATACCGCTTATCTCCTCAGAAACAGGCGGATCGAGCGGGAGAACCATTGAATTTGATCCTGCTACTTCTTTGCTGACTATACGCACTGTAAATTTAGGAACAACCATTATATAAGCGGGTAAGAAAGGCCATAGACACTAGGGGGAAAGGTTGTGACTCAATTGACAGGCAAAGAAGAACAGCAGATATGGAAAAAATGGGTGAGTAATAGAGATCCTTTAGCTGGAGATGCGCTGATCCGGAGGTATACACCGCTTGTTACATTTCATGTTCAAAGGATTTCTGTAGGGCTTCCAAAGACAGTCAGCAGGGATGATTTGATGAGTCTCGGCCTGTATGGGTTATATGATGCACTTGAAAAATTCGATCCTGGAAGAGATTTGAAATTCGACACCTATGCTTCTTTTCGAATCAGGGGAGCAATTATTGATGGGCTTCGAAAAGAAGACTGGCTGCCGAGAAGCTCGCGCGAAAAAGCGAAGCGGGTAGAAACCGTCATCGAAAAATTGGAGCAAAAATATTTAAGAAATGTGACTCCTTTAGAAATTGCGCATGAAATGGGAATTTCAGAGGACGAGGTGCTTACAGCCGTCAATGAAGGTTTTTTTGCAAATGTTTTATCGATTGATGAGTATCTGCCTGACCATGATGATGGGGATTATTTGGGCATTGCCATTAAGGATGACAGAAGCGAAACACCGGAGGACAGCATACTGAAACAGGAGATGATCGGCCAGCTTTCAGACGTTATCAGTGAGCTGTCAGAAAAAGAACAGCTGGTCGTTTCCTTATTTTATAAAGATGAACTCACCTTGACAGAAATTGGACAAGTTATGGGCCTGTCTACATCGAGAATATCGCAGATTCACTCCAAAGCTTTATTTAAATTAAGAAGAATTATGGAAAAATTCATGAATTAAACACCAGGGCGTTACAGACATTTTATTTCCATTCAATTCGGAGAAATGTCAGCAGCGCCTCATTTTTTTATGAAAATTGACGGAAAGAGGGTCACCATGAACGGTATTCTTACTTTCACAAGCATCCTTCTTCATATCATTTCCTTTTATCTTATCTTGCTGCTATTTACAAAAATCTCATCCTTGAAGCAGACAAAGAATGAACAGGAGTCGATTCTTGAAGAGACAGAACAGCTGCTGGCAGCCTTCATGCTGGAACAAAAGGAAGAGCATGACCGTTTTTTAAAAGAACTGGACCGAACTTCTGCGCCAGGAAAAACCGGAACGATTACTGAAAAAAAGGAAGAGCCTGATCAAAAGAAACATGACCGTAAAGAACCCGACCCTGTTGAACTCCTTCCTGAACACCTTAAACATGCTGAAGTTATGGAAGATTCCATTGAGTGGACTTCACCAGCCTTAAAAAATGCTGATGAGGTTGTCACCCTGCATGAAAAAGGATATTCTATAGAAGAAATTGCAAAAAAAACGAATAAAGGCAAAACAGAGGTCGAGCTTCTTCTTAAATTTCGGCAAAATTAGTGATTAAAAGCTTGATTAAGATCTCTGACTATGGTATATTTTCTCTTGGTGTTAATACACACGCTTACAGATTCAAGCATCGGTGCTGTTCAGTCAGTTTTGCTTGGAAATGATGTAAAGCGGAGGAGAAAAACCATTAGGAGGAAAATTAACATGTCAGTAATTTCAATGAAACAATTGCTTGAAGCTGGTGTTCACTTCGGTCACCAAACACGCCGCTGGAACCCAAAAATGAAACGTTACATCTTCACAGAGCGTAACGGCATCTACATCATCGACCTTCAAAAGACAGTTAAAAAGGTTGAAGAAGCGTACAACGTAACAAAAGAATTGGCTGCTAACGGCGGTAAAATTCTTTTCGTTGGTACAAAAAAACAAGCTCAGGATTCTGTTAAAGAAGAAGCTCAACGTTCAGGCATGTACTATGTAAACCAACGCTGGTTGGGTGGAACGCTAACAAACTTCGAAACAATCCAAAAGCGTATTAAGCGTCTAAAAGACATTGAAAAAATGCAGGAAGACGGTACTTTCGAAGTTCTGCCTAAAAAAGAAGTTGTTCAGCTTAAAAAAGAGCTTGAGCGTCTTGAAAAATTCCTAGGCGGAATTAAAGATATGAAATCCCTTCCGGATGCTCTGTTCATCATCGATCCTCGCAAAGAGCGCATCGCTGTTGCAGAAGCACACAAATTGAACATTCCGATCATTGGCATCGTTGATACTAACTGTGATCCAGACGAGATTGACCACGTTATCCCTGCAAATGATGACGCAATCCGTGCAGTGAAACTTCTTACTGGTAAAATGGCTGACGCAATCCTTGAAGCTAAACAAGGCAACGAAGGCGAAGAAGCTGCTGAAGAAGAAACAACAACTGCTTAATGAGCTAACAAAAAGGTGATAAGAGGGTAAGGCCTTTTATCACCTTTTTTTAAAAAGAAAAAGTATTGCTTTACATAACTTTAAATTCTAAGGAGGAATTCCCCATGGCAGTTACTGCTCAAATGGTTAAGGAACTTCGTGAAAAAACTGGCGCAGGAATGATGGATTGCAAAAAAGCGCTGACAGAAACTAACGGTGATTTGGACAAGGCAATTGATTACCTTCGTGAAAAAGGAATTGCGAAAGCTGCAAAAAAATCTGACCGCATCGCGGCAGAAGGTCTTGCTGCTGTTAAAACAGAAGGAAACGAAGCTGTTATTCTTGAAGTAAACTCGGAAACAGATTTTGTTGCGAAAAACGAAGGCTTTAAAGCGCTTATCAGCGAGCTTGCATCACACCTTCTAACTGCTAAACCAGCTACTCTTGAAGAAGCTCTTGCTTCCAAAATGGACAATGGTTCATCTGTAGAAGAGCGCATTCATTCTGCTGTAGCAACAATCGGTGAAAGAATCTCTCTTCGCCGCTTTGAAGTTGTTACAAAAACAGACAGTGATGCTTTCGGAGCATACCTTCACATGGGCGGCCGTATTGCGGTTCTAACTGTTCTTGAAGGAACAACAGACGAGGGAGCTGCAAAAGACGTTGCTATGCACGTTGCTGCCGTTAACCCTAAATACATCAGCCGTGACCAGGTTTCTCAAGAAGAAGCTGACCGCGAGCGCGAAGTATTGACTCAACAGGCTCTTAACGAAGGAAAACCTGAAAACATCGTTGCTAAAATGGTTGAAGGCCGTCTTGGAAAGTACTTTGAAGATATCTGCCTTCTTGACCAAAGCTTCGTTAAAAACCCAGATCAAAAAGTGAAGCAATTTGTTGCTTCTTATAACGCTCAAGTTAAAACTTTCATCCGCTTCGAAGTTGGAGAAGGTATTGAAAAGCGCCAGGATAACTTTGCTGAAGAAGTTATGAACCAAGTCCGCAAATAATCCTTTTGCTTTAATGAATTTATACAAGTAATGAAAATGGGAACACGACAGTGTTCCCGTTTTTTCAAGACAGGAACTCTTTGTCACCCCTAAGCTTGAATGCGAGGGGGATTGGCAAATCAGCATCTTGTCTTATTTAATGGAATTTTAATGAAATGATTTGGAGGCTATTATGAATAATCCTAAATATAAGCGCATCGTCTTAAAATTAAGCGGAGAAGCTTTAGCAGGCCCTCAAGGGTTTGGCATCAATCCGAGCGTTATTAAATCCATTGCCACACAGGTAAAGGAAATTGCAGAGATGGATGTGGAAGTAGCTGTTGTCGTTGGCGGCGGAAACATCTGGCGCGGTAAAGTCGGCAGTGAAATGGGCATGGACCGCGCGACAGCGGATTATATGGGAATGCTTGCGACCGTCATGAACTCCCTGGCGCTGCAGGACAGCCTTGAAAATCTCGGCATTCAGACTAGAGTTCAAACCTCCATTGAAATGAGACAGGTTGCAGAACCTTATATCAGAAGAAAAGCCATCCGCCACCTCGAGAAGAAGCGTGTTGTCATTTTTGCAGCCGGTACAGGAAATCCGTATTTTTCAACCGATACGACAGCAGCGCTGCGTGCAGCTGAAATTGAAGCAGACGTGATTCTTATGGCGAAAAACAATGTGGATGGCGTATATAATGCAGATCCGCTTAAAGATGCAAGTGCTGTTAAGTATGAAGAGCTTTCTTACTTAGATGTACTGAAAGACGGACTTGCTGTCATGGATTCTACAGCATCATCTCTTTGCATGGATAACGATATAGCACTAATCGTTTTCTCTATAATGGAAGAGGGAAATATTAAAAGAGCCGTACTTGGCGAAAACATCGGAACGATTGTGAGGGGGAAATAATATGGCAAACCAGCATATTAATCAGGCGAAAGACAGAATGGAAAAAGCAGTTTCTGCATTTCAGCGCGAGCTTGCTACTGTTCGTGCAGGACGTGCAAGTGCATCGCTGCTTGATAAAGTTACGGTAGAATATTACGGAGCACCAACACCTGTGAACCAGCTTGCTTCAATCAGTGTTCCGGAAGCTCGCATGCTTATCATTACTCCTTATGATAAATCCGCACTTGGCGACATTGAAAAAGCAATTCAGAAAGCAGATCTTGGTCTGAATCCAACTAACGACGGGACGATTGTACGTATTGCCATTCCCGCTCTTACAGAAGAAAGACGCCGTGAGCTTGGCAAACTTGTTAAAAAGTATGCAGAGGAAGCAAAGGTTGGAATTCGCAATATCCGCCGTGATGCAAATGATGATTTGAAAAAGGCAGAAAAAAATGGCGACATGACGGAAGATGAATTGCGCGGTCTTTCTGATGAAGTTCAAAAGCTTACAGACAGCTATATTAGCAAACTGGATCAAATCGCTAAAGACAAAGATAAAGAAATCATGGAAGTTTAACGTTTTTCTATGTAAAATAGAAGTGTGCAAAAGACCCTCTAACGTTTACAGGGGGTTTTTTTGTTAATACTGTTAACACGGCTAGGGATCGCTAAGAACCATTAGCTGCCGGGTGATGGAGGAATCACATGCTTAACTTTTTCAGAAGGGGCAGAAGGACTGTTTCGCCTTCCGCCAATCATACATACACAAAAAAAGATGTGATTGATGGACCAATTCCTTCTCACATCGCTATTATAATGGATGGGAATGGCAGATGGGCTAAAAACCGGGCACTTCCCAGAATGGCTGGCCATCATGAAGGGATGAAGGTGGTCAGAAAAATCACTAAACTTGCCAGCGGGCTTGGTGTGAGCGCTTTAACACTTTATGCTTTTTCAACAGAAAATTGGAAAAGGCCTAAAATTGAAGTGGATTACTTAATGAAGCTGCCAGAGGAGTTCTTAACGACATTTCTGCCTGAATTAATTGAAGAGAACGTCCAAGTAAAGATTATGGGAGAAACCAGCCGTCTTCCAAAGCACACGCTAAGTGCTGTTGAGAAAGCGATTCGGGAAACCTCGGCTAATACAGGTCTTGTTTTAAATTTTGCTCTTAATTACGGAAGCCGGACAGAGATAGTCAAAGGAATTCAAAACCTTGTCGAAGACTCGAAAAATGGCAGGTTACGAACAGAAGATATTAACGAAGAGCTTTTTTCTTCTTATTTAATGACAGAATCACTGCAGGATCCGGATTTGCTGATTCGGACGAGCGGAGAAATACGTCTCAGCAACTTTATGCTATGGCAGCTCGCGTATACTGAATTTTGGTTTACAAATGTCCTGTGGCCTGATTTTAAAGAAGAAGACTTAATCCACGCAATCGCTGAATATCAGCAAAGGGGCCGCAGATTTGGCGGAGTATAGAAGGTGAAGAGAAATGATACAGCGAATAATAACAGCAGTACTGGCACTAGCGCTTTTCCTGCCATTTGTCATACTGGGGGGCATCCCGTTTAGTTTTGCTATTTATATTTTAAGCACAATCAGCCTGTACGAACTGCTGAAGATGAAAAAAATTCACCTGGTAAGCATACCGGGGCTTATCAGCGTCCTGCTTTTGTGGATCTTGCTCATTCCATCGAGTCATATAATTGTACTTGGGAACATACATATTTCAAAATTAGAGGTTGCCCTTCTAGGGGTGCTGCTCTTTTTGACATATACCGTCATAACGAAAAACCGCTTTTCATTTGATGATGTAGGATTTTCACTTCTCTCGGTTATGTATATCGGAATCGGATTTTACTATTTTATCGAGACAAGAGCTTTGGGGCTGGAATTTATCGTTTTTGCTCTTCTAGTTATCTGGGCTACGGACACAGGTGCTTATTTTATAGGGAAATCGATTGGAAAACACAAACTGTGGCCGGAAATAAGTCCAAATAAAACGATTGAGGGCTTTTTTGGAGGTATTTTCTGCGCGCTGATTGTTTCAATTATTTTTGAGGCGGTAATGCCAATTGTGCATTCCTATGTCATTGTCGCTTTAATCACCGTATTTTTGTCTGTTTTTGGACAAGTGGGCGATTTAGTCGAGTCAGCACTAAAAAGGCATTATCATGTGAAGGACTCCGGACAGATCCTTCCTGGTCACGGAGGTATATTGGATCGCTTTGACAGTCTATTATTTGTCCTTCCTCTCCTTCATTTCATGCTAGTCCTATTTTAATTTCGATTACACAAAAGAGATCTACTGGAGAGTGAGCGAACATGAAAAGAATCAGTCTTTTAGGCGCTACAGGATCAATCGGAACTCAAACCCTGGAAGTGATCCGGGAGCATCCGGAAGAGTTCGAGTTATCGGCTATTACATTTGGATCCAACTTGGAAGCCGGAAGAGAAGCTATTAAAGAATTTAAGCCGAAGTTTGTCTCTGTAAAAGAAAAAGAAGATTACATCCGGCTGAAGGATGAATTCAGCGGAGAAGCCATATCGTTTTCTTACGGGGAAGAGGGAAACATTGAAGCAGCTGTGTATACGGAGTCGGATATTACAGTCAATGCCCTTCTTGGAAGCATTGGATTGGTACCGACATTAAAGGCGATTGAATCAAAAAAGACCGTTGCTTTGGCTAATAAAGAAACCCTTGTTACAGCCGGACATATCGTTACAGAGGCAGCCAGAAAAAACGGTACGGCACTTTTGCCGGTGGATAGTGAACATTCCGCCATTTTTCAGTGTCTGCAAGGGGAAAATTTATCTGATGTGACCAGACTGATCCTTACAGCTTCTGGAGGGAGCTTTCGTGAGCGCTCCAGAGAAGAATTAAGAGGGGTTACGGTTGAAGAAGCGCTAAATCACCCAAACTGGTCAATGGGGGCTAAAATCACGATTGATTCGGCTACAATGATGAATAAGGGTCTTGAGGTAATTGAAGCGTTTTGGCTGTTTGGAATTCCATATTCAAATATTGACGTACTGCTCCATAAAGAAAGCATCATCCACTCTATGGTTGAATTTGAAGACGGCAGCGTAAAAGCCCAGCTTGGTACACCGGATATGAAAGTGCCTATTCAATACGCTCTCACACATCCATCGCGGCTTCCATTACAAAATACAAAACGCTTAAATCTTTGGGATCATGGAAAGCTTCATTTTGAAAAGCCTGACTTCGCACGCTTCAAATGCTTACATTTTGCTTATGAATCAGGTAAAATGGGAGGGACAATGCCGACCGTTTTAAATGCGGCCAACGAGGAAGCCGTAGCTCAATTTCTAGCAGGAAGAATAGAATTTCTGGATATTGAGGATAGGATTGAGAGGACTTTGGAGGCCCACAGCCTGATTGGAAATCCGGATCTTGAAGCCATTCAGCATGCGGATCAGGAAGCCAGAGCTTTTGTGCGGTCCCTATTAAACTAAAGGTGGTATGCAGGTGAATACGGTCATCGCGTTTATTCTGATTTTTGGAGCTCTAGTATTTTTCCATGAACTGGGCCACTTGGTTTTTGCCAAGCGTGCCGGAATTTTATGCCGTGAGTTTGCAATCGGATTCGGACCAAAGATCTTTTCTTATAGGAAAAATGAAACACTCTATACGATCCGTCTTCTTCCAATAGGAGGCTATGTAAGAATGGCCGGTGAAGATCCTGAAATGATTGAAGTAAAACCAGGCCACCATATTGGACTGCTATTCAATGAAAAAGACGAAGTCGAAAAAATTATTTTAAACAATAAAGAAAAATTTCCGAAAGCAAGAATCATTGAAGTAGAGCATGCGGACGTTGAAAAAGCGATGAAAATTACAGGGTATGAACAGGGTGAAGAGGAACGGCTGCAGCATTTTACTGTCGCAGAGAAATCTTTCTTCGTAGCAGATGGCCAGGAAAGCCAAATTGCTCCTTATGACCGGCAATTCGGCTCCAAGACGCTTGGACAGAGAACGGCAGCGATTATCGCCGGACCATTAATGAATTTTGTCCTTGCATTTGTTGTTTTATTTGGGTTAGGACTCATCCAGGGGTCGCCTATGGATAAGCCGATTTTCGGCGAGCTGACCAAAGACGGTGCTGCGATTCAATCTGGAATTAAGCAGGGGGACGTCATAAAAACAATCAATGACAAGCCTGTTACCACTTGGACAGATGTAACGAAAATCATTAGTGCAAGTCCTGAAAAGGAGCTGTCTTTTGCCATTGAAAGAGATGGAAAGCCGCAAACCATTCAGGTCGTTCCTAAAGCTGAAAAGGCCGGAGAGCAGGTCATTGGCCGTGTAGGTTCCTACGCACCTATGGAAAAGGGCTTTTTGACAGCTCTTGAGAATGGGGCAAGCCAAACCGTGTTTTATACGAAAGAAATTCTTGTGAGCCTTGGGAAGCTTGTAACCGGTCAATTTTCTATTGACATGCTATCAGGGCCTGTAGGCATTTACGATGTGACGGATCAGGTTGCTCAATCCGGCTTTGAAAACCTTTTAAGGTGGACAGCGCTTCTGAGCATCAATCTCGGGATTATGAACCTGCTGCCCATTCCAGCACTGGATGGAGGCCGGCTTATGTTTTTCCTTGTTGAAGCGGTACGCGGGAAGCCGATTGACCGTCAGAAGGAAGGCATCGTTCACTTTATCGGATTTGCCCTTCTCATGCTGCTTATGCTTGTAGTAACGTGGAATGATATTCAAAGATTCTTTTTATAAAAATTAGCCGATCTATTAAAACGGGGTGCAATTAGATGAAACAAAGTTTGACGTTTATTCCTACATTGAGAGAAGTTCCGGCTGATGCCGACATTAAGAGCCATCAGCTGCTGCTGAGAGCAGGCTACATCCGTCAAAACACAAGCGGCATATACAGCTATCTGCCGCTTGCGCAGAAGGTGCTGCAAAACATTCAGGAAATCGTAAGGGATGAGATGAATAAAGCAGGTGCGTCCGAACTTTTGATGCCGGCTATGCAGCAATCTGAGCTATGGCAGGAGTCGGGAAGATGGTACTCATATGGACCGGAGCTAATGAGGCTTAAAGACAGACATGGCCGGGAGTTTGCTCTGGGAGCAACTCATGAAGAGGTGATTACAAGTCTTGTAAGAGATGAAGTGAAATCCTACAAGAGACTGCCTCTTGCTCTTTACCAGATCCAGTCGAAATTCAGGGATGAAAAACGCCCTAGATTCGGAATTCTCCGAGGCCGTGAGTTTATTATGAAGGATGCTTATTCCTTCCACTCCTCCTATGAGAGTTTGGATGTAATGTATGACAAAATGTATACAGCCTACAGCAATATCTTCGAACGCTGCGGACTGAATTTCCGCGCCGTAATTGCCGACTCAGGAGCTATGGGCGGAAAAGATACACATGAATTCATGGTCCTGTCCGAAGTTGGAGAAGATACCATTGCATACTCAGATCAATCAGGCTATGCTGCAAATGTGGAGATGGCTCCTGTAGCTGCCGATTACATCCGTTCCGATGAAGATTGCGGGGATTTGGAAAAAAGAGAAACACCTTCTCAAAAAACCATTGAGGAAGTGGCCGCATTCTTTGAAGTGGAGAAGGAAAAATGTATCAAATCTCTTCTATTCAAAGCAGATGATCGTTTGGTTCTCGTTCTTGCAAGAGGAGACCATGAGATTAATGATATTAAAGTGAAAAACCTTTTTGATGCACGCAATGTTGAACTTGCTTCGCCTGAAGAAACAAAAGAGGCCTTGAACTGTCCGATTGGATTTGTAGGTCCAATCGGTGTTCCAGAAGGAATAGAGGTTGTCGCTGATGCTGCTGTTAAGTCCATTGTAAATGGCATTTGCGGTGCAAATGAAGAGGGTTTCCACTATGTATCTGTGGATGCTGAGCGTGATTTGCAGGTTGGCCAATACGCAGATCTGCGCTTTATTCAAGAAGGGGACGCATCTCCTGACGGAAAAGGGACCATTAAATTTGCACGCGGAATCGAAGTCGGCCACATTTTTAAATTGGGTACCCGCTATTCCGTCGATATGGGCGCTTCCTACCTGGATGAAAACGGCCGTTCCCAGCCGATGATCATGGGCTGCTACGGAATTGGAGTATCCAGAACGCTTGCTGCGATCGTAGAGCAGTACAACGATGAAAATGGCATTGTATGGCCTGAGCAGATTGCTCCATTCCAGCTGCATGTTGTTCCTGCCAATATGAAATCGGATGCCCAGGTGGCATTGGCTGAAAGAGTTTATACGGAGCTTGGGAAGAATTACAGCATCCTGTTTGATGACCGTGCTGAACGAGCGGGAGTGAAGTTTGCCGATTCAGATTTGATCGGACTTCCAATCCGTATTACTGCGGGCAAGCTTGCGGAAGAGAATATCGTTGAGTTGAAAGTACGGAAAACCGGTGAGAAACTGGATGTTCCTATGGACGAGCTTGCGGAGACCATTAGCCGTCTGTTAGGCAAATAATTCCCGGCTTTTAAAAAACTTAGCTGGCTATGATACAAATTGTAAAAAATCAGAAGACAAACATTTATGGCTATGTTAAAGCCTGATGTTGATTATTAACACCTGTTGATTGGTGCGAAAGACGTGAGACTTGAGCTTTAGAGCAGCCGGACAGGTGAGACCCTGCAGTCGTGAAGCGAGGAGGGGGCTCACCGCCCGCCCAAGGATAAGCGAACGCCTGCCAGCTGCAATCAACATCCAGGTTTAATTGAGCTACAAAGATAAAGAAGGGTTTGGCTGCCTAGCGGTCAGACCCTTCCATTTTGATAGGGAAGGAGCGGGAGACGTGGAAGAAATACAATCTGAACAACGTAAGAGATTTCAGCTGCTGCTCCAGCAGCTTCAGCTAACGGATGATCAAATTGTCCCTTATTTTCAGCATGCTTCGATCGTGAAACTTACCGTCCATAAGCAGCAAAAAAGGTGGCATTTTAATTTTGAGCTTTCAACTATTTTACCTTTTGAAGTGTACCAGCTTTTTCATTCGAGTCTTGCTAAGGCATTCTCTCACATAGCATCCGTCACGTTTTCAATCAGTGTGCTAAATCCGGAAGCAAGTGAAGCGCTTCTTCAGGAATACTGGATGGCAAGTTTAAAAGAGATTGAGGGAATTTCACCTCCTGTTTTATCCCTTCTGTCCGAACAGATTCCAAAATTAACAGGGACGAAACTGATAATCTGCGCAAGAAATGATACAGAAGCCGCTACGATTAAAAGAAAATACACGTCTCTAATCCAGGAAAGTCTTCAATCTTTTGGTTTTCCGCTTTTTCAAGTCGATACGGATGTTACGTTTTCTGAAGCGGACCTTCAGAAATTCAATGAACAAAAGCTTCTTGAGGATCAGGAGCGCGCCCTTGCTGCCCTAACGGAGATGCAGAAGAAAGAGGAAGAGGACAAGGCAGGAGAAATTCCATCAGGTCCAATCGTCATCGGATATCAAATTAAAGACGATGAGGAAGTTGTTCCTATGGAAACGATTGTGGATGAAGAGAGAAGGACAACGATCCAAGGATACGTGTTTGATGCAGAAACAAAAGAATTAAGAAGCGGCCGGACTCTCGCTACGATAAAAATTACCGACTACACGAGCTCAATGCTTGTCAAAATGTTTGCCCGCGATAAAGAAGATGCAGCGCTGCTGACTGCTATAAAAAAAGGTATGTGGATTAAAGCAAGAGGAAGTGTACAAAATGATACGTTTGTACGCGATCTTGTTATGATTGCCAATGATATTAATGAAGTCAAGCCTAAGCTGAGAATGGATACAGCGCCTGAGGATGAAAAACGGGTAGAGCTTCATCTTCATTCACCAATGAGTCAAATGGATGCGGTAACTTCTTTCAGCCGTCTTGCGGAACAAGCAGCTAAATGGGGACATAAAGCAATTGCAATAACTGATCATGCTGTAGCCCAATCCTTCCCGGAAGCCTATTCAGCAGGGAAAAAGCACGGTTTAAAAGTTCTGTTCGGTATTGAAGCCAATCTTGTTGATGATGGAGTGCCGATTGCATACAATGATGATCACCGCCTTCTTGAGGATGCTGTGTACGTCGTATTTGACGTTGAGACAACAGGATTATCAGCGGTATATGATACAGTTATCGAACTTGCAGCGGTGAAAATTAAAGGCGGTGAAATTATTGACCGCTTTGAACGATTTGCCAACCCTCATCATCCGCTGTCGGCTACAACCATCGAATTAACAGGAATAACCGATGACATGGTCAAGAATGCTCCTGAAGTAAAAGAGGTCATGCAGGAGTTTAAAGAGTGGGCTGGGAATGACATTCTCGTTGCCCATAATGCCAGCTTCGATATGGGATTTTTAAATGTAGCCTATACCCGGCTGCTCGGAGAGGATAAAGCAGCTAATCCTGTAATTGACACACTCGAACTTGGACGCTTCTTATATCCTGACCTCAAAAGCCACAGGCTGAATACGCTTTGCAAAAAGTTTGATATTGAATTGACCCAGCACCATAGAGCGATCTATGATGCGGAAGCGACTGGCTACTTAATGCTGAAAATGCTGAAAGATGCTGCAGAGAAGGGAATTCAATATCATGACCAATTAAACGATAATATGGGACAAGGGAACGCGTTTCAGCGCTCAAGGCCTTTCCATGCAACATTGATGGCAAAAGACGAGGTTGGGCTGAAAAATCTCTTTAAGCTTGTATCCTTATCTCATATTCAGTACTTTTACCGTGTACCGCGCATTCCAAGATCCGTCCTTCAGAAGCATCGTGAAGGCATACTCGTCGGATCAGGCTGTGACAAGGGAGAGGTCTTTGAAGGAATGATGCAGAAATCTCCAGAAGAAGTAGAGGAGACTGCTAAGTTCTACGATTACCTTGAAATCCAGCCTCCTGAAGTTTATCAGCATTTAATCGATTTGGAGTATGTCCGGGACAAAAAGGCATTGCACGAGATCATTACCAAAATAGCAGACCTTGGTGACAAGCTTGGAAAGCCGGTAGCAGCTACAGGCAATGTGCACTATATGAATCCTGAAGATAAAATTTACAGGAAAATCCTGGTCAGTTCCCAAGGTGGAGCGAATCCTCTCAACCGTCATGAACATCCCAATGTTCATTTTAGAACGACCAATGAAATGCTTGAATGCTTTTCCTTTATGGGAGAAGAAAGAGCTAAAAAAATTGTTGTGGAGAACCCTAACGCCGTTGCTGATATGATTGGGGACGTCAAGCCGATTAAAGATGACTTGTTTACGCCTAAAATTGAAGGGGCAGATGAGGAAATCAGGCAGATGAGCTACGAGATGGCTGAAAGCATTTATGGAACACCGCTGCCTGAGATCGTTGAAGCAAGACTTGAAAAAGAATTAAAAAGCATCATTGGCCACGGTTTTGCTGTCATCTATCTTATTTCACACAAATTGGTTAAAAAATCTCTTGATGACGGATACCTGGTAGGATCAAGGGGCTCAGTCGGATCCTCACTCGTCGCTACGATGACCGAAATTACCGAGGTTAATCCGCTGCCGCCGCATTACGTGTGTCCTGAGTGCAAACAATCTGAATTCTTCAATGATGGATCGGTCGGTTCAGGATTTGATCTTCCTGATAAAGATTGTGAAAAATGCGGTGCATCATACAAAAAAGATGGACATGATATTCCATTTGAAACGTTCCTGGGCTTTAAAGGAGATAAAGTACCCGATATCGATTTAAACTTCTCAGGTGAATATCAGCCGAGGGCGCATAACTATACAAAAGTGCTTTTCGGAGAAGATAATGTATTCCGGGCGGGAACAATTGGAACAGTTGCTGAAAAAACGGCATACGGCTACGTAAAAGGCTATGCGGGTGATCATAATCTGAACTTCAGGGGTGCAGAAATTGACCGTCTTGTGCAGGGCTGTACCGGGGTGAAAAGAACAACCGGACAGCATCCCGGGGGAATCATTGTTGTCCCGGACTATATGGACATTTTTGATTTCTCTCCTATTCAATTCCCGGCCGACGCAGCGGGATCTGAGTGGAAAACAACTCACTTTGATTTCCATTCTATTCATGATAATCTGCTCAAGCTTGATATCCTGGGTCATGATGATCCGACGGTTATTCGGATGCTGCAGGATCTAAGTGGAATCGACCCGAAAACAATCCCGACGGATGACCCGGAAGTGATGAAAATTTTCAGCGGCACTTCATCATTGGGTGTAACTGAGGAAGACATTATGTGCAAAACCGGTACACTTGGTATTCCTGAGTTTGGAACGAAATTTGTGCGCCAAATGCTTGAAGATACGAAACCGACGACATTCTCAGAGCTTGTTCAAATTTCCGGACTATCACATGGTACGGATGTATGGCTTGGAAATGCACAGGAGCTGATTCATAATAATATCTGCAACTTAAGCGAAGTAATCGGATGCCGTGATGATATTATGGTGTATTTAATTTATCAGGGGCTTGAGCCGTCATTTGCTTTCAAAATTATGGAGTCGGTCCGTAAAGGAAAAGGACTGACTCCGGATATGGAGGAAGAAATGAGAAAGAACAATGTACCCAAATGGTATATTGAATCATGCCTGAAAATCAAATACATGTTCCCGAAAGCCCATGCCGCCGCTTACGTTCTAATGGCTGTAAGGATTGCTTATTTCAAAGTTCATCACGCTCTCCTCTATTATGCTGCATACTTTACAGTTAGAGCTGATGATTTTGATGTGGATGCTATGGCCAGAGGAGCAGCTGCTATAAAAGCAAAGCTTGAAGAAATAAGTGCCAAGGGTCTTGAAGCAAGTCCAAAAGAGAAAAACCTTATGACGGTTATGGAGCTATGCCTCGAAATGTGTGCTAGAGGCTATGCTTTTCAAAAGGTGGATTTGTATAAATCGCATGCCAGTGAATTTGTAATTGAAGGGGAGACATTGATTCCTCCATTCAACGCAATTCCGGGACTTGGAACTAATGCTGCGCTGAATATTGTAAAAGCAAGGGAAGAGGGAGAATTCTTATCCAAAGAAGACCTTCAGCAAAGAGGCAGGGTTTCTAAAACCATTATTGAGTATTTGGATAACCATGGGTGCCTTGAAGCTCTTCCGGATCAAAATCAGCTATCCTTGTTTTAACTAAAAAGAGATAACAAGCGGATTCTTCCTTCATTTGCAATAAAATTCTGGTTATGGTATATTTTTATTGGAAATGCTGCAATAGCAGAGGCAAAGAGAGTGGGGCAACCCACTCTTTCGTTTTGGGTACAGGAACATTTGTTCCGGCTCATGCAATGCCAGGTTCATTTTCTCCTGCTGCAGTGTGTGTTTACTTATTGGTTGAACGACTCGACTCCCTGCTGTTATGGCAGGGTTTTTAAACAGCCGCTGAACTTGACCGAGCTGCAAATCAGCATCTGGAGTTTTCTGCATTTGCTGTCCTTTCATTCGCATCATTCCGCGGAAGCTCCTGCTGCAATAACGGACTCCGCTTTATTGCGTTAAAAACGTATGTTATTGAGCATTGATTATGTAAGGATACAGGAGTATACCTTCGCTCCACCCGAATTATTGATGAATGAACATGAGGGTGCGGCGCTTTGCTCCGTTATTGTAAACTTTCCTGGAATTACAAGGAGGAAGAGAATGAGTAAAAAAGTCACAGATACAGTCAGCGAACTAGCCGTTCCAATCCTTGAAGAACTGGATCTGGAATTAGTTGATGTTGAGTACGTAAAAGAAGGAAAAAACTGGTTCCTTCGCGTATTTATTGATTCAGACAAAGGTGTAGATATTGAAGAATGCGGAATGGTGAGCGAGCGGTTAAGCGAGAAACTGGATGCAATTGACCCGATCACTCATAATTATTTTCTCGAGGTTTCTTCTCCCGGTGCAGAACGTCCTTTGAAAAAGGATGCTGACTTCCATAAAGCCGTTGGAAAAAACGTGAATGTGAAAACGTATGAACCGATAGGCGGGGAAAAAGTGTTCGAAGGCATTCTTCAATCCTTTGACGGAGAAAATGTAACTGTATTAATTACCGTTAAAACACGAAAAAAAGAAGTGGTCATTCCGTATGATAAAGTGGCCGCTGCAAGATTGGCAGTTTCTTTCAATTTTTAAGACCATTATGCTTTTATCCACTAACCGAACCGCTCCCAAACGGCCGGTGATGATTAAAGGGGGAAATAGGAAAAATGAGCAGTGAACTTTTAGATGCCCTTACCATACTTGAGAGAGAAAAAGGGATTAGCAAAGAAATTATTATTGAAGCAATTGAAGCCGCGTTAATATCTGCTTATAAACGGAATTTTAACCAGGCCCAAAATGTGCGTGTTGATTTAAACCGTGATACTGGGACTATGAGGGTATTTGCCCGTAAAGATGTAGTAGACCAGGTATTTGATGCACGATTGGAGATTTCTGAAGGCGAAGCGCAGGCCATTCATCCAAACTACATAGTAGGCGATATAGTTGAAATGGAAGTTACTCCGAAGGATTTTGGAAGAATTGCCGCACAGACTGCGAAGCAAGTGGTGACACAGCGCGTCAGAGAAGCAGAACGCGGAGTTATTTATTCCGAGTTCATTGACCGTGAAGAAGACATTATGACCGGAATCGTTCAGCGCATTGATTCCAAGTTCATTTATGTTAGTCTTGGGAAAATCGAAGCTCTTCTGCCTGTTAACGAGCAGATGCCGAATGAACAATATAAACCTCATGACCGAATTAAGGTTTTCATCACAAAGGTTGAGAAAACAACAAAGGGTCCGCAGATTTTTGTTTCGAGGACACATCCGGGTCTGCTGAAGCGCCTGTTTGAAATCGAAGTACCGGAAATTTACGATGGAACAGTTGAAATTAAATCCGTAGCACGCGAAGCGGGAGACCGCTCCAAAATTTCTGTTCATTCGGAAAATCCGGAAGTGGATCCGGTTGGCTCATGTGTCGGACCTAAAGGGCAGCGTGTTCAGGCAATTGTGAATGAACTTAAAGGCGAGAAAATTGATATTGTCCGCTGGTCCAATGATCCGGTTGAATTTGTCGCCAATGCACTTAGTCCATCTAAAGTAGTTGAAGTAAAGGTGAACGAAGACGATAAAGCAACGACCGTTATCGTACCGGACTACCAGCTTTCCCTCGCAATCGGCAAGCGCGGTCAAAACGCAAGACTTGCTGCAAAGCTGACAAACTGGAAAATAGACATCAAAAGCGAAACCGATGCAGAAAAGCTTGGTTTGCTGAGTGAACCACAAAATACAGAAGAGGCTGACTACGAGTCTGCTGACGATTTTCAAGACGAGTAAGAGGTGAACCGGATGAACCCAGGAAGAAAAATTCCTTTACGCAAATGTGTAGCTACCGGTGAAATGAAACCGAAAAAGGAAATGGTCCGCGTGGTCCGTTCTTCTGAAGGTGATGTTTCTGTAGATGCTTCCGGCAGAAAGAACGGCAGAGGCGCTTATATTACATTGGATAAGGAATCTATTTTATTGGCCAAAAAAAAGAACATCCTATCCAATCAGCTTAAAACAAAAGTAGAGGATGCCATCTATGATGAGCTGATTCAGCTTGCCGAGAGCAAGCATTCATGAATCAGCAAAAATGGAAATCCCTGCTTGGATTGGCCAATCGGGCAAGAAAAGTCATTTCCGGTGAAGAGCTTGTGATTAAAGAAGTTCGTCAAAACCGGGCAAAATTGGTTCTGCTCTCAAAAGATGCATCCGACAATACCAGAAAAAAAGTGACGGATAAATGCCGCTCCTATAACACTCCGGTCGTACATGTAGAAAGCCGGTATGAGCTTGGACATGCAATCGGCAAGGATGCAAGAGTAGTAGTAGCAGTGACCGAACAGGGCTTTGCTGCGAAACTGAAGGACTTGCTCGATTAAATATCTTGGGGGTGAACACATGACAAAAGTGAGAGTATATGAATATGCAAAACAGCACAATGTGTCAAGTAAAGATGTCATTTCCGCATTAAAGGATATCAATGTTGAGGTTTCCAATCATATGGCAATGATCGAGGATGCTCATGTAGGGAAACTAAACCAGAAATTCGCTTCAAACAGCAAACCAAAAACTCAAGGATCGGCTCCTAAATCAGCCGGGAAGGGGAATGCAGCCATTAATTCTCAATCAAGCGGCGATCAATCTGCCTCAGTCAAAAAAACATCAACCACTACTAATAATCAAAGCCGTCCTTCTTCCGACCAGAGGAAAAACTCCCAGCAGCGCCCAGGGGATAAAAAGGGACCGCAGAGCGGAAGGAATAACAGCATGAACCAAAACAGAAGAAATAATAACAACAGCAGCCAGAAAAAAGGCGGAAACAGAAACAATCATCAGCGCACACAAGCACCTCAAGCAGAAAGACCTAAAAAAGAGCTGCCAAGCAAAATTACATTCACAGGGTCATTAACTGTTGGAGAGCTTGCTCAAAAACTATACAAAGAACCTTCAGAAATCATCAAAAAACTTTTGATGCTTGGTGTTATGGCTACAATCAACCAGGATCTTGACAAAGATACCATCGAACTGATTGCAGGGGAATACGGAGTTGAAGTGGAAGAGGAAATTCACTTCGATGTAACAGAATTTGAAGGATACGATCAAGTCGATAAAGAAGAGGATCATCAAATTCGTCCGCCGGTTGTTACGATCATGGGACACGTTGACCATGGTAAAACAACGCTTCTTGATTCCATCCGCAATACAAAAGTAACAGCAGGCGAAGCCGGCGGAATTACGCAGCACATCGGTGCTTATCAAATTGAAACAAACGGCAAAAAAATTACCTTCCTTGATACTCCAGGGCATGCTGCCTTCACAACGATGCGTGCGCGCGGAGCTCAAGTAACGGATATTACCATTCTCGTTGTTGCAGCAGATGACGGGGTTATGCCTCAAACGGTTGAAGCGATCAATCATGCTAAAGCAGCAGAGGTTCCAATTATCGTTGCCGTTAATAAAATGGATAAACCAAGTGCCAATCCTGACCGCGTGATGCAGGAATTAACGGAGCACGGTCTCGTTCCTGAAAGCTGGGGTGGAGAAACCATCTTCGTTCCTGTTTCCGCTCTTAAGGGAGATGGAATTGATGACTTGCTTGAAATGATCCTCCTTGTCAGTGAGGTAGAGGAATTAAAAGCGAACCCTAAGCTTCGTGCGACTGGTACCGTTATTGAAGCACAGCTGGATAAAGGACGCGGATCGGTTGCAACCCTCCTAGTTCAAAATGGTTCATTAAAAGTTGGGGATCCTATTGTTGTAGGAAATACATTCGGGCGTGTACGTGCAATGGTCAATGACCTTGGCCGCCGTGTGAAAGAAGTAGGTCCGTCTGCACCGGTTGAAATCACCGGACTGAATGAAGTGCCGCAAGCAGGCGATCAGTTTATGGTATTTGCTGACGAGAAAAAGGCACGCCAGGTTGGTGAAGCCCGCTCGCAAAAACAGCAGGTTGAACAGCGCAGCGAAAAATCCAAGCTTAGCCTGGATGATTTGTTTGAACAAATTAAACAAGGCGATGTAAAGGATATTAATCTGATTGTTAAGGCCGATGTTCAAGGATCTGTTGAAGCACTTGCTTCTGCTTTGCAGAAAATTGAAGTGGAAGGCGTTAAAGTTAAAATCATTCACACAGGCGTTGGAGCGATTACTGAGTATGATATTATGCTTGCATCTGCTTCAAACGGAATTGTAATTGGGTTTAATGTGCGTCCTGATGCTAATGCTAAGAGAGCGGCAGATGCTGAGAAAGTCGATATTCGCCTGCACCGCATCATCTATAAAGTAATTGAGGAAATTGAATCCGCAATGAAAGGAATGCTTGATCCTGAATTCGAGGAAAAAATTATCGGTCAGGTTGAAGTGCGCCAAACATTCAAAGTTTCCAAAATCGGTACAATTGCCGGCGGTTATGTAACCGACGGAAAAATCACCCGTGACAGCGGCATGCGCCTGATACGCGAAGGCATTGTCATTTTTGAAGGTACAGTAGATGTGCTGAAACGCTTTAAAGATGATGTGAAGGAAGTTGCTCAAGGCTATGAGTGCGGAATTACCATTAAAGGCTATAATGACATCAAAGAAGGCGACGTGATTGAAGCCTACGTCATGCAGGAAATCGAGCGCAAGTGATCGGATTTGTCCACTGTGAATGGATGATTCATGACTCCTTTTCCCTTAAGGACAAACGGTCTGTAATGAAACGCATTTTAACCCGGGTTAAGCAGCAATATAATGTTGCCGTTTCCGAGTTGGATTATCAGGATTCCTGGCAAAGAGCCAAAATCGGCATTGTAGCCATTTCTTCTGATAAAACCCATACGGAAAAGGAGCTGAACAGGGTTCTTGCCTTTATCGACTCCTTTCCGGAAATAGAAAGAACCTTAACCGTGTATGAATGGTTATAAGGATGGAGTGATTATATGAGTATCAGATCAACCCGTGTCGGTGAGCAAATGAAAAAAGAATTGAGCGACATCATCGGCCGTAAAATAAAAGATCCAAGAATCGGTTTTGTTACCGTAACAGACGTCCGGGTAACCGGGGATCTGCAAATAGCTAAAGTTTATATCTCTGTTTTAGGTGATGAAGAACAGCGTGAAAATACGCTGAAAGGCCTGGCGACGGCTAAGGGCTTTATCCGGTCTGAAATCGGACAGCGGATCCGCTTAAGAAAAACACCTGAAATTCAGTTTGAGTTCGATGAATCCATTGATTATGGAAATCGTATTGAGACGTTGATCCACGAAATCAATCATTCCGATAAGGAAGATTGACCGGAAAAGGATGGCCTGCACGGAATTCTTTCCTCTCTGCGAACATGGAGGCACAGTGCTGTGCCTCCTGCAGGGCAGGAAAGGCTGTGCGAAGGGCCGTTCTTTTTTATTAGGAGCGGAAACGGAAACACTTCCAATGTAAATTCATGCAGCAAAGGCTGAAATAAAGCTTTAATAACCTAGAAAGCAGGTGCGATATGGATGGCGTATTACTGGTGCGCAAACCGGCCGGATTAACTTCCCATGATTGTGTTTATAAAGCCAGAAAACTGTTCAAGACAAAGAAAGCAGGCCATACAGGCACGCTTGATCCGGATGTTACCGGGGTTCTGCCGATTTGCATGGGCAGAGCGACTAAAATTGTTGAATATTTAACCGCTTCAAGCAAAACGTACGAAGCAGAGGTAACACTCGGTTTTTCAACAACTACTGAGGATGCTTCAGGAGAAGTCGTGCAAAAGGCTGCAGTAGATGAGAAGCCGGAGGATAAATTGATCGATGATCTTCTGACAGAATTTATTGGAGAAATTGAACAAATACCCCCTATGTATTCTGCAGTTAAAATAAATGGGAAGAAATTATATGAATATGCAAGAAAGGGAATTGAGGTGGAGCGTCCATCCCGATTGATCACCATCCACTCTATTGAAAGAATATCTCCAATCAGACAGCAAAATTCAACTGTATCCTTCCGATTCAGAGTGCATTGCTCCAAAGGCACGTATGTACGGACTCTTGCTGTAATGATTGGCGAAAAGCTCGGTTTACCCGCACACATGTCTGAGCTGATCCGAACGGCCTCAGGCCGATTCACTCTGGATCAATGCTTAACCTTTGACGAAATTGAGCAAAAACTTGCTAATGAAACACTCCAGTTAATCCCGATCTCAGAGGCGCTTAATCATTTGCCGAAATGGGTGATAAATGATACATTAGCAGAGAAAGTGAAACATGGAGCAGTATTGCCGGTGCCTGAAGGCCATCAGGATATTGATTCTGACACGAGGGTGGCTGTTTATGATGAACAAGGTGTTTGTCTGGCGATTTATCAGAAGCACCCGGAAAAACCTTCCTTTAAGCCGGCAAAAGTACTTTTTATTGACTAATTCATTTGATAGCCGGAGCTTTCGGCTTATAAGAAAAGGTGAAGGATTTCGTGCAAACGTTCAAGATCTCGCATCCGCATCAAATAAATAAATCAGAAATAAGCGAAACGGTTCTTGCCCTTGGTTACTTTGATGGAGTACATAAAGGCCATCAGGCGGTCATTCAGACAGCTCGCGAAAAGGCGGAAGAAAAAGGCTTTAAATGGGGCGTCATGACATTTCATCCCCATCCTTCCATTGTCCTGAGAAAGCAGCAGGTTCCTGAAGCGATAACTCCATTAGAAGATAAGGTTGAGATGATTGAAAAACTTGGCGCAGATTACGTGTTTATTGTGGAATTCTCAGAAGCATTTTCAGCGCTTGAGCCTCAGGAATTTATTGATCAGTATATAATCGGACTTAATGTGCAGCATGTTGTAGCAGGTTTTGATTTCAGCTACGGCAAGCTCGGAAAGGGCACTATGGAGTCAATGCCCTTTCATTCTAGAGGACAATTTGAGCAGACAACTGTACCAAAGTTAAAGGATTTTGACAGGAAAATCAGTTCAACCTTGATCCGTGAAGTAATTAGGAACGGGAATGTTGAATATGCTTCAAAATTGCTTGGCAGAGCCTATTCGGGTAAAGGAACAGTGATTCATGGGGAGAAGCGGGGCAGGACGATTGGATTCCCTACGGCCAATATAAGCCTGCAGGAGGGATATATTACTCCTCCAACGGGGGTTTATGCGGTAGCTGTAAGAGTTGACGGACAGCTTTCCAATGGTGTTTGCAACATCGGATACAAACCGACTTTTCATGATGAAAAATTCCCCAAACCCAGTGTAGAGGTTCATATCTTTGATTTCAGCAAAGAAATTTACGGTGAACATGCAGAGATTTATTGGTACAAACGATTAAGAAGCGAGCAAAAATTCAGCTCTGTTCAGGAATTAATCGAACAAATTGCTAAAGATAAGCAGGCAGCTGAAGAATATTTTTATATGCAGTCGTAATCCGCTTGCTTTTTATCCTAAATAGTAGTATTCTTATGCTTGTAACTTTTAAACCATTGCTCGGCAAGTCGAGTCACCGACGCTTGCTCGGTAATTGGGGATTATAGAAATTAGGAGGTGAACAGGATGGCTATCACACAAGAACGCAAAAATGATCTGATCAATGAGTACAGAACTCATGATACGGATACTGGATCTCCAGAGGTCCAAATTGCTATCCTTACTGAACAGATTAACACTTTGAACGATCACTTGCGCACACACAAAAAGGACCACCACTCACGTCGCGGTCTATTGAAAATGGTAGGGAAACGCCGTAACTTGCTAACTTACCTGCGTAATAAAGATGTAACTCGTTACCGCGAGTTAATCACAAAGCTGGGATTACGTCGTTAATCTCGAAAAAGCGGGAGCATTCCCGCTTTTTTAATGCAACTGAAAGAAAAGGAAGCGCAGAGGAAGAGCTCATTCACATGCGGCCTGCCGCAATGCTGAAACTGTCCTCCTGCGTCTTTCCGATTCTTTTTGTATACAGCTATTTACATATAGACGTATCATTGATATGTTCATATTAATTAGTCCATACTAATAAATAATGTATATTTCATACATATGAAGAGTTTAGAGAGGAGCACACGCATTTATGGGTCAAGATAAGCATGTCTTTTCCATTGATTGGGCAGGCAGAACATTAACTGTTGAAGCTGGCCAGCTAGCAAAGCAAGCAAACGGTGCGGTTCTCATTCGTTACGGTGATACCGCTGTTCTAAGTACAGCGACTGCTTCAAAAGAGCCGAAAGCGGTTGATTTCTTTCCGCTGACTGTTAACTACGAAGAGCGTTTATATGCAGTAGGTAAAATTCCCGGAGGATTCATTAAAAGGGAAGGAAGACCGAGCGAAAAAGCGATTTTGGCAAGCCGTCTGATTGACCGTCCAATACGCCCTCTTTTTGCAGATGGATTCAGAAATGATGTACAAGTTATCAGTATTGTGATGAGTGTAGATCAAAACTGTTCCTCTGAAATGGCTGCCATGTTCGGTTCATCTTTAGCTCTTACGATTTCTGACATTCCATTTGAAGGCCCGATCGCCGGTGTAACAGTTGGACGGATTGATAATGAATTTATCGTAAATCCAACAGTTGATCAAATGGAAAAAAGCGATATCAACCTTGTTGTAGCTGGAACGAAGGATGCAATCAACATGGTTGAAGCAGGAGCAGATGAAGTGCCTGAGGAAACAATGCTTGAAGCCATTATGTTCGGTCATGAGGAAATCAAGCGTCTCATTGCTTTCCAAGAGGAAATTGCCTCTCAAATCGCGAAAGAAAAAGTTGAGATCCAGCTTTATTCTCATGATGCAGACATTGAAAGAAGCATTCGCGAAGCTGCAGAAGCAGATATGATTCAAGCGATTCAGGTTCAGGAAAAGCATGCCCGCGAAGAAGCAATCCAAACCGTTAAAAAACGGGTAATGGAGAGCTACAAAGAGCAGGACGCTGATGAAGAAACGCTTAAACAGGCAAGTGAAATTCTTTCTAAAATGGTAAAAGGCGAAGTCCGCCGTTTAATTACAGAGGAAAAAATCCGCCCGGATGGTCGCAAACCAGATGAAATCCGACCGCTGTCATCAAGCACCGGACTGCTGTCAAGAACTCATGGTTCCGGACTATTCACCCGCGGACAGACTCAGGCGCTGAGCATCTGTACGCTTGGAGCATTAGGCGATGTTCAAATTCTTGATGGTTTGGGAATTGAAGAGTCTAAACGTTTTATGCATCACTATAACTTCCCATCCTTCTCTGTAGGCGAAACTAGACCGCTAAGAGGGCCGGGACGCCGTGAAATTGGACATGGAGCGCTTGGTGAACGTGCGCTTGAACCGATTATTCCGTCCGAAAAGGATTTCCCTTATACAATCCGTTTAGTTTCTGAAGTGCTTGAGTCAAATGGATCAACTTCCCAGGCAAGCATCTGTGCAAGTACACTTGCCATGATGGATGCCGGTGTTCCAATCAAGGCTCCGGTTGCAGGTATTGCAATGGGACTGGTTAAATCCGGAGAACATTACTCTGTCCTGACAGACATTCAGGGAATGGAAGATCACCTTGGAGACATGGACTTTAAGGTAGCTGGTACGTCAAAAGGAGTAACAGCTCTGCAAATGGATATTAAAATTGAAGGATTATCTCGTGAAATCCTTGAAGAAGCTCTTCTTCAGGCTAAAAAGGGAAGAATGGAGATTCTTGATTCTATGCTTGCAACGATTAGCGAACCAAGAAAAGAACTATCTCCTTATGCGCCTAAGATTTTGATGATGTCCATCAACCCGGACAAAATCCGCGATGTCATTGGGCCGAGCGGTAAACAAATCAACAAAATCATTGAAGAGACTGGCGTTAAAATTGACATTGAGCAAGACGGTACAGTCTTCATTTCATCTGTAGACGAGGCAATGAATCAAAAAGCGAAGAGCATTATTGAGGATCTTGTCCGTGAAGTTGAAGTTGGACAAATGTATCTTGGTAAGGTTAAGCGCATTGAAAAATTTGGTGCTTTCGTAGAAATATTCAGTGGAAAAGACGGTCTTGTTCATATTTCCGAGCTAGCTGAAGAGCGAATCGGCAAAGTAGAAGACGTGGTTTCCATTGGAGATGAGATTTTGGTCAAGGTCACTGAAATTGACAAACAGGGCCGAGTCAATCTTTCGCGAAAAGCTGTCCTCAAGGAACAAAAAGAGGAACAAAATTCGTAAACCAAAGAAGCCAGGCTGCCCTGGCTTCTTTGTCTATTTACCGGAAAATACCGGACATTCTGAACACCCTGTTCTACCTTGTCCCCTTTTTACATAGTTTGATACAAAAGGGGGAAAGGTAAATGCGGGGAATCAGAATGAAATTTGCAGTTACGATTTTGCTCATGGTGATCACTGCCGGAGTGATGCAAAATTCTTATATATCCAGTTACGTCGTGGAATTAAAGTCTTCAGATTTGCAGGCCTCTAAGTCAGTGGACGGAATTTGTGAAGAAATTGAAACAAGGGCAATTGAATTCAATGTTCCTGCAAAAAATGCTGAAATACATACCATTTGGAAAGCGACCCCTGGCTACAATGGACGCCAAGTCGATCTAACCGAATCCTGCGCTAAAATGAAGGAAATCGGAATGTTCAAAAAAGAGCTGCTGGTTTTTAAAGAGATTGCTCCAAGCATTCATCTTTCTGATTTGCCTCCATCTCCAATATATAGAGGGAACCCGGCTAAGCCAATGGCTTCTCTTCTTATTAATGTGGCCTGGGGCAATGAATACCTTCCTGAAATGCTTGATACACTGGAAAAGCAACATGTGAAGGCGACTTTTTTTCTGGAAGGCAGATGGGCGAAAGAAAATCCTAAGCTTGCTAAAATGATCTCCGAAGCCGGTCACGAAATAGGAAACCATTCCTATACTCATCCGGACATGAAAAGACTTTCTTCTGAAAGCGCAAAAGTACAGCTGCAGCAAACAAACGAGGTTATTGAAGCGTTAACAGACATAAAAACGAAATGGTTTGCTCCTCCAAGCGGAAGTTATAGCGATGAGACAGTTCGAATCGCTTCAACGATGGGGATGAGAACCATTTTATGGAGTGTAGATACAATTGACTGGCAAAACCCTGCACCTGAGCAGCTGATTCAGCGAGTGATGAAGAAGGTTCATCCCGGTGCCATGATTTTAATGCATCCGACAAAGTCATCAGCTGATGCATTAGATCAGCTGATTGTGCAGATAAAAGGAAAGAACCTTTCTTTAGGAACTGTAACGGATTTAATGGATGAATCCAGGTCAGAACAGCCGCTTTAATCAGCACAGGCGCAGATAGGAGGAACATACATTGATTAAAAGGTATACGTGCCAAAATGGAGTAAGAATTGTGCTTGAGAACATACCAACTGTCCGATCTGTAGCACTGGGTGTCTGGATCGGAACAGGTTCTAGAAGCGAAACCCCTGAAATAAATGGGGTGTCGCATTTTCTTGAACATATGTTTTTTAAAGGAACAGAAACAAGATCTGCCCGGGATATAGCGGAGGCTTTTGACAGCATTGGCGGACAGGTAAATGCGTTTACGTCAAAAGAATACACATGCTACTATGCCAAGGTGCTTGATGAGCACGCGGGAATGGCTCTTGATATTTTGTCTGATATGTTTTTCAATTCAGCCTTTGATGAGGAAGAGTTGAAGAAAGAGAAGAATGTTGTATTCGAAGAGATCAAGATGTATGAGGATACGCCGGATGATCTTGTGCATGATTTGCTTAGCAAGGCTGCCTATGGCAGTCATCCGCTTGGGTATCCGATTCTTGGAACAGAAGAAACGTTATCTTCTTTTAATGGCGACTCTTTAAGAGACTATATGTCACGCTTTTATATTCCTGAAAATGTCGTCATTTCGGTTGCAGGTAATATTAGCGAAGCTTTTATAGAAGAAATTGAAAAGAAATTCGGTTCCTATACCTCCTCCTATAAACAGGAGGCGTTTGAGAAACCAGGTTTCCTAAATCAAAAACTCTCCCGCAAAAAAGAAACAGAGCAGGCACATCTATGTCTTGGCTATGAAGGCCTCGAAATCGGACATGAAGATGTTTACAGTCTGATTGTTATGAATAATGTGCTTGGAGGGAGCATGAGCAGCCGCCTATTCCAGGACGTAAGAGAGCAGAAGGGTCTGGCCTATTCTGTATTCTCGTATCATTCCTCCTATGCAGACAATGGAATGCTGACCATTTATGGAGGGACTGGAAGCAGCCAGCTTGAGGTTTTGTATGAAACAATTCAGGAAACGCTGAACAAGCTGAAGGCAGAAGGTATTACAGCGAAAGAGCTCTTGAACAGCAAAGAGCAAATTAAAGGAAATTTGATGCTCAGCCTTGAAAGCACAAATAGCCGCATGAGCCGAAACGGCAAAAATGAATTGCTTCTCGGAAGACACCGTACTCTTGATGAAATGATTGAAAAGGTAAATGAAGTGACTGAAGAAAGTGTAAACAGGCTCACTCTTGATATTTTCAGCAAACCTTATTCCCTTTCATTGATTAGTCCCGAGGGCGAGCTTCCGGAAAGCCTCCTAAAATAATTTTCAAAAAAATGCCTGCCCTATGTGCAGGCATTTTTTTTATTAAGACCGCATTATATAGAATAAGGAGTGGTGGAAAATGAGACTGAGCGATATGAGCGGCAAAGAAATTGTGGATGTGAAAAGAGCAGAGAGACTGGGTATTCTCGGCCAAACAGATTTAGAAATCAATGAACAGACAGGCCAAATTACAGCCCTTGTCATTCCGTCTCAAAAGTGGTTCGGAATGCGGAAGCAGGGAGCAGAAGTAAAAGTGCCATGGCAGCATATCCGTAAGATCGGGAATGATATGATTATCCTGGATGTTCCGGATTCGGAAATAGCCCAACTGAATTTAAATGCTCCAGGCGAATGACCATGTCTTCGCTTTTTTTTTGTGTGAAAATATTTATTTTGCTCTTCATCCACCCCTTTTTATATATGCAGCGACTTTAAAGACTGTAAGAAAGATGTTGTTTTGAAAATAAAACAAAAAATGAATGCGGCTGCCTCCAATCATCAATGCAGGTTATTCCGATTGCAAGGAAACATTCACCCGGCACCTGCCATTCTCATATAATGTGAGCGAAAGTCTTTTGATCGCTGTTTAAATAAAAATACTGTTTAACAAGACTCCATTAACGGCAAGAAATTCAATCCAGAACGAGATGAAGAAGGTGACTAGACCTTATGTTAACCGGCTTAAATATTGCTGTCATCGGCGGAGATGCAAGACAGCTTGAAGTCATAAGAAAACTGACCGAATTGGGAGCGAAAATCTGGATGGCAGGGTTTGATCAGCTTGATCATGGGTTCGCAGGAGCTGCTAAAGCGAAGATGAACGAAATTGATTTTTCTGTGATCCATGCCATCATTCTCCCTGTACCAGGGACGACGATAAACGGTACAATTGATACCGTTTTTTCGAACGAAGAAATTATCATCAGCGAGGAATGGCTGAGCAAAACACCTAAGAATGCTGTCATCTATTCAGGCATTAGCAATGCCTTTCTGGATCAGATTCTTAAATCTGCGAATCGAAAACACGTCCAGCTCCTGGAAAGAGATGATGTGGCGATTTATAATTCGATCCCGACTGTTGAGGGGACAATTATGATGGTTATTCAAAACACGGATTTTACCATTCACGGGTCCAATGTGAGCGTCCTTGGTCTGGGGAGAGTCGGTATGAGCGTTGCCCGCACCTTTGCTGCTCTTGGTGCAAAAGTGAAAGTTGGTGCAAGGAAATCGTCCCATCTCGCCCGTATTGAAGAAATGGGATTGACCTCTTTTCACTTGGATCACATTGTGAAGGAGGCATCCGGATCAGACATTTGCATTAACACAATTCCCCACATGATTTTAACTCCGGCTGTACTATCGGAATTGCCTTCGCATGCACTTGTTATTGATTTAGCCTCCAAGCCCGGAGGGACAGATTTTAAATTTGCCGAAAAACGCGGGATCAAAGCCATGCTTGCTCCGGGTCTGCCGGGAATCGTAGCTCCAAAAACAGCGGGACAAATTTTGGCAAATGTGCTCACGCAGCTCCTTGGCGAGCAATTATTAGAAGGAAAGGAGTCCTCCTCATGAATGTAAAAGGAAAAACGATCGGTTTTGGTTTAACTGGATCTCATTGCACGTATGACGCTGTCTTTCCAGAGATTCAAAAACTTGTGGAACTGGGAGCGAACGTGCTTCCTGTTATCACAAACACGGTAAAATCTACGATTACCAGATTCGGAGATGGAGAAGACTGGGTGCGAAGAATTGAGGAAGCAACCGGAAATGAAGCGATTGATACAATCGTAAAGGCCGAACCGCTTGGACCGAAAATTCCGCTTGACTGTATGGTTGTTGCTCCTTTAACAGGCAATACGATGAGCAAGCTTGCAAATGCAATGACAGAATCCCCTGTACTTATGGCAGCGAAAGCAACGATGAGAAATAACAAACCAGTCCTTCTTGGGATCTCAACGAACGATGCACTTGGCTTGAATGGTGTAAATTTAATGAGGCTAATGGGAGCGAAAAATGTCTTTTTTATTCCATTCGGCCAGGATAACCCTGAGAAAAAACCGAATTCCATGGTAGCCAGAATGCATATGCTGGTTCCATCTTTGGAAGCAGCTCTCGAGCATAAGCAAATACAGCCGGTTGTTGTTGAAAGATTCAGAGACGAAGAATAGGAATGAACTCCAGCAGAAGGGTAAAAAAAATCGTTCATGAGAACACCAATGTGTTAGAATATTATCTAACATCAATTGTACATGAACCGGTAGTAGTTGATGAATGGATTGCGGAAGGGGTTATGGCAAATGAGCTCAAATGGATATCGTGTTGCAGTCACGGGCGCAACAGGTGCCGTAGGCCAGCAGATGCTGAAAACGCTGGAGGAACGAAATTTTCCTATTTCTGAATTAAAATTGCTGTCGTCTGAACGATCGGCGGGCACAACCATTACGTTTAAAGGCAAATCCTATACAGTAGAAGCGGCTAAGCCGGAAAGCTTTGAAAATATTCAAATCGCGCTTTTTAGTGCAGGGGGCAGCGTATCAAAGGAATTAGCTCCTGAGGCAGTAAAAAGAGGGGCAATCGTTGTAGATAATACAAGTGCTTACCGCATGGATCCGAACGTACCGCTCGTTGTTCCTGAAGTCAATGAGGAGAGCCTGAAAAATCATCAGGGCATTATCGCCAATCCAAACTGTTCTACTATACAGATGGCTGCCGCACTTGAGCCAATCCGTAAAGCGTACGGATTGAGCAAAGTGATTGTATCTACCTATCAGGCCGTATCAGGTGCAGGGGCAGCTGCAATCAATGAACTGAATGATCAAACACGTGCTATATTGGACGGCACGGAATACACGCCATCCATTCTTCCTGTTAAGGGAGATAAAAAGCACTATCAAATCGCATACAACGCCATTCCTCAAATTGATAAATTTCAGGAGAACGGCTATACATTTGAAGAAATGAAAATGATCAATGAAACGAAAAAAATTATGAATATGCCTGAGCTTGCGGTAGCTGCAACTTGTGTGCGGCTTCCTGTTGTGACAGGCCATTCTGAATCTGTATACATTGAAATCGGCAAAGATGATGTATCTGTGGCCGATCTGCATCATTTGCTCCTTGAAGCACCAGGAATAACGCTTGAAGATAACCCGGCTGAACAGATTTATCCGATGCCTGCCAATTGTGTTGGCAAAAATGATGTATTCGTAGGCAGAGTCCGAAAAGACCTGGATCAGAAAAATGGCTTTCACCTATGGATTGTTTCTGATAACCTTCTTAAAGGTGCGGCATGGAATTCCGTTCAAATTGCGGAAAGTCTTATTAAGCTTAAGCTTGTGTAATGGATAAGGAAGAGAGCTGGGCAGCTGTCCCTGCTCTCTTCTGTTGATTTATGAAGGGAAATTGAACAGTTGGGGTGTAGGAAGCGATGAAAATTCTGGTTCAAAAGTTTGGCGGAACGTCCGTCAAGGATCATGAGGGCCGTGAACAGGCATATAAACATATCAGCCTTGCATTGGAACAAGGATATAAAGTTGTTGTTGTCGTTTCAGCAATGGGACGGAGCGGCGATCCTTATGCAACGGACACACTATTAAGCCTTCTTTATGGGGAAGCTGAAGATGTATCGGGCAGAGAGCATGATTTACTGCTTTCATGCGGAGAAACCATTTCATCCGTTGTTTTTTCGAGTATGCTTAGAAAAAGAGGCTTAAACTCTGCCGCATTGACTGGGGCACAAGCAGGATTTATGACAAATAATGATCATACAAACGCTAAAATTCTGGAAATGAACTGCTCGCGATTGAAAGAAATACTTGAAACAAGCGATGTAGCCGTTGTTGCCGGTTTCCAGGGGGCAGCACCGAACGGGGACATTACAACGCTTGGCCGCGGAGGAAGCGATACATCCGCGGCAGCACTGGGAGCTGCGCTGAATGCCGAATACATTGATATTTTTACGGATGTAGAAGGGGTTATGACAGCAGATCCAAGAATTGTTGAAAGTGCACGTCCGCTTGTAAATGTTACGTATACAGAAATATGCAATCTGGCTTATCAGGGTGCGAAAGTGATTCATCCGCGTGCTGTGGAAATTGCCATGCAGGCTAAAGTTCCGATCAGGATCCGTTCCACTTATTCAGACAAAGAGGGAACATTAGTCGCTGCGAACAGTGCCGGCAAAATGGGCAGTGACGTAGCAGAGCAGCTTATCACAGGAATTGCCCACATGGCAAACGTCAGTCAAATAAAAGTAGCCGCAAAACGCGGAGAATATCATACACAAACGGATGTATTCAAGGCCATGGCAAAGAACAGCATCAGCGTTGATTTTTTTAATATTACACCAAATGAAGTGGTCTACACCGTACCTGGTTCGGTTACGAATAAGGCCGTTGAAATCCTGGAGTCAATGGGGTATCATCCTACTGTAACAAAAAAATGCGCTAAAGTTTCCGTTGTCGGAGCATCTATTATGGGTGTACCGGGTGTAATGGCCACCATTGTTTCCTCCCTTTCTGAACAGGGAATTCAAATTCTTCAATCTGCCGACAGCCACACAACGATCTGGGTACTGGTAAATGAAGAAAATATGATTAGCGCAGTTAATACGCTTCACGAAGCATTTGAACTGTCAAAGTAATCGAGAACAATTGAAGGAGAATGCACATGGCACGTTTTGGAAAAGTATCAACGGCAATGGTTACTCCATTTGACTTTGCCGGCAATATAGATTTTAAGAAAACATCAAAACTTATTGAATACTTAATTGCAAACGGAACGGATTCCATTGTAGCAGCAGGAACAACAGGCGAGTCCCCTACGCTGACTTTTGAAGAAAAAGCAGCATTGTTCCAGCATACGGTTAAAGAAGTTAATGGAAGAATACCAGTAATTGCAGGTACGGGGAGCAATGATACCAGAGCTTCCATTGAACTGACAAAAAAGGCGGAAGAAGCAGGGGCAGATGCAGTCATGCTCGTCGCTCCCTACTATAATAAACCTTCACAGGAAGGCATTTACCAGCATTTTAAAGCTATTGCCGAGAGCACAGTACTCCCGGTCATGATTTATAATGTTCCAGGGAGAACGGTTGTTAAAATGACAGCTGAAACCATCATCCGGTTATCTGCGATTCCGAACATTGCTGCGGTAAAAGATGCAAGCGGCGACCTGGAAGCCATTGCTGAGGTTATCGAAAAGACGGGTGATGACTTTGATGTGTATTGCGGAGACGATAGTCTCACTCTGCCAAGCATGGCGATTGGTGCCACCGGAATCGTATCTGTTGCATCCCATGTAATTGGCAATGAAATGCAGCAGATGATTGAAGCATTCGCTCAAGGCGATGTTAAGCAGGCGGCATCTATCCATCGCCGTATCCTGCCGGTAATGAATGAAATGTTCGCTGCTCCAAGTCCTGCACCTGTGAAAACCGCATTGCAGATCTCAGGCATGGATGTCGGGCCGGTAAGATTGCCGATTCTTCCTCTGACCGAATCAGAAAGAAACAGTTTAATGGACGTTATGGGGCAATTGAATAAGTAAAAAGAAGCTGGCAGACTGCTGCCAGCTTCTTTTTAATAAAACGTCTGATGCAGTGAATGAAATCTGCGGAGCATGATGTCAGTCTTGCTGCCTTTCATTGCTCCCGATTAGCAAAAAAGCTGATTATGCTGCATGAGTATTTAAGTCCCGGCTTTTCTTCTTGTATTCCTTTTCACCATTCAGGTATAATGATGCTAAGTGACGTGGAACGGGCGAGCAAAACAGGGAGGATTTATACATTGAATTTGAAACAGACAGAAAATATAAAAGTGATCGCTTTAGGCGGCGTAGGGGAAATCGGCAAAAATATGTTTGTCATCGAAGTTGATGCGGATTTGTTTATTGTCGATGCCGGACTTATGCATCCTGAAGGAGAAATGCTCGGAATTGACGTCGTGATTCCGGATATTTCGTATTTAATTGAAAACCGCAGCCGTGTGAAAGCCATGTTTTTAACTCATGGGCACGAAGAGAATATTGGCGGTGTTTTTTATGTCATGCAAAAATTATCCATTCCTGTATATGGAACGAAACTTACCCTGGCACTTGTTGTGGAAAAACTTAAAGAGTATGGAATGAAGAACTATTCTTTGCTTAAAGAAATTGATTCCAGCTCTAAAATTGAATTTGACTCCGCTGCCGTCACCTTTTTCCGAACAAACCACAGCATACCAGACTCTGTAGGGGTAGCCGTTCATACATCCCTTGGTTCGATCGTACATACCGGAGATTTTAAGTTTGACCAGACACCAACCAGCAATCATGTATCAGATATCAGCAAAATGGCCGCGCTGGGAGATGAAGGTGTTCTATGCCTGCTTTCAGACAGCACAAATGCTGAAAAACCAGGTTATAGTGCGTCCGAATCTGTGGTAGGAAGCGAAATTGCTACAGCCATGTACAATGCAGACGGCAGGGTCATCATTGCTGTTTTTGCATCAAATTACAGCCGGATTCAGCATGTAATTAATGCTGCAATTGAGAATAACCGAAAACTTGCAATTGTTGGCAAAAACATGATGAATGTTCTTCAGACAGCCATTAAACTAGGGTATATTCATGTTCAGGAAGATTTGATTATTCCTCTACAGGAGATTGAAAAACATCCCAGTCAGAAAATTGCCATTTTAACAACTGGAACAAACGGGGAACCGCTCGGAGCTTTAAACAGAATGGCAAGGCATTCTCACAAACAGCTGAATGTTTCTGAGGGAGATACGGTGATGATTGCCGCTACACCTCTTCCAGGTCATGAACTGGAGTTTTCCAAAACCATTGACCTGCTTTACCGGGCAGGGGCGAATGTTGTTTTCGGCCAAAAGCAAGTTCATGTTTCCGGACACGGCAATCAGGAAGAATTAAAGCTGATGCTGAACTTAATGAAACCTAAATACTTCATTCCTATTAACGGGGAGTATAAAATGCAGGTAGCCCACGGCAAACTTGCACAGCAAGTGGGAATGAACAAAAAAGATATTCTCCTGATTGAAAAAGGGGATGTCGTCCATTTTAAAGAAAGTTCAGTCCGGACGGGCTCTAAAGTCACTTCCGGTAATGTATTGATTGATGGTCTGGGTGTTGGAGATGTTGGAAACATCGTGCTTCGGGACCGCAGGCTCCTATCACAGGATGGAATTCTAATCGTTGTTGTTACGTTAGATAAAGCAAATAAGCGGGTAGTAGCAGGACCTGAGATCATTTCCAGAGGTTTCGTTTATGTGAGAGAGTCAGAAGAGCTTTTGGATAAATCGGCACTGATTGTAAAAGAAATTGCTGATAAATGCATGAAAGACCATTTAATTGAATGGTCTTCTCTCAAGCTGAATATCAGGGAAGCGCTGAATCAATATTTATATGAACGCACTAAGCGCCGCCCGATGATTTTACCGATCATAATGGAAGTTTAAACATATAATTTGCTGAATGAACCGAACTTAAAACGGAAGAAGAAGACCGCAGCGGCCGGTCTTCTTCTTTTTCGCCTTTTGTATGAAATGGCTGTCTTCTTTGCATAATAAGACCATATTTCAGAAAGGCAGGAGAACCGTATGGCATTTTCAAGTGAGCATCAGGAATACAAAATCACAAACGATCAGTCTGAGCAATCGGAAAAACAGGATGATAAGCAAGGCTCCCTGACCGAAAAAATACAGCAGCTTGGCCAAACAAACATTCCTCAAATGTCACAGGAAACAAATATCCACTGCCTGACGATTGTGGGTCAAATCGAGGGTCACATCCAGCTCCCGCCTCAAAATAAAACGACGAAATACGAGCACGTTATTCCGCAAATCGTTGCCATTGAACAAAATCCAAAGATTGAAGGCCTTCTCGTGATTTTGAATACGGTAGGAGGAGATGTGGAAGCGGGTCTTGCGATCGCTGAAATGCTAGGATCCCTTTCAAAACCTACAGTATCCATTGTCTTAGGGGGAGGTCATTCGATTGGCGTACCAATCGCGGTATCCTGCACCCATTCGTTTATTGCTGAAACGGCAACGATGACGATTCATCCCGTTCGTCTAACGGGTCTTGTGATCGGCGTTCCCCAAACATTCGAATACCTGGATAAAATGCAAGACCGCGTTGTAAATTTCGTGACGAAGCATTCCAACATTTCTGAAGAAAAATTTAAAGAGCTTATGTTTTCAAAGGGCAACCTGACACGGGACATCGGTACGAATGTGGTAGGTACGGACGCTGTAGAGTATGGACTGATTGATGATGTGGGCGGAGTGGGCTTGGCCATAAAAAAGCTGAATGAGCTGATTGAACAAACGAAAGGGCATGATCAAGAGGAGCAGGTGCTGCAATGATTCTGTATACGATGATGCCCCATGAGCTTGTTTTTGCAGAAAGCGGAAATGGCGCTTTAGAGGAAAAAATGGCTATCGTCAACGGAGTCGAGATGATAGTCAGGCCATGTGAAGATCATTCTTTTGAAGTTGTCCGGCTGCTTAGCAGCAACCCGAATCATTACTTGAAAAGTGAGTGCATGCCAGGACAAAAAATCAGTTCTGCCATGGTGGTATTCTAGTCTGAAACAGACCATTCTATGATATACTGAAGCTAATCAAAATGGGCAGCCCTCTTGAAGGCTGCTTTCTTCGTTGGGTCTGAACCAACAATTAATCCGGTTTGGGATTGTACTCTGAGCCAAGTAGTTTGATTTTTTTTGTTTGCGGATACAAAAATCTGCAAACCCAATTTTAGAGATGATTACAGGTGATCGAATGGCAAAAAAGAAACGGCGTCAGCAAAAGAAAAGTTCCGGCAGACCAGTTTTTAAGTATGAGCTTGCCGGTTTAGGAATGACAGCAGCATCTATTATTGCAATGGCCAGGCTGGGGATTGCAGGAATGGCCATTGTCCAGTTTTTCAGGTTTTTTGCCGGAGAGTGGCATATCCTCTTTCTGATTGGACTTGGAGCAGCCGGTATTTATGTTTTTTGGTACAAGAAAAGGCCGCCATTTTCATCAAGAAGAATGATCGGCATATACTTAATTACTGCAGCGCTTCTGCTGCTAACCCACATATCCTTATTCGAAGCCGTGCTTGCACGCGGAGAAGCAGGCTCCTCCAGTGTGATCAGAAATACGTGGGAGCTTTATGCAATGGAGCTCAAAGGCGAAAGTATTACACGGGATTTGGGAGGAGGAATGATTGGAGCTCTGCTGTTTGCAGCATCCTATTTCCTCTTTGCGGCAGCTGGTTCCAAATTGATTGCAGCGGGTATGATTGTGGCTGGTATTCTTCTTATTACAGACAAGTCTCTTCAGGAAACTTTGTTTAAATTGTTTGGGCCCGTCTTTACATTCTTCAAAAAGCAATTCGCGGCCTTTATCAAAGATATGCGCCAGCTTCCTAAGTCCTTTAAAAAGAAAAAGAGAAAATCCTCTGTGCCTGCCGAAAAGAAGACTCGCAGGTCAAAAGAAGATACGGATGAGCCGGAAATTGAAGTCTTTGAACCGATAAGCAGGTACGATGAGGATTCAGAACCTATTATTTCAAGCTTTGCAGATCGTGTTGAAAGGGAAGAGACAGCCCCTGAACCTCCTCCTGAAGCTGCCTTCGAGAAAGGTACGGGTGTGGATCCTGAACCGGTGCCGGGAATTCAAATCAGCTTTTCGGAAGTCGAAAACAAAGATTACAAGCTGCCTCCTGTCTCATTGTTAAAACAGCCTCAGCACAATGGACAGCAGACTGACAAAAAGAACATTTATGAAAATGCCAGAAAACTTGAAAGAACTTTTCAAAGCTTTGGAGTCAAAGCGAAGGTTACCCAGGTACATTTAGGCCCGGCAGTAACCAAATATGAAGTATATCCGGATACTGGTGTAAAAGTCAGCCGGATTGTTAATTTAAGCGATGATTTGGCATTGGCGCTTGCCGCAAAGGATATTAGGATTGAAGCGCCTATTCCCGGAAAATCGGCGATTGGCATTGAAGTCCCTAATTCTGAAGTTGCGATGGTTTCGCTTCGCGAGGTTATTGACAATAACGTGAATGACCGGCCTGATGCGAAGCTGCTAATAGGTCTGGGCCGTGATATTTCAGGTGAAGCCGTGCTTGCTGAAATGAATAAAATGCCGCATTTGCTCGTAGCCGGATCAACGGGAAGCGGGAAAAGTGTATGCATAAATGGAATTATTACGAGCATTTTAATGAGAGCCAAGCCTCATGAAGTGAAAATGATGATGATTGACCCGAAAATGGTTGAGCTTAATGTCTACAATGGCATTCCGCATCTGCTTGCACCTGTTGTAACAGACCCGAAAAAAGCTTCCCAGGCTTTGAAAAAAGTAGTGAATGAGATGGAAAGAAGGTATGAGCTTTTTTCTCATACCGGTACGAGAAATATCGAAGGCTACAATGAAAATATTAGAAGAATCAATGCAGAAGAGGGCGAAAAGCAACCGGAGCTTCCTTATATCGTGGTTATTGTCGATGAGCTTGCAGACTTGATGATGGTCGCTTCTTCCGATGTAGAGGATTCCATAACAAGGCTTTCCCAAATGGCTAGAGCAGCAGGAATCCATTTGATTATCGCGACTCAAAGGCCGTCTGTAGACGTTATAACTGGTGTAATAAAAGCAAATATTCCATCACGGATCGCATTCAGTGTGTCTTCAATGACGGATTCCCGTACGATTCTGGATATGGGAGGTGCAGAAAAGCTTCTTGGAAGAGGAGACATGCTCTTCCTGCCTGTCGGGGCATCCAAACCTGTACGTGTTCAGGGAGCTTTTCTATCAGATCATGAAGTAGAGGAAGTAGTAGAATTTGTGATTGGCCAGCAAAAGGCTCAGTATCAGGAAAATATGATTCCAACTGAAGCTGCTGAAACGACAAGCGAAGTGAATGATGATTTATATGAAGAAGCTGTTCAGCTGGTAGTCGATATGCAGACTGCATCGGTTTCTATGCTGCAGAGAAGGTTTCGAGTCGGATATACAAGGGCCGCAAGACTGATAGACGCCATGGAAGAACGGGGCGTTGTGGGACCTTATGAGGGGAGCAAACCCCGGGAGGTTTTATTAAGTAAAGGACAGCATGATGAAATGAGTTCTTAAGCAGAAGGGGAAATCCCTTCTGTTTCTTGCTGTACAAGTTAACATAATAATATTATCTTGTTTTTTAGCCCGTATTAAGTTTGAGTAAATAGTATTACGAAAATTCGACAAAATTATTAAATTTTTATTTATTTATGTATTGAAACATGATATATTATTTTCGATTAGTAAAGGTTAAACATCAGATGTCTGATCTTTATAAAACGGGGGCTTGTCATGAGCATTAAATCAGACAATCGGCATCTGTACTTGCAGGTGATAGATCGAATAAAAGAAGATATAAAAAAAGGTGCTTATAAAGAAAAGGAAAAACTTCCTTCAGAATTTGACCTGGCCAAGAATTTGGGTGTAAGCAGAGCAACGCTTAGAGAAGCACTTAGGATACTGGAAGAAGAAAATGTGATCATAAGACGCCATGGTGTCGGGACATTTGTCAATACAGTCCCGCTGTTCAGTTCAGGAATTGAGCAGCTTAACAGTGTAACAGCTATGATCATGCAAGGGGGAAAAGCTCCAGGAACCATCTTTTTATCCTCTTCTATCGTGGGACCGACTGAAGAAGATGCACAGCGCTTCGGAATTACGGAAGGAGAAGAAATTTTCCAGATTGAGAGGGTACGGACTGCGAACGGAGAACCGGTCGTCTACTGTCTGGACAAAATTCCCGGGAAACTTCTGCCGAAAGATTTGACCCATGACAGTGAATCCTTGTTTGAGCTTCTTGAGAAAAAGACAGACAGCATTATTGGCCATGCGATTACAGCCATTGAGCCTATTGGCTACCACGATAAGATTTCACCGCTTTTAAACTGCGATCCGGAAACTGCACTGCTGCTCCTTAAACAGATGCATTATGACTTGCAGGACCGTCCAATTCTGTACTCGTTAAACTATTTTAGGGCCGATATGTTTTCCTTCCACGTTGTCAGAAAAAGAAACTAGAAATTAGAACTTTTAGGAGGTGATGAAGGACAGGCTCTCTGCTTTACATTCAAAAGTTTCGCAATATTCTATTCATAATTACGGGGGGAAATACAACATGAAAAAATGGGGTTTAGCTTTATCAGCTGTTCTGGCAGCAGGAACAATACTTGGGGCTTGCGGAAATAAATCTGCCGAGACGGGCGGAAAAGCAAGCGATTTCACGGTGGCAATGGTAACGGATGTCGGCGGTGTAGATGATAAGTCATTTAACCAATCCGCATGGGAAGGAATACAGGATTTCGGTAAAGACAACAACATGGAAAAAGGAAACAAGGGCTTTAACTACCTGCAATCCAAAAATGACGGTGACTATGTTACAAACTTGAACACACTTGTGCGTCAAAAGTATGACTTGATTTATGGAATCGGCTACAAGCTTCAGCCGGCCATTGAGGAAATTGCCGATCAGCAAAAGAAAACGAATTTTGCAATCGTTGATAGTGTTGTAGAAAAAGATAATGTTGCGAGCATCGTGTTTAAAGAGAATGAAGGCTCCTTCCTTGTTGGAGTAGTAGCAGGTCTTACTACGAAAACAAATAAGGTTGGTTTTGTCGGAGGTATGGAAGGCGAACTAATCGGTAAGTTTGAAGCTGGCTTTGTTGAAGGAGTTAAAGCAGTAAATCCTGAAGCGACAGTTGATGTCCAATATGCAGGTGCATTTGACAAAGCGGATAAAGGGAAGGCAATTGCATCTTCCATGTACGGATCTGGAGCTGATATCATCTATCATGCTGCAGGTGCAACCGGAAATGGTGTTTTCTCAGAAGCAATCGACCTTAAGAAAAAAGATCCAGCACGCGAGCTTTATGTAATCGGTGTAGATAAAGACCAAAGCGAAGAAGGAAAAGGCACGTCTAAAGACGGCAAAGAATTCAACATCACTCTTACATCCATGGTAAAACGTGTAGACGTTGCAGTGAAAGACCTTGCTGAAAAAGCGAAAAACAATGAGTTCCCTGGCGGAGAAGTCATCAGCTATGGTTTAGATCAAGACGCAATTTCTGTAGCAAAAGGCGATAATGTTTCTGAAGATGTGATGAAAAAGGTAGACGAATATAAAGAAAAAATCAGCAAGGGCGAAATTAAAGTTCCAACGGCCCCTGTAAAATAAACCGGACTGCTGAAAAGGCTAGATCTTCTTCTAGCCTTTTTTTAAGCCAGCGTCTTCTAAAGTACCGTGTATATCTCCGTCTGAAAGTCCATTTGCGAGATAAATAGATTTTCAGATGGGGATCTGCATTCAAGCTGTCCATCATGAAAAAGGAGTGAATCAACATGGATTATGTAATTGAGATGCTTGGGATCCGCAAAGAGTTTCCTGGAATTGTCGCAAATAACAACATTACCCTGCAAGTAGAAAAGGGAGAAATACATGCTTTGCTTGGGGAAAATGGTGCAGGAAAATCGACCCTTATGAACGTATTATTCGGCTTATATCAGCCGGAAAAAGGTGAAATTAGAGTCAAAGGCAAAAAAGTTGATATTACCAATCCTAATATAGCAAATGATCTCGGAATAGGAATGGTACACCAACATTTCATGCTTGTCAATAACTTTACGGTTACTGAAAATATTATTCTAGGAAACGAACCTTCCAAAATGGGGAAAACCAATTTAAAGGAAGCTGAAAAGCAGGTTCGGGAAATTTCTGAACGGTATGGCCTTGCCGTAGATCCATCTGCAAAAATTTCGGATATTTCCGTGGGAATGCAGCAGCGTGTAGAAATCTTAAAAACACTCTACAGAGGAGCGGAGATCCTGATTTTTGACGAACCGACTGCTGTACTGACACCTCAGGAAATTAAAGAACTGATTTCTATTATGAATGCGCTTATAAAGGAAGGAAAATCCATTATCCTGATTACCCATAAGCTGAAAGAAATTATGGAAGTTTGCCATAAGGTAACCGTCATCCGTAAAGGTGAAGGCATTGGCACTGTTAAGGTTTCTGCAACGAATCCGAATGAACTGGCATCCTTAATGGTTGGCCGGGAAGTTCTCTTTACAACAGATAAAACGTCTGCTAAGCCTGGGGAAACGGTTCTGGAAGTCAAGGATTTGGTTGTTAAGGATGCAAGAATGGTAACCGCTATCGATTCGTTATCACTGGATGTGAAAGCTGGAGAAATCGTTGGGATAGCTGGAGTGGATGGGAATGGACAGAGTGAGCTTATTGAGGCGATTACCGGTTTGAAAAAGCACGAATCAGGCACGATCCATTTAAACGGCAAAGACATTGGACGTTTAACTCCAAGAAAAGTCGCTGAATCAGGAGTGGGGCATATTCCTCAGGATCGCCATAAACATGGACTGGTGCTTGATTTTGCAATTGGAGAGAATATGGTCCTTCAAACGTACCATCAAAAGCCTTTTTCTAAGTCAGGCATTCTTAATTTTAAAGAAATCTACAAAAAAGCAGAGCAGCTTATTAAGGAGTTTGATGTAAGAACTCCAAGTTCATCAACTCCAGCAAGAGCCCTTTCCGGCGGAAATCAGCAGAAGGCGATTATTGGACGGGAAGTGGACAGGGACCCTGATCTTTTGATTGCTGCGCAGCCAACCAGGGGACTTGATGTCGGAGCCATTGAATTTATTCACAAACGACTGATCGAACAGCGTGATAAAGGAAAGGCGATTTTGCTGGTTTCCTTTGAACTCGATGAAATCATGAATGTAAGTGACAGAATTGCGGTTATCTATGAAGGGAAAATTGTGGCCATTGTAAAACCGGAGGAAACAACCGAGCAGGAGCTTGGGCTCTTGATGGCCGGAAGCAAGCTGAAGGGAGAAGGTGTGGCACCATGAAAATCATCAACCGTTATATGAATTTGATCATCCCTGTTATCGCAGTCATTCTTGGATTGCTCAGCGGGGCTCTGGTTATGCTTGTCAGCGGCTATGATCCAATCCTTGGATATGGCGCATTATGGAATGGAATATTCGGCGACCCTTATAACATCGGGGATACAATAAGACTGATGACGCCCTATATTTTGACAGGACTTGCTGTAGCTTTTGCTTTCAAGACTGGTTTATTTAACATCGGAGTAGAAGGGCAAGTAATCGTGGGCTGGCTCGCGGCGGTTTGGGTTGGGGTGGCATTTGATCTTCCTAAAATCATCCATCTTCCTCTTGCCATCATCGTTGCTGCATTCGCTGGTGCGTTATGGGGATTCATTCCAGGCCTGCTGAAAGCGCGTTTCCGTGTACATGAAGTTATTGTCACAATCATGATGAATTACATTGCGCTCTATGCGACGAATGCTATTATACAATCTGTATTAACAAAAGGCAGCGATACAACAGATGAAATCGCGGCTACAGCAAGTCTCCGTTCAGGAACATTTGAGACGCTGACAAACTACTCAAGGATGCATTATGGAATTATCATCGCGCTTGCAGCAGCATTCATCATGTGGTTCCTGCTTGAGAGAACAACGAAGGGATATGAGCTTCGCGCCGTTGGTTTTAATCAGGATGCTGCCCATTATTCCGGAATGAATGTTAACCGAAGCATTATTCTTTCTATGGTAATCTCAGGTGCATTCGCTGGTATTGCCGGTGCAATGGAAGGACTTGGTACGTTCCAATATGCATCCGTTAAAAGCGGTTTTACCGGAATTGGATTTGATGGAATCGCCGTTGCTTTGTTAGGCGGAAATACAGCAATCGGTGTTATTTTTGCGGCTTTCCTTTTTGGAGGATTGAAGGTAGGGGCACTGAATATGCCTTTGGAAGCCAATGTTCCGAATGAGCTAGTAGAAATTGTTATTGCACTAATCATATTCTTTGTAGCATCCAGCTATTTTATCCGGTGGCTGCTGCTTCGGTTTAAAAAGGGGGAGAAATAAATGAGCTTACTTCAAGCACTTCAAATTATCATTCCTACCGCTCTGTTCGTAGCGGCCCCTCTAATTCTTACCGCTCTAGGCGGGGTTTTCAGCGAGAAGTCAGGTGTAGTAAATATTGGTCTGGAAGGTTTAATGGTTATCGGTGCATTTACAGGAATCGTCTTTAACTTAACGTTCGCGGAGACGTTCGGTTCATTGACACCATGGCTTTCATTGCTTGCCGCAATGATTGCGAGCGCGCTATTTGCCGTTTTGCACGCCGTGGCGACCATTACTTTCCGCGCGGATCAGGTTGTCAGCGGTGTAGCCATTAATTTTCTTGCACTTGGATTAACTCTTTTCCTTGTGAAAAATATGTATGATAAGGGACAAACTGACCGGATTAATCAAAGCTTTGATATTATTGATATTCCGCTGTTAAGCAAAATTCCGGTCATCGGACCGCTGTTTTTCAGCAACGGCTACATTACATCTTATATTGCCATCCTCCTTTCTGTAGCCGTTTGGTATGTTATTTACAAAACACCCTTCGGTCTTAGACTGAGAGCGGTTGGTGAACATCCGATGGCAGCGGATACGATGGGGATTAACGTTACAAAAATGAGGTACATCGGAGTAATTCTGTCCGGTGCATTTGCCGGAATCGGCGGATCAATCTATGCTACCATCATTTCCAGAGACTTCAGCCATGCGACGATCAGCGGCCAGGGCTTTATGGCACTCGCAGCGATGATATTCGGGAAATGGCATCCGCTTGGTGCAATGGGAGCTGCCCTATTCTTCGGGCTGGCTCAAGGGATCAGCATCGTTGGGGGCTCCATTCCATTTTTGAAGGATATCCCTGAAGTGTACCTGCTCATTACACCTTATGTATTGACCATATTGGCGCTTGCCGGATTTATCGGCCGTGCGGACTCTCCTAAAGCACTTGGAACACCTTATATTAAAGGAAAAAGATAAAAGCTGCGTTTCTGCAGCTTTTTCTTTTTATTTGCTCTGTTAAACTTGGCTCTTGATTGCAGTTAGCAGGCGCTCAGCGACCAGCGGGGCGGGCGGTGAGCCTCCTCTCCGCTTTGCGCCTGCGGGGTCTCACCTGTCCCGCTGCTCTCAGCTCGGAGTCTCGCGCCTTTCACTCCAATCAACAGGTGTAAAAAATCAACATCAGGCTTTAACAGAGCTTTTTTATTAAAAAATTCTGTGCAGCGAGAAAGCAGCCGGAAATGGTACCCTTAAAAGCATACTTGCGCAACCAATCTCAAATACAGGAGAGCCCCGTCTCCTAATTAAAACAGCGGTCCTGAACATTCAAATTTTGCGAAATTTTTTTCGATTGGCCCGTATTTCTTCTCAGTTGGCCCGTATTCCTTCATAATTAGCTCGATTTTAACTCAAGCCCACGTTCACTTGCTCCGGCTGATGTAAGCTTTTAGCCGCGTTTTTTTCTTTTTCAGCAGCAAACAATGGTCTTTCTACGTCCTCAGCCTGTCATTTCCTGGTTGCATAATAACACCGTACTTACGGAACAATGTTGTTATCGAATAAATAAGCAGGGTGAATGATATGGCAGATTCGAACAAATTAAATTTACTTGCACTTTCCTCCGTGCCGCTCGTCATGACACTTGGGAATTCAATGTTGATTCCGGTACTACCGGCTATTCAGAAGGAATTGGGAATCAGCTCTTTTCAGGTCTCACTTATCATCACGGTTTATTCAATCGTAGCAATTTTGCTCATCCCGCTTGCAGGATACCTGTCAGACCGGATTGGAAGGAAAACGGTTATCGTTCCTTGTCTTCTCATTGCCGGGGCTGGAGGAGCGTTATCTGCCTGGGCTTCCACAAATGCTGGAAATCCGTTTATGTGGATATTGGCAGGCAGAATTCTTCAGGGGATCGGTTCTGCCGGAGCCGCACCTGTAGTCATTCCTTTAATTGGCGATCTGTTTGATGATGATGAGCAAATCAGTTCTGGTCTTGGATTGATAGAAACGGCCAATACAGCCGGCAAGGTGCTAAGTCCGATTATTGGGGCGTTTTTAGCAAGCTTTGTATGGTACATGCCTTTTTGGTTTATTCCGTTTTTCAGCATTGCGGGAGTTCTGCTTGTTTTCTTTTTAGTAAAAGTTCCAAAGAAGGAAAAAGAAACTCAGACCTTCAAAGAATTTTTGCAATGTGTGAAAGGAATTTTTCAGAAAAGCGGAAGGTGGCTCTATGCCATTTTTGCCATCGGCGGAATCATTATGCTTGTTTTATTCGGCATTCTTTTTTACCTGTCCGATACACTGGAGAACAAATATGGAATAGATGGTGTTGCTAAAGGATTTATGCTGGCTATTCCACTCCTTGCGCTCTCCATTAGTTCATATGTTGCAGGGAAAAAAATCGGAAACAAAAAGCACTTGATGAAAATGCTTATTTCATTTGGAATGGGGCTTTTGGCTTTATCTTTTATAGCCATCCGCATTCAGCACAGCTTTGCCTTTTTAATTGTTTTTCTAGTTCTTAGCGGAGTTGGTATTGGTATAGCCCTTCCGTCCTTAGATGCTTTAATTACAGAAGGAATCGAGCAAGAGCACAGGGGGACGATCACTTCCTTTTACAGCTCCATGAGATTTATCGGTGTTGCAGCGGGGCCGCCTTTGTATGCTGCCATCATGCCTAGATCAGAGCACTGGATTTATTATGTATCGATTGGTTTTAGCTTTCTTGCCCTTTTGATTGGATTGTTCTTTATAAAACCGCAGGACAAGAATCAGCCTGCTAAGCTGAAGACCACATGATGCCTTGCGCATAAACAAGGCTTAACTTGAAAACTCCTCCCTTAAAAAGGGGGAGTTTTTTATTTTGTAATTTAACAGCCGGTTAGTTCTTGACAGAATAGCCTGCCTGCCTTTTTAATAGTTTATGTAGTGAATGGTTAAAGAGGTGAACTATATTGGATGAAGAAAAAATCAAAGCCTTTATACATAGGTATGAGGAGGTTTATTTTTTTGCGGCAAAAAGAGTAACCGCTATTGTCACAGAAAAAGTGCTCGAGGATATCACTATTGAGCAGTACCAGATCCTGCGTTACATCACCATGTATCCCAATTGCCAGGCAACCATGCTTGCGGATATGTGCGGAGTAAATAAAAGTGCCATTTCTGCCATGATTGAACGTTTGGTTCAAAAAGGACTGGTCGAAAGAATCCGCGATGAAAAGGACCGGCGGAACGTTTTTCTGGAGAGCACCGAAAAAGGCCGGGTCGTGTATGAAAAAGGGGAACAGCAAATACAGAAATATGTTTCCGGTTATTTGACTGAGCTGTCCGAGGGAGAGATTGATACTTTTTTAACTGTGTTTGAAAAAATCTCAGCCAGTATGGCGGAAAAAGAACGGGGAAATGAACAATGAGAGGAATAATCAAGTTAAGATGGATTCTGCTTGTATTCTGGGTAGCGGCAGCAGCTGTTCTTATGATGACTGCACCAAATATGGGAGATCTCGTAGCGGAAAAAGGACAAATTTCTGTTCCTGACGGCTACTCTTCATCTGTAGCCGGTGATCTTCTTGAGGATCAGTCTAAAGGGGATGGAGCGGCGCTTGCCCTGGTTTTTCATGATGACAAAAAGCTCAGTTCGTCAGCAATAAGCGAAATTCAAAAAGCGGTGGAAGACTTAGAAAAAAACCGCAAAGAGCTGAACATCCAGGCGATCACGAGCCATTTCAATAATAAAGAACTGGAAAAACAAATGGTGTCCTCAGATGGAAAAACGATTCTTGCTGCCGTAACACTGGAAGACAGCAAGAAAACCGTTCCTGAAATGGCTGGTGAAATTCGAAAGGAACTAAAGCAATATAAAGTCGACTCCTATATGACCGGCAGTGAGCTGATTGATAAAGACGTAGTTGACAGCTCACAGGAGGGATTAAAGAAGACGGAGTACATTACCGTTGCCTTCATCCTCGTTGTGCTTATTCTTGTTTTCCGTTCCCTGATCGCTCCGATTATCCCTCTGGTAACAGTAGGTGTTGCTTACTTGGTAAGTCAGTCTGTTGTATCTTACTTAGTGGAGTATTTCAATTTTCCGCTATCGACATTTACGCAGATTTTTATGGTTGCCGTCATGTTCGGGATCGGAACAGATTATTGCATTCTGCTTCTCAGCCGGTTTAAGGAAGAATTAGGCCATGGGGAAGAAAAGACGGAGGCAATCATTAAAACGTTCAAGACAGCTGGAAGGACGGTTATTTTCAGCGGCCTTGCCGTATTTGCAGGCTTCGCGTCCATCGCATTTGCGGAATTTAAGCTGTATCAGTCCGCTGTTGCCGTGGCAGTAGGAATTGCCTTCCTGATTGTCGCATTAGTGACGATTGTTCCTTTCTTTATGATGGTGCTCGGCAATAATCTGTTTTGGCCGCTTAAAGGCAATATTAAGCATGCTGAAAGCCGGTCTTGGGAGTGGGCAGGCCGATTCTCCTTTAAAAGGCCAATCGTGGCGCTGCTTATCATTGCTGCCATCATTTCTCCTGCACTGATCAAATATGACGGAAGCCTTTCTTTTAATTCGCTTGATGAGATAGGAGATAAATATGAATCCGTGAAGGCGTTTAATATGATTTCCGACAGCTTCGGACCGGGTGAATCTTTGCCCGCAACGATTGTTATCAAGGATGACCAGCCCCTGAACAATAAGGAAAATCTGGCAACCATTGAGAAAATAAGCGGGGACCTCGATCAAATCGAAGACATCGATAAAGTAAGAAGTGCAACAAGGCCGCTTGGAGATGAACTTGAGGATTTAGAAGTAGCCAGTCAGGCTGAGGAGCTTGGCAAAGGAATCCAAAAAGGAAATGATGGAATTCAGGAAATTGGGAAGGGTCTGAATGAGGCATCAAAGCAACTGTCAGGATCTGAACCAAAACTGAAGGAAGCTACCTCTGGAATTGATCAGCTTATCAAAGGTTCCACGGATTTGCAGAGCGGGGTCGGTGAAATTGAAACGGCACTGAAGCAAATTGAAAATGGGATGAATCAAGGATCAGCCGGTTCACTCGAAATAAAAAAACAAGTGGATACAGCTAAAAACAGTGTGGATCAGCTGATTAAAGGAAGCAGTGCCATTCTTGCAGGCTATGAAGAAGCGGGGAAACAGCTTGGTCAATTATCAGACGGTTTAACGGCTGTTGATGCAGGGGTGAAAGATTCACAGAAAGCTTTATCAGGATTGAAAGAGCCGCTGAACAGGCTCGCTGTGAATCCGGCCTATCCAAACATTCAAAATGACCCGGATTATCAGCTTGTATATGGAACGGTGCTTGGATTGGAAAAAGGATTTACCGGACTAAGCGGTGCGACAGAAAAACTGTCATCAGGACTAAAAGCAGCTTTGCCGGAACTTAAAAAAGCGAATGCCGGTCTTGCTGAAGTGAATAAAGGGCAAAAAGAGTTTCAAAAAGGACTTGTACAGCTTTCAGCAGGATTAGGCAAGTTATCTGATGGGCTGAAAGCTGCATCCAATGGTCAAAACAAAGTCATCAGCGAGCTTCCTAAGCTGCAAGCTGGAGCGGGGATGCTTGCCGAAGGGCAGACGGATTTGAAAAACGGTCTAAGTCCGTTTTCCACACAGCTTGGCTCTTTGACGAAAGGCCTGAATGACAGCGTCAACGGATTAAATCAAGTTTCCGGCGGATTAAATGAGGCGGAAACTTACTTGGACGGACTATCAAGTTCAAATGCAGATGGATGGTATTTGCCCGATGATGTTCTGAAGAATAAGGATTTTCAGCAGGTATTTAATGAATATATGTCAGAAGATAAAACATTGACAACAATGGATGTTGTTTTAAAAGTAAATCCATATTCAAATGATGCTTTGGCTAAAATGGATGAAGTTGAAGAAGCAGTGAAACGTGCTGTAAAAGGCACAAAGCTTGAGAACGCTACGGTGGGTGTTTCGGGTGTGACCAGCACATATGCGGATTTAAAGCAGATTTCGGACGCGGATTATAACAGAACGGTTTTATTTATGATTACAGCGATTCTGATCATTTTGATCATTCTTCTGAAATCATTTGTTATGCCGGTTTACCTTGTAGGCTCCCTCCTAATAACGTATTATTCATCCAGTGCGATTTCAGAATGGATCTTTGTAGATTTGCTCGGGTATGACGGGATCAACTGGGCTGTTCCGTTCTTTGGATTTGTTATACTTATGGCTTTAGGAATTGATTATTCGATTTTCTTAATGGACCGCTTTAATGAATATAGGGAAATGGACGTAAAATCAGCGATGATTACTGCCATGCGCAATATGGGGACCGTCATTATTTCGGCAGCCATTATATTAGCCGGTACGTTCGCTGCCATGCTGCCATCTGGTGTTCTTTCATTGCTGCAGATTGCAACCCTCGTACTGACAGGATTGATTTTGTATGCCTTTGTCATCCTGCCAATCTTTGTTCCTGTTATGGTCAGGACATTTGATAAGGCCAATTGGTGGCCGTTTATGGGAAAACGTGAATCTTAATATTGTCCTGTTGAGGGACTTGTATTGAAAATAACCCCCTGGGACGCATTTTAAATGCAGCCCAGGGGGTTGTTTTTTGTGGTATTGGTACTTTGTACAATAAGGATAGGCTGATTGGAGAGGGAGATGCGCGTCTTTTGAGGAAGCAGCGGGAATCAGCTATGAGCAAATTATTTCTAAACAAAGGAAGCAGGCTCTTTTACGGATTTGAGTTAAAGCCGATACGAATCGTGCGTATATTTAAAGACAAAGTCTCCTCATTTCCTAAATGTTCCTCTACTTGGTATAATTACTGGTACGAATGGACTCATTTAAAACAAAAAAGGCTAAACTACAAAGGATAATCCTTAAACTGAGGAGTGAATGTATGTCTTTTTTTCAGGAAAAGCAAACAAAACTGAATGGAATCACCGTTCATACCGTAAAAACGGATAAATACAAAACGAACACCCTCGTCCTAAAGATGATGGCCCCCCTTAAAAAAGAAAATGTGACAAAACGAGCGATTCTTCCTTTTATTCTTCAAAGGGCAACTGAAAGGTTCCGTACCACTGGCGAACTGCGAAATCATCTGGATGAACTTTATGGAGCATCCCTGTTCGCGGACCTTTCTAAAAAAGGGGAAAATCAAATTATCACGTTTCGGATGGAAGTAGCCAATGAAAAATTTTTATCCGAGAAAACGCCATTGCTTGAAGAGGCGATCAGCCTTCTGTCGGATATCCTGCTGCGCCCGCTATTAAAGGGCAGCGCTTTTGATGATGGAATAGTAAAGGAAGAAATACGGACACTTAAACAGCGGATCCAGGCTGCTTACGATGATAAAATGAGATATTCCAATCTTAGGCTCGTGCAGGAAATGTGCAAAAATGAGCCTTACGCTCTGCATGTAAACGGAGAGAAGGATCAGGCTGATGATCTGACTGCGGAAAATGTTTATGAGTATTACCAGCAGGTCCTTAAAGAAGATAAGCTTGATTTATACCTGATTGGAGATTTTGAGGAAGCTGCTGCGGGGGAAATGGTAAAGAAATATTTTGATTTCTCTGCCAACACCCACGCCTATCCTGAAACCGAACAAGCAAGCAAGCAGCATGTTGAGGAAAAAGAGGTCATTGAAGAAGAAGACGTTAAGCAGGGGAAATTAAATATCGGATACCGGACGAACTGCTTGTATAACGATGATTCGTATTTTGCACTTCAGGTTTTCAATGGGATATTCGGCGGATTCTCTCATTCCAAGCTGTTCATAAATGTAAGGGAAAAAGCAAGTCTTGCGTACTATGCTGCTTCAAGGGTTGAATCCCATAAAGGTCTCTTAATGGTCATGTCAGGTATTGAAGTGGGTAACTATGATCAGGCTGTCTCCATTATTAAAGAGCAGATGGCAGCGATGAAGAACGGCGATTTTACGGATGATGACTTGAATCAGACAAAGGGCGTCATCAGAAATCAGCTTTTGGAAACCATCGATACGAGCTATGGACTAAGCGAAATTCTGTATCAGAATGTTGCAGCCAACTCTGAACGTACATTTGATGAGCTATTAGATGGCATCAGCCATGTAACGAAAGAAGAGGTAGTGGAATCAGCTTCTAAAATCGAGCTGGATACCATTTATTTTCTTAAAGGAAAGGGGGCACAAAACAATGGGTAAGCCTATACAGTTTGAGCAGCTTCAGGAAGAGCTGTATCACGAAAAAATGGACAATGGATTAAATGTTTATGTACTGCCCAAAAAAGGATTTAATAAGACTTATGCAACCTTTACCACCAAATATGGTTCCATTGATAACGAATTTGTGCCTCTTGGACAGGAAGAAATGAAAAAGGTTCCGGATGGAATTGCGCATTTTCTTGAGCATAAGCTTTTTGAAAAAGAAGATGGGGATGTTTTTCAGCAATTCGGCAAGCAAGGGGCATCCTCTAATGCCTTTACATCGTTTACACGAACCGCCTACTTGTTCTCAAGCACATCAGATGCCGAGAAAAACCTGGAAACGTTAATTGATTTCGTTCAGGAGCCTTATTTTACAGAAAAGTCAGTAGAAAAAGAGAAGGGAATCATCGGACAGGAAATCAACATGTATGATGATAACCCGGACTGGCGTTTATATTTCGGATTAATTGAAAACATGTATGAAAAGCATCCTGTGAAAATTGATATCGCCGGTACAGTTGAATCTATTTCTCATATCACGAAGGATTTGCTGTATGAGTGCTACCATACGTTTTATCATCCGAGCAATATGCTGCTTTTTGTTACCGGCCCGGTTGATCCTGAGCTTGTTTTAAAGCAGGTTAGAGAAAATCAGAAAAAGAAAACGTTTGAAGAGCCTCAAACCATTAAGCGTCCTGAACTCTCTGAAAAAGCAGAGGTGGATAAAAAGGACGAAAAGCTTCCAATGAACGTTCAGTCTTCGAAATGTCTCGTTGGCATCAAGGCAAAAGAGACCGGTTTATCCGGGGAAGAGCTTCTTAAAAAAGAATTGACGGCTAACCTGGTGCTTGATGTGCTCTTCGGGAAAAGCTCCAGTCATTTTCAAACCATGTACAGCAACGGGTTAATAGATGATACCTTCAGCTATGATTACACGGAAGAGGAGACCTTCGGATTTGCGATGATTGGCGGAGACACCGATCAGCCCGAGGAGCTTGCCAAGCAAACAAAAGAAATTTTATTCAAGGCTAGGGTAGAAGGCGTGGATCAGGAACGGCTGAATACAGCGATCAAAAAAAGGATTGGAGCATTTCTGCGTTCCGTCAATTCTCCTGAGTACATTGCCAATCAATTCACCCGCTATGCATTCAATGATATGAACCTGTTTGATGTTGTACCGGTTCTCGAGCAGATAACAAAGCAGGATGCGGATGCTCTTTTACAACAGTTCGCAGATGAAAAGCAAATGACCGTCTTTACGGTTGTTCCAAAAAAGGAAGACAAATAATTTTTTTTGAATACCGGCTGACATCAGCCGGTATTCTTGTGCAAGGAGGTAAACAGAGTTGAAATATGCGCTTATTACTGGAGCGAGCGGGGGAATAGGGTCCAAAATTGCCGCCAAGCTCGCGGATGAAGGCTGGAATTTGTATTTGCATTATCACCGCAGCAAGGACAAGACGGAGCACCTGAAAAAGGAGCTTGAGAACAAAGGTATCAGCTGTCTGCCGGTACAGGGTGATTTGTCCACAAAAGACGGAGTAAACGGGCTGCTCGGTAAAATCACCCATCCGATTCAGCTCCTTGTTCTGTCCAGCGGAACGGCTCCTTATGGTCTTATAACGGATCTGGATGATGAAGAAATTCAAGCACAGGTCCAGCTTCATGTTACAAGTCCGTTTCTTCTGGCTAAATCCTTAATTCCGAATATGGTTTCTGCAAAAAAAGGGTCCATTATTGCCATTACATCCATTTGGGGAGAAAAAGGAGCCTCTTGCGAAGTTTTATATTCAATGGTTAAAGGCGGTCAAAACACATTCGTAAAAGCGCTGGCAAAGGAGCTTGCACCAAGCGGCATCCGCGTAAACGCAGTTTCTCCGGGAGCTGTAGACACCGGCATGCTAAGCCGCTTCACTGAAGAAGATTTGCGCGAAATGGCTGATGACATTCCTGCTGGCAGAATCGGCAGGCCGGAAGAAATTGCAGATGCCGTCTGTTTTTTAGCATCAGAAAAATCTTCATACATAACCGGTCACATCCTCTCTGTGAATGGCGGATGGGATTAAGGAAAAAAGCGGGGGATGGTGCATAAAAACATTCAAATCAGCAAAACTAACCTTGTAATCAATTTTTTGGACTGGAGGAATGAACAATGTCCGTATTGAATAATTGGGATTCATGGAAGAATTTCCTTGGAGATCGTCTTCATCATGCTGAAAACAGCGGAATGAGCCGTGAAACGGTTTCTGGACTTGCTTATGAAATCGGCGGATACCTTGCAAACCAAGTAGACTCCAAAAATGATCAGGAAAAAGTTCTTGCTGATTTATGGAGCGTTGCAAGTGAAGAAGAGCAGCATGCAATTGCGAACATGATGGTGAAGCTTGTCGGCAACAACGGAACTGAAGGAACACACTAAAAAAGGGAGGCGCTGCCTCTCTTTTTTTTATTTGGCATGGTTATGGTGCTGATTTTTCTCCATTTGCAGATTGGAGCGATATGAGCTCATTTAAAAGAGCGGGGTTATATGAAACCTCCCATAAGAATATCCCGTTTAAGAAGAAGTTCCTGAAGGGAAATCAGCTGTTAGGGTTATTTTATCAGGAAGATCCTTAGCCAGCTTCTTCCTGCATTAAGAGGTTTAGGGAATTATTCTTTCTTATTACGGGAAAATGCTTTATTATAAACTTATAGGTACATTTCGCCTCAATCGAAAGGGGGATTCTCCTTGCAAAAGGAAGAATGGTACTTGGAATATGAAATTCAGAAAAACCGGCCTGGTTTACTGGGGGATGTTTCTTCCCTGCTGGGTATGCTTTCCATAAATATTGTGACAATTAATGGTGTTGACGACTCCCGTCGTGGACTCCTGCTAAAATGTGAACATAACGACCAGATTAAACGTCTTGAATCGATTTTACATACAATGGATACAATTACTGTGACTAAATTAAGGAAGCCGAAGCTTCGGGACCGGCTTGCCGTCAGACACGGACGTTATATACAGCGTGATGCAGATGATAAAAAGACCTTCCGATTTGTTCGGGATGAACTCGGTTTGCTTGTGGATTTCCTCGCGGAATTGATGAAGCAGGATGGCCATAAGCTGATTGGAATCCGCGGTATGCCAAGAGTGGGGAAAACGGAATCGATCGTAGCTTCAAGTGTGTGCGCAAATAAAAGGTGGCTTTTTGTATCCTCAACCCTTTTAAAACAAACGCTTCGAAGCCAGCTCATCGCTGATGAATACGATGCCAATAATTTGTTTATAATTGATGGAATTGTTTCAACCCGGAGAGGGACAGAACGGCATTTGCAGCTTGTACGTGAAATAATGCGCCTTTCCGCAACAAAAATTGTGGAACACCCAGATGTGTTTGTCCAGAATACGGAATATACTTTGGAAGACTTTGATTATATCATTGAGCTTCGCAATGACCCGGATGAAGAAATTACATATGAAGACGCTGAAGAGCCGCAAATGCTCGATCAGTCGGCTTTTTCTGGATTTGATTTTTAATTATGGAAGGTGTTACGGTTGAGTGAATTAGGAAATCGCCTTAAGCAAGCGAGGGAAGAAAAGCAATTAACATTGGACGATCTGCAAACGATGACGAAGATCCAAAAAAGATATCTGATTGGAATTGAAGAAGGCAATTATAAAATTATGCCTGGCCAATTTTACGTTCGTGCTTTTATTAAGCAGTATGCTGAAGCAGTCGGATTGGATCCTGATCAGCTATTTGAAGATTACAAAAAAGATGTTCCGGACAGCGGCCAGGATGAACTTCCAGGCCAGCTTTCAAGGGTGCAAACGCAAAGGGAGCTGCCAGAGAGTGCATCAAAAGCCATTGACCTGCTCCCCAAACTTCTGATTATCCTCCTTATAGTTGCGGCTGCAGTCGTTATTTGGATGGTGAATCAAAACAGCAGCGGAAGTGAAGAGCCCGCTAAGCCAAAGTCAGAATCCATCAGTTCAGAAGTGAAGATGGATGAATCTTTGAAAAACAAGGATACGGATGAAAAAGCTGAAGAAAAGCCCGCTCCCGAGCCAGAACCTGCCAAAGTAGAACCACCTGCACCAAAGCAAGCGATCAGCGGCAAAGAAACGGGTTCAGCTTCTTCCTCCTATGCTGTAACCGGAGCAGAGAAACTGGAAATCGAAATCTCAGCAAAAGGATCTACTTGGATTGGCGTCAAAAACAGCAAAGGCAAATCTTTTTTTTCCGGCGTGCTGAACAGCGGCAAATCGCAAAAAATTGATGCAAGCAATGAAAATGAAGTGAAAATACGTATTGGAAACATGCCGAATACAGACATTAAAGTAAACGGTGAACCTCTGAAATACGTAATAGACCCTTCTAAAAAGATGACTCAATCCATTACCATTACGTATACAAAAGCAGAAAAGTCATCATCCTGATGGCTTTTCTTGCCATTTATCAAAAGTTTGCATGGGATCTCCCAGATGCAGATCCCGGATGAAGGAGTAGAAAAAAATGAATTTACCTAATAAAATCACGGTTTCACGTATTTTGCTTATCCCGGTGTTTATGTTTATCATGCTGTATCCTTTCGATTGGGGAATGGTGTCGATTTTAGGAACTGAAATGCCTGCTTCTCAGTTCACGGGCGCCCTGCTGTTTATTCTCGCTTCCGTTACAGATTGGATCGACGGCTATTACGCACGCAAGTACAATCTTGTAACAAACCTTGGGAAGTTTTTGGACCCGCTTGCAGATAAGCTGCTTGTTTCCGCAGCACTTATTATCCTTGTTGAGATGGGGCTCGCGCCTGCCTGGATGGTTATTATCATTATCAGCAGAGAATTTGCAGTTACCGGGCTCAGACTGATTCTTGCCAATGAAGGAGAAGTAGTGGCGGCTAACTCGTTAGGCAAAATCAAAACATGGACTCAAATCATCGCAATTTCTGCTCTTTTGCTTAACAACTTTCCGTTTGAACCATTACATATTCCTTTTGCCCAATTTGCACTTTGGGTGGCTGTCTTCTTTACGATTATTTCAGGCTGGGATTATTTCGCTAAAAACAAAAATGCTTTATTAAACTCTAAATAAAAGAAAAAGGAGCTTGCTATGAATACGAAAACTGAAATCATTGCCGTAGGATCCGAGCTTCTTCTCGGACAAATTGTCAATTCAAATGCCCAGTTTATTTCCGGTGAACTTGCAGAAATGGGTTTTAATACGTATTACCATACAGTAACCGGTGATAATGCAGGCCGGCTGAAAGCAGCCATTGAAACGGCTCAGACCAGATCGAACGTCATTATCTTCACGGGCGGCCTTGGTCCTACAAAAGATGATTTAACGAAGGAAACCATTGCCTCGCATTTACATGTCCAATTGGTCACAGATAACGATGCCATGGCATCAATTGAGGATTATTTTAAAAAGGTAAACCGGACGATGTCTGAAAATAACAGGAAACAGGCACTCGTCCTTGAAGGGTCGCATATTTTGAAAAATGATACGGGAATGGCACCGGGGATGGCTCTGGAAGCGGATGGAATTGTGTATATCCTCATGCCGGGGCCCCCGTCTGAAATGAGGCCGATGTTCTCCAATTATGCCCGGCCCTATCTATTGGAGCTGCTTGGCGAACAGGAAAAAATCATGTCCAGAGTGCTCAGGTATTTCGGCATTGGCGAATCACAGCTTGAAGCAGACCTTGAGGACCTGATTGACGGTCAGACTAACCCGACGATCGCTCCCTTGGCAGGAGATGGCGAAGTAACGCTGAGATTGACAGCGAGACATAAAGAGGCTACGACAGCAACCCAGCTTTTGAATGAGCTGGAGCAAACCATTAATGCACGGGTAGGCGAATATTTTTACGGGTATGAGAGCACAAGCCTTCTTCAGGAAGTGACGGACCGTCTTATTGAGAGGAAAATCACGATTTCTTCTGCCGAAAGCTTGACTGGCGGATTATTCTCAGAGCAGCTCACTACAGTTAAAGGAACATCGAGTGTGCTGAAGGGCGGGATTGTATGCTACTCTAACTCTGTGAAGCAAAACCTCCTTAACGTCAAGCCTGAAACTCTTGAAAACCACGGTGCAGTGAGCGGGCAGTGTGCGAAGGAAATGGCCGAAAACATCCGCCGTCTGGCAGAGAGCGATATCGGAATCAGTTTTACAGGCGTAGCTGGCCCGGAACCGATGGATAACCAGCCTGTCGGAACCGTTTATATCGGGATCGCCTCCGAAGCTCAGACGGAGGTCCATGAACTGAAGCTTGCCGGCAGCAGAGACGGAATCAGAAAAAGATCCGTCAAGTACGGCTGCAGGCTCCTGATGAAACACCTTGAAAAACATACAGCGCTTTGAGCTGTGTGTTTTTCTTTTTGGCAGATTGCGGTTTTCTCCAATTCTGCTAAGGCAGAAACCAGTATTGTATGCTTACCGCCCCCTGAGCGGGAAGCAGGCATCCCTTGTGCGGAAACCAGCTCTTGCCATCCTGCCCCATGTGCGTAAAATGCATTTTTACTAAAAATACGCCTCCTAAAAATCTATTTTTCCCTAAGGAAAAAAACGATTTCCAAACACGATATACCAAAAAAACGAATAAGTGTTCGACTTTTTTCTTGGCAAATGATATAAAAAGAGATATAGTAATGATAGGTTAAAGATTAGAGGAGGAACGTTACATGAATGATCGTCAAGCCGCCCTTGATATGGCGCTTAAACAGATAGAAAAACAGTTTGGTAAAGGTTCCATTATGAAGCTTGGAGAGCAGACGGACCGTAAAGTTTCCACTGTGCCGAGCGGATCGCTCGCACTGGATGTTGCACTGGGAATAGGCGGATATCCGCGCGGCCGTATTATTGAAACATACGGGCCAGAGAGCTCTGGTAAAACCACGGTAGCTCTGCATGCAATCGCTGAAGTTCAGCGTCAGGGAGGACAAGCTGCATTTATTGATGCTGAGCATGCTCTTGATCCCGTTTACGCGCAAAAGCTTGGCGTAAACATAGACGAACTTCTTCTATCGCAGCCAGATACCGGCGAACAGGCTCTTGAAATCGCAGAAGCGCTTGTGCGAAGCGGTGCAGTAGACATTCTGGTCATTGACTCAGTTGCTGCCCTTGTGCCAAAGGCGGAGATTGAAGGGGAAATGGGAGACTCCCATGTAGGTCTTCAAGCGCGTCTAATGTCACAGGCTCTAAGAAAGCTGTCCGGCGCAATCAGCAAATCCAAGACAATTGCCATCTTTATTAACCAAATCCGTGAAAAAGTTGGCGTTATGTTCGGAAATCCTGAAACAACTCCCGGGGGACGCGCGTTAAAATTCTATTCTTCCGTCCGTCTGGAAGTCCGCCGTGCTGAGCAGCTTAAGCAAGGCAATGACGTAATGGGAAATAAAACAAAAATCAAAGTTGTAAAAAATAAAGTGGCTCCACCGTTCAGAACGGCAGAGGTAGACATTATGTATGGCTTGGGGATTTCCAGAGAAGGGGAAATTATCGATATGGGAACGGACCTTGATATCGTTCAGAAGAGCGGATCCTGGTATTCCTATAATGAAGAGCGTCTTGGCCAGGGCCGTGAAAATGCTAAAATCTTTTTGAAAGAAAATCCAAACATCGCTTCTGTCATCCATCAGCAAATTAGAGATCACTACAATCTCGATGCAACAGCAGAAGCTCCTCCTGAAGAGGAAGAGGAACTGTTTGAACTGGAAGATTAAGTAAGATTCAATGCAAAAGCAGCGGAAAGAGGGATGTTCTCCCTCTTTTTTTCTGTTTTCAGAAATGAAAATCAGACAATCCGGCAGGAAGCGGGCAAAAAGGGCAGGATGACTGGCTTGACAAGTATTTTTCACAACTATACAATGAAATTGTGTATTTTGTTTTATTTTTAGTATTTTTTAACAAAGACCTTGATGGTTTTGGCTAAAGCAACCATTTGGCTTGCCTTTAGCTGCTAACTAAAATCATCCTAAAGAAAACTTGTGCAGTATATTGAGACCTAATGAAACAATGTACGTGCCGACACATTATTCGAGCAAGAAATGTTCATAGCAAGAGGAGGTGAGATAATGGACGCAACACTAATCATCTCCATTTTGCTTGGCCTTATCGTAGGTGTAGTTGTTGGCTATTTTGTTCGCAAATCGATTGCCGAAGCGAAAATTGCCGGGGCAAAGAGTGCCGCCGAGCAGATTCTTGAAGATGGAAAACGCGAAGCTGAAGCAGCTAAGAAAGAAGCGATGCTTGAAGCAAAAGATGAAATTCACAAGCTTCGTACAGATGCCGAACAAGAAATTCGTGATCGTCGAAACGAGCTACAAAAACAAGAAAACCGGTTATTGCAAAAAGAGGAAAACCTTGACAGAAAAGATGATTCTCTTGATAAAAGAGAAGCTGTTCTGGATCGCAAGGAAAACTCTCTGGCTGAAAGACAACAACATATTGAAGAGACGGAAAGCAAAGTGGATGAGATGGTTCGCAGGCAGCAAACAGAGCTTGAACGTGTATCAGGCTTAACAAGGGAATCCGCCAGACAAATCATTCTTGACAAGCTTGAAAACGAGCTTTCCCATGATCTCGCTGTTCTTATTAAAGAGAGTGAGACACGTGCGAAGGAAGAAGCAGACAAACGGGCAAAAGAGATTCTCTCTCTTGCACTGCAGCGCTGTGCTGCCGATCATGTGGCAGAAACAACTGTATCAGTTGTAAACCTTCCGAATGATGAAATGAAGGGCCGTATTATTGGCCGTGAAGGACGTAACATCCGTACGCTTGAGACCCTGACAGGAATTGATTTAATTATCGATGATACTCCTGAAGCAGTAATTCTCTCCGGTTTCGATCCAATCCGCAGGGAGACGGCGAGAATCGCCTTGGACAAGCTTGTTCAGGACGGACGTATCCACCCGGCACGGATTGAGGAAATGGTTGAGAAATCCCGCCGCGAGGTTGATGAGTACATCCGCGAAGTCGGTGAACAAACAACCTTTGAAGTTGGAGTTCATGGATTGCATCCTGACCTGATCAAAATTCTGGGCCGTTTGAAGTTCAGAACAAGCTATGGTCAAAATGTACTGAAGCACTCAATGGAGGTAGCACATCTATCCGGTCTGATGGCTGCCGAGCTTGGAGAAGACATCACGCTTGCTAAGCGAGCAGGACTTCTTCATGATATCGGTAAAGCAATTGACCATGAGGTAGAGGGAAGCCACGTTGAAATTGGAGTGGAGCTCGCTGGAAAATACAAGGAGCATCCTGTTGTTATCAACAGTATTGCATCCCACCATGGTGACCAGGAACCAACTTCAATTATTGCTGTGATTGTAGCAGCAGCCGATGCACTTTCTGCTGCAAGACCAGGTGCGCGCAGCGAAACACTTGAAAACTATATCCGCAGACTTGAGAAGCTTGAAGAGATCTCTGAATCGTATGAAGGTGTAGAGAAGTCCTTCGCTATCCAGGCAGGCCGTGAAGTCAGAATTATGGTGAAGCCGGATACGATTGATGATCTTCAAGCCCACAGACTGGCACGGGATATCCGCAAGAGGATCGAAGAAGAGCTTGATTATCCTGGACACATTAAAGTTACAGTGATCAGAGAAACGCGAGCCGTTGAATACGCAAAATAAAGTCTCAGTGTGCACAGTATCCTTGTTTTGGATGACTGCACATATGGGCAAAATAAAGCGGTGCATTGCGCCGCTTTATTTTTTTTCTTTTTGAAGAGAAATCATGAGCAGCAGATTCACTGCGTCCGGAGGAGGACGCTTTTATTCTTTATCTCTGTTCTACCATTCAATGCGTAAGTAAGCGGAAAGAGACAACCCGGAAAGCATAGATGGCATACCCCAAACATGAAAGGAATCGGTTTAATATGAATATTTTATTTATTGGAGATATCGTAGGTTCTCCCGGAAGAGAGATGCTTAAAACGTATCTTCCTCGCTTGAAGTCTACTTACAAGCCAGATGCCGTTATTGTAAATGGTGAAAATGCAGCGCACGGAAAAGGATTGACTGAAAAAAATTTCCATGAATTAATCCAGGCAGGAGCTAACGTAGTCACGATGGGTAACCATACATGGGATAAACGTGAAATTACGGATTACATAGATAAGACTCCGAACCTAATCAGACCCGCTAATTATCCTGAAGGTACACCTGGAAATGGCATGTTTTTTCAAAAAATGGGTAATAAAGAAATAGCCGTTATTAATCTGCAGGGCCGTACCTTTTTACCGGCTATTGATTGTCCGTTCAGAAAGGCTGACGAGCTGGTTGAACGGGCAAGAAAAAGAACTCCGTATATTTTCGTCGATTTCCACGCTGAAGCGACGAGTGAAAAGCAGGCAATGGGCTGGTATTTAGACGGAAGAGTTTCTGCAGTAGTGGGAACCCATACTCACGTTCAAACTGCTGATGAGCGCCTTCTTGCAAAAGGCACTGCCTATATATCAGATGTCGGCATGACAGGGCCGTATGATGGAATACTCGGTGTGGAACAGGAACCGGTTATCAGGAGATTTTTAACAAGTCTCCCAACGCGATTCGAGGTAGCAGAGGGCCGCACCCAGCTAAGCGGAGTTGTAGTTAAGCTTGACAGCAGAACTGGAATGGCTCAATCGATAAAAAGGATTGCGATTAATGACGATCACCCCTATTTTGATTGAATTTTTTGAAAAAACAGCTGTTTAGGCAGGAATAACGCTCCACACTAGTGAATATATGTAGTAATGGAATGATTAGCCATTTTTTGTTCAAAGTCTTAGGGGATGCGATTTGAACAAGATCCAACAACGGTTGTTCCAATGATCGCTCACGATCCTTGGTAATGAATAAGGGGGAAAACAGTAATGGAAATATTAAAAGTTTCAGCTAAGTCTAATCCTAATTCCGTAGCTGGAGCGCTTGCCGGAGTATTGCGTGAACGCGGAGGCGCTGAGATTCAAGCCATAGGAGCGGGAGCGCTTAATCAGGCGGTAAAAGCCGTAGCAATTGCCAGAGGTTTTGTAGCCCCGAGTGGAGTCGATTTAATTTGTATTCCGGCTTTTACAGATATTTTGATTGATGGCGAAGAACGGACTGCCATTAAATTAATTGTAGAACCGCGCTGATTGATAAAATAGAGGCTGACCGGCCCAGGATTCCCGCTTTTGCCCGTCTTTTTGCGGCAGCGGCAGGGACATGCCTGTGAATCGGGCAGCCTCTTATTTTTAGCATCCGGAGGAATGGCTGAATGAAAATTTTTGATGCGCATTGCGACATGCTGCTGAAGCTTTGGCTTGACCCTTCAATCAATCCTTGGGATGGCAGCGGACTTCATACAAATCTGAAAAAACTTACCGAAATCCACGCAAAAATTCAATGTCTTGCTATCTATATACCTCCGACTCTGCCCGCTGATCAGCAGTTTGGGGCAGCATTGGCTCAAATCCGCATTCTGAACGAATTGATTTTAAAGCCATATCCGCAATTTAAGCTTTTAACTTCAAAGGAGCAAATAGACAACCTTAAAAACGCTGAAATTGGCATCATCCTCTCATTGGAGGGCTGCGACTGTATTGGAAATCAGCTGGACCGGGTTTCCTTGCTGCAGGAGCATGGGGTCAGAATTTATAATCTAACCTGGAATTATGCTAACCTTTTTGCCGACGGGGCTCTTGAAAAGCGAGACGCCGGGCTAAGCCTGCTCGGAAAATCACTCGTTAACTCCTTAAATAAGCAAAAAGCGTGGATTGATGTTTCTCATTTGGGTGAACGAAGCTTTTGGGACGTTTTGGAAGCAGGGGAGCATGTCGCCGCGACCCATTCGAATGCGTATTCACTGCGGCCTCATCCGAGAAATTTGCGGGACAGCCAGATCATGGCACTCATCAAGCGGGATGCTCCAATTGGAATTACCTTCGTTCCGGATTTTATAGGTGAAAATCCAAGCATCAGCCTGCTGTTGCATCATTTGGAACACATTTGCTCTTTAGGCGGGGAGAAGAACGCTGGACTGGGATCAGACTTTGATGGAATAAGTGATACCGTTCCAGGCCTTAGCGGATATGAGCAGTATGACAACCTGCTGAATGAAATATACAAGCGATATCCCGCTAATGTGGCGAGAGGAATTGCTTTTCATAACTTTGCGAGCAGAATTCCTTTTTAAATATTCTAAAAAATTAAAAAACTTATTGTAATATGATGCCAGTCAGTCTAAAATGGAAAGCGTTTACTACATATTTACAAATTGAGGAGAAGCTTATTAAAGGGGTGCACGGGAAATGATGAAGCAGCTTTCATGGAAAGTAGGCGGACAGCAGGGGGAAGGAATTGAATCAACAGGTGAGGTTTTTTCCATTGCATTGAATCGGCTCGGCTATTATCTATATGGCTACCGGCATTTTTCATCACGCATAAAAGGCGGCCACACGAACAATAAAATAAGGGTCAGCACAACTCAGGTACGGGCGATTTCAGACGAGCTCGATATATTGGTAGCTTTTGATCAGGAAACAATTGATGTGAATTTCAGTGAGCTAAGAAAAGGCGGCATCGTATTAGCTGATACTAAATTCAGTCCGGTAATCCCAGATGAGGATTCCGTTACCCTTTATGCAATTCCTTTTACGGAACTTGCGGCTGAACTCGGCACATCATTGATGAAAAATATGGTCGCCATTGGAGCAACGAGCACCATCCTTGATTTAAGTCCGGATGACTTTTATGAAGTGGTGGAGGAAACGTATGGGCGCAAAGGCCAGAAAATCGTTGAAATGAATATGAACGCCATTCAAAAAGGAGCTTCCTTCTTAAAGCAGGAACTGCAGTATAATCGTACCGATCTTTATCTTGAAAAGACAGACCGGAAAAAAAGGATGTTTATGATTGGCAACGATGCGATTGCCCTTGGTGCTCTTGCCGGCGGAGCTCGTTTTATGGCTGCTTATCCCATTACGCCTGCATCCGAAATCATGGAGTATTTAATAAAAAAGCTCCCCGCATACGGCGGAGCAGTCATCCAGACAGAAGATGAGATTGCTGCCTGTACGATGTCAATTGGGGCAAATTATGCAGGCGCGCGTACGTTTACAGCTTCAGCTGGTCCAGGGTTATCTCTGATGATGGAAGCCATCGGATTATCGGGGATTACAGAAACCCCGTTAGTGATTGTGGATACGCAAAGAGGAGGACCAAGTACCGGACTTCCTACAAAGCAGGAGCAGTCTGATTTAATGGCGATGATTTATGGAACACACGGGGAGATTCCAAAAATCGTTATGGCGCCAAGTACGGTACAGGAAGCTTTTTACGATACAGTAGAAGCATTTAATTTGGCCGAAGAATATCAGTGTCCAGTCATCATCCTGTCCGATCTGCAGCTCTCACTCGGCAAACAGTCCGTTGAGCCTCTTGAATTTGAGCAGGTTCAAATAAGAAGGGGTGCCCTTGCAAATGAAAGCAGTATTCCTGAAGGTGATGGAAAAGGCTACTTTAAAAGATATGAAGTTACAGAGTCCGGTATTTCACCAAGAGTCCTGCCAGGCATGAAGAATGCTCTGCACCACGTTACAGGTGTTGAACACGATGAAACGGGAAAACCATCGGAAGTGGCATCTAACAGGCAGGTCCAAATGGATAAACGCCTTCGTAAAATGGAAGGCCTGCTTTTCCCAAACCCTATTCATAAACAGATCAAGCATGCCGAGGCGGATGTTCTGCTAGTAGGCTTTAATTCGACAAGGGGAGTCATCGAGGAAGTGATGGAGCGCTTTGAAGAGGAAGGCATCCGCGCCAATCACGCACATATACGCCTGATTCATCCTTTCCCTGCCAATGAGCTTCGTTCTTTAACTGCATCTGCAAAAAAAGTACTGGTCATCGAAAACAATGCGACCGGCCAGCTTGCCAATATTATTAAAATGAACACGGGCTGCGCTGATAAATTGGCGTCTGTCTTAAAATACGACGGCAATCCATTTCTTCCCAATGAAGTGTATTTCAAATGCAAGGAGCTGATCTAATGGCAACCTTTAAGGATTTTCGAAATGATGTAAAACCAAACTGGTGCCCGGGCTGCGGAGATTTTTCTGTACAGGCTGCTATACAGAGGGCGGCAGCTAATACCGGCCTTGAGCCGGATCAGCTGGCAGTTGTATCGGGAATTGGATGTTCTGGGCGAATTTCCGGTTATATCAATTCGTTTGGTTTTCATGGAATCCATGGGCGTTCCCTTCCAATTGCCCAGGGGGTCAAAATGGCGAACCGCAATTTGACTGTTATTGCTTCCGGAGGAGACGGAGATGGTTTTGCCATCGGGATGGGACATACCATTCATGCCATTCGCAGAAACATCGATATTACCTATATTGTGATGGATAATCAGATTTACGGTCTGACAAAGGGACAGACCTCTCCCCGAAGCGAAGCTGGCTTCGTTACGAAAAGCACTCCCCAGGGATCCGTTGAATCGGCGCTCTCTGTAATAGAGCTTGCTCTTACGGCCGGGGCAACATTCGTAGCACAGAGTTTTTCAACTGATTTGAAAGACTTAACCGCGCTGATTGAACAGGGAATACAGCATAAAGGATTCTCATTCATTAATGTGTTCAGCCCATGTGTCACCTACAATAAAGTGAACACGTATGATTGGTTTAAAGAAAACTTAACAAAATTGAACACAATCGAAAATTATGATCCTTCAAATCGAATTTCTGCCATGCAGACGGTTATGGAGTACAACGGTCTCGTTACCGGGCTGATTTATCAGGATAAGAACAAAGCCTCTTACCAGGAGATGATTCACGGTTACAGTAAGCAGCCGCTCTCCAAAGCTGATTTAGAAATAAGCGAGGCTCAATTTGAGCAGCTGACTGCTGAATTTATGTGAACGCGTCTTTTTAGGCGCTATTTTTTTTGAACACTATGTTTACCTCTAATGTTGATATTAGACCATTTTAGACCAATTGATTGTTGCATTTAACGAAGACATAAATGAACACAAACTAATTTGATGAAGAGGTGTTTTGAAAATGGCATTAACGTCCGCATTCACCAGTTTCAACCTGCCTGTAAAAAACGTAGAACAATCGAAAACGTTCTTCACCGGACTCGGATTCGAGCTCAACCCGCAATTCCCTGAGAACGAGAATTCGGTAGCCATCGTGATCGGCGACAACCAGCAGGTCATGCTGATCAATCAAGCATTCTTTAATACGCTCACTGAGAAGGAATCCGTCGATACGAGCAAGTTTGCGCAGATGACGATCGCATTGGCCTTCGAGAGCCGGGAAAAGGTCGATGAAATTGTGAATACCGCGGTCTCCTTGGGCGGGAAATTACACGCTGATCCTGAAGATCATGGGTTCATGTATCATTGGGGCTTCGTGGACTTGGACGGCCATCTGTGGGCCATTAACTATATGAACATGGATGCGGCACAAGGCTAAGGCTAACGGAGAGCAAGGTCGCACTATTATTCAAAAAGAAAGACGCCGGGCATCTTCTTCGGCGTCTTCTTCGCTATGAAGAGTCTTATTCGGTGCAGGCTTTGAAATGGCGGAATTGGAGCTTTCGGCGTAGGACGTTCAAATGACCTGCGTCTCATTCAATGGATCGACGAAAGCAATATTCACTCTTCTTCCGTCTTCCATGGTGTAGCCGGTCGCCTCATGCCGATTCACGTCATCGTGGTCTCCGCTACAATCAAAGTCCATGCTGCAATGGCGTCAGGCAGGGTCGAACAGGTGCGGAGTTTGGATTCAGGTTGGAGGCAATTCGATAGAATCAATTTTTGAACGAGGAGTCATTCAAAGCATCAGTGAGCCTCATCCATTTTTTTCAATCCATAGGTGAATCATCTCCGAACTATGATTGCATCTCTACTAAAAGAGGAATCGTTCGCGTTTTTCAAATATCAACAGTTTAATTTAAAAATAGTCTTTTTGAAAAGAAAAAAAATATCGAAAATTTTATTAGGTGTGTTCATGTGTCCGTATGGAGTGGACTGACATCTTTACTTTCTCTTCGCTGTAATGATAGAATTTCATTGTAGTTACAGTTTCATTGAACGGGAGAGTGTTCACCATGAATGGAAAAATGAAAGCGCTTATTAAACACCATGAAGGCTATGGAGCACAGCTGCAAATGGTGGATATTCCAGCAATAAAAGAAAACGAAGTTCTGATAAAAGTAAAAGCGACTTCAATCTGCGGAACCGATGTTCACATTTATACATGGGATCAGTGGTCGCAAAGCCGGGTAAAACCGCCTTATGTTTTTGGCCATGAATTTTCCGGAGAAGTTGTTGAGGTGGGAAGCAAAGTGACGAGTGTGGTTCTTGGTGACCACGTATCTGCTGAAACGCATTTAGTATGCGGCCAATGTCCGCAGTGCTTAACTGGAAATGCTCACATATGCAAAGAAACAAAGATTATCGGAGTGGATACGAATGGCTGTTTCGCAGAATACGTGGCCCTTCCAGCCTCCAATCTTTGGAAAAACCCGAAGGACATGCCTTGGGATGTCGCATCCATCCAGGAGCCGATGGGCAATGCGGTCCACACTGTTCTTTCTGGCGATGTAGCTGGCAAAACCGTTGCCATTATCGGATGCGGACCAATTGGCATTATGGCAGCAGGCGTTGCAAAAGCTGCTGGAGCATCACAGGTCATTGCGTTAGATCTAAACAACTACCGTCTCGAGCTCGCTGCTGCAATGGGAGCGACGACTGCCATTAATTCAGGGGAAACCGATCCTTTGCAAAAAATTCTTGAGCTGACGAACGGCAATGGAGTGGATGTGGTCTGCGAAATGTCGGGTCATCCTGTTGCGATGGATCAAGGCTTTAAAATGGTTACGAACGGAGGACGCGTTTCCATCTTAAGTTTGCCTGTACAGCCTGTGCAGATTGATGTAACGAATGATATTGTATTTAAGGGAATAACGGTCAAAGGTATCACAGGACGTAAAATGTACGAAACATGGCAGCAGGTTTCAAGCCTGCTGAAATCCGGGCAGGTAAATGTGGAGCCGATGATTACTCATCATCTGAAGCTTGAGGAATTTGAAGAAGGCTTTGAACTGATGATCCAGGGGAAATGCGGGAAAGTCGTATTGCATCCATAATTTTATAGGAGGGTTTTTAATGAAAGGTTTTGAATATTTGCAAGCAGAACTTGATCAAATGAAAGAACAGGGAACATTCCGTAAACTCATTCCGCTCCAATCGGAGCAGGGCTCAAAAGTAGTTATTGACGGCAGGGAAGTGATTCAGCTTTCATCCAACAACTACCTTGGTCTTACCTCCCATCCAAGGCTTCGTAAAGCAGCCATTGAAGCCACTGAAAAATACGGGGCTGGCACAGGCTCCGTCCGGACCATTGCCGGTACGTTTTCCATGCATGAAGAGCTGGAGAGAAAACTTGCAGCATTTAAGCATACAGAAGCCTCACTTGTTTTCCAATCCGGGTTTACGACGAACCAAGGTGTGCTGTCATCCATCCTAACAGGTGAAGATGTTGTCATTTCGGACGCTTTAAACCACGCATCCATTATAGACGGAATCCGCCTGACAAAAGCAGCCCGCAAAGTATACAAGCATGTCGATATGGAGGATCTTGAGCGTGCACTGAGAGAATCTGAGGATTACCGTGTCCGTCTCATTGTAACGGACGGTGTATTCTCGATGGACGGCAATATTGCTCCGCTTCCTCAAATCGTTGAACTCGCAGAAAAATATGATGCACTGATCATGGTTGATGACGCACATGCTTCAGGTGTTCTTGGAGAGAATGGGAGAGGAACCGTTAACCATTTTGGACTGGATGGCCGCGTTCACATTCAGGTTGGAACATTAAGTAAAGCGATCGGAGTGCTTGGAGGCTATGTAGCCAGTACGCAAACACTGATTGACTACCTCATCCATAAAGGCCGTCCGTTTTTATTCAGTACATCGCATCCCCCTGCTGTGACAGCAGCCTGCATCGAAGCGATCAATGTGCTTCTAGAAGAACCGGAACTCATTGAAAAGCTTTGGGATAATACAACGTTCTTTAAAGATGGATTAACGAAACTCGGCTTTGACACAGGCAAAAGCGAAACACCGGTTACTCCTGTAATTGTTGGAGACGAAAAGAAATGTCATCAGTTTTCTGATAAGCTGCTTGAATACGGTGTATTTGCACAAGGTATCGCCTTTCCGACCGTTTCAAAAGGCCAAGCCCGCGTAAGGACAATCGTAACGGCTCAGCATTCAAGGGAAGAGCTTCAGGAAGCTTTGAATCTCTTTGAAAAAGCGGCAAAAGAATTGAACATTCTTTAAGCGGGAGAGGGGAGCGATCCTCTCTTTTTTTTCTGTATTTAAAGCGGCTTCTATTGTATGCACACCAGTTAGAAGTTATACTTTAGTATTGATAACTTGTTTTTAATGTAATCAGTCGTTGGCTGATACAACAGATAAAAGCGGCATTTGAAAGGAGCACTCTCCATGAATGAAAAACAGCGTGATGAAAATAACCAGGTTACGCCTGAAACGAACAAAACTGAAAAAGACTACAGCAAATATTTTCAAGCGGTCTATATGCCACCTTCCTTAAAGGATGCAAAAAAACGGGGCAAAGAAGACATTCAATATAAAAATGATTTTTCGATCTCAGAGGAATTCAGAGGGATGGGAAGCGGAAAGAAATTTTATATCCGTACATACGGCTGCCAAATGAATGAACATGATACAGAAGTGATGGCGGGTATTTTTACTGCACTCGGATATGAAGCGACAAATTCCACTGAGGATGCGGATGTTATTCTCTTGAATACTTGCGCTATCCGTGAAAATGCTGAAAATAAAGTGTTCGGTGAAATCGGTCATCTAAAACCATTAAAACTTAACAAGCCTGGTCTGCTCGTTGGAGTATGCGGATGCATGTCCCAAGAGGAGTCCGTTGTTAATAAAATACTGCAAAAGCATCCTCATATCGATATGATCTTTGGAACGCATAACATCCACCGCCTTCCTCACATCCTGAAGGAAGCGTATATGTCCAAAGAAATGGTCATTGAGGTTTGGTCTAAAGAAGGAGATGTAATTGAAAACCTTCCGCGAGTCAGGAAAGGTGCCATTAAGGGATGGGTGAACATTATGTACGGCTGTGATAAGTTTTGCACGTACTGTATCGTTCCCTATACGCGCGGAAAAGAACGAAGCCGCCGTCCTGAGGAAATTATCCAGGAAGTTCGCCAGCTTGCAGCACAGGGTTATAAAGAAATTACACTCCTTGGACAGAATGTCAATGCATATGGCAAAGACTTTTCGGACCTGGATTACGGGCTGGGAGATTTAATGAATGAACTTCATAAAATCGATATCCCAAGAATCCGCTTTACAACAAGCCATCCGCGTGACTTTGATGACAGGCTGATTGAAGTTCTTGCAAAAGGCGGAAATCTTCTCGATCATATTCATTTGCCGATCCAGTCAGGAAGCTCAGATGTGCTGAAGCTCATGGCCCGCAAATACTCTCGCGAACATTATATCGAGCTTGTGAAAAAGATAAAAACAGCGATGCCAAATGCAACTTTAACAACAGACATCATTGTCGGTTTTCCAAATGAAACTGAGGAACAATTTGAAGAAACGCTGTCCATCTATAGAGAAATCCAGTTTGATGCGGCCTACACCTATATTTATTCTCCGCGCGAAGGCACACCTGCTGCCAAGATGCAGGATAATGTCCCGATGCGTGTGAAAAAAGACCGTCTTCAGCGTCTGAATAGCCTAGTAAATGAAATTTCTGCCAAGAAAATGCAGGAATATGAAGGGCATGTTGTCGAAGTATTAGTTGAGGGGGAAAGCAAAAATAACCCTGATGTATTAGCCGGCTACACAGAAAAAAGCAAGCTCGTCAACTTCCGGGGACCTAGAGAAATTATTGGCCAAATCGTAAAAGTAAAAGTTACGAAAGCCAAAACATGGTCGCTGGACGGTGAGATGGCAGAAGAAGCTATAGAGGTGAACGGAAGATGACACGTTATTCAAAGGATGATATTGTATCCCGGGCAAAGGAACTTGCACAAATGATTTCCGAAACAGAGGAAGTCGATTTTTTCAAAAGAGCCGAGGCACAGCTTAATGAAAACGAAAAAGTGCGCAGTATGATCGCAAGCATAAAAAGCCTGCAAAAACAGGCTGTCAATTTCCAGCATTACGGAAAAACTGAAGCATTAAAGCAAATAGAAGACAAGATTGACAGCATCCAGGAAGAACTGGATCAGCTGCCAATCATCCAGGAATTCCAGGATTCACAAATTGAAGTGAACGATTTACTTCAGCTTGTGGCAAATACGATTTCTAATCAGGTAACGGATAAAATCATTGAAAGCACAGACGGCGACTTGCTAACCGGCGAAACGGGATCCAAGCTGAAAAACAGTCCGGGTGGAAGCTGCTGAATGGAATAATGATGAGGAGACTGCCGTGAGAACCGGCAGTCTTTTTTTTATCTATTTATTTTTCCTTTTTGAATGGTAACAATCAAAATCTCATAAAGAACAATTCAGGTAAAGGTGCATAGGATACAAAAGAGGTTAAATGGGCTTCGCAGAGTGTTTGTGAGGGGTGACTTGGTATAATTGTGAAGTAAACAGGCAGAGTTGCTGACTAGCTGAGGGCAATTGCTGACAAATTGAGGATAATTGCTGACTAATTAAGGATAATTGCTGACTTGATCCGTCTAATATTTTCATCCATCTAATGCGTCATTCGCCGGTTATGGTGCACCTCCTAATTATAGTCCCCCTATACACCTCCACCATCTCTCAGTCCTAAACAAGCGCCCTCCGCTTTTCAGGCCCATACATAACTATGTTCTCTGCACTCCGTTTCTCTATCCAGCTCCAGCGGCTAGCTGTTCGGCCGCTTCACTGGCCCAGTCAAAGTCAAAGGGCGACTTTGTCAGTTCCAGCTCCACCGTCTCTCACAGAGGCCTGCACGATGCAGGTCAGTTCTGCGTTGCGGCAGGAGGCCGCGTCTTTAGCAGAACCTCCTTACTAGTTGCTGCTTCCGCTTTTAAAAAAAAGGCACATTTTTTTGGGCTCATGCATACATATGAAATAGGAACGTCATGGACTAAGCAGACCCTTGTCTGCGGGTTCGTGTAAATTAAAGCAATATCAATATTAGCCCAGCATACGATGGAACGAATATTGATTGAGGAGGGTATGCTTGAATGTCTGAATTCAGAGAAATTATCACAAAAGCGGTTGTTGCGAAAGGACGAAAGTTCACACAATGCACGCACACGATCTCCCCGTCTCAAAGACCTACAAGTATTTTGGGCGGCTGGATTATCAACCATAAATATGAACCCCATAAAGTTGGTAAAACAGTCGAGGTTGAAGGTACTTATGACATTAACGTTTGGTATTCATACGATGATAACACCAAGACAGAAGTTGTGACTGAGCGGGTCAGATATGTGGACGTTGTAAAACTAAAATACAGAGATAACCATTTTATTGATGATGAGCATGAAGTATGTGCAAAGGTTCTTCAGCAGCCGAACTGCCTGGAAGTAACCATCTCTCCAAATGGCAATAAGATTATTGTTCAGGCTGAACGGGAAGTGCTGGCTGAAGTAATCGGTGAGACGAAGGTATGTGTGGCTGTTCATCCTGACGGCTGCGAGGATGATGAGTGGGAAGAGGATTTAGAGGATGAATTTGAAGATTTGAATCCGGAGTTTTTAGCTGGAGAAGCAGAAGAGTAAAAGACTAGGAGGGTGTCCTTCCTAGTTTTTTTGTTGGTAAGGATAGTTTTAGCTGAGTGAATCTTCGTCCATCTCCAGCGCTTTTGTTCTGATCCTTTTTAACAGTTCTTATCCATGTATTGGGGGTGGCTCAGTGTGTTATAATTAAGATTGTTTTTGATTAGGATTAGGCAATGGGGGATTTAGATGGCTACTTACACGCCAATGATGCAGCAATATTTAACAATTAAGGCAGATTACGAGGATGCCTTTTTATTTTTTAGATTAGGTGATTTTTACGAAATGTTTTTTGAGGATGCCATTCGTGCTTCTCAGGAGCTTGAAATAACATTAACGAGCAGGGACGGCGGGAGCAGTGACAGAATTCCAATGTGCGGTGTTCCCCATCACTCTGCTCCGAATTACATAGAACAGCTGATTGCTAAAGGCTATAAAGTGGCAATATGCGAGCAAACGGAAGACCCTAAACAGGCAAAAGGTGTCGTCCGGAGAGAAGTTGTACAGCTGATCACACCCGGGACGGTTATGGACGGCAAAGGCGTTTCAGAGAAAGAGAACAATTTCCTTGTTAGTCTGACGGAGCTCGAGGATGGCTTTGGATTTGCAGTAACCGATTTAACGACTGGTGAAAACAGTGTAACGATGGCGAGCCGGTTTGATGAGGCGCTTAATGAAATGTATTCGCTTGGAGCTAAGGAGGCTGTGATTGAAAGCACTCTGCCTGAGCAGTATATAAAGTTGATGAAAGACCGGTGCAATGTGGCTGTATCCGTTGAAACAAATGATTCGCCGGCACAGATTCCAGGAGATCTTTTCGCCCGGATTCACGATCTCAACCTGCAGAGGTCCTTCGCGAGGCTTTATCATTATATTATCCGGACTCAAAAGAGGAGCCTGGATCATTTACAGGCTGTCCGTCAATATGAGCTGAAGAATTTCCTTAAAATGGATTTATATTCCAAGAGGAATCTTGAGCTGACGGAGACGATCCGCAGCAGCGGTAGAAAAGGTTCATTGCTGTGGCTTCTGGATGAAACGAAAACGGCCATGGGCGGGCGTTTGCTGAAGCAATGGATTGACAGACCGCTTATTGACAGGCAAAAGATTGAAGAGCGGCATGAAATGGTTCAGGTTCTTTTGGAAAGGTTTTTTGAGCGTGAAGATATTAGAGAAGGCTTGAAGGAAGTATACGATTTAGAACGTCTGGCCGGAAGAGTAGCTTTCGGGAATGTAAATGCAAGAGACATGATTCAGCTGAAAAAATCGCTGCAGCAAGTTCCGATGCTTGCAGCTCTCGTTCAATCCCTGGACCATTCATATTCCAATAAACTGGCAGAACGCATTGATCCTTGTGATGAGCTAAAGGACCTGCTGGAGCAGGCTCTTGTTGAGCAGCCGCCAGTCTCTGTTAAAGAGGGGAACATGATGAAAGAAGGATTCAGCGCACAGCTCGATCAGTACCGTGATGCAAGTAAAAACGGGAAAACCTGGATTGCCGAGCTGGAAGCGAGTGAAAGAGAAAGAACAGGGATTCGTTCTTTGAAAGTGGGATTCAACCGGGTATTTGGCTATTATATCGAGATTACGAGAGCCAATCTGCAGCATTTGCCTGAAGGTCTATACGAACGCAAGCAGACGCTGACCAATGCAGAACGGTTTATTACTCCGGATTTAAAAGAAAAAGAGGCACTCATTTTAGAAGCGGAAGAAAACATGGCAGAGCTTGAATACCAGCTTTTTAATGAGCTTAGGGAACAGGTGCGAACGTTTATTCCGAGATTGCAGACACTCGCTAAATGCATGAGCGAACTGGATGTTCTGCAATGCTTTGCAACGGTCAGTGATAAACGCCGCTATATTAAGCCTTCTTTTTCTGATGACAGGCTTGAAGTGACAGGGGGCCGTCATCCGGTTGTTGAGAAGGTTTTGCAGTCTCAGGAATATGTGCCCAACGATTGCCGGATGGGTGATGCCAGCGGCAGAAGCATGCTGCTGATTACCGGTCCCAATATGTCCGGTAAGAGCACCTACATGAGGCAGGTAGCATTAACGGCAATTCTTGCCCAGATTGGGTGTTTCGTTCCAGCAGAAAAAGCGGTGCTGCCGATTTTTGACCAGATTTTCACAAGAATCGGGGCAGCAGATGATCTGATCTCAGGTCAAAGTACATTTATGGTAGAAATGCTGGAAGCGAGAAACGCGATTGTGCATGCAACGAAAAACAGCCTTATTTTGTTTGATGAAATCGGCCGCGGTACATCGACATATGATGGAATGGCTCTTGCGCAGGCAATGATTGAATATATTCATGACAACATTGGAGCGAAGACGCTGTTTTCCACTCATTATCATGAGCTAACGGTTTTAGATCAGCCTCTGAAATTGCTAGCCAATGTCCATGTCAGAGCAGTTGAGCGTAATGGCAAGGTTGTTTTCCTCCATAAGATTTCTGAAGGCGCAGCCGACCGGAGCTATGGAATTCATGTTGCTGAGCTTGCGGAACTGCCTCCTGATCTCATTAAAAGAGCTCAGCAGATTTTAGAAAAGCTCGAAAATCAGCCGAAGACTCAAGTGGAAACGAGGGAGCCTGAAAAGCAGTCTGCTGTTCAGGAAGAAGAGGCACAGCTGTCCTTTTTCACGTCTGACAAGCCTGTTAAAAAGCAGAAAAAAGAGGAAACGGCAGACAGGGTGCTTAGAGATGCCCTGCTCAATTTAAACATCCTGGAAATGACACCGCTCGAAGCGATGAATAAACTGTTTGAACTTCAAAAAAACGCAAGATAAAAAAGAAAGGAGTTGATCCAACATGGGCAAAATCGTCCTGCTTGATGATCAGCTCAGCAACAAAATAGCGGCTGGTGAAGTAGTGGAGCGTCCTGCTTCTGTTGTCAAGGAGCTGGTGGAAAACGCCATTGACGCAAACAGTTCGGTCATCGAGATTGACATTGAAGAAGCGGGGCTTGGCTCTATCCGGATTATTGATAATGGAGACGGAATGGAGCCTGAGGATTGCTTAAACGCTTTTCACCGCCATGCAACGAGCAAAATTAAGGATGAAAATGATTTGTTCCGCATCCGGACATTGGGCTTCAGAGGAGAAGCCCTTCCGAGTATTGCTTCTGTTTCCCATGTGGAGATGAAAACAAGCAATGGACAGGATGAGGGATCATATTTAAAACTTACAGGGGGAAAAGTAGAGCAGCATGAGGCTTCTTCAAGCCGAAAGGGAACCGATATTACGGTCTCCAACCTGTTCTTTAACACACCTGCCCGTCTCAAATATATGAAAACCGTCCATACCGAGCTCGGTAATATTACGGATACAGTAAACCGTCTGGCGATGGCCAATGCATTCGTTTCTTTCAGGCTCACCCACAATGGCAAAACCATTCTCCATACGAATGGAAACGGAGATGTCCGGCAGGTGATTGCCTCCATTTACGGATTATCGATCGCGAAGAAAATGGTGCCGATTTCACTGGAATCCCTTGATTTTCAAGTGACAGGCTATTTAGCCCTTCCAGAAGTGACAAGGGCATCAAGAAATTACATTTCAACGATCATTAATGGCAGGTATATTAAAAATTACGCGCTGGCAAAAGCCATCATGGAGGGCTACCATACGCTTCTCCCAATTGGCCGGTATCCGATTGCGTTTCTAACTATTACGATGGATCCCCTGCTCGTTGATGTTAATGTTCATCCTTCTAAAATGGAGGTAAGGCTAAGCAAGGAAGCGGAGCTGTATGAGCTTGTGGCCGAGGGGATAAAAGCGGCTTTCCGCAAAAAAACACTCATTCCCGAATCGCAGCCTCATAAAGCAAAGCCGGCGCCGAGAATGGATGAGCAGCAGATTATATCATTTGATGAATCCTACAGATCTGCTGAAAAAACACCTCGAACTCCCATTCAAATGGAAGAGCAGCAGGTTCTGGAGGAGAGGGCGGCTGAGCCTGAGACATTGCCTGAAACTGACCATGATTTTACCTCAATGGTAAAAGAAACAGTCCATGAAAAAATTCTTCCTGATAAGAAGACTCATGAAGAAAGCTCCAGAGTAGAGCCGAGAGTTCCGCCGATGTATCCAATTGGCCAGATGCATGGGACGTATATTCTCGCCCAGAACGAAACAGGTCTTTATATGATCGATCAGCATGCGGCCCAGGAACGGATAAAATATGAATATTTTCGTGAAAAAGTTGGGAGCATGGAGAAGGAAGTGCAGGAGCTGCTCGTGCCGATTACCCTGCATTATTCCCATGATGAGGCGCTGCGGATCGGGGAGTCATTAAATGCTCTTGCTGAAGTGGGAGTGTTTCTTGAGCCTTTCGGCGGGAGCAGCTATATTGTCCGTTCGCATCCTCAGTGGTTTCCTTCGGGCAGAGAGCAATTCGTCATTGAAGAAATGATTCAGCAAGTTCTGGACCTTAAAAAGCCGGACGTCAAAAAACTGAGGGAGGAAGCGGCAATTTTAATGAGCTGCAAAGCCTCCATTAAAGCAAACCGCTACTTAAGGCTTGATGAAATGACAGCTCTTCTGGAGGAATTAAGAAGGACGGAAGATCCTTTTACATGTCCGCATGGAAGACCGGTCATTGTCCACTTTACCACGTATGAAATGGAAAAAATGTTTAAGCGGATTATGTGAATTCTCCGTCACCGCGCATCCCTCCTCTGTATAACCTGAAAGAAAGTGAACAGAGGAGGAAGGTTATAAATGAGGGTGGTTTTTGCTCCGCCGGATTTTCCGTCTCACAGTCATGTGTTTTTGATCGTAACGTCTGAAAGTGAGGGCCATACGCATGTAATGGATGGTTTTACAAAGCCGGTGAATGGAAACGCTTTTGATGGGCATTTTCATTTTTTCAGCGGGATCAGTTCATTTGATGAAGGGCACTATCACCGTTTCTACGGCAAAACCGGGCCAGCCATCCCGCTGCCGGATGGAACGCACTACCATAGTATGTCGGGCAGAACGTACTTCAATTATAATAAACCTCCAGGCATGACTACCGGAGGCGTGCAGTATGCTGAAGGCGGTATTGAACGCCACTTTCATTTATTTGATGGAATGACAGGGAATCCGGTCGGTGTCGATCAGCCGGCTTGGTATAGATGGAATCCGTTATGGCCATAATGGTTACGTATCAGATTGGGATTCATGCTATACTAGCTTTGAGAATGCACGTGCAGATACTGAGAGAGTGATATATAAATGCAGGAAAAACAAAAAGTAATCGTCATTATTGGACCAACTGGAGTCGGAAAAACGAAACTTAGCCTCGAAGCTGCCCATAAGCTGAATGGAGAGATTATCAGCGGCGATTCGATGCAGATATATAAAGGAATGGATATTGGGACCGCCAAAATACGCCAGAATGAGATGGAGGGCATCCCCCATCATCTGATCGATATAAAAAATCCGGACGAGAGCTTTTCAGCTGCGGATTTTCAGAAGCTTGCGAGAGCCAGTATTGAAGATATTGCTTCAAGAGGGAAAATGCCGATTGTGGCTGGCGGAACTGGGTTATACATCCAGTCACTGCTGTATGATTATCAATTTTCAGAGCAGCCTTCAGACCCTGAATTCCGTCTTCGCATGGAAAATATGGCAGAGGAAAAAGGGGCAGAGTATATCCACTCGCTTCTAATAGAAGCGGACCCTGAATCGGCTGAACGCATCCATCCGAACAATCAGAGAAGAGTGATCAGAGCTTTAGAAATTTTTCATGCCTCAGGGAAAACCATGACAGACCAGCTGGAAAGTGAGTACCGGGCGGAACATTATCAATCTGCAATTATAGGGTTGACGATGGACCGTGAAACCCTGTACTATCGAATTAACCAGCGGGTTGATAAGATGCTTGATGAAGGACTGCTTGAGGAAGTGACAGGCCTGTACCAAGATGGATTGAAAACAGGACAGGCTGTTCAAGCGATTGGATATAAAGAAATCTACCGGTATCTTGATGGTGAAATCTCTTTAGAAGAAGCTGTTGAGCAGCTAAAGCAAAACTCGAGGAGATATGCAAAACGCCAGCTTACATGGTTCCGGAATCGAATGGACGTCAAATGGTACGATATGACTCCTTTGGCCCAATCCGAACAGAAGCTTGACGAAATTTTTACATATATAGCAGGAAAGCTTCATCTTTAATCGAATAGTAACCATATAGAGAAATGAGGAGGACATATCATGAAACAAGCAATCAATATTCAGGACCAATTTTTGAACCAGCTGCGCAAGGACGGAATTTTTGTCACTGTTTTCCTTCTTAACGGATTCCAGCTGAGAGGGCTGGTAAAAGGATTCGATAATTTTACTGTACTGCTTGAGACTGAAGGCAAGCAGCAGTTGATTTATAAGCATGCAATTTCAACGTTTGCACCGCAAAAGAACATTCAGCTTGAAACGGAATAATCAGTGATTCAAATGGGCCGCATACAGCAGTGTATGCGGTTTTTATTTTGCCTATTTCCAGTGGTTGTACATGACCCGTTGATGAATACATATAAGAAGATCAGGCGTTTTCAAAAAAAAATGAAAAAAACAGGGGGAGTCCTGCGGTTCATGCGTGAACAATAATAGGCATTTGTCACGGCAGAGCCGTTCCGGGCGTATAGTAACATAGAAAGCTGAGGTGACTCTCATGGATCAGGCAGTTACTTATAAAAATAACGGACAAATCAATATTATCCTAAATGGCCAGACGAAAGCAGGCAAGGAATCGGAAGGCAAGGGCTATGAACTCGTTCTGCCTAAAACGGATTTTAAGCACGCCATTCTCAGGCAGATTGAAGAGGAAATGGGCACACTTGTAGGTATGGAAGAAATGAAGCGGAATATAAAAGAAATTTACGCCTGGATCTTTGTCAGCCAAAAGCGTGAGGAACAAGGGCTAAAAGCAGGAAAACAGGCGCTTCATATGATGTTCAAAGGGAATCCGGGAACTGGAAAGACTACGGTCGCCCGGCTGATCGGAAAGCTGTTCTGTCAAATGAACGTGCTTTCCAAAGGGCATTTGATTGAAGCAGAGAGGGCGGACCTAGTAGGAGAATATATCGGGCACACCGCTCAAAAAACGAGAGAATTAATTAAGAGGTCGCTTGGCGGGATTTTATTTATCGATGAGGCTTACTCCCTCGCAAGGGGTGGAGAGAAGGATTTCGGTAAAGAAGCAATAGACACCCTCGTCAAGCACATGGAAGACAAACAGCATGAATTTATCCTCATTCTTGCCGGTTATTCCAAAGAAATGGATCAATTTCTTGCAATCAATCCCGGTTTGCATTCCAGATTTCCGCTCGTTATTGATTTTCCTGACTATTCAGTTGACCAGCTGATGGATATTTCCAAAAGAATGATTGAGGAGAGGGAATATGTATGGAGCCGGGAAGCGGAATGGAAGTTGAGAGATCATTTAATGTCCGTTAAGAGCATGACACAGCCATCAAAATTCAGCAACGGCCGGTTTATAAGGAATATCATCGAAAAATCAATTAGAGCGCAGGCTATGAGATTGTTAATGGCTGATAAATACAATCGGGATGAATTGATAACGATTAAAGCTCAGGATTTGATCGTTCGGGAAGAGAAGCCGCTTTGAGCGGCTTTTTATTATGGTTCTGTTGCGGTTTTACTATGCGCTGTGAATGGATGAGAAGCATTTGGCGGAGCAAAGGCGCTTGCTCTAGTTTCCTGATAAAGTCGAAATAGTGAAAAAAATGGAGATTAATAGGTTTTATTTTTATAAAAAGGGGTAAATGTTTCAAGGGGGATTTGCGCCTTTAAGCAATTGACGGATATTGAAGTCGGAATATTTAAACAGATAGGAGGGAGCTCTTTGATCAAGAGAAACTGGGGCAGCGCTGCGAAAATCATCATCATTGCAATCGTGCTCTCGCTTGCCGGATGCGGTCAATCAGGAGAAGGAAAAGTAAAGCTTGATTTCATGTGGTTCTCTGATGGCGGAGAAGGAGAAGTCATGAAGGAAATTATCAAAAAATATGAAAAGCAGAATCCGGATGTTGACATCAATCTGGTGGAAATTGCCTTCAAGGATGTTAAAACGAAATTAAAAACAATGATAGCAGGCGGAAAACCGCCGGCATTGGTTCGGATAAATGATACATATGAATTTGCTGATTATGCAATTGATTTAACTGATTATGTAGGAGATCAGGAGAAATTCATCAGTCAGTTTGAGGATTCCATCAAACCTTTTTATGTCATTGATGGAAAAATTATTGCAGCCCCCATGGATGTAACAGCCAATGGAATGTATTACAACAAGGATCTTTTTAGAAAAGCGGGAGTAAAGGTTCCGCAGACTCCGGAGGAAATTTGGACGTGGGATGAGTTCACTGCAGCTTTAAAAAAGGTAAAAGAAAAAGGGGACGCACGCTATCCGATGGTCTGGGATTCATCAGGACACCGCTGGTCGACCATGATGTATGAGTACGGCGGCAGCTTGTTTAATGAAAATTTGACAAAGGCAGCGGTAAACAGCCCCGCATCTGTAAGAGCGCTAACTGACTTCAGGAACATGCATAAGGAAGGCCTTATCCCGGATTCCGTATGGCTTGGCGGCGAGAACCCGAATAACCTGTTCCGCTCAGGTACAGTCGCGGTCCATTTAGCGGGAAACTGGATGATGGGCAGCTATAAGGACATTACCCATTTTAAATGGGGTGTGACTTATTTGCCAAAAGATGAGAAGCGGTCTTCCGTTCCAGGAGGAAAGTATGTAATGGGCTTAAAGAATACCGGAGTTGAGAAAGAGACCGCTAAATTCATTCAATATTTATCAACTAAGGAAGTAAATGCAGAGTATATTGAAAAGTCTTTATTCCTAAGTGCCAGAAAAGATAACAAAGAACTGAATTATCCGCTCGATGATCATATGTTTGATGTGTTTACGGATGAGTTTAAAAACACTTCTCCACAGGCAGCAAAAGACTGGTCAAATCAGCAGGTCATGAATAAAAATGCCGGGGATTTAACAACCGGCATTGCGAAAGCTCTAAAAGGAGAATCCACTCCAAGGGAGGCTCTCGATGAAGTGGCTAAAATCTTCGATGACACCATAGAACAAAACAAATAACAGCCATAGAGGAGGGTGCTGAATAATGGTAGTAGAAAAATCAAAGGCCATGCCGATGGCAATAAAAAAAACGAACGTAGAGACGATGAAAAAAGCGCAAAGAAAAAAGAAGCTTGCTCCTTATTTATTTGTTCTTCCAAATCTGTTAATTTTCCTAATATTCATAATCATTCCTGCTTTAATGGGACTTGTTTATTCGTTTACAAGCTATAATGGCGTATCAGATATGAAGTTTACAGGCCTGGAAAACTATATCCGATTGTTTAATAACGCAGAATTCTGGAAAATCATGCTGAATACGCTAATCTACGCAGCGCTTGTCGTACCGCTCGTTTTCGCGATTTCCCTGGGGATCGCCATGCTGATGATTAAGGAAATGAAGGCGCGAGGTCTTTTCAGAGCCATTATCTTCTGGCCGACCATGATTTCTTTCATCATCGTCGGCCTGTCCTGGAAATGGATATTTGGAGACAGCTTTGGAGTGATTACGTATCTGCTTGAAGCAGGCGGCCTTCCACCGATTAAATGGCTGTCGGATCCGGTTATAGCGAAGATTACCATTGTAATAGCGACTGTATGGGCCCGTGTCGGATTCTTTATGGTCATCTTTATTGCCGGGCTGCAAAGCATTCCAGCTTCCTACTATGAAGCTGCACAGATCGACGGAGCAAACAGAAGCCAGCTGTTCTGGAAAATTACACTCCCGCTCTTAAAGCCTACAAGCCTTCTTGTTTTTATGCTGCTGATCGTAGAATCGGTAAAGGCATATCCGCTCATCTTTTCCCTTACAGGAGGCGGACCTGCAAAGGAAACAACCCTGATTGTTCAATATATTTTTGAGTTCGGATTTACGAAAAGTGAAGTCGGCTATGCAAGTGCCATGTCGGTTATCTTGTTCCTGCTGATTGGTATTTTCACGCTGATCCAATTTAAATGGGCAGAAGGAGGGAAAATCGATTGACACAGAAAGCAGGTTTTTTTACATATCTTGCCTTGATCCTACTTGCCTTAATCTTCATTGCCCCCGTACTGTGGATTTTTATTTCTTCTGTTAAGGGGCCGATCGATTTGTATTCATGGCCGCCGAAGTTTTTGCCTGATTCGCTTTCATTTGAAAATTTTACGGCTGCCTTCAGCAAAGGGAATTTCGGACTGTATTTTATTAACAGTGCCATTGTAGCGGTATCCGCCACAATCCTGACATTGCTGATCAATACAATGGCTGGGTATGCGCTCTCCAAGTTTCGCTTTAAAGGAGATACACTCATTTTGTTTTTATTCCTTTCTACATTGATGATTCCAATAGAGGTCATCATGACTCCGATCTTTACGGTGATTAGCAAGCTCGGGCTTTATAATAATCTGCTTGGGCTGATTATTCCTCCCGCTGCTACTCCTATGGGAGTGTTCCTGATCCGTCAATATTTGCTGACGGTACCGGATGATCTGCTGGAAGCGGCAAGAATGGATGGAGCCGGAGAATGGAGAATTTTTTGGACGATCATCGTGCCGATTGCAAAGCCTGTAATTGCTGTCCTGACGATTTTCTCCTTCATGTGGAGATGGGACGACTTTATCTGGCCGCTTATTGTCATCAGTGATCCATCTAAATACACCATTCAGCTTGCCTTGGCAAATTTCATAGGGGAATTCAGAGTTGACTGGGGAAGCCTGCTTGCCATGTCTGTCGTGACCATGATTCCAATTTTGATTGTATTCCTCATTTTCCAGAAGCAATTTGTGAAAGGAATGGCTACTTCAGGTATGAAAGAATAAACAAAAAAAGCGCAGCCAATGCGCTTTTTTTATTGTTCTAAATGAGTTTTCTCCCCATAAATACTTCGGGATGGGAGCTTCCAGTGAAACATATAGGAAAAAATTCTGAAAAGGGTTATAAAAACAAACAGTGTATACAATTCAAATGGGGAGCGGGCCCAGCCGAGTCCGATAACAAATCCGCCAATGATCGCCCATGCCGCATAAATTTCTGCCCTGAGAACGAGAGGCTTTCTTCTGGCTAGCATATCGCGGACAATCCCGCCGCCGCTTCCTGTAAGAACGGCCGCTACAACGATGGCGCTAAGAGGATGCTCCATCTTCGCAGCATACAGGGCACCCTGGATGGCGAATGCTGATAATCCAATTGCATCCGTAAAATTGCCCCAGCGATTCCAATGCTTCATTAGAAATTGCGGAAAAACAAAAACCAGTGTGATGGAAAAGAGAGCGATTTGAAAATAAAGGCCCTGCTCCCAAAGGGCTGAAACCGGGACACCGATCAAAAGGTTCCGGATGGCTCCTCCGCCAAAGGCTGTGACAATGCCTAATATATAAACACCTAAAATGTCATACTCTTCTTCCATGGCAACAATTGCGCCGCTGATCGCAAAGGCAACCGTGCCAATAATACTTAATACTTCCCACGTCATATAAACTTCTCCTTAAACCATAGTGCAACCGTATAGATTTTAAGCGGTGTTTCCTTTAAAATCAATGATTTTTTTTCAAATACAATCAAAAAATGGTATGATAGATTTTATCATTAGAAACAGGAAAAGGCAGGAATGCAGATTGAGTGATCTTTCAAAAACACAGCCTGAACAGGCAATTGTCGTCGGATGCCAGCTTCCATTTGTATCGGACGAACAATTTTATTATTCTTTAGAGGAACTTAAATCCCTTATAAAAACAGCACAGGGCAGCGTTTTAGCGGACATTTCCCAGAAACGGGACCGTCTTCACCCCGCAACCTGCATAGGAAAAGGAAAGCTTGAGGAATTAAAATCCCTTACAGAAGAACTTGAACCTGATGTGGTGATCTTTAACGGGGAGCTATCGCCAAGTCAAATCCGCAACCTTCAAAAAGAGCTTGAAATAAAGGTAATTGACCGGACCCAGCTGATTTTGGATATCTTTGCACAGCGCGCACAGACAAGGGAAGGAAAGCTGCAAGTTGAGCTTGCCCAGCTTGATTATCTGCTTCCAAGGCTTTCCGGACAAGGTATTCATTTATCAAGGCAGGGCGGCGGAATCGGAGCAAGAGGACCTGGTGAAACACAGCTCGAAACAGACCGGCGCCACATTAATAAACGAATGGTAGAAATCAAACAGCAGCTGAAAACGGTCATTAGCCACAGAGCCCGTTACCGTGAGCGCCGCAAACGTAATCAGGCGTTTCAAATCGCACTGGTCGGATATACGAATGCCGGGAAATCCACGTTGTTTAACAGGCTGACTGAATCCGATAGCTTTGAAGAGAATCTGCTTTTCGCTACGCTTGATCCGATGACCCGAAAAATGGGGCTGCCGAGCGGCTATCAAGCCCTTTTAACAGACACGGTGGGGTTCATACAGGATTTGCCGACTACACTTGTTGCTGCCTTCAGATCCACCTTGGAGGAGGCGAAAGAAGCCGATTTAATTTTGCATGTAGTCGATACATCCAGCGAGGACAGCATCAATCATGAGAAAACCGTTTTCAAACTCCTTGAGGAGCTGGAAGCGAGCTCCATTCCAAGACTGACAATTTATAATAAAAAAGATAAAATCCTGCCTGAATTCACACCAAATACAGCCGATCCATATATCGTGATAAGCGCATTGAATAAACAGGATCTTGATGACTTGAAAATGAAAATTGAGGAACAGGTAAAAAATGAAATGGTTCCGTACTCAATGGAGCTGCCTCCAGACGAGGGAAGACTGATCTCTCAGCTGAAGCGCGATACAATTGTACAGTCCTTTTCATTTAATGAAGAAAAAGAAGCTTATGAAATCAGCGGATATGCTCAAGAAGGAGATTCTAAGCTTCCATCAAAAGAATTAGCAGATGAGGATGAATGGTAAATGCTGAAGCAATTAAAACACGGGGAGAAGCTTTCTCCGCTAATTAGGGAAACAGAAGCTCAAATCGCAGATGTGCTTAAGAGCATTGATGAACGAATAGAAGCGAATCAATACCGGGTCCTGCAAAGCTATCAGGCGCACAAAGTTAGTGATTCTCATTTTATTCCGTCTACCGGTTATGGATACGATGATAACGGACGGGACACCCTTGAAAAAATATACGCAGATGTGTTCGGCGGAGAGGCGGCACTTGTCCGTCCTCAAATTATTTCCGGAACGCATGCTATTTCCATTGCTTTGTTTGGAGTGCTCCGTCCCGGGGATGAATTGATTTATATGACCGGACGGCCGTATGATACGCTTGAAGAAATCGTCGGAATCAGGGGCGAAGGGATTGGTTCTTTAAAGGAATTTGGAATCGATTATCAGCACGTGGATTTAAAGGAAGACGGCACACCTGATTTTGAGGCGTTGAAAAGCGCAATTTCCGGAAAGACAAAAATGATCGGCATTCAAAGATCAAAAGGCTATGCCAGCCGTCCATCCTTTACCATTTCAGAAATCAAGGAAATGATTGAATTTGTGAAAGCCATCAATCCGGAGCTGGTTGTTTTTGTAGACAATTGCTACGGGGAATTTATTGAAGAGCTTGAGCCTTGCCACGTTGGGGCTGATTTAATGGCTGGCTCCCTTATTAAAAATCCCGGAGGAGGCCTTGCCAAGACAGGGGGCTACATAACGGGGAAAAAACCGCTTGTTGAAGCCTGTTCTTTCAGAATGACTTCACCGGGCATCGGAGCAGAAGCTGGTGCTTCCCTTTACAGTCTTCAGGAAATGTACCAGGGCTTTTTCCTTGCTCCTCACGTTGCCGGGCAAGCTCTGAAGGGAGCTGTATTTACTGCAGCTGTTCTGGAAAAAGCGGGATTAAAAACATCGCCATCATGGGATGCGGTTCGGACAGACTTAATCCAGTCTGTTCAATTTGACGATCCTGACAAAATGATTGCTTTTTGTCAGGCTATCCAATTTGCTTCTCCCATCAATTCTCATGTTACCCCGTATCCAAGCTATATGCCTGGCTATGAGGATGATGTCATTATGGCGGCTGGGACCTTTATTCAAGGAGCAAGCATCGAATTGTCGGCTGATGGCCCGCTCAGGTCTCCCTATACGGCCTATGTGCAAGGCGGACTGACTTATTCTCATGTGAAGATCGCAGTTTGCTCGGCATTAGATTTTTTGCTGGAGAAAAAGTTAATTGCCTTTTGAGAGAGCGGATATTCCGCTCTTTTTTTGGTTTGCGGGATCAATGCAAGCGCCGAGGGTGAAGAGCGAACGGCAATAGCTGCTGATTAGGCTTCTTCAATAGACCCAGAGAAAAACCGTATATTGGCAGTTCGATAGGGTAAAAGAATCCTAATGTCATATTTCCTTACATATTCTTGACACATAATATAACATTGCGTATAATAGCCTTATGAAACAGTAAGGAGGAAAAGGAATGGGTGATAACATAAGACGCTCAATGCCTTTGTTTCCTATAGGGATTGTCATGCAGCTGACGGAATTGTCTGCAAGACAAATCCGTTACTATGAGGAGCATGAATTGATTTTCCCTGCCCGGACAGAAGGCAATCGCCGGATGTTCTCGTTCAATGATGTAGATCAGCTTTTAGAGATTAAAAGCCTCATTGAGCAGCGCGTAAATCTCGCGGGCATTAAACAAATATTTTCCAGGAAAGAAATTCCGGCAGTCCCGCAGGCAGAACCTGTTAAAGCAGAGAAGCCTGATTTAACTGACGAAGAGCTGAGGAAGCTCCTTAAAGCCGAAATGGCACAGGGAGGAAACTTCAACAGACCGAATTTGCGTCAGGGAGACATGTCCAGGTTCTTTCATTAATTCTGTGAGCACCATTTTTTGTTACTATAAATTTGCATTTGAATTGGGAGGAAATGATTATGTCAAAGTATACCAAGGAAGACATCGTTAAGTTAGTAAACGAAAACAACGTAAAGTATATCCGTCTTCAATTCACGGATATCCTGGGCACAATTAAGAATGTAGAAATCCCGGCAAGCCAGCTTGAAAAAGCGCTTGATAACAAAATGATGTTTGACGGATCTTCTATTGAAGGATTTGTGCGCATCGAGGAATCCGATATGTATCTATACCCGGATCTTGATACGTTCGTCATTTTCCCGTGGACTTCTGAAAAAGGAAAAGTTGCCCGCTTTATCTGTGATATTTATAATCCGGATGGCACTCCATTTGATGGAGATCCTCGTGCAAATCTTAAGCGGATCCTTGGCGAAATGGAAGAGCTGGGCTTTACGGATTTCAACCTTGGACCTGAACCTGAATTTTTCCTCTTCAAATTGGATGAAAAAGGCGAACCGACTCTTGAATTGAATGATAAAGGCGGATACTTCGACCTTGCTCCTACAGATCTTGGTGAAAACTGCCGCCGTGATATCGTGCTTGAGCTGGAAGAAATGGGATTCGAAATCGAAGCTTCCCACCACGAAGTAGCACCCGGGCAGCATGAAATCGATTTTAAATATGCAAGTGCTGTAAAAGCATGTGATGATATCCAAACGTTCAAATTAGTCGTAAAAACAATTGCGCGCAAACACGGTTTGCATGCGACATTCATGCCTAAACCGCTGTTCGGTGTAAACGGCTCTGGAATGCACTGCAACCTTTCTCTATTCAAAGAAGGGAAGAATGCGTTCTTCGACGAAAATGGAGATTTGCAGATGAGCGATACAGCTCGTCAATTCATCGCTGGAATTATCAAGCATGCGCCTAACTTTACAGCTGTTACAAACCCGACTGTGAACTCTTACAAGCGCCTTGTACCAGGCTATGAAGCTCCTTGCTATGTTGCATGGTCCGCACGCAACCGAAGCCCGCTGATCCGTATTCCGGCATCCCGCGGAATCTCTACCCGTGTAGAGGTACGCAGCGTAGATCCGGCAGCAAACCCATACCTGGCTATGGCTGTTCTTCTGGCAGCAGGATTGGACGGAATTAAAAACAGCCTGACTCCGCCTAAACCGATTGACCGCAACATCTATGTCATGAACAAAGAAGAGCGCCTTGAAAACGGCATCGTGGATCTTCCTTCCACACTGGCTGGAGCGCTTGAAAACCTTAAAACGGATGATACAATCGTGAAAGCTCTGGGAAGCCACTTGTTCGAACATTTCATCGAAGCGAAAGAAATCGAATGGGATATGTTCCGCACACAAGTCCACCCTTGGGAACGCGAACAATATATGAGCATGTATTAATCAGGAGGCCTCTTGATACTTCGGTATCAGGGGGCTTTTTATTATCATTGCCCATGCAGGCGAGTCTGCAGTCCTTTTCGTAATCGTTTACATGATCTCTTTCTTATTAAAAACGATCATTACTAATATAGAAGAATTTAGAAACTGACTTTTGCAGATTGTGATATAGTGGAAATGGGTATGAAACCCTTAACATCCTATAAAAGGAGGCCTTGTCATGATTATCAAGTGGATCAAACATAGATAATTGATGGTGCAGGCCAACTACTCCGAACTAGAGTTTATTGATCTGCGCCCAAAAACCGGCGATGTGATGATAAAACACGGAGGGATAACAATGAGTGAACAAATAGTAGATGTTCGAGATATAGAAATATGTACAGAGAGTTTTGGTAACCAAAATGACCCGGCGGTGCTTCTTATTATGGGAGCCATGACATCCATGGATTGGTGGGATGAAGATTTTTGCCTTCAGCTAGCCGGACGAGGAAGATTCGTCATTCGGTATGATAATCGTGATTTAGGAAAATCAACGGTTTACGAGCCAGGAACGTCAAATTATACGATTACGGACCTGGCAGATGACGCAGCAGGTGTACTGGATGCTTATTCCATTGAAAAGGCTCATATTGCTGGAATGTCGCTTGGCGGTATGATTGGGCAAATTCTTGCTCTGCGATATCCTGAACGGATTCTATCACTCACAGCAATTGCTTCCAGTGTGTTTGGAAAGGAACAGGAAAAGCTGCCTGAGATGGATCAGCGCATCTTAGATTATCATTCCAGCAGCAGTTCCATTGATTGGAACGACCGGCAAGCAGCTATCGACTACCTTGCAGGAGGCTGGAAAACCTTATCAGGTTCTAAGCCTTTTGAGAGAAATCGAATGGAAAAACTGGCCGATAAGGAATTAAAACGGGCCAGACAAATTGCAAGCCGATTTAATTATGCCTTGCTGCAGGGCGGTATTCATTACTTTGACAAAATGGGTGAGATAACGGCACCTGCAGTGGTTATACACGGAACAAAGGATCCCGCGCTTCCGATTGAGCATGGCCTGGCGCTTGCGAAGGCCATTCCGAATGCTGAATTTATTGCACTTGAAGGCACCGGACATGAAATTCACAGTGATGACTGGGCAGTGATAATCAGCGCCATAGTTGCCTTGAGCAGCCGCTCCACAGAGAATTAAAGTTTTAGATACACTCAAGTGTAAAATTTAGCAAAGATCATGTACAAAGGCTGTAAAAAATGACGATTACGGGAGTGAATAAAATGCTGAATGTTGCAATGCTTAGCAGATGGCATGTGCATGCTGATGATTATGCGAAAGAGGCACTGATTAATGAGTCCATTTCAATTAAAGCCGTTTGGGACGAAGAAGAGGAGAGGGGTATGAAGTGGGCAGAGGAGCTTGGTGTTCCGTTTGAAGCCGATTTAGATTCTGTTTTGAAAAGAAGCGATATTGATGCAGTGATCGTTAGTACTCCGACAACCATGCATAAAGAAGTCATCATGGCTGCTGCGGGATACGGAAAGCATATTTTCTCTGAAAAAGTTTTAGCCGTTTCCTTGCGGGATTGCGAAGAGATTTTTGAGTCGGTGGAGAAAGCAAACGTAAAACTTATGGTTTCGCTTCCCAGACTCTCGGCAGATTACTTTTTATATGCAGAGCAGGCAGTCGAGAAAGGCTGGCTTGGAAGGTTAACATCCATTCGGTGCAGACTGGCGCATGATGGAGCAATATCTATTCCCGGGAAACCATCCGGCTGGCTGCCCTCGCACTTCTTCAGCGAAGAACAATGCGGCGGAGGAGCGCTAATTGATCTTGGTGCACACCCCATTTATTTGACATACCGTTTAGCTGGAAGCGCTGTGTCCGTTTCTGCTAAGCTCCTTCATACTCTTGGGCTTGGAGTGGATGATAATGCCGCTGTGACGGTAGAGTATGAATCAGGTGCTCTAGGAATCATTGAAACAGGGTTTATTTCAGCAGCAAGCCCGTTCCAGCTGGAACTATACGGAACAGACGGAGCTCTTCTTATAGAAGATAACAAGGTCCGCATGATTAGTGCCTCCTTAACACAAGGAGAGTGGATTACCCCTGATGATCTTCCGAAACCTCTTCCTATGCCGATGGAACAATGGGTAATGGATATCGAAGGGAAAAAAAGTCCGGCGATTACAAAAGACGATGTGCTGAATTTAACTCTGATGAACGAAGCGGCAGCCCGCTCAAGTAAGGAAGCGAGAGCGGTTTCTGTGCAAGAACTAAAAGAAGGCGCGCATCAAGGATAATCTAAAAAAGGGGCTTCCTAAGAAGCCTTTTTCTATTGAATAAGGCTATGTTAAAGCATGGTGTTGATTTTTTGACACCTGTTGATTGAAGCAAACACCTGCAGCGGAAATCAACAGCTAAGTTAACAAAGCTTTGAATAAAAGGAGGGTATTCCGATAAAAAAGTTAATGTTTCATGCATACGGAACGAATAATTTGACATCAATGTATCGATGATTTAATATAGTTGATAGCTCAATAGTTGACTTATCAATTATAAGTTTCACCACAATAGTGAGTTAAATATGGCCAGGTTAATTTCTTGACTTCATTATAAATATCATCTTATATTTGATAGGTCAATTATATTCATTGCGTGAAAGGAGGGGGATGCGTTTGTCCAACTTGCGAGCCCAAGATGAAGAGATTGTTTTCCGATTATATGAAATCAACAAACGGACAAATCCGAAATTCGAAGCATGTACAGGAGTCAGCCAGTCCCGATTGGAGCTTTTGCTAAAACTGTATGAAACAGAGGAAATTAATCAGAGCACACTGCAAAAAAAAGTAAATATAGACAATGCTGCTGTAACCAGGCATTTGAAGCAGCTTGAAGAAAAGGGTACGATCATCCGCCGGAAAAATCCTGAAGACAATCGTTTCACATATGTACGCCTGACCGAAGAAGGGCGCGGGAAAATCGCCGCATATAAAGAAGAAAAACAGCGGTTTGTTTCGGATGTCTTACATGGTTTTAATACGGAGGAACGAACGCTTCTTTTAGAAATGCTTACCCGGATTCAAGAAAATGTAGAGAATATGAAATACTAATGAATGAAAATCAACTAGACCCCTCATAAAGGAGAAATAAATCATGACTAAAATGAACGATTTTAAAGAAATTATCACCGGACGCCGTTCCATTCGCAATTACGATCCATCAGTGAAAATCAGCCGGGAGGAAATGACGGAGATTCTGACAGAAGCAACGCTCGCTCCATCATCTGTAAATATGCAGCCATGGCGTTTTATGGTCATTGATTCAGAAGAAGGCAAGAAGAAGCTTGCTCCGCTAGCGAAGTTTAATCAGGTGCAAACCGAGACATCTGCTGCAATGATCGCTGTTTTCGCTGATATGAAGAGTGATGAATATATGGATGAAATTTACGATAAAGCAGTAGCTGAGGGACATATGCCTGCTGAGGTGAGAGACAGACAAGTAGCGCAGATTAAAGGGTTTTTTGAAGCAAGCTCGTTTGAATCACTAAAGGAAATGAATTTGATTGATGCCGGCCTTGTTTCAATGCAGCTGATGCTTGCTGCACGTGCACACGGCTACGATACGAATCCAATCGGCGGTTATGAAAAGGATCAAATTGCCGATGTATTCGGAATGGATAAAGAGCGTTACTATCCAGTTATGCTTCTTTCCATTGGGAAAGCGGCAGATCAGGGCTACCAATCAGTGCGTTTACCGATTGAAAAGATCACGGAGTGGAGATAACCGCCATTCTTGCTTAGAAAAAATTAAATGAAAAGAGGAAAAAAAAATGATTATTACACATGCAGGATTTCAAGTTAGACCGGATAAAGAAGCGGCTTTTCTTGAAGAAATTGAAACATTGGTGAAAGCTTCACAGGCAGAAAATGGATGCATCTCTTATCGTCTGATGAAAAATCTGGATCAGGAGCACGCTTATACAATGGTAGAAGTCTGGGAAGATATGGCTGCTGTGAAAACCCATGGAGAAAGTGCCCATTTTGTTGGGTTTGTAGGGAAAGCAAAAGAGTTTTTAACGGCACCACTTGATGTAAAAAGCTATGAAGGAAGCCTTCTTCAGCGCTAATTTACTCAAAAACCCCTTACGGCATAATGCTGTGAGGGGTTTTTGATTGCTGCAATTACCGTTCTAATTGTTGAAAAAGGATGGTTCAATTAGACGAGAGGAATAGAACTTTTACTATTAACAATATTAATAACTCCGATTATTTAAAAATATTTTACTAATGCTCTAATTTTCTGTAAAATTAGATAAGATATTTATACTGCTAACCAAGGTAAAAAGCGTGCTGGTTTATTTTAAGTGAAAAACCGACTTAATACATAGGTATAATCGAAATATGATGAAATGATGAGGTGGGTTCATTGCATATTCAAGTAACAAACAGCCCTTTTGATCAAAAGCAGGCAGATCTCCTGAACCAGCTATTGCCAACATTAACTGATTCACAAAAAAACTGGATTTCAGGCTATCTTGCGGCTTCAGCTGCCAGTACTCCAGGGGCTGCTGCAGCTGAAGTTCCAGCTCAGGCTGCTGTCCAGACCATCTCCAAAAACGTGACCATCCTTTATGGATCCCAGACGGGGAATGCGCAGGGATTGGCGCAAGCGGGGGGCAAGACCTTAAAGGAGAAGGGTTTTGAAGTAACCGTAGCTTCCATGAACGATTTCAAACCAAATCAGCTAAAAAAAATTCAAAACCTTCTGATTGTGGTCAGCACACATGGTGAAGGCGATCCGCCGGATAATGCGCTGTCACTCCATGAATTTCTTCATGGGAAACGCGCACCGAAGCTTGAGGATTTGAACTATTCCGTTCTATCCCTGGGTGACAGTTCTTACGAATTCTTTTGCCAGACAGGAAAGGAATTTGACAGCAAGCTGGAAGAGCTGGGCGGCAAAAGACTGCATCCAAGAGTGGACTGCGATCTGGATTATGATGAGCCTGCAGCTGAATGGCTGGAAGGGGTCATTAATGGTCTTTTAGGATTGCAGGGAAGTGATGCCTCAGTGCCGGATTCTTCAGCTGCTACACCGGCTGCAGTAACGAATTATTCAAGAACGAATCCATTTCATGCGGAAATTCTTGAAAGTATAAATTTAAACGGACGGGGGTCCAATAAGGAAACGACGCACATTGAATTATCACTCGAGGGCTCCGGTCTTTCCTTTGAACCGGGGGACAGTCTTGGGATTTACCCTAATAATGATCCTGCTCTGGCAGATTTGATTATCAGCGAAATGAACTGGGCACCGGATGAAATGGTTACAGTAAACAAACAGGGGGATGTGCGTTCATTAAAGGATGCGCTCACTTCTTTCTATGAAATAACCGTCCTAACGAAGCCGCTGCTTGAGCAAGCTGCACAAATTACAGGATGTCAGGATTTAAAAGAACTGCTTTCACCTGGCCGGGAAGCGGAACTAAAAGAGTACCTTACAGGACGTGATTTGCTGGATCTGCTGCGTGATTTTGGACCGTGGGCTGTTCCGGCACAAGAGATTCTCTCCGTCCTTCGAAAAATTCCTGCACGACTTTATTCTATTGCAAGCAGCTTGGCGGCCAACCCGGATGAGGTTCACGTAACAATCGGGGCTGTGCGCTATGAGTCTCATGGACGCGCACGAAACGGAGTATGCTCCATTCTTTGTGCGGAAAGGCTTCAGCCGGGAGACAGCTTGCCGGTATATATCCAGCCCAATCAAAACTTTAAGCTGCCCGCCAATCCCGAAACACCGATCATTATGGTAGGTCCAGGGACAGGAATTGCCCCATTCCGATCGTTTATGCAGGAGCGGGAAGAGAAAGAAGCAGAAGGGAAATCATGGCTTTTCTTTGGAGATCAGCATTTTGTAACAGACTTCCTTTACCAGACAGAGTGGCAAAAATGGATGAAAGATGGTCTATTAACAAAAATGGATGTGGCATTTTCAAGAGACACAAAGGAAAAAGTGTATGTTCAGCACCGTATGCTTGAGCGGAGCCGGGAACTGTTCAATTGGCTGCAGGAAGGTGCTGCTGTTTATGTTTGCGGTGATGAAAGGAATATGGCGCATGATGTCCATAATGCACTACTGGAAATCATTCAAAAGGAAGGCGGTTTGAGTCAGGAAAAAGCAGAAGAGTATTTGGCTCAAATGCAGCAGGATAAAAGATATCAGCGGGATGTTTATTAGGAAAGGAGTTTTTCACATGGGCAATCGAATATTAAAAGCACCGGAAGGAACTCCGAGCGATGTGGAGCGTATTAAGGATGATAGCAACTATTTGCGCGGAACCCTTGCGGAATCAATGCTTGAACCGATCAGTGCAGGAATTTCGGATGATGATAACCGCTTAATGAAATTTCACGGCAGCTACCTGCAGGATGACAGGGATCTCCGCAATGAACGCCAAAAACAGAAATTGGAGCCGGCCTATCAATTTATGCTCCGTGTCCGTCTGCCGGGCGGAGTTGCTACTCCCGCTCAGTGGCTTGTCATGGACGACCTGGCTCAAAGGAACGGCAATGGCACTTTGAAGCTGACCACGCGCATGACCTTTCAAATGCACGGAGTATTAAAATGGAATATGAAAAAAACGATTCAGGATATCCATGCATTTCTGATGGATACGATTGCTGCTTGCGGTGATGTAAACCGGAATGTCATGTGCAATCCGAATCCTGAACAATCTGAGATTCATACAGAGGTTTACGAATGGTCCAAAAAATTAAGTGAACATCTCCTTCCACGTACACGAGCGTATCATGAGCTTTGGCTTGATGAAGAGAAGGTAGCGGGCACGGCAGAAGAAGCTGAACCAATGTATGGTCCTCTTTATCTGCCCCGTAAATTTAAAATCGGAATTGCGGTTCCGCCGTCCAATGATATCGATGTGTATTCACAGGATCTGGGGTTTGTCGCGATTGTTGAAGAGGAGAAGCTTCTTGGATTCAATGTCCTGATTGGCGGAGGGATGGGAATGTCCCATGGCGATAAAGAAACCTATCCTCAGCTGGGAAAAACAATTGGCTTCTGCACACCTGATCAAATAGTAGAGCTGGCTGAAAAAATTATCACGATCCAGCGGGATTATGGAAATCGCTCAGAACGGAAAAATGCCCGCTTTAAGTACACGGTAGACCGTCTTGGACTTGAAGCAGTGAAAGAAGAACTAGAGAACCGATTGGGCTGGACCCTGCAGGATGCAAAACCTTACCATTTTGATCACAACGGCGACCGCTACGGATGGGTAAAAGGGGTCAAGGGCAAATGGCACTATACTCTGTTTGTAGAAGGCGGGCGTGTAGCCGATTTCGAAGATTATAAGCTTATGACTGGCCTTCGTGAAATTGCGAAAGTGCATTCAGGAGACTTTAGGCTAACCGCTAACCAAAACGTAATCATTGCAAATGTTCCGCAAAAGATGAAAAAGCAAATCGATCAGTTAATAGCCGAATACGGTTTAACGGACGGCAAGCATTATTCCGCACTCCGTCGAAGTTCAATGGCGTGTGTGGCCCTGCCTACATGCGGCCTTGCAATGGCGGAAGCGGAGCGCTATTTGCCGGTCTTAATCGATAAAATTGAGCGGATTGTTGATGAAAACGGTTTGCGCAATGAAGAAATAACAATCCGCATGACTGGCTGCCCGAACGGCTGTGCCAGGCATGCCCTCGGGGAGATTGGATTTATTGGCAAAGCTCCGGGGAAATATAATATGTATCTTGGAGCAGCCTTCGATGGCAGCCGCTTAAGCAAAATGTACAAAGAAAACATTGGAGAAGAAGAAATACTGAATGATCTTCGTGAGATCTTGCCTCGTTATGCCAAAGAACGGGAAGATGGGGAACACTTCGGAGATTATGTTGTCCGTGCGGGAATTATTTCTGCAACAACAGATGGAACAAACTTTCACAATTGAGAAGAAAACAGAAAAACGATGACCCCGGGATTGGAGTCATCGTTTTTTGCGGTTAAAAAAGTTTCTGCCAAGACTGAAAATCGCTCCTGCACCCAAGCCAATTCCCATTAGGATTCCGCTAATGGCTACTCCAAACGCAATATACTCAAAAACCGAGTATTGAGTCATCAATCTCCAATCGATTTTTCCTTTCCAGTCCTCTATCACAAGATTCATCCCATAAATTCCGGAAATAACCGTGTATGTCGTTAAAATGAACAATAAATAATTATTTCGTTTAGCTGAAATTTTCTCCTGGTTTCTGAACAAGCTGTCGAGCGTTTTTTTTACTTCGTCATATAAGGTCGAAATATGAAACACATTATTCATTAAGAAAGCCAATTCCTGTCCTTCTGTGCGGCTGCTTATTTCCTTAAAATGATATTTGCCGGAAAACTCGGTAATCGTTTGAATTAGCTGTTCAATCTCATTCGTTTTATTCCGTCTGTACAGCAGCGAGTATTGATAGGAAAGTTTAAGCAGAACCATTTTGTAAAAGAAGTGAAGGAGCAAGTTGTAATAATGCTGGCCAAACATTTCAGACTTAATTATGGGTACATGTTCGCCCTGCTGGGTAAGGCATGTAAAGGCATGATCGCTGATTACATAGTTTGTCTGAGGAGCCCACCTGCTGTAAGTGTGGGTCTTTGCGTAATGATCTATGTACTCTGGGTTATTAGCGGAAATAAACGGATTTCCTTTTGAATCATAACCATTTACCTGCCCCGATCGGAAGAGATGTTCATTTGTCACGTGATTCTCACGTGTGACCAGCGTACTGACAATATACATTCTTTCATCCACGAAATACGGAAGACTCCCGAAATAAGAGGACTTGTTCACTCCTGTTTCGATAAAAGGGACAATGCCGGGTGCGACTTCTTTAAATATGTAATCCTGAATGCTGTCATAGGATGAATTTTTAGTCATGACCCTAAGATTTTTCTTTTCAACAAGCTTTGGATCCAGAACACGGAACTGATTTTGAAAGTCCATCACTTCAGAAAGCTTTAGGGGAGACTGAGTAAACCGGGTCCGAATCGAGATCATACCAATTTCAAAAGGGCAGATAAAAATATCAGCAGAAAGGACTTCTGCTTCATATGAACGCTGATCCTCACCGAATAATAACCGGATTGGTGATTGAACAGACTTTGAAAACCGGCTGAGCGATTCTTTTGCCGGCTCATGAACAAATAACAGGTTTTCAATAAACGGCAAAAAGTATTGGTCCATATTATCATGGGAAACGGACTGCCCGGGACCGTAATATGCATTTTCTGTTTCTTTTGCGTCCAGATGGAAGAAGCGGTAACCGCTATTCTCCAGCTGCTGCTGGATCTTCATCACATTTGTATGTTTTAAAGAGAAGGGAAAAATAAATTGACTGCTGGCTTCATCTAATTGAAGCTCCTTTTGATTGTCGGACATAAATGGTTCCTCCAGATGCTGATTGTATAGCACATTATACAGCCTTTATTCTATCATTATAATCTGAATGAAAAAAAGCTTGTCCAGTTGAACAAGCTCGTTAATGCACTGTACGGTATACTCCAATCACTTTGCCAAGTATGGACACGTTCCTTAAAATAATGGGTTCCATTGATGAGTTTTCCGGCTGCAGCCTGATATAATCTTTTTCTTTAAAAAAGCGTTTTACTGTGGCTTCATCATCCTCGGTCATGGCAACGACAATATCACCGTTATTAGCGGATTGCTGCTGTCTTACTACAACAAGGTCTCCGTCTAATATTCCCGCTTCAATCATACTGTTCCCGACAATCTCAAGCATAAAAACCTGGTCATCAGGTGAAGCAAGCCGTTCAGGGAGCGGAAAGTATTCTTCAATATTTTCCACAGCAGTAATCGGCAGCCCTGCCGTAACCTTCCCGATAATCGGAACGTTAATCACTTCGTTTCTCGGAATTTCCATTCCAAGATCTTCATTTAAAATTTCGATAGCCCTTGGCTTTGTAGGATCTCGGCGTATAAGGCCTTTGTTTTCAAGTCTGGCAAGATGGCCATGTACGGTAGAGCTGGATGCCAGACCGACAGCAAGGCCAATTTCACGGACGGAAGGCGGATACCCTTTGCTTTTGACTTCCTGTTTAATAAATTCAAGAATGTCCTGTTGCCTTTTTGATAGTTTGCTCATCCTTAGCACCTCAGAGTAAGTAATTTATAGTGATTATAGCATCATTTACCTGAAAATACAAACATAAGTTCGAAAAACGCTTGACCCAAAACGTTTGTTCGTATTATAATAAAAATATCAAAAAGCGAACAAACATTCTGGAGGGGTTAACATGTCAAAAAGCACATTTGCACTCATAGCATCATTTTTCGTTCTTGTCGGGGGTATTTTATTTGCAGCAGCCGGTACGGGAAGCGGCAAAACACTGGATGAATATGCTAAAATAGAAATCCGAGAAGGAGATACACTATGGGATTTGGCAGAAACACTGAAGGACAAGCACGGAATGTCTCAGACAGAGTTTGTGGAATGGGTGGATAAGGAAAATAATTTATCTACTATTGTAATTAAACCTGGTGACACCGTTTTTATTCCAGTGAAAAAGAATGATCTTTACAAACATGAAACCCATATTATTGCTTCAGAAGAGTAGGTGTTTACTTGAAGGCGGTTATTTATTGCAGAGTCAGTACAGCAAAAGACGAACAGGAAACTTCTCTTCTCAGACAGGAGGAAGAACTGACTTCTTTAGCGGTTCAAAACGGAATGGAACCCGTCCGGATCATCATGGAGAAGGCAAGCGGCTATGAGATTGAGAGGGAAGGAATTCTCGAGCTTCTTGACACGATAAAAAAAGAAGATGCAAAAGCAATTCTGATCCAGGATGAAACGAGACTTGGGAGGGGAAGCGCCAGAATGGCCATTCTCCACTGTATATACAAAGAACAGGTGAAAGTGTTTACAATCGCACAGCAGGGCGAACTGCAGCTGTCAGAAGCGGATACAATGGTTCTTGAAATTGTCAGCATTGTCGAAGAATATCAGAGGAAGATCCATAATATGAAAATTAGGCGCGGAATGAAGCGTGCGGTTGAAAAGGGATATCGGCCGCAGCATAACTTAACCGATCTTGTCTCCGGAGGAAGAAAAGATAAAATTGAAGTTCCTATCGAGGAAATCGTTCGTTTAAGGAATAGTAAGCTCACGTTTGCAGATATAGCAGCCACGCTGAGAGGCTTCGGCTATTCGGTTTCAAAAGCGACAGTACATAGAAGGTTCCAGGAATACATGGAAGAGAAAAAGGCAGCTGAACAGACCTAATAATCTGTTTAGTTGCCTTTTTTTGCTCTTTTTTGTACGATTGCACTATCTAACATTATCCGTAAGTTACGTACGAAGTGAAGCCCATTATATAAGAACATGTTTTTTTTGGACAGGTGCTCTGTAAATTTCCCTTTCTAAGGATGGTGGGCATTCTGCAGCAGTAAACAGCCATCATATTAATTTCATAACAGCAGAATGATAGGAAAAAGTCTTCGATCACGAAACGTACAGGAGTTATACAGGCTTAAAAAGGAGAATGATTATGCTTTCTAAAGAAAAAATTGATCGAATTAATGCTCTTTCAAAAAAATCCAAAGCTGAAGGGTTAACAGAACAGGAACAGCAGGAGCAAAAGGCTTTGCGGGAAGAGTACCTGAAAACCTTTAGAAGTTCCATGAAGAACACTTTGAAAAATGTGACCGTGGTCGATCCGGAGGGGAATGACGTAACCCCTCAAAAATTGAAAAATGAGAAGAATAAAGGACTTCATTAAAAGTTCGAAACTGGCCTGTTTAATATAAACAGGCCTATTGGTTGTACTATTTGAGCTGGACGGATATGATAAGAGGGTAAATTGTTCAAACGAAAGGATGGTCTATAATGACATTATCTACTATTGACTCATTGTCCATTGCTACAATCCGGACTCTATCTATTGATGCAATTGAGAAAGCAAACTCCGGACATCCGGGAATGCCTATGGGATCTGCCCCGATGGCTTACAAACTGTGGACAGATTATATGAAACAAAATCCAGAGAATCCAAACTGGTTCAACCGTGACCGTTTTGTTCTTTCTGCCGGGCATGGCTCTATGCTTCTTTACAGCATGCTTCACCTTTCAGGCTATGATGTTTCTATGGAGGATTTGAAATCTTTCCGTCAATGGGGAAGCAAAACTCCAGGACATCCTGAATACGGACATACAGCTGGTGTAGATGCAACGACTGGACCGCTTGGCCAAGGAATAGCAATGGCGGTAGGAATGGCTATGGCAGAACGTCACCTAGCACATACATACAATAAAGACTCTTTTAATGTAGTCGATCACCATACATTTGCGATTTGCGGCGACGGAGATTTAATGGAAGGAATCTCATCTGAGGCTGCTTCTTTTGCAGGTCACTTGAAGCTTGGCCGCCTGGTTGTTCTTTATGATTCAAACGATATTTCTCTTGATGGCGATCTTGACCGTTCATTCAGCGAAAATGTTCAGCAGCGTTTTGAAGCAATGAATTGGCAGGTGATCCGTGTCGAAGACGGAAACGATACAGATGAAATCGGCCGGGCTATTGCTGCAGCGAAGCAAAATGAAGATCAGCCAACCCTGATTGAAGTCAAAACAACGATCGGATTTGGTTCACCGAACCGCGCCGGTACTTCAGGCGTCCACGGGGCACCCCTTGGAGCAGAAGAAACAAAGCTCACTAAAGATGCTTACAAGTGGACATTCGATAAAGATTTCCATGTGCCTGACGAAGTATATGAACACTTTGCGAAAACAATCAAAGAGGATGGCAAAAAAGCTGAAAACGAGTGGAATGCCCTATTTGAAAGCTACAAAAATGAGTACCCTGAACTTGCTGAGGAGCTTACACGCGCAATTAATGGCGAACTTCCTGAAGGATGGGATGCAGATATTCCTGTATATGAGACAGGAAAAGGACTTGCTTCCAGAGCGTCTTCTGGTGAAGTGCTGAATGCCATTGCGAAAAATGTTCCTAATCTGTTCGGCGGGTCAGCGGACTTAGCCGGATCCAATAAAACGACAATCAAAAGCGTAGAAGATTTTACTGCCGCCAATTACAGCGGACGCAATATCTGGTTCGGCGTAAGAGAATTTGCTATGGGTGCGGCACTAAACGGTATGGCTTTACACGGGGGATTAAAAGTATTTGGAGGAACGTTCTTCGTATTCTCCGATTACATGCGTCCTGCTATCCGCCTGGCTTCCTTAATGAACCTGCCTGTAACATTCGTATTCACTCATGACAGCATTGCTGTAGGGGAAGACGGACCTACTCATGAACCGATTGAACAGCTGGCTTCATTAAGAGCGATGCCGAATCTTGATGTGATCAGACCAGCGGATGGAAATGAAACGGCTGCTGCATGGAAGCTCGCTGTAACATCCAAAACCAGTCCGACCGCTCTTGTATTATCAAGACAGGATCTTCCGACGCTCGAGCACTCTGCAGAATTGTCCGGCACTGGTGTGGAGAAAGGTGCTTATGTTGTATCACCTTCACAAAAAGAAATGGCGGATGCTATCCTGCTTGCTTCCGGTTCTGAAGTGGGTCTTGCAGTCGAATCCCAAAAAGCGCTTCTTAAAGAGGGAATCGATGCTTCTGTTGTGAGCATGCCTTCCTGGAAACGTTTTGAAGAACAAACTGAAGATTACAAGCGATCCGTCCTTCCTAAGGATGTTAAAAAGCGCTTGGCGATTGAAGTGGCTTCTCCGCTTGGATGGGAAAGGTACACGGGTGATGAAGGTGACGTTCTTGGAATTAACCGTTTCGGTGCATCTGCACCAGGAGAAACGATTATGAAAGAGTTTGGCTTCACTCCTGAAAATATCGTAGCACGCGTTAAAGCATTGCTAAATAAATAACCAGTAAGGGAGCCTGCATCGTGCAGGCTCCCTTTCATTTGGCGAACTTTGATTCGACATAAATAGTGAATCCTCTCTCCGCATTAAGACACTCTTCATCATGCGTCATTCCGTATAATAAAGATAAAGAGCGTGCAGCGGCAGGAGGGGTTCAGGATGAGGCATTACTATGTTTATTTAATAGAAGAAGAATTCGCAAGCCATTATTTCGGCAAAGAGTCGAAGATTTTTAACCTAATTCAAAATTTTCAATGGACAAGCATTCATGACGGTTCGTACGACCTGTTGGATCGCCAGGTACAATATATTTCTAAAGCAATCCCGGCCAAAAAAATTCATCAGCTGCTAACCGGGTTCTTAATGATGAGAAAAGGCTACCGGCAGTTAGGCCACTTGCACAGAATCATTCTTAATGGTGAGGCCGGACAGGCAACATTGCTTGTAAAAGACCGATATTTGGAAATCGATGCTCAAGGCAGCTATGAAGCGGAGACGATATTTTTTGAAATTCTTAGGAAAATGGACCCCTGTTTTCTCGCGATGGACTTCCAATCCCAGCGATATGGATGGCTGAACCCGATATCTGAAAGAAAATTTGTCTAAAAAAGCAGAAATTATGCAGGAATTATTGTATAATATCGAAGGGTTTAGTAGACTGTAAACGAGAGAACTTGAAGGAGGAACTACCATGGCTTTATGGCTAGGCATAACACTGATCATAGTTGCTCTTTTGGGCGGCGTGGCGCTGGGCTTCTTTATTGCTCGCAGATACATGATGAGCTATTTGAAAAAGAATCCGCCAATCAATGAACAAATGCTTCGTATGATGATGATGCAAATGGGAATGAAACCATCCCAGAAAAAAATCAATCAAATGATGAAAGCGATGAACAGTCAGCAGATTAAATAAGGTATTTCAGCTGGTGTTTATAGTGCTTTAACGATAGTCACTCCTGGCATTTTGCAGATTTGTCATGCAGAGTGAGCCATTCATCTGAAATTTGACTAATGTATGCTTGATCTTTCATCAATCAAACACCGAACCGCTTCTATGCTGGCCATCAAACCAGTAGAAGGCGGTTTTTTATATTGGCCAGATATCAGAGCAGAGGTGGACAGCCAACAGATTTTAGAAGTGATTTGCTTGTGTGAGTAGTGATATCGGCAACATTTTTTCGGAAAGCGTCCACCTTCAAAATGCAGAATTGAAAACTTAAAGGTCCTTCCGTTTAGTTGGCGAATAGTAGATGAAGGAGGAGGTTTTTAATATGCCGCAGGTAAGGATTGAAATGATTATCGATGAAAATGACGCATTCCATGATAAGGTTGATCTAGAAATCGCTCAGCTTATGATGCTATCGGATTTCATTACAGTCAATAGCAACACAGTCCGGGTATACGCAAAGGAAGTTACCAGCGCAGGAATTGTAAAGTTTTATGGGATCAGAAAAAAACCGGAAGATATTAGGTAGGGGAAAACCTGCTTTAAAAAAGGGAATGACCGCCCTGTTGCGCCACTCCCTTTCCCTGTTAATGCATATAACGCTGATTGTTTTGAGGGAGGATAATCTGCTGATACTCATACAGCATTTTATCAAGTTCCTGGCTGTATTGAATGGTGACCGTTGAACTCATTCCGTTTTTACAGACGATTTCATTCAGTTCTTCTCGTTTGCGTTCGATTTCTTTAAGCATATCCTTCTTCGTCACTGCGATGTATCCTTTCTATGTAAACTGCTGCATTTTGTTTGGAAAAAAGTTATAGGTTTTGATGGAATTGTCATCATTGATTATAAGCTTTTTAATAGCATCCTAAAACCAAGTCGAATTAAGTGTAAGAAAATTGACATATGAATGACATAAAATGAAATATTTATTCGTATTCATTCCGGATGTGGTACATTTAAAAAAAGGTATTGAAGAGAGAAGGATGAGGATGGCAGATGTAAATGCGATGCTTTCATTTGGAGCGGGGTTCCTTTCTTTTGTTTCACCTTGCTGCCTGCCGGTTTATCCGGCGTTTTTATCATACATAACGGGAGTTTCTGTTCAGGATTTGAAATCGGAGCAGGGAATGCACCGAACACAGAGCATGCTTCATACAGGCTTTTTCTTGCTGGGTTTTTCCATTATCTTTGTGGCACTTGGGTTCAGTACGTCCATGATTGGGAGTTTTTTTATTAACTATCAGGATTTACTTCGGCAGCTGGGAGCGATATTGATTGTCTTTATGGGGTTTGTCACGCTTGGAGTTTTATCTCCAAAATTCCTTATGAAAGAGCGGAGACTGCAGTTCAAGCATCGGCCTGCAGGGTATGCGGGGTCAATTTTGATTGGGCTTGGATTTGCTGCTGGATGGTCTCCATGTGTCGGTCCGATTTTGACAGCGGTGATGACCTTAGCCGGTTCACAGCCGGAATCAGCGCTTCTGTATATGATTAGCTATACGCTTGGTTTTTCTGTCCCTTTTTTTGTTTTAGCTTTTTTTATCGGAAAGATGCATTGGATTTCAAAGCATACTGCCGTATTTATGAAAGCAGGGGGCGGGATTATGGTTGCAATGGGATTGCTCCTATTCTTCGATGGTATGGCGGCTATTATCAACTATTTTACAAAATTGACAGGTTTTACAGGATTTTAGACCTATAAAAATTTTAAAAATAAGTCAAATTTACTACTTTTTCCTCTTCTTTCTGTTATAATAGATTACAGATGAAGGCGAAGCATTTTAGGGAGGGGTAACATGGCGAGGATTCTGATCGTTGATGATGCCAAATTTATGAGAGTTACATTGACTAATGTACTTGAAGGAGCAAGTCACACCATAGCAGGGGAAGCCGAAAATGGCATTGAAGCGGTCAGTCAATATAAGGCACTGCTCCCGGATCTTGTAACACTTGATATTACAATGCCTGAGAAAAATGGGCTGGATGCATTAAAAGAGATTATGAGTGAGTTTCCGGCCGCAAAAGTAATCATGTGTTCTGCTATGGGCCAGCAGAAAATGGTTGTAGAGGCGATTGAAGCGGGAGCCAAAGATTTTATTATTAAGCCCTTCGACTCCAGCCGGGTTCTTGAAGCGGTAGAGCGGGTACTGGGCTAACCTATACATTGCCATTTAGAATGAATCTAAATGGTTTTTTCATTTCTTGAAATACTAGCATGTCCGGCAAGCCTTTGTCATATGTTAACTTTGAGTAAATTGGTTTATAATAGAAGAATCAAAATATGAGGGATGATGAACCATGGATTTATTAGTCATTTCTACGATAATGGCGGTTGTAATGGGAACGATCGTATTAGTAGTAAGAATGCGCGCTTCAAGGAAGCCTGCATCAGCTAAGAAAATTATCCTTCCGCCATTATTCATGAGTACAGGTGCCTTGATGTTTATTTTTCCGTTTTTCCATGTAACGCTTGCAGAATTTTGGGAGGCCATTCTAGCGGGAATGTTTTTTTCAATATTTCTCATTAAAACGAGCAAGTTTGAAATTCGCGACAATGAAATTTATTTAAAGCGATCGAAGGCATTTGCTTTTATTTTAATTGGTTTGCTGGCACTCCGTGTTGGGTTAAAGTCATTTTTGAGCCTTTCTATTGATGTCGGTGCTCTTAGCGGAATGTTCTGGCTGCTTGCATTTGGAATGATTGTGCCTTGGAGAATTGCCATGTATATGTCTTTTAAAAAAATCCAAAATCAGATCAATCCGCCAAATACACAAGCCACGTAAAAAAGCTGTACCCTGCAGGGTGCAGCTTTAATCATTTAAAACATCGTCTTATACATCTGATAATCGATTTGCTTTTGTTTTAGATGCTTAATCAGAAACTTATGGTCCCTCTTAGGTGTAGCCAGTATATAGCCTCTTATGACGTGATCCTGTGTAATGATTGGTGCTTTTTCTTGTAAGGCAAGCTCGCCGATTTTGCCGGCGATTTTCTCCCTGGCCACATCTCTGAAAAGTTCCGGTACAGGTGAAACTAATTCCTCTAGCAGGTCCTTTTGACTTTGATCCCACAGATGGCGGGATTTTTGAATATAATGATCCTGCCAGTCCAAAATTGATTTTCCGTCCTCTTTCGGCAGGCGTTTTAAAAACTTTCTGAACATAAAATATCCGCCAATCGAGAGCATCGCAATCAGGAAAAATACCCAAAACACGATAAACCATTGAAACCAGCCGTCAAGCATCCTGTTCACCCCAACTGTTTCCATTTATGCTTTTATTATACATGAAAACGAATGGGAAGAGGTCAAGCTTTTTCATTTCCATTAAGCGCAGTAAGCCAGATCTTTCTGATTACATATGTTTTATACGATTCAAGTTTCTTTCGGTCGATTGGATGCTTCGTAATTCCTGCCTTCTTAAGCTCTGAAATGTACCAGCCCTTCGAACCCCTGTATGCCATAATGAAAACCCCATTTCTTTTTCAAAGAGGATATGCTTATGGCGATTCAATTAGAACGGCTTTGCCGCTGAGCGTTTAAACCTGTATTCATTGTGGCAGTAGCGGATAGGGAACCGTTTGAGGACATTTGGGCTGCAGGGGACTGAGAGGAATCATCAGCAGAACCGCTCCCGCTGCCTTCCACCGATTTTGAAGCAGTAATCGGTCCAACGTTTACCGCATTTCCGAAATGAACCACTCCTCCGGATATTTCATTAATGACGAGACTTTTTATATACACACCCAAGTTTTGATCGCTCCTGTTTTTAGCAGTATATGTACAGGCTGAGCGGAATGTATAAGCGCTTGTCTATATGTAACAAGCGGGTGCATTTAAGTGCTGCCAAGGGCGCATGCCTCTGAGGATCATTTTTTAAACAAAAAAAATCAGAGATGGCTATCTCTGTTCAGGGATGATGATTAGCTTATTATTTGAGGATGCCGGTAGTTGCTGTTCTTCTTTCAGAATCATGATCTCTAGGATCCCATTGGCGTATAAAGCAGTCATCTTTCTTTTATCCAGGCAGAATGGAAGAAAAACCATTGCTTCTTTTTTAGAAGACAGTGTTTTGATTGTGAGGCTGCTGTTCCCTTTTAAAACAGAAATCTTTTCTAATGGAAGTCCGGTTAAATCAGCTTCGATAATGTACTGGTCGCTTGTTTCATAAACATCGGTGCGGAATGAACCATCAAATCCACTTGAAAAAGGATCATCTAAAAACTGAGCGAGCCATTGATCCAGTCCTTTAAAATCAGAGGCGCCGGACCGTTTTGGATCATTCATTTTAATCATACCCTCCAAAAGATGCCTTTCACTATTTTTATTCAGCAGCAGGTTTTTAGTGAATGAATAAGCCCAAGTGGAGGGTAAGAAAATTACATATCGTGTCCGCTATTATGCTTCTGGCGGGAATGGTTTCTGTTTTTTACTTTTTTAGAGCCGCTAAGCGGTTCAGGCTGTCCCGGCTGATCTCCCTTAGGAGCATTTTTTCTCATATCTTTGCCTGTGTTTTTATTGGTCAAATGAATCTCCTCCTTTCCTGTTAGCTTTTGCTTGGTTCGATGGAGTATACGTGCATACATTTAACGCCAAAGGAAAAGATAGGGGAAGAAAAAAAGCCAGATAAAGGAGTAATGATGATGCCATACCATAAGAATAAACAGCAGGCATTCCAGGCAGCACAGCAGGAGGCCACGGAAACAAAGAGTCATTTCGAAACATTAAATTCAGAGAGCAAGGATTATGGTTCAGAGCTTAACCATTTAAAAGAGGAAATCAATGAGACGAACCAACAAATCCAAAATGCACTGGAGGTTGCTTCTGAGCATCAGCGCAGCCAGCTGGAGACATTTCAAAAGGATATAAACCAGATTGTTCAGGGAATGAATGAAGAGGATGAAAAATAATGATTAAAAAACCACAGCCGCGGCCGTGGTTTTTTTTGGTTCTGTTAACCATGTCTATTGATTTTGTTTCCTAAAGCTTTTAGAAAGCAGAACCATTCGGGAGTCAATCATGAAGCACAAAATTTTATATTGTGCGAAAATAATGAATGATCACATCTATAAGAAATTCTTATAATCTTCAATAACATCATTGATATTTACTTATGTATAAAGTTGTATTAAGATTGAATTGTGAAGTTTGTAACGGTTCATGGTAACCGTTTTCGACACGTAGAGTCGATAACAGCTTTAAGGGGGAGTAACACATGACGGAACAGCAGCAGTTGAATAATCAAGATGTATTTCAAGCACGTAAAACCTTCGACTTAAAAGGCAAGACGTATCATTACTACTCTTTGAAAGCGCTTGAAGAGGCAGGAATCGGGCAGGTTACAAAATTGCCTTATTCCATTAAGGTTCTTCTGGAATCTGTGCTAAGACAGGTAGACGGACATGTTATTAAGAAAGAACACGTTGAAAACCTTGCAAAATGGGGAACAAGCGAACAGCAGGATATCGATGTTCCTTTCAAGCCTTCCCGCGTCATCCTTCAGGATTTTACAGGAGTTCCTGCGGTTGTAGATTTAGCATCCCTTCGTAAAGCAATGGCTGAAATGGGCGGCGACCCTGACAAAATCAATCCTGAAATTACAGTAGATCTTGTTATCGATCACTCTGTTCAAGTTGATAAAGCGGGAACAGAAGATTCACTTCAATTCAATATGGAGCTTGAATTCCAGCGCAACGCAGAACGCTACAAGTTTTTGAGCTGGGCTAAAAAAGCATTTGATAATTACCGCGCTGTACCGCCAGCAACAGGTATCGTCCATCAGGTAAACCTTGAGTATCTGGCAAACGTTGTCCACGCGGCAGAAAAGGATTCAGAAACAGTTGCTTATCCGGATTCCTTAGTCGGTACGGATTCCCATACAACGATGATTAACGGAATCGGTGTACTTGGATGGGGTGTAGGCGGAATTGAGGCAGAAGCAGGAATGCTCGGCCAGCCATCTTACTTCCCTGTGCCTGAAGTAATCGGTGTAAAATTAACCGGCAAATTGCCATCAGGAACAACGGCTACTGATTTAGCGCTAAAAGTAACACAAGTTCTTCGCCAAAAAGGTGTGGTAGGGAAATTCGTAGAATTCTACGGCCCGGGTGTACCGGAACTTCCACTTGCTGACCGTGCAACAATTGCAAACATGGCGCCTGAATACGGTGCAACCTGCGGATTCTTCCCGGTTGACGGAGAAACGCTTAACTATCTTCGTTTGACAGGCCGCGATGAAGATCAAATTGATTTAGTTGAAACTTATTCCAAAGAAAATGATCTTTTCTATACACCAGATAAAGCAGATCCGATTTTCACAGATGTTGTAGAAATCGATCTTGGCGGAATTGAAGCAAATCTTTCCGGTCCAAAGCGTCCGCAGGATTTGATTCCTCTTTCCCAAATGAAAGAAACATTCCATTCCCACCTGTCCGCTCCTTTCGGAAATCAAGGTTTTGGTCTTGAGGCAAAGGATATGGACAAAGAAGTAACCGTTAAACTTGCAAGCGGAGAAGAAACGGTTATGAAAACGGGTGCGATTGCAATTGCTGCTATCACAAGCTGTACGAATACTTCCAATCCGTATGTATTGATTGGTGCAGGCTTAGTGGCGAAAAAAGCCGTCGAAAAAGGCTTGCAGGTGCCTGCTTATGTCAAAACATCTCTTGCACCGGGATCAAAAGTTGTGACGGGCTACCTTGATAATTCCGGCCTAATGCCTTACCTTGAGAAGCTTGGCTTTAACACAGTTGGTTATGGCTGTACGACTTGTATCGGAAATTCCGGTCCTCTGGCAGAGGAGATCGAAACGGCTGTTGCAGATGCTGATCTGTTAATTACATCTGTTCTTTCCGGAAACCGTAACTTTGAAGGACGGATCCATCCATTAGTAAAAGGAAACTACCTGGCATCTCCTCCGCTAGTCGTTGCCTACGCACTTGCAGGAACGGTTAACGTTGACCTGCAAAATGATTCATTAGGTAAAGACAAGGATGGAAACGACGTTTTCTTCAGCGATATCTGGCCAACTTCAGAAGAAATTAAAGAAGTCGTGGCAAAAACTGTTACACCGGAGCTATTCCGTAAAGAATACAACCGCGTATTTGACGATAATGCCCGCTGGAATGAAATTGAAACAACAGATGAAGCACAGTATGTGTGGGATGAAAATTCTACGTATATTCAAGCTCCTACATTCTTTGAGGGAATGTCTCCAGAGCCTGGCACTGTTAAACCGCTGACAGCTCTGAGAGTTGTAGGTAAGTTCGGAGATTCTGTTACAACGGATCATATTTCCCCGGCTGGCTCAATCGGCAAGGATACGCCGGCAGGACGTTATTTACAGGAAAAAGGCGTTTCACCAAGAGACTTTAACTCCTACGGTTCACGCCGAGGCAACCACGAGGTAATGATGCGCGGAACGTTTGCAAACATCCGGATCCGCAATCAAATCGCTCCAGGCACAGAAGGCGGTTATACAACTTACTGGCCGACAGGCGAAGTAACATCCATCTATGAGGCTTGCATGAAATACAAGCAGGATGGAACCGGCCTCATGGTCATCGGAGGCAAGGATTACGGTATGGGAAGCTCCCGTGACTGGGCTGCAAAAGGAACAACGCTTCTTGGAATCAAGACAGTGATCGCGGAAAGCTACGAGCGGATCCACAGAAGCAACCTTGTGCTAATGGGCGTTCTTCCTCTTCAATTTAAAGAAGGAGACAGCGCTGATTCACTTGGCTTAACTGGGAAAGAAGTATTTGAAGTATCAATTGGAGAATCCGTTAAACCTCGCGATCACGTAAAAGTGCGTGCGACAGATGAAGCAGGAAACTCCATTGAATTCGAAGCACTTGTCCGTTTTGACAGTGAAGTTGAAATTGATTACTATCGCCACGGCGGGATTCTTCCAATGGTCCTTCGCGGCAAGCTGAAAGCATAAATTAAACGTAAAAAGGCAGCCAATTGGCTGTCTTTTTCTGTTCCTGCGGATTGTCCTTTTTACGGATTATGAAGTAAAATAAATGCATACATATAAAAGATAAATGGGACGAAGAGGGGAAAAGCCATGATGAAACGCATTGCAGCGCTGTCCATATTAGCGGTTTTAATCCTTTTCGCTGTTTGGCAGGCGCTATGGCCAAAAGAACCGCCAGTAGGACTTGAGAAGGGGAATACAGCTCCTGAATTCACATTGCCTCAGCTTGATGGAGGCAGCGTTCAGCTTTCCGATTATAAAGGAAAAAAAGTCATTCTCAATTTTTGGGCAACCTGGTGCCCGCCATGCAAAAAAGAAATTCCTGAATTGAAGGAAATTTCAGCTGAATACGATAAGGATGTTGTCATCCTGGCCGTTAATTATACCGTTTCTGAAGCCAACGAGAGCTCTGTTAAAAAATTTGTTGAGGATCAAAAGATGCAATTTCCTGTTCTAATGGATCCTGAAGCAGATGTGCTGACACAATATAAAGTATTCAGCTACCCGACCACCTATTTTTTGGATGAGAAAGGGGTCATTCAGAAAGTCCAAAGAAGCATGGTGGATTATAAAACCCTCAAAAATTTTGTCCAGTCTTGAATCCCTCCACGTATAGGCGGCGAGTAAATCGGCTATACTGTCGCTAATACATATGGAGGTGTAAGCTTTTGAGAAAAGTCAAAAAGCTGTCATTCGAGGAACTTGTGATGGAAAACAAAAAAGAACTATTAAAAGATGAAGCATTCCTAGATAAAATTGAAGATAAGCTTGAACAGCGTTTTACAGAAAAATAAATTCATGAAAGTGCCTTCAGCCGGAAAAGATAATAATCGGAAGGAGGCTATTTTTATGACCAATTCCAACAATAAATCAAAACAATTTAATCCCGATCACATTGGCACAAAGTCAAGAGGGTTCGGAGGAAACAAAGGCAAGCAAATGCAGGATAAATCAGGCCAGCATCCCCAGGTTATTCAAACAAAAGGGGAATAATGACAATACAAATGCGGAGGGTGAGAGCAATGGGCTACAAATCAAATCCGGATGACCGTTCAGATAACGTAGAAAAGCTGCAGGATATGGTTCAGAACACCATACAAAATATTGAAAAATCACATGACTCTCTCGCTATGGCGAATGAGAAAGACCGCAGGGAGATTGAAGAAAAGAACAAACGCAGAGAAGATTCGATTGCTGCGATGAGAACCGAAATTCAGGACGAAGCCCAGGCACGTGAAAATGGGTATGAGACAAAGTAAAAAATAAAGAATCGGCAATTGCCGGTTCTTTATTTTTATTAATAAAACAATGTGCTAAATGCACATCAAGCTTCATTTTTTGTTCAAGATTCGCTGTCATGATAGAATAAACAGGCAATCAGTCAGCAGCAGTGAGGAGAGAAAACGATGTTCACATCAAAAACAGAAGTGGAAGTACGCTATTCAGAAACGGATCAAATGGGAATTGTTTATCACGCCAACTACTTAGTCTGGATGGAGATCGGACGCACAAAACTTATAGAAGATTTAGGGTTCTCCTATGCAGCCATGGAAGAAGAAGGAATTCTTTCCCCTGTCATTGATATAAATATCGAATATAAGAAACCTCTAAAATACGGCCAAAAGGCAATCATACATACATGGGTTCAAGAATATAGCGGTGTTAAAGTGGTTTACGGATATGAAATGTTCACTCCCGATGGGGAGCTTGCAATAAAAGCAACGTCCTCTCATGTATGCGTCAAGAAGGAATCATTCAGGCCTATTAACATTAGAAAATTCTTTCCGGACTGGGATGAAGCCTATAAAAGGGCTCGAAGAAGTGAACGTTAATGGCTTTTGGAATTAAAAGAAGTGAACTGAAAATTTGGAAGGAAGCTGTATTAAGGAAAGAAATCGCCTTTTTGACTCATTTTTGGTATGATGACCGGTTTCCGGCTTCCCATTCCGTGACGAAAGCAGGTTGCAGTGATCTGACCAAACTTGCAGAGTGGGGAAAACAATTTGGCTTACAAGCAGAATGGATTGACCGCCGAAGTGATTACCCTCATTTTGATTTAATGGGCAGAACACAGCTAAACGTGCTAAAACATTACGGTATGGACGAAACCATACAAAAATTTAAGTTGAAATGAAAAGCCGCAGTTAGTCTGCGGCTTTTTCGTAGTCAAAAACAGGTTCCTTCCTTTCAGCATCAAATTCGACCAGCAGATCATTTCCGTCAAAGTACCATAAATCCCGTTCGCTGACGAAAAATTCAATTCCTTCAGCTTTTATGGATGCACCAGCATCTTCTATATCCTCTTTTGCTACTCCAAGACTAAATCCTTTTTGTATGGTGCTTGAACCGCCGTAGCGGACAAAGAACCGAACGGAGTCTCCAGCCTGTAAACGCAGTTCATCTTGGTACCATTTAGCTGCTTCTTTATTCACTTTGATTTTCATGCCAGCACTCCTTTATGTGATATTCATTTATTATAAGCTAATTTTAGCCTGATTGGCTAACCATTCATCGATCAAAGCCTCCGAAAATGATTCATTCATACAAAACAATGTTCTAAATAACTAGTTAAATAAGGATGCAGTGTAAAACATTTTTAAAAAAAACTATGTTCTAAATAATCAATTAATAATAAAAAATCAGTAATAATCGGAATGTGCTGTCAAAGCATGTTATGTTTTGACTAAACGTACAAGTATTGTATAAGATTTGTACATAAATAATAGAGAGGAGGGCCGTTGCAATTAATTTCCGGACTACACCAAAATAAAAGGAGAGATTCTAGTTGAAAAAATTAGCGATGATGGTCATTATCATGGTATTTGCACTAATGGGGACTTCAGTACTGGCAGCGGAATCAAAAAATGCGATGGTTCGGATTGTACATGCTTCGCCTGATGCACCGGCGGTTGATGTAACAGTAGATGGAAACACAGTAGTTGAAGGAGCAAAATTCAAGGATGCAACGGATTTTATGGCTTTGCCTGCCGGAAACCATAAAGTCGAAATTTTCGCAGCAGGAACTGTGGAAGAGGGAAAACCGGTCATCACCTCTGATCTGACTGTTGAAGCAGGAAAAATGTATACAGCTGCAGCTATTAACACACTTGATAATCTTGAACTGAAAATTTTGAATGACGATACAATGGTTACGGATGGCAAATCTAAAATCCGGGTAGGCCATTTTTCTCCTGATGCACCTGCAGTAGATGTTGCTGTTAAAGATGGGGATGTACTTTTCCCGGGAGCAGAATTTAAAGGAGTAACAGATTATATGGAAGTTGATCCAGGAAGCTATGATCTGGAAGTAAGAGCAGCGGGTTCAAAGGATTCCGTTCTTGACCTGGCTGGGACAGAATTGAAGGAGAACATGACGTATACCGTTCTGGCTGTAGGTTTTGCTAAAAAGGATCCGGCACTTGATGCCATCGTCCTGGAAGATCCAATGATGCCTGCCGGAATGCCGAAAACTGGTATGGGGGGAACATCAGAAAATGAGCATTCCGCTGCACCTTGGGCCATTTTTGCAGCAGCCGCGGGTTTAGGAGCTCTTGTTATTTATGGTAAGAAAAAAAGCACTCAGTAACATTGCTCTGATTCTTTTCCTGGCTGGATGCAGCGGAGTTCAGGAAAAAGAAGGAATGCCTCAGCCGGGTAAAACCATACCGATTGAAACTAAATCTTTGAAGGCTTCCTCAAGCTCTCAAGCACCTGTTCGAAAGCCTGAGGAAGGCTTAACGCCCGTAACCCTATCAATTCCTGCACTGGGAATCAATGCAAAGGTTGAGAAAGCCGGCCTTTTAAGCGATGGAACAATGGATGTTCCAAAGGATGATCAGAATGCAGCATGGTATAAGCAAGGGGCACGTCCTGGTGCATCCGGCAATGCCGTCATAGCCGGCCATGTCGATAACAAAACGGGACCAGCCGTATTTTTCAATTTAAAAAAACTGAAAAGCGGAGATGAATTAGCCGTTTTGGATGCAAATGGAGAAAGCCGCACGTTTGTTGTTGAAAAGGTTGAATCATACCCTTATGAACGTGCACCGATTCAATCCATTTTCGGCCGGACGAATGAGCCCAGACTCAATCTGATTACGTGCACCGGAACGTTTGACAAACGCAAAAAAACACACCTTGAACGGCTTGTTGTTTATACAAAACTAAAAAACAGCTGAACAAAGCCTTCTTCCAAATGGAAGAAGGCTTTTCTTCTTAGTACAAAAGGAGATGGCTTAATACAAGTCTTTTATAAACCGTTATTCCTTAACCCGTTGAACTGCAGCGCATAAACGGATTTGCTAAAAAATATGGTAAACGGCAGTCCGGTAAGTCACTTTAAGAAATTTCTACCCTTTTCTACAGTGAAGATTTTCAGGAGCAATTCACCTTTAGAATGTCTAAAAAAACTATGTTCTAAATAATCATAATAATAAAAAAACAACCAGTAATAACAGCAATCAGCCAAGGTCTAACTCGGGCTACGCCTCAAGTCTTACACTAAAATATGGCCAGGGATCATTATAGAAAAACGGCAGGGAAGGTAAGCTAGATACATGAAGGGAGATGAAAAAATGAAAAGAGCGGGATTGATAGCGGCTGCCTTTATAGCAGGTATAATACTGCTTGCCAATACAGGGCATATCATCGGTTTGGCGATTAGCGCCGCTATATTGTACTTTGCATTTAAAGGATTTATGAAAACAGATTCTACGGGTAAGAAAATCATCTGGGCAATAGGAGGTCTCATTGCTTTGAGTGCATCGCTTTCGAATTTTCCGGCGATTATCGGCCTGGCTGCATTGTACGCATTCATCAAGATTGTTAAAAGCTTAAAAGGAAAGCAGCAGGAACGTGAAAACCGTTCAGATGATCCTTTTGTCAACTTTGAACGTCAATGGTCTGAAATCAATAAATCCAAATAAGAAGGGCTGGAAAAAAACATGTCAAATTTGTTCACAAGATTAAAAGAAAGCATTACAGCTGATCTGCATGAAATCCTTGATCAAAAAGAGGAGAAAAATCCAATTGCTATGCTCAATCAATACTTAAGAGAATGCGAGAAAGAAACGGAAAAAGTAAGAGGGCTTGTTGAAAGGCAATATAAGCTGAAAGACGAATTTAAAAGAGAGCTTCAAGAAGCGACCCGTATGGCGGCTAAAAGGAAACACCAGGCGGAAGTCGCTGATCAGGCAGGGGAATCAGAGCTAAAGCAATTTGCTGAAAAAGAATATGAGCAGTATACGGACCGGGAGCAGCGTCTAACTAATTCCTTACGGGAGACATCCGCTCAGCTTGAACAGCTTGAACAAAGATACGAAGAAATGAAACATAAACTTAAGGATATGAATTTACGAAGAATGGAATTAATGGGCAGGGAAAACACAGCAAGGGCTCAGTCGAAAATGAATAAAGTGCTGAAGTCTTCAGAAGAATCAATGGCTTCATCCAGCCGTTTTGAAGAAATGGAACGATATATCGACCGCCTTGAATACCAGGTTCAAACCAACTACTACAGAAGTACAATTGATGCTAAAACGGAGGCACTTGAAAAAGGATTCAACTTACAAAAAACGAATTCTCCATCCTAAATAAACGTGGTATCCTAAAAAGGCGCAGTACTGCGCCTTTTTCACAATAAGGAGGCGATCGCCATTTTTGACAAACTAAAAACCGAAACCATTAACTTATTCCTGCTTATCGGGATCGCCCTTTTAGTGCTGGAGTTCACATTTCATGATGGAGGATCTGTCTTTTTTCTAGTCATCACCATTGGATGCATCTACTTCGGGCGAAAAAAAATGCCCCGTTCAAAAGGGAAATTACTCTTTTGGTTTGGAATTATCTCCTTTACCTTAACTCTCCTGAATACCTTTGCTTTTAAATTTTTAGTTTTGGCGATGCTCGGATATGCCATTTACCAGTATGTACAGAGCCAGAAAAAACCTCAGATGATAGTACCTGAGAGCGCAATCCGGCTTGATAAGGATCCGGTTGAGGGTATTGTCATGGAGAAGCCGCTTTTCAGTAATATTCTTTTTGGAAGGCAGCAGACACCTGAAGACATTTATGAATGGCAGGACGTTAACATTCAAACAGGTATTGGCGACACCGTGATTGATTTATCCAATACGGTGCTTCCAAAAGGGGAGGCCGTCATTTTTATCCGCGGGTTTATTGGAAATGTTCAAATTTATATTCCCTATGAATTAGAAGTTTCTCTGAAACATTCTGTCATGGCAGGAGCGGTAAACGTCCTGGATTACAAAGAGTCCAGAAAGATGAATAAAACGATTTTTCTTGAAACAGAGGCTTATAAGGATGCCAAGGAAAAACTTAAGATTTACACCTCTTTCCTTGTTGGGGATATCGAGGTGAGACGCAAATGAGCACACTGCTCCGCCATATTTTTTCAGGAGTCATTCTTTCCCTCATTCTGTTTATCGCCTTATTCAGCGTCTGGTTTATGACGTTCCCTCCCGATAATTGGTCCAGTCTGTGGGAAAGAGAAATTGGAGACCTTCCATTTATCTTGTTCGCACTGCTGCTTTGCATGCTGGCTGGTGCCTGCTATGGACTTTTTTCAGGATTCGGCCTGAAAAGACAGCTTCACATGATGAACTTATATTTGCAGGAACTCCAGAGCGGGAAACATCCAAACGCCGAATTTGAGAAGCCTTCATTACCTGAGCTGCAGCAAATATGGGATGGACTGGGCAGGCTGAACAAGCAGCAAACGGAACAAATAAAAATCTTTCAAAAGTCTGCCAATGAAAAAGCTGTTGATCATGAAAAACAGGTACAGGCGATGGTTTCCCTGGAGCGACAAAGATTGGCCCGGGAACTGCATGACTCCGTAAGTCAGCAGCTATTTGCCGCCTCCATGCTGATGTCGGCAATCAATGAGGGGGAAAGCAGCCCGGAATTGACCCGAAAGCAAATGAAGCTGACAGAGCAAATGATCCATCAATCCCAGCTTGAAATGAGGGCGCTGCTCCTGCATCTCCGTCCCGTTGCCTTGAAGGGAAAAACTTTAAAAGAAGGAATAGAGGAACTTCTTTCAGAGCTCATACATAAAGTTCCAATGACGGTGACATGGAAACTGGAATCTTTCAAACTCCCTAAAGGGGTGGAGGATCATTTATTCAGGATCCTGCAGGAGTCTGTTTCCAATACACTAAGGCATGCGAAAGCGGAACAGTTTGATGTGCTGCTTATCAGAAGGGAGCAGATGGCCATCTTAAGGATAACCGATGACGGGATCGGCTTTGATGTAGAGCAGGCAAAAACCGGCTCCTACGGCTTGCAGAATATTAAAGAAAGGGCAGCAGAGCTCGGGGGACTTGTTAAAATTATCAGTCTGCCGAACAAAGGAACACGGATAGAAGTACGAATTCCGCTGATTGAACAGGAAACGGGAGGAGAGACGTTGTGATACGCGTTTTATTTGCAGATGATCATGAAATGGTCCGAATTGGGGTTTCTTCTTATTTAAACGCTCAGGCGGATATTGAAATTGTAGGGGAGGCAGAGGATGGGCTCCAAGCTCACGAACTTGCCCTTAAACTAAAGCCTGACATCATTTTAATGGATCTTGTTATGAAGGAAATGGACGGGATTGAAGCAACCCGTAAAATTATCGGAGATTGGCCAGAGGCAAAGGTCATTATCGTAACGAGCTTTCTGGACGATGAAAAAGTTTACCCCGCTCTTCAGGCTGGTGCTGCAAGCTACATGCTTAAAACCTCAAAGGCGAGCGAAATTGCGAGAGCCATCCGCGAAACGTATAAGGGGCAGTCCATCCTTGAACCGGAGGTAACCGGAAAAATGATGCAGAGAATGAGGCAGCCCCAAGGCTCGCACCTTCATGATGAGCTGACAGCAAGGGAAATGGAAATTTTGCTTTTAATGGCTCAGGGGAAATCCAATCAGGAAATGGCAGATGAGTTATACATTGCTTTGAAAACAGTAAAGGTCCATGTGAGCAATATTTTAAGCAAGCTGGAGGTCCATGATCGTACCCAAGCGGTCATTTATGCATTCAAAAATGAATTGATTCAATAAAAATGAGCCCTTTGCCAGGCTCATTTGTTTGTTTTAAGAGGCGTGAGCACGTGATTTTCAATGGAACGGTTGAGCTTTGGGTTGACTCTTTTCAATACCTTCACCCGATATTGTTTCTTGTTCTTGCTGGTTACAATGGTGGGAATGAATTCAGGATCCCCTACGAATATCTTTACAGATGTACCTGTAGATTCTTTTGTAAATGGAATTTGGACAATACCGCCGATATCTTTATATTCTCCCTGCTGACCGGACAGAAAGTTCCCTAAGGAGTAAACAACGAGCGTTCGATGCCCGTTCTCGTTCTCAATCCATTCCATCGGCTGCAGGACATGAGGATGGTGTCCAATAACGACATCTGCACCTGCGTCAGCCAGGATCGCCGCAATCCGCTTTTGCTCCTCATTCGGAAACCGCTGATATTCCACTCCCCAATGTACGCTGATAATGGCAAAATCAGATAAAGATTTTATTTCTTTCGTCTCCCTCTTCATTTTTTCAACATCTATCAAATTAACAAGGAAGCGCTTTCCTGAAGGAACTGGAATTCCATTTGTACCATATGTATAGCCTGCAAATCCAAATTTAATTCCATTTTTATTAATGACTCTCGGAGTAAGGGAATCTCTTGAATTTTTATAGGCTCCAATGTAAGGGAGCCCCTTTTTCTCATAGTATGCAATCGCATTATAGATGCCTGCAGGACCTTTATCGAGTGCATGATTGTTCGCCATATTCACGATATCGATTCCCGCATTTATTAGAGCGTCTCCAGCTTCATAGGGCGAATTGAACGAAGGGTAGGAGGACAAACCGAGTGAAGCACCTCCAAGGATGGATTCCTGATTAATATATGCGAGATCTGTATTTTTAAAGAAGGGACGAATCTCTTCAAGCATCGAGTTAAAATTGTATTTATTTTTACCAGTTAGGGCGTCTGTATAGACTTGGCTGTGAAGAAGAAAATCACCTGCAGCAGAAAGGGTGGCTTCTGCTTTATAAGGCTTATAGGAAATAGATAAATGATTGGAGGGCTGTTTCGTAATTTGGCGCGGCTTCTCACTTTTTCGGTTCCATAACAAGAACGCAGATACCGTCATGCAAACAAGTATAAACAAGCAGGTTATTAGTATTTTTTTCATGGCCGTTATTCCTTATCTTTGTTAGATTTCTGAATATTTCTAGTTTCATCATATCGGAACATCGATGGAAATAAAAGAGCAGAAAAAAGCTGTCCCATTGAAGGACAGCTTAAGGCTACACTGCTTTTTTTCCGAAACGGACTTTAGGCTCTGTGCCATTTCGGATTCGGCTAATGTTTGCCCGATGTCTATAGATGACGAAAAAGGTCATGACACACGTGATCGCAATTAGCCATACATCTCCTAAAACAATAGAAAAGACAACAGCATACAGTCCTGAAAGCATGGAGGACAGGGATACATACTTTGTCAGCAGCAGAAGAATAAAGAAAAAGGCGAGCATCGTGATAAAGAGAACGGGTGCGTAGAACAGGAGGACCCCGCCTGAAGTCGCTACCGCTTTTCCGCCTTTGAATTTCGCGAATACCGGAAACATATGTCCTATGACAGCGAAAATTCCGGCAAGCAGCGGGTGAAATTCACTCCCGAACCATAGAGGAACGGAAGCGGCGGCTGTTCCTTTTAAAATATCTGAGAGGGTCACAATCAAGCCCGCTTTTACGCCAAGCGTCCTGAACGTATTGGTTCCGCCGAGGTTCCCGCTCCCATGCTCCCGGATATCTATCCCGTATCCGGCTTTTCCAACAATGAGACCAGAAGGAATGGAACCAAGCAAATAAGCAATAATGATAATAAGCGCAATAATCATGAACTTCCGGACTCCTTTAATTCTTACTGTAATTATTTATAGTTTATCATGACAAGCGCTATTCAACTAGCATCCAGTGAAAATCTCTTTCACCTTACGTTTGCTTAAAGTCTTGAATCTTCTATACAATATAAGAAAAGGAGTGAGCATACATGATTGAAAATCCTTCAAGAGACGAGATTCGCAAAATATTACAATCAAGCAAACGAATTGCAGTTGTAGGGCTTTCCTCAGACCCCAACCGAACCTCCTATATGGTCAGCAAAGCAATGCAAGCAGCCGGCTATGAAATTATTCCGGTTAACCCCACAATTGATGAAGCTCTTGGCGTAAAAGCGGTACCTGATCTGAAAAGCATTGAAGGACCGGTAGATATCGTGAACGTATTCCGAAGATCTGAATTTCTGCCTGGGGTTGCAGAGGAATTTTTGCAGATTGATGCAAAGGTCTTCTGGGCCCAGCTTGGTGTTGCTCATGAAGAGACATACCATAAGCTGAAGGAAAAAGGCTGCACGGTCATCATGGACCGCTGCATTAAAGTCGAACATGCTCTGACGAAATAACGAAGTCCCGCTTCTCCAATGGAGCGGCCTTCTTTCTCATTACTCACATTTTTTCCCTTTTCCTGCATTCAGCATGAAAAACTGCAGCAATTTCCCTCATAAAACAGATCCATTTTCATCGCTTTTTCAAGAAAATTCACTGCTCCTGACAAATTTAGGTTTGCGAAATACAGCGGAAAAGATAAAATAGTGCTTGGACACATTCCTTTCATGTAAATTTTTCTAATTAATAAAGGGATGAAATAAAGCGTTGATCCATGCTCAGGAGGGCATACCTTGTCTAAAGAGCGGATCATGCGATACAATATAGAAACACACGTTCTCGTGAAGAGAGAAAGATAGCGGATGGTTGAAAGGAGTTCAAGTCTTTGGTTAAGCAGCAATTTGACTACAACGATGATGCTATACAAGTGCTGGAAGGGCTGGATGCAGTCAGAAAACGGCCGGGAATGTATATTGGAAGCACCGACAGCAGAGGGCTTCATCATCTTGTTTATGAAATCGTAGATAACTCAGTGGATGAGGCCCTTGCAGGCTATGGAGATGAAATCACTGTCATCATCCACAAGGATAATAGCATTTCCGTTAAAGATAAAGGACGGGGAATGCCTACCGGTATGCACAAAATGGGGAAACCCACCCCGGAGGTCATTTTAACCGTTCTTCATGCCGGCGGTAAGTTTGGCCAGGGAGGCTATAAAACGAGCGGCGGACTTCACGGTGTAGGGGCATCCGTTGTGAACGCTCTGTCTGAATGGCTGACTGTCACCATTTGCCGGGACGGTTTTATTTATGAGCAGCGTTTTGAAAACGGCGGCAAGCCTGTCACGACCCTGGAGAAAAAGGGGAAAACGAATAAAACCGGTACGACAATCCACTTTAAGCCGGACCCGATCATATTCAGTGCAACGGTCTATAATTTTGAAACTCTAAGCGAACGCTTAAGAGAATCTGCTTTTTTGCTGAAAGGGTTTAAAATTCAGCTGAAAGATGAGCGGGATCAGCTGGAGGAAACGTATTTTTACGAAACCGGAATTGAAGCCTTTGTTGAATACCTGAATGAAGAGAAAGACTCTCTCAATCCGGTGGTGTCCTTCGAGGGCACTCAAAACGGGATTGAAGCGGAGTTTGCATTCCAGTTTAACGATGGATATTCCGAAAATATTCTCTCATTTGTCAACAATGTCCGCACAAAAGACGGCGGCACACACGAAGCAGGAGCCAAGACTGCCATGACCCGGGCATTCAATGAATATGCTAGAAAAGCAGGACTCTTAAAAGAGAAGGATAAGAACCTGGAAGGGTCTGACATTCGCGAGGGATTATCCGCAATTGTTTCTGTCAGAATTCCGGAAGAGCTTTTGCAATTTGAAGGACAAACGAAGGGCAAGCTTGGTACGAGCGAAGCAAGATCAGCTGTTGATGCCATTGTTTCTGAGCATCTGGCCTACTTCTTTGAGGAAAATCCGGAAACGAGCACCCTGCTCGTCCGTAAATCCATTAAAGCGTACCAGGCAAGGGAAGCAGCCCGTAAAGCCCGGGAAGAGGCAAGAAGCGGAAAGAAAAGAAAGCGTTCTGAAACGAATTTAAGCGGAAAATTGACACCAGCACAGTCCCGAAATCCGCAGAGGAATGAGCTTTACCTCGTGGAGGGAGATTCAGCCGGCGGCTCTGCGAAGCAGGGACGGGACCGGAAGTTCCAGGCTGTCCTTCCTTTAAGAGGAAAAGTCATCAATACGGAAAAGGCAAAGCTTCAGGATATATTTAAGAACGAAGAAATCAATACCATTATTCATGCCATAGGAGGCGGCGTCGGTGCCGAATTTATGGTTGAAGACATTAATTACGATAAAGTGGTCATTATGACGGATGCCGATACAGACGGAGCGCATATTCAAGTGCTTCTTCTCACCTTTTTCTACCGGTATATGAAGCCGCTTATAGAAGCCGGGAAGGTTTTTATCGCTCTTCCTCCGCTTTACAAGGTGAGCAAAGGCACCGGCAGAAAAGAAATAGCAGAATACGCCTGGTCAGATGAAGAGCTTAAAGTGGTTCAAAAAAAAGTCGGCCGCGGAACCATCATCCAGCGTTATAAAGGTCTTGGAGAAATGAACGCTGATCAGCTGTGGGAAACGACGATGAACCCTGAAACACGGACCCTCATCAGGGTGAGAATTGATGATGCAGCAAGAGCCGAGCGCCGTGTTACAACGTTAATGGGTGACAAGGTGGAGCCGCGAAGAAAATGGATTGAGCGCAATGTTGCGTTTGGCCTGGAAGATGAAAGCAACATTTTGGAAAATGAAAATTTGTCGGTCGCAGAGGAGGATTAATCTATGGCACAAACAGAAAAATTTCATGACTTGCCATTAGAAGAAGTATTAGGCGACCGTTTCGGACGTTACAGCAAATACATTATTCAGGATCGTGCCCTGCCGGATGCCCGAGATGGTTTAAAGCCGGTGCAAAGAAGGATTCTTTATGCGATGTATGCAGAAGGAAACACCCAGGAAAAAGGCTTTAGAAAATCGGCTAAAACGGTCGGTAATGTTATCGGGAACTACCATCCGCATGGAGACTCCTCCGTATATGAGGCCATGGTGCGGATGAGCCAGGACTGGAAAGTGCGGAACCTGTTAGTGGAAATGCACGGAAACAACGGAAGTGTGGACGGTGACCCGCCTGCAGCGATGCGTTATACAGAAGCCCGTCTTTCTGCTATCGCTTCTGAGCTCTTAAGAGATATTGATAAAGAAACAGTAGAATTTATTCCGAACTTTGATGATACAAGCGCAGAACCCGTCGTTCTTCCTGCGAAATATCCGAACCTTCTTGTTAACGGTTCAACTGGGATCTCAGCTGGCTATGCGACAGAAATACCTCCTCATCACCTAGGGGAAGTCATTGATGCTGTCATTAAACGCATTGATCATCCAGAGTGCACCGTTGACGATCTGATGGAAGTCATTAAAGGACCGGATTTTCCTACAGGCGGGATCATCCAGGGGATTGAGGGTATTAAAAAAGCCTATGAAACAGGAAAAGGCAAAATCATCATCCGCAGTAAAGCAGAAATAGAGAACCTTAAGGGCGGCCGTCAGCAAATTGTCATCACTGAGATTCCTTACGAGGTTAACAAAGCGAATCTCGTTAAGAAAATGGATGAATTCCGGATTGAACGGAAAGTGGAAGGCATCTCTGAGGTTCGCGATGAAACCGACCGTACCGGACTGCGTGTTGTTGTTGAACTAAAAAAAGACGCCAATGCTGCCGGCGTCCTGAATTATCTTTACAAAAACAGCGATCTGCAAATTCCTTATAATTTTAATATGGTCGCCATCGCGGGAAGAAGACCGACACTGATGACGCTTCCCTCCATCCTGGATGCCTACATCGCCCATCAGAAGGAAGTCATTACGAACCGGTCTGTTTATGAGCTGAGGAAAGCAAAAGAGCGCCACCACATCGTGGATGGCCTTATAAAGGCTCTTTCCATCCTGGATCAGGTCATTTCGGTTATCCGTGCATCAACAGATAAAAAGAATGCAAAAGAAAACCTGATTGCTTCCTTCGGCTTTACCGAGCCTCAGGCAGAAGCCATTGTAACCTTGCAGCTATACCGTCTGACCAATACCGACATTACCGCTCTTCGGGAAGAAGCGAGTGAGCTTGACCGCAAAATCCTTGAGCTTGAAGGAATTCTGAACAATGAAAAAACGCTATTTCAAGTAATCAAGACCGATTTGAAAAAACTAAAGAAAACCTATCACGATGATCGCAGATCGATTATTGAAGCAGAAATTGAAGAGATTAAAATCAATCTTGAAGTAATGGTTGCGTCTGAAGATGTGATCGTCACCGTGACAAAGGATGGCTATATCAAACGGACGAGCCAGCGTTCCTTCTCCGCATCAAGAAGCCAGGAATTCGGAATGAAGGAAAAAGACAGGCTGATCTCCCAGCTTGAGATGAATACAAAGGATGTTCTGCTTCTCTTTACAAACAAAGGCAGCTACCTGTATTGTCCGGTTCATTCTCTTCCTGATATCCGCTGGAAGGACATGGGGCAGCATATCGCCAATATCATTCCAATTGACCGGAACGAATGCATATTGAAAGCGATACCGGTTAAAGAATTCACGGAACATCAATATTTGCTGTTCATCACGAAGAACGGCATGGTGAAAAGAACAGAGCTTACGGCTTATAAGGCGCAGCGATATTCAAAACCGCTCGTCGCCCTTAACTTAAAAGAAGATGATGAGCTGATTGATCTGCACTTAACCGATGGCCAATCCGAGATATTCCTCACCACACACGTGGGATACGGTCTGTGGTTTGGCGAAGAGGAAGTTAGTTTAGTAGGTGCGAGGGCAGCGGGAGTGAAAGGAATCAGCCTGAAGCCGGACGATTATGTAATCAGCGGTCAGATTTTTGAGAAGAATACAGCTCCATCCATTCTTGTTGTGACCCAGAGAGGCGCTGTAAAACGAATGGACCTGACTGCAGAATTTGAGCGGTCGTCACGGGCTAAGCGCGGCCTGATTATGCTGAGAGAGCTTAAGAAGAATCCTCATCGCCTGATGGGATCCTTCCTGACGAATAAAGATGTGATGATTTACCTCAAAACCGCAAAAGGACTTGTTGAGTCTGTGCGATCCAGCTCTTACCGCAACAATGACCGCTACAGCAACGGTTCGTTCGCTGTGGATGAGCACGAAGCCGGCACCGTTACAGAAATTTGGACGAACGGCTGGATAACAGAATAGATACCGAATGCCTGAGAGACTGAATCTCAGGCTTTTCTTTTGGCTGAAGTTTCCTTCCTCTGCCGCAAGGGAATAAATGGAGAAGAACGATAGGGAGGGAACGATATGAATCGAATTCATGCGTGCAAGAAAAACTCAAAAAACTGCGTTTCTACTTTTAATCAGGAAAAGCCCCTGCACATCCATCCAGCTTCATACTCCTCTACAGAAGGAGAAGCTATGTCAATTATGAAGGAGCTATTGCTATCCATGGACAGGGTGTCGATTGAAGAAGAGGATACGGTTTACATCCGCTGTATTTTCCAAACGAAATGGCTAAGGTTTAAGGACGATGTAGAAATTTGGTTTGATGCCGAAAACAAAAAGGTTCACATCAAATCCTCATCGAGAATGGGGTATTCAGACTTCGGTGTGAATCGGAAGAGAGCGGAGCGGATTTTACAGAGCTTTAAGGAAAAAGAAAAGCAGCACGTTTAACGTGCCGCTCTCTCTGTAATGATTATTTGTCTGTAAATAGATTCATAAACGCGTGAATGATTTCGTTTCCTTGATAAAACAGCAGAGTGGCAGCTGTTAAAGAAAATCCGGAAACCATGATTGCTCTTAACCAGAACATTCGGTTTGCCCCCTTTACATAGATTTTTGCCTATGCATGAATGCGCGCGAATGTTCGAAAGTAAGAAGACTGATAGAAGACAGCCATGAGAAAATACTGCAGCTGACTTTTCCTTTTTATTGAAAGGATCATTAAACTGGTCAGCAAAACAACTTGAGCAGCTAATAATGAATAAGAATGAACCGGATACGGAATAACCTTATCATGATCTGCCGCATGCAGGTCTGGCTCACTAATCTGAATGGATCCTTCTTCAATCATTTTATGTGAAGCTCCGTCACTATGTTGAAAGTGAACATTTGTCATGAGGAGTGCTGATAGGGTAAACATGAAAAGAATAACCGTATAACGAAACATGGCGTCCCATCACCTCCTAATATGGGTATTCTAGCATGATACAAGAGGGTTGGAAAGAAAAAAAATCTGGACAATGCTTATTCATTTGATATAATAAATCAGGTCATGTTAGGTTTTCTGACATGATAATACATATTGGAGGCTTTATATGGAATTTATCAACGGATTATTTTATGGGTATCTTGATTTACTGTGGAGTAAATTATTAATTTATATGCTCATCATATTAGGAATATTTTTTACCATTCGTACAAAGTTTGTTCAATTTCGCCATTTTGGAGAAATGATTAAACTGCTGGGTGATAAAAACATGACTTCAGGCGAAGGAGGCAAAGGAGTTTCTTCTTTGCAGGCATTCTTTATAAGTGCCGCTTCACGGGTAGGAACAGGGAACATTGCCGGTGTAGCTATTGCCATCGCATTAGGCGGTCCTGGAGCGGTTTTCTGGATGTGGCTTATAGCGCTAATTGGAATGGCAACTGCATTCGTTGAAAGCACGCTTGCTCAGGTTTATAAAGTGAAAGACGGGGATCAGTACCGCGGCGGTCCAGCCTACTACATGGAGAGGGCCCTTGGGCAGAGATGGATGGGCATTCTGTTTGCCATTTTGATCACACTATGTTTCGGACTTATCTTTAATGCCGTCCAAGCGAACACAATCTCTCTTGCATTCGAATCCGCATTTAATGTAAACAAATCGGTCATGGCCGGTGTTTTGGTTATCATCACAGCGTTTATCATTTTTGGGGGACTAAAGCGAATTGTGGCTGCTACTCAGCTGATCGTACCGGTTATGGCAGGACTGTATATTTTAGTCGCACTGTTCGTCGTAATCATAAACATTACACAGGTGCCTGCAGTCATCGGGCATATTTTCTCTTCTGCATTAGGCTTAGACTCTGCAGCAGGCGGAGCTATTGGTGCAGCAATGATGCAAGGAATTAAACGCGGATTGTTTTCCAACGAAGCGGGGATGGGGAGCGCACCTAATGCGGCAGCCACCGCACATGTATCTCATCCGGCAAAACAGGGCTTTATTCAATCCCTTGGTGTATTTTTTGATACGATAATGGTTTGCAGCGCAACAGCATTCATGATTCTTCTTTATGATTTGACACCAAATGCAGACTTGGAAGGCATTCAGCTTACACAAGCAGCATTGAGCCATCATATTGGAGGATGGGCGCAGATTTTCGTTGCAGTCAGTATTTTCTTATTTGCTTACAGCTCAATAATTGGGAATTATTATTACGGTGAAACGAATATTGAATTCATGAATACAAACAAGAACTGGCTTTTGGTTTACAGAATAGCTGTTCTTATTATGGTCGTTTTTGGATCCGTTTCAGGCTTCAAGATTGTTTGGGATCTTGCTGATGTATTTATGGGCACGATGGCAATCGTTAACCTGGTAGCCATTACTCTGCTCGCTGGAATTGCGGTAAAGGTGATGAATCATTATCTGAAACAGCGCAGAGAAGGAATCGAACCGGTATTTACAGAAAAGTCAGTGGCGGGCTTGAAAAACATTGAAGCATGGAATGAAAATCGACTGGATAAGTAAAGACTGAAGAGCGCTGTTATGATAAAACAGCGCTCTTTTAGTTTATCTTTCGCAAAAGAGTGGAAAAATGCTTTAGAATAAGCAGAAAGAGCGGGAAGAAAGAAGGTCACGGAATGTTTCAGATTTCAAATCTTGTATATAAAGACATACTGTCCATCAGCCATATGGAGATGGAAGAAGGAAAGGTAACAAGCATTATTGGAGAAAGCGGCGCGGGAAAATCTACTCTGCTGAAAATGCTGAATATTCTTCTATCACCCGACAGCGGGAGAATTCAATATAAGAACAGTGACTTTAGTGAGGTAAACGCCATAACCCATCGAAGGGAAGTGGTCATGCTTGCCCAGCAGCCTGTTATTTTTGAAGGATCGGTTGAGGACAATCTGCAGATTGGAAGAATCTTTTCTGAAAAAATGCCCGCTTCAACGGATGCACTTAAAAATGTCTTAGCGCTTGTAAAACTGGATAAGGAACTGGATCAATCCGCTGAAGATTTATCAGGCGGAGAGAAACAAAGGCTTGCGCTGGCTCGCGTGTATTTAATGGAACCTGAGTGCTTTCTGCTGGATGAGCCTACTTCCGCTTTGGATGAAGGCACCGAGGATGAAATAGTTCGGACGTTTCTAGAAGCCGTAAAAGGAAAGACAGTCATTATGGTCACCCATTCTAATGAAATTGCAGAGAAATACAGTGATGCCATCATCACATTAAAAAAGCAAAAAAGGGACAAGACAAATGAAGGATAACATGATAAATATCGACTTATGGAGACTCATTGCTGCGTACGGGTTTATTGTACTGCTTCTTGCCATTGTGAAGAGAAGAGGAATCAGACGAGAGTGGAAAATTATTATAGCCACTACAAGAATGTCTGTGCAGCTAATTTTAGTAGGCTACATCCTCACATACATATTTGAAAAACCAAATCCGTTTATATCCATTCTGATTGTTTTGATTATGGAAACCTTCGCTATTATTAATATCTACCGGCAAATCGATGAATACTTATCCAAAAAAATGAAATCCGTTATCGCCATTTCCATGTTTTCAGGATCCATTGCAAGCCTTCTGTTCTTCAATTTTGTCGTGGTTCACTTTGAACCATGGTATGAACCGCGTTACTTCATTCCGATAGCGGGAATGATCATCGGAAACTCCATGACTGGAATTACATTAGGGGTGAAGAACATGACAGAAGGCATGAGGAAACAAAAGAATTATGTAGAAGGAGCGCTGATGCTCGGAGCTAAGCCTGAGGATGCTTCGAAATCGATTGTCAATTCTGCATTTGATTCCGCTATTTTGCCCACATTGAACAACATGCTCGGAATGGGAATTGTCTTTCTACCAGGCATGATGACTGGACAAATTCTTGCAGGTGCAAGTCCTCTTGTTGCTATTGAGTACCAAATTGTTGTTTTGTTAAGCATTACGGGCAGTACGGCACTGTGCGTGATTCTTTTCATCCAGCTTGGGACAAAGCTGTTTTTTAACAAAAGAGCCCAGCTTGTTTACAAAGAGGACTAGAACCGACAGGGATTCCGTCATATTTCTTTTTCAGAATAGAAAAAAACTTGATAAAAGAGAAAAAAACCTTTAGAATATACTGTTGCTAAGATAAACTGACCTCGAGCATTTATATCTTGCAAATATAAATAGACAGGTGATAATATATGTCAACCAAACCATACAGAGTATTGCTGTATTACAACTATGTAACAATAGAAGACCCTGAAGAGTTCGCTGCAAGCCATTTGGCATTCTGCAAGGAGCTGGAGCTTAAAGGCCGTATTCTTGTAGCAAATGAGGGAATCAACGGAACGGTTTCCGGCTCATTCGAGCAAACGGAAGCCTATATGAATGCAATGAAAAACGATGCCCGTTTTGCGGATATGGTTTTTAAAATCGATGAAGCCGATCAGCATGCATTCAAAAAGATGCACGTTCGCCCGAGAAAGGAATTGGTGACGCTGCGTCTTGAGGATGATGTGAATCCTAAAGAAATTACCGGGAAGTATTACAGTCCTAAAGAGTTCCATGAGGCATTACAGCAGGAAGATACCATTGTTCTTGATGCACGGAACGATTATGAATATGATCTGGGACATTTTAGAGGCGCAATAAAGCCTGATATTCACGCTTTCCGTGAGCTTCCTGATTGGATTCGCGAAAATAAGGAGCTTCTGGAAGGCAAAAAAATCCTTACCTATTGCACAGGCGGAATTCGCTGTGAAAAGTTCTCCGGTTTCCTTTTGAAAGAAGGCTTTGAGGATGTTGCCCAGCTTCACGGAGGAATTGTCACATACGGCAAGGACGCTGAAGTTCAAGGCGACCTGTGGGATGGACAATGCTATGTTTTCGATGAACGCATCAGTGTTCCGGTTAACCGCAAAGAGCATGTCATCGTCGGCAAAGACTATTTTACAGGCGAACCATGTGAAAGATATACAAATTGTGCAAACCCAGTCTGCAACAAGCAAATATTAGCTTCCGTAGAAAATGAAGAAAAGCATTACCGCAGCTGCTCTGAGGAATGCCTTGTACACCCGCGTAACCTTTATGTAGAGGCACACAACCTGAGCGAAGACGATATTCGCCGTAAACTGGAAGAGCTTAAGCAAGAGAATACTATGCCAGTGATGAGCTGAATCAAATAAAAAAGCCTGCAGGAATTTTTAATATTTCTGCAGGCTTTTTCCTATAGTTTGCAGCAAATTTAGAAGTTTTCATATCTTACATGGCAAGAGAAGAGGAAGGAGAACGCTGATAAACGTCTTCCAACAATATATAATTATGTGTTTAAAATGATGAAAAAGCTCTGAGAATTACATGAAAAGATCAGCAATTGAAATGGCTGGCCTTTTTACCGGATTTACACTTTGGGATCCTAAACGGCTGTAGATCTGACAGCTGTGCTTAATTCCGGCACATGCAATTCAGAATCCTGGAGCATTAATAAGGAAAAAAGCGGGAACATTTATATATAGCAAACTGCAGGTTGAAAATTTCATATAGGGTTATATAGCTGGATACTAAAACGGAAATTTTTTAAATGGTGATATTGTCATTAAACTGGAAGATTTACTGAAGGGAATTTCCAGATTAAAGCGGCTCAGCGAGAAAATCTGTATGATCCTAATGGATGGCTGCAGGACATTTCAGACGATTAATAAGCAGATAAAAATTAAAGAATTAATCGAAGACAGATTTAATTATAAACAGATAGTAAAAAAAGATACTGATTGATATTGAACTGGATAAAAAATTGGGTTTGAAATTTCGTTTTGTCTCATTATCTTAAGTATACTTGGGTATTGAGACAAAAAATGAATTATTTATAGAACTGACTAGAAGATATATTATGTAAACTGATAAAGTTGAATAATGAGATCATAATTGCAGCCCTGTCTTCTATCTTCTCCGCTATACTTATTTCTTATTTAATCTTAGATCCTTTGCTTTATTCTGCAGCTAATTCTTACCTTGCAAAATAACCCTTATAGTTTGTTTTTCCATTGCCATAAAAATTTCCTCTTATAAAATGGTTTAAATATTTCTCAGGAACTTTGGGAAAAGTTGCTTCAACCGACTTTTTAGATGAAATACCAAATAACTGAATCAAACCATCCTTCATAATTTTGCTGTTCAAATTCAGCATAAACACGCCGGTTTGCTTGTTTTGGTATAAAACTTGATCTGATTGCATTTCCTTTTTAATCTGCTCCAGTATCGTTTTATCTTTTTGAGCAAAGCTGACTGTTTGCTGCGCACTTGCAATAAAGCCATCTGCGTAGAAAAATCCCAGTATGTAAGCCATGTTGTTAGACCATGTTTTAAAATAGTGTTCGTTCAACAGGTATTTTCTGTGCCAATGTCCGAAAGGCCTTAAAGTCACATTATGCTATCTGAAAATCAGCCGGACATAGCCTTGGGAAACGTTTGCTGCCTCTGCTATTTCTTTAGTACCCTTCCCTTCCTGATATAGTTTAATCATATCTTCAATTTCCATTGTTCTCTTTCTGCCATTTCTGCGCTTTTTCTCATTTCCCATCTACTATCATCCCCCAATAGTAAATACTTCTACCTCCTTATTATACGAACAAACGTTCTTATTTTCCATTATTTTGCTTTGAATTGAAGTTCTTGCTACTCCGATCTTCTTTTACAAGATAAAAACGAATATAAAAGGAAATTCCCCTTTATATCCGTTCTTATTTCGCGTTGCATTATTATTATTTTGGCTTAAAATCGCATAGAAATGGACTCGGTTCGCCAACACTGTACAGCTGCAAATCATGCATTGCCCTGGTGCATGCGGTATAAAACAGTCTCCGCAGGCTCTCATCCCCATATACGTCCGCTGAAGCGTTATAAATAATAACCGCGTCAAATTCGATTCCTTTTGCTAAATACGCCGGGATCACGATAACGCCTTGCTCATAGTCCATCGACCCGCTCTTCATAAGCTTAATTCCATCTATCCCGTTCAAAGACTCGTATGCAGCTGCACTTTCAGCGGCAGATTTGCAAATAACCGCTATAGTGCCGCGTTTTTGTTTCCGCAATTCTGCAATTTTGGAAGCTATGGAGCGATGTAAATCGGATGGATTGGATACTTGGGTCAATTCCGGTTTCCCGCCATCGCGTTCAAAAGGAGTAATTTCTTCGCCGTTCGGTACGAGTGTGCGTGTAAATTCGACGATTGGTTTCGTGGATCTGTAGCTGCGGGTTAAATTGATCGCAAAGGTTTCATCAGGGCCATATAAGCTGGTAAGCGTTTGAAAACCAGTCATTTCGTTTGCGTGAGTGAATATGGCTTGATTAAAATCACCTAGTACAGTCATTCTTGCTGAAGGAAATAATCGTTTAATAAACTCAAACTGAAATGGAGAATAATCCTGCGCCTCATCGACAATGACATGTTTAATTGAAATGTTCGTCTGAAAGCCTTGAATGAGCTCTTTCAATAGCAAATATGGAGTAGCATCCTCGTATAATAGTCTATTTTCATTCAGCATTCTCACTGTCAATTGGCAAATATCCGCCCATTCTTCTGGTGCCTCCCCATCCATCCATTGGTTGATCTTGCTCGGATCGGTAAAAAAATGTTTATAGATTTCCTTGATGTTAACGAAACGAAAAGCCTTAATCCGTTTTCGCAAAGGCTTTAACTTCTGACGGACAATTAAGCGGGCCAGCAATTTAGGCTCCATCTCATAATCATGAATAGACTCGCCTGTATAGCCCCGCTTTTTGGCTAAATAGGTATACGCCTTATGATACTCCTCGTTGCTAAGCAGTTCGATTTCCTCCTGAACCCATGGCTTCATCTGTTCATGATTCTCGGCTTCATCTATTTGCTTCATGAGCCAATCCTTCAATTTCTCAAGCCTGTTGTGAAAACGAAGCGTGGAGTCGCTTGTATAAAACCTTTCTTCGATTTGTTTTGCAGTAGTTAGCGGCTTCCCTCTGAAAATTATCTCTTTAAAAATCATTCCTGATGACTCGAGCGACTCCCTGTATAATTGAATGGCCTCATAAAAATGAGCAGCAGCCTTGAACCGGATTCCTGATATCCTCGTTTTGTACAACGGGTTATCCGCTGCAGTCAGAACGTATTCCAGCTGATCATATGGGTTTTCTATTTGAAATTCCCTTTCCAGACGGTAGTCCAAGTATTCCTGGAAGGTAGCCTGCTGCATATTCTCTTCCCCGAGCTCCGGCAATACATTCGATACGTAGCTATTAAACATCGAATTTGGTGAAAAAAGAATGATTTGATCGGCATTTAGCATTTCTCTATATTTATAAAGCAGGTACGCAATCCTCTGCAGAGCAGCTGATGTCTTACCGCTTCCTGCAGCGCCGTGTACGATAAGCATCCTCCCGCGATCATGCCGAATGATCCGGTTTTGCTCTTGTTGAATGGTAGCTACTATACTATGCATTTGTTTGTCAGTACCTTTACCGAGCACTTGCTGTAAAATTTCGTCACCAATTGTCAGACTTGTATCGAACATCGATTCAATCGTGCCGCCGCGAATGAGGTATTGCCACTTTTTCTCAAGTACTCCCTTTATGTCACCTCCAGGTGTAGCGTACGCGGCAGGTCCTGGCGCGCAATCGTAGTAGACACTTGAGATGGGTGCTCTCCAATCGTAAATAAGGAAATGTTCTCCGCTTGTATCCGTGAGTGTAGAAATGCCGATATAAATTCGTTCCGCAGGTGAAGTACCTTCTTCCATAAAATCAATCCGCCCGAAATATGGAATTTCCTTCATACGCTGCAGCGCAGATAACCTTTTAGATGCATGCTTGTGGGTGCTTTGGCTAACGGATAAAGCTTGAGCCTCTTGTCTCAAACCGATAATGGTCTCAAGATAATCGTCAAACGTATCAAGATTCACCTTAATTTCATCCCAAAAGTGCTTGCGGATATCCACTACTTCCTTCCGGCGCCTCGAAATTTCGCCCTCCAATCGATTCATTTGATCTGTTATGGTTTCCATTACACGGTTCACCCGTTCTTGCTCCTGGCGAATATCCATATTCATACCAAACACTCCTTTTCTAAAAATAGGGGTTGACTGGAAAGTGAATTATAATATATAATTATTATAGGGATAATTTACTCTAAAATAATTTTGATGATATATCCCTTTAAATCTACCATAGTTTCTCCTGTTTATCAATGTGTTTTCCCTATGCTCTCTATGATGAAAATATGTCTTTTGCAGGAAGCGCGCATATATGAAATAGCTTAATTACAGTAAAAAGCCTGATTTCTTAGGATTGACCTTAAGAACACAGGCTTTTTTTATGTTTTGCAGCGAAAACTGACACGTTCCTCATGGCATGGGGGTTAGTGAGTAACCTTCACTCCCATTAGGATCTTATAACAAAAATGAACGCCAAACCTATAATTATGTCTCCCGGCTTGGCGTTTTCCTTAATCCATATTTAAATTTTATAAAAAGCTGAGCTTGCATAGCTTGTTGCTTCTTAAATCAATTTCACACTCGTTTTTTGTACACTCTCATTGCAAAGAAATAGGCTGCCAGCAAAATTCCGGCGCACCATGCAAGGGCGACCCATATATCATTGCCCACCGGCTGATTAGAAAGCAGAGCACGAATCGCTTCCACGATTGAGGTGACAGGCTGGTTTTCGGCAAATGCGCGAACGATTGGCGGCATCGACTCAGTCGGCACAAACGCTGAGCTGATAAAAGGAAGGAAAATAATTGGGTAGGAAAAGGCGCTTGCACCATCGACTGATTTTGCGGACAGTCCGGCAATCGCTGCCACCCATGTTAATGCAAGGGTAAACAGCGCAAGGATGCCTGCTACTGCAAGCCATGAGAGGATTCCCGCTGGTGATCGAAATCCCATTATGAATGCAACAAGTATAATAACGAAAACCGAAAGAGCGTTGGATACAAGCGAGGTTAGTACATGCCCCCATAGGAGTGTGGAACGTGATATCGGCATCGTATGAAACCGCTCGAATATGCCCCGCTGGACATCGGTAAACAGGCGGAAAGCCGTGTAGGATATGCCGCTGGCAATAGCAATCAGTAAAATACCGGGCAGAAGGTAATTGACATAATTGTCCGAGCCGGTTTGAATGGCACCGCCAAACACATAAACGAAAAGCAATAATAACGCAATCGGCATGATGGTGACTGAAATAATGGTGTCCACGCTGCGGGAAATATGGCGCAAGGAGCGTCCTAGCATCACACCTAAATCACTGAAAAAATGTTTCTTTAGCCCCTCCATTTACACTTCCTCCTTTTTGCCGGTGATTGCGAGAAAGATTTCCTCTAATGTCGGCTGTTTTTCAACATACTCTACCTTTGCTGCCGGGAACCGTGCTTTTAACTCTGAGAGATTTCCACTGGCGATAATCCTTCCCTCGTGAAGGATGGCAATTCGGTTTGCAATCTGCTCTGCCTCCTCCAAATACTGCGTGGTTAGGAATACCGTCGTGCCGGCTTCGGCAAGCTCCTTGACAATCTTCCACACTTCGAGGCGCGCCTCAGGATCAAGTCCGGTCGTTGGTTCGTCGAGGAAAATGATTTCGGGATTTCCAATTAAGCTCAAGGCGATGTCAAGCCTGCGGCGCATCCCCCCCGAATAGGTTGAGACCCTGCGGTCGGCCGCGTCTGAGAGACTGAAGCGCTTAAGCAAGTCTTCCGAAATCTGGCGCGGATTTGTGAGGTAACGCAGCTTGGCAATCATGATCAGGTTTTCCCGTCCTGTTAAAATCTCGTCAACGGCGGCAAATTGACCAGTAAGACTGATCCCCTGCCGAACATTTTCGGGGTTTAGCGCAACATCAAATCCGTTTACTGTGGCGCTTCCGCTGTCATGTGTGAGCAGCGTAGTGAGGATTTTGACTACTGTTGTTTTACCTGCACCATTGGAGCCAAGCAGGGCGAAAATACTGCCCTTTTCCACCTCGAAATCTACGCCTTGCAAAACTTCAAGCTGTCTATAAGACTTTTTCAGTCCTCTTACTTGGATGGAATTGTTTTGCATATTTACCCCTCCTTATCTGACTGTAACCTTTGACAAATCAGCCTCTATCCCTTTGAGTGAAGCATAGGTCAACTTATCCATCATAGCGCCTTCAAAGCAGATGGTTTTAATGGCACGGTAATATTTCTTAGTCAATGTAAAACCCGGAAGAAAAGATACGTTCCTAAGTGTCGCTCCTTTAAACGAAACATCGTTTACCGCCGCCTTGCCAAAATTGACCCCGATAAACGTTTGCCCGTCAAAACTCAGACCCCGCAGATCCGATTGTTTGAAGTCCACCCCGTCAAAGATACAGTTTTCAAAGGTTGTTTTTCTCAGGTCGGTCATGGACAATATCACATCGGTCATGGTTACATCTTTGAATATTACTCCGTTAAGTCCAGATTTACTGATGTTTGTGCGTACAAGGATTGATCTTTTAAAACTTGAATCCCTAAGGTCCAGGGCGGAGAGGCTGCAGTCGGTCAGATTTGCGCCATCAAAATTTGCTTCACGAACATCGCTGCCTTTAAACGAGCTGCCGGTTAGATCTGCGCCAGAAAAATTTGAACCATGAAGCGCACTGCCGTTAAATTGCCCTTTATGAGCGGTAACGCCCGCAAAATCACTCTTTGACAGGTTACTCGCGCTAAAGTTTGTTACAACCTGCCTTTCTAGCGACCGGGTTAGGTTAGCTACATCCTGAACCGTTTCTTCAATATCGCCGATGCTGTCAATGGTAATCTGAAACGCTGTCTCATCGTCCTTGCCCTCGGCTTTAAGATCGCGGAACCGCTCCTGCAAATCAGAAAGCAGATCTTCCCTCAATTCAGTCACACTCTTTACCCCATCATACGGCGCGAAAACACCGTCCAAATAGTTGTTCAGTTTCTCATTCATCCCTTCAAGCCTCCTATAATAAGTTTTCAAGTACGCGTTTTGCATACTCCCAGTTGCTTTTGTTCCGGTCATAAGCCGCCTTGCCCTTCTCGGTAATTTTAAAATATTTCCGCCGTCCCCCCTGAGATTCATTGCCCCAATACCACTCGATATCACCGTCCGCCTCAAGGCGCCGGACGCTTGAATACATCGTAGCCTCTTTTAGTTCATACTCACCACCCGATCGCTCTGCAATCAGCTTGACGATCTCATAGCCGTAGCGGTCAGCTTCGTTCAAAAGCCGTAAAATCATCGTATCCGTATGTCCCCGCAGCAAGTCGGATGTGATTTTCTTTTCGCTCATACAATCACCTCCATATTTGCATGATATGCCACACTACTGTGATTGTCAAGGTAGTTTGTAAAATATATTACTTTATCAATTCACTCACTATTATTCTGATCCTTTTTCTGGACTTTCAGATAATTTCCTTTAGTAGGTAATCTTTTCTTCACATTACATCTGCTTTATACAAACAAAATAACAGCAGGCTTGAATATGCCTGCTGTTCCATTTAGAACAAAATTCATTCGCTTTTTAACAAAATCGAATCAATCTTCGTTAATTCTTCATCTGTAAAATCTAAATTCTCCAGTGCGGCCACATTTTCTTCAATTTGGCTAACCCTGCTTGCTCCAATTAAAGCAGAAGTCACTTTCCCGCCGCGAAGGACCCATGCCAAAGCCATCTGCGCAAGGCTTTGTCCGCGTTCAGCAGCAAGTGCATTCAGTTCTTTTACACTTTCAATCACGGTATCCGTTACTGCTTCTTCCCCTAACGCCCCGCTCGGTTTGGCAGCTCTTGAATCAGCCGGAATGCCTTCTAAATATTTCTTCGTCAGCAGTCCCTGTGCCAAAGGGCAAAATGCAATAGACCCGACTCCATTGTCATGCAGTACATCCTGAAGTCCGTCCTCAATCCAGCGGTTCAGCATGGAATAACTCGGCTGATGAATCAAGATGGGGGTTCCAAGTCTATTCATAATGTTTACTGCTTCGGCTGTTTCTTCTGCACTGTAGCTGGAGATGCCTGCATACAGCGCTTTTCCTTGCTTCACAATCGAATCAAGGGCACCCATCGTTTCCTCAAGCGGCGTGTTCGGATCCGGACGGTGGGAGTAAAAGATATCGACATAATCAAGGCCCATCCGTTTTAAGCTTTGATCAATGCTTGCTGTTAAATATTTCTTAGATCCCCATTCTCCATAAGGGCCAGGCCACATGTAGTATCCCGCTTTAGTTGAGATGATCATTTCATCCCGGTATGGGGCAAAGTCTGTTTTAAAAACGCTTCCAAACATCTCTTCAGCAGATCCAGCCGGGGGACCATAATTGTTGGCAAGGTCGAAATGGGTAATCCCTAAGTCAAATGCTCTTCTCAGCATCGCCCGGCCATTTTCAAATGGATCAACGCCTCCGAAATTATGCCACAGTCCAAGGGAAATGGCTGGCAGGAGCAGACCTGATTGGCCGCATCTGTTATATTTCATTTTTTCATAGCGGTTTTCCGCTGCTTGGTATACCACAAGTAACTCCTCCTTACATTTTATGTACGGTTTTTCGTCATAAGAGCGATAGCTTTCTGCAAAAAGGTGATTCTATGAATAAGTTTAACATTGCTTTAGTACAGTTTGAAAAAAATCTGTTCAAATTTTACTATTTTTATAAACCGCTTACAACGGAAAAGAAGATGAGAAAACACCGGTACTTGAAAAGCAGCCGGTGTTTTCCCCTCCAGTATGATTTGTGTATAAGCAATTAAAAGCGGCATTTCATTTAATTCGCTCCGCCAGCTCTACAATAATCCCCTCAGGTCCGCGACAGTAGCATAACTTATATCTATCTTCATAGTTTTGAATTTCTTTGATGAATTCCGTTCCTTTCTTTTTCAATCTGCCCACAACGGCTTCAATATCTTCCACAGCAAACGCAATGTGCAGGATACCCTGAGTATTTGCAAGAGGCGGCTGATTTGATGGTGTATTGTATTTGATTAGCTCTATCCATGCCTGACCGTCGGGCGTCCCCAGCCCTATACATCCTGCTTTAACGTCATGTAACCCCATCCACTCTCCATCCGATTTCCATTCCCCTTGCACTTCAAGACCTAAATCGAGAAAGAATTCCTTGGCAGCTGATAGATCATTGACGATTACTCCTACATGATCCATTCTATGAATCTTCATCTCCCATACCCCCTTTTCGCTCCTATTACCTAATAGTTTAATCTTTTCCTGAATTATAGCAGAAGTCCGTATCTTTAAGCTTTGAGTACCAATTCCCAAAAGAAATACACTGATGCTGAAACAAACGTGGCTCCAAGGGCGGAAGGTGGATTCTCCTCATTATAGCTCTGAAATTAGCCGTCTTACTCACTCAAAGGTCTCTTAATACCGGCCAATATGGATTTAGCCTATACAATGCTTGGCTCGCAAAAAAAATCAATCCCGCTAAGGATTGATTCTCATAATCGTTACTTCAATCGAACAGAAACAGGATGTATATCCAGTACTACATTGGTTACCGAATAATCGTCCTTTCCTCCATCTTTGTATCCCCAGAACCCGTCCGTAGTTTCTGTTTTACGGAAGACCAGTTCGACTCCTTTTCCTTGATGGAATGCATAGCTTTTTACTATATTCTCCCCGCTGTTATCCACCAGATTGTAGGACAGATAGTTCTTTAAAGTGCCGTGCGGAGTAAGGACTCCTGAATGGGGAGCGGCTTTGAAATCCCCGTATTCATAGCCTTTGGTTGAGTCTTTATGCGGGCTGATGGCAAATGTCTTTTGTTTCAAATCCACCGAATCCCCCTCTGCAAGCGCCGAGATGGCAATGTTCTTAAAATGGCCTTTTTTCTTCTCTGCTTTCGATAAATCAACGACTGTTAATCCAGCCCGTCCAACAACTTCCACTTTTTGTTCTTTATTATTGACCACCATAGCCGTATCTTCATCAATTCCATAGGAAAGCTGGCTTCGGTCCCCTTTGTCATACGCTGTTGCAATCAGTCTGCCAAGTCTCGATTTATTGTCAAAGTGCTGATCAATGATCCCATTTTGGAAAAAGCCGAGGCCTCTCTCCAAATATGCGGGACCTCCCTCCTGCTGTTCCATTCCGTTGTACGTATCAGTAAATCCTTTTGATAGGGTATCCAGGCTGCCTCCGCCTGCAAGCATGACGTCGCTCATGATCGCTGCCCCGGCACTCGTTCCGCCTAAAACAGCTCCCTTTTTATATATGTCCCATATAGCAGATAAGGCTTTGGATTCCGTCTGATCCGGATTGAATAACGCTTCTGTGATGGACGTTTGATCACCTCCGACAAACCAAATGGCATTGAGTTCTTTTATAGCTGCGGCTGTTTCATCACTGTTCCTGTTTTCCTCCCACTTGGATTCATCTTCTGCTGTTCCTTTAAAATCGTGGGAGGAAATAGGAAGGATCTTCATTTGATCTTCTTTGACCCCGTATTTGATTAAATCCTTTTTAAAGGCATTCGAAGAACTTAAGCTTCCGCTCGCAGCAGGAATAATCCCGATTTTCGCTTTTGAATTTCCTCCGGCAAGATCTAAGAACTTCTTATAAACGGCTTCATTGCTTGAACCGAGTGCACCTCCAGCTATAACGAGATTACCTGAAATATCTCCGCGGTTTACTTTGTCTGGAACCTTGAAATTTGATGGTTTATAGTTTTTAAAGGCCGTTTTATCTTTCTTAAACTTGACCGAAACCGGAACGGCATCAAGCTTTACATTGGTGATGGAATAATCATCTTTCTGACCGTCCTGGTAGCCCCAGTATCCATTTGTTGATGCTGTTTTACTGAAAGTTAAGGCGTAGCCTTTCCCTTTGCTGTCATACAAATAGCTTTTTACAGATTGAGTGGATGAATTATCCGTTAGAGAATAGGCCAGATACGGCTTTAATCTTCCATATGGCGTCAATAATCCTGTGGCATCCAAAGGTTTGAACTCATAGTATTCATAGCCTTTCGTCGCGTCTTTATCCGGATTGATGGTCATTTCCTTCGTTTGAAGATTAATTTGGTCTCCTGGTGATAGAAAGCTGACGGAAACATTTTTAACCGGATGAACTTTTTTGCTTGCAGGCTTTGCTTTGCTTGTGTCAATGACGGTTACGCCGCCTCGTCCCACAATCTCTGCTTTTTTCTCCCGGTTATGAACAATCAGGGCAGTATCTTCATCAATTCCATACGAGTTATACAGGTCCTTCCGTTTTTCGTATTTAACAGCGGCAGCCGCAAGCCGGCCAAGTCTTGCTCTTTCATCAAAGTGCTGATCGACGATTCCATATGGAAAAAATCCGAGTCCTCTTTCAATGTAAACTTTTTCATATTCTTTATTTTGAAGGGGCTCATCTTTCTCTGTAAATTCTCCCTTCAATCCTCCGAGGCTATCACCGCCCGTAATCATGACATCACTCATAATGGCCGCCCCGGCGCTTGTTCCTCCTATGACACCGCCTTTTTTATACATCGTCCAAATCGCATCAAGTACGCTTGAATTTTTCCCCTTCTTATCTGTTAATGTCTCGGTAATGCGAAGCTGATCGCCGCCAACAAACCAAATCGCTGTAAAGTTTTTGATTTGATCTGCCAGTTCTTTGTTATTCACATTGTTCTTCCATTTGAGTTCATCAAAATCCGTATCGCTGAAATCGTGATTGGACAGGGGAAGAACCTCAATGTTTTCTGACTTTACCCCATATTTCTCTAGGTCCGCTTTGAAGTCTTTCGAAGATTTCAGCTTCCCGCTTGCTGCTGGAACAATCCCGATTTTTGCCTGGTTTTCTCCGCCTGCCAGTTTAATAAATGATTGATAGACGGCTGCATTGCTGCTCCCTAGAGACCCGCCGGTAATAACAAGACTTCCTTTAATCGAATTGCTCACGATTTGACTTGCATTCGCTGCCGGAAAACTCATTGTTGATGCGAATAAACAGGCGGCAGCAAACAGGCTGAACCTTTTTTTCATGACACGTCCCCCTTATTCTTTAGTTTCCGTATAGTGAACCGCTCGAAGATGTTAAGACTCCGTTTTGAGAAGACAGCTTATAAGAATATCCATTGGAACTTGACCATGTCTGCAAATTAAACGTATTGCCCGGCCGCAGTTTGATGACGTTCACGTCCCTGATGGTTAAAGCATTTCCATAGCCGCTTGAAGGAGCAGAGGACGTTCTCGCTGCATAAACAGATTGCTTCGTTCCGCCTGGCTGTGCCACAACCTTTGCTGTACCGTCACTTTCTACTAGCAAAGCCGTTTGTTCATTAACCGCAATGCCTTTTGCCTGACTCGTCCATCCGTCTGATACATTTCTTGATAAAAATCCAATAAATCTTCCCATACGGTCTCTCTGTTCAAAGTGTGAATCAGTTATGGTGCTTGTTAAATAACGATTCGCCAGGAAATCACGTGTGAACGTCATGTAGCGGTTATTCGGATTGTTCAGTGCTTCATCTGAATAGACCGAACCGTTCTTAGCGTCATAGATAAACTCACCTTGGATAGCAAGTCCTGCACTTGTTCCGCCTATCGGAACATTTTTTTGGATAAGCTGATTGATCACGTCTTCCAGCGGAGTGTTCTTGATGAAATCCGTATAATTGAACTGATCTCCTCCTGCGAAAAATACCGCTTCCGCTTTGCTGACTTTATCTAAAACAAATGAATCGGAAGAAGCATAGCGGTTATTCAGAAGGATCGTTTCAACCGAATCCAGCTTGGCGTTATTGGTTTGGGCCAAATCGTATAAATACTGGTTATAGCCGTCTGTTCCAGAAGTCCGGATCACCACAAAGTCTCCACGATTGGCTTTCCTGGCCATCCATAGCATGGCTTCATCAACATCTGTACCGCCGCCCATCAGGTTAATTCCATACGAAGTGACAGCGGATACGTTGCCGGTGTTTCCATAGCTGTAATACGAATAGTCACCCGCTGCGGCCTGCGCAGATATCCCTTGCACAGATAAAGCTAGTAAGCATCCCGCTAAACACGACTTCACAAATTTGTTCATTTCTCCAGCTCCCCATCATTAAAATTTTACTTGCTCCTTTCACTTTCAATCTTAAAACATGCAAAAATCATGCCAAATTTTGGTCCGATTCCACTATTTAATTGTCGAGGAGCTCTAGAAGCCTGAAAAAAAGAGGGGAGAAAAAATTTAGTGTTTAAGATGTAAAAGAGTAAAATATCTAAAAATTCTAAAAATAGTAAATCCAGGGTTCTAATTGGTTCTTTTTTATCATCGGATTAAACCCAATTGTTTTTTTGGATGGCAAATGAGGAAGAATCTCTATAATTGTAAGCAAGAGCAAGATGTAAACGATTACTATTTCCGTTCTTTCAAAATTAAATTGACACCCCTCTTTGAATCCTGTATTTTGTTCAAGTATGTATTAATTTTTAGGAGGTTCATCTTGAACAATCAGAATGTGCAGCAAGTAAAAATTTCAACGGCCGATCCTTCGGCAATTGGTCTTTTTGGACTCGCTATGGTAACACTAGTCGCTTCATCACAAAAACTCGGGTTAACGGAAGGACTTTCCTTTATTATCCCTTGGGCAATATTCCTTGGAGGATTTGCTCAGTTGTTTGCCTGCGTTCAGGATGCAAAGCACAACAACACTTTCGGTTCAACGGCATTCGGAGCATTTGGCCTGTTTTGGCTCGGTGTTGCTGGTTCATGGCTTATGCAGCTTGGTGTTTTCGGGGAAGAACTGGCTGCCGGGGTTGATTCAAAGCAGCTTGGAATGGCTTTTATCGGGTATTTGATTTTTAGTTTATTCATGACGGTCGGGGCTATGGAAACCCACAAAGTGCTATTTACTATTTTCGTTCTTATTGATTTCTTATTTATTGGGTTATCTTTAAGCACTTTTGGAGTCATGCATGAAGCGACACATATGCTTGCTGCAGTTTCCGAAATGCTGATCGCACTTGTGTCCTTTTACGGATCCGCTGCTGCAGTATTAAACCCTCATTTTGGACGAGAGTTTCTGCCGGTCGGAAAACCGTTTGGCATTTTTAAAAAATAACGAAAAAACAGTCTCTCCGGTCCAGTGAGAGACTGTTTTTTTATTTAAATGCCCTTTTTTCGTCACAAGAACAAATGTTCTTATAATTCTTTGCTTCCTCGTTTTCCATTAATGGAGTAGCTAACAGAAAGATTTGCATTAAGGGAATGGGAAACGGAACAATATTTATCTTTAGATAACTGAATGGCATGAGCCACTTTTTCTTCCGGAAGCTCTCCTTCAAAGGCGTAATGGATGTGAAGGTCCGTAAATCTTTTCGGATGCTCATCAGCTCGTGTACCTTCAACGTCCATTTGAAAATTAACAGGCTCCAGACGCATTTTTTTCAAAATCAGGACGATATCAATTCCTGTACAGCCGGCTACTGCGTGGAGCAGCAGCTCTGTTGGCCTCGGCCCGCTGTTTACTCCGCCTGTTTCCTGTCCTGCATCCATCTTAATTTCATGTCCGGATGGCGATAGACCGCCAAACGCAAGGTTCCCGTCCCATGTTATGGTCGTTTTCATTCATTCAGCTCCCTTTTCCAATAGTATGGCTCTCTTTCTATATTTTAAAAAAGTCCGGACCATATCTTAATAGCCGCAGCGGTTATAAGGATGGCCAGGGCTGCTTGAAGATATTTAGCCGAAATCTTTTGGCCTGCTTTTACTCCAAGCGGTGCGGCAAGCAAACTTGCAATCACAAGTATGGAAGCCGGAAAGTAATCAATTTGTCCAGTGACCATTTTGCCTGCAGTGGTTCCGTCGGAAGAAATAAACGTTACGGCCAAAGAGGAAGCAATCGTAACCCGAATCGGTATTTTCAGCACAGACAGCATAATCGGCACAAGAAGAAAGGCTCCGCCAGCACCCACAATCCCGCTGCCAATCCCTGTAAGTATCGATAAACCAACAGCGATCCCCTTATGAAAATCCACTTCATCTACTTTCAAATCATTCCCCTCTTTTTTGGAAATAAACATCATTAAGGCTGCAATTAAAGCTAGGACGCCGTAAATCATATTGACTCCGTTTTCTGACATGTAAATAGATAAAAAGCTCCCCAATAAGCTTCCGGCAAGGATGCCGCTTCCCATATAAGCAATTAGCGGCTTATGCAAATAGCTGCCTTTTTTATAGGACCATACCGCTGCAATGGATGCAGCCATCACCTGTATGGCACTGACTCCCGATACCTCATGTGCCGTGAAGCCGTGAACTCCAATAAGTGGAGGGATGAGGAGAAGCATTGGATAATTAATAATAGATCCCCCAATTCCGAGCATTCCAGAAATAAAGGCTCCCGCCATTCCAATTAGAAAAATAACAAGGATAAATTCCATGTTTGGTTCCTCCCTAAGAAATGAGGAACCCTTTCAGGTCCCTCTCTTCTTTATCCTTTTTGAATCCAAAACTTTAGAACTTCTCCTTCAGCGGCTGTTTCCAATAATTCATGTCCGCCTGATGCAGTCCAGGCAGCGAGATCCGCTTTTGCCCCTTTATCGGTAGCGTGAACCTCTAAAATCTGACCCTTCTCTAAATCATTCATCGCTTTTTTTGTTTTCACGATCGGCATTGGACAAGCGAGCCCTTTTGCATCAAGCACTTTATGTGAATTCATGAAATTATCTCTCCTTTTTTTCTATCCATTATCTAACGGCACAGCGGTTCGGTCCCATTTCCATGTCCCGCTGCGTTTCTTCATCCGGGCTGATTCTACCCATGTTCATTTCGCGTATTTCCTGATAGGCGTTCGGCTGAGGAGGAAGGTTTTCTGTAACAAGTTCTCTGAACTCCTTCTCATCACGGATATTCAAACCATGATTTTTTTCCTTTAATGTTCCTAGCTTTTTTCCAACAGATCCATCTTTGTTTAATTCACTGATCTGCATAAAGTGGGCTGGCAGGACTAGCAGGTCTTCAGAAAGCTTTCCATACCGGGTATACAAAGACTCTCTTAAGTCGCTGACCCAATCCTCTGCAAGACCTGCCAAGTCCGGTCTGCCGATTGAATCGATAAAGAGGATATCACCCGATAATAGATACATGCCGTCAATAATAAAGGATGTGGAACCAATGGTATGGCCAGGTGTGTACATGGCCTCAATACTCATCTCCGTGCTGCCAATTTTGATTTTCATACCATCCTTAAGTGGGTGATACGAAAACGCAGCTTTCTCTGCATCCTTGGGAGGGAGCCAGTATGCCGCATTCGTTTTTTCAGCAATTTTCCTGCCGCCGGATATGTGATCTGCATGAAGATGAGTATCAAATACATGCTTGATTTCGGCACCTGCCTGCCTCGCAAACTCTGTGAAAACATCTGTCATCCTCGTTGCGTCAATAACAGCCGCCTCACCGTTTGACAGAATCATATAGGAGAGGCACCCTTTGCCGAGGCGTACAAATTGATAAATTTCTCCTACCCCCAGCAAGTCACCAGCTTTTACCGGTTCCAAGTGCTCGCTCCATGCCTTCATGCCTCCTTCCAGATAAAACACATCTCTTCCCGCATCAGCAAGCATATCTGCTACCATGACAGAGGATCCTTCTTTTGCACAAACGACAAGCACATCCTTATCTTTTGGCAGTTTTTCCAGAATTCCTTCAATGCCATCTAATAGATCAAAGTAAGGCACATTTAGGTACTCGAAGTTTTCACCTTCGATTTTCCAATCACTAAAATCGTTTTGATTTCGAACGTCTAAGATAAAAAGCGAATCTTTTCGGATTACTTTTTTCGCAACTTCTTTAGCTGTTAGTGGAATGTATGACATATATATAATACCCCCTACCGTATTTGTGAACAAAAATTTTTTTATAGCCCTGTTGTCTCCCCAGTCCACTTGCTCATGCCCGGGACGACATTATATACGTTTTGAAAACCTGCTGATTCGAGCTGCTGCGCGGCCAGATCACTCCTGCTGCCGGTTCGGCAAACAACATAAATGGCTGCTTTATGGTCAAGTTCACTTACCCGTTCTTTTAATTCCCCCAGGGGTATAGATACCGCATTGGGTATGTGGCTGAATGCAAATTCTGCTTCCTCCCTGACATCCAAAACGACCGCATCGGAATTTGGATTGAGTTTAAGCAGAAGTTCCTCGTTATGGATCGTTCTGGAGAATCGATTTTTCGCTTCCTCATCAGCGGACTTCCTGAGAAAATGCTTTAATACATCTCTGTTTGCTACCGTACCGATATATTGATGGCCTGCGCTCTCTGCCCATGCCTTCAAATCTGCTTTGGACCCTTTATCTGTTGCCTGTACTTCCAGTACTTGTCCTGACAAAAGACTAGCCATCGCCTTTTTCGTTTTAACAATCGGCATTGGGCACGCAAGCCCTTTTGCATCCAATACCACATCTGATTTAATCGAATTCATTTTCATACCTCCTCTATTTAAATAAAAAGATTTACATGTCCATTTTCTGCATCCCCAAGGTAGGCAGCGACACCGGCATACTCAATATTTTCAAGCAGTTCTCCCTGCTGAAGTCCGAGCAAATCCATCGTCATGGTGCATGCAATCAGTTTAATATTCTGTTCCTGTGCCATGTCAATCAGCTGAGGAAGGGTCATGGCATGATGCTTCTTTATGACATGCTTGATCATTTTAGGTCCAATGCCTGCAAAGTTCATCTTTGAAATCCCCATCTTGTCAGCACCGCGGGGCATCATTTTAGCAAACATCTTTTCAAAAACGCCTTTCTTGCCGTGGTAAGGTTCATCTTTCCTTAATGCATTCAGCCCCCAGAATGTATGAAAGATGGTAACCTCATGATCATAGACGGCTGCTCCATTTGCAATAATGTAAGCAGCCATTGCCTTATCGTAATCACCGCTGAAAAGGATAATGGTTGTTTTTTTTCGTTCAGACATATTATTGCCTCCTTTTTTAATTACCCCTATAGGTATATAAAAACTCAAAAAAAAGATATTGATTAATAAAAAATATACCTGTAGGGGTATATTTTTTGCAAAAAAATAAACAGGTAAGGTACCCCTGTGGGTATAACAATACAAAATTGCTTTTGTTTTGTCAACCTCAAAGTCTTTACCTGCTTTTAACTAATAATTCTACAGCCTGTTTCACTAAATGGTCCGTTGATTCACCTTTCGCGATGTTTTCCCTGACGCATTCCTCCAGATTTTGACTGACGATTACTCCCATTGTCCGGTCAATTGCGTTCCTCGCAGCTGACAGCTGAGTGACGATTTCCCGGCAGTCTTTCCCCTGTTCCATCATGCCAATGACCCCTTTGAGCTGTCCCTCAATTCTTTTCAGACGGTTTAATGTATTTTTATCATATTCCATTAATTTCTCCTCCTTGTTTCTCCTCATTTGAAGGAAATGAAGTAAGCATATATTATACCTGCTTGGGTATTATGTCAAATAAAGAGGAAACCCATAAAATTGTCATGTTTTGCATAATTCCCCTTCTTTTTCTGCAAGCTAAACGGAGCAGCAGCCTTTAGAAGGAGATTATATGGAAACCCAATCACAGCAAAATTCCGCTCATGCAAATCATCAAATTCGAACGATTGCCGATTTGCTGGATAGCTGCAGAAAGTCCTCTGATTTCGTTTCAGAGGAGATTAACGGCACTTCATTCAGCATCCACTACTATCAATCCATTACGAATAAAAAAACCCTGCATCAACTCATTTTGCCAATCGTTCAGAATTCTAATCATAACCATTCTTTGTATAAGCTGAAGTCAAACCTTCCGATTGATGATTCAAAAATTACGGATAATCCTGATGAAGCTGAAGAATTCCTTGTACGAGGTCACGTGTTGATTCTTCCAGGAAAAGAGTCATCCGAAGCGCTTTTGACAGCTGCTCCATTAATTGAAAAAAGACCGATTGGCCAGCCCGAAGTAGAATACAGTGTGGTCGGACCTAAAGAAGCTTTTGTGGAAGCGATTGACTCGAACCTGAATTTGATTCGCAAAAGAATGCCCACAAGGAAGCTAATCATTCAGGAAACAAAGGTCGGCACAATTTCTAAAACACGTGTTGCGGTTGTTTATTTGGAGGATGCTGCAAATCCCGCCAATGCAGAAACCATCCTTACCCATATAAAGAATATACAATTTGATCAAATAGCAGATAGCTCGTTTATTTTACAGCTTATATCCAACAACAGCACGTCACCATTTCCGCAAATGATGGATACTGAAAGACCAGACCGGGTATCAAGCGAGGTGGCAGAGGGGAAAATCGCCGTATTCGTTGATGGCTCGCCTCATGCCCTGTTAAGCCCTACCACCTTAATCGAATTTTTTTCTGCTTTTGAAGATTATTTTCTTCCATGGCCAGTAGCTTCCGTATTTCGGCTCATCCGGCTTTTTGCCGTGTTTTTTTCAGTTGTTTCCACTTCCTTGTATGTCGCGGTTTTAACCTATCACTACGAAATGATTCCATCCAATCTGCTTGATCCGCTCATTGCTTCAAGAAGCGGAATTCCTTTTCCTCCGATTATAGAGGCCATTATTTTAGAACTGACCATTGAGCTTTTGCGTGAAGCAGGAGCCAGGCTTCCGCAAAAAATCGGACAGACCATCGGGATCGTCGGCGGTATCGTGATTGGAACGGCAGCAGTCGAAGCGGGGCTGACGAGTAATGTCCTGCTTATTATTGTAGCACTGGCCGCATTAGCTTCCTTTACCACTCCGATCTATCAAATGGGAAATACGATCCGCCTTATTCGTTTCCCGTTTATTGTTTGCGGACAGCTGTGGGGAATTTTCGGGGTTTTCGTATGCTTTGGATTTTTTATCAGCCACATTCTCAGTCTTTCCTCTTTTGGCAGGCCCTATATTGCCCCTGTTTATCCCGCCAGATGGCGCGATTTAAAGGATTCCCTTTTCAGGCTGCCGTTTCGGATGCAGGGAAAGAAGCCGCAGCAAATGCGGTCACCAAATCCATTCAGGTTTGAGCCGCCGCCAAAGCGAAGAAAGCCTGATATAGAAGAAACATAAAGGAGGGAGCTTTTGGTGAACACCCTATCTCTGCCTGAAAACAAACAAGTCTCCCCTTTTTTTGTTTTCTATCTCATTCACTCTCAGCAAATAGGCGTCGCAGTCCTGGGCTTCGAGCGGTATGTGGCCAAGTCAGCAGGACATGATGCGTGGATATCGGTTATCCTTTCGGGGCTATCGATCATGGGGGTCATGTGGCTGTGCTATCGAATATTGACAAAAGAAGGTAACGATATCATCTCCATTCACCATCGGATTTTTGGCAAATACGCAGGGAATCTTCTGAATACTCTTTTTGTCGGTTATGCCTCACTTTTAGTCCTTCTGAATTTGAGGACATATGTAGAGGTTATTCAAGTTTGGATGTTTCCAGAAACGTACCATTGGATTTTTGTCGTCTTAATCTTGCTTTTGGCCTATTCGTTTGTTACGAACGGATTCAGGGTCGTAACCGGAATTTGCTTTTTAAGTGTGATTTACTCCATTCCGCTCCTATTCGTCAAGTATTTCCCGCTGAAAGAAGCCCATATCGGGAACCTTCTTCCAATTTTTTCGCATTCCATTCCGGATATTCTGGAAGCCTCACAAACGATGACGCTCAATTATTTAGGCTATGAAATGATTTTGATTTTCTATCCTTTTATTAAAAACGGCCCCAAATCGGAAAAATGGGCTTACTATAGTATCCTGGTAACAATAGGCGTTTATTTGCTTACCATATTTACTTCCTTTGTGTATTTTGATCAGGATCAGCTTCGGACCACGATCTGGTCTACTTTAACGCTTTGGAAAATTGTTGACCTGGTTATCATCGAACGTTTTGAGTATATAGGCATCGCGGCCTGGCTGTTTGTTGTTATCTCAAATATCGCACTCGGTCTTTGGGCAGCAAGCAGAGCATTAAACCGGTTCACATTCATGACGCAGCGGATCTCGCTGAGAGGAGTGGCCATCGTCATCTTAGCGCTGTCTATTATGATTACCGAGCGTCCACAGATTGATCAGCTAAATTTCTATGCCAATACAGCAGGATTTTATATCGCCTATGTGTATATTCCCTTTTTGTATCTATGTCATCTATTTATAAAAAAAGGAAGAGCTCAATGAAAAAGACAGTCCTTATCTTGTTTTCATCTGCTCTGGCTTTGAGCGGGTGCATTCCACAACAGCAAATTTTAGAAGAACTGCAGCTCATTAAAACGATTGGATATGATTATGTTGATGACGATGTCATCCTTGGTACGGGAGGTTCCACTTCTATTCCACATGGCCAGCAATCCCTTCCCTCAGATGAATCCTTTTCAGCTTCAGGCCACACAAGCAAACAAATCCGGCAGAAGCTTCAAAATGAAACAACAAAACCGATCGTGATCGGGCGTGTGGGAGTGGTTTTATTTAGCGAGACCCTGGCTGAGCATGGAATTGCCGCGCTTCTTGATAACTTACAGCGGGATCCTGAAATTGGACGGGATATCTATTTGGCGCTTGCTGAAAAAAGTGCGCAGGAAATCATCAAAGCAAACTACAGCACCACCATCCCCACATCTAATTATATTTTTGATCTGATTCAGCAAAGTATGGAGCAATCCCTTCCAAAAACCAATCTGCATGGTTTTTTATACCGTTATTACGGAAAAGGACTGGATGCTTTTATGCCGATTGTCCGTCAATTTGACAGCAAGCTCATTATTACGGGTATTGGTATTTTTAAAGCGGACAAGCTGGTACAGAAAATCAGTGCTGAAGATGCCTATTATTTAAAAATGACAAGCGACAAAATCGAGAAGGGAATTTTTGAAGTCAGCTATAAAGGAAAGAATCTTTCAATCGAAAACCTTTTTTCAAAACCTGATCTAAAAATAAAGAAAAAAGGGGCTCATTATTATGCCGAACTCAATCTGGAGGTAAAAGGAAGAATTTCAGAGGGCGGCGGGCTTAGAATGACAAACAAGGATGTTATGCGCAGAATTGAATTAGCGACAGATAAAAAAGTCAGAACCAAAATAAAGCAGCTGATTCAATCGTTTAAGGAAAACCAAGTTGATCCAATTGGGCTGAAACGGAAAGCGATGCAAAACCGGTCTTTTTCAAAAAAGGAATGGGATCAGCAATATGACAAAATGCCAATTGACGTTAATGTAAAGGTAACCATTCTTCATGCCGGCATTATGGAATGAACCGTCTAATAACGGCTATATGGGGTGACTGGTCTCCACTTCTTTCAAAAAAAGGACTATCTTTTTAGTTCATGGAGAAAGAGCAATACCGCCACAGCGATTCACGAATGATGCGGGGTGTTCCATTGCCCGCAGTCTTTTTTATCTTTACCTTTGTTTAGCTTGGGGTTCATACCCGCTGCTGGTGTACCAATCCAGCTTCTTAAGAGGGTTCTCCCGCATTCCGCTTCATGAACAAGTGTGAATCCATTAATTGCGGCGGTTACATCGCCATTTTTTTAAAAAATAAGCTCCTGTACAAGCAACCTCCCTGTTCTTTCATTTACTAAAATAGATGGAATGAAAAGAGGTGATAATGATAGGCAATCAAAGTGTATCAATACCAAAGCCTCCTGACTCTGTAACGATTCTATGGCAGCGAAATCCATTGGACCGCCGTGCACCGCGGACCATTGTTGAAGCTTCTGTAATTGGAAGCGCTAAGCCTTGCCAGCGTTTGCTTCAAAATGGTATGCGCTATCGGGATGCGGCAGAATGTCTGCGATCAAATGGCTTTGAGCAGATTACAAGTGAAAGACTCGGTGTTTTCGGCCTTGCTGTATTTGTGCGTGAAAGCTAGGCAAGGTCAGAGATAATGAAAAGAGGTGTCTGCTTCGTTGCAGACACCTCTTTTTACAGATCAAATCATGAGAATAAAACGAAGAAGGGTTCACTTTCTTTCCTGCAGCTTAGTCCATTTCCTGAGTAATACTGGTAAGCCTGTCCGCTGAGAAAGCAACCTCATGAAATGCTTTCCCCAGATCCAGAACCACTTCATTGAAGCTGGTTAATTCAATTTCAATCTTATCATTTTGCAGCTTAGTTTCCGCCATCGCAGTTAAAATCTGTTCAAAGTGATTTTTCGTTTCTTTCATGCTGGTATTGCCTGTTTGAACCGCTGCCGTTATTTTCCCAAGTGATTGGGTAAGCTTTTCAGTTTGTGAATTAGTATTCATAATTAAAGCAGAAACATTCTCGACTGATTTTTTGGTCTGCTCAGAAAGCTTGCGGACTTCTCCTGCCACAACCGCAAACCCCTTCCCCTGCTCCCCGGCTCTCGCAGCTTCTATCGCTGCATTCAGTGAAAGCAAATTAGTCTGATCTGCAATGCCTGTAACGATTGCAACGATTTCCTGCATTCTTTTCGAGATGTCCAAAAGCACTGCTGTATCCTGCGATATGTCTTCAACTGAACTTTGTATGTTTACCATATTTGAATTCTGCTTGTTTAGCTGCTCTTTTCCAAAGGCCGCCCTTTCCTCCGTCAGCGCAGATAGGTCAGCAGCGCTGTTTGCAAGGGATACGATAGCTTTCGCCTGAGATTCCAGCTGCTGGAAGGCTGCATTGGTTTCTTCTGAAATAGCCGCCAGATTTTGAGAGGCGCTGGAAACATTTTCTCTAATCAGCTTTTTTTCTTCTTCTGCTTGCTGTTTCAATCTTGCCGTTTCAGCATCATAAGCCTCCAGCACTAATTGCTGCTCAAGATTTAGAATCTTTGATACAGCCTTTACGGCTTTCAGCTTATCATCATTCTCCAGATCCGTCTGCTCAATTAAGCTGATGATAGATAAAAATAGATCCTGAAACGCACACATATACCATTTTGATTCTAATCCGATTTTGACATGTACATGAGCGATGCGCACTCTTTTTTCGATATAAGTGTCCGTGATCTCTCCTTCAAATATTTCGATAATATGCTGTTTGAGTGTTTTTTTTAATCGTTCTATTGAGCTGTGATCCTCGATAATAGTGAGCAATGACTTTTGATGCCCTAAAGTTTTATAGAATCTGTCAACGATTTCAGATATATTCGTTTCTGCAGCTTGACGCAAGCTTCTAATGACTTGCAAATCTTCGTCTTTCAGGTCTATCATTTGTATTTGTTTCATTGTTTCAATGTTTGGATTGATTGTTATAAGTTCTTTCTCTTCTCTGATCGATTCGGGCTGTTCCAACTTTTGTCTTTGTTTTTTAAAGATCATGATGTTCCTCCTGCTTTGAGTTTATTCTGGTGAATTATACCAAAAAATCATTATAAACAGAGCGCTTTTTTTTCATATTTTTTTCCTGTTTAAATTTTCATTGTTTCATCTTCTTAGTTGTGCTAAAATTTGACACGCATTGCTTATCCCCATTAGGAATGTTGAAATAATAAAAATTTTTATTTTTTTTGAATGTTTTTGTGATTATTTTCACAAAATAATCCATTAGAGACGAAAATAGGAGTGGTTACATTGCAGCATCAGTTAAAGAAGGAAATTGGTTTTCTTGCCGCTTTAACGACAGTGATAGGAACTGTGATTGGAGCCGGCGTGTTTTTTAAGCCGACAGCGGTTTATAGTTCAACCGGCTCGGCAAGCTTAGGATTACTTGCCTGGTTTATTGGCGGCGTACTGACCATTTGTGCCGGACTGACAGCAGCGGAACTTTCTGCAGCCATTCCGGAAACTGGCGGGATGATGGCCTATTTAAAGCGTACATACGGCAACTTAACAGCCTTTTTGCTTGGGTGGGCTCAAACGGTCATTTATTTTCCCGCAAATATTGCGGCATTGGCTATCATCTTTGGAACTCAAACCGTCAGTTTGTTTGGCCTGGCTGCAAATGATCATAAAATGCTGATTGTTGGGATTGCAGCCGCAACCGCCATCTTTTTAACCCTGCTGAATTTTCTTGGAGCAAAGGCTGCCGGAGGAATTCAAACCGTGGCCACGATTTGCAAATTAATTCCTTTAGCGCTCATCATTATTTTTGGTCTGCTGCATGAAGGAAGCGCGCCCTTCCAATTGTTTCCTGTTGAACCCGGACCGGAGCAATCCTCTTTTTTAACGGCACTTGGAGCGGGTTTGCTTGCTACGATGTTTGCTTATGATGGGTGGATTCTCGTTGGAAATATCGCAGGGGAAATGCGGAATCCGAAGAAGGATTTACCGAAAGCCATCATTTTGGGCTTATCCGCGGTTATGGCTATTTATTTGCTGATCAATGTTGCCTTTTTAATGGTGATGTCTGCATCTTCCCTTGCTGGTACGGATACACCTGCTTCAGACGCGGCACAGCTCATATTCGGTTCTATGGGCGGAAAACTCGTCAGCATCGGCATCCTTATATCCGTTTTTGGTTCCATCAACGGATATGTGATGACAGGAATGCGTGTCCCATATGCGATGGCTATGGAAAATAAGCTGCCGTTCAGCAAATGGTTTGCTAAGCTTTCTGACAAAAGCAGGGTTCCTTATAATTCTGGAATTTTTATTCTTGTTATCGCCATTATCATGATGTTTATTGGCGGATTCAACACGCTGACAGACATGCTCATTTTTGTGATTTGGATATTCTATACGATGACATTTGCGGCGGTCGTGATCCTGCGCAAGCGGGAGCCAAAACTTGTGCGTCCTTACAAAGTGCCGCTCTATCCCTTGCTGCCGGTTATTGCCATCCTTGGAGGACTGTTCATCGTTATCAATACCCTTTTAACGCAGCCCGTGCTCGCATTATGCGGATTAGCGTTAACGGCTCTGGGTCTTCCAGTTTACTACGGAATGCGCAGCAAGCATATAAATGAATGATGAAAGGACAAAGGCTCAGATAGGCTGCTTAAGCAATCTGAGCCTTTTGTGTTTTGGGGTCCCGGCAAACTCCTGCTGCGTTATGAATACATAAATCTCATCATTGCATGAACAGCAAGCCGGCTCGTCATATCCCTGAAATCTTTAGAAGGATCAATTTCTACGATATCCAATGCCTTTACTTTCTCATGCTTTGCGGCGGCAGAAACGGCTGAAAGAAGCTCCCTGCTCGTTAATCCCCCCGGGCCAATGGCCGGACAGCCGGGAGCAAACGCCTGATCCACGGCATCCATATCGAGAGAAAGGTAGATAACGTCCACTTTTTCCGCTAGCCTGTCTGCCTCTTTTTCAACGATAGGGAGAATCCCGGTCCGATCGATATCCCCCATCGTATAGACAGAGACATTGTTATCCTTTATATACTCGTTATAAACCGCTGCATTGGAAAAATCCCGGATGCCGATTTGAACCAAATTCTCCCCTTCAATGACTCCTTCTTCTATCAGACTTCTGAATGGCGTACCATTCGTCCTCCCTCCATCCTCAAGGTTCCGTACATCATGGTGGGCATCAAATTGGATGATGCCTATTGTACCGAAGAATTCCTTAAAAGCCCGGATGGCCGGATAGCTTACCCCATGATCGCCGCCCAGCAAAATGTACCGGGAGCATGACTTCTTGTTGATCATTTCCTTAACGCTTACATAGATTCTTTTTAAGCTTTCCGGCAGATTGGTAGGGTGAGTCAAAACATCTCCAAAATCGAGTATTTTGTGATTGCGGTAATCCCTGTTTCGTTCCCCTGAAAAAGTAGAGTATAGACTCATGCAGGACCGGATTGCTTGAGGAGCGTCGGACGCTTGTGACAACGAAATGGAAGACTTAGAATACGGCATCCCGATCAGACCTGTATCCCCTGTCATCCCCTCCTTATAAGGAATGATGGTTTCATTTACTTTTGTAACAAACCGATCTTTAAAGATTGCGGCCTTCCCTGGCTGAAGAAAGCTGAATGGATCCACGGCGCACCTTCTCCCATCTTTTCTTTCCTTCGGTATATACACTTTCTGCATGATTTACTCCAAAATGATAAGGGATATAGTGATAATTCGGGACATCCCAGATGACGAAATCAGCTCGTTTTCCTGCTTCTATTATTCCTGCATTTCCACCAAGGCCAATAGCATAAGCGGCGTTAACGGTCACCGCATTCCAAATTTCCTCTGCTGTCATTTTTAGCTTAAGGGCAGCAAGCGACATGATCATTTGAAGATTTTCCGTTACGCAGCTTCCAGGATTAAAATCAGTCGCGAGGGCGACAGCTGTCCCTTCATCTATCATTTTTCGGGCTCGGGCGTAATGATCCTTTCCTAAATAAAAGGTGGTTCCGGGAAGCAGGACGGCTACCGTATCACTATCAGCCAAGCAAGCGATGCCTTCATCTGAGGCGGCAACAAGGTGGTCAGCACTGGCTGAACGTAATGATACCGCAAGCTCCGTCCCGCCTAACGGGTCGATTTCGTCGGCATGAATTTTCAAACCAAATCCTTTTTCCTTCGCTTTCATTAAAAATTGTCTCGACTGGTCAATTGTGAACACTCCCGTTTCACAAAAGATATCTGCAAATTTGGCGAGCTTTTCTTCTTTTATGACATCCAGAAGCTGAATCATCTTCTCAAGAAACATGTCCTCCCTTCCTTTATATTCAGCAGGAACGGCGTGAGGCCCCAGAAACGTAGGTACTAGGCGAATCGGGTAGCTGTTGTGAAGCTGTTTGATTACCCTCAGCTGCTTCAACTCGGTTTCATCATCCAAGCCGTAGCCGCTTTTTGCTTCAATGGCTGTAACGCCAAATGAAATCATTCGTTCCAAATGAAAAGCGGCTTTATCAAATAGTACTTTTGCGGATGCGTTTTTTGTTGCGTGGACTGTTGAGAGGATTCCTCCCCCCTTCGCAAGGATTTCCAAGTAGGAAACGCCAGCTTGCTTCATCGCGAGCTCATTTTCCCTGCTCCCTCCAAATACGAGATGAGTATGCGGATCCACAAGACCGGGTGAGACGACTTTTCCCTTTGCATTCCTTTTTTCATGAGCAAGCAATCTTTCGGCTTCTTCAGTAGAGCCAATCCAGGTTACAAGACCATCTTTTACGGCAATAGCTGCGCTGTTTACGACACGAAGCCTGTTCATGTCCTCTCCTTTCAATGGCTTTCCGTTACTTTCAGGCAGAAGCAATTGTCCAATGTTAAATAGAATCAGGTCATGTGTCATCGTGGTCACCCCTTTGCATGATGGATCATCGGAATATCCAGCCCTTTTTCCTTTGCAGCTTCAATAGCTTTGTCATACCCTGCATCAGCATGGCGGACAATGCCCATCCCCGGATCTGTAGTAAGAACCCGCCGAAGTCTCTCTTCCGCAAGCCCGGTGCCATCTGCCACAGCAACCATACCCGCATGCAGAGAATAGCCCATTCCAACACCGCCTCCGTGATGAACCGAAATCCATGAACCGCCTGCCGCAACATTGATCAGAGCATTTAAAATCGCCCAGTCTCCCACTGCGTCACTCCCATCCTTCATCGCTTCTGTCTCGCGATTTGGCGAAGCAACGGATCCGCAATCCAAATGATCACGGCCTATCACGATGGGTGCTTTTAATTCCCCGCTCCGGACAAGATCATTGATGGCAAGCCCCATTTTCATTCGCTCTCCATAGCCAAGCCAGCAAATTCGCGAAGGAATCCCCTGAAATGCCACCTTTTCCTGTGCCATATCAATCCAGCGGAGAAGCGGTTTGTTTTCCGGGAACAATTCTTTTATGAGGGCATCCGTCCGGTAAATATCCTCAGGATCACCAGAAAGAGCAGCCCAGCGGAATGGACCTTTTCCTTCACAAAACAAGGGACGGATATAGGCAGGAACGAAGCCTGGAAAATCAAAGGCATTGCTGACTCCTTCATCCTTTGCAATTTGCCGGATATTATTTCCATAGTCGAATACTACGGCTCCTCTCCGCTGGAATTCAAGCATCGCTTCAACCTGCTTAGCCATCGACTTCGAAGCTTGTTTTTCATATTCCTTCGGATGGGTCTTTCTTAATTCAGCTGCTGCTTCCAGAGTGAGATTCTCCGGGATGTAGCCATTGATCGGATCATGTGCAGAGGTTTGGTCTGTGACAATATCAATATGGATGTTTCGCTTTAAAAGCTCGTGGTGAAGGCTTGCTGCATTTCCCACAACTCCAATGGATAAAGCCTCTCCTTTCTTTTTGGCTTCCATGGCCCATTCTACTGCCTCATCTAAACTGGATGTCATTTTATCGCAATAGGCAGTATAAATCCTCTTTTTAATACGTTCCGGATCCGCCTCAACCGCCAGGCAGACACCTCCGTTCATCGTTACGGCAAGGGGCTGTGCTCCGCCCATTCCGCCAAGGCCCGCTGTTAAGGTGAGCGTACCTTTAAGTGAGCCCCCAAAGTGCTGGCGGGCAACTTCAGCGAAGGTTTCATACGTTCCCTGAAGAATTCCTTGCGTTCCAATATAAATCCAGCTTCCTGCTGTCATTTGCCCGTACATCATCAGTCCCTTTTGATCGAGTTCGTGGAAGTGGTCCCAATTTGCCCATTTTGGGACGATTACGGAGTTTGACAGCAGGACTCTTGGTGCTGCAGCATGTGTTTTAAAAACGGCTACAGGTTTACCGGATTGGACGAGCATCGTTTCATCATTTTCCAATCTTCTGAGCGTGTGAACAATCGCGTCAAACGATTCCCAGTTGCGGGCTGCTTTCCCTATTCCTCCGTAAACGACGAGATCCTCCGGTTTTTCAGCGACATCCGGATCGAGGTTGTTATAAAGCATCCTTAAGGCTGCTTCCTGCTCCCATCCCTTGCATTCCAGTTCGAGCCCTTTTTTGGCACGGATTACGCGTTTTGTATCCATCTCTCAAGCTCCCTTCCTTCGTTTAAAGCTGTCCATCCGGCTTTATTTTTTTTTAGCCATTCCGTCATGTTTTCTATATCTTCCGAAAATACCCGGTCTTGCGTAATAGAAGGGACAATTTTTCTTGCTTCATCATAAAAAGCACGTGTAGCGTCCGCCATTTGTTCAATCCCCCGGTATTGAACGGCTTGAAGCGCACAAATGCACTCGATGGCAAGCACTCTCCGTACATTCTGAATGATGCTGAAGCAGTGGCGGGCAGCAATGGTTCCCATGCTGACATGGTCTTCCTGATTCGCTGATGACGGGATGGAGTCCACACTTGCCGGATGGGCCAGTGTTTTGTTTTCCGAGACAAGCGAGGCAGCACAATACTGCATAATCATCGCACCTGATTGAAGTCCGGGCTGAGCACTTAAAAAGGCGGGCAAATCATTGAGCTGAGGATTCACGAGCCGTTCGATTCTCCGCTCTGAAATACTCGCAAACTCCGCCATCGCTATTTTCATAAAATCCATAGCAAGGGCAATGGGCTGCCCATGGAAATTACCTCCCGATATCACCGTTTGGCCGCCGTCAAAAATCAATGGATTATCGGTTGCTGCGTTGATTTCAACTTCAAGTTTTTCTTTCACATAATCCAGAGCCTGCCAGGAAGCTCCGTGCACCTGGGGGATACATCTTAATGAATAAGCGTCCTGAACCCTTTTTTCTCCCTGCCTTGTCACTAATTTGCTTCCAGCTAACGTGTTTCTCATCCGTTCCGCAACGGCTGATTGCTGCGGAAATCCTCTAGCTTCATGGATGGCAGGGTGAAAGGCATCCATAATCCCTTCCAGACCCTCCATTGTAAGCGATGCGATCATTTCGCTTTGCAGGGCAAGCTGTTCTGCCTCCAGATAGCTGATCACCCCCATTGCGGTCATCGCCTGGGTTCCATTAATTAATGCGAGACCTTCTTTCGCTTCCAATATAAGCGGTGAAAGGCCTGTATGCTGAAAGGCTTCAGAAGCTTTACATACGTTTCCAGAATAAAAAACCTTGCCTTCTCCAATTAGGACAAGGGCTAGATGGGAGAGCGGTGCAAGATCGCCTGAAGCGCCTAAAGATCCCTGCTGCGGAATGACTGGATGAATGTGCTGATTGAGCAGTTCAGCGAGCAGCTCTGCCAAAATGGGACGGATTCCCGAAAAACCCTTTAACAGTGCATTTAATCGCAGGAGGACCATCGCTCTTGAAACCTGCTCCGGAAACGGATCTCCCACCCCGCATGCATGCGAGCGAATTAAGTTCAGCTGCAGCTCATTGACATCATCCTCACCAATCACAACATCACTGAATTTGCCGAATCCCGTATTGATTCCATAAACCGTCTTTTTATCTGAGACAATTTTCAAAACTGCTTCTCTGCTTTGTTCTACTTTACGCATGCTTTCCGGCTTGAGAACGATTCGTTCCCCTTCGAAGCAGATTTTCCTGATGTCATCAAGAGTTAACGTTTCACCCGTTAAAACCACCATCTTCATCCCTCCTAAATAAAAAAAGAGACGACAATGGCATGCAAAACACCATCATCGCCTCCTCATGACTTATGAACTATAGGCAATGTTTCTTCATATATGATTAATTCCTAGACCAGCTGTTTCATGTTCGAGCCCTTTTATAGGGGCGCCGATCGTTCCATAAAATGCGACCGCAATCCATTCTCCTTCTGATTCCTCTGCATATGGCCTGCCCCTTACAATGGCAAACCGCAATCCTACCGTCCGGCTCATCTCGCCAATGGAAGGCTGACCCCGGGTAACCCCTTCAATCCCTTCTAAAACAGCATGATAAAGCGCATGAGTTTCCCGGTAGCAGTTATCAAGAATGAGTTCGTTCCGTTTTGCGGCGGTCTCAACTGCCGCGATGACTTTCTGCATATTCATCGATCCCACTTTGCCCTGACAATACCTTATTTTATGAAATGATGGCTTAAGCAGTGCCAATTCCTCATCGGTCAGGGATGCCAGAAGCAAAGCGTATTTTCCAATTTGAGCTTCCAGAGTCATAGGTAACCTCATTTTTTCTGAATTTTCACTATTAACTAATATCTTCTTTCATTCTATGTCTAGGCGTTTCTGTCTGTCAATCGGTATGAAAAATTTTTCTGTGTGTGTTAGGGATTTTGCCATATAAAGGTGAAGCAGACCTATGAAAAAAAGACCCCGGTAAGGAGTCCTCCAGTTTAATACAGCAAATACTTCTCCCGAATATCCATAAATCTCGTTCTTTCTTCTTCATATTTCTTTTCAATCTCTTCAACGGATGCTCCCTCTACCAGCATATCCTTCACCCATCTGTTTCCGAGCAAAAGGTTAAAATTGTCCGCTGCGAAAAACTGAAAATCTTCCGGGTACATGTCTTTTACAGTTTTCACGATGGATAAGCCTGTTTTGACTGCTTTAAACTTCTTCCGGTCGGTTACGTAGAGCTGTACCCCATGTGAAAGCTTGCCGCTGTGTTTTGAAAATGTCGGAGTGAAAGATGCTGCTCTAAACGATACACCCGGCAGCTTCAAGCTGTTCAGTTTTCCAGCCAGTTTATCGCTGTTAATAAACGGCGCACCAACCAGTTCAAACGGTTTCGTAGTTCCCCTCCCTTCTGAAAGATTGGTCCCTTCAATCATGCCGGTTGCCGGGTAAAATGATAAAGAGACTATAAAATTATTAAAAAATTCAATATGAACGCTAACGCGTAATGCACCTGCCATATACACCCGTTTGTGGAATAAGAGAGCAGCATATTAAGGCAGCTGGTATTAATAAGCAAGCTTACATTCTTATTATGATCCTATTCCACCTCTCTTAACATTGAAGATATGGATTTCTTAACAATTTTCCCGTACATAATGGAACTTCCAATAACTATCAGAAGTAATACAAACATAATTGAATTGAAAAAATAAATAAAATATGAGGATACGGGGTAAACCAAATTAGCTGAATATAATATTGATATATAAATAACAAAGCTTAGTATTATTGACAATAACAAATATATGAGCATTTCAAGCGTTAAAAAGTAATAAATTGTTTTCTTAGACATTCCCATTGACAAATAAATTCCCCATTCTTTCTTTTGAAGTTGATATTTACTAAAAACAACTATAGTCATGCTTAAAATAGATAAAACAGACGCAATAATAAAAGCAAATTTTCCAAGAAAACTAAGCAGTGATGTAATTTGGGTATCCTTTTGAATAAACTCTGGTATATTTTGAAAAAAACTACCCGGTACAGTCGCAATTAGTTGATTAATATGACTGTCTATTTTCTTAAAGTCATTATTAGTTAAGTTCTTGTCTAAATAGATTTTAAATTCGAAATAGCCATTAAAAAACTTATATTCCTCAAAACTTTCTTTATCAATTAATATTGTAAAATTGTCATATTCTATATTCTTTAATCCGCTAATTTTTTTAACAAGGGGTTGATTTATTACATCATACACAACAAATTGTTTTTCATTTTCTTGTATACTGCCTTTTTCTTTCTTTAATTTAACAAAACTTATTTTTTCACCTTTAAGCATTTTTAGATTATCTTGATTACCATCAGTATTAGGAATAAATAACATAACTTTACCTTTGAACTTTTCATAATCCCCTTTTGGATAAATCATTTCGAATGCTTGCTTGTCTACAACCTCATATCTAACATTCGGCACTATCTGTTTATCGCCATATTTTATGTCAACGCCGTATTTTTGAATCCAATTAATAATTGAGGGAGTCATCTGATTTGATTTAATTAAAGGGACAACATCCACCATAAAGGGGTTTTTTTCTAGATGTTTAACTCCAGAGATCTGGGCTATCTTTTTTGCATCTTCATCTGAAAAAGTTAAACCTTGTTTTAAGAGAACAGGAAGATTATCAACAGTGTCGAAGCCATAAATTTCTTGAGCACTTAAATAATAATATTCCTCTGCATCCCAAATTCCATCAGATTCTTTCTGTAAAACTATGGAAAACAAAAGCGTTAAAATTGAAAAAGTTAGGACGCACACAGTGAAAATGAATTCTTTTGGATACAAAAACAATTGTCTAGCCAGTTGTTTTATTGCGAATAACCTTATTTTGCTTTTTAAAAAAGCATGATTAACAGGCGATCTTGTAATACCTGACATTAAAGTTTTTACAGAATTGTGTTTGGCACGAAATAATGAATAACAAAAAATTGACAATACTAATAAAAATAATAGTAAAAGAAAAGTAATGATAAAAGCATATGTAAAAAAGGAAGTAAATGGGGCTGTCGAACTGCCTGTATAGGTCATTTTTATAATAAGCGATTTAAAAAGGGGTAGAATTGGAAAAGATATGGCTAGACTCGTAAAAAACAGAATAGTAACTTCGTATATATAAATAAGAAATAAGTTATTAACTTTAAAACCAATCGCTCTTAAAATCCCCATTTTTTGTAACTGCAGCTTATTGTAGTAGGTAAACATACTTACTAAAGAAAAAATAGAAATCAGTAAAAGTATTACTTGGAATGAAATGGATAAATATCTAATAGTATCATAATCCCTAAGTCCGTCCAGAAATAACTTGTTATTTACAAACCCATTATTTTTATACTCTGCTAAAAGTTCCTCCATTTTTGCCATTGACTTCTTTTTATCATTCCCCATATTAATTAAAAAGTTATGATTTAAACTAATTTCCGACTCAGTATTGCTTATAAAAATATTAGGGAATGCATTTACTCCTTGGTCTAAATGAATAGGCACATACCATTTCGAGGAATAATTAGAAATAACACCAACTAACTTAACTGTCCATTTTTTATTTTTCCCCTGTAAGGTTATTGTGTCTCCGATTGCCCAATTGCTATGAATTAGATTTAAATAAGCTGATTCAATAGCAACTTCACCTTTTCCTTTAGGGAAACGTCCTTCCAAGAGACTTAAATTAGCGAGGTTTATAGCATCTTTATCCATCCATCCTATAGTCGCTAATTTCCCTTTATTATTCAAAGGATAAGAATCTACTAAATTGTAAGATCCAATCATTTGTACTTTTCCTTTTAACTCCTCTTTTGATGCTTTCACCTCTACTAGTCCCCCACTATGTTTTCCATATTGGGAATACCCTTTATTTAAGAGACCATCTCTTATGGCTTCTGATGCTGTGAATATAGAAAGAGTCGAGGAAATTATAATAGCTAAGGTAATTATCATTAAAAAGAGCCACTTTTTCCTTGAGAGTAACAATTTAAAAGCTAATTCAAACATTTTTGTCTATCCCCTCTAAAACCCCATTTTTCATGGTGTATAATTGATGAGGAGCCTCAAAAAGATTTTTTTCATGAGTAACGATGACTATAGATAACTTTTTTTCCTTATTCAATTTAGTAAATAATTTTATGATACTTCTTGTAGTGGTTTGGTCCAAATTCCCCGTAGGTTCATCTGCAAATATTATCTCCGGTTCAGTAATTAATGCTCTTGCTATAGCCACTCTTTGCTGTTCCCCCCCAGATAAAAAGCTTGGTCGCTTATCTAATTGCGAGCTGATTCCCAACTCAACTGCTAGCTCCTTTACTCTTTCTTCAAATCTATCCGTACGCTTCATTAACATTAATGGAAGTGTTATATTTTCCCATGCAGTTAACTCAGGAATTAATTGAAATGATTGAAAAATAAAACCAAATTTTTTTCCTCTTATAACAGCTTGCTTAGAGTCAGATAAATCGTATAAAGATTCATTCTTATAATAGACCTTTCCGCTGGAAGGATATTCCATACCGCCAATTATGCTTAAAAAAGTGGATTTACCTGATCCGCTCTTACCTTCAATTACATGGATAGAACCTGCCTCAATAGAGAAACTCGTTGATTCTAGTACATTTTTATGGACCTGACTATATTTTTTTGTAATTCCAGTGGCTTTTAATATTCCAGTTGTCAAAGAATAGACCCCCATTAGTAGATTATGATTCATCATTTAAAAAAATGTTGAAAATACTTGTTTATTATTGTAATACAAAATATGGATTAGGAGGAAATTATATTGAAAAAAAGTAAAAAAATTATTGCCGCAAGTACCTTGGCTTTAGGAATAGCTATTCCAAGCATCGTTAGTGCTTATAGCGGGACATATTCCTTTGATATCTCTTCAAGTGTAAGTGGCAGCAAAGAACATTCATTAGCTAATAAATCTACATCTACAACCGCAAAAGGAAATACGTATAATTCTGCAGGGGATGTACAATCTAAAAAGTCCCGTTATACTGTTCAAATTTATAAAAGCTTGTTCACTAAATACAGTGCTCAAATGTTGGCAGATGGTTCTAGCTACACTAAATCGTTCGGCACTGTTAGCAGTGGTACATACACAGTTAATGTTGATAAAAATGACGATACTGGATATGCAAGCAGAGTAAAAGGCTCGGGTACTATAAATCAATAAGTAATTGCTAACCCTTCTAAAAAGGAGTATGATTTTTTAAGAACCATGCTCCTTTGTTAATAAATAATTTGTTAATAAATAATATTGAGGTATCATCTATGATAAGATTATTAGAACCTTTATACATCTTTGTTGTTCCATTACTTTTAACCTATGTAATATTGCGTTTAATGCTTATTCAAAAGTTCAGAATTAAGTGGAAGATAGAATGTATTCGTATCGTTTTTATTACTTATATTATTTATTTATTATATTTTGTTTGGATCATTCCTGCTCCTCAATTTAATTATCTTTCGATTAATTTTATACCTTTTAAAACAATTATCGAATATATAAGGTCTGCATTAAATTCATCTATACCTACAAAAGTCGTAATCACAAACTTAATTGGTAATATTTTACTCACTCTTCCTTTAGGCTTTCTTTTACCTTTATATTCAAAAAAAATAAATTGGAAAAAAATATTTTTTATTAGTTTGCTTCTCCCCATTGCAATAGAAGTTGGCCAGTTTTTTCTATTTTACTTAAAACTGGGTAGTAGAGGAATTGATATTGATGATGTAGTTCTAAACTTCATTGGATTAATCATAGGATATTCCTTCTTTAATTGGATAAACAAAAAGTTTAGAAATTTTCAAATATAAAAGAGAGAAAATCGCCATAAAATCTGCATGTTAAGAATAAACGCTGCTTTCATGACAATATCCTTCATTAGAGAGGACCCCGTTAAGGAGTCCTCCTATTTAATACAGCATATATTTCTCCCGAATATCCAAGAATTTTGTTCTTTCCTCTTCATACTTCTTCTCGATCTCTTCAACGGAAGCTCCGTTTAACAGCATTTCCTTCACCCAGCTGTTTCCAAGCAGAAGATTAAAATTATCGGCTGCTAAAAACTGAAATTCATTCGGATACATGTCTTTTACAGTTTTCACGATGGATAAGCCTGTTTTGACTGCTTTAAACTTCTTCCGGTCAGTCACGTAGAGCTGTACCCCGTGTGAAAGCTTGCCCGTGTGCTTCGAAAACGTAGGATTGAAAGATGCTGCTCTAAACGATACACCCGGCAGCTTCAAGCTGTTCAGTTTTCCAGCCAGTTTATCGCTGTTAATAAACGGCGCACCAACCAGTTCAAACGGTTTCGTAGTTCCCCTCCCTTCTGAAAGATTGGTCCCTTCAATCATGCCGGTTGCCGGGTAAACGATGGCGGTTTCAAGTGTCGGCATGTTCGGTGACGGCATGACGAATGGAAGATGGGTATCATCAAAGTCCATGCTTCTCTTCCAGCCCTTCATTTTCACTACTTTCAGGTCAGCACCGATTGTAAATTCACTGTTAAAGAGCTTTGCCAGTTCTCCAACCGTCATCCCGTGTTTTAAAGGAATCGGGTATTTTCCTACAAATGAAGAGAAAGCCGGTTCAAGAACAGGTCCGTCTGTTTGAATTCCGCCAAGCGGGTTCGGCCGGTCCAAAACGATAAACGGAATGTTGTTTTCTTTCGCCGCTTCCATCGCATAAGCCATCGTGTAAATGTATGTGTAGTAGCGGGAGCCGACATCCTGAATATCAAAAACCAGCACATCCACGTTTTTGAGCATCTCTTGTGTTGGCTTTTTCGTTTGCCCATAAAGGCTGTATACCGGCACTCCTGTCTTTTCATCGATGTAATACTCCACATACTGGCCAGCCTGCGCATCTCCCCGCACCCCATGCTCAGGACCAAAAAGAGCGGTCAGCTTAATGTCTTTATCCTGTGCAAGCAGATCGACAACGCTTGTAAGATTCCGGTCTACTCCGGTAGGATTTGTTATCAGGCCTACACGCTTCCCTTTAATCAGGCTTTTTTGTTCCTTCAGCAGCAGCTCGGCGCCAGTATGCACCTTCTTCTCTTTTTTATGTCCGAAAAGGGAAGCATCCACCGATGTAGCCATCCCGATTGCCAGTATTCCGGCAATCAGGGCGAATAGTATTTTTTTCATAAGCGAGTCCTCTCCCGTTTGCTTATTTTAGTGGTTTTCCATTGAATTTTAAACCGTATCCGTATGGATAAAGAATGTCATTTGGATGCGTAACGGAAGGAATGCCGACCGGCAGTTTTCCTTTAGGCTCAGATAATCCGAAGATCGTTTCAATTCCCGCTGGAATGTTCGGCTGACGGAACCGGCCGTCTGTATATCCTTTAAATCCGTAAACAGCCAAGACCGCTTTCGCTTCTTCAAAATTAGCGGCATCGTAAGGATTCCGCAGGCTCATCAGGACAAATTTCTTGCTGTTTTTCAGAGAGTAGTTCATAACCGCTCTCGGAAAGACAGTTGCCCATTTGCTTGAATCTTTCACCGTATCATCAATAACCCCATCATTAACGGCCGGATCATTTTTCACGACATAGGAACCGGTAATGATAAAATCCGCTTCATCAATTTTCTCAGCGGTTTCTTGATCAAATACTTTTCCGGAAAAAATCAGACTTTCCACTTGTACTTTGTTTATTCTCTGTTTGGAGTACAGCTCGTGAATGGACCTTCTCATTGCTTCCGCCTGATCTTCAAATGGTGCAAGGATCAGGACTTTTTCGTTCTTTTTCGGTTTAAACGGCAGGGTTTCGTCCTCATTTTTCAGAAGTGTCACCGCGTCTAATGCCATTTTCTTTTCTAAATGGTAATGCTTCATGCTGCCGACCATTTTTTTGGCATTGGCAATCCTGGCTTCCAGTGCATCTTCCTGGTTCGAACCTTCAGGCTGATAGATGCCGCGCTTCATTTTCAAATCGAGAATCCGTTCAACGGAATCATCGATCTCACTCATTGGAATATCTCCGGATTTTACTGCATCTATGACCCCGTTATATACTTCTGTCAAATTCTTTTCTGTTGCAATAGACGTAACCGGTGCTGGCATCAGAGCAATGTCCACGCCGGATTTAATGGCGAGGATCACCGCTTCTTTTTGGCCAAAGTTATCAGCGATGGCTTTCATGTTCAGTGCGTCAGTAACAACGACTCCCTTAAAGCCCATTTCATCTCTTAGCAGATCTGTCAGCACTTTGCGTGATAGCGTCGCAGGAACCATAATCTGCTGGCCGTCCTTTTTGCTTTTGTATGTGGTATCGTCAATCGCAGGGAATTGAACATGTGCAGTCATAATCATATCGACGTTGGCATCGATCGCTTTTTGAAAAGGATACAATTCTACTTTTTTTAATCGTTCTTTATCATGTGTGACCATCGGAAGACCGTAATGGGAATCAACTGCTGTATCCCCGTGTCCCGGGAAATGCTTTGCCGTCGTAGCCATGTTCTGATCCTGCAGGCCTTTGATTGTCTGAAGGCCGAGGGAAGCAACCAGCTCAGGGCTGCTGCCAAAGGAGCGGACCCCGATAACTGGATTGCCGGGATTGTTATTTACATCCAGAGATGGAGCAAAATTGACGTTGATGCCCAGGGAATGAAGCTCTTTCCCGACGATTGATCCTGTGTTATAGGCATTTTTCAAGCTTCTCCCTGCACCGAGTGCCATGTTTCCTGGCAGATTCGTTCCCGATTGCAGTCTTGTCACAATGCCGCCTTCCTGATCAATCGTGACAAAAAGCGGGATGTTCTTGCTCGCATTTTGAAGACCATCTGCAAGTCTTACAGTCTGCTCAGTATCCACTACATTTTCGGCAAATAAAATGACGCCGCCAAGATGGTACTTCTCAATGATGCTTCCGACTTCATCATTCATTTCGGTTAAGCCGGTCATTTTGCTTTCCCCTTGCTTCTGCCAGTTGCGGAAATCAGGCATCAGCATTTGGCCGACCTTTTCTTCAAGAGACATTCCATCCACTATTTGTTCCGCGGCTGAAGGAGTGCTGACATTGTCTGCTTTTACTTTTGCATCAGGCTTCAATCCTGAAAATGCAGTTAACATGAGAGCGGAGACCAAACCATACGTTAAAAGATGGGTTTTCTTCATAAAGTCCTCCTTGTTAGGTTTAGTATTTACATAGAACGCTTTAAGTAAGCGCTTTCTAAAAGAGTTAGGAATCCTGTTACTTTTTCAGCATCGCTTCATAGACAGCTGTTACGACACTTCCATATTTTCCAGTCTGAAACTGGTCTCCTTGGAAAGTGTTTGAATCGCTAGCAGGGTCCGCGAGCGGTGAATGCTTTTTATTTGTTAGGAGAACTATTCCCAGATTGTACTTTGGATCAAGGATTGTAACGGTACCTGTCCAACCTGTATGGCCAAAAGCTGTGTCACTCGCATAGGGTCCGAACATCCACTCCATGCTTTCATTGCCATTCAATCTCCACCCTAGTCCGTATGTGGGATTCATTGGAGATGGCTGGACAAATTCTTTGGCTGTTTTTTGGCTGAATAGCTGCTGATTGCCGTAGCTTCCGCCATTGAGCATGGTTTGAAGCAGAACTGCCATATCCCGGGTATTGGAAAACAGCCCGGCATGCCCTGACACCCCTCCCATTGAATAAAATGCTTTTTCATCATGCACTTCACCCTGAAGGGTATATTTACGAATATTCGGAAAATCAATTACACCATCGCGCGTATTCCCCATAAGCTCTGTTGCTGCAGCATCCTTCGGTTTGAATCCCTTTAGAAGAGGATTGAAAACGGTGTTTTTCAGTCCAAGAGGCTTGTATAAGTGTTTTTCCACATATTCATCAAGCTGTTTTCCGGTTACTTTCTCAATAATGGTCCCAAGCAGCATATAGTCAACATCACTATAGATGTTTTTTGTTCCGGGCTGATAGGTCAGCGGTGTTCTCGAAATCATTTTGATGGTCAGATCCCGGTCCTGCGAGAATAGGTTTTTGGATACGTTCGGGTTGTGGTATTGCGGGTCAGGCGGAAATCCGGCTGTGTGATGCAGGACATCGATGATCCTTAAAGTATTCTTCCCTTTGATCACATCGGTTTCCTGATCACGGAATTCCGGTATATACGTTTGAATTTTGTCCTCCAGATTAATCTTCCCTTCCGATACAAGCCGCTGCAGGGCGAAATTCGCCGCATACATTTTCGTATTGGAAGCAAGGTCAAACAAGGTATCCCGTTTCATCTTTTCCGGTCGCTCTAAAAGTGCAAGACCGGTATATTTCTTTTTATAGCCATAGGCTTCGTTTTTCACGATTTTGCCGTCTTTAATAACAATGAGAGCGGCCCCTGGGAAACCCTGGATGATTTCATCCTGAATCAGCTTGTCCACCTTCTTTAGTCCAAATGAGGAAAAACCGGCTTCTTCCGGTCTCTTTACCTGTTTAAGTGTAGAGGCTTTTTGATGCGCCTGCGCCTGTATCGTGTGTGGAGGTGTGTTCAGCGCCTGTGCAGGAACAGCGGCCGGTGCAATCATTGCAATCGTCAGCAAAGAACCTATTGTTTTTCGTTTCAATTTCCCCATCCCCTTGTCACTTATTCTATGAGTCTTTTATTAGCAGCAGAGTCTGTCCGGGCTGAATCAGCTCAAGCAGCGGCTGCTCTGAAGCTGAAATTCTGCCGATAATATTGACCCGTTCATCCCCAGGCAAGTCGTGTTTAACAATCTGAACTTCTCCGCGGTATCTGCCGTATAAATCGTTATCCATCGTAATGGCCCCTTTGCTTCTTGGTCCGGCTGGCAGCGGAGGTATAGATCGGTTTGTTCTTGTGTGCAGCAAACGAATGACATCCCTTGAAAGATCCGGTCTTACCTCATACTTCTCATTCAAATTGAGAGTTGATGAGATTCTAAGTTTTATTGTGTTTTCCTTTGAGTAAAGCAAGAGATCCTCCAGAAGCTCTCCCCCAAAATCGGCATCTCCGATATAAATATGATCTGTGTCCATTTGATCCAGCTCAATTGCTGCATGCAGAGGATTTGCCGCACGGTGTTTTTCCAATGTCGGCAAGCCTTCAAATAATGGTCCCCGCTTTTCTCCTCTGCCAGGTATGAAGGCAGCGGTTGGAATCCCGTATTGTTTAAAAAGGAGGTTTTGCTTTTTATAAAAAGAATCATCCAGCCCAGTCTCTCTCCGAGGATAAAAATTGTGCCATGCTAAAAGGGACTCTGGCAGGACCCCGCAGGAAAGCAGATCCATAAGCTCCCTTTCAAAAAGAATACTGGCATTGATGGCAATCGAAAACTCATGGCTGATCTCCGCCATTTCTTCTAATCCAAATCCATCATCAAGCCGAAGTCCGTTTACCCCAAGATCTTTCAGATCATATATCGAGGCTGCACCAAGCTTGGCAGGAGTTCCTGCAGATACATCTGCAAAAACCTGAACACCTGCTTCCTTGGCTGTTTGAAGAAGCTGTTTCGCTTTTCCTGCGAGATCTCCCTTATCCTCCGGGATGTGCAGGGAGGTAAAGGCCTGCTTTACCCCCAGTCTCCCCGCTTCCCTGATTCGTTCTTCTGGACATTCATCATGCAGATAGAAGGATATCCCAATCATGCGAATTCACTTGCCATTTCATCCTTAAACCCAAAGAAATAAGTGATAAGGAATCCCGCAGCATAAGAAATCAGCAGCCCAATCAAGTAAAGCACGATTTCGTTAAGCGGAATCAGAAAGGCGAGGGGCAGCCCGGAAACGCCAATGCTTGTTGTCGCTACATTAAAGTACGCCTGAAATGCTCCACCTACTCCAGCTCCTAGACATGCGGTAAGGAATGGCCTGCCTAGTGGAAGGGTTACACCGAAAATTAAGGGTTCGCCGATTCCAAGCATCCCTGCAGGAAGACCTCCGCCAATCGCCCGTTTCAAACGTTTTTTCTTTGTTTTAGCAAAAATAGCAAATGCAGCACCTACTTGGCCAGCTCCACCCATTGCAAGAATTGGAAGAAGCGGATCATCGCCAATTGAACTGATCAATTCCAAATGAACGGGAGTCAGCCCTTGATGAAGACCGGTAACGACGAGCGGCAGGAATGTGGCGCCTAGAACGAATCCTGCTCCAGGACCTCCTACATCTAACACAGTGAGCAATCCTTTTGTGATGCCTTCAGAAATCCAGCCTCCTACAGGCATGAACACAATGTACGTAACCAATCCGGTTACGAGCAATGCAATGGTCGGGGTAATGATAATATCGAGTGACTTCGGAACAAATTTGCGGACTCTTTGCTCTACAATCGCTATAAAGATAGCGGCAAATAAGACCCCAACGAGACCTCCGCGGCCAGGCAGCAAATTCTCACCAAAGAGGGAAATGCCTGCTATTGCCGGGTTAATGATCAAAATACCTGCGAGAGCTCCGAGTGCCGGGGATCCGCCAAACTCCTTGGCTGCATTGTGACCGACAAGAATCCCAAGGTAAGCAAATAAACCGCTTCCAATTGCAGTTAATATAAGTGCCGTTTGCGATTTTTCATCCAGCCAGCCAGCCTGAATAATGGCTTTGGAAATACCAGTTATGAGTCCGGAAGCAACAAGTGCTGGAATCAGCGGAATGAAGATATTGGAAATTTTTCTGAGAAACTGTTTGAATGGAGTTGCGTTCTTTTTATTAATCTCAGCTTTGTTCGATGCAGCTGCTTTCTTTAGATCCAGCTCCTCACGTTCACCTGTCAGTCTCCCAAATTGCTCTGAAACTTGATTTACGGTGCCGGGACCGACAATAATTTGAAAGGTATCCTCTTCTACAAGGCCGAAAACGCCATCTATCCTTTTTATCCCTTCTCTGTCTACCAGAGAATCATTCTGAACCTTTACTCTGAGTCGTGTCATGCAGTGAGCATAGGAGATAACGTTATGCTTGCCTCCCAATTTCTCCAGAATTTCTGCTGCCAGTACACTGGATTTATCCATTTTACCCATCAAAAACCCTCCCCCAATGAAGTTGTTCTATTTTTCTTTTTTGGTAATTGAACGAATGGCTTCTCTCGTATGATCAATATACTGAACTGTTTCACCGTATTGATTGGCTGCCATCCCTAAAAAGAGGACATCAATCAAGTAGAGCTGGGACAGCCTTGAGGAAGTCGCTGCACTTCTAAAAGGTGCTTCGTTCGAACTTGATGTATAAAGGCATACATCGCATAATGCTGTCATTCTGGATTGGCCGAAGTGTGTAAGGCCAATCGTCCTCACCCCCTTTTCATTCGCGAGTTTTAAGATTCGCAGAATTTCAGATGTTTCTCCTGAATAAGAAACCGCAAATACCACATCGTTCTGATCCGCATTGGCAATCAAAGTGGCAACTAAATGCAAATCTGCAAAGGCGGTGGCATTTTTATTGATCCTAAGCAGTTTTTGCTGGGCATCCGCAGCTACAATCCCTGAGGCTCCCACTCCATAAAAATGGACAGTTTTCGCTTCTGTCAGGAGCTGAACTGCTTTCTCCAGCTCATCGTAATTCAGAATTTCAGACGTATCCGTAATCGCCTGAATGCTGTTACTTGCTGTTTTCATGGCGATTGAATAGAGCGGCTCCTCCGGTTCAATATCACGGTAGCCCTGCTCGGCAGGCCTCAGAAGATCTCCGGCAATTCGAAGCTTTAAATCCTGGAAGCCTTTTAATCCGAGCGATTTGCATAATCTCACGACAGCAGCCCCGCTTGCTTTTGATGAAACACTGATTTGGCTTACGGTACTGTTTACGGCTTCATGCGGATTGTCGAGGATATATTGTGCGATCTTCCTCTCCGATTCCGGAAGACGTTCAATCGTTTGCTGAATAATGGATAAACCGCCTTTCGTCATGAAGAAAGATCCTTTTCAGCAAATGCTGTAATTGCTTTTCTGGCGTTTCCTCCTGACAGATCCAGCAGCTTCTGTGCCGATTCAGCATCTGAATTGGTTTTAATCATCACAATCGCCTTTTTGACTTGCAGATCGGCTGATTCAAGCATTGATTTTGCCGTTTCGTAGGGCACCGAGGTGACGGTTTCAATAATTGAAATCGCTCTCTCTTTAAGCTTGTGATTGCTCACGTTCACATCGACCATCAGGTTTTCGTACACCTTCCCGATTCTGATCATTGAAGCGGTAGAAATCATATTCAAAATCATTTTGTGTGCAGTAGCTGCTTTTAGCCTTGTTGATCCAGTCAGCACTTCGGGTCCGACAATCACTTCAATCCGATGCTCAGCATATCCGCTAATGAAAGCGTCTTCATTGCAAGATAGCGCAATCGTATGGGCACCCGTTTCGCTGGCATATTCAAGAGCACCGGCTACATATGGCGTTCTCCCGCTTGCTGCGATGCCAATAACGGTATCCGCTGCTGTGAGATTAAGAGACATAAGATCCTTTCTTCCTTCTTCCGGAGAATCCTCTGCACCCTCCACTGCCTTCAGAAAAGCTCCTTCCCCGCCTGCCATCACAGCCCTTACCTGTTCTGGTGATGTACGGAACGTTGGCGGACATTCAACCGCATCAAGAATTCCTAGCCTTCCGCTTGTTCCAGCTCCGGTGTAAATCAGCCTTCCCCCCTTCAAAAAGGAATCCACTGCACACTCTACTGCTTTGCTGATCTCGGGTAAAACGTTTTCGACGGCTTCTGCAACCTTCTTATCCTCAGCATTCATGATTTTTAATACATCTGCTGTATTCGCAGTATCAATATTCATCGAAAGCTCATTGCGTTTTTCAGTCGTTAGTTGTCTTAAAGGCTTTTCCATCGAACTTGTTACCTCCTGATTTGAACCGTTAGTATTCTGAATATTCATTTCCTATCATGATTATACGCTGATTTAAATATTTATTTCGATTATTTTTTAATTAAAGTGAAATTTTGTTTTAGTTTTGGTCGATTAGCTTTCAAAACATTGGACAATCCACACTTTTTATCCTTATCAAAAAGCATAAAGGACCGGCATTGGAGTTATATTCACCCTTTGCCAGTCCTTTCGTCGAAATTACAATCCTGTTCCCCCTTTTTTAACTGGTAAAATCAGATGGCTCTTAGACATATTCACTTCAATCTTCGTGCCTGCTTTTGGTCTGATTGTATATTCATAATCACTAGAGAGAATGACAATGCCTAGCTTGTGCCCCTTTTCAAATACATAATCATCCGGCTGCATGCTCCAGCTGAATGAATAGGATTTTCCAGGAATCAAAGTCTTGGATTTTGAGGACGATTGAACGTTCTGCGGATCCATCCACCCTCTTGTTACGATATTTGCCTGATTGTCAGGTCCATAATCCACTAGTAAAGCAGTGAGGTTCGCAGCAGGCTTACTTAGCGATGCTTGAATCGTAATCTTCGGTGTACCGCTGATCCGCAGCGGTTTATTCAGCTCCCCCGTCATAAAGGCAAGCCGGTTTTCATTTTCCTCATTCGGATTTTCAGCAAGTTCCTCCGCTTTTTTCATCGCGTCATCCAAAATGGTTTGAATGGAATTCTCGTTTTTAGATGTCTGTAATCCAATCAATCCTGCACCTTCAGCTTGTTTTGAAAAATACAGCTTCGTGTCTGAGGTGTTCTTTGCAGGCCATTTGGATTCGGTATGCCAGCTCTTGTCCTCGCGCTGAATATCAACCATCGGCTGTTTCATCACATCATTTTTTACATCATAAAGCCAATAATCAAACCATTTGTTAAGTGTTGTGAGCCATTCATCTTTTCTAAAGGAATAAGGATTAGCATGGCCTCCCTGATGGAGCCATAGCTTTCTCGGAACATGGTAAGTGCCGAGCGCTTCCCACCACTGGGCAAACTGCTTCGTTTTAACGTTCCAGTCATTTAATCCGTGCACGACGAGGACACTCGCTCTCACGTTGTGAGCTTTGCTTGCATAATCACGCGCTTTCCAAAACGCATTATAATCTCCCGATTCCCGGTCCTGCCCTTCTGTAAGCTCTTCCATTACAGGACGGCAAACCTCTGGATCCTCTCTGGTCAAAATAGCCTCTGCCATATTGTCTGTATCTTCACCCTGATAGCCTCCAGGAGCGGTTACCGCGCCATTGCTGCGGTAATAATCATACCAGCTGGAAATCGCTGCAACAGGAACAATCGTTTTAAGTCCTTTAACACCTGTTGCGGCCACTGCATTTGGAAGAGTTCCATTATAGGAAACACCCGTCATTCCGACTTTCCCTGTAGTCCAGTCGGCATTGATTTTATTTCCTCTGGCATCAAAAGCATCTGCGGTTCCATTCAGCCAGTCAATGACCGCCTTGGTGCCAAGGATCTCCCGATAATCCCCAGTTGAAGGGCAGCCTGTAGACTGACCTGTCCCAATGCTTTCCGCCAAAATGACCGCATATCCTCTTGGAACAAAATAATTGTCATAATAGCCCGGAAAATCAGCAGCTTTTGGTGCTTCCAATTTTGACATCACGCCGCTCTTTTTCCCTGCATTCAGCTCATGGTCCACGTCATAGACAGGCACATCGTTCAAACCTGCCCTGTAAGGGCTCATTTCAAAAATGACCGGTACCTTCAGTCCTTTTTCTGTTTCCTTAGGACGGATAATATCAGCATGGACTCTGTCCCTTTTTCCATCTTTGTCACTGTCAAGCGGAACCTCGACGAAAACAGTTTCCGTAATGGCCTCTTCCATAGAAAAAATCGGCTGAGTCATCCCATCCCTCACCAAAACGTTTTGAACGCCTCCATTGCCAGGCGGGCTAGCACCCATTAGCATAGAAACAGATAGTACTGAACAGCCAAGAATACGAATTGCTTTTTTCAACCCCTCATCTCTCCCTCCTATTTCTTCCAGTGGCTATTATTCTACTAAACCGGCATTGAAAAATTTGTAGGATTTTGAAGATACAGGAGGAGTCAGAACTATAGTCGCAGAGGATATAGTAAGTTTCATTCTTTTGAACTAAATGACGAAAAAAAAACAGCTGCATATTTTGCAACTGTTTCTATCTGCAAACCAGAATCTCTCTGGAAAACCGGCTCTTCACCGCCAGACCGCGATCCACAATCTCTAAACCTGCTTCTTTTATATAATCATCGATCGGATCAATCGTAACAAACACACATTTATCTGCAATCCGCTTCGCATTCTTAATGATTGAAATCTGGTCTTCCACTGTAATATGTGTATAAAGATTATAAGGAAGATCGATAATCGCTACATCATAGTGGTCTGATGCTTCTTCAATCGGGCCGATGGTTACATCTGCTTCAAATCCGAAGTGGGCAATATTTTCTCTGGCACCGGTAACAGCTAAGGGATTAATGTCTCTGCCCGTGATATGCACACCCATGGATAGAGCCTCTACCAGTACATTCCCGATTCCGCAGCATGGATCAATAACCGAAAGCCCTTCAGGATCCGGGACCGCAATGTTTACGAGAGCTCTTGCAACTCTCGTACTTAGAGCGGTGGAGTATTGACGGGGCTTTTTAAGATGCTTCAGCCACATAGCCTCACTGCGCTCATACGTCCCAAAATACCACCTGTCTCCAATAGCAGCAAGTCCGTATGTATGATCGGGCTTGCGTACATCCGCCTCGGCATCAATACTGTGACCGAGATCATACTCGATATTTCTTCGTTTTTCGTAATCAATCGGCATACCGCCGGCGAGCAGGCTCTGTTTTACACAGATTATTTTAAATGTTTCTTCCCCAAGCTTGATGGCCTGAATTTGTTCTTTAATTTCCTCGAGTGATTTCCCCTCGTATAAAACATCAATCTTTTCCCTGATAAAAGGACTTCTTCCTATTGAAATATTTCGATTGCTTTTAAATAAGTGCCCTGGGACTTCCTCACCGAAAAGCGATCTCAATTCCAGCATGCACAGCGATTCTTCTTCACGGCTATATGTATAAGTGTAGACATAGGTTTCAGTTGTTTCCAATGCATCTCATCCTTTAATTGATAAAAGAGGGGTTGCCCCCTCTTTTAAGATGTTATCCTATTTGGCTTTCAAACGCAGATGTTACGACTTCGAATTCCTCGTCGCTTTCGATCTCGGACAGTTCCCCATCTTCTTCTACTCTCAAAAAGAACAATTCGATTTCTTCAGTCGTTTCTTTTTCAATTTCTTCAGAAAAACTGACAGCTGCGTATTGTTTTCCTTCGATTTCGGCTGTTGCAAGCACCTCTAGCTCCTGGTCCTCGCCGTTCTCATCCTCCATCAGCAAAACATCTCCAACTTCAATCTTATCCATGGGCTTTCCTCCTAAAAATGGCTGCGATTTTAATTAAAGAAAACCTTATCTACGTTGTATTTTGCCTTTTCCTTGTTGATGGCATACGTCTCATAGATCTCGCGCTCAACCGGATCCTCTACATAGCAGATGGCAATTTCAGCAATCTCGTCACGGTGATCCTTAACAGCTGAAACGTTGTCTTCAAAATGTTTTTTGATGCGCAGTCTTAGCTTTCTTGCTTTACCGACAAATAGCAATTCATCATTTAGGTTGTAAAACATGAAAACTCCGCCTTTGTCCCTTGGGATTTTCAGGTAGTCGGTAAACCCGTATTTGCTGATAATGTCTATTTCTCCGGGATTTCCTTTTTGATCATTTTTTCTTAACACCAAGTCTGGTGATGGCATACTGATTTTTATCATCGTAATTCACTTCCTGCTTCTGTTGAATAGTTTGTTTCTTTAACTTTTGTATTATCTCATAACATCCGCTACTTATCCACTCCCTTACCAGCAAGCGTACTTGAATCCGATTAGAAAAGATTGCACGAAAAAAAGCATGTCAAAAATCCTTTTAATCAATTGGAATAAAAATAACGAAATGATAAATAATACTTTTGGTGCTTACAATTCGATAGGTCGAGGGTAAGTTCTCTACAAGCTAAAGTTGATGATAAAAGGAGGATTTCAAATGAAAAAGAAGATAATTATTGGGTTTTTTCTGATTTTTATAATGGTCCTTTCATGCTCGCCCGGCATTTTAGCGCTAGAGAATACAAAAGGGAATAAGGATATTGTTGATACGGCAGCAGAAGCAGGAGAATTTAAAATACTTGCTGCCGCCCTTGAAAAAGCAGGATTAGTTGAAACGCTTAAAGGTACTGGTCCGTATACTGTATTTGCTCCAACAGATCAGGCGTTTGAAAAGCTGCTGAAGGATTTGAACATTACTGCAGAAGAACTATTAAACAGAAAAGACTTAAAAGATATTCTGCTTTATCATGTCGTTCAAGGAAAAGTATTGTCGAGTGACCTCAAAAACGGAATGAAGGTAAAAACCCTTGCAGGCAAAGACGTAACGATATCGCTTGATCCTGTAAAGGTGAATAATGCCACTGTTGTAAATCCGGATGTAGAGGCATCTAATGGGGTTATTCACGTAATCGATACAGTACTGGTGCCTTAAAGCCAGAAGAACTATATATGAAAATGAGTACGATCAGAGAGCATTTTTTCTTAAAGAAAAGGTGCTCTTTTTTTGTTGGCTCCAATTCCAATTAGAACTTACCAACACGTGTTTAAGGCTCTTACCCGTAGCACAGCAGACCGGTATGCCAAGAGCACCCTCCTGAAATCAGCCAATTAGCGGATTCTGCTTCTGGTAATGGATACAGCTGTCAGCATGAAAAAAGAGATTCCAATAATAGAGAGCACCCACATCCAGGCGAGCTCCATATCTCCTGAGTCAATTGCCATATAGATAGCAGTCGGAACGGTTTGTGTCTTTCCCGGAATATTACCTGCAAACATTAAGGTTGCTCCAAATTCACCCAGAGCTCTCGCAAAGCTTAGTAATAAGCCAGTTACAATCGAGCCTGCTGCCAAAGGAAGGGAGATATGCAAAAGCACCCTGCCTTGGCTGGCACCATCCACTTTCGCCGCGTCCTCAATATCCGGATCAATTGATTCCAGTCCTGTTTTAGCAGACTGGTACATGAGAGGAAATGCCACAACTGCGGAAGCAATCACTCCTGCCCACCAAGTAAACATAATAGGAGAACCGAATAAGGAAATAATTGCTTGTCCAACCGGGCTTCTGCTGCCAAAAATAACAATCAGCAGAAAGCCAACTACAGATGGCGGAAGAACGAGCGGAAGCAATAGGAGGGTTTCGATGATGACCTTTCCACGAAAGAATTTCCTTGCCATTATGACGGCGGCAAGTATTCCTGTAAAACCAACGAATAAAGTTGAGATAAGGGCGATCTCAATAGAAAGGCGGATTGGTTCCCAAAAAGAACTGTCCATTACGTTTGCTCAGCCTTCAAAAATCCATATTTTTGAAAGGTTTTCATTGCTTGCTTGCTTGTCAGATACGTATAAAGCTTCTCCGCTTCTTCTGGATGGCGGGTTTCTTTCAAAATTCCAAGCGGATAAATGATGGCAGAATGGGATCCCTCAGGAGGAACGGCTGCGACCTTCACATTTTTAGATGCAGAAGCATCCGTTTTATAAACGATCCCCGCCTCCGCATTTCCTGTTTCAACATAATTTAAGACTTGTCTCACATCTTTACCGTAAACAACTTTTTCTTTGAGGCTGTCCCATAGATCGAGATTTGATAAGGTTTCTTTCGCATAGTGTCCGGCAGGTACAGATTCCGGTGTTCCCATAGCAAAAGTTCCTTTTAACTGATCCAGATTTTGGAATGCACCGATTTTAGAATCCTTGCTCGTGATGAGGACAATTTCGTTTCCAACTAAGTCGGTTGCATGCTGTTTATCGATTTTCCCTTCCTCTTGCAGCACATCGAACTTATCTTCAGCAGCTGAAAAAAACAAGTCGGCAGGGGCACCCTGAGAAATCTGCTGCTGGAGCGCTCCCGACCCGCCATAATTAAAGGAAACCTGAATGCTTGGATGCTTCTTATTGAAATCCTTTTGAAGCTCGGTCAGGACATCCTTTAAACTGGCTGCTGCGGAAACCGTCAATTCAGTTTTGCCTTTTTCAGCAGAAGAAGAGCATCCGCTCAACGCAATTATGGCCGCCATTGATGCCATCAGCATGAATGTTTTCATATGTATTCACCCTTGTCTTTTATCTAAAGTTGTCAGCCACCGCTAACTGGCGGAATAAAAGCGACTGTGTCCCCTGCTTTCACAATCTCATCATCTGGAACAAAACTTTCATTGATTGCTGCCATGGCATGCTGAAATGAGGATCCTGGATACTCGGATTCCAGTACTTTCTTTAAATCACTTACCGAAATATTCGATTTTTCCACTTCAACCTGTTCCTTGCCTATGCTTTCTCTATTTGCTGCAAACAGTAAAACCTTAATCATAGCGCGTTTCCTCCCTCCGGCGGCTTTCCCTCTGAATATGCCTGTTTTTCAAGCTGGTCCCCGACCCACATCGTCCCGTCTTCCCAGAATTCTTTCTTCCAAATCGGCACAATCTGTTTAATCCGCTCAATGGCATATTCATTTGCTGTGTATGCTGTTTTTCTGTGCGGGGAGGATACAGTAATAACCACCGCAATATCTGAGATTTCAAGGCGCCCGATCCGGTGAGTAATCGCAATTTTGGCATCCGGCCATTTTTGAATGACTTCCTCGCCAATCTGCGAAAGCATTTTGACAGCCATCGGTTCGTATGCCTGATACTCCAGATGAAGTGTTCTTTTCCCATTGGTTAGCTCTCGGACCGTTCCAATAAAAGTTGTGATGGCTCCTGCTTCTCTTCTCGAGACCTTTTGAATCAATTCCTCTGTTTTAATCTGTTCTTCCGTTAAGCTAAATAACGTCTCTTCCATTTTGTTTTGCCACTTCTTTCATTAAAAAATCAAGATACAAATCTTCTTCATCTATGAAAAAATGCTTTACACCGGGAAAATGCTCTTTTTGTATAGAGCGGTTTGAAATGACACACATAATGCCCTGGAGTTCATGAAAAAGAGGGAAATCCTCCTCTTTGCTTATTAACAGAACCTTTGGAAACGGGTCTTTCTTATAGCCTTCAATGAATAATACATCCAGATCAAAAAAAGAATAAAGCTCAATCAATCGATCTAGTCTATGATTTTCTAGTCTTACAGATAGCTGAAGAGTTCCTTCACCCTCGGCACCTGCTACAATGGCACCAGCTTTAAAATGCCCGGTGCTGTCTTTTAGAGGAAGATCCGGGGTTCCGCCGTGTCCATGATGCTTGAGTGAACCGGCTGCCAGCCCCTGGTCTGCTGCCCGGGCTATCAGCTTTTTCATTAGTGTCGTTTTCCCGCTGTTCTGATAGCCTGTTATCTGTAGGATGGCACAATGTTTTCCCATGGCCATTCACTCCCCGACACATCATTTAATAAAAGAGCATCCACGAGCATGCCCTTTTCATAGCCTCTCGTTCCCCCCGGAAGTAAAATAAACGCATCTGCATCAGCCAGAGAGGAAACCGCGCTGGATTTGTTGAATCCGGATGGTGTGACGGAAATTCGTCCATCCTCTTCATAGCCTATGTACGCGCGTACAAAGCGCATGAAAGGATTCGCTTTTTTGAAATCGGCTCCTAAAACCGCTTTTACTTTCTTAAGGTGGGGCTGCTTATTTCCCTGCGCTTTTCTGATGACCGGACGGACAAAAAGCTCGAATCCAACATAGCAGGCTGACGGATTACCGGACAGACCAAATAGAAGCTTCCCGTTGACCTCCGCTACCGTTGTTACACTGCCCGGCCTCATGGCGACCTTGTTAAAAAGGACAGCGGCATTAAGTTTTTCATAAATGGCTGGAAGGTAATCATAATCCCCTACTGACACTCCGCCTGTGGTGATCAGTAAATCCACCTGCTCCATCGCTTTTTGGATGGTTTTATAGCAGGAATCAAAATCATCTTTAAGCTTTCCAAAATAAAGAGCTTTTGCGCCAGCCCTTTCAATTTGTGAAAGAATCATATAAGCATTGCTGTTGCGGATTTTCCCGGGCTCAAGCGCTTCCTCCACTTCCAGCAGCTCACTTCCTGTAGCAATAACCCCAATTACCGGTTTTACGGATACAGGAACTTGATGATAGCCAAACGCAGCAAGCAAGGCTGATATCCCGGCATTAATTACCGTTCCTTTTTTGACCAGAACCGTTCCTTCCTGTGTATCCTCACCCTTGAAGGATACATTGTCACCTTTATTATAGGCACGGTTCAGTTCAATAAGTTTCTTTCCCTCTATCGTATGTTCTTTGACTAATTCAAGCATGACAACCGCATCGAATCCTTTCGGTATGGCAGCTCCCGTCATGATCCTGACCGCTTCAAAAGGCTCTGCCGGTTTTGTATGCAGCGAACCTGCACCAATCTCGCCGGCAACCTGAAGCATTACCCTTTTTTTTCCTAGGGTATCCTCTGATCTGATCGCAAAACCATCGTAGGGGGAGCGGTCAAAGGCCGGAATATCATGGTCTGCAATCAAATCCACCGCCAGAAACCGGCCGTATGCCTGTTGGAGCGGAACCGATTCAATCTTTCCGGTTCCCGCAAACTTCATTACTCTATTTACTGCATCCCCTACAGGAATCGGGGTTCGTTTTTCAATCATCACGGATCCTCCTAACCAAGGATTTGATAATACAATTTTTTCGCTTCCTGTATACTGTTTGTCCCATGTATGAAGACACGGCCATCCTGGAATATCACCAGTCTGTGCCCTTGTAGCGTGCAGGATAATAGGAACGGATTCCGTTCAATCTTTCCATGAACACTCAGCCGTTTTTCAAGCTCATCGAGGTTATGATAAATGGGTTCTGGCGGACGGATCTGAACCGTATTCCTTCCGCAAAGCAATTCTGATTTGGTCTGATTCTCAAATTTTAAATGCGGGTATGAAGGATTTGATCCGCAGGTCGGGCAATTCTCTTTCTTTACTTTATCAAATTTAATGGAAAAATGCTGATTATTCCATAAATCAAAACTAATAAACGTCTCTCTTAGGTGATCCATATCTTCTACCAGGATCTTCATGGCTTCTGCTGTCTGATAGGCTGCCGTGATTTGTACTGCAGGGCTGATAATCCCGACTGTGTCACACGTTGCTCCTGATGGAGGCATCCGCTCCAGCAAACATTTAAGACATGGGGTTTTTCCGGGAAGAATGGTGCAGGTCACGCCATAACTCCCAACACAGGAACCATAGATCCATGGAATACGGAACTTATGGGATAAATCATTTAACACGAAACGGATATCAAAGTTATCAGCTGCATCAATGATCAAATCAATGTCATGAAGCAGCGGTTCCAAATTTCCAGGTGCAGCATCTTCTACATATGCTTCTACATGAACATCAGTGTTGATCCGGGCCAGCCTGTTTTTTGCTGCAAGGGCCTTAGGCATTTTTTCTCTGGCATCCTTTTCTTCATACAATTGCTGGCGCTGAAGATTACTCCATTCTACATAATCACGATCAATCAATGTAAGCTTCCCGATACCTGCTCTGGCAAGCATTTCAGCCGCTGCGCTTCCGAGAGCTCCGGTTCCAACAATCAGCACATGTTTGCTGCTGATCTGATCCTGACCATGTTTTCCTATAGGTGCGAACAAATGCTGTCTTGAATAGCGATCGTCCATGTTCCATGCCCCCCTTTTGCTTTTTAAATTGAAAACGAGGACCGACTAGTCTCCTAGTCAGTCCTGTTTTTTTTTCTTATGAGGCCTTTCTTGATGGAACCGATGAATCCATTTTTTGCTTGTAATAAGCCGTAAAGTAAGCCATTCCTACAAATACAGCACCGCCTATTATATTTCCTATTAAAGTAGGAACAAAATTACTGAAGTAATCCATCCAAGTAAAGTGTCCTGCGAATATAGCAGCCGGAATCAGGAACATATTCGCGACAACGTGCTGAAAGCCGATGGCAACAAAGGCCATGATTGGAAACCAGATTCCTAAAATTTTTCCCCCGACGTCCTCTGCTCCTGTTGACAGCCAGATAGCCAGACATACAAGCCAGTTGCATCCAATGGCGGAAACGAGGGTTTGACCAAAGGACTCATCAAGTTTCGCTCCGGCAATCGCTACGGTTTTGTCCAAAAAGGGCCCAGCCTCTGTTAATCCGACAACGTGCCCAAAAAAGTAGGCAACAAATAAGGCGCCGAGAAAATTGGCGAGGATAACCAAAATCCAATTCAAACCAAGATCCTTCAAGGAAACCTTTTTCGCGTAAAACGCCATGGATACAGACATGATGTTCCCTGTGATTAGTTCCCCGCCGGCAAGGACAATCAGCATCAAACCTACCGGGAAAACAGCTCCTCCGAGCAAGGACGCAAAGCTTCCCCATTCAGCCGGAAGATTTCCGATTACACGGATATCGAGCAGGAACCCAAATGAGATAAAAGCTCCCCCGAGAAATCCAAGAATCCATAATACAGGCATTGGCAGCCTGATTTTGTTAACCCCTGCTTCAATCGTTTTTTCTGCAATCTGCTGCGGCTTAAGATATGCCATTCTACTCTCTCCCATCTTCAAATAAAAAGGCAGCACTCATATAGCCCGTTCAAAGAAGGGGCTTTAAGAATGCTGCCAAATCCTGCTGCAATCCCATACAGCAAAATCATTCATCATTTTTCCCATAATAAAAAATATGCAGGTCTTGCATATCTTCCATTATTGCTCAAACAATCATATCCTATCAAAAAAATGATGAGAAAGCTATACAGCATTATTCAGTCAGCCGCCAATATGGGACATTTCTACTTTTGATCCGGAGGTTTTTCCCTCCCTGCGTTCATCCGAATACCGGTCTTTCCGGTGATTCCAAATGGAGGAAAGGATATCGAGAAGCTCCTGGTCACTTTTTTCTGACCTCAGCTGATTTCGCAGATCAAACCCGTCCGCCGCAAAAAGACACGTATAGAGTTTCCCTTCAGCAGATACTCTCGCTCTCGAACAGGCAGAGCAAAATGAATCTGTAACCGACGAGATCACACCGATTTCCTGTCCATCGTCCAAGTACCGGTATCGAGTTGCCACTTCCCCTGTATAATTCGGTGAAAGAGGCTCGATTGGCATGACTTGTCCGATTCTATTCAGAATCTCCTGCTTGGAGTAAACCTCGTCCATTTTCCAGCCGTTCGTATTTCCCACATCCATATATTCGATAAACCGCAGAATGTGCTGCTTTTCTTTAAAATATCTTGCCATGGGAATGATATCCTGGTCGTTCTTCCCTTTTTGTACAACCATATTAATTTTCACTTGAAGGCCTGCATCTGCTGCAGCCTCAATACCCTCCAGTACCCTTTTTACACTGCTTCTATTCCCGTTTAAGCTGCTGAATCTTTCTTCATCAAGTGAATCAAGGCTTACAGTCACCCGGTGCAAACCAGCTTGCTTTAATGCTCCAGCCTGCTTTTTCAAGAGAGATCCATTTGTAGTAATCGCGATGTCCTTTATCCCGTCAATGACTGCAAGACGTTCGATCAGCCCGGGAAGATTTTTTCTTAAAAGCGGTTCGCCGCCTGTTATTCTGACTTTCTCCACTCCAAGCGAAGCGAAAAGCTTTGTCAACCGCTCCATTTCGTCAAAGGATAAGATATGATCCGAGGATAAAAACGAATAATCCGGACCGAATATTTCTTCAGGCATGCAATACCTGCACCGAAAATTGCAGCGGTCCGTTACAGAAAGGCGCAAATCCCGGAGCGGACGCTGAAGTGTATCGGTTACACTGTTTTTCATAGCTGTTCCCTCTCCTTCCAAGTCATTGTTCATCCAGCTTGATCCGTTCAGGGTGCGTATAGATATTCATTGACTCATTTCGGATAAAGCCTGCTGCCGTAATGCCCAGTTCATCAGCAAGCTTTAGCGCAAGCTCTGTCGGTGCTGATTTGGAGAGAACCATCTCACAGCCGATTTTTGCAACCTTCAGCAGAATTTCTGAAGAGATGCGGCCGCTGAATACAATGATCTTGTCTTCAATCGATATTTTGTTTTTCAAGCAATAACCATATATTTTATCAAGGGCATTATGACGCCCGATATCCATTCTGCTTAAAATCATTCCATTTACATCACATAATGCAGCATTATGCACCCCGCCTGTATTTTGGAATGTTTGAGCAGATTTCTGCATGTCTTCCATCAGTCTGAAACAATCTGCTGGGGTTACTTTTACCCGGACTCCGTCCATTTTTTTGGCGGTAAGTGCGTCGTTGACAAAGACAAATCCCTGTCTGCTCATCCCGCAGCAGGAAGTAATATAGCGCTTACTTTGAAAGTTTTCATAATAGGGATTTATATGGTCTGTTTTCACATGAACATACCCTTCTTTTTCCTGCATCCAAATCTCTTTAATGTCATCATACTTGCGAATTACACCCTCAGATGCCAAAAAACCGGCAACCATGTCTTCCACGTATTCCGGAGTGCAGACCATTGTCACAAGTTCTTTTCCATTCACTTTCACCGTTACTGGAAATTCGGTAACCACTGTATCCTCCAGGCACTCTGATCTGCCATTTGAAACCCGGATAATCTCTCTTTTTATCTGGATTGGCTCCAATAGGAAACCCTCCTTGGTTTACATAATATTCTTATCAAAAACAAATACAGATACTGCCATATTTTCTTCCACTTTTATGTCGGAGAATAAATGCACAAGCTTTGCCCCCATTAGTTCTTCCATCCCTTCAGGAGGACTTGCTGAATATACATCCTGAATCATTTTTGTTCTGGCTGCATGAATCATGTCCTTGCCTTCCTGTGTTTTGGATAGAAACAGTTCGGTTGGAGTCAGATTTCCATAAAGGGTTGATACCGCCATGTTCTCTATAAAAACGGTGTGAATCCGTTCAGGCCCCTTCCCGAATAATTCCTTGCGAAGCTTTCTGATCATATCGTTAAATTCATGAATGACATTTGGCATGAATCCATCTCCTCTATTTCTCTAGCAAACTTTATCAATTGGTCTATCATAAATCAAAGATTCAAAAAATAAAAGAGCCTTGCATTGGAGCCCCCGATTGTTTCAAGGTGTATTGTATCTTTTGAAAAATGGGTCTATAATAGCCATATTGATGGAGATGCAGTAGTGCGCTGCTGTGTTTTTATCGCCTATGATAACGAAATGGCTTGGACTGGTTCTTTAGCAAGATCTGCTAATAAATTATTCCACCATGTATTGTGTGCTGTCCAATAATTGGACTCATGCAATCATGGTGGTTTTTTTATGTCCAAATTCAGGAAGGGGCAAAATAATGAGTGATTCGAAGATTAGTGTAAAAATTAATGGAAGCGAATACGAAGCCAATCCGGGGACTTCCATTCTTGAAATCTTAAACGAACAGCAGATTCAGCATCCGCAGATTTGCTATGTGCCTGAAGTGGATCCAATCCAGACGTGTGATACGTGCATCGTGGAAGTGGACGGCCAGCTTGTCCGGTCATGTGCAACCTGTGCATCTGACGGTATGAATATTGAATTGGATTCAAGTGCAGCAAAGTCAGCCCAGACAGAAGCGATGGACCGTATTCTGGAAAATCACCTGCTCTACTGCACCGTATGCGATAACAACAACGGAAATTGCAAGCTGCATAACACGGCTGAATTCATGGAAATCGAGCATCAAAAATATCCGTATACACCTAAAGTCGATCTGGATGACGTGGATATGTCCCATCCATTTTACCGCTATGATGCTAACCAATGCATCGCCTGCGGACAGTGTGTGGAAGTGTGTCAAAATCTGCAGGTGAATGAGACCCTCTCCATTGACTGGGAGGCAGACCGTCCCCGCGTCATTTGGGATGATGGTGCAGCCATCAATGATTCATCCTGCGTCAGCTGCGGACAATGTGTAACAGTCTGTCCATGTAATGCGCTCATGGAAAAATCAATGCTCGGCGAAGCCGGTTTCATGACAGGACTTAAAAGCGATATGCTCAGTCCTATGATTGATCTCGTAAAAGAGGTTGAGCCCGGATACAGCGGAATTTTCGCTATTTCGGAAGCAGAAGCTGCGATGAGAGACACTCGCACAAAGAAAACCAAAACGGTCTGCACCTTCTGCGGAGTCGGCTGTGCATTTGAAGTTTGGACGAAGGACCGTAAAATACTCAAGGTGCAACCCGTTGATGATGCACCGGTTAATGCCATTTCTACTTGTGTCAAAGGGAAATTCGGATGGGATTTCGTGAACTCCGAAGAGCGTATTACGAAACCGCTTATCCGAAAAAACGGCGCGTTCGTAGAAGCAAGCTGGAAGGAAGCCCTTGACCTCGTCGCAAGCAGACTTGGAACGATTAAAGAAAAGCACGGGGAAGGCTCCGTAGGTCTGATTTCATCTTCCAAAATTACGAACGAAGAAAACTACGTAATCCAGAAACTTGCCCGTCAGGTTTTTGAAACGAACAACGTGGACAACTGCTCCCGCTACTGCCAATCCCCTGCCACAGACGGATTATTCCGTACAGTAGGAATGGGCGGAGACGCAGGTACCATCAAGGATATTGCGAAAGCAGGCCTCGTCATCATCGTCGGCGCCAATCCGGCTGAAGGACATCCGGTTCTTGCAACACGGGTTAAACGCGCCCATAAACTTCATGGCCAGAAGCTAATCGTTTCTGACCTGCGGAAAAACGAGATGGCTGAACGATCCGATTTGTTTATCAGCCCGAAACAAGGAACGGATCAAGTGTGGATTATGGCGGTAACGAAATACATGATGGATCAAGGCTGGCACGATCAGCACTTTATTGATGAAAATGTGAATTTCTTTGATGAGTACAAGGAAGTACTTGAACGTTACACGCTTGAGTATGCTGAGAAATGGACGGGCATTACGAAGGAACAGATGATTGAAATTGCCGAAATGATTCGCGATGCTGACGGCACATGCGTGCTTTGGGGAATGGGCGTCACACAAAATACCGGCGGTTCCCATACTTCTGCTGCTATCTCCAATCTATTGCTTGCAACAGGAAATTATCGCCGTCCTGGTGCCGGCGCCTACCCTCTTCGCGGACATAACAACGTTCAAGGCGCTTGTGACATGGGTACGCTGCCAGGCTGGCTTCCAGGCTATCAGCACGTAACCGATGAAGCTGCCCGCGCAAAATTTGAAGAAGCGTACGGTGTGAAAATCAGCAGTACCCCTGGATTGAATAACATTGAAATGCTGGGGTCCATTGGTGCCGGCAAAATGAAAGCTATGTACTTGGTTGGAGAAGATATGGCACTGGTAGATGCCGATTCCAATCATGTTGATGAAATTCTTTCAAGCCTTGAGTTCTTTGTTGTTCAGGACATCTTCCTTTCCAGAACAGCCCAATACGCAGATGTTGTTCTGCCTGCGGCGCCTTCTTTAGAGAAAGATGGAACGTTCACCAACACGGAGCGTAGGGTTCAAAGATTGTATCAAGCCCTGCCAACACTTGGCGACTCCAAGCCGGATTGGTGGATTGTCCAAGAAATTGCCAACCGTCTAGGCGCAAACTGGCATTACACGCACCCAAGCGATATTTTCGCTGAAATGGCTTCCCTGTCTCCATTGTTCGGCGATGCAAGCTACGAAGTGCTTGAAGGCTGGAACAGCTTCCTGTGGGGCAGCTTTGATGGGAAAAGTACGCCGCTTCTTTATACAGACGGCTTCAACTTCCCGGACAAAAAAGCGCGGTTTGCCCTTTCTGACTGGGTGACACCTGCTGAGTTCCCTGATGAGTATGACTTGAATATCAACAATGGCCGGATGCTCGAGCATTTCCATGAAGGAAATATGACGAACAAATCCAAAGGAATTCAAGCTAAGGTCCCGCAGGTATTTGTAGAGGTCTCTCCTGCCCTAGCTAAAGAGCGCGGAGTGGAGGATGGTTCAGTGGTTCGCCTCGTTTCTCCATTTGGAGCCGTAAAATTGAGTGTCCTGATCACGGATCGGGTTAAAGGAAAAGAAATCTACCTTCCGATGAATTCAGTCGATAAAGAGACAGCAGTCAACTTCTTAACAGGGCCGATTTATGATACAGAAACCAATACGCCTGCCTATAAACAGACAAAAGTAAGGATGGAAGTGCTGGGAGAAAAACGCGAGATGCCATTGCCAAGCACAAATCCAAGAAATAAAAAACGCTATCCTCAAAACGGAGTTGAAGCAGAACGAAAATGGGCTCGCCCAGGCTATGTTCATCTGACTACGGACAAATAAGGAGGGAATACCATTGGCAGCTCCTATTACAGAAATCAGAAAACCTCAATTAAGCGAGGAAGAAGTTAAACAGCAAAAGCTTAATGATTTAAAAACACTGCTCGCTGAAAATGAAACAGCTTTGGCAAAAATGCTGGAAATAGCAAGTGAGCTGAACAGCATCGGCGTTCTTGACGCAGCGGACCATATGCTTCTAGCCAAAGACGAAATTGCAAAAATAGCTCTTGGACAGGTTTCACGCAAACCAGTTACCAACCTTCTCAATACCTTGCTCGGTGCAACTGGAGCATTGATGAAAGCAGATCCCGAACAAACTTCCAAGCTATTAAACAGTGCTGTTGCCGGTATGGATGCAGGAAGCAAATACTTAGAATCTGAAAAAAAGGTAACCGTCATGGATTTATTAAAAACACTGAGCGATCCTGATATTAATAGAGCAATCGGCTTCGGCCTCCATTTCCTCCGTGGAATGGGAAAAGATCTGAAAGAGAAATAACTTACTGACTGAAAAGACGCCTTGAGCTTCTTTTCAGTCTTTTTCAATGGCGGCGTGAGAGTCCAGATTTTGTCTGACAAGTGATGGATTTCTCAGATTGTTTGACAATTTTGTCTGACAAATGATGGACTACCCGCGAGGAAGCAGCGGGACAGATGAGAGTCTTCAGGCGTGTAGCGCAGCGAATCCTCTCCTTTGCCCTGCTCATGCATGCGAAAACCTGCCATTATTATTCTTGTTTACAGCAGTCTCCAATATAGAATCTGACTCAGTAAGGACTGATCAAAAATGACAAATGAACAAATTCTGAATGCTTTAAAGCATGTAAACGATCCTGAATTGAATAAAAGCTTAGTAGAGTTAAACATGATAAGGAATGTGCGGCTGGAGGGAAACCATATCCAGCTGCAAGTCGTTTTAACGATTTCAGGCTGTCCATTAAAGTCGAAAATTCAGGAAGACATCGAAAATGCCCTTTACAAAATTGGCGCATCCAAGGTTACGATCGAATTCGGATCGATGACTGCCGATGAAAGAGCAGCATTAACGCAATCTCTAAAAAAAGAAACGACAGCTGATAACGGCATGCCAGCCATGCTCCGCCCGGATTCAGGGGTTACCTTCCTTACCATTACGAGCGGGAAAGGCGGAGTCGGAAAATCTACCGTTACGATCAACCTTGCAGCTGCACTGGCTAAAATGGGGAAAAAAGTCGGCATTCTTGATGCAGACATTTACGGATTCAGCATTCCCGCTATGCTGCAAGTACAGGATAAACCTACAATGATTGATCAGACCGCAATCCCGGTAGAAAGCTATGGTATTAAAATCATGTCCATGGCCTTCTTTGCGAATGGAAACAACCCTGTGATGTGGCGCGGTCCCATGCTGAATAAATGGATTAAAAATTTCCTGGTAAACACCCATTGGGGGGAACTTGACTACTTGCTCCTTGATCTTCCGCCCGGAACCGGTGATGTGGCCATCGATGTAGCGGCGATGATCCCGCAGGCCAAGGAAGTTATCGTTACCACTCCTCATGTGGTCGCTTCTTTAGTAGCATCAAGAGCTGGAATCATGGCTCAGCATACGAAGCATGAAATCGCCGGAGTTGTAGAAAACATGGCCTACCTGGAAGAATCAGATGGCACGAAAAGATATTTGTTTGGGAAAGATGGCGGAGAAATGCTTGCCAGACAGCTGCAAACGGAAGTCATCGCAAGAATACCTTTTGGACAGCCTGATGACAGACTGACTGAAGGACTTTATCAAGAAGAATCTCTTCCCGGAGAAATGTTTAGAAGCCTTGCTGAACATTTCATACGTCAACAAAAGAACTAACTGTGTTCATACTGAGAATAAACAAAAAGAAAAAGCAAGAAGTTTTCCAGCTTCTTGCTTTTTCTCTATCAGTCTTCCACCTTAACTGTATAAGGGAAAACATGAACCTTCCCTTCAAACTTGAATTCTGCCCAAATCTTATATATCCCCGGTTTCTCAAATTGCGTTTCAAACTTTGTCTCTTTTTCAGAAGCCGGGTGAACATGTACGTACTTTTCCCCTTTTTCATCCAGAATGACGACATGTCCTGCAGCGCCAAGATATGGTTCCGGCTCCCCTTTGTTAAATGAAAATGCAAGCGTAACCGGTTCCTGGCTTTTCAGTTCATGGGGATTCATCTCAGCCGTATAGTCCCCTGCAGTCTTTTTATATGAGTTTTCCGGCTGCAGCGATGGGATTTTCACTCCATTTAAAGTACCGATATGGAATCCTAGCGGCTTCACCTCATACTCCGCATTTTCAGGGCTGATATCCACAAATGCCTTGTAGTTTCCGTCAGAAAGCTTTTGTTCTGCCTCAAATGTGCCATCTGCCGTTTTGACGGGATGAATATGGTGATATTTCTTCAAATCATCACTTACTACAATGAGGTGCATGATTTTTTCGTGATTGACCTTTAGTTTGTCAAATGGTTTCCCTTCATTGTCTTTTAACCTGATTACAATGCGATTATCCTGAAACGTAACTGCCGCTTGAATTTCTTTTGAGTGGACGTTAAGGTTATCGTGACTTGAATGAGGATTGGCCTCTTGATGAGAGTGATTTCTCCCCTCAGGTTTACCCGAAGCAGCTTGCACCATAAGATACACACCGGTTACTGCTCCCGCAATCAAAACGGCTGCCACAACCCATTTTGTTATGATCGACATAATCTGCCTCCCTTATTTTAGCTTTACTCGCTGGAGTCGAAGTGCATTAAGAACGACTGAAACTGAGCTAAATGCCATTGCTGCACCTGCAAGCCATGGAGCAAGGAAGCCTGCTGCAGCGATAGGAATTCCAATTACGTTATAGCCAAATGCCCAGAACAGGTTTTGTTTAATATTGCGGATCGTTTTTCGGCTCATGAATAAGGCATCAGCAATCCTGTTCAAATCCCCTCGTATGAGGGTGATATCGGCTGCCTCCATCGCCACATCTGTTCCGGTGCCGATTGCCATGCCGATATCAGCTGAAGCAAGGGCAGGTGCATCGTTTATTCCGTCTCCCACCATGGCCACCCGTTTGCCTTCTTTCTGAAGTCTTTTCACAGCCGCAGCTTTTTCTTCCGGCAATACCTCTGCAATCACTTCATCGATTCCTGCCTGAGCGGCAATAGTCTTGGCAGTTCTCTCGTTATCTCCGGTAACCATGATTACCCTTACATTCATGTCCTTCAATCTCTTCACTGCTTCTGCTGAATTTGCTTTGATCGTATCTGCAACTGAAATCAGCCCTGCATACGTACCGTTAATGCCAATCAGCATGGCGGTCTTGCCCTCCCCTTCTAATTTCTTCATTAAAGGGATTGCCTGAGAGATTTCTATACCATTTTCTTCCATAAGTTTTCTTGTTCCAGCCAAAACGATATCTCCGTTCACAGCTGAACGGATTCCATACCCTGGAATCGTTTCAAATTCCTGAACCTCTGCTAAAGGAATTCCCCGTTCTTTGATTCCATCTGTAATGGCTTTTGCCAGCGGGTGCTCTGACTGATTCTCTGCTGAAGCAAGAATGGATAAAACTTGATTTTCATTTTCCGAAATGATGTTTACATCGGTCAAAACAGGAGTACCGTTCGTTACTGTTCCCGTCTTATCTAATAAAACGGTATCAATCCTGTGCGCAGCTTCTAAATGTTCTCCGCCCTTAAACAAAATCCCGTATTCTGCCGCGCGCCCTGAACCGGCCATAATGGAGGTTGGAGTCGCAAGACCAAGAGCACATGGACAGGCGATTACAAGGACCGCAATCAGCTTTTCCAGGGCAGAAGTAAATTCACCAGGGTTAATCCAGACGATCCAAACTAAAAATGTGAGAAAAGCCAATCCTAATACTACCGGAACAAATACACCGGAAATTTGATCTGCAAGCCTTTGGATAGGTGCTTTTGAGCTTTGAGCTTCCTCCACCACTTTAATAATTTGCGCGAGAGCCGTCTCTTTTCCTACTTTGGCAGCGCGGAACTTAATGAATCCGTTCTTGTTTATCGTCGAACCGAATACTGAATCCCCGGCTGCTTTATCTGAGGGGATGCTTTCCCCTGTGAGCATGGACTCATCTATTGCCGTTCGGCCTTCGATAATCTCACCGTCAACCGGAATTTTTTCTCCCGGTTTAACGAAAACAAGATCCCCTTTTACAACTTCTTCAAGCGGAACCGTCATCTCCTGCCCATCCCGGTAAACGGAAGCTGTTTTGGCCTGCAGCCCCATCAGTTTTTTGATTGATTCGGATGACCGGCCTTTTGCTTGCGTTTCAAGCATTTTCCCAAGCAGGATGAGGGTAATGAGAATGGCGCTTGTTTCAAAATAAAGCCCTTGTATATGTTCCTGTAAACTGATTGATTTAAACGTTATGAACAGGCTGTATAAATAAGCTGTGGAAGTACCCAAGGCCACCAGAACGTCCATATTGGCGCCTTTATTTCTTAATGCATGGTAAGCGCCTTTATAAAATTGCCCACCGGCAATAAATTGAACGGGTGTAGCGAACGCAAGCTGAACCCAAGGGTTCATCAGCATATCGGGCAAATAAATAAAGGATGTAAAAGAAAAATGGCTGACCATTGCCCAAAGCAGCGGAATGGACAGAATCATAGAAAACAAGAATTTCCCCTGCTGGTTTTGAATTTCTTTTAATCGCCGGTCCCCTGCCTCCTTATCTTCCTTCTTCACTGCGGCCCCATATCCCAGTTTTTCAATCCTGTTAATAATTTCCTTTGGTCCAGTATCAGCAGGATTATATTCGACCGAAGCACTTTCCGTGGCCAGATTCACGGATGCTTTATAAACTCCATGCGTTTTATTCAGTCCTTTCTCAATCCTGGCTGCGCAGGCGGAACAGGTCATTCCTGTAATAGAAAAGGCATCTTTTATCCCTTCTGGTTCATATCCAAGATCTTTAATTTTTGCATGTATTTCAGAGAGGCTGACTGTTTTTGCATCGTATTGAATAGAAGATCGTTCAAGCGCAAGATTTACATTCGCTTCCTCTATTCCATCCAGTTTTTTAAGGCCTTTCTCAATACGGGCTGCACAGGCAGCGCATGTCATTCCGCTGATTCCAATATTTGTTTCTTTCAATTGCCTGCTCAAGATTTCCCGCCTCCTATACCTTATAGGGGTATATTTTTTCTGAAAAGAGACGCGCTACTTAGACAATAGCACGTACTCCCTGTCTTATTCTGCTGCCTCATATCCTTGATCATCAATCGTTTCGATGATTTCTTCCAGACTTACCTTTTCAGGTGTATAAGTTACTTCAGCTTTTCCTTCATTTAAATAGACTTTTACAGAGGACACCCCGCCAAGCTTTCCTACGCTATCTTCAACTGCCTTTACACAATGTCCGCAGCTCATTCCTTTAACTGTTAGAGTGGTTATCACAATAATCTCCCCTTATCCTTTTTTCATTAGCTTTCCAATCGTTAAGAGCACTTCATCCAGAACCTCTTCGTCTCCAGCCTGGATCCGTTCTGCTACGCACGTTTTCATGTGGCCTTCGAGCAATAGCTTTCCTACACTATTTAAAGCAGCCTGAGTGGCGGCGATTTGGGTAATGACATCATCACAGTACGTATCTTCTTCAATCAGTCTTTTAATTCCCCGTACCTGCCCCTCAACTCGGTTAAGACGGGACGTTAAATTCTTTTTCATTAATTCCGAATGATGGCTTTTCCGGCCGGAGCTTGCACAGTGCTCAGCTTCCTTTTCGCCTGCGTGAATTTGTTCTTCTTCCATCGTTCCACCCCCTGCTATCTGCCCTTAATATACCATACCCTTATGGGGTATGCAATTGTGCTGTTTAGAACTCGGTTTTTTGAAAGAAGTTTTAGGAGAGCGGAATAGCTAATGGTATAATAGCAAGTACGAAAAATGAACCTACTATTACACGATTTCATAAAAGGGTGCAGAAGATGAAGAGATTTATCATAATAGGGGCTGGCATTTTAGGTGCTTCCACCGCATATCACTTAGTTAAAAAAGGAGCAGAGGTTGTCATTATTGACCGGCTCGATGAAGGTCAGGCAACAGGAGCCGCTGCAGGTATAGTCTGTCCCTGGCTTTCACAGCGCAGAAATCAGGCCTGGTACAAATTGGCCAAAAGCGGCGCCCGCTATTATCCGGAACTGATTGCGGGGCTTGAAGCTGATGGAGAAACAGATACAGGCTATTCAAAAGTCGGTGCCATCAGCATCCATCAAGATGAAGAAAAAATAGCGGCGATGGAAAAACGTGCGCTGAAACGAAAAGAGGATGCCCCTGAAATCGGAGAGCTGACTCGGATGAACCCATCGCAAATCTCAGAGCTCTTCCCTCCTCTTGGCAATGAATACTATGGTCTCCATGTAAGCGGAGCTGCCCGGGTGGACGGGCGCGGAATAAGGGATGCTTTGCTGAGCGCTGCCAAAAAACACGGTGCCAAAGTTATTGCAGGCGATGCTTCCCTTATGCATCAGGATCATGCTGTTACCGGAGCGATTGTAAATGGGCATTCCTATAGATCAGATCAGGTGATTGTATGTGCGGGAGCCTGGGCTTCCTCCCTGTTTAAACCATTAGGCATATCCTTTCAGGTTCATTTTCAAAAAGCACAAATTGTCCATTTGGAGCTTCCTGGTGAGCAGACTGATCAATGGCCGGTTGTCATGCCGCCGGGCACGCAATATATTCTTGCTTTTGACGGCGGGCGAATTGTGGCTGGTGCCACTCATGAAAACACCGATGTCTTCGATACCCGTTTAACAGCAGGCGGCATTCATGAAGTTCTCAGTAAAGCAACGGAAACCGCTCCTGGTTTGAGCGATGGCCGCTTTCTTGAAGGGCGGGTTGGTTTTCGGCCCTTTACCGAAGACTTCCTGCCGGTTATAGGAGCCGTGCCTAAATGGAAAGGCCTGCTAGCCGCAAATGGATTAGGTGCTTCCGGTTTGACGATGGGTCCATACCTCGGTTCACAGCTAGCGAATCTGGCACTTAATGAACACCTTGAAATAGACTTGCAGCTCTATTCTTTGAATAAAGCGATGAAGAGTGAAGGAAGTGAAAGCATTGAGTAATAAAGAATTAGAAAACCAAATTATTCAAAACTATCAAAATGAAGAAAAAATGATGATTCTTGTTTTTGCTCAATGGTGCGTTAATCACGATCTCAATCCTGAAGAATTGTATATAGCCGCCTATCCGCAGCAAGCGGATAATCAGGCGTTAAAAGATGCTTTGGAATTGACTGTTTCTAAGGAAGAAGCAGGAGTCATTGAAGACGATACGCTGCTTGGAGTGCTTTCCTTATTTGGTAATGAAGACCTTGCATTTGTTGTGACAGAAGAAATCGATAAGCGAAAAAAGAAGAACAGATGAAGCAGCATTGGCGGCAAAGGGCTTTAGATGTAATTCTTCCCTAAGTCTGCTAAAGTGGATATATAGTGATTTACAGAAGGAGAGTGCAGATTGACGTGCATAGGCATAATCAGTCGATTTCGGTGCAAACGGCCATATTGACCGTAAGCGATACACGTACAAAAGAAAATGACATAAGCGGAGCAGCCATCCGGGAAATTTTAGAGGCGAATGGACATCCTGTTGAGGATTATACAATTGTTAATGATGACGTTTTATCAATCCGCGCTGCAATAGTTGGCTGGTGCGAACGTTCTGGCATCCAGGCTATTATTATTACAGGGGGAACAGGATTCAGTCCAAGAGATGTTACATATGAAGCCGTATCTGATTTGTTTCACAAGGAAATGCCGGGATTTGGGGAGCTTTTCAGGAATCTGAGCTACGAAGAAATCGGTGCAAAGGCCATGTTCAGCAGAGCTGCCGCGGGAAGCATAAACGGCCGTGCTGTATATGTACTGCCCGGCTCAGAAAACGCAGTAAAACTCGGAATGTCAAAGCTCATTCTTCCATCCATTCAGCACTTCACAGAGGAGTTAAACCGTCTATGAAAATGGCTGGCGTAGTTCTCGCGGGCGGCAGGTCTTCAAGATTTGGCAAACCGAAAATGTTCGAGCTGCATAATGGTAAACCTTTCTATGAACATAGTTTGGATGCATTAAAACAAAATCACCTCTCCCCTCTTGTGATTTCGACGAATGAAGAGCTTGTCGGACAGTTTAAGCGTGAGGATGTCCGGCTGATTGTTGAGGAAGAGTCTTCTTCCTATCAAGGGCCCTTGTATGCCATCCATAATGTAATGAGCCGGATGGATGATCCAGATTGGTTTTTCATTCTGTCATGCGATATCCCTTTTGTCACAGCAGAATTTGTGGATGAAATGATTGGTTTTGCCAATGATTCTGAAGCAGATGCGGTCGTACCGGTTCAGGGCGGACGCATACAGCCGTTAATGGCCCTGTATCATAAAAGAACCATTGAAAATCAAGAGAAAATGCTGGCAGCTGATGAACACAAGCTTGAGCATCTTCTGAATGATTTACATGTATTAACGATTCCATTTCCTGAGGATGATCCTGCTTTTATTAACATTAATCATGCCAAGGACTGGAATAAGGATTATTAGGAGGAAAGCTTTATGAGTTCTTTCACGCATTGGAACGAATCAGGAAGACCAAAAATGGTGGATATATCAGATAAGGACAGCTCAAACCGCACGGCAGTTGCTCAAGCTGTCATTACTTTATCCCCTGAACTCTATGAAGCGATACAAGCGGGATCCATAAAAAAAGGCGATCCGCTGCAGGTGGCTCAGATTGCCGGGATTATGGGCGCAAAGAAAACAGCGGAGATTATTCCGATGTGCCACCCTATTCAGCTGCAGGGCACCGACTTTGACTTTCAATATATGAAAAGCAAGGAAGGCTATGAGCTTATTATGCATGCAGAAGTAAAGTGCGACGGTAAAACGGGCGTTGAAATGGAAGCCTTGACCGCAGTATCCATTGCTGCGCTGACTTTTTATGATATGTGCAAAGCGGTTGATAAAAGCATGGTTATTAAGGAAACCTCCCTGCTGAAAAAAACAGGTGGAAAGAGCGGCGATTATATCCGCTCTTAAACGGATCCCATTGGAAATAGCCTAAGTAATTTAGTCGTGAAATAGAAAACCGAATTTACAAAGCTTCTATAAAGGTAAATTGCATAGTTTACGACAATAAAATCAGACAGAAAAACGCAGAGGCTGCTTGATCCTCTGCGTTTTTTAACATTATTTCTGGTTCTATGAACTTCTGGTTATTCTTTTCCGCTAAACTCTAAAATATTTAAACCCTCTGATGCTTCCGGTGCTTCAAAATATTTAGTAACATTGATAAACACCGCTTCCGTGTCAAATGCTGTTCTCTCGGGTTCTTCTTTACGTCTTTTTGCAATTTGACGCAAGCATTGCTCGTTCGTTAGATTAAGGAAAATTAGCTGATGGCTTGCGTTGACTTCTGCCGCAATATCCAAAAACCACTTTCGCAGTTTTTGAGTATTGGCTGGAAAATCCATTATGACATCTGTACCGACACTTAAAATGTTTTGGACATGCTTTTTCACCAATGGCTTGAGCTGCGCTGAATATTTCAGATAATCCTCAAATGAGACGATCTGATTGGGATAAAGAGACGAAAGCCATTCATCCTCTGACAACAGTACCGCATGCTTATCTATCGCCAATTGTTTGGATTTAGTTGATTTTCCTGCGCCCATTTTTCCACAGAAAAAGTATAGCGTCCCCGATTGTTTCATATTTTTTAGTCCCCAATCTTTTTATATTGGCTGTTGCTCCGCCTTATATCCGGTAATTGAAAAGGGAGAAAAATGACTCATACTATTATTTTAATATTTAACAAGCATTTCAAACTTGATCTACCTTCAATAAATCAAGTCGTTACCATCAAATTCTTTATTAGCCATACCTAACCCTTTTTGGATTAGAGGTTATTCATCTAATCGAATGACCCTGCCTCTGCACGTTTTCCTTCAGCCCCCGTTTTCTCTCTAAAAATCAGCCAAAGCACGAGTCCCATACCGGCGGCTATTCCTTCGAGAGAAAGAATATACCAGGGATAGGGTCCAAGCAGATCGAGCAAACTTCCGCTGGACGGCTTATGGTCAAGGAACATATAATTTCCTCCCGTATAGCTGTTTACAAAAAGAACGAGCGGAAGCAGGATATTTAGAAATACAACCGTTTTTAAAACCGAATAAATGGTAGGGCGATACCCCTTCACCCATGTATAGTAGAGCGGAACGGCGATAATCCACGTATGCGTATAGAAAAAATGAAAAAAACGGAAATGCGGAAAATCGATTGAGAGCACCGGAGTCAGCAAAGCCTGAGACGCTCCCATTAATCCGATAAACAGCAGGATTTCATACACAAGACGGCTCCCTGTAAGCAGCAGCAATACAGTCAGAATAAAACTGATATTGCAAAGCTCGAGCGGAAGTGCATGTCTTACTTCCCAATTGTTATTAACAATCAGCCAAACGTGATAAAGAAGTTCAACCGCAGCTAAGCTGACAGCTAAGCCAATCTCTAAGGGTTTCATCTTTTTTTCTTTAAGCACTGATCTAAAAACATATAAAACAATCAATAAAACGAGAAGCACAGCCAAAGCAGCAATATGACTGCTGCCGAACATAGCAAAAGGAAAATCCTCCTGATTGTTTCCGAATAGATTCATTTTTCCTTCTCCATCAAAGTATGACGTCCCTTTCATATTATCATTATTCTAAAGGATGGGAGACCCCTTTTTTGGAAGTCTATTGCTGTCATATTCTTGCTTACCTATTCATAAATCGTTATCGGCTTCCTTCTATTGGTTTATAATTTTCCTATAAAGGAGTGATGAGTGTGAAAGAACAGGAGCTGTTTGAAGCAATCTATGAAACGATTTTAAGCAGAACTGCGAAATATGATGGCTTATACTATGTCGGAATCACCTCAACCAAAATCTTCTGCCGGCCCTCCTGCCGTTCGAAGACACCTAAAAGAGAAAATGTCAGGGTGTACAGAAGCATCCAGGAAGCAATCGATGCAGGATTCCGGGCGTGCAAACGGTGCAAGCCTGAGGTTTCAGGCTTGCATGGTCCTGATGCAGAACTGGCTGAAAAATTAAAGGAGCTCATTCACCATCAATATAGAGAAGCATTAACATTAAACACCATGGCCCTGCAATTAGCCATAAGTCCGTATCATCTCCTGCGAGTATTTAAACGTGTCACAGGTTTGACCCCATCCAAATATTTGATGAATTACAGAATGAGCGAGGCAAAAAAGCTATTGCTGGCAGATCAAAAAGCCATCGCTGAAGTTGCAGCTGAGACAGGATTTTCAAATCCACCGCATTTTTCATCTGTGTTTAAAAAAATAGCAGGCTGCACCCCTCAGGAATACAGAGAAAAAATGGCGGCAGAAGGGGAACGTTTAAAATGAATGAAATCGTGCCTGTTTACTGGAGTCAATTTTCACATGAAACTTTCAACCCTCTCCCTTTTTATGTTGCTGCGACCGATTATGACGTTTGCAGACTGACATGGCCGGGAGAATCTTTTGAAACTTTAGAAGACTGGGTTGCTTTAAAAATTCCGGGTTCAAAATTAGAACATAACCCAAAAGAAACAGCTGTCTACATTCAAGAGCTTATGGAATATTTAAACGGGGATCGAAAAGGATTTCAGTTTCCTATCGATTTATACGGAACCATTTTTCAAAAGGCTATATGGAACGCATTGTTAAACATCCCTTATGGAGCTGTCCGCAGCTATTCCCAGCTTGCAGAAGCTGCCGGAAATAAAAAGGCAGTCCGGGCAGCCGGAACAGCAAATGGCGCTAACCCCGTTCCGATCGCAGTGCCCTGCCATCGGGTTATTGGATCCAATAATACCTTAACAGGATTCAGGGGCGGACTCCATATGAAAGAACGCCTTCTCCGATTGGAGGATTATCATGATTTCAGCATCAAAGGACATGCCCGTTTTCAATTTTAGCGCCGAGTCTGAATCCATGATCATCCAGGTGCCGAAATATTTCAGCTACAAAGAAACGCTTCATTACTTAACCAGGTCTACCCAGGAATGCCTTCATCAAGTTGTTAGCGGAGAAATCTATAAGGTTCTCGTTATTGACCAGCAGAAAATTCTTGTCAGGATAAAGGAAAGCGGTCATTCTTTTCTTGAGCTCAAAATAGTGGATGGTTCAGATAAAAGCGAGAGCATGCATCGTAAGGCTGCCGAATATACCGCCGACTGGCTCGATCTCACTACAGATCTCGACCCTTTTTATCAGATAGCAAATAACGATCCAATTCTTGGTTCTCTCACTCGGAAATTTGAGGGTCTTCGGATAATCGGGGTCCCTGATTTGTTCGAAGCATTGACCTGGGCTGTCATCGGACAGCAAATCAATCTGGCTTTTGCCTATACACTGAAGAAAAGATTGGTTGAAGCATACGGTGAGAAGCATGTATGGGCTGAACAGGCTTTTTGGACCTTTCCTGCTCCGGAAACCATAGCTTCTCTTTCCGCAGAGAACCTGCGGGAGCTTCAATTTACAGGAAAAAAAGCAGAGTATGTGATCGGGATCGCCAAACTGATTGCAGATGGAAAGATAACGAAAGAAAACCTTCTGAGAGATCGGAATGTAAAGGGAATAGAAGAAAAACTTTTGTCCATCCGGGGGATCGGTCCATGGACAGCAAACTATTGTATGATGAGATGCCTCAGGATATCCTCGAGCTTTCCTTTTGGAGATGCGGCTCTTAACAAAGCTTTGCAGAACGCAGGATTTAAAGAGAGAAAACTTTCGAGAGAGGAAATGGAAGAAATCTTTTTACCTTGGTCACCGTGGGAGGCTTATGCTGTTTTTTATTTTTGGAGGAGCTTGTCAAAAGAATAGATGTAAACCCAATCCATATTGGATTGGGTTTACTTTGGCTTTTACTGATGGCTTTGACCTGCAGAACTTTTTTTCAACCGTCCATAATAAAGCCATGTTCTCAAAACAAAGGAACCGAACATAAAAATACAGATGGTATACATCACGGTATTCAACGCATTTAATCCCCTAAACCCGAAATTAGACCCGTTTGAAATAAAAATACTTAAATTCAATAAATAAACCAACGTAATAGGCAGAAACAAAAGACTATAAGAAAAAACGATTTTCCGTGCATGCTTTAACCGGTGAATCTTATCACTGTATAAGTTGGGCCTTTCCTCAAGTGCACCATATGCTCTGCTCCATATAGTCCATTTTTGCAAAGACGATTTGGAGGTAAATACGCTTTTCCAACCTGCATCCCTGTGCATTTCATAGTATTGTTCGTTCGAAATGTTTTGATAGTCGGCACAATAGCGAACTTGACGGGGATTGCCCTTCTTAAAGTAAAAAACAGTTCCTGTCCTGCTTACACGATATAGATGGAATCCTTTCCTCTCCTTTTCCTCAAGCCATTTCTCAAGTTGATCAGGAGCATACATCCAGCCAATTTTTCTTTTAACTATTAGTTCTCTTTCATTAATCAGATGTTTTTCTCTCTCTTTGCTAAATGCTTCATTACGCTTTGAAGGATCCTGGTTTTCACTGAAACTTTTTATCAATTTATTTAGCTTAAGAAAAGAGTAAACAGAAAACATACCAAGTATGATTGCTAATGCCCCAGCTGTTATGGGGATGAACCAAAGAGGACTCTCCTCCACCTCTACAGAAGTATTTTGGAAAAAAGAAACACTAAACATAGATGCGATGAAAATAGCAATGACGGATAAATAAATCAGGATACTGGCGAAGAGGTATTTACACTGCAGGCTTCGTTTGATGATCCCTTCACGGGAAGGAAAAGTCTTTAGCAGCATAGGCTGTTTTTCATTAACAGCTATATACCAGCGGCCGGATTGAACTCCTTTTCTCCATCCGTCTTCCATTAGCCCTTCAGAAAGGGTCTCGTTTTTTAAACGACTATATCCAATCTGGCAGGAAAGGGCTGTCGGCATCCCTTTCTCGAAAAAGAAACACCTTGTCCATCGGTTCATGCGGACAAGTAAATAACCCTCTTGACCCAATTCTGAAATCATCTGTTCTGTCTTCTGAATATCATAGCTCCAAAACGGTCTCCATACCTTTTTCATTCGAATTTCTCCTCATGATTTATGGCATTTTGATGCAGCTCCTTTAGCCGTTTGATTTCAGCTGCCATCAGTATTTTTCCAGTGTCAGTCACTTCGTACACCGTTTTTCTGTCTTCATCCGCAAATAAGGTAATGACCCCATCCTTTTGCATCTTTGTCAGAGTTCCATAAACGGTTCCGGAACCAAGACGGATTCTAGCGTTTGTCATTTCTTCTACATGTTTTACAATCCCATAACCATGCCTGGGCTTTGTTAAAGAAAGGAGAATATAGAATGCGGTTTCTGTCATGGGGGTATATTTTTTTTAGACGTTATCTATTTCCAAATGAACACCTCTAAGACTATGTCATAACATGATTTTCTAATTTTAACCATTTAAAAGCAGAAACTTTGTATTAAAAATAAGCTGATGTAAGATTAAATGATCAACTAGGTTTTCAGAAAGAAGGTTTGCAATGAAACTCAGTATTTTAGACCAATCTCCCCTATCGTCCGGAAAAACACCGAAAGATGCACTGGAAGCATCCCTTCGCTTAGCCCAATATGGCGAAGGATTGGGATATAAAAGATATTGGATTGCCGAGCACCATGATTTCACCGGGCTGACGAGTTCGGCCCCTGAGGTCATGCTTGGATACATAGGAGGGAAAACGAAGACGATCCGGCTCGGTGCCGGAGCGGTTTTATTGCCTCATTACAAACCTTTTAAAGTGGCAGAAACCTTTAATCTTCTCTCTACTCTTTTTCCTGACCGTATTGATCTCGGTATTGGAAGATCGCCGGGAGGCTCTGCTGAAGCGTCCATAGCCCTGTCCGGAAATTTCCTTGAAAATGTTAGACAGCTTCCTGATATTTATAACGATCTTCTGCATTTTATTAGAGGAGACTTTCCAGAAAACCATATGTTTTCAACGATTCAGCCTGCCCCGCTGCCTCCCGTTCCTCCGGATGTTTTTGTACTGGGAACGAGCAGGAAGAGTGCAAAGATGGCAGCGGAAGGCGGAACAGGTTATGTATTTGGACAGTTCATGGGAGGTACAGATCCGGAAATCATCCAATCGTACAAGGATGCTTTCCATGCAAGCGGTCATAAATCAAAACCTGAAGTACTACTGGCTGCTGCTGTAATATGTGCAGAAACCCGGGAGGAGGCAGAGAAAATTGCTTTAAGCAACCAAGTGTGGCAAATGATGCTTGCGAAGGGTGAAGGCAGGAAGGGGGTCCCTTCTCTCGAAGAAGCTGAGGCCTATGTGCTTACTCAGGAAGAAAAAGAACAGCTAGAAAAAATGAAAACCCTGCAGATTATCGGCAGCCCGCCTGAGGTGAAGGCGAAACTGGAAAAACTTGCATCAGACTATGATTCGGATGAATTGATGATCATCTCCATTACTCACAAAGAAGCCGACAAGCTCCATTCTTATAAGCTGATTGCTCATGAATTTGGATATTAAAAAGGCCGGGGTCACTTCCCGGCCTTTTTCTCTATCAATTCAAGAAAATAATCTCCTACTGCGTTCTCTTCATATAAATTTACAGCAGAGGTTGAATATTGTTTGATCACGGCTTGAAATGACAGGTCTTTTTCCGGCACTTTCACATCGAAATCATTTTTGTAAAGCAAGGTTGTTGTTTCATGATAATCCTCCCCGCTTTTCACTCTAAAATGGAAGCTGATTAAATGGGATCCATTCACTTCCTCATGGATGAAGTTTGTTCCTTCAATTGACCGTTCATTTATATTAATAATCATGACAATCACTCCTATTCCTGATAAAAAAGAGAGTTCTTTATAAAAGAACTCTCCTTTATTGGTTAATGATGGTTATGCCATCCTTTGTTTTTATTGATGATTTCAAATCGTTCCTGAGGGACGAAGAAAAACTGGATCCATACTCCGTCCAAAAATTCTTCACGGCTGTCCATTAGGATGTCTATATCTTTATCTGTTTTCACAATTTCATCATGTTCAGTCGGTGTATCAAGTTTCACATCATAATGGGCATGGTCCCCGTGCATTTCCGTGATGAACACCCGTATCATTTTCCCTTGTCCTTCTTCACTTTCAAGCATTCTTTTCAGCACTTTTGCTGCATTTCTGTTTATTTTGCATTCCATAAGTTGATCTCCTTCACTGATGGTTATTTCATTAGCTGTGAAACAATTTCATAAGAGCGCAAACGTGCCTGATGGTCAAAAATGTTAGCCGTAATCATCATCTCGTCTGCCTGGGTTTCGTTTAAAAAGCTTTGAAGCTTCGCCTTCACTTGACCAGGATCACCGATTGCTGAAGCACGCAGTGTTTGCTGAATGGACGCTTTTTCATATTCATTCCACAAATCATCCATATCATCCACCGGAGGATTCAATTGGCCCGGACGGCCCCTGACAAGATTGAGAAATTGCTGTTTCATGGAAGTAGACAAATACTGCGCCTGTGCCTCGCTGTCGGCCGCTACTACATTCATTCCAACCATAGCATACGGTTCATCCAGAACGTCGGAAGGACGGAAATGATTCCTGTAGATTCTTAAGGCTTCAGTCGTATGATCCGGTGAAAAATGGCTGGCGAACGCAAATGGCAATCCAAGCTGACCGGCAAGATGGGCACTGAAGCCGCTTGATCCAAGCAGCCAGACCGGAATATTTAAACCTTCACCGGGAATCGCTTTTACATGGCTGTATTCTGTCGGATTGAAGTATGCTCTCAGCTCCTCCACTTGTTCAGGAAAATCCTCTGCGCTCCCCTTTAGCTCTCTTCTTAAGGCCTGTGCTGTCAGCTGATCGGTTCCGGGTGCTCTTCCCAATCCAAGGTCGATTCGTCCCGGAAAGAGTGACTCGAGTGTTCCAAATTGCTCAGCAATGACAAGCGGAGCGTGGTTAGGGAGCATAATGCCGCCTGAGCCGACCCGGATGGTTGAAGTTCCCTGAGCGATATGACCAATCACGACTGCTGTCGCTGAACTGGCAATCCCTCTCATATTGTGATGCTCAGCAAGCCAATAGCGGTTGTATCCCCATTTTTCTGCATGCTGCGCCAAATCCAGCGAGTTGCCCAAAGCTTCCCCTGCATGGCTTCCAGAAACGATAGGTGCAAGGTCCAGGACAGAAAGCTTAATTTCATGCAGCTGTTTATTCTTTTCATCTGCGTAATTCCGTTTAAACACGCGTATTCCTCCTTGTTTACGATTCCTTATATATGGAAGGGTTTCTTATAGTATCAAATCATAAGGACAACTTTACTATATGTCCTTTAAAAACTCGAATAATTTGCACACAGCCGGCCAATCATGTATGTTTGCTCCCAATTGTGACAAAACTTTAGTAAAAGGAGTGAGAAAAATGAATCAGCTTGCTGTCATTGCCGTTAAATTTATTATCGCAGCCATTGCCTTTGCTATTGGTCTGGATTTATTCTTTGATGCGAACATAACAGATATTCTTTCTTTTAGTTTATTTGCAGCCCTTGCTACCTATTTGCTTGGAGACAGAGTCGTACTGCCTGCATTGGGACACCGATCAGCGTACATAGTCGAATTTTTCACTGTTTACCTTGGGGTGTGGATTTTTGGTTCTGTTTTGTATGAAAACTATCTGCAAATTGCGTGGGGAAGCGGGATCTCAGCTGTCATCTTTACAGCTGGAGAGGTATTCGTACACCTCTTTTTACTTGAACGGATGCAGATTGCAGAGAGAAGATCCATCCGTACGGGACATGCAGCTTTTGGAACCGAATTTTCAAAAGAACTGGATCCTTTGGAAAAAAATAAAAAAGATTAATTTTTATTTCGTCATATTCACCTATATCCAGTCAGGTTTTGAGACCAAAGTCTTGCATGAACTAGACGAAATGCCCCTCTACTCATCAATTAAATACAAAAAATATTCATATTTTTCACAAACAGCAAAAGGATTAGCGGAATTTGCAGAGTGTTTAAAGGTTTTATTCATTGCAAAAGACGGTATTTAATAGATAACAATCCGATTTTAAGGAGGGAGCAGAATGGTTATTCGAGCAGGGAGCTGGAAAATGCTCTCGGTCAAAGAAAAGATGTTCATCTTAAAAGCCGTCAGTCATTTATATAAATCCAAAGCCTAATGATCCCCCATACACTCTAGCCTGTTCCTATCCTATGCTAAAAAATCCAAATACCAGATAGAACCGCATGTGACACAGCATGCGGTTTTTGTTTTATCCATTTTTAAAAGGATATATATGCTTATATAAGAACACAATAAAAGAAAGATATGCTGTTATGAGGAGGATTTGCATGGCGGATCAGGGAAAATTTAAGAAAACCATCTCTTTGCTTGATTTAACACTAATAGGACTTGGAGCAATCTTTGGGTCTGCCTGGCTGTTTGCAGTAAGCAATGTCGCTTCCAAAGCAGGCCCTGCCGGAAGTTTCTCCTGGATAATCGGAGGAGTCATCATTTTACTGATTGGATTTGTATATGCCGAGCTTGGAGCAGCTTTGCCAAGGACGGGTGGGATTATTCGGTATCCGGTTTATTCGCATGGGCACCTGGTCGGTTATATGATTTCTTTCATTACCATTATTGCGTATACAAGTCTCATTTCCATTGAAGTAACGGCTGTAAGACAGTATGTTGCCTTTTGGTTTCCAGGTTTAACGGTTAATGGTTCAGAATCTCCAACTGTTGCTGGATGGCTGCTTCAATTCGGATTGCTGTGTCTCTTCTTTTTATTAAATTATTGGAGTGTAAAAACATTTGCCAAATCCAATATTATCATTTCAATTTTTAAGTATTTCGTTCCATTAACCATTATCACTGTGCTTATTTTCTACTTTAAATCTGCAAACCTCTCGGCAGCTGGATTTGCTCCTTCAGGATTTACCGGGATTCAGGCAGCCATATCTACTGGGGGAGTCATGTTCGCCTATCTCGGCCTGCATCCAATTGTATCGGTCGCAAGCGAAGTGAAAAATCCGCAGCGAAATATTCCGATTGCATTGTTTTTATGCATCATTTTATCAGCAGCCATATATACAGCCCTGCAGGTTCTGTTTATTGGTGCGATTCCAACGGACATGCTGTCTTCCGGCTGGGAGAACATTCAAAAAGAGTTTGCATTGCCATTTAAAGATATTGCTGTCGTTCTCGGACTGGGATGGCTTGCTTTCCTTGTTGTATTTGACGCCATATTGTCACCGGGAGGCAACGGGAATATCTTTATGAATACCACGGCACGCCTCGTGTATGCATGGTCAAGAAACGGAACACTATTTAAAACCTTTTCAAAAATCGATCAAAAAACAGGTATCCCAAGATCATCACTGTGGCTGTCATTCGGTCTTTCCGTTTTTTGGACTCTTCCGTTTCCTTCCTGGAATGCGCTAGTCAACGTGTGTTCTGTCGCATTAATCCTGTCCTATGCGATTGCACCGATCTCATCCGCCACTTTCAGAGTAAACGCCAAAAATCTTGAGAAGCCCTTTAAGCTTAGAGGAATGAGTGTGATAGCCCCTCTTTCATTCATTTTTGCCTCTTATATTGTGTATTGGTCAGGCTGGACAACGATCTCATGGCTTCTTGCATCGCAGCTCGTCATGTTTGTTGTTTATCTGTTATTTTCTAAATATGTTCCAACCCGTGAAGTCAGTTTGGCTCAGCAGCTTAAATCGTCTTGGTGGCTGATCGGATACTATGTCATGATGCTGGTTTTCTCTTATACCGGATCTTTCGGAGGAGGACTTGGAATACTATCAAACCCGCTCGACCTGATCCTGATTGCAATAGGATCACTTGGGATCTTCTATTGGGCCAAATATTCAGGCCTGCCTGAAGCCTTGATAGATGATGACGAAACCGATGATGCTGCAAACCAAGTTCAGCCTGCCAGCCCATAAAAAAACGGCCTTGCTTTAAGTAATGGGATCGGTTTTAAAGTGCAAAATTCTAATTATCAGTGTAATTCGCAGCTGAATTAGCAGACCTTTTAGCGGTGAAATTAGTACACAAAAAAGCTCGGAGTCATTACGCTTCGAGCTTTTTTCACCGTATTACTTTGTTGAAGATTAGCACCCGATTGCGGAAGATCATTGCTGAAAGAAAACATCCTTTAGTTCAAAGGATACTAAAACTTAAAGAGTAACATGCGAACTTACCTATCAATGTCTCAAGGCATCATAAATTGAATAATCCACTTCACCTGAAATGTTTTCCATACCATTTTCACACAACTCCATAGCCATCAAATTCTCCTCAGAAGGTGGAAGATTTTTTTTTGATGCATATATTCCGAATTCAGTTGATGTTCTAAATCCAAAGCGTTGATAGTAACGATAATCTCCTTCAACAATTATTCCCTTATATCCCATTTTTGCAGCCAATTTAATTCCTTCCTCCAACATATACTTACCTACACCCTGACGTTGATGATTAATTGCTACTGAAACTGGTGATAACATCAATATCTCATTTTCATACTTATTACTAATTGGAAGTTTTGAGAGGATACAGTGTCCTATAATCACACCTCTTTCCTCAACAACTAAATCAAGCAGGGGAATGTAATAGTGTTTTTCTCGGATCTCTCTTACTAAAGCTTTTTCAGCTACTCCGTCCGAATAATTGGTATTTTTGAATATCTCATATACAAAGTCTTCAATAAAACTATATTCTTCTTTAGTAACTATTCTTATTTTCATCCATACACCTCCAATGTACAGCTACAATTTTACTAATAAAAAGCACAACTTTTGATGCAGAATCGCACCCGATAGCTTAATAACGGGATATATGTTTAATCAAAATTTATGTCACCTTGTTGTTTGGTCTTTTTCTTTATAATACGAGCTAATTTATCTGAATTCCACACTCTTCAGCTTTAGGTAAAAGAGGAACCAACCTCATATGCTAAGACTTCATAAATTTAATGTTGAACAGGTTCTTCGTCATATCTATAAGAGTCGTGGTCTTCAGTTGGTTCAAGACGAGTACAAGGTACGTGGTGAGTAGTGTTTACTTTATTAGGGGGAAAATGCGGTCCTCATTTGATGGTAAAACCATTGACTGGTGACGCTCCTATTTCAACAATAAAACCACCACTATATTTATCAAAGAAAAAAGCTCTGTTAAATTTGGCTGTTGATTTCCGCTGCAGGCGTTCGCTTTCCGCGGGGCGGGCGCTGAGCCTCCTCGCCGCTTCGCGGCTGCGGGGTCTCACCTGTCCCGCTGCTCCCGCAGGAGTCTCACGCCTTCCACTCCAATCAACAGGTTATAAAAATCAACACCAGGCTTTAACAGAGCCAAGAAAAAAGAAATGAGATCAATACGGGTTTCTAAAACTCGCAGAAAATGTGAAAAAGAACCTTTAAATCCTTTTTCTCTTAACAATGGGATAACAATTAATTTTAAAGCTTTTATCATTTCATTTCGTCCAGAAGTTATTACAATCTACCCATCCCTTATACGCATAGTCCTATTTTATTCAAATTCCTTATTCAACAATCCTGCTACGTTTGTTGAATAAGCTCCTCTTTAAACATAAATATCCAAAAACAAATTACAATTTTTTACACATCAATTCGCATAGCGATTAGCATAAGAATTATCACACTGACGAGAATTTTAGTCACTCTCCTAAAAGGGGTGTGAATTTAGGTGCTAAAACACCCACAATGTCACAGAAAACCTTAGTATTCAACAAAAAAAGAAGCAGTCCGATTTAGTTTCAAATTGGACTGCTTATTAGTGTGCGAATTAAGTTTTTGTACTCGAAAACCGAACCCATTATGCTTTAAGCGGTCCGTTTTCTTATGGAGACACCATGAATTAATCTTCAATCAGAGATTTGATTTACGTTCAATTTGTAAAGTTTATCATCCTTCTTAAACGGAACTCCCCGCCCATCCGTATTGTTGGTGGCAAAATACATCGTATCTCCATCGATCAGCACATCCCGGATTCGCCCATATCCATGGATGGCCGTTCTTAATTTTCCGGAGCGAATTGAATAGGATTTTACACTTTCACCGCCCAGTGCACCGAAATAAAGAGTTCCGGCTGAATAAGCTGAACCTGATGGAGCCCAAGAAGGCTTTCCAGAATGAATAAGGGGAGCTGTTATTCCGGCTTTCTTCTGGCTTCCTGTAATAGTAGGCCAGCCATAATTTTTACCCGGTTCGATCCGGTTAATTTCATCGTATCCATCAGGTCCATGTTCTGTGCTGTAAAGGACATGATCTTCACTCCATGAAAGACCTTGAGGATTTCGGTGTCCATAGCTGTAAACATATGAGTTGTCAAAAGGATTATCACCCGGGATCGAGCCGTCCAAATTCAATCGGAGGATCTTTCCGCCAATCAGATCCGGATTCTGGGCCATCTCTTCCTTTGTAGCATCTCCCGTGGAAGCATAAAGCTTGCCGTCCGGGCCGACTTTTAATCTGCCGCCCTGATGAAACTGCCCGCCGGGTATGCTGTCTAAAAGAGTTTCATCCTCTTTCCAGAAATCGCCCTCAAGCACTAGATTAACAATGCGATTCAGGATCATTCCCTGCTTTTCGTAAGTGTAGTAAGCAAATGCTTTCCCATTCTCATTAAATTCGGGGTGAAGGACAAAGCCTAATAGCCCCGCTTCCGGCACCTTTGCCAGAGGCTCCTTTAGCTCTACTTTCATTCTCATCTGCTTCTTATTCTCGATTTTGACAATCGATCCTGTTCTTTCAGATAGAAAAATAGTGTCTCCGCTCTTATTGATGGACCATGGGACATCGAGATTTTCAGCAATTATTTCCGCCTTCTTGCCGGCATTTGCATCCGTCTGGGGAGCTTCTGCAGACTTATCACTGCGACTCGAACAGGAAACAAGCCATATCAATAAAAAGAGACAGCAGAAAGAAAAAATTTTCTTCAACCATACCTCTCCTTTAATCAACCTGGTTTTCAGGTCAAGATATTCACGATAAAAATTCTGATGGATTCAAGCCAAGCTCTCTGCAAATATCTGCTACTGCCTGTTTTTCTGAAGGATCAAAGTTTCCATCTGCAAAACCGATTGCGACACAGTAACGCACAACAAGCCTTCCCACTTCAGGTTTGCTTCTTACATTTCCAAGAGCTCTCATTGCTTCTGCGTGCCCAGTCATCCAATCTCTTTCAAGATTCATCACAAAATGGTTAAAACGCTGATTCACTTTCGCTGTATCAAACACACGCAGTTCCTGGCTATTATTAAAAAACTCGTTTACCTTTTGCCGCTCTGCTGAAGAAATATGCCCATCTGCCAAACTTACCAATGCACATCCTGCTACAATCGCATCCATAACATCCTGGCTTTTAAAGCGCTGCAGCAGCTCTTGTGCATTCCGCTTCTGCTCATTCGCCCATGCTGCAAAATCCTTCTGATCCGGAGACCATTTGTATGTGCACTGATTACAATTGAATTGAACCTTGCCGCCGCCGATAAATCCCCCCAGCAATCCGACCGGTCCAAGGACGAGCCCGCCTAATGCTGCTTTACCGATTCCAAAGCCTTTCTTGCCGGCTGACACATTTTGGGATTGGCATCTTGGACAAGAAGTGGTCCTGCCTGCAGTTTGAACCTGACCTCCTGCGTAGGAAGATAGCTGATTCATTTCGTAGCCCTGTGCTCCATTATATGTCTGTGCAGATGGATTCCCCTGCTGGTATGGATTTGAACTGATACCCGGTGTCTCTTGATAAACGCCGGAAGAATAGCCTCTGTTTTGGCTAAAATCATTCTGCTGCTGGTAGCTCTGCTGGATTGATCCCTGCGGCGGATGGTTCGGCTGTATGTATTCTGATCCTTGAGGATGGTTCTGAGTAGCCGGTTCATCATCTACGGTCACTCCAAAATTTCTGCATAGCGCTGATAGCCCGCCGCCAAATCCGCTTCCAATTGCATTGAATTTCCATTCATTTTGATGTCTGTAAAGCTCAGCTGCAACGATCGCTGTTTCCACTGAGAACTCATGGCCAAGCTGATAGCGGATGAACTCCATCCCTGTATCTTCACTGAAAATGCGGACATAGGCATTAGAAATTTTACCAAAGTTCTGTCTTTTTTCAGCAGCGTCATGAATCGTTATCGTAAATGCTATTTTTTGAAAATTATGCGGGACGCGATTTAGATCGATACGGATTAGTTCATCATCCTGCATTCCTGCGCCAGTCCGGTTATCTCCGCAATAAAGAACGGAGCCAGACGCACCGTTTGGATTATTATAAAAAATAAAGTCGTTATCTGAAGGGACCTTTCCATTTTCCCCAAGCAGAAAGACTGATGCATCTAAATCAAATGCAGAGCCCCCCATCTGATTAATGTCCCATCCTAAACCGACTGCGATTTTAGAAAGACCAGGGTTTGTCTTAGTTAAATCCACTTTCTGCCCTTTTCTCAAGCTTACACCCACAGATACCTCTCCCTTTCTTCATAACGAATATTCTCTCTACCATTCTACCATTATTTCATTCCATCCCCAAATTATTACAATAGACCCAAACAAAAAAACCAGCATGCAGTCTGCTGGTTCAGTAATCCGTTATTTATGAGAAAAAGGGCATTTCCCCCTAATCGGTTCAATATCATCTCCAATGAAATACTGTTTCCACTCATTATGATCGACATCACCGTAATGGCTAATGTCAGGATGTGTCGGAAGCTGATCCCACTTCTCTACTCTTTCTCTCACCTTTTCCCTGGACATGATGCCTCCCTTTTCCGTTCCTTCAAGACCTTCAAAGATCATTCTTGGCTGAAAACCCAATACGAGGCTGTTTCCAAGGTGCCTCGTTTTCCGCTGCTTGTAAGCAGGCGCATTTCCAAAAATGAAAAATGGCTCTCCATTAAAATGAAAATCCCATAAATGATGATCTGGATCCTTAGGTGCATCCACCGGCCATGGCTTCGGATCCTGTTCATGAAGGTACTGCAAAATGTCCCAAAAACGTTTCCTGTATAAATCAAGTTCCCCTTCCTCTGTTTCAGGTTCCATAAAAACAAATAGACCGTGGCGTGTATAAGGTGGTTCTTTAAAGAGGGTCAAAAACTGCTCAACGGCCTTAGGAAGGTTTGACCAATCCTCTCTTGTTATGTATGCATACCGCAGTTCTCCCTTTTTTTCGGCTTTCATTCCGAAATAGCAAGGAAAAGTTGCGTCTGTAACTACGCCATGAAAGGTTTGATATTCATCGATCACCCATTGAGGCACAACTTCGGGATTCGTCATATCCTCCTTAGTCAAAAGAAAAGATGAAATAGTCTGCATGATAAGCCTCCTTTAAAATACTCCATATACCATTCCCTGTTAAGAAAAAAGAGAAACAATGAATGCGTTCCGATTGCGTAAAGACTTTCTGTTGTGGCATCCTGTAAAAAACAAGTTGAAGGAAATGAACCATTTATGAAACTTAGCATACTCGACCAGGTTCCGGTTTCTAAAAACATGAGCATTACCGAAACATTACAGCAGACAGCTGAGCTTGCTCAGCATGCAGAATTCCTCGGATACACCAGATACTGGTTTGCGGAACATCACGGGACAAGGGGACTTGCCAGCACTTCTCCAGAAATTCTGATGTCGTATATCGCTTCCATAACCTCAAGGATCAGAGTGGGCTCAGGCGGCGTGCTTCTTCCTCAATACAGTCCCTACAAAGCAGCAGAAAACTTCCGGCAGCTTGAAGCTGTATTCCCCGGAAGAATTGATCTTGGCGTCGGCCGCTCACCCGGAGGCACACGAAAGGTTAGAGAGGCGCTTTTGGATGGTGCGGCAAGAGACTTGAGTGAATTTCCAAGGAAGCTGAAGGATCTTATTTATTATATAACCGATTCATTACCATCAGACCATCCATTCCATGGAATCAAGGCTGCTCCTCTTCCCGAATCCATCCCCCCGGTTTGGATTCTGGGACTGGGGGAAAACAGTGCACGGCAAACAGCAGAGCTTGGTTTGAATTATGTGTTCGGCCATTTTATTAAGCCGGATAGAGGACGGGAAGCTTTCCGGGATTATCGGGAACATTTTGTCCCTTCTCTATTTTCCGCATCCCCTCAGTCTCTGGCAGCCGTTTTCGTCATTTGCGGGAAAGACGATGATCACGCTGAGGAACTTGCATATAGTCAGGATTTATGGCTTCTCCGAGTAGAAAAAGGACTTGACAGCCGGGTACCAAGCATTGAAGAAGCCAAGTCAGTGGTTCGATCTGCGGCAGACCGTGAAAGAATGGCAATCAATCGAAAGAGAATGATCATTGGCGGACCTGATAAGGTGAAGAAAGCAATGAACGAGTTATCCGATCGGTACGAAACGGATGAAATCATGATTTTGACGAATGTCTATTCTTTTGACCAGAAAAAGCACTCCTTTTCAAGACTTGCAGAGCTATTTTTATAATGAGTAACGCGCATGCAGATTAAATCAGGTGACATACTAACCCTAAAATGTAAAACCTTGATGCGGGTTTCAATTCCTTTTTAAATGGATCGACTAAGGAATCGCTTAGGCGGGGAGTTTTCTGTGTGCTGAAGAAAATCATAATCATTCTATTCGTATCTGCCGCCGCTTTAACCGGCATTGCCTATACAGCCGTAAACGATGTGAAATCAGGGGCAGAATCCTATAATAGGCAGCATCCGATTCTCGCGTCTCCTATTTCAACCGGAGATGCGAGTCTTTTTACTGACGGAAAAACCCTGATTCGTTCTCTTTATAAAGACATTGAGGAGGCGCAGAGCTTTATTTATATCCACTTCTTTATCATCCGGGATGATGCCGTAAGCAAAGAATTTTTTGCTCTTCTTCAAAAAAAAGCGGAGCAAGGTGTTGATGTGAAACTTTCAGTTGATGCAATCGGCGGAAATGACATCACAAAATTGATGATCCGAGAACTTGAAAAAAGCGGCGCGCAGTATGCCAATAGCAGGCCGCTTTCCTACCAGCATTTTTTTTATCGCTTAAATCACCGCAATCACCGTAAAATCGCTGTAATCGATGGAAGGTTATCGTATATTGGCGGATTTAATATCGGGGAAGAGTATCTTGGAAATGATCAAAGGTTTGGGTATTGGAGAGATTATCACGTTCGGCTGACGGGCTCTGGCTCTGAAGAAATAACAAAACAGTTTTTAAAAGACTGGAAGGAAGACACGGGAAAAACCATTCAGCCTCCCATCTCAAAAACCCATAGTACAGGCTCTGACCGCTACCAATTTGTTTTCTCAACTGGTGATGATCTGGAAAAGAAATTAATAGGCATGATCCATAATGCCAAAAGCAGCATTATGATTGCTACTCCCTATTTTATACCAACTGATGAGCTGATGAAGTCCTTGCTCGCCTCATTAAAACGAGGGGTTAAGATTGAACTGCTGATACCTGATAAGCCTGACTACTGGTATACGAAACCGCCAAGCTATCCAAGAACGAAGAAGCTTCTCGAAAATGGGGCTGTCATCTATTTATACCGCAAAGGATTTTTTCACGGAAAAGTCATGGTTATTGATGATTATGTGGCGGACATCGGCACAGCCAACTGGGATAAACGGAGCCTTTTTATAAATGATGAAGCGAACTGTTTCTTCTATTCCAAATCATTTATTGCAGAAACAAAAAAGGAGCTGCGAAAGGATTTCTCCTCCAGCCGCATCCTTACGGAAGACATGTATGATCAAATACCGTTCTGGGAAAGAATGCTTGAACGTACCCCTGAATGGATTTACGAGCTATTTTAAGTTTTCATCTTTAATATATTTTTCCTCTTCTTCAGCAGACAGCAGACGGGTTGCCTTTCCAATGGTCCCTCCCTGGATAGTCCAAATGGAGTTGTGATCCAATACAGCATGAGAGAAATCACCGTATTCCCAGCGCGACAAAATATCTTTATAAACATCTGCATGCTCCAGCTCGGTATAATGTTTATCTAAAAGGTCAGCTAAAGTTCCAATTCGATTTTCTGTAATTTTAATGGCTCCCCATTTTTCATTATTATGAGCAGCTATTTTTTGATGGGACATGTAATGAAGGACCTGCTGAAATGCGGCATCATCCCATTCCCTGCTAGCCGAAAAATAATGGAAAGCTGAACCCTTTTGATCGGTTGCTGCTTTTGCATGCTGCTCCTGATTTTGAACAGGCTCCCCGTACAAATAAAAGAATAAAGTCCCTGCTAAACCTAGTGATGCTGCCGAAATCGCAATGATGGACAGCCTTCCTTTAGCGGCTCTTTTTTCGGTTCTTTTTTCAGGCATGAAAACCCCTCCCTCAATCCTGATTGTACCACTTTTTCCATGTTTTATGTAAATGATTGGGAGGGTTTCAATTATTATGGTTTAAGTAAAATTTTACCGGTGCTTTTGCGGCTCTCAAGAAGTCTATGAGCATCTGCACCTTTTTCCATTGGAAATGAAAGCGGAGGCTGAATGCGGATATGCCCATCTAGTATCCAATTAAAGAGCTCTGAGGAACGATTTACGCGTTCTTCTTTTGAAGTGAGGACATTCCATAAATCTCCGCCTGTCAGGGTCTTGGATTGATCCATCAGCATCCTCGGATCAACAGGAAGAGGATCACCGCCGGCCATTCCATAAAAAATGACCGTCCCGCCAATTCGGATGGCAGCGAAACTTTCATTTAGGGTGGAGCCGACAGACTCATATACGGCATCTGCACCTATTCCATTTGTATAGGCCATCGTTTTCTCCGTCCAATTTTCATGATATAGAAATACTTCATCTGCCCCTGCTTTTAACGCGGCCTCTCTTTTTTCTGCAGAAGAGGTTAAGCCAATCACTTTTCCACCCATCATTTTAATGATTTGAACCAAAATTTGGCCGACACCGCCGGCTGCAGCATGAACGAGAATTACATCCCCCTCTTTTACCTGATAGCTGTCTCTCGTTAAGTATTGTGCGGTCAATCCCTGCAAAAGGACAGATGCGGCTATGTCGGATGTGATACCGTCATGGATCGGGATCGCCTTATCAACAGGGACCGCAACATATTCGGCATTTGCATAAGGAACATCTGCAAACGCAATTCTGTCACCCGGTTTGATTCCGGAATGATTCCCTGCATCCTCAACAATACCCGCTCCCTCATAACCGAGAATGTAAGGCGGCTTGCCTGCCAAATGATAATTCCCTTTTCTTCTATACACATCTGCAAAGTTTAAGCCAGCAGCTTCAATGCGGACCAAAATTTCATCGGTCTTTAAAACAGGCTTGTCAATCTCTTTATACGTTAATACCTCTGGTCCTCCAAATTCTTCGAACACTAATGCTTTCATGCCAAATCTCCTTATTTTTTATTCTCACGGATGACCACACTTCCGCCTGTTCCCGTAATCACTACATTCGGGTGTGCAAGGAAAAGCCCGTGCTCCACAACGCCAGTAAATTGTTTTAGCCTTTCAGCCAGCTTTCCTGGCTCTGCAATCTCATCCAAATGCAAATCATATATGACATTTCCGCTATCTGTATAAAATGTCTCTCCAGTCTTGGTTTTGCGCAGGATCGGATGTAAATGTTCCTTTTCAAGAAGCCGTCCCGTATGGTTTGAACCAAACGATAGGACTTCCACAGGCAGAGGGAATTTCCCCAGCTTTTGTACCAATTTCGTGTGGCCCGCCACCCAAATGATTTTATCCGAAGCATTTGCGACAAGCTTTTCACGGAGAAGAGCGCCTCCTCCCCCTTTAATCCCATTGAATTTAGGATCAATTTCATCAGCGCCGTCAATTGTCAGATCAATTTTTTCTGTGTCATTCAAATCGATTAAAGGGATGTGCATGCTGTTAGCAATCCTCGCAGTGGCAGTGGAAGTAGCGACACCTTTAAGTGTCATTCCCTGTTCAATAAATTCACCGATTTTCGCCAATGCATAATATACTGTACTGCCTGTCCCTAATCCAATCGTCATTCCGTCTTTTATGAAGCCTGCAGCATATTCACCTGCTTGTTTTTTCTCATTCATGCCATACACCAGCCTCACTATAAAGCGTCCATATTCAAAAAGTAAAGACAGCTTCGTTATTTAGTAATTGATCTGTTTTAATTGAGCAAGAATTTCAGAAGGCTCAGCCCGATCTTTGTAATCGGCTTTCGTATATTCATAGATAATGTTTCCGTTTTGGTCGGCAATGAAGGTAGCGGATACAGGAATACTCCAGGATTCATCTCCATTGTGTCCGGGAATATCCAATCCCTTTTCCTTATAAATTTCAATTAAATACTCGGGCATACGGTAAACAAGATTAAAGTCCTGTGCCGTCCTATTTCCTTGATCACTTAAAACATGAAAGGACAGGTCATTTTTTTCTTTCGTGCTGAGTGATGCATCAGGACTTTCCGGACTGATGGCTACAAGCTCAGCTCCCGCATTATGAATCTCATCCAAAATGGATTGATACGCTTTAAGCTCCATATTGCAATATGGACACCATCCGCCTCTGTAAAATGTGATAACAGCAGGTCCTTTTTTCAGGATATCCGTTATACTGATTTCCTTGCCATTCGCATCCGGCAGAACGAAATCAGGAATTTGATCACCAACCTGAAGGCCCTTTCCTTCTTGAGAATTCTCAAGCTCCCGAATCGCTTGCTCCATTTTCTCCCGTGTTTCTTTAGGAGTATTTTTCTTGAACTGCTCCAAATATTCTTTAAAGTCTTCACGCAACTGTACTTCAGCCATTTCAAATCCTCCTTCATCTCCTTAAACTTGAAACCATCGTATCAAGTTTTGGCCAGACTTGCTCCTTATATGCTTAACTGGACGATGATAACAAATCCTTCCTGCTGAAAAGCTGGCTCAAAACCGCAGAAAGTTCATCAGAGTTGAGTGTAAAGTCGGATTGATAAAGAGTGGACCTCAGCCTGAAGCCGTCAAGCAGCAGCATATACAACTCCGCCGCCTTCGAAGGATTGAGCTCAATTGGGATTGTCCCATTTTGCTGACCGGAACGAATCCATAGCAATGCGAATTGATAGAGACTGTCATAAAAATCATCAAGGGCATCCCGTGCAGTTTGATGATCTGTGCGAGAAACCAAATAGACAAAAATCTTTCCGATAATCTGTTCTGCATCTTCCATCACCCTGATCTGTTCCGCCAATACGTCTGCTGGATCCAGCATTGATTTTTGGCCTTCAGACAGCTTGTAAAAAAAACGGTCATTGCTTTCTGCCAAAAGGTTTTGCAGAACCTTTGCCATCAAATCGTCTTTGCTTGACACGTAATGATAAATTGCACCTTTTGACAGGCCCGTTATCTTCATTAATTCAGCAAATGTTGTCTGATGACACCCTTTTTCTGCAATAAGCTGTTTAGCCGATTCTGTAATCTTTTGCTCTGATCGAATACGTCTCGCAAGCTGTTTCATGACATCCCTCCCCTCATTATTACAAAAACCGACCAGTGGTCTGTAAATATGACGCCATAATATTACCCGATCCAAGAAGGATCGGGCTAGTGTTAATCATCATCATTAATAAATCGCTTTAATGTGAGAGGTTCAGCAAGTATTTTTTTAGCTGCTGCGAAAAAAGTCTGGAAGTGGTCAGATTGATTGTGAACGTCTATGGCGTGCTGATCCTTCCATTGCTCGAGCATCACAAATTGATTGGAATTGCCTGTTTCTTCATATAGGCGGTAACTGACATTTCCCTCTTCTTCTCTTGTATGTTCAATTACCTGCTGTACTTTTTCAAGAAACTCTTCCCGGTACCCCGGTTTTACATTCATATAAGCTGTAATGCTGATCATAGCGGCCCCTCCTCTTAATTACGCAAACTATATTAGATTATTCGTGTAACATCACACATGGATTTAACGGAGATGATGTCGTTTATTTGCTTCAGTTTTTGTCACAAAACGTTCGGTTTATCATGAATAGAGAATTTGATATTCTGTTGGTAGACAGACTAGAAATGCAAAAAAAGACGAAACCTTTATGATCACTGCCTCGTATACATCATATCGAATGAAAATGGAGAGGTTGACAATATGCTATTGAGAAAATGGATGTCCCGTCTTGGGATTGGCGCAGCTAAAATTGATTTAGTACTAGACAGCGAAATCTATAAACAGGGTGACGTCATTAATGGTCGCTACGATATTTATGGGGGAACCATTGAACAAAAATTAAAAAGAATTGAATCCGATCTTGTTCAAACCCTGAATGGAAAAGAAACTCATATCCTAAACAACTGTATATACACTGCTTCCACAGTGATGGCAGAAGAAAATAGGGCCATCTCTTTTAAATGCAGATTGCCGGAGCAATTACCTTTGACGGATGAAAAGACGACCTACAAGTTTGTCACGAAACTTATTTTTGAAAATGGGACGGACAGTCTCGATCATGATGAAATCAGGGTTATACCACAATAGTATGTTCAAACTTCAACGGGAAGCTGTCAAATCGGACTTCCCGTTTTTTATTATCTGGTAAACTTGGCTGTTAATTGCAGTTAGCAGGCATTCGCTTTCCGCTCCGATCAAAAGGTGTCAAAATTCAACACCAGGATTTATAACTTAACCTTTTTATTATATAACTTGACTAACCGATTCAATCCACGATTTAGCCATTAGCAGATTACCGGTGGAAGTCATATGCACTCCATCTGTTGTTAAAGGGACTCTCTCATTGACGTGAAGCACTTCAGTAAACGCCTGATGGGCCGGAACTAAAATTGCATTGAACTTCAATGCAAGGTCTTTTACCGTATTTATGTATGGAATGAGCTTCCTATTCCCTTCAGATTGAAGATCTTCTTCAATTACTGTAGGCTCCATTAAAATTAAACGAGCTTTTGTTTTTGCTGCTGCTTCGTCTAAAATTTGCTCATAGATTCTTCTGAAATCATCTGGCATCACCTGTTTCATACCTGGCTGATCAAGCTGTCTCCAGACGTCATTTATCCCAATAGAAATTGTAAGAAAATCGGGCTTTTCATTAATAACATCCTTTTCCCAGCGTGATGCAAGATCCGTCACTCGATTGCCGCTAATTCCCCTGTTGCATACCTCGATTTTGGAGCCCAGCCCTTCTAATACATAATAATCTCTTATTAACCGCACATATCCATGACCCAGGTTCTCAGGATCGGACTTCCGGCCGGAATCTGTAATACTGTCTCCGATAAAAACCATTTTTCCAACTGGCAAGTTTTTATGAACAAACACTGGCATTCGCTCCTTTTTATGCGATATAGTGTTAGCAATTGTATGATTATCATTTTATCATAACAGCCTGGAGGCATTCTCATGAAAACTTTTATCATTACAGGTACATCAAGAGGTCTTGGGGAAGAGCTGGCCTCTCAATTGCTGAATACAGCACATCACGTTATCTGTCTATCAAGATCAAGGAGTGAATTTCTCCAGCAGAAAGCTGAAGAGAAAAAGGCCCCTTTCTTAGAAATTCAAGCAGATTTATCAAAAGCAGAATCGATTCCAGATCTTATGGAACATATTTTCTCTTCCTTTCGTTTTGAGAATCTGCAAGGCATCTATTTACTGAATAATGCCGGTACTGTTCAGCCCGTTGTGCCAGCAGAGCTTGCATCAGCAGGTGAAATGGTACAGAATATCTCGGTTAACCTTATTGCTCCTATGGTATTAACTTCCGAATTTATTAAGAGAACGGCTGATATCCCTGCAGAAAAAAGAATTATGAATATTTCCTCAGGAGCAGCCAGGAAAACCTATGAAGGCTGGAGCAGCTATTGCTCTTCTAAAGCCGGGCTAGATCATTTTTCACGCTGTATCGCTGAAGAACAAAAACATAGAACAAATGGGATTAAATGTGTTTCCATTGCTCCGGGTGTCGTTGATACGAGTATGCAGGAGCACATACGCAGTTTAGAAGAAGGCAAATTTCCGCAGCAGAACCGATTTATAAAATTAAAGGAAGAAGGAAAGCTTTATTCGCCTTCTTTTGCCGCAGAGAAACTGCTGACTGTCCTCTTTGACGATCATTTCGGAAGCGAAGTGATTATGGATATCCGTGATGCTTGAACCAACTTCTCTTAAAAAAGGAATTGAAAGGACATCATCCAGGAAGTAAACCGGCTGTTTCCGAATGAAACAAAGAAAGAACCCGCTTATTTAATTTAGCGGGTTCTTTCTTTGTTATTAGCTTTTTACCGTCTTTACTGCACTTAATATTTGAATGGTCATGGCCCCATTTACTTCATCAACTGTCGAACGGATCAAGACAGGAAAATCCTTGCTGTTTTCAAATTTGAAATCCGGTCCGCCCCACGAAACCGTCGCATCCTTGTCTTTCGGTACATATCCAACCTGTTTGGAATGGTGATGCAGCTCAATAATTTCGAGTCCTGCATTTTCTACTGCGTTATAAAGTGTCGAAGATGTCTGGCAGATTCCTCCTCCAACCCCTTCTACAAACTCTTTATTTACGATTTCAAGAGCTTTTTGAAAGCCTCTTGCTTCCGTTCTTTCGCCAACGATTAAATTGTAGTAAAAGCGGTCTCCAGGACCAAGTACAATGTTATTAATCGCGTTTGATGACAATTTAATATTATGGACCCGGCCTTTAACTGCAGGATTAAAATCTGTTTTGTACTCACCGATTACCTGATTCGTAATCCCGCTGATATCTTCTGCTTTCACATTCGGTACACTTTCTTCAATCGGAAGCGTAATTCGGCTTTCGTAAGCACTTAAATTTTGAAGCATGCCGGATGTTTTTTCTTCATCCAGGACCACTCTTTTCTGCCCGGCTGAAAATTGTCCGTTAGCACCTAACTTTGCCGGCACCATAGGCTGATCAATTTTCTTTGCTAGATCATCTGCGATTGAATCGGCATCTATATCACCATTCGAGGAATCATACGTATAAAGAACATCATTTGTTCTGGAATCAATTAACTCCACTTTGCGGCTGAAATCTTTCGCTTCAAGAACGGTCTCTTTTGTCATTAAATCTTCTGGCTTAGTTACTTCCACTGTGCCCCCCCCTGCTGCTGCACATCCTCCAGCATACAATAGTCCTAACACAATGGCTGATTGTTTTAACAATTGCTCTCTCTCCCAATTCACTATTTATTTCTTGCTCCCCTATAAAACGTTTAAACCATGGAAAATGTTTCATATTTTAATAAAAAGCTTTAAAACTTGGCTGTTGACTGCAATTAGCACTCGGTCCCATATCCTTGTGCGGGCGGTGAGCCTCCCCTTCGCTTCGCGAGTGCGTGGACTCACCTGTCCCGCTGTTCAAAAGATCAAGTCTCGCGCTTTCCACTCCAATTAACAGGTTCCAGTAATCAACATCAGGCTTTAATAGATCCTAATAATAAGAGAAAATTAAATCCATTCCTTGGATGAATCAAATAAATTTTGGAATGAACACCTATAGATTTTACCACTTAAGAGAAATGACACATGTGTATATAGTACCATTTTCACCAAAAAACTAAACTATTAGGCTTAAGATAGAAAGAGGAAAAAAAAGAAAAAAGAAGCTGTGTCACGATTCAGCTTAATCATATCAGTGACTGAATCGTCCAGCTTCACTTTTCAAATCATTCATACCGGGGCTGGCTGTATCGGCCGAACCACTTGAACCGGCTCGTAGAAACTTGTGAGTAAATAATCTCTGCTGCTTTTATCACGAATGGAATATACATAATGATTCCAAGCGGCCTTGTAAGCGGCATGGCAAGAAAAATCTCCCTTAATGCATGCGCTCCGGCTAAGACCTCTTCATCTCTTGTAATCATATGGATTTTTTCAAGTAAAGGACGATCTCTCAGGAATGCAAAGGGAGTTTCTTCTATCGTTTGTACAGAAGACCATTTGATTTTGCATTGCCAGTCTAATGAGGAAAGGAATTTTTTCAAATGAAAACATAATGGACATTGCGCATCATAGAACACGACATGCTTCAAAATATCTCCTCCTATACCTGTTCATTACCACAATGTGAAGCAGCTTAAAACGAGGATTCCCTGGATTTTTCATATAACCTTAAATTTGAGTAAACAGCATGCAAATTCGGTACTGAAATACCTGTCTCGTTCGCCATATTATAAAGATATCCCTGCAGATGTCCTGCTTCAACATTCCCGTGTTTTTCCATGTCTCTTTGCATAGAAGATTTCATTGTATAACTCATCTGATCAATTGTTTGCATATGTTTCTCTGTAATTTGTTCTGACAGAGGTGCATTTGCCTGTCTCATTACAGATTCCAATTCTTTAAACAGCCTTGCTAGAAATTCTCTTGATTCAGGCACTTCTCTAATTGGCCCAATCGGCTGTCTGAAAAGTGTGGTTACACTGGACATAGCTGCGATAAAGAGGTATTTCTCCCACATATCCTGCACAATTAAGCGGCTTGCTTTTGAATCACTTTTGCTTCCATTAAATGCATGCTCGACATTCCGGGCCCTTTCCGTCATGCTCCCATCCCATTCTCCAAAAACGAAACGGTGGGTCTGGCTGGTCTGAATAATGAAACCTTCCGGTGATAGATCAGACTCTATGAAACACAGACCCCCTAGAACCTGATGATCAGAAAACCGCTCTTTCAGCTTATGTATATGATTCATCCCGTTCAGCATCGGTATAATGACCGTATTTTCCCGAACGTACGGTGCAATATCGGATATTGCCTGATCAAGTTGGTAGGCTTTTGTGCTAAGAAGGATCACATCGTATGTTCCCAGATCTCCGCTTGTTATGGTTTCTGGCTGAAAGCTGAAATCACCATGAACGCTTTTTATAATCAGGCCTGTTTCAGCAAGCTGCCGATTCCGTTTTTCCCGTACAAGAAACGTTACATCCTGTTCATTTTCGGCGAGTCTTCCTCCAAAATATCCCCCCACAGCTCCTGCTCCAACAACTAAAAATTTCATTGGATACCTCCTCTTTTAATCCCGTTACTAAATTATACATGAACAGAGAAAAAGCAGGAAAGTATCTGGTTATATTCAAGCTGGCAGTTTCTTATTCATCCAATAGACACCAAATAGAATCATAGCCCCTCCTATTAGTGCTGAAACTGCCATTCTCTCTTGCAGGAGGACTGCTCCTGCAGCCAAGGTAAATAGAGGCTCAATATACAGAAAAGCTGCCACGCTTGAGGCATTCATCCTTGATAACGCCTTTCCCCAAAACCAATAGGCGGCTGCAGAAACAAAGATTGCCAGAAAAAGAAGGTGCGCCCATTGATGATCAGGCATTGTAACTAAAGCATGCCAGCCCCCATTTCTTATCGTAAACGGAAGCATCAGCAGAGAACCAATGACACTTGTGTAAAACGCAATCGTGATTATTGGGTAAGGCACAAATAACTTTTTTAATAAGATGGAGTAAATTGCCCAATTAAGTGTACTGAGCACCATTAATGCAACACCTGCATTAGATGAAGCTTTAAATCCCTCACTGGAAGCGACAAAAAGTACACCTGCGAGGGCTGCAGCCATTCCGAACCCTTTGCTTTTCGTCATGTTCTCCCCTAAAAGTGCGGCCGATAGGATGACGGTAAAAACAGGGGAACAGGCAATCAGCCAGCCAGCGGAAACGGCATCAATGTATTGAAGAGCCAGCACTTGAATCCACTGATGAATGAACACACCGGAAACACCGAGGATTACAAGCTGGGGTAAATGTTTCAATCTGATAGCTAAAGGGATATTAAAAACGGCACCTGCCAGTCCAAGAAGTAAAGAAGCCAGTCCGAATCTTGACGCCACGATTGTATAAGGATCCAGGTTCTGAAGCAAGGATTTACTGGAGACAAAAGAAATCCCCCAAAAAGCAACTGCCGCTAATGCATATAACTTAAAGACAAATCCCTCTCGCAACACGATACCTCCAGAGTAAGACCTGTCCTTATATATATGCTGTTAACGTTTGTTCAGCACAAAATCGCCAATTCCATAATGGCCTCCCAATGGCTTCACTTGCTCTCTTTTTCCGTTTTACCAAATTCAACCGTTTTTATATCTCCCAGGACAATCGTATAAAAGAACAGTCCGATTGCAAGAACCGCTCCTGCAATCATGAAAGATAAATGAAACGACCCGGTTTTATCTACAAGGTATCCGGTAAGGGCAGCCGCTATGATTCCTCCGAATAAATTATTCGAGAAGTTAACGATAGAGCTTGTCTGCCCCTGTGCACCCGGTGGAGAAATTTTGGATGCAATTGTCCATCCGATTGGTGCCGTGGCAGATATTCCGGCAAGGCCAATGGAGATAAATACCATGGAGAGAATCGGATTGCTGGGAAAAATGGCGCCAAGAAATGAAAAACCAATCAGCATTCCGATTATAATGATACCTTTGTAAACCCGATTCGATTTGTGCCCTTTTTGAATCAGCCGGTCAACGAGCCATCCTCCCACCGCTACTCCCGTTATAGAAGCAATTAGCCATGGAATAGCGGTCAGCAAAGAGGACGATAAGAGGTCAACCTGGAATTCTTCTTTAAAATAAGTAGGGAGCCATAGCAATAAAAGATTAAATGTATACCCGTATCCGGTAAAACCAATGGTGACTCCCCATACCTTTCTGCTGGTAAAAAGCTTTTTCCATACGTCTTTTGCCCGGTGAACCGGGATATCTGAAGTATTTGCTCCATATTTTTGAATATAATTGATTTCTTCTTCTGAAATGGTTTTATGTCTGCCAGGCTCGTCGTAATAGCTCCAAAAAATAAGTGTGAAGATGACATTTATGATTCCTAAAACCAAAAAGGCAGTGCGCCAGTCATAAAATGTAATTAATAAAGCAACTAGCGGTCCTCCAAGTACATTCGAAAATTTTGCGGCGGAATCAAATAAAGAATTTGCCAGACCCCGTTCATGATATGGAAACCAGTTTGCCGTGGCTTTAGAAGCAGCCGGAAAAGCAGAAGCGCTCATGATTCCAGTTAAGAACCTTAATAGGTAAAGGAGCAGCTTTCCGCTTATAAATGCGAAAATGATGGTTAATATGCTCCATACCGCCATACCGATTCTTGTAATCCATGATACTCCCCATTTATCGAGCATTGTTCCTATAGGCAGCTGCATCATCGTATAAGCATAATTATATATGGAAAAAACAATACCAATCTCTGTAGCGGACAGGTTGAAGCTGTCCTGCAGCTCAGGCGCCGCGACCGCGATCGCAACCCGGTCAAAATAATTAAGGATAATTATGCTGCATAAGAGGGAGGAAATCGCCCATCTCGTATTTTTCCCCTTCGGTCTTTGAATCGCTGCATCACCCATGAAAATCCTCTCCTTCATTTGCCTGTTAAACCCCTATTAACCTTCCCCGCTCCCTATCCTGCTACCCTTTTTATTCTCAAATGGTTTTCAATGTTAAATCAGGGGAACATAATGATTAAATACAAATTCTAAAATTGTCTTTTCATGTACAGGCAAACATACTATACTGTCCTTATTGCATAAATGTACTTCTACAGAAATGGGGTTTTCTTTTTGCTTTTACAGCCGCTTTTGATTTTCGTCCTGCAGATTTTATATGTTCCAATCCTTACTCTTCGGACGATCTTTTTAGTTAAAAATCAAACGAGAGCTGCCGCTGGCGTTGGATTAATGGAAGCTGCGATTTACATCGTGGCACTTGGAATTGTTTTTCAGGACCTTTCTAATATTTATAACATTATTGCCTATGTTCTGGGCTTCAGCGTTGGGCTGTATTTAGGCGGCAAACTTGAAAACAGGCTGGCAATCGGCTATGTTACCCACCACGTTAATCTTAATGAGCGTTCTGACGAATTAGTTCATGCGCTAAGAAACGCCGGCTTCGGAGTTACGGTTTTCACCGGACAAGGCTTAAACTCCATGCGCTACCGTTTGGATATTGTTTCCAAACGATCAAGAGAGCAGGAACTTATGGAAATTGTAGAAGAAATTGAACCGAAGGCGTTTATGACTTCCTATGAATTGAGATCATTTAAAGGCGGTTACATGGTTAATTCCATGAAAAAAAGAGCTAAAAAGTTTAACAGTGAAAAAAATCAGGAACAAGCAAAAACGGGCGATTCTCAATGAATCGCCCGTTTGTTTTTAAAAATTATCTTTAATCGCCTTTTCAATTAGCCCTTGACATCGCTCAAGTTCAACCTTAAGCTGCTTTTTATAGAGCATCGCAGCGTCAAAATCCCGAAATTCGTAGAATACAACTTCCTGAAGCTTCATTCCCTCTTTCTTTTTCTTCACCTGCTTTAATACGCCATCATCAATTAATTCATGAAGAGCTTTATATACTTCAGAATGATTCGGCTTATAGCCAAATCTTCTGAATTCATCTCTCATATTATCCAGCAGCTTAAGCCCATAAAGCCTTTTCTGGTCTGTCAGTGTGATCATATATAATTTAAGAAATGCCCGCTGTTTAAGCAGGAAACCGCTGCTGTTTCTTGATTCTTTCATTCTGTCCCCTCCTATTGAAAGCATACTACTCCTTTCGCTAATAGAACATGATTTCCCTTTCCCATTTTTTAAAATGCTTCTTTTTACATTTTATTACGGTTTTTAGTTTTAGAGTGATTATTTAGAACATAGTTTATTTAGAATGGTTTTTGTTGGTTATTTATTCAATTAAACTTAACTGCAGGCATTTGCTTTCCGCTCCAAGCTTCAGGGTTTTAAAAATTTACATTATGCTTTAATATAGCCATGCTTTTTCTTTTAGAACAATGTTCATTGGAAAAGACATCTAATTGATTATTTAGAACATGATTCTATTTGTTTTAATTTACATAATGATTTTATATTAAATTCCACAAAAAAAACTGCCGGAACAAGTCCGGCAGTTTCAAGATTTATTGACTTATTTTATTCCTGCTTGTTCAAAAGTTGCCATTTCACAGAGCATTTTTGCTGCTCCCTTTACAATTGGGTAGGCAAGCGCTGCGCCGCTTCCCTCCCCAAGCCTAAGCTGGAGCTTTAAAAGAGGTTCCAGACCGAGCCACTCGAGTGCTTTCTTGTGTCCTGGTTCTTCCGATAAATGGCCTGCAATTAAATAGTCACGGACATTCGGAGAAATGAGAACGGCAAGACACGCTGCCGCCGTGCAGATGAATCCGTCCAAAAGGATTGGGATCCTGTGTTCAGCTGCTGAAAGGATTGCTCCGCACATTCCGGCGATTTCAAGTCCCCCTACTGCTGAGAGCAATTCAAGGGCATTTTCTTTATCGGGACGGTGCTTTTCAAGGGCAATGGTGATTAGCTCGGATTTGCGAGCTTTCTTCTTTTCTTCAATCCCCGTTCCATAGCCTGTAATGGCGTGAACATCAAGGCCTGTGATGGCAGCAAGAAGAGCACTTGACGAGGTGGTGTTCCCAATCCCCATTTCTCCTGGGATGAGGCACTTCACGCCTGATTGGATCATTGCCGCAGCCTGCTCCCTGCCGGTCGAGATTGCCTGCTCAGCCTCGTATTCAGACATGGCTTTTTCTCTGACAAAGTTAGCTGTTCCCATACGGATTTTACAAGCTTGAACTCCCGGGAAAACCTGATGTCCTTTTATCCCTATGTCAACTACCGTCATCTGAGCTTCAATCATTCTTGCGAAAACGTTAATGGCTGCCCCTCCGCTGCTGAAATTTACAGCCATAAGCGCCGTAACGTCTGAAGGAAATGCAGAAACTCCTTCTTCTGTAATGCCATGGTCGGCTGCGAAAACAAGGACGCCGGGCGGACAAACGGAAGGAAACGGATTGGCTGTTATTTCTGCAAGCTGAACAGCCAGACTTTCAAGCCTTCCTAAACTTCCAAGGGGTTTTGTTAGCTGATTAATATGCTCGCTTGCTTTTTCACCCGAAAGCCGGTCTATTGGTTTGATATTGAATGCCATGTTCATCGCCGCTCTCTCCCATTCAGCCCATTATGTAATGAGTGATGGCGTGTGCTACACCATCTTGATTATTGGTAAGAGTTTCTCTGTCACAAAGTTTCTTCACATCCGGATCTGCATTTCCCATAGCAATGGATAATCCCGCAGCTTCCATCATAGGGACGTCATTGAAATTATCTCCTATCGCAACCGTGTCCTCCATTTTAATACCTAAATGGGAAGCCATAATTTGAAGTCCCTGCCCTTTATGGCCGTCTGGATTCATGATTTCAAGGTTATTCGGACCAGAAGAAGTCGGGGCAATACCGTCGATGCTCTCAAGGGCTGGGAGCAGCTCCTCCTTTAAAGCTTGATCAAGGGTTAAGATAAAGAATTTTTGAATAGACAGTCCTTCTTTGTTCAATAATTCTTCAACAGAATCAAAGAGCTTTACAGCTCCATCCGCTTTTGGCTGTTCCGTAATTCTTTTATATTCAGCTTCTGATATGGAATGCTTGCCATCCAGTGCTTCTAATGCGGCGGTTGTCCGTTCAGCCCAGCTGTTCAGGACGTAGATGCCTTCGCTCGTATAAATTTTATACGGTACATTCTTTTTATCAAGCAAAGCTGCCGATTCCTTGACTGCACTTTCGCTGATCGATACCCTCGATAGGAGTTTTCCTTTCGAATAAACAACTGTCCCATTGCTCCCGGCAAGATCACATTGCAAATTAAATTCCTTTAAAACTGCCTGAATATCTTCTGGTGCCCTGCCGGAACAAATCATGACATGATGCTCTTCCTGCGCTTTTAATAGTGCATTTCGATTCACATCAGAAATCTCCAGCTGCGATGAAAGCAGCGTTCCGTCTAAGTCAATTGCAATCAGTTTCATTATGTATGTCTCCTTTATCTTCAATCTTCCTTGCTGCATATCTATCTTACACGTATTATGCTCGTTCGTCATGACTTTGCTTTATTTTGAAGCACTGTTTAACTTGGCTGCTGAGATTGGAATTTGTTCTGTGCTGCGGGCTGCCCGCTGTCAGCGTAGAGGAAAATTAAGCCAATGGACCAAATCGTTTTCGTTCAAAAAAACGATTTAAGAACAGCAACCATTTAAAATAGCCGGCTCCGAAAATGGAACCGGCTGGCGGATGCTATCTGATTTGACCATTCCCTTTAAGCTTGAGCTTTGTCGTAGTTAATGCCGGAAGACCCATCGGACCTCTTGCATGGAGCTTTTGTGTCGAGATGCCGATCTCTGCTCCAAAGCCTAATGCACTCCCATCAGTGAACCGTGTTGAAGCGTTGTGATAAACAGCCGCTGCGTCCACCCTGTTAAGAAATTCTTCGGCGGAATCTGCATCCTCTGTAATGATTGCTTCGGAATGCTTCGTTCCATACCGGTCAATATGATGAATCGCATCCTCCATATTTTCAGCTGTTTTCACTGCAACATCCAAGCTTAAATATTCATCTGCCCAGTCCGGCTCTCCGGCTGCGGCGGCTCCATCCAAAACATTCATTGCCGCTTGATCAGCATGAACTTTAATCTTATTTCTCTTAAGTGTCTCATTCAATATGTCTTTATTAGCAGAGAGCCATTCTTTATGAACAATGATCGTCTCAGCAGCGTTACAAACAGCAGGACGGTCTGTCTTAGCATTCACGATAATGGATAATGCTTTTTCACTATCTGCGTGTTTGTCGACATAAATGTGGCAATTGCCGACTCCTGTCTCCAGCACAGGTACAGTAGCATTTTCCACGACCGCATGGATCAATGCTCCGCCTCCGCGCGGAATGAGAACATCAATGTATTCTTTCATTGTAAATAGCTCCTGTGCTGCTTTACGGTCTGTGCTTGAAATAAACTGGACTGCGTCTTCCGGAATGTCCGTTTTGGATAATCCCTGATGCAGAATATTTACAATCGCTTGATTGGAGTAAAGAGCAGAGGAACCACCTTTTAGCACAATCGCATTGCCTGATTTAAGCGCAAGCCCTGCAGCATCGGCTGTTACGTTTGGTCTGGCTTCATAAATCATCCCGATTACTCCTAAAGGAACGGAAACTTTTTCAGCCGACAGTCCGTTATCAAGCTCCCACTTTTCCTGTATTATACCTGCAGGATCTTCAAGATCGATAAGCTTTCTAAGCCCGCCGGAAAGTTCTTTGATTCTTGATTCACTCAATTTTAAACGGTCCATATACGCTTCGTCGTACCCTTTTTTTCTTCCCGCCTCAAGATCTTTTGCATTTTCGTCTAGAATGTACGGGATGTTAGCTTCTAATTCATCAGCGAGTTTTTCCAAAGCACGGTCTTTCGTTTTCGTATCCAGCATCTTTAAAACATTTGCTGCTTTTTTTGCCTTAATCGCCTGGTCCTCTACTGTTTGACTTTCCATTAATAAAGTCATCCAATTCCTCCCATCAGATTATACGCCCGCTGGCATAGGAAAATCCAGCCGGCAGACTAAGCCTTCGCTGTCCACTATTGCTTTTGCATTCCCATCCATTCCTGTTACATCCAAGCCTCGGAAATTTGAAAGCTGTTCAGATGAATAGTTGACGATACCGAGTCCTATTTCCTCTCCCCGATCATCTTTAAGTCTCACAACGGCACCATGCTTAAATCGGCCTGATACGTTTAAGACGTGCTGAGCATGCAGTTCACCTGAATGCTCTACTATAGCGGTTTTTGCTTTATCATTGACGGTTACGCTTCCCTCTGGTCCTGAATTAAAGGCAATCCATTGCTTGCGGTGATCCAAACCGTCACCTGCCATGCTTGGATTAAAATAGGTTCCTTTAGCAGTACCGCTGACTGCATCCCCAATCAATCCTTTTATTCCCGATTTCCCTAGAAAAGCCGGGATTCCTGAAGCCATCGTGATTTTAAATGCTTCAATTTTAGACTTCATCCCGCCTGTTCCTACACCGGTCCCTGGATCACCGGCAGAATCCTCAATCTCGGATGTGATTTCATGCACATTTAATAGAAGTTCTGCATGCGGATTTTTCCTGGGATCACTATCATATAATCCGTCTATATCCGACATGATGATGAGCTGATCTGCATCCACTAACCCTGCCACCTTAGCGGAGAGAGTGTCATTGTCTCCGAACTTCAACCGGTCAATTGTGACTGTATCATTCTCATTTACTATCGGAACAATGCCTCGATCCAGCAGAATTTTTAATGTATTTCGCGCATTCATATATCTTTTCTCATCAGAAAAGTCACTTCTCGTTATGAGAATTTGGGAAGCCACATATCCATGGGACAGGAAGTATTCCGAGTACGCCTCCATCAGCAGGCCCTGACCAATGGATGCTGCTGCCTGCTTCTCTGTTAATGCCGTCGGCCGGTCTACACAGCCAAGCTTGCGATATCCTGCCGCTACTGCTCCTGAAGATACGAGGAGAACTTCGTGTCCTTCTTCCTTTAATTCCACAACTTCCTCTACAATTCTTTTCAGCTTCCTTCTGCTGATTTCTCCGTGAAGACTGGTTAAAGAGCTGCTTCCAATTTTAATGACAATGCGTTTTTTATTAGTCAACTGTGATCACTCCTATGATTACTTAACCAAAATCGCTTCCTCTAATTGTTCACTCATTTCTTTAGACCGTTCAGCGGCTGATAAAATCGCTTGTGCGATAGCATGGCCGCCTCCGTTAAATTTAAAGGCTTCAAGTCCGGCTGCTGTGGTTCCATTTGGAGACGTAACGTTTTCCCTAAGCTGTGCCGGTGTTTCCTCCCTGCTCATCATCATTTTCGCTGCCCCTAAAATTGTCTGGGCTCCTGCTTTCCTGGCCATTTCAGGGTCCATTCCATTTTCTTCTGCTGTTTTTTCAATGCTTTCCATTAAATAATAGAAGTAAGCGGGACCGCTGCCTGCAATTCCGGTAAATAAATCCATCTGGGTTTCTTTTATTACAAATACCTTTCCAATAGATGCCATTAATTCCTCCGCCATCCAAACGTTTTCCATTGAAACATTCGGACTTGGCGATAACGCTGTGGCTGACTCTCCTATCATGCTCGATGTATTTGGCATCACTCTGATTACCTGCTGTCCGCCGTGAAGGCATGCTTCAATAAACTGATTGGATATTCCCGCGAGAACCGACAAAATGGTTTGTTCCGGCTGAATTTTTTCTTTGAGCGGCTTCATAGCTTTTTCTGCATCCTTAGGCTTCATAGCCAGGATAAATGCATCCATTTCTTCATATGGCAGTTCTTCTGTATGCATGGCTTGTATTCCGTATTTTAGAACTAGCTCTTCTCTTCTTTCACGATTGCTTCTATTTGTTACGTAAATATTTTCCCTTTTTACTGTGCGTGATTCCGTTATGCCCGATATCATGGCTTCAGCCATAGATCCTGCCCCTATAAATGCAATTTTTATTTCCTTCATAATATTGACCCCCTGTTTGCACCTAATTAAATCAACTTTTAACAAGATTTTATTGAATGGATTTTTTTAAGGTAAAGCGGATTACGATCCATTTCTCTTACGGTGTATTTACGCTGTTTTCACTGTTCGCATTTTGTTCGTATAATTAATTAACGTTACCTATCGTAACATGACCGCAAATAGTGTCAAGACGGCAAAAATCCTCTAATAACCGAGTATTTATATGATGCACATACGAGTAAGCGCTTGCAAATTCCCATTTAATTCTTAATGTTCTGATATTTAACGACCGCTCTTCCAATTGATTTCAGCTTAAGATATCAGCAGGGCAGCCGTTTACCTTTCCGTACTTCCTGCCGAGATTCTCTTTATTCTTAAGCTCTGTTAAACTTTGCTGTTGATTTCCGTTGCAGGCGACCAGCGGGGCGGGCGGTGAGCCTCCTGATATGAACGAAACTGTCAAGGCCTCCACTCATTCTTCGGTTAGGTACTATTTTTGACCATGTTTAAGAAGAGAAGCTCATTTTGGCTTCTTTTTTTTTGCGGTATTTCGACAAACAGCGGTTTAATTACCTCCTACTTTTTTATGGAAAAGACAGGAAGGACACGGCACGAAGGCAAAAATTTCAACGGCGGTTAGCACTCTGATATTCGTGGGTTCTCACATTTTATCTTTCCGTATAAAGGACCTTGCCACAAACTCGGCACGTGCGTTCATCTAAATGCGACTAGCACAGAGGAGGCGCGTGGATTTTCCTTTCCGGTTTTACTCTTTGCCTTCGAGCCCTATTCTCCATATTCTATT
>NZ_JAQV02000030.1 GCF_000732485.2 Bacillus sp. SJS | reverse complement strand
ATGGAACGCAAAATTCCGCCCTTCCTTCCAGTAGGTGCAGCCAAGCGATAAAGCTGTTTTAAATCCACATACTGTCCGTTGTATAAGTAGCGCTGTTTTGTATTTTTCACCATGCTAACGACATCAAGCCCTTGATGGGTGATGGCTTGGATGAGGGGCTGTTGGGTAAACCATATATCCATTAAGACGTAAGAGGAGGCCTCAATTCCTTCAGCGATGGCGCGTTTCAGCGTGCGCGGAATGACTTCTGGAGCAGACCGAAGGGCCTCGACACGCCGTTTCAACGTGTTTACTTCAATTCCGGTCAAACATCGAGTCATCCACGACAAACACTTTCGGCCGCTGGTGATGGGTCAGTTTTGAAACCTTTCCAATTGTATGAGCGCTAAGAAAGAGCAGGAATCGGCGCCACGCATAGGTGTGCTGATTCAAAAACCGATAAACAGCATCCTTACGCGGAACGGCTTCTCCTTGATTGCTTTTCAGCAATCGGAACCAGTTTTTGGGTTGGAAAATTAAGCAGAAAAGCAGCTGAAATAAATATCCGCAAGAGAACCCGGAAGCTTTCGAAATGCCTGTTTTGTGCAAATGCTTGAATACTTTAAGCTCAAAAAAAGTCGATTTCCAGTTCAGAAGGGAGTTGATTGTCTTGGTCCTGTTTCGGTATCATAAAGGGAGCACCTCATCTTTTTTTAGCCAGCTCCATTAATTATCTCCTCACTAGTAATTAACTTTGTTTCATATAATTTGCAAGTTGAAATCTGAAGGTACAGTTTCCGTTTTTAAAACCTCCAGACTTTTAAAGACTGAATACTATAACAATCACAATAAAAAAGCCACCCTAAAGGATGGCTCCATCTCATAAGCTAACCAACTTAGTCGTTATAAGAGTAGTGTACAGTGAATGTCGGGTCTAAACGATATTCAAAAGATACTACACTTTTGTTGGTTGCTGGGATCGTAGTAATATATTCTTGTAATTCAACGCCATTCTCATCAATACCTTTTGTTAGGTTAGTATCTACAATTACTCCGGTGGGCATAACTACAACTAATTCAACTCTTCCCCCACTTGGATATAACTGCAACCCTGAAAATGGTAATTGGGTAACAAATTCGTAATGATTAGGTTGGTTGGGAACTTCATAAATATTATGTTCATAATTAATTTCATAAACATAATAACCTTCTTTGGATTTTCCAGGTAATTTGGTAAGCTCCTTTCTTTCCATAACAGATACTAGGATAGCTTTGTTAGCATCATCTAATACTTCCCGTAAGTTTCCTGCTGTTGCTTGTTCTTGAATGTCCTCAGTGCTTTCAAGGATATTCGATTTAAGTGGAATCATAGGAAGCTGAAATTGTTCTCCCTTTGACTCCGCATCTTTTCTAAGAAATTCTAATACGTAAGGAGGAACACTAGATCCAGAAGGAATATACCAAAACTGCCCCTCTTCAATTGGTTCAACAGTTTCAAGTAAAGTTTGAACTTTTACCCGATCTGAACGTCCTTCGTTGAAACGAGAAAGCCTTTGAATTGTTGCAGTCATTTCTTGTAGAAAGATTATATTCATTTGTAAACCTCCAATTGTTATTATGAGGAGGTTATTCTATGCATAGAGAGGCCTTCATCCCTCCTTCTTTTTCCAACCAAGAGGAAGATGTCCTATTCCATTTAAGGACCCTTAAATAAGACAAAGTTTATTGCCTTTCTAAGTAATCTCTTATATAATAAATAACAAGTTTTTAAAATGGAAATGCAGACAAATCCTTTATCTGATATTACGAGTATCAGACTTGATGGAATTACCTGTCTATGTAGAAAAACCTTCTATCTAAAGTATAGAAGGTTTTTTTATCATGGTCAAGTAAAAAAGAAACTTTTCTTTGCGTATCATGTATATTATAATATTTTTGAGGAAACTATTTTTAACATAAGGACAAAGCCTAAGAGGAGGTGTGTTTAAGATGGAGAACATTGCAAAGGTTATTGGACAAAACATCGATCGTCTAAAACAATCTAAAGGGTTAACAAATGAAGACATCGGTAACATTATTGGGGTGACTAGAGTTACAGTTGCTAAATATCTATCAGGTGACCAAGTCATTGATAGTGCCCGATTATTTAGGTTAGCTAGTAAATTTAATCTGCCATTAGAATGGTTTTTATCTACTAATAAAAAATCAATGTCTTTTATGTTTAGGGCAGACAATCCTCAGGAAAATTTTGACGATGATCTAGCTCATTATCTTAACAAAGTTCTTAATGAATACATTCGAATCTTAGAGTTAGCTGAGGAAAATAATGTATCATACCTACCACAAGCGTATCGATTACATCTTAAAGATAATAAACTAACTGACGATGATTATGAGCTAATGCAAGATATTGCTGATAAACAGAGAAAAGCGTTTGGAATAGAAGAAGGATTTGATTATGACATCTTTTCAATACTAGAGAAGAACAATATAAATGTGTTGGCTCTAAGATTAGACAATATAACCATTGATGGTCTATCTGCATATTCAGAGGATAAAGGGGCTTTCATTATCATTAACGACCATCCAGATATTCCTGAGGAAAGAAAAATATTTAGTGCTGTACATGAACTAGGACATCTTATATTCCATAGAGACGATTATGACTGTGAACCAAGTGAATTAGCATATAGTAAGTCACGTAAAAATGTTAATGAAAAAACTGCCGATGTATTTGCTAATTACTTTTTAATTCCGAGACATCAGTTAAGAAGCTATAAAAAATATTTCCGTGGATTTATTGGAAACTTTAGTAATATCTTCGAGATAAAAAAGGAATTTGGTGTAAGTGTAAAAGCCTTGTTGGTAGCGTTATTACAAGAAGGATATATAGAACAAAAAAATTTCGGATTCCTATTTAATAGTAAATTGAAACAAATGGGATTCGATAAAACAGAGCCTCATCCTATATCCCATATTAAAAAAAATAAAAAATTAGAATCTATTCTCCGTAGGCTATACTTAGATGAAAAGGTAACTTCGAATAAGGTTGCCGAATTGTTATTATTAAACGACAAGGAGGCGCGCCTACTTGTTAAAGCATGGGCAGAAGAAGACTATGGAGATCAATATACAGAAAATTAGAAGCCTTATAGGAAGAGTGGGTGTATTAGATAATAACCTCCTAAATGATTTCACGGAACTTCAATGCATATCTTTATTAAATAAAGTGTTTGTAAAAGTCTATATTCCGCAAAGTATTTTGGATCGTGAAGCAATTCTTGAAACAATTCAATCAAATATTGAGTGGCTAGAATATCAGCCAACTGCCTTAGAGCACGCAGAATCCTATGAGTTCTTATTAAAAATCATTGAAGAAAAGCCTGCTCTTTCTTCATTTGATGCTGAATGTATAGCCATTGCAAGAGAGAAAATGATTTATTGTACATCCAATGAAAAACGGGTTATGAGTATCTGCCAAGAATATGATATTGAATGTACAGGAACCATTGGAATTTTATGTTGTGCTTATGAGCATAAAATTCTAAGTTTAGAACAATTCGAACAATTGTTAAAAAAACTTTTTTCCCCGGACTGCACAGAATATCTGGGTCCTGAAATTAAAAAATCTATATTTTCTTATTACAATATAAGCAATACTTAGCATAAGACGGTTGTCTTGTAGAAATGGTTTTACCCTAAGCATTCGTCATTGTTAGCTTGATGGGTATGTGATGTAAACTGAACCTGGTTTCTGATGCCTGTCCGCATTAGAAACCTTTTTTTATGTCGCGATCTAATTTTCGTAATTCTCTTTTAAGATCTTCTTCTGCACGATTTATCGCACGTTTGGTTTTATTTAATTCACGTTTTAACTTTGCTGTAGAGAAACTTTTTGGCATTTGTATTTCCTCCTCTCTTTAACAATTTCTAGTATTTCTACCCCTCCTTTCTATATGTCTATTTTACCAGCCTATCTTATTAAAAATCAATATATAGTGCATGAAAAATAATTTAATACACTATATATTGATTTGTGTTAGCATCTTTTTTGTTTTGTCAAATTGGAAACTATATAAAAAAGGTCGGAATCTTGAGAAATATAAAGAAATGGTATATACCCATGCATTTTCTTGGTTAATTTGATGTTTGAGAAAATGAAAACCTCAATTAAAATGGTGAAAATAGGATAAAACGATGAAGGAAATAAGAAAACCTTCTGCATTAATGGATGAACCTCTCCTCTTTTATGTATTTGCAGCCCATATATAAGGCGGAGGTGTTAGGTATGGACTTCGTTCAAAAGACATTACAAGAATCCATGAACCATATGGTTATGACGTTAGCGCTTCTTATTGTCATTCCAGCAATCGCTGGGATTTCTGCGGGAATGATCTTAAGAAGTTTGAGGATTTCTAGAAATATTGCCAATGGTATAGGGACCATTTGTTCTTTGGTAACTCTTTATTATGTGGCTTTATGGTTATTTACTTAAATCAAGACATTTGCTGCAGTTTGATTTCACAGGCATTTCATTCAACTTATGAAAAAACCATTTAACCAAATGAAGTTATCTATAGGTCCTTACAGAAATTTTAAAAAAGATGAATTAAAATATTTATTGTAACTTGGACTGAGATAAGACACAATTATGAGAGTTAATGCCTTTTATGAATAGGGTGTTCACTTTGATGCACAAGAGGGAAATCCGGATTATCATCAAAGAGTGTTGGGTAATTAATTCAAATTAGTTATTATGAGAAAAAAAGATGGTGGGTCCAAATGAAATATTACATTTTTTTAGACGATTCAGGCCAATTACACCCAAACTATCCCCAGGGGGATTATTTTGTTTATGGCGGTATATTGGTAAAGGAATCAGATTTTCATAAAACGAATACTTCATACAAGAAGCTTGTTCACCTTGTAAAAAAAGAAAAAGGAGTTGAGGGTGAATTAAAAACATCCGATATGAACATAACTACACGAAGAAGATTATTAAAAGGACTTTCTAATCTTCCTTGTGAACAAGTGTTTGTCAGTGTGAAAGTATCCACGGTAAAGAGGGTTAATTTTTCTTCGAAGCGTGATGTAGTCAGATATAAGAACTACATTATCATGAGATTGGTCGAGGAGTTGATTAAAACGCAAAAACTCCCCCAATATTGCACTTTTACTGAAATACATATAGACAACCAAAATATAGCTCACTCAGCAAAAGATTCTTTGCAAGATTACTTGTTTAATACATTTAATTTGGAAAATTACTACAACGTTCATCTTCAATATAAGCAAACATCTTTTAATTGTGATTTTAGGGTCCATTTTAAAGATTCGAGCTCTAATTACCTTATACAGGCAGCTGACCTATTGGCGAATACACAGTGTCAGATTCTTCTTGGCAAGAATAACCTCATTAATTTGCTAAAACCTAAACATACTCTGATCAAACTTCCTGATAAAGTGGATTATTAGTCACTTTACAGGACATAATGAATAGTGTATTATAATGTTACAGCACATTTTGTGACTGTCTTACTCGCGAAAATGCTAATTATTAGTAAGAGTACTGTAAGTGCTCCGTTTCGTTGAGGCATCCTGTTTAGGATGTTATAACTTATAATACAAACCCTTCAATTTTCTAATTGAGGGGTTTTTTGTTGTGTTTTGCCCACGAATAAAAATAAGAACATAAAAGATCATGAAAAGATGCAAAAAATTTACTAAGTAAGGATCAACAAACCAACGCCCCTAAACAGGAGACCTCGTAAAACCTCTGTATTCAGTGGATGGTTTTCATTTGAGGGAGGCTAACCCCTTGATAAATCAGGCATATACCTGCTGGTTACTGAATAACATGGTTACCAGGTTACCCATTTACCAGGGTACTGTCAATGCCGGCCTAAAATTCCCCAAAATAACCGGAATAAAAATCCCCTTTTTCACCGTTTATTTTGGTATGGCAGCGGGGAAAACCCCCGCCTTTTTCTTTTCTCTTAATCGATATGATTCCCCTTTGATATTGAAGGTGGCAGCGTGATGCAATAGGCGATCCAGAATAGCCGTAGCCAGCACTTCATCTCCAAATACGTTTCCCCATTCCACATAGGACTTGTTAGATGTCAGTATCATGGCCCCTTTTTCATATCTTCGCGATACGACTTGAAAAAACACATTTGCTGCCCGTTCATCAAACGGAAAATAACCCACTTCATCGATGATCAAAAGATCTGGACGGCTCCACTTGCTGACAAGCCTGTTGAGTGTACCTCTGGCATCTGCCTTACGGCATTCAATTGCTATGTCTTCTGCCGATAGAAACAGGGCAGTGGCTCCCTGAGTGATTGCTTCTAAGGCAAATGCGATTGCTAAATGAGTTTTGCCCACTCCAGGCGGTCCAAGGAGGATTCTATTCTCCCCATTTGCGATATACCGGCAGGTAAGCGTTTCGTTTACCCGTTGTTCGCTAATGCTGGGCTGAAACGAAAAATCAAAATCATGGATGGTCTTTGTATAGGGCAATTTGGCACGTTGTATCCTCTTAGCCAACTGCCCTGATTGACGGTTTTCCCATTCAAGTGAAACAAGTGTGTGAAAAAACTCCAAATATGATACATTATTTTTAGATGCGTCTTCTACTAATCCATCTAGCTGATGCGCTGTGAGATGCCAACTCAGCTGATGCAAACGTTCTTCAAGAGAATGGTTCATATTAAATCACTCTCCTCGAAGGCTGCATAGGAAGCGAGAGGGCGCTTTTCAACTTCAGGTACAGAAGAGAAGGAATCATGGGTCGCCAAACCTTTGTGTTTCGTTTTCTTCTGTCCTTTTTCTTTATGCAGTCCTTCAAAATGCCCCTTATCCGCAATTACCTTTGCTTTCCCTGATAAGACTGGATGTTTTGCTATACATTCCTGTTCATTAAAAATTTCGATTTCCTGCTCCAATGTGATTTTCATTTTCACTTTTTGGCCTGCATACCGGAAAGGAACGGAATATTTTTTTCCTTTGTATGAAACGAAACAATCTCGACTAACCTCCCTCATTTCCCATTGGCTCGTCGGAAATAGAGGTTTCACGCCCCATGCCTGTAAGAACTTTTGTTCCTGCTGTATTTTCTTGCTTTTTCAATGATCAAATACAAAATAGCTATTCCAATCATGGCCGTATTAATCATACTGAATTCCCTTCCGAAAAAATCCCGGTCATAATAAGAAATTGGACCGCGGTAAATTTTATCGCTTATGGGATAAAAAAGCGGTACCGCGTCCTGTACATGGGTAAGGAGATCAATTAAAATATGCCCGAGCCATCCGTATAAGAATGCGAGCCAGGCGTTGACCCATAGCTTGCGCGATATGGCGGCAATCAGGATAAAAGCAAGCACCCATACAAAGAGCGAATGCCCCCCTTGTCTCAAAACGATCGTGACTGGTTCGTCAAATAGTCCATGAACAGCGCTGCGAAGCGAAAAAGCCGTTTCTGTAAAGCCAAGGACGTTCAGCAGCAAACTTTTTAATAGCAAGTAGAAAAACATGATGAAATATATAAAATCCGGCGCCATGCTGCCAATGACAAAGTATTTTACGAATTGCTTCTTTCGGCGGAAGATCATATAAGTCCAAAAACCATGGTGCAGCGTATTCAAGGGCAAAGACCTCCTGTTTCGCATATGGATAGGTTTATTTTAAGCTTTACGGTGCTATACAACAAATGAAAGCCCCAGGAATCAAAATTCCTGAGGCTTCTCTTACAGTACTCCCTTTGCCTTCGCTTCCTGAATCCATGATGGAAATTCGTCAAGAAGCTGGCTGTATAGCTCTTCGTCTGTCACCGTTTCTGCATCCTGGATGTGAAAAAAGCTGGCGTTATCGATGTATCGGCCTTCCATTGAATCCAGGTTTTCCAGCACTTCAAAATTGCTGTCGCCAATACCGACAAATTGCCAGAAGATCGGCTGGTTTGAGGATTCGACGACAGGTTTTTTGATGGTCTTTTTGCAGCCGCCGTCATTAATAAACACAATGAAAGCAGGTTCCTTACTTGATTCTTCGCTCGTATATTTTCGGATGACATCCTCCATGACAGGGGGCTCATCGTTCCGTCCGAATTTATGGATCAGAGAGTCAGAAAGGATTACGTTTTCGACATAGCCGTTAAAATCCCTTTCCGTAACCGGCTTGAGACGGGCAAATTCATTGTCGTATACCCAAACGTCAAGCATGCCATCGTCATCAAATTGGCTTGCAACGGCAAGGATCCTCTCCACTACCTTTTGGACGGTCCCGTTTTTATAGAGCTTTCTCATTGAGCCTGAGATATCGAGTACAAGGCCGACTCGGGCTGTTACCCCGGCCAGCTGCTTTTTCTCGAGAACAATTTGCACATTCTTTTTCATCAGATTAATTGTGCTCAATCCATTCGCTCCCTTTCCTTTAGCGCTGCTGTTCAAGCCGTTTGAAATTCTCTTGAAGCTGCTCGATCCGGACCTTGCCTTCTTCGCGCATTTTTTTGTTTTCATCTTCAATGGCTTTTGTTTCCTGCATCCCTTTCATAATGATGCTCCATGTTTCTTCCATCGTTTCGATCTTAATGCTCGGGCTGCCGGACATTCTCGCAATCTCCGTGCTTTGCTTCGAAATGTTCTGCGCGTTTTTGAGCAGCATTTCGTTCGTGCGCTTATCCAGTTCGTTCATGGATTGGGCGACAAGGTTTTGTCTTTTTGCTGCGATGGCATTGATTAAACCCGTTTTAAAAATTGGAATAGTCGTTACGAAGGCGGAATTGATTTTGGCAATCAGCTTCGTGTTCCCTCTTTGGAGAAGGCGGATTTGCGGTGCTGCCTGATAGGCGACCTGCTTCGCCATTTCCAGGTCATACACTCTTTGTTCCATTAGCTCGATTCCATTTTTCAGCGTATCCAGTTCCATTCCCGCAAGCTGATTGCCGCTTGCCGCCCTGCTCTCAAGCTCGGGAACCTTTGCCCGGAGCTCTTCAACTTTCATTTCGCCTGCGACAATATATTTTTCAAGCTCGGTGTAGTACTGAAAGTTCTGCTCATAGAGCTGTTCAAGCGTCTGAGTAGATCCCTTCATTTCATTTTCGTACTTCATGATTTCTACGTACACCTTGTCAATTTCCGAGCCCATCGTCTGGTATTTGGAAAACAGCTTGTCCATCACCTTTTGGCCGCGGTTGAACACTTTTGCCATCAAGCCCTTCTTCTCCACAAAATCCTTGCTGTCGAAGCGGTCCATGATTTTCCCAAGGTGCTTTAAGAGCGCACTGGATTCTTCCATGCTGCTTGATTTAATTGTATTTAGAATTCTGCCGGAAAAGGCAGAGATTTCGTTTGCCGGTTCTTTTCCATACTCCAGCAGGGCAAGCTGATTTTTATGATCGATGTTTTGGGCGAGCTTTTGCACTTCCGGCTCTTTTCTCAGCTGAGCTTTTATTTCGTTGGTGCCGGTTTCCAGCAGCTCTTCTTTTTTTTCAAGATTCATTGCCTGCAATTCGTTCGTATTCATCTTCTTTCCTCCATCCTAAAACCATTTTTTAAACATCTTTTTAATCAAGGAAGATTCCTTGAATTCTTCTTCAAAGCTAACTTCCTCCAGCCAGTGAATGTCATAGCTGCTCTCATGGATATAATGTTCCAAATCGTTCTGGCCTGCCGGATTGAAAACGATGATGTCCATGCCCAATTCGTTCATCAAAAGCAGGAGGGCCGCATCCGACCGGCTGAATGGTCCATTTTTTTCTGTATTGTAAAGCACGATTTTCGGTATATCCTGGGCGTAGTCGAATTTCTGGACAAGCCTTAATATATCCGGGGGCAGGTACAGTGCCTGATTAAATAAATAGAGCTGTGTCTGATAGTCGGTTTCATGCTGCGGGGCTTTTAGTTTAGGGTAGGCGCAATAGCGGGAGATGGCTGAAGCTAGTCCCTGCTGCAGGCCGGTTGGGAGCTCTTTGTATGCCCACCAGTTACTGGTCATCATTTTCTCAGGATCCAGCTGCCCGTTTTCTCCGAGTGCTGCCTGATAATGAAAATGATTATTGCCGGGAACCGCCTTTGTAAAAGGAAAGGAACGAATCGTCCAGGCAAGCTCGTGATCCGTGATCTGCTGAATTTTCGCCCAATATTCCTTTCTGTTTTTGGAGACGCCGGCTACTTTAGTGAAAAGAGCAGGGATTTGCACCGTTTGGCTGGATGCTTCAAAATTCGGACGAATGAGAGCTTTTTCTTTTACTAGAATAAATAGTTCATCATAGGTGGTTTTTAATGTAATCGATTTAGGAATATAGGAACGGAACTGCCACGGTTTATACAGCAGCGAATCTTCCGTATGAAGCATCTGCTCAATTTCCCTGGAAGCCCGGAAAGCAACTGTTCCTTTACGGACAGGCTTCTGTTCAGGAAATGGCAGCAATCTTCCGGTCGAACTTAACCGAATAATGGTTGTAAGAGATTCATCCTCATCGAATGAACCTAAGACATCTTCTCCTTCAGGATGAAAAATCAGCACGTCTGCTCCAGCAAGAATCAAATAATACAAGAAGTATGACTCGCTTTTTGAAGCGGGACCGTACCAGAGAATCTTAGGCGGCTGCTCTGTTATTTCAGCGTTCCATGCGGCAAGATGATTGTGGCCCCATTTTACCAGATCGGTGAAGATCCTTCTAAAATCCGGATGCAGAAACCCTCCCGGATGGGCAGCTTTAAACTGTTCGAGCAGGATCTTCCAATTGTTCCGGTAATGAACAGATAAGCTTGTGTTGCCCGCCTTAGGAATAAGGCTCTCCCCCTCCATAAAAGCAACGAGCCTGTTGACGGAGAGGCCATTTTCCTCGGTGTTGATCATCAGTACCCGCTGGATCGCCTGAAAAAGATCCGGCTGAATCGATTTATCAAGCGTTCCGCTAAGGCGCACAACCTTTAGCTCTTCATTATGAGCAAGGTCATACAAGACCTCCTGATATTCATCCTCGTCCGGATATGTACCAAGGATCCGGAATGCAGCCTGGGTAAAGACATGCTCATCTTCAGAGTGCAGGAAGGATTGGCGGTGAGATAATGGGGTTTTGAACAAACTCAGCCAATCCTTCTCATTTGCATCGGCCTTGATTGGTCTAATTGTTTTCACCATACTCCTCATCCTTCCCCTTCGATTAACGATCTGTTTATCTTATAACCTTCAAGTTTTGCTCTGCTATTTTCAGTACCTTTTCAAGAATTTCCTCTGAAGCAAAAATGCCTTCCTGTTCTGTTCTGATTATCTTCCCTTGAGAATCCTGTCCCTGCTCCTGAAGTTCTCCGTGCCTTGGAGCAAATGGAAATTCAGCGTTTTCGAGAAGACATAAATCAAGCAAAGAGTCCCCTGCTGCTGCAACGGTTTGCTTCCCCTCAATGCCTTTGATGTATTCAATTGCTGCCCATTTGCTCACGGGCTTTGGTACAAAATAAAGCTTTCTCCCCTGCATGGAGTGCGTCCATCCTGCTTCATTGAGCCACTTGGTAAAGGATTCAAGCTCAGCTGGAACCTTATCCCTGTCAATGATGCAGTAGCTGAACAAATCGTCTGCCGTTCTTTGCTTCAATACCCATTCGTCGTGGACAATCTCCTGGAACTTCTCAAGCATGTCTTCCCTTGCCATTCCATTTTTCAGCTGCCCGGTAATCAGTCTGTTCCAGTCTGCATCCGGTGTTCCATTCTTTAGAATGTTGCCGCCGTTGCTTGTTACCGCATACTCTGAAGCAAGCTCTCCCTGAAAAATGGTGATCCGCTTAAACTGTTCGATTGTTCTGGTTGTAACTGGAACAAACATTGCCTTCTCGGCCACCTGTTTAAGCAGTGCAATGGCTTTATGGGTCATAAAGGAAATCTCTTTCCCATCGAGTGTTTCAATCAGGCGGATGTCTTCCTCTACCGGGTCATGTCTGAAGGATCGTCTTGAATAGATGAGCGTTTGGTCAAGATCGCTTGCAAAAATCATCAGTTTCCCTCCTTGAGCGGTTTAATCAGTCCGCAGCAGGAATAAGACATATCCGGATACTCTTCGATTGGAACGTTCCGCTCTTCAGCAAGCAGGCGGATATGCTCAAGATCTGCATTGTCGAGGCTTTTCACAAGAATCCTCCACGGCACACGGCGGAGCAGCACCCTTGTCGTTTCCCCAACACCAGGCTTGATTAAATTAATGTTTTCGATTCCGAAATCATCCTGAATTTTTTTTATGTCAGCTAAGCCTTGCCATGTCGGTTCAGATGCCGTCATGGCTTCCAGATGTCTTTCTACTTCTTCTTTTACAAGAGTGAATTGGTCTGCAATCGTTTCAATAAAATGAAGAGACAAATCTTCCTTTTCCAGCTCGCGATAGTACTTGGCCCCGTGGTAATCCGTCGGGCTGATAAACTCGCTGTTCAGAACGGTGCGGCTGACGAGCCCTGACACAGTGGAGTTCAGGCAGGCACTCGGAATCAGGAAATCTCCTCTTGTGCCATAAATAGTCACGCAATATCCAGGGTCTGCTAATACAGCCATTGTATCACTGATATTGGTCCCGTAAGTTTTATTTAAGTGCTCAACGGCTTCATTCAGTTCTTTCTTGATGGCGCCTTTTCCAGTCCATCCGTCCACAAATTGGATGGATTCGGATGGATGATTTTCAAAAATATACTTCATGGCATTTTCATCAATTCCGCGTCCGCGGATGATGGAAACACTGTAATGCGGCACATCGATCCCATATTTGAAAAGAATATACCGTTTTATAAGGATTCCAATTGGAGTGCCGGCGCGTGCAAGGGAGACGAGAACAGCCCCTTTTCCACGTTCCTTAATGATTTGCTCCGCGACAACTCCAGCGGCAATCGCAAGTCGCTCTTTATACTGGGCAAGTGATAGGTGAAAGAGAGAAATATACTCTTCCGATGGCTTGTATTCAATCGGCAGCATTTCTGAATAGTGCGTTCCGGATTGGACGGCTTCTTCCCTGTCCTGAGTGGAGCTTTCGGGCATGACATCGCTGATATCCTTTAATAGAAAGACGACATCTTTTTGAGAGTAGCTTCCCATAGGTACTGGAGGCTTCATTGTTTTAGCTGGCATGCTGATCACCTTTCCTTCTGCAAAAGTAAACGACGTGAATAAACGGAACAAGAGATTTCAGCTGCTCAAGCATCGGGGCAAGCTGTTCATCAGGGACTTCCCTTTCTAAAAACACAAAGACTTCGTCATACATTCCTGGCTCAACATTGTAAAAGAAATGCCCGATATCCGGCTGCTCCGGACTTGGATAAGCGAACTTTGAAAAAATCGGGTATCCATCTTTTTTCATGCTATGGATGGGGCTTCTCGTCGTAGATTGATAGTGGATGCCCTCCCCCATTTCCGCTGCAATCCGCATCGGTATGTACATAAATTCGCCTGTTCCAAGACAGAGAGTGCGTTCTCCCCTTCTTTTTAGGCGAAGCTCTTCAGCTGCATCATTGATAAAGCGCCCGGCTTCCTTTTGAAGAGAATCATCCATGCCGAACCTTCCTGTGCTGGAAAGATAGGAAGGCGCTGCCGTGCTTTCCCCTTTAGATACCCATTCCGTCTGATAATCGGAGGCGGCAGATAGTCCGGTCATGCATATTTCAGCCTCTGCCATTGGACGGTCCGTTGTTTCCGCCTCGAAAAGATCGTCTATAGAAGCCCCTTTTGCTTCCATTGATCCTGATAGCAGGGACACATCGCGGATGACAATCCCGAGCTTCTCTTCCATTCTGCGAAACTCTTCTCTGTACTCGTCCGTCCGCCAGTCCAGCAGCGTCGCAATGGTATATTCCTTTCTAGGAAAAATCGCCTGAATCGACTCGATAATATTTAAAGCTGTTTTCCCTGTTGTGGATTCATCATCCACCAGTACAATCGGATGCGGATGATCGAAGAATTCCGTTCCGGCATAGCACCTGTGCGAGGTCGCATGGGAATGCTCTTCTTCAAAGCTGATTGCCGATCTTAGATCCTGCACTTCCTCACGGGTCGTATGAAGGTACCTGGCATTTTCGAAGCAATTGAAAACAGCATGTCCAAGTGCAGTAGCCGTTTCGGCAAAACCGATAAAAACAGTCTCTTCCGGAAGCCTGAATTTCTCCTGCTGAACCGCCTGCAGGAGCAGTTCGCCCGCTTCTCCCGTTTCAATGGCCTCTCTCATTTCCTCTTTGTACGGGTGAACGTTCCCGTGAACTTTTTCCATGTATTCTCCTGCAAGGGCGGCTCCTGCCATTAAAGAAACCTTTGGTGATACCGGCAAGTGCTTCCCAAGGACCTTGCTGACAAACAGGAAGCTTCTCTTTTTGTTAATTCTTGCTCCCATCTCAAACAGACTTCTTAATGAGAGATGAAGCGGGTTTTCTCTGATCTCAATATCGACGCTGATTTTATCTAAGATTTCCAGTGAGTATTTGCTCTTTTTGTTTTGTGTTAAGAAGGTCAATGAAGGATTGTTGGTCATGAAGCACCCCGTAAATAGAAGATTTGAGCAGCACTTTCCGTGCCCAGTTTGTATGTGGTTTTACTTCATTCATCTTGTTGGCATACGTGCTCTTAAACACACCGTTCGCTCCATCCTGGCTGTCCAAAATGGCCTTTGCATCCAAATATTCCTCATGAGTCACAACGTTCAGCGCATGAACGACTTTAATATGAGATGGATGAATCACCGTTTTGCCCACGAGACCATTCGTCTTATCAAGCATGATTTCATGAATCAAGGCATCTTCAAAACGGTTAATCATTTCCGTCCGCACTTGGAGACCGTTTCGCCCGAATGCCTGCTGAAAAGGAGACTGCCTGATCTGAGGCTTCATAATCCGCTTGGAACCATAGAAATACTCCCATACCGGACCCGAGATGACATACTCTTTTGAACTCCGGCCGAACATATTGATAATGTCTGTAATACAGTCCCGTATAACGGAAATATCGTAAATGGTCGTATCGCTGCTTCTTCTAATTCCAAACAGGCCTGAAAAATCGGTCGCTCCGATCCGGACGTTCAAAACGAGACCATAATTGGCATCCAGCAGCTCTTTAATCCCAACAAGCGCCTCCATTCTTGTTTCCTTATAGATAATTTCATAGGATTCAAGGATCGGCATTCCATAAAGAGATAAAGAGAATTCTTCATTCAGCTGCCGGAGGGTTTCGAAGTATTTTTCCCCATTGGCTGCAGTAAACTTCGGGAAAACGAAACCGCATAGCAGGGTTGCCGCTTTTCCTAAATGGCGGATGAGTTTTATCATCTGTTCTGCTTCCCGTACCCGTATGAAAATAAGCGGAAGAAGCTCCTCACTGAACGCTTCTTTTTCAATGCTTGCAAAAATCGTCTGCAGCTGATGGACTGTATTGATTTCTGCTGTCTCTACTTCGTCATCCCCAATGGAATCCTCAAGACAAATCGCCATGCTTGTTAATCCCTCATGCTTGCCCTCAAGAAATTTTCCAGATAGCACATTACTAGAAATTTGTTCTCTCGTTCCCGGCATGTAAAGTGTCGCCCCAAGTGCGTAAGCCAGCTGTTCTTTAGAGGAGGTACGGCTGAATGGAGCCGGCTTGCTGTAAAAAATTTCGTCCAGTGTATGGACCGGAAGATAGTGAAAATGCTTCAAATATTCCCCTCCTCTTCTAATGATCTGCTATTTGAAAAAAGACTCTGGGAAGGCGGGCTGCCTCCCCGGTCCGCAGCAAATAACTTTATACTTGCAGCCCGTAATTGCGGCATAAAGAGGCAAGACCGCCGGAAAACCCGCTGCCGATGGCATTGAATTTCCAGTCTGTTCCATGCTTATACAGCTCACAGACAACAACCGCTGTTTCAATGGAAAAATCCTCTCCAAGATCATAGCGGAGAATTTCTTTATCCGTCTGAGCGTCAACGATCCGGACAAACGCATTGGAAACCTGTCCGAAATTCTGTCTTCTTGCATCTGCATCATGAATGGTTACAGCGATGCCGATCTTATCAACGTGAGCAGGCATTAGAGAGAAATCAACCAGAATCTGTTCATCATCTCCATCGCCTTCACCTGTACGGTTATCCCCTGTATGTTCAACCGCGCCATTCGGACTTTTCAGCTGATTATAAAAAATAAACTCGCTGTCATTTTGAACTTTTCCGGAAGCATCAGCAAGAAAGGCAGAAGCATCCAAATCAAAGTCATGACCGCCATTATATCGGTTTGTGTCCCAGCCAAGACCGATCATTACCTTTGTCAATCCGGGGTTTGTTTTGGTTAAATCAATTCTTTGCCCTTTCGACAATGAAAGTGTCATCGTTATCCCCCACTCGCTTATAGTTTGTTCATTCTAAAAAAGGGGCGACCTGCAATAGAAAGCCGCCCCTAAGCTATACACCATATCGGCTAGCTCAGAAAAAGCTGACTGCTTGCGTGAAGTCACCCCAGTTTCATGTAAACGCCAAATTAGACGTTCAAGCCATAGTCGCTTACAAGAGAACTCAGCCCGCCTTGATAACCGCTTCCGATTGCGCTGAATTTCCACTCAGCACCGTGACGGTAAAGCTCGCCTACTACCACTGCTGTTTCAATAGAGAAATCCTCACCAAGATCGTAGCGGATTAATTCCTCGCCATTTGTTTCGCTCAAGATGCGAACGTAAGAGTTGCTGACTTGGCCAAAGTTCTGGCTGCGTGTTTCAGCATCGTGGATTGTAATGGTGAACGCAATTTTTTGAATGCTTTCAGGTACGCTTGTCAGGTTCACTTTTACCTGCTCGTCATCGCCGTCTCCTTCACCGGTACGGTTGTCTCCAGTGTGCTCAACCGCGCCGTTTGCACCCTTTGTATTGTTGTAAAAAACAAAGTCTGCTTCAGAAGAGCATTTTCCATCAGCATTTAACAGGAATACAGAAGAGTCAAGGTCAAAGTCCTGACCGCCGTCGTACTTATTCGTGTCCCAGCCAAGTCCTACGATAATATTCGTCAAGCCCGGGTTTGATTTTGTTAAGTCTACTTTTTGTCCTTTTGCTAAACTGATTGCCATTTTGCATAACCTCGCTTTTAGTAGTTTTTTTTTCGCATTAACGGGCGGTAAAACCTTCAAGCTTCATTCTTAAAAAGGATGGGGGAGGACAGCCTGCTGCCCGCAAAAATGTAACGTATAAGGATATCCCCCCGCATCACTTTATGAAACTAATATTCTATTAAACGTAGCGGTTCGCAATTTCACTAATGGATGTATCCTTTGTTCCGTCGCCGACTGCAGAGAATTTCCACTCTCCGTTATGACGATAGATTTCGCCCGGAACAAGAGCCATTAAACCGGAGAAGTCGTCTGTCAGGTTGAAATGAACAAGCTCAGCATTGCTGGAATTATCAACAACGCGGATAAATGCATTCTGAATCATTCCGAAATCCTGTTTGCGCTGAACAGCCTGATAAATATTTACAACGAATACAAGCCTATGTATATGTGAAGGTATACGGCTCAGGTCAATTTTAACCTGCTCGTCATCCCCTTCACCATCTCCGGTAAGGTTATCTCCGGAGTGCTGGACACTGCCGCAGGAGCTTGTTTTATTGCCGAAATAGATCAAATCCTTTTTATCCGCAAGCTTTCCGTTCTCATTGAGCATCATGACCGAAGCGTCGCAATCCACGTTGCTGCTTCCTCCGCCGAAACCAAAGAACCCTCCGCTTTTTTTAACTGGATCCCAGCCTAGTCCTACCGTAATGGAAGACAATCCGGCTCTGCCTTTAGTTAAATCGATTTTCTGCCCTTTTTGCAAGGAAATGGCCATTCTTCAACACTCCTTCCCAGTAATAAAGCCTTTAAAACCTTATTTCTTCATATGCTGCAGCCAATGAAGCCGCATACAGCATTCCAAGAAAATGATACCACAATTTTTCCAAAGCATTCAACTTTAAGCGACCTTCTTCCCTGTCAATCGACAGGGTGAAACACCTACAGCTTTGTAATACGGACAAGCAGCAGCTAAGGTTTCACTTTCTGCAGGATTTTACGGGAGGTAATTATTTACTTTTAAGGAGGGCTTCAGCAGTGCCTGTCCCACTAGCGTTGCACGCAAGGGTTTAAATTGAATATATTCAATAATTTTACAGTTGATTTGATGAGAGGAATGAAAAAAGGAGAGTATGGACAGTAAATGACCT
>NZ_JAQV02000029.1 GCF_000732485.2 Bacillus sp. SJS | reverse complement strand
CGCCGCTGACCTCCGAAGAGGTCCGCTCGACTTGCATGTATTAGGCACGCCGCCAGCGTTCGTCCTGAGCCAGGATCAAACTCTCCAAAAAGTAGTTTGACTAGCTCTTGTTTGTTGCTCTAGAATTAACGTTGGCACTTCGATTTGTTTAGTTTTCAAAGAACTTTTTTCATTCACTTCTTATTGAAGCGACTTGATTATCATACCATTTACTCGCTTGCCGTGTCAACAATTATTTTTACTTTTGTTTTTTCGAAATAACTTATGTATCAGCGACGTATAATAATATACCATCCATTTATCTTATATGTCAACAAAAAATAAAAGCAAATGGCGAACCATTTGCTTTTACACTAGAATATACGTTTTTATCACGTATAATGCAGCGATGCCCGGTATGCCGAGCAGCCCGGAAACTGCGGAAGTACCGGCATTAATCGGGATGTGGATTCCAATTCCTGATCCTAATGCATTTAATACAAAGAGGAGCAGGGCTCCCGCTACAATCTTGGCTGCAAGTCTTCCTGCCCATTTAATGGGATTTCGGAACGAGCCGTTCATCAGCAGAAGCACAATGGCTCCGCCGGCAATAGCAAATATGACAATCGGATTCAAATAATCACTCACCTTCACAGTACCTGTTTTGTACAAGCATATGAAGCCTGACCGCTTATTAGAACTTCCCGTCTACAGGGTAATTCGAATCTTTCTTTGTTTTGCTTCTCTTAATAGAAAGAAGTATTTCGACTCCGCCACTTTCAAATCAAAAAGAACTTCTTCAGAAGGTTCTACGCTTTTTTCTACAAGCTGCTTTTGACGATTCCATTCAGATTTATTTTTCATAAGAAGATCGATTAGCTGTTGGTTAAAATCCTGCCTTAACCGCCCTTTTCTTTTGAAAAGCAACAAAAACCCTCCTATTATAGTTCTCTTCTTCCCTCAAGCGCTTTGGATAAAGTAACCTCATCCGCGTATTCCAAGTCTCCCCCTACAGGAAGACCGTGAGCAATTCTCGTAATTTTAATTCCTGAAGGTTTTAGAAGGCGGGATATGTACATGGCCGTTGCTTCTCCTTCAATATTTGGATTCGTGGCAAGAATTACTTCCTGGATTGAATCGTCCTGAAGTCTTTTCAGCAATTCCGGCACTTTAATATCTTCCGGGCCAATTCCTTCTATTGGAGAAATAGCACCATGGAGTACGTGGTAAAGACCGCTGTATTCCTTCATTTTTTCCATTGCTATGACATCCTTTGGATCCTGGACGACGCATACCACGGTACGGTCCCTTCTTTTATCCTCACATATATAGCATGGATCCTGATCGGTGATATGCCCGCATACGGAGCAATACGTCAGGTTTCTTTTGGCGTTAACAAGTGCCTTGGCAAAATCAAGGACGGTGTCTTCCTTCATGCTGAGGACAAAAAAGGCCAGACGTACGGCCGTTTTCGGTCCTATGCCTGGCAACTTCATAAAGCTGTCAATTAATTTGGATATAGGTTCAGGATAATGCATAAAGCCTTCCTCCTAGAATAAACCTGGCATATTCATTCCTTTTGTAAATTGACCCATTGTTTGAGAGGTCATTTCTTCTACCTTTTTCAAAGCATCGTTTGTGGCAGCAAGGATTAGATCCTGAAGCATATCGATATCTTCCGGGTCCACAACTTCTTCCTTAATCTTCACGTCGATGATTTCGCGGTTGCCGTTTGCGATTACGACTACCATTCCGCCGCCGGCTGACCCTTCAACTTGCTTTTCGGCAAGCTCTTCTTGAGCCTTCTCCATATCTTTTTGCATTTTTTGCATTTGTTTCATCATTTTTTGCATATTTCCCATTCCGCCGCGCATTGTAACATCTCCTTAAATTTAGTCTTTTATTTCAATTAAATCATCGCCTACTAATTTCTTCGCTTCCGCTATGAAGGGATCTTCTTCCGCTTCATTCGCGCTTGGATCTTCATCCTTCTGATCCCGGATGAATTCTTCTCTTATTTTACCCCAATCCCTCTCAGGGACGCCAACCATTTCGACTGGTTTGCCAAGTAAATTTGCGAGAATGGCTTCAATGTTGGTTCGGACATCATTATTGTTCTCAGCGACCATTTTGCAATGAATCTCATACTTGAATTTTAGCACAAATGATTTGGACGATGCCGCAACAGGTTCGCTTTCCCCGATAAGAGCTGCGTGTGAGGCTTTATTCTGGGTGCGAAGCTGATCAATCATCCCGCTCCAGATTTTCTTGAGTGCCTCCAGATCCTGTCTTGTTGCTTCTTTAAGAATCTCATGAATTCTCCCGGCAGGAACCTTGAAATTGCTTCTTACCATTTTTGCTGCCTTTTGGTCACTAGGAGCTTGGGCCGGCTGGCCGGCTGGCACTCCGTTCTTTCTTAGCTCTTTCAGTTCTGCTTCAAGCTGTGAAATCCTCTCCAGCAGCTGCGGATCGGCTGTTCCTGTTTGCACCGCTTTTGCGGCCTCTGTTTCACAAAGCTTTACAATCGCCACTTCGAGGAAGATCCTTGGGTGGTTTGTCCATTTCATTTCCTGCTGGCTTTTATTCAGTATGTCTATGACCGCGTATAGGCTTTCGGCTTCAGCAGCATCCGCCAGTTCCTTAAACGCATCGTCTACAACGACTCTCTCCAAAGCCTCTTCAAGGTTAGGCGCAGTCTTGTAAAGCAGCAGATCCCGGTAATAATAGATCAGGTCTTCGATAAACCTTGCGGCGTCTTTCCCCTGGTCCATTAACTGGCTCAGAATTTGAAGGGCCCCTGAAACCTCTTTTCTGTGAATGGATTGAACGAGTCCCGTCAGCAAATTTTGTGAGACGGAGCCCGTTATGACCAGGGAATCCTCCAGGGTAACGCGTTCATCGCTGAATGAAATGGCCTGATCAAGAAGGCTGAGTGCATCACGCATACCGCCATCGGCAGCCCGGGCAATTACGTGAAGCGCTTCTTCCTCCGCTTCAGCCTCCTGCTCTTCCATAACCGTTTTCATCCGGTCCACAATGTCTTGAGAGGTAATTCTCTTAAAATCAAATCGCTGACAGCGCGAGATAATGGTTAAGGGGATTTTATGAGGCTCAGTTGTAGCGAGAATAAAGATGACATGTTTAGGCGGCTCTTCAAGTGTTTTAAGCAGTGCATTAAAGGCGCCCATGGAAAGCATGTGAACCTCATCTACTATGTATACTTTATATTTAACCGCAGAAGGAGCATATTTTACTTTATCCCGTATGTCGCGAATTTCATCCACGCCGTTATTGGATGCCGCATCAATCTCGAGCACATCCGAGATGGAACCATCTGCAATTCCTATGCAAGACGGACATTCTCCGCAAGGCTCGGCTACAGGTGCTTTTTCGCAGTTAACTGCTTTGGCAAAAATTTTGGCCGCGCTTGTTTTCCCTGTTCCCCGCGGGCCTGAAAATAAATAAGCATGGGAGAATTTGCTGTGAAGCAGGGCATTTTGCAATGTGCGGGTAATATGATTCTGGCCGGCAACATCCTGAAAGAGCTGCGGTCTGAATACACGATATAATGCTTGATAGCCCACAAAAGCCCCCTCCTTTTTATTCGTAGTGGAAATCCAATATGTATTATAACCCACTGCAGGCACACAGAAAAGCCGGGTCCTTTTTCTATCATTATACAGAAAAACTCACCCTATAAGGGTGAGTGTTCTATTATTATTATAACTGCCGTGCACCTTTCGTCGATTAGCGGCCACAAGCGTTACTCAAGCAGTTAGCTCGGCCCAGGCTGTCCCGCGGCACATGAAAGCTTCCACTTAATGCTGCTTCCTTCCGGACCTGACATGGTTCATGGATTTCCATTGCGCAGGACCCAGACGTCAACACCACTTACTTGAGGGCAGACCCTGCAGTCAACTAACCTCGGAAAGGGATTCGGCCTCGCTAGAGCGGATTGCGAGTACAGGGCACCGCTACCTCCCCGCTTAGCACGGCAAAATTGATACCTATTAGAAGTGCGTCTTATCGGACGCATAATTTAGTATACTCTGATTCCGGAAAAAAATCAATTCAAGGCAGATGTAAATTTTTTGAAATAGCTTTTTCAGATTTCTTCCGTTCCCGAATCTGCCGGAAAAAATCGGAAAGCAGTTTGCCGCACTCTTCCTGCAGAACTCCCTCTTCCACTTCAACCTGGTGATTAAAGCGCTCCTCCTGAAGCAGATTCATCAGGGTCCCTGCACAGCCGCCTTTCGGATCGGGAGCACCAAATACTACCCGTTCGACTCTTGAAAGCACAATCGCTCCTGCACACATCGGGCAAGGCTCAAGAGTGACGTACAGTGTCGCCCCCTCCAGTCTCCATGTCCCAAGCTCCCGGCATGCTTCATCAATAGCCAAAATTTCAGCATGAGCAATGGCACGCTGCTCGGTTTCTCTTAAATTGTGGGCAGCTGAAATGACTTCTCCATTGCGGACGATCACGGCTCCGATTGGAACCTCCTGGACAGCCTCTGCCTTTTTTGCCTCTTCAATTGCAAGCTTCATATACCATTCATCTGATTTCATGTTCCGCTCCTTACTTATAGAACAAATTAAACATGCATACCCTAACTTTAAAGGAGAGGACAAGATGAGTCAAAACCATAAAGCCGCATTACTCATTATCGACATGATCAACGATTTTCAATTCGGATATGGTCCAGAGCTTGCAGAAAAAGCAGCTGCCATTGCAAAGCCTCTCTCCCAATTAAAAAAGCTGGCTGTTTCGAGAGGCATTCCCGTCATTTATATTAATGACCATTATGAGCTGTGGCAGGCCAATTTGGAAAAAATCATGAAGAAGTGCCGCAACCCGCTGAGTGCGCCTGTTATGGAAGCCATTGCACCAGGGGATGATGATTATTTTTTGATTAAGCCGAAGCATTCGGCCTTCTATGGAACAGCCCTAAACACTCTTTTGTATCATTTAAAAGTCGATACCCTCATTTTAACCGGACTTGCTGGAAATATATGCGTCCTTTTTACAGCAAATGATGCTTATATGCGCGGGTACAGCCTGATCGTCCCGCCGGACACGATGGCATCCGTCAGTGAAGAGGATGAGCAGTACGCGCTTCGGATGATGGAGAACGTATTGAAAGCAAAAGTTGAACCAAGTGATCAGATTAAGCTCTAGCATAGTCAGCAAGCCCTGCTCATATTCTTCTATAGAAAGAAGCAGGATGAGGAGGGCATTATATGCAAATCTATATTGTCAAACAGGGAGACACCATTTCCAACATTGCCTTTCGCTATGGAACAGCCGCGAAGGAAATAGAAGAAGCCAATCAGCTCCCCAATCCAGACCAGCTCGTGGTCGGGCAGGCGCTTGTCATTCCGATTATAGGCCGCTTTTATACGATTAAAAGAGGCGATACGCTTTGGACGGTCTCAAGGCTCTTCTCCATCAATCCCGTGCAGCTCGCCCGCATTAACCGGCTGAATCCCAATAGTCCTTTACAGATCGGTTTCAGGCTTTATATCCCGGAACCTCCTAAAACTAAAGCTGAATTTAATGCCTACCTTGAACCCGCTCAGAATCAGGTAACCGAAGAGCAAAAGCAAAGCGCGAGAGAGGCAGCCCCCTACTTAACCTATCTCGGACCATTTAGCTTCCGGATTCAAAAGGACGGATCTTTAAAGGAACCTCCGCTGGACAGCCTTCCGGAAATCGCTTCCTCCAATAACGTTACGCTGATGATGATTGTGACCAATTTAACAGATGAAGGCTTTAGTGATGAAATTGGGAAAATTGTATTAAATGATCAGCAAATTCAAAACAAGCTGCTAGAAGAAATAACCATTAAAGCGAAAAAATACGGCTTCCGAGACATCCATTTTGATATGGAATATTTGAGGCCGGAGGATAAAGAAGCCTATAATGCTTTCCTTAGAAAAGCGAAGCAGCGGTTCCAGAAAGAAGGATGGCTCCTATCCACCGCCCTGGCTCCTAAAACAAAGGCCGATCAAAAAGGGAAATGGTATGAGGCGCATGACTACAAAGCTCACGGCCAGATTGCGGACTTCGTTGTCCTTATGACATACGAATGGGGATACAGCGGCGGCCCTCCCATGGCTGTATCGCCGATCAATCAAGTGAAAGAAGTGGTGGATTATGCATTAACTGAAATGCCGGCATCCAAGATTATGATGGGGCAAAACCTGTATGGCTATGATTGGACGCTCCCCTTTAAACCTGGAGGGGAATTTGCAAAAGCCATCAGTCCCCAGCAAGGCATCCAACTCGCCGCCAAGTACAATGAAGCTATTCAATACAGCCAAAGGGATCAAGCACCCCATTTCAAATATCGGGATGAAAACGGGAAAGATCATGAGGTATGGTTTGAAGACGCACGCTCCATTCAGGCAAAATTTAATCTGGTGAAGCAGCTGAAATTACGGGGTATGAGCTACTGGAAGCTTGGTCTTTCGTTTCCTCAAAATTGGCTTCTGATTCAGGATCAGTTCGAGGTTGAAAAAAAGACAGTTCCTTCCCGCTGAACTGTCTTCCTTTTTTTCGGTTCCTTCCTTCCTCTAAAAAAACAATTCCCCCAAAATGGAAACCGCTGTGATAAAATAAAGTTTGTCTTTTTTAAAAAAGTTGTCGAATATTGCACACATCCATCTATTCTGCCTGCACCATGCAGGCTTATCATACCAGTATATATTTTTCTGATTGAATTGCAGCAAAGGAGGAACCGGCATGAAAGGAGTACCCTTCATTACCGTTGAAGGTCCTATTGGCGTGGGCAAAACCTCTCTCGCCAAAGCGATCTCGGACCATTATCGCTATCAGCTATTGAAAGAAATTGTGGATGAAAATCCATTTTTGGGGAAGTTTTATGAAAACATTGATGAGTGGAGTTTCCAGACAGAAATGTTTTTCCTGTGCAACCGGTATAAACAGCTGGAGGAAATCAATTCTGATTACCTGCAGCGGGACCAGGCGGTTGTAGCGGATTATCATATTTACAAAAATCTGATCTTCGCCAAACGGACTCTAAAGGACGAGCAGTATAAGAAATACATTCAAATATATGATATTTTGACAAGTGACATGCCTAAACCGAATATCATTCTGTATTTGAGTGCGAGCCTTGATACTCTTCTGGAAAGAATTTCACTTCGCGGAAGAGATATTGAAAAGAACATTGACCCAAGCTACCTGGAGCAGCTCTCAGCCGACTATGAGACCGCGATGTCTCAATGGGAACAAATTAATCCTGAAATTCCCATCCTCCGTTTTAATGGGGACGAGCTTGATTTTGTCCACCGCCCTGAGGATCTAACGTATATCCTTAAACGCCTTGATGATTATTTGCTAAAAGGAGTAAGCCATACATGAATCTACGCGATCAGTACCAAATACCGAAGGACGCGGTTATAACGATAGCCGGGACGGTCGGAGTCGGAAAATCAACCATGACGAACGCTCTTGCCGAAGCCTTGAATTTCCGCACATCCTTTGAAAAAGTTGATACCAATCCTTACCTCGACAAATTTTACGCAGACTTTGAGCGGTGGAGCTTTCACCTGCAAATTTACTTCCTTGCCGAGCGTTTCAAGGAACAAAAGAGAATCTTTGAATACGGCGGCGGATTTGTTCAGGATCGTTCCATTTACGAAGATACAGGCATCTTTGCCAAAATGCATTATGAAAAAGGCACAATGACAGAAGTTGATTACGAAACCTATACGAATCTCTTCGACGCCATGGTCATGACCCCCTATTTCCCTCACCCGGATCTTCTCATCTACCTGGAAGGAAGCCTTGAGGATATTTTAGGAAGAATCGAAAAGCGCGGAAGACCGATGGAACAGCAAACTCCTATTTCCTACTGGGAGGAAATGCATGCGCGGTATGAAAACTGGATTAACAGCTTCAATACATGTCCTGTTATGCGCTTAAATATCAACGACTATGACATTATGGCCAACGGAGGTTCCGTCGAGCCTATTTTAGAGAAAATCAGCTACTTTATGAAGCAATCCCGCAAGCTGAAAAGATAAATTCCGGAAAGACCTGACGATTTTATATCGCCGGGTCTTTTTTTTGGAACTTTTTCCAGTTATTAATCGTATTAAAAACTATCCCGGACGAAAAAGGAGGAAAATGACTTGTCATATGTACTGGAAGTCCAAGGATTGAAAAAGAAAATCGGCAAGCGATACATAGTAAATGATGTGAACTTCAGAGTGGAAGAGGGAGAAATATTCGGTCTGCTCGGACCGAACGGCGCAGGAAAAACAACGATCATCCGAATGATTACCGGGCTGATTAACCGGACAGACGGGAATGTCCTGATCAGAGGAAAGAGTGTGGATACGAGCTTTAAGGAATCCATGAAGGAACTGGGGGCCATTGTAGAAAACCCCGAATTCTATAAGTTTATGTCCGGGTACGCCAACTTAAAGCACTACGCAAGAATGGCTTTGGAGCCTATCTCAGAAGAAAGAATAAAAGAAGTCATCGGGCTGGTAAAGCTTGATGGTGCCATTCATCAAAAGGTGAAAACTTATTCACTTGGAATGAGGCAGCGGCTTGGAGTTGCCCAAGCACTTTTACACAATCCTTCTTTGCTCATTTTGGATGAACCGACAAACGGATTGGACCCGCAAGGCATGAAGGAGCTGAGAGAGTATTTGAAGACGCTGGCTCAAAGCGGTACAGCGGTTCTCGTATCCTCGCATATCCTTGGGGAAATGCAGCTAATGTGCGATCGCTTCGCCATTATTGAAAAAGGAGTTTTAACACATGTGTCCTCCATGGAAGACACAAATCTTGCCGCTGCAGAAGAAATGCGAGAAGTGCTGCTTACCGTCAGCTCAGCGGCAGAGGCAGCCGCATTGCCCGGATTAACCTCCCTATCAGAAAATTTGTCGGTTACCGGTGATGGAACGCTAAAATTTTCAGCAAAATACGAATCTCTTCCATTAATTATTAAAGAATTAACGGAGAACGGAATTCTCGTTTATGAGATGACACCTGTCAAAAAATCATTGGAAGACCGTTTCCTTGAGCTGACGAAAGAGAAGGAGGGTGCCCTCTCATGATGAATTTAGTAAAAAATGAATGGGTTAAAATCTTTGCAAAGAAATCATCCTGGATTTATTTTATTCTCCTGGCTGTATTTCTCATCATCCTGACTGTCGCAACAGCCTATATCGATCAAGAAAAAACAGTATCGAACTGGCGTCCAGTTGTGGAGCAGGAAATCGCTGATTTAAAGCAGCAGCAAGAGGATCCAAAGCTTGAGGCCGGTGAGAAAGAGGATCTCGCCCAGCAGGCAGCTGAAAAACAGTTCTACCTGGATCAGAACGTGAACCCCTCTTTAAAAAGCAACTGGAAATATGCAAATTCTGACGGCGTTTCTCTTTTCTCAACCGTCGCCCTGTTCTGCGTCATCATCGCGAGTACGAGTGTAGCTTCAGAGTTTTCGGACGGGACCATTAAGCAGCTGCTGATCCGCCCGCATCGCAGGTGGAAGATTCTTTTGTCCAAATACATTTCAGTCGTTGCGTACTCTTTACTGCTTTTATTCTTTCTGGCAGCGGCAAACGTTATTGCGGGTACCTTCCTATATGGGGCAGGAGATTTTGGTGCAAAAATAGCTGAAACACCGATGACCTTCGGAGGCGGAGAACCTGTTATTGCGGCAGTTGGAAATATGTATATCGAAAAGATCCTGCTATTCATTCCAAATCTCATTATGGTGGTTACGATTTCCTTTATGCTATCCACTCTCTTCAAGAGCCAGTCAATGGCAGTGGGCTTTGGAATTTTCGTTCTTTTCATGAATAGTGCATTAAACATAGGTGTCCAGCTCCTGATCGGCTTGAAACAGGAATGGGCTAAGCTGCTGCTGTTCCCTCATCTTGAGCTGATGCAATTCTCAGCGGCGGAGGAAATCCTCCCAGGTGTCACGCTTATGTTTTCATTGGCGGTGCTTCTCGTTTACTATATTCTCTTTATGGCCATCACCTTCTTCTTCTTTCAAAGGAAGGATGTTAGTATTTAAAAAGACAAAAAGGATGCCTTCACGGGCATCCTTTTCGCTTTTTCCATATAAAAAATCCGCTGCACAAAATGTGCAGCGGACAAGACAATCTCCAATTTATATGCGCGTAACATAATAAGTAAATGGAGGAGGAAGGGGGATTCGAACCCCCGCGAGGTTTGACCCTCCTGTCGGTTTTCAAGACCGATCCCTTCAGCCGGACTTGGGTATTCCTCCGTGTCGACAAGAATAAATATATCAAATCATAAAATACTTGTCAACACACTATTTGAGAAAAGTTTAATTTATTTACCAACCGGTTTAATGACTTCTTTATTTCCCATATATGGGCGCAGGACCTCTGGAATGATGACGCTGCCGTCCTCCTGCTGATAGTTCTCCAGAATGGCTGCAACGGTGCGTCCTAGCGCCAAACCAGATCCATTCAGCGTATGAACCGGCTCCGGTTTTGCTTTCGGCTCCGGACGGAAACGGATATTCGCACGGCGCGCCTGGAACGCTTCGAAATTACTGCAAGAAGAAATCTCACGATAAGAACCGTAGCTTGGAATCCATACTTCCAAATCGTATTTCTTCGCTGCCGTAAAGCCAAGGTCTGCTGTACACATGCTCATTACACGATAAGGCAGGTTTAGAAGCTGAAGAACTTTCTCAGCATGACCTGTCAGGTTTTCAAGCTCCTCGTAAGAGTTCTCCGGCTTAACAAACTTCACAAGCTCTACTTTGTTAAATTGGTGCTGACGGATGAGTCCGCGTGTATCTCTGCCTGCTGATCCTGCTTCAGAACGGAAGCATGCACTGAACGCTGTGTAATTGATCGGAAGCTGAGACGCCTCAAGGATTTCATCGCGGTGCATATTCGTGACTGGCACTTCAGCCGTCGGAATCAAGAAGTAGTCCTCTTCTCTAATTTTAAATGCATCCTCTTCAAATTTAGGAAGCTGGCCTGTTCCCGTCATGCTTGCACGGTTCACGATGTAAGGAGGCAAAATTTCTGTATAGCCATGCTCATCATTGTGAAGGTCCATCATGAAGTTCAGAAGCGCACGTTCAAGCCGGGCACCCAAGCCTTTATAAAATACGAAGCGGCTTCCTGTTACTTTAGCAGCCCTCTCGAAATCAAGAATATCTAAATGGTCTGCTACGTCCCAATGTGCCTTCGCTTCGAATCCGAATTCGCGAATCTCCCCCCATTTGCGGACTTCGATATTATCATCCTCTGAATCCCCTTGCGGAACACTCTCATGCGGGATGTTCGGGATAGAAAGAAGCAGTTTTTCAAGTGTTTCTTCTACTCCGCGCAATTCTTCATCGATTTCTTTGATGCGGTCTCCAACCTCACGCATTTCCTTAATCAGATCATCTGCATCTTTTTTCTCTTTTTTAAGAGCAGCAATTTGTCCGGATACTTCATTCCGTTTGCTCTTCAGTTCCTCAGTAGCAGCAATCAGTTCGCGTCTTTTAGTATCAAGCTCTTCAAATTTTTCAAAATCTGTTAAATCTTCTCCGCGAATAGACAGCTTTTGTTTTACTTCTTCAAAATTTTGACGCAAATATTTAATATCCAGCACAGCAATCTCTCCCTTTTTTAATAATTAGGCTGTTACTTTCCATGGCATCCGGTTCGCTTATCCCTTCGCGGGCGATGTGTACCTTGCGCTTGCGGGGGCCACACCTGTCCCTCTGATCAGGAGTCTCCCTTCTTCCACGGCTTACACCCAGCCAAAAAACAAAAAACTCCCGTCCCCAATAAAGGGACGAGAGTTAACCCGCGATGCCACCCTAATTGAAGACAGAAGTCTTCCAGCTCTGCATGATAACGGCCATGACCGGAAGCATTTCAATGCTTCACTCGAGGACGGATTCACAAACTTCCAGCACCGGTTCGCACCACCCACCGGCTCTCTTAAGAAGGAATATTCGCTACTGCTTCCTGTCAATGTTTTAACGATTTCTTTGATAGTTCATAATTTACTACAAGTCTGAACCAGTTTCAACCTTTTTATGCAGAAGCTTTTTCTTTTGATTCTTTCACCATATCAAGGAACAGCTGCGTCATCCGGTGATCATCGGTCAGTTCCGGGTGAAAAGAGCACCCAAGCAGGTGATCCTGTCTCGCTGCAACGATTCTTCCGTTGTGTTTAGAAAGAACTTCGACATTCTCTCCAGCCTCAACAATATGAGGAGCGCGAATAAACACGCCTGTGAAATTTTCCCCGACTCCTGTAATGGTCAAGTCTGCTTCAAAGCTCTCCCGCTGGCGGCCGAACGAATTGCGCTCGACCTTAATATCCATGGCCGCGAGATGTCCTTCCTCGTAGCCGACAATCTCCGAAGCCAGAATAATCAGCCCTGCGCACGTACCGAACACCGGCTTTCGGCTCGCCGTAAACTGGCGCAGCGGCTCCATAAATCCGTATTTATCAATCAGGCGGCGCATTGTCGTGCTCTCGCCGCCCGGAATAATCAATCCGTCTATTTCATTCAGCTGCTCAGGACGCTTTATCGTAACAGCTTTCGCTCCGCTCGCTTCAATAGAACGAATATGCTCGCGGAAAGCTCCCTGCAGGCCTAATACTCCAATTGTGTACATATGCAAAACTCCTTTTTACCAGCCGCGCTCCTGCATACGGTTTTCAGGCAGAAGTGTGGAAATTTCAATGCCCTTCATCGCTGTTCCAAGACCTTTTGACAGTTCAGCGATTAGCGCATAGTCTTCATAGTGAGTCGTAGCTTCGACAATGGCACGGGCAAATTTAGCCGGGTTTTCGGATTTGAAAATTCCGGATCCGACAAAGACTCCGTCTGATCCAAGCTGCATCATTAGAGCGGCATCCGCTGGAGTTGCTACACCGCCAGCTGCGAAGTTAACAACCGGCAAACGGCCTTCTCTTTTAATTTGAAGAAGAAGCTCATACGGAGCGCCTAACAGCTTAGCTTCTGTCATCAGTTCATCTTCATTCATGCCTGCCACCTTGCGGATCTGGGCATTCACTTTACGAATGTGGCGGACAGCTTCAACAATGTTTCCAGTACCGGGCTCTCCCTTTGTGCGAAGCATGGAAGCACCTTCGCCGATACGACGTGCTGCCTCACCTAAGTCGCGGCATCCGCAAACAAAAGGTACCGTATAATCACGTTTGTTCAAGTGATACTCTTCATCAGCAGGAGTCAAAACTTCACTCTCATCGATGTAATCTACACCCATTGCTTCCAAAACGCGGGCCTCTACGATATGTCCGATTCTGGCTTTCGCCATGACCGGAATGGAGACAGCTTTCATGACTTCTTCAACAATTGTAGGATCAGCCATTCTCGCTACCCCGCCTGCAGCACGGATATCAGCAGGAACGCGCTCAAGAGCCATAACCGCTACTGCTCCGGCTTCCTCTGCTATTTTAGCCTGCTCTGCATTCACAACGTCCATAATAACGCCGCCTTTTTGCATTTCTGCCATGCCGCGCTTTACTCGATCTGTACCTGTATTCATTGTAAATCCCCCTCTATACTCAACATTGTAGTTTTATGTAATCATATTCTCTATTTTATCTCATATCTGTGAATAATCCTATACTATTATACGATTGCAGATTCAATATTCTAAAAGTTCACTGTAAAAACTTCCAATACCGGAAATGATCGCTAAAAAAAGACACCTTCTGCAAGGTGTCTTTCTTATTATTAGGAGAACCAGCCGGATACAGTCTGAACCACACTGTCCCAAAGACCGGCAAAGAATCCGCCAATGCCTCTCATCGTCAGAACAAACCAGTTGGCTTTCTCTACGCCTTCTTTTGTCACGACGTTGACTTCTCCGCCTGCTTCACCAGTAAGGAAACCATAATCTTTTTCTTCGCCTTTATAATCTATGACCATTTTTCCAACTGCCTCTTTTGCTTTAAAAGGAGCAGCCAGCTCGCCTTTTTCATTTAATTTCTTTTTATCTATCACATATTTAGCCTTGTAGTTGCCTTTTTCACCGTTTTTCATAGCAACCGTCATAGGCTGGTCCGTTTGGATTCCAACCTCTTTTTCTTTTCCGCTGACAACTGGAATAGAAGATTTGCCTTTAATCTGATAGCCTGCAGGGTAAAGCTCTTCTACAGAATAATTATTGTAGGCAAAATCGAGAAGCTTCTTTGTCTCTTTGAAACGAGGAGATTTTAAATCGCCTGTTCCATCAGAAGCATCCATTACAACCGTAATCACACGCATTCCGTTTTTCTCAGCTGTCGCCGTAAAGGATGAACCGGCTGAATCTGTTGAACCTGTTTTGAGTCCGTCTACTCCTTCATACTCATAGATTAATCCTTTGAGCATCCAGTTGTAGTTCGGCATGTCCGTTCCTTCTTTAAAGGTCTTTCTCGGAATGCTTGCCGTCTCAAGAATCTCTGGGTAATCCTTAATTAAACGGGAAGCAAGCTTCGCCATATCGCGTGCTGAAACTTTGTTCTCGTCATCCTCTGATGTACCCTCCGGATGATTTCCGTTTAGATCTTTGTTTTCAAGGCCTGTAGCATTAACAAAATGATAATCGGTCAAACCAAGTTCTTTCGCTTTATCATTCATCATTTTAACAAAATTTGTTTCAGAGCCGGCAACCACTTCTGCAAGGGCAATGGCTGCACCGTTTGCTGAATAAATCGCCATCGCTTCATACAATTCTTTTACTGTATAGCTTCCGTCTTTTCTGAGAGGTACGTTAGACAGTCCGCGGATTTGCGAGATGCTGTATGTATAGTCGTTAGGCGTATACGTTTGCTCCCATGTAACTTTTCCGTCTTTGATCGCTTCCATAACCAGGTACTCAGTCATGATTTTTGCCATACTTGCAATCGGGAGAGATTCATCTATGTTGTTTCCGTAGAGAATTTTTCCGGATGATGCTTCCACTAAAATAGACGCTTTTGCATTAATGCTGATTGGATCAGCTGCAGCGGATACCTGTTTCATTGGCGCAAGCACAGTAAGGAACATCGCTGCTGCCATGAAAACTGCTAAAATACGTTTTTGATTCATGCTGTTCAATAACCTCCATGTGAATTTTCTATCTATGTAATAGGTTTGACTGTGGGTAAAACATTTAAAAATGGGGATGCTATAGTATACGTAACGGCTTGTCCCGCTTGGACGGAGCTTGGTCATTTTTTTCGAAAAGAAACACAAAATTAATTCTATCATAGGGATGCTAAAAAAAATAGACAGAGAAAGAGTCTCTGTCTAAATGTTTGCTTTTTGTACACTATTTATAGATTACGATATTATCTTGAATAATTAGGCGATTCTTTTGTAATGTTTACATCGTGAGGATGGCTTTCAATCAGGCCAGCTCCGGTCATGCGGATAAATTTGCTGTTTTCACGAAGTTCGAAAAGATTTTTCGTTCCGCAATAGCCCATTCCGGAGCGAACCCCGCCGGTAAGCTGATAAACGGTATCCGCCAATGGCCCCTTATAAGCAATTCTTCCTTCAATTCCTTCTGGAACGAATTTTTTATTATCCTCTTGGAAATAACGGTCCTTGCTTCCTTTTTCCATGGCACCAACTGAACCCATTCCGCGGTACACTTTAAATCTTCTTCCCTGGAAGATTTCCGTTTCGCCAGGACTCTCCGTCGTACCGGCAAGCAGGCTGCCAAGCATTACAGCATGTCCTCCTGCAGCAAGTGCTTTTACGATATCGCCGGAATATTTAATTCCGCCGTCAGCGATAATGGAAGCACCATGATTTCTTGCTTCTGTCGCACAATCGTAAATCGCTGTGATTTGAGGAACACCTACTCCAGCTACAACACGGGTTGTACAGATGGATCCAGGCCCAATTCCGACCTTCACCACATTCGCTCCTGCTTCAATTAAGTCTCTTGTCGCTTCAGGAGTAGCCACATTTCCCGCAATGATATTCAGTTCAGGATACGTTTCCCTGATTTTTCTTACTGCATCAAGTACGCCTTTTGAATGACCGTGCGCTGTATCGAGCACAATAACATCAACGCTTGCTTCAACCAATTTTTCTACCCGCAGCATCGTGTCAGCTGTAACTCCTACTGCTCCGCCAACGAGCAAGCGGCCATGCGCATCTTTAGCGGAATGCGGGAATTCAATTACTTTTTCAATATCCTTAATGGTGATCAGGCCTTTCAGTACGCCTTCATCATCCACAAGAGGGAGTTTTTCAATTTTATATTTCTGCAAAATGCTTTCCGCTTCCTGAAGTGTTGTTCCAACAGGAGCCGTAACCAAATGCTCTTTTGTCATAACATCGGAAATTTTAATGGAGTAATCCTGGATGAAGCGCAAATCGCGGTTCGTAATAATCCCGACTAGCTTTTGCTCCTCCAGTGTATTCACGACCGGAACACCTGAAATGCGGTATTTACCCATCAAATGCTCAGCATCGAATACTTGATGATCCGGAGTTAAAAAGAAAGGATCCGTAATGACTCCGCGTTCGGAACGCTTCACTTTATCCACCTGCTCTGCCTGCTGCTCTATGGACATATTCTTGTGAATTACACCAAGTCCGCCCTGGCGAGCCATAGCAATCGCCATCTCTGCTTCCGTAACAGTATCCATACCTGCACTGATAATAGGGAGATTTAATTTAAGGGTGGGGGTTAATTCAACCTTAAGATCTACATCTCTTGGCAGGATTTCCGACTTAGCCGGGACCAAAAGAACATCGTCAAACGTCAAACCTTCTTTAGCAAACTTATCATTCCACATTATATAAATCCCCTCGATTCCGCAAAATATTATTAGTAGAGTATCAATAGGTTCTAGATAATGTCAAGAAGACCACAAAGAGTTTAAATATTAAGAAAACTTGAGAGGCATACAATGAAACCAACTAATCCTTGGAATTCCTACATATACCTGCATTCGACTGAAAGCTCGCAAAACACGCTGGAAAAAATTTATACAAAGTCATTCGGATCTCTCGCATCCCAATTGTCTTATCGAAACTCCTGCACATTCATGTATTATCTCATGCATGCAGAGAGCTTTTACAAGCAGGCAGAGGAAGCTCCCCTTTCCATTAAACCCATCCTTTACTTCTATGGCCTCACTCAGCTCGTGAAAGCAAGCATTCTTACCGAGGACCCTGATTATCCCGAAACCACCTCAGTGCTTGCCCACGGCGTCACAACACGTAAAAAGAAGAAACAGGATTACTTGTTTCTTAAAGATGAGGTACGACTCCAGAAAAACGGCCTGTTTCACCATACCGCCCGAACTCTCTTTAAGCTCAAGGAATTGGATAAAGAACGCCATACAATGGAAATGCTCCTGCGGAGAATACCCGAAATGGGGCATTGCTTCAAAGTACTCCGGAATGGGAAACCGGCTTTCCCTCTAAAGGAAGGCCCGGATGCCATCTATCTATCATCTGAAGCAGCCGTCGCCTATCACATCACCGATAAAAGGCTGGCGGAAACAATCGAACACCTTACCGGCTTGGAAACCGCCATTTCAGATGGAGAAAAGATAATGCTGAAAAAAGAAAGCCTTTCTCCATTTTCAACGGCCATACTCTCCTACAGCCTCGAAAAAAAGGAGTACACGCTGCCCGCTGAAAAAGAACAGCTGTTTATCATGCCTGAACTGCTCACTCATTACCTGCTGCTCTACAACCTCAGCATGATCTCAAGATACGAAACAGAATGGTGGTACGACCTGATACAAAACCGCTCAACAAATGACTATATTTACATTACCGCTTTTATGGAAATCACCGCCTGGAAAATTCCTGAGCTGATTTGGCTGTATTTGAGTGAACGGATTTAGGGATGGGTGGGGTTTAGGTGGGGTTTGGCTGGGATCAACAGGAGGTTCGGCGCTATTGCAATGTGATTGAGGCGAAGGGGTGAATTTTTTAGGAGTGGACCATTAATATCTCAAATTCACGATCAAAACTCCTCTATTTTGGTTCAAAACTGTTCAAATGGCATGACATTACGGAGTAGTGGAGGCGAAATAGGGTTAGAATCGAGGTAGATTCATTCGTTTCTGTTGCGGCATTGGGGTAGCTGGAGAGGATATCGGCTATTCTGGAGCGGATATCGACCGAAATTTGGATATATCGGCGATTATTTTGAGATATCGACCAAAATTCTAATATATCGACGATTATTTCGATTTATCGACTAAAATGAGCGGATATCGACTTTTCGGGAGGATTCGACAGAGATCACAGCCCCCTCTATTCGTTGGATCCCCTTCCGCAGCCAGCACCATCCAGTACGGTCCGCCAGTCTCACTCTAAAACTAAGTCCAGCCAAACGTTGAGCTAGTAAACACTAAGTTCAACTGATTCGAGTATTCCGCCTCCTTCTCCTTCCCTCCACTCATGGCGTATCCCGAATCACGTATCCGCTACCCTGTCTTTCTCACTCAACCCCCAGACCCAAACAAAAAAAGACCCACCCCCTAAGGGGCAAGCCTTTTTTTCATGTACCTGGCAACGTCCTACTCTCACAGGGGGAAACCCCCAACTACCATCGGCGCTAAAGAGCTTAACTTCCGTGTTCGGTATGGGAACGGGTGTGACCTCTCTGCCATAATTACCAGATATG
>NZ_JAQV02000028.1 GCF_000732485.2 Bacillus sp. SJS | reverse complement strand
CTAAACCTACGTATTTAATGGTATCCTTCATAATAGCTAGCTCCTTCCGTAATGTAGCTCTGATTTGGTTTTGTTTGACAAAAACAGTCTAACCAAATTAACCTACGATTTTACGAGTAAGGGGCTAGTTTCGTTCATGATAACTCGCCGCTTTGCGCCTGCGGGGTCTCGCCTGTCCCGCTCCTCCCGCATGAGTCTCGCGCCTTCTACTCCAATCAATAGGTGTTAAAAATACCTGCAAAAGTAAGAGGCTTAAATAGATGGAAGGAAGAAGGACTAGGCCGGTTATAAGAGCATGTTATCTGTATGATCGTCAAATAAAAACAATTTAACAATCTTTGTTTGGTTTAAGGACATTTTTACTCTTTACTATCGAATCAATCAAAGGTAAGATACTTTCGTACCATTCAAAATTATATGTTTCACTTACCTTTATCGCTCAATCCTTTTGGAGCGGGGGACCCGTTATTGTGTGGTGGCTATTGCCTTCACTTGGGGTGAATTCTTCTTATTAGAAAGGGCTACTTCATGCCCTAACCCGACAGCTAACCTCGTAAGCGTAATGGAGAGGCAGATGAAACTTGTGTTCGTACACGGCACAGGGACACTCCTCTGTGCTTTTTTGTGCATTTTTTAAGGATTCTACATAAAGGGAGATTTCATCAGTGAGTAAACAATTTGCCGTTTTTGGACTAGGAAGGTTTGGCGGAAGTCTTGTAAAAGAGTTTCATGATCTGGGCAGGGAGGTCCTGGCTGTTGATAAAAATATAGATAAGGTCCATCAATACGCACCATATGCTACCCATTCCGTTCAGGCAAATTCCATGGATGAGGAAGCGCTGAAGCAGCTTGGGGTCCGTAATGTGGATCACGCTTTTGTTTCATTGGGAGACGATATTGAGGGAAGTATTTTAACTTCCTTACTGCTTATAGAGCTTGGAATATCCGAGGTATGGGCAAAGGCGCAAAATGATTACCATCAGCGGGTGCTTGAAAAAATCGGAGTTACACGTGTCATTCATCCGGAACGGGATATGGCGAAAAGAATTGCCCACCATATCATTTCAGAAAAAATGATTGATTATATTGAGCTATCAAAAGAGCATAGTATGGTGGAATTAGTCGCAACTGATAAAATAAACCGTAAATCCTTAAATGACCTGGACATTCGGGCCAAATTCGCCTGCAATATCGTTGGGATCCAGAGAAATGAAGATATGATTGTTTCTCCGGCAGCTGAAGAAACGGTGGAAAAAGGTGATATCCTGCTTGTTATCGGAAAAAATAAAGATATAGCCCGTTTTGAAGAGGAAGGAATGTAGCGAATGAAGATGCCTAAAGTCATTAAACTTAAACCTTCGCAACTGCTTGTTCTAACATTTGCTATTGGTATTGCTGCCGGCACTTGTCTGCTAAAACTTCCGATATCCACTACTCAAGGAATCTCATGGGTCGATTCATTGTTTGTCGCTACATCTGCTATGACTGTAACAGGTCTTTCCTCCGTAGATCCGAGCACAGCGTTTACTACGTTTGGTCAAACCGTTGTTGCTCTGCTGATTCAGATTGGCGGCTTGGGAATCATGTCATTTGCCGTCCTGATCTACATGATGCTTGGAAGAAAAGTGGGGATTAAAGACCGGATTGTGATGCAGCAGGCATTGAATCAGACGAACATAGGCGGGGTTATCCGGCTTGTGAAGTATATGTTCATATTTGCATTTGCTATTGAATTTGTTGCCATGATTTTTTTATCTATTGTATGGGTTCCTGAACTAGGATGGAAAAAAGGTTTGTTCTATGGATTTTTCCACTCAATTTCTGCCTTTAATAATGCAGGATTCGGACTTTTCTCTAATAACTTAATCAACTATGTTGGGAACCCGATTATCAATATCGTTATTAGCGGCCTGTTTATTGTGGGAGGAATTGGTTTTACTGTGCTGGTGGATATGTGGCAGAAGAAGAAGTTCAAAAAATTCAGCCTGCATACAAAAATTATGCTGGTTGCAACACTTGTAATTAATCTTGTATCTATGCTGATTCTTTTTGTTCTGGAATATGGAAACCCTGGTACGCTTGGAGGGCTCTCACTGGGAGATAAGCTGTGGGCATCCTGGTTTCAGGCCGTTTCTCCAAGAACTGCAGGGTTCAATACACTTGATATCGGAGCCATGCATGAAGCATCTCTCTTTTTTGTCATGATTCTAATGTTCATAGGAGCGGGAAGTGCTTCAACAGGGGGCGGAATCAAACTGACCACAGCTATTGTTATTTTTCTGGCTACCCTGACCTTCTTAAAGGGGAGAAAGGAAATCACCATTGGCAGACGTGCTCTTGATGGAGGTTACATTGTAAGAGCTCTATCCATTACCATCATATCCATCCTTTTTATCATGGGAGCAGTCTTCCTGATGACGATTACAGAAAATGAATCGTTTTTGGAAATTGTATTTGAAGTAGTCTCAGCATTTGGTACAGTAGGGCTCTCTATGGGAGTTACGGCTAACTTTACAGACTTTGGTAAAATCGTTCTCGTATTTATTATGTTCCTCGGCAAGCTTGGACCGTTAACTCTTATTTATTCTCTTGCTACACCTTCTGGAAATGAGATTGTGCGATACCCGAAAGAGGATATCCTAACTGGATAACAAAAGATAAGTGTCAGCCGTATAAACAAAGCCCGCTTGTAATAAGCGGGCTTTGTTTACTTATAGCTGAGATAAAATCATCGAGCAGAGAACACCTAAAGAAGTAATCATACCCACGATAGGACCTCCTTCTTCATAGGCTTCCGGCATCATAGTGGAGGCAACCATTGCGATAATTCCACCAGCAGCGAAGGCACCTATTGAAGCCGTAAAAACAGGTGAAGCATTTTGCAGAAGGGAGTAGCCGAGCAATGAACTGACCGTAGCCAGGACAACGACGATTACCCACATAAATAAAATTTTCTTCCGCGAATACCCATCTTTTATCAAACCAGTTGTGCTGGATAATCCTTCTGGAAAATTACTGATGAACACAGCGATTACCATCAAAACACTAACTGAGCCTTGCTGCAGAATACTTACTCCAATAATGACCGATTCAGGAACCGCATCAATAATTGTTCCTATAAAAATCGATACCCCGGAATGATTTTCAGGGTTTTCCTTGGACCGCTTTCTCTGATGCCCGCCTTTATTTGCAATAATGAGCTCGCTTACCGTAAAAAGCAGTGCTCCTGCGATGAAGCCAATCGTGGTGGAAGTGATTCCTCCTCCATCCAAAGACTCTTCCAGCAGATCAAATGAAGCAGCCCCAATCAAGACTCCCGTTCCAAATGACATGATCCATCCAACCATTCGCGGAGGAATTCGTTTAAGCATTCCTAATAGCGCGCCAATTAAAATGGACGATCCCGCAAAAGCCCCCCATAGTGCTGCCTGCCCCATATTTTCACCAGCCGTTTCCTTGAGTTTCTATTCTATCCTTACCCCAAGGTGAAAAACTGTATTCCTTTCTGATATCAAAAAAGCTGAAGGAGAGTTTCCTTCAGCTTTTAGCAGCATTATTTTTTAACGATGTATTGTTCAATTTCATCCAGCATCTTGTTTGCAGCCAAAACACCGCCTGCTGTATTCCAGATAGCATCATCTACTTTGTAGGCTTTGCCGTTTTTCACAGCACTAAGGTTTTGCCAAAGAGGGTCCTTTGTGAATTCTTCTTCTGTTTTTACCGCTTCTGTATCTCCCTCAGGAGCATAAGTGAAATAGAAGAGCAAATCTCCATCCATTTGCGGGATCGCTTCCTTGCCTACTTCTCTTACAAACAGATCTTCCTGATTATCAGCAAACAGCTTATCAGTTGCTTCAGGGTACTTGATTCCCAGCTGATCAAAGATAACTCCTGAGAACGTATCCTTGTAATAAACGCGGGTTTTGCCTGCCATAAAGCGGACGACTGAAACCTTTTGGGAAAGTTTATCTCCGCCTTCTTTTTTGATGGAGTCAATTCGTGCATCAAATTCTGCAATGACTTTCTTTCCTTCTTCTTCACGATCCAAAGCCTTGGAATAAAGCGAGAAATTTTCCTTCCAGTCTCCGCGAAGCGTTTCAGCGAAGACAGTCGGCGCGATGGCGCTCAATTTTTCGTAAACCGCTTCCTGGCGCATTTTATTTCCGATAATCAAGTCAGGCTTAAGGGCAGCAATGGCCTCTACGTTAACTTCACTTTCTGTTCCTACTACTTTCACATCTTTCATATCGTCCTTAATATGATCGTACCAAGGATTTCCAAGCCAGGATTGAACCGCTCCAACAGGTTTAACCCCCATTGCCAGCGCTGCTTCAGTCCCTTCATTTGTTAAAACAACAACCCGTTCAGGCTTTTTCGGGATTTTTGCTTCGCCCATGGCATGCTTCACTTGATACCCTTCTTCTGGACTCGCTTCTTCCTTTTTGCTTTCTGTATTGCCGCCGCAGGCTGCCAGCAGCAGGGTAAGAGCAAGAATTAATGCGGTGATGCTAAACCAGGATTTTCTGTATGTACGACTCATCTATAAACCCCCCATATGATAATGATTTTCATTTACAAGTAAAATAATAAGTCGCTTTTGTATGCGATGTCAACACGTAATTGAAAATGATTTTCAAATTCATTCTCATTTGTTACAATAACCGTAGACTTGAAAAGTCAAAAACTGATGATCAAAATACGGAGAAAAAATATGCTGCTTAAGTCACATTCACAAAAATTCATTCTATTATTAGGGCTGTTTTTGATCCTTGCCGCTGCCATGTGTGCGAGTATTGTGTACGGTTATGCGCGTACGAATTGGACAATTGCATTCAAGGCATTTACCGATTTTAACGGCTCTAATGAACATATTATCATTACATCAGTCAGGCTTCCGCGTGCTTTAATTGCTGCTCTGGTTGGGGCAAGTCTTGCAATGGCAGGCGCCATCATGCAGGCGCTAACGAAAAACCCGCTTGCTTCCCCAGGGGTGTTTGGAATTAATGCGGGAGCGGGATTTTTTGTAGTCGCTGCCGTATCAATTTTTCATGTTTCATCTCTGCAGGCATTTACGTGGCTTTCTTTCCTTGGTGCTGCCGCTGCTGCTTTAACGGTCTATTTTATTGGATCGATGGGCAGGGAGGGGTTAACGCCTGTAAAGCTGACGCTGGCGGGAGCTGCAATGGCTGCGCTCTTCAGTTCACTTACTCAGGGCTTGCTGGTTGTAAATGAAGCAGCTCTGGATCAGGTTCTGTTTTGGCTGGCTGGATCCATTCAAGGGAGAAAGCTTGAATCTCTTATTGCAGTGCTGCCTTATGTGACTGCGGCTTTTATCATCTGCGGATTCCTTGCCCCGAAAATTAATGTCCTTACAATGGGGGAAGATGTAGCGAAGGGGCTTGGCCAGAAAACTGGGACTGTGAAAATTTTTGCAGCCATTGCGGTTATTTTCCTTGCAGGCGGGGCAGTATCCATATCGGGTCCGATTAGCTTTGTAGGGATTGTTATCCCGCACTTGGCCCGTTATTTTGTTGGAAACGATCACCGGTGGATCTTGCCTTATTCGGCAGTACTTGGGGGAATTCTTCTAACTGTTTCGGATATTGCGGCACGATATGTCGTTATGCCGGAGGAAGTGCCTGTCGGAGTTATGACAGCGCTGATTGGAACGCCTTTCTTTATTTACATCGCAAGAAAGGGGTTTGATCGGGCATGAAAACGCATTGGACTGTTCGGATAGGAAAATCTGTTTCATTTTTAATAGATAAAAAAGCTTTTAAAGTTTCTATAATTATGGCAGCTGTTTTGCTTGCCGGGTTTTTCATCAGTACAGGAGCGGGTGAGGTCATGATGAGCCCGCTTGAAGTAATCAAGACACTGACCGGATTTGGTTCAGAAATGAATATGCTCATCATCTCATCATTTCGGCTGCCAAGAATACTGATTGCCATTTTAGTTGGTGTCTGCCTTGCTGTAGCAGGAGGGATTTTACAGGGAATTATTCGAAATCCTCTTGCATCACCGGATATTATCGGGATTACAGGGGGAGCGTCTTTTGCAGTCGTAACTTTTTTGGCGCTTTTCAGTGATAAAAATAATGCATTGACCGTAAGCATTCAATGGATGCCTGTTGCATCCTTTATCGGTGCTGTTACAGTCGGGTTTATCGTATATGCCCTTTCCTGGAAGGGTGGATCGTCATCATTCAGACTGGTGCTCGTAGGGATTGGTTTCTCCCTTCTTGCTCAGTCAATGACCACTCTTATGATGATTAAAGGGCCGATCTATAGAGCTTCACAAGCAAATACTTGGATTACAGGGACCGTGTACGGAGCTACCTGGCAGCAGGTGAAAATCATGCTGCCACTAACCCTGTTGCTTCTTTTCCTTACAATTATCGTTATTCGTCTGATCAACCTGCAAGGGCTTGGAGATGAACTGGGAACAGGCGCAGGAAGTGCGGTGCAGCGCAACAGACTTCTTCTTTTAGCGCTCAGCACAGCTTTGACTGGTACTGCTGTAGCTTTCGCCGGGGGAATCGGTTTTGTCGGACTGATGGCCCCTCATATAGCCAGAAGACTTGTAGGCTCCTCCTATGGAGCCATGCTCCCTGTATCGGCAATAGCCGGAGCCTTCCTGGTCATGATTGCAGATCTGATCGGAAGGACTGTATTTTCACCCCTAGAAGTACCGGCAGGAGTGTTTACGGCAGCGATAGGGGCTCCTTATTTTATTTACCTGCTATATAAAACAAGGAATACGTAAAAATTAGCTATGGGCTCGAATTTGAAAAGGGGCGAGATAACATGAGTGCAATTGAAACGAAATCCCTGACTTTATCCTACGGGGATTCCATTATTATAGATGAACTGGATCTGACCCTTCCAAAAGGCGAAATTACTGTTTTTATCGGAAGCAACGGCTGCGGAAAATCGACATTGCTCCGCTCCCTCGCGAGACTTCTTAAGCCAAGTCATGGATCCGTCCTTTTAGAAGGAGGGTCTATTGCAAAGCTTCCGACAAAGGAGGTAGCGAAAAAACTCGCTATTCTTCCGCAAGGACCTGCTGCACCGGAAGGACTTACCGTTCTTCAGCTTGTTAAACAAGGGCGTTATCCTTACCAAAATTGGCTGAGCCAGTGGTCAAAAGAGGATGAGGATGCCGTCTACAAAGCGCTTGAATCTACAAGAATGCTGGATTTTGCCGACCGTCCTGTCGATTCCCTGTCAGGAGGACAGCGCCAGCGTGCATGGATTGCGATGACGCTCGCACAGGACACGGATATTATTCTTTTGGATGAACCTACGACCTATCTTGATATGACACATCAGATTGAAATATTGGATTTGCTGTTTGAGCTGAACGAACGCGAAAACCGAACGATTGTCATGGTGCTTCATGATTTAAACTTAGCATGCCGCTATGCTCATCATCTTGTAGCCATTAAGGACAGAAAGATCCATGATCAGGGTAAACCGGAGGAAGTCATAAGCTGCAATCTGGTTCAGGACGTTTTTCAAATGAATTGCGAGGTCACAGTGGATCCGCTTTTCGGAACCCCTCTTTGTATACCGCATGGACGGGGCCGCTGTATTCTGAAAGAAGTGAGTATGCAAAATGGCTGAATTTATAGAAAGAGAGCTTGCGGAACTTGAAAAATTCCGTTTGGGAAGGAAGCGCTGGTCTTCCACCCTCTCTGTTGAAGTAAAGGATCTCCTGGACCCAGAATCATTAAAAGCCTATTTGGACAAGGTGAAACCGAAGATTGAAGCTCCTGACCGAAAGACAGCGGCGTCCATGCTTTTAAAGCGTTATGGATTTCTAGCCGCTTTAACCCTGTATTCCATGACAGTCTATAATAAGGTTCCTAACCTAAGACCCGAAAATCTATCTTTGGAAACGGATGACCAGGATCCTTTATGGCTTCCGTCCTTTCATTTTCATAATCTGGAAGCCGTCGTGCCGGGAGAAAATGAAAGCAGGGAAGAATGGAGAAGCTCAGTTATTCGACAGCTTTTCGCAGAAAACATTTATCCACTGATCAAGACAGCAAGCAGAAATACAAGTATATCCAAATGGATTCTTTGGGAAAATGTTTGCATCTATGTAAAGTGGATGTTTGAAACCCTTTTAGCATCTGTTCCAGAAGGAATCAGCAAAGACCAGATTGAAAGCGACTTTCATTTTACAGTAGCTGAAGCAGAAGGTTCCCTCTTTGGAGATTATCATCAGAATCCATTGAAGCGTTATGACGGGCAGACAGCCATACAGCCTGAGACAGGTCAGGAAATCAGAATGAGACGCACCTGCTGCCTGTTTTACTTAACCTCTGATCGCGGAGCCCGCTGCAAAACTTGTCCCGTTAAATGTGTAAAACCACCTAAAGGATACGGGGGATAACAATGGACAAAACGTTTAAAGACCAATTCGACGGCCTGTTTGAAAAATACTGCGACCTCCTCATTGGGACATCTGAGGCAGATCGGCAGGAAAGAGTGCAAATGTGGGCACTCTACACCCATATGGCCAAAACGATGCCAAATTTGGTGAGGCATTGGAACGCAGAATACCCCGAATTTAAACTTGCGATGAAACAAGTGAGCACCGAAGTCAAAGAAATGAATGAACAGCACCGTGAAAATAATCAAAAGAGAAAAGACGACTAAGCACCGGCGTAATATATAAGCCGGTGCTTTTTTGCACTCTATGTGAATAACGATTTGGGCATGGAAACGAGGGTTGTGAGGAGTCATGATGAATTTCTTAAGGTTTATGATGAAATTTGAAATTATATGCTGAAACCGGCTCACTAGAATTATCAAAGTGCGCCGGTCCAATTCAGTTTTATGCACAATTAGAGGCTCTGTCAAAAAGCGACTGTGACAGTTCCAGCTCCACCGTCTTTCAGCGCTGAGCAAGCGCCCTCCGCTTTTCGTGGTGTCCAGCTCCCCGGCTAGCTGTTCGGCCGCTTCGCTGGCCCTGTCAAAGTCAAAGAACGACTTTGTCAGTTCCAGCTCCACCGTCTTTCAGCGCTGAGCAAGCGCCCTCCGCTTTTCGTGGTGTCCAGCTCCGGGCGCTAGCGCTTCGGCCGCTTCGCTGGCCCTGTCAAAGTCAAAAAGCGACTTTGTCAGTTCCAGCTCCACCGTCTTTCAGCGCTGAGCAAGCGCCCTCCGCTTTTCGTTATTGCATTAATCCCCCATAAGGTGATTGCTGCTGGGCGTAGCCGGAGAATTGCTGATAGGTTTGCTGCATTTTTTGGGCTTGTTCTGCTTCGACTTTGTACCAGCCGTTTTTGAACATTAAATTATAGAGGTGTCTCTGGCAGTCCTGGGTTTCGTTAAAGATGGACTGGATATCTTTATATAAGCTTTCGTGGCTCATTTCATTCATGGCTGTGCAGTAGGAGTCTGTCATGTATTTTTCAGTGGCAAGCAGATCATTTACAAAGTCACGTTCGTTCATTTGCGGGGATTTTGGTACTTGTGTTTCCTGGTTGCCAATCTTCCCGGCTTGCTGATTTTGGTTTTGATTCATAACGTGAATCTCCTTTCTGTTTAATTTATTGAAGAGGCGGCTGTGATTGAGCCTGCTGCGGCTGAAGATGGCTTAGTACGGTTTGGTAATGTCGGTTGTGCATTTGTCCCGTTTTTTCCAATTCCATTTTCAGTTCCTGGTTTTGGCATTGCTCTGCAAAAAAGTGAGCTTTTTTCATGGCCAAAAGATTCCAGGAGAGCATATCTTGAAGGTACAGATGGTCTTTTGTTGATATGATATTCGGCGGCTGCGGCATCACGTTGGATTGGTTTTGCATTGGCTGCTGCTGCATGTTCATTCCTCCTTAAATAAAAGCGTATCGTTCCTATCCTTCCTCCAGCAGGTAGGTTTCTATTCATTTGACATGAAACGACACCTTTGGATAAAAAATGATATTCAAATAGTCAGAAAGATGATAAAATACTTGTAATTGAAGGCGCTTTATATAATAGAGGGTATTGTAGGGAGCTCAGCCGTCATTTATTTTTGAGATATAATGTATGCGGTTGCAGGAGGGGAAAATATGGAAACAGTAATGCGCAATTTTTTCTTGTTTTTGTCCAAAAATAGAGGGCTTACAAAAGTAGCCAAAAGGTACGGATTAAAATTTGGTGCTGCCCGTTTTGTTGCCGGCGAAACAATTGAGCTTGCTTCAGAGGCCATTAGACAGCTCAACAACAAGGGGCTAGATGTCACCATTGACTATCTTGGTGAATTTGTTGATAATGCGGCTGAAGCCAATGAAATGGCCGACAATTCAATTAAGGCTATTGAAGCAATAGGCAGAGAAAGGCTCCAATCTCAGCTCTCTTTGAAAATGACTTCCATGGGCCTCGATATTTCTGACGCGCTTGTGATGAACAATATGCGCAGAATTCTTGAAGCAGCAAAGAAAAATGATGTTTTTGTCACAATCGACATGGAGGATTACAGCCGCTGCGGCAAAACCATCGAGATTTTCAAAAAACTCAGAGAAGAGTATGACAATATTGGGACTGTTATTCAGGCATACTTATACCGGACTGAAGAGGACATCGAAGATTTGAACAAATACAGCCCGAATTTAAGATTGGTTAAGGGTGCTTACAAAGAATCGCCTCAAGTTGCTTTCCCTGAGAAAAAAGATGTAGATGAGAATTTTAAAAAGATCATTAAAATGCATCTTCTAAATGGAAACTATACGGCTGTTGCTACGCATGATGACGCCATTATTGAATATACAAAACAGCTTGTAGAGGAGCATAATATCCCTCTTGATCAATTCGAATTTCAGATGCTTTTCGGCATCCGTCCGGAGAGACAGCTCGAGCTTGCCAATGAAGGATATAAAATGCGTGTATATGTACCATACGGAAATGACTGGTACGGCTACTTCATGAGAAGGCTTGCAGAGCGTCCTGCGAATGTCGCGTTCGTCCTTAAGGGAGTCATCAAGAAATAACAAAAAAGGGTCCTCATGCTAAAAAGCAGAAGGATCCTATTTTGTTATGCTTCGTCCATATTATGCTTTTTATATTGCTGATTGGTGCTTGTATGTTTGCCTCCGCCATCCTGCTCGTTGAAAGGACCCGCGTTTCCTTTAACACTTGCTGCACTGACACCTGCTTTTGATGGATTTTTTTTCAATTTTGCCATCTGTCTTCACCTCCACTGTCCTAGCGTTCCTTTTCATAGAAAGAAAAATCATATTAATTCCATCAAATGTATTGAAGAAATTTTCAAAATCTTTTATATTAGTAATGAGAAGGAAATGGGAAGAACTTTTTTTTGAGCAAAAAATGAATGAGCATTCATTCAAACAAGGGGGAAAACTTATGGTCCAGCAAATTAATAAAGCTGCGGTGCTGGGAACCGGCGTTATGGGTTCGGGAATTGCGGCACATTTAGCAAACATCGGGATCCCTGTTTTGCTATTGGATATCGTGCCTAAAGAGCTCACAGGGGATGAGCAGAAAAAAGGGCTGACGCTGGAAGATCCAGCCGTAAGAAATCGGCTATCATCAAGTTCCATTCAAAAACTGCTAAAACAAAAACCGGCTCCGCTAACATCCAAAAAGAATCTTGCTCTCATTGAAGCAGGGAATTTTGAAGATGATATGGAGCGTTTATCCGAGGCTGATTGGATTATAGAGGTCGTAGTAGAAAATTTGGATGTAAAGAAAAAAGTGTTTGCGCAGGTTGAAAAGTACCGGAAGAAGGGGAGCATTGTCAGCTCCAATACATCCGGAATCTCTGTTGAAGCGATGGCATCCGAGTGTTCAGAGGAATTTAGAAAGCATTTCCTCGGAACTCACTTTTTCAATCCGCCGCGCTATTTAAAGCTCCTGGAGATTATTCCGACTAGAGATACAGATGAGCAGATTCTTCAGTTTATGAAAACGTTCGGGGAAGATGTTCTCGGCAAGGGAGTGGTAGTTGCCAAGGATACTCCTAACTTTATCGGAAACCGGATTGGAACATACGGTCTTCTTGTAACGTTAAGAAAAATGCTTGAAAAGGGATACAGCGTTGGTGAAGTGGATTCAATTACAGGCCCTTTAATAGGCCGGCCAAAAAGTGCAACTTTCAGAACGCTTGATGTCGTTGGATTGGATACATTTGTCCATGTGGCAAACAACGTATATGAAAATGTTGAGGAACAGGAAAAAGAAGTCTTTAACGTTCCTTCATTTATGAAGCAAATGCTTGAAAATGGATGGCTTGGTGCGAAGTCAGGACAGGGTTTCTTCAAGAAGGAAGGCAAGGAAATTCTTGAACTGGATCCATCCTCTATGGAATATAGAAGCAGACAAAAATTAAGCGCTCCATCAATTGAAATGGCAAAACAGGCAAAGGGATCAGCAAAATTGAAAGCGCTTATTTATGCAGATGACCGTGCCGGACAGCTGCTTTGGGAAATAACAGCTCCAACCCTTCTTTATTCAGCAAAGCTTCTTGGAGAAATTGCGGATGACATTGTATCGATTGATCAGGCAATGAAATGGGGCTTTGGATGGGATAAAGGGCCATTTGAGCTTTGGGATGCGATTGGCCTTGAAAAATCCTCCGAAAAACTGAAGGAAGAGGGATATAGTATTCCTGCCTGGGTTTCTGGAATGCTTGAGAAGGGCCATACATCCTTCTATATAGAAGAAAATGGAGTGCGCTTCTATTACAGCAATGGGGAGTACCGCCGTTTGGAAACGAACGAGAAAGCTATTAATCTTAAGTCTTTAAAAGAAACAAAAGGTGTTATTAAGAAAAACAGCGGTGCAAGCCTGATTGATCTTGGAGATGGAGTAGCTTTGCTTGAGTTCCATTCTCAAAGCAATGCAATCGGCATGGATATTATCCAGATGATTAATTACGCCATCGATGATGTAGCACTTAATTTTAAAGGGCTTGTCATAGGCAACCAGGGGAAAAACTTCTGTGTCGGCGCCAACCTGGCAATGATTTTGATGGAAGCACAGGATGATAACTTCTATGAAATCGACGTGGTCATCCGTCACTTCCAGCAGGCTATGCAAAAAATAAAATACAGTCCAAAGCCAGTTGTGGCTGCGCCATTCGGTATGACGCTCGGCGGCGGAGCGGAAATCTGTCTCCCTGCTGCGAGAATCCAGGCATCCAGCGAAACGTACATGGGACTTGTAGAAGCCGGTGTCGGGTTGATTCCAGGCGGCGGAGGCAATAAAGAGCTGTACATTAAACATTTAAACAGCATTCCTAAAGGGATGGATTTTGATCTTCAAAACGTAGCAAACAAGGTTTTTGAATCCATTGCAATGGCGAAGGTTTCCACTTCAGCAGCTGAAGCAAGAGATGCTCAATTCCTGGATGCTCTGGATGGCATCAGTATAAACGCTGACCACCTACTGCATGATGCGAAACGGACGGTGCTTCAGCTTCACGAAAACGGCTATCGTCCTCCTGTGAAAGAAAAGATTCCGGTTGTAGGGGAATCAGGCTATGCAACACTGCTTCTAGCAGCACAAACGATGCAGCTGTCAGGCTTCATTTCGGAGCATGATTTAAAAATCGCGAAAAAACTTGCTTTTGTTATTGCCGGCGGAAAAGTTCCATTTGGCACAAAAGTGGATGAACAATACTTGCTTGATCTTGAAAGAGAAGCATTCCTGAGTCTCGTTTCAGAAGGTAAATCACAGCAGCGGATGCAGCACATGCTTGTCAAAGGAAAACCGTTACGTAACTAAGGAGGGGTACCAGATGAGAGAAGCGGTCATTGTTGCAGGTGCAAGAACACCTGTAGGAAGAGCGAAAAAAGGAACATTGGCAAGCGTGCGCCCTGATGATCTGGGAGCACTTGCTGTAAAAGAAACGTTAAAGCGTGCGGGCAATTACGAAGGCAATATTGATGATTTGATTATCGGCTGTGCAATGCCTGAAGCTGAGCAGGGCTTGAATATGGCGAGAAATATTGGAGCGCTGGCAGGATTGCCGCATACCGTTCCTGCAGTTACGATCAACCGTTATTGTTCTTCCGGTCTTCAGACGATTGCCTATGCTGCTGAAAAAATCATGCTTGGGCATTCCGATACGATTATAGCAGGCGGAGCGGAATCCATGAGCCTTGTGCCAATGATGGGTCATACCATTCGTCCAAATGCCAGGCTTGCGGAAGAAGCGCCTGAATACTATATGGGAATGGGACATACAGCTGAACAAGTGGCCCAGAAATACGGAGTCAGCCGTGAAGATCAGGATGCATTTGCTGTAAGAAGCCACCAGAGGGCTGCAGCTGCGATTGAAGCCGGAAGATTTGAAGATGAAATCGTACCCGTTGAGGTTACGCTTCGTTCTGTGGGGACTGACAACAAGCTGAAAGAAAAGTCCATCTTATTTTCCAGAGATGAAGGAGTACGCCCCGGAACAACGCAGGATGTCCTTGCCAAACTCCGTCCCGTATTTAATGTGAGAGGATCCGTAACAGCAGGAAATTCCTCTCAAACGAGTGACGGTGCCGCCGCAGTCATGGTCATGGATCGTGAAAAAGCGGATGCTCTTGGGTTAGCGCCTATGGTAAAATTCAGATCCTTCGCTGTTGCGGGTGTACCACCGGAAGTTATGGGAATCGGTCCGGTTGCAGCTATCCCGAAAGCGCTGAAGCTTGCCGGTCTGACTGTCGGGGATGTGGGATTGTTTGAATTAAATGAAGCCTTTGCCTCCCAGTCACTTCAAGTAATCCGAGAGCTTGGATTAGATGAAGAAAAGGTGAATGTGAACGGAGGAGCTATTGCAATCGGTCATCCGCTTGGATGCACAGGCGCAAAGCTTACGCTGTCGCTTATCCACGAAATGAAACGCAGAAATGAGCAGTTTGGTGTTGTAACTATGTGCATCGGCGGCGGTATGGGTGCTGCAGGCGTATTTGAACTAGTTTAATAGAATATAAATTTGGAGGGTTAAATAATGGCTAAATCATTGGAAACCGTAACAAAAGGCGGAAGCTTTTTAATTGAGGATGCATCCTTTGAACGTGTATTTACACCGGAGGATTTTACAGAAGAGCATAAAATGATTGCAAAAACGACGGAGGACTTTGTCGTAAATGACGTACTTCCACAGCTTGAAGACATTGAAAAACATGAATTTGATAAATCCGTAAAGCTCTTAAAGCAAGCAGGAGAACTGGGACTGCTCGGTGCGGACGTTCCTGAAGAATACGGCGGACTTGGCCTGGATAAAATCAGCTCAGCTCTTATTACAGAGAAATTCTCCCGTGCAGGAAGCTTTGCGCTTTCCTTTGGAGCTCACGTAGGAATTGGGTCTCTGCCAATCGTTCTTTTTGGTAATGAAGAGCAGAAAAAGCAGTATCTTCCCGACTTAGCCGTTGGTGAGAGACTAGCTGCATATGCTTTGACAGAACCTGGTTCCGGATCAGATGCACTTGGAGCAAGAACAACTGCAAGGCTGAATGCAGAAGGTACTCATTATGTATTGAACGGTGAGAAACAATGGATTACGAATTCCGCTTTTGCTGATGTGTTTGTTGTGTATGCAAAAGTTGACGGCGAACATTTCTCCGCGTTTATCGTTGAAAAAGAATTTCCGGGAGTTTCAACTGGGCCTGAAGAGAAGAAAATGGGAATCAAAGGTTCTTCTACACGTACACTGATTCTTGAAGATGCCATGGTGCCAAAGGAAAACCTTCTTGGAGAGCTTGGAAAGGGCCACGTAATCGCCTTTAACATTCTAAATATTGGCCGCTACAAGCTTGCTGTTGGGACAATTGGCGGCTCAAAACGGGTCATCGACGTTTCCGTCCAATACGCGAACCAGCGCCAGCAGTTTAAGACACCAATTTCAAAATTCTCGCTCATTCAAGAGAAGCTTGCGAACATGGCTTCCAAAACATACGCAATGGAAAGCTCTGTATACCGTACGGTAGGTCTTTTTGAAGAAAGAATGAGCTTGCTTTCCGAAGTAGAGACAAAGGACGGCCGTGCTGTGGCTGCCTCAATTGCTGAATATGCGATTGAGTGTTCATTAAATAAAGTTTTGGGATCTGAAACACTTGATTATGTAGCAGATGAAGGTGTACAAATTCACGGCGGCTACGGTTTCATGCAGGAATATGAAGTAGAAAGAGCTTACCGTGATTCCCGTATTAACCGGATCTTTGAAGGAACGAATGAAATTAACCGTCTTCTCGTGCCAGGAACATTCCTTCGTAAAGCCATGAAAGGCGAGCTCCCTCTTCTTCAAAAAGCACAGGCCCTGCAGGAAGAGCTAATGATGCTTATGCCGGAAGAAGTGGGTGAAGGCACGCTTGAGCAAGAGAAGCATTTGCTTAAAAATGCGAAAAAAATCGGGATTATGATTGCTGGTTTAGCTGCACAAAAGTACGGACAGGAACTGCAAAAAGAGCAGGAGATTCTTGTGAATATTGCTGATATTGTAAGCAATATTTATGCAATGGAGTCTGCGATCCTCCGTACCGAGAAAGCAATCGCTGCTTCTGGAGAAGCTAAAAACAGCCAAAAGCTTCTTTATACACAAGTTTATTGCCAAGAGGCATTTAACGAAATTGAAGCACATGCTAAAGAATCCCTGGTAGCTATTGAAACAGGTGATTCCCTTCGCATGATGATTTCCGCATTGCGCAAATTTACCCGCTATACACCGATTAACGTCATTGCAAAAAAACGTGAAATCGCAGCAGCAATTATTGATGCGAATCGCTATGTAAACTAATTTTTTTCACAGAAGAGAGCATGCAGCCCGGCCGGCTTGCATGCTTTTTTTTTGATGACTTTGATACATATGAATGCATGAGCTCATAGAGTAAATGAACGAGCGAGTTGAGCTTGTATATCGGTCCATAATGCTCTTCCTTGCAAACGAACGGCAAAGGTGAGTAAAATAGGGCTATAACTTTTTAGGCAGCCTTGCTTAATGATGAGCGTTTATTTCAACATAATTGGCAGGCTGCATGGTACAATAAGGAGGATTACATTGGACTTTTACTGGTATCCTAAATGCGGTACATGCCGGAAAGCGAAGAAATGGCTGGAAGAGCAGGGCCATGAACTAAATGTAATACATATTGCGGAAAACCCCCCTAGTAAAGATGCATTAAAGGATCTTTATTCCAAGAGCGGTTTGGAGCTGAAGAAGTTTTTTAATACGAGCGGTCAGAAATACCGTGAGTTAGGCTTGAAAGACCGTTTGAGCAGCATGAGTGAAGACGAAATGCTAACCGTTTTATCTTCAGATGGAATGCTCATTAAAAGACCGATTACAGCGAGCGGAAGCAAGGTCACTGTGGGTTTTAAAGAAAATGACTTTGAGCAAATGTGGACGTAAGAAGAGACTCTGTCTTTTCCATAAACAATAGAACTTTGGAGGGAATAAAATGAATACACCAAACGAACTTCGTTATTCTGAAGAACATGAGTGGGTAAAAGTTGAAGGCGATAAAGTACGAGTAGGAATTACACATTTTGCACAGTCAGAGCTTGGAGATATTGTTTTCGTTGAGCTTCCTGAAGCGGGAACTGAAATTAAAGCAGATGAGCCGTTTGGTTCTGTTGAATCTGTTAAAACTGTTTCTGAGCTTTATGCACCAATCAGCGGTAAAGTTGTGGAAGTGAATGAAGACTTGGATGACAATCCTGAATATGTAAATGAATCTCCATACGAAAAAGCGTGGATGATCGTGATTGAGCCCTCTGATTCAAGTGAAATCGAGAACTTGATGACGGCAGAACAATACACAGAAATGACCAACGAAGACTAATTTATCCAGCGTTTTATAAATCAAGTTGGGTCATCCTAAGGAAAAAGGAGGGCTTGACTTGACGCTTAAAAAACAACGGATCGACGTTACGGATCATATAACGGGCAAGTTTGTAAATGGACAGATGAATCTTTTTTTGGACAACCAGCCGATCGGGACAATGACTAATGGGGAAGGCGGCAGCAAATTTGAGTTAAAGAACGGATTCGAAGCCAATGAAGACCGTTTTTATCAGATGGCTGACGTGCCGGATAAACCAGATGAAAAGTATGTTGATTGTGACGACGAAAACGGCTGGTGTTAATGATAAGGCAGTGGAGCCGTCCACTGCCTTATCTGCTTTTCATTCCAGACTGCTTCTGCAGGAAACATTGGATTGAAAAGAGAATAAACTTTAGAAAGACAAAATGAACAGGTGATGTGATGGTCATGTCAGAGGCTCCTAAAATCATTATTGTTGAAGGCAGATCAGATAAGATGAAAATTCAGGAAGTCATTAATGAGCCGGTCAAAATTATTTGCACAAATGGCACAATTAGTCTCACAAGAATGGACGAACTTATTGATGAATATTTTGAAAATGATGTCTATGTGCTAGTCGATACAGATGAAGCGGGAGAGAAGCTCCGAAAGCAGTTCATCAGAGAGTTTCCTGAAGCTTCGCATCTGTATATTGATAAAATGTATAAGGAAGTTGCTGCATCTCCAGAGCACCATATCGCCTCCGTATTGCTTGGAGCGAATATTGACGTCCAAGCGAAATTTTTATAGCAGGGAGTTCTGGTTTTATTATGATTGAAATAAATGATAAACAGATTTCTGGGAGGATGGATAAGGGACGGTTTATTTTGTATCTCTATACTCCCTTCTGCGGAACATGCCAGCTTGCAAAGCGTATGCTTACAGTAGTGGATGAGGCATTGCCGGAAACGGACATTTATATGGCGAATCTAAATTATTTACCGGGTTATGCAGGAAAATGGGAAGTTGAGAGTGTTCCATGCTTGCTGATTTTTGAGGATGGACATATTAAATCGAAACAATATGCATTTCAATCTGTTGAATTTTTGTATAGATTGCTTCAAAAAGACGGCGCTTAATGCGGCGTTTTTCATTTTTTAAGAGATGATAAAAAGTTTCCATTTCGATAAATAGTATTAGGCGGATCTTTTTTCGACCTCATTCTGTTTGTTTCCCTCTCATTCAGCATATTTCTCGGGAAATAAAATGGTCGGCAATTTTTTTTTTAGTAAATAGTTGCCAACAACAGAAAAAGAGGTTAATATTAAGAAAATTCAAACAAATATCTTATCAAGAGCGTTGGAGGGTACTGGCCCGATAATAACGCAGCAACCGGTCTATTTAGATACGGTGCTAATTCCAGCAGAGGGTTACCTTCTGGCAGATGAGAAGAGCGGACAAAGACCTCTTCTTCGGAAGGGGTTTTTATTATGAAAACAGGGGGAGATCGAATGAGTGAAAATGGATTCAGACCGGAAACGCTGGCCGTACATGGAGGACTTAAGGAAGACCCGATTACAGGAGCAAGAGCTGTACCTATTTATCAGTCAAATGCGTATTTGTTTAAAGACACGGATCATGCAGCTGATCTTTTTGCTTTAAAAGAGCCAGGGTACATTTATACGAGGATACATAATCCTACCGTTTCAGTGCTAGAAGAAAGGGTGGCGCAGCTTGAAGGCGGGGCAGGTGCTCTAGCTGTTTCAAGCGGAATGGCAGCCATTACCCTCGCGATACTAAATATTGCAGAAGCTGGAGATGAAATTGTCGCGGCTTCCAATCTTTACGGCGGAACCTATAATTTATTTGCAAATACGTTGCCGAGATACGGCATCAAAACAGTTTTTGCCGATGCATCCGATCCTGAGAATTTTAAGAAGGCAATCACTCAAAAAACGAAGGCGATCTTTGGTGAAATAATCGGAAATCCCAGCCTTCAGGTTCTTGATGTTGCATCGGTATCTGAAATTGCTCATGAAGCGGGAATTCCTTTAATCATTGATAATACCTTTGCTACACCATACCTTTTCAAACCCATTGACCATGGAGCGGACATTGTGGTTCATTCGGCTACAAAATGGCTGCTTGGCAATGGAACGACATTAGGGGGCATTATCGTGGATGGCGGCAAGTTTGACTGGTCTACAGGCAAATTTCCAGCCTTCGTTACTCCTGACCCAAGCTATCATAATATCGTTTTTGCTGAAGCCCTCGGCGAACTCGCTTATATCGTAAAGGCAAGGGTTCAGCTTCTGAGAGATTTAGGTCCGGCATTAAGTCCGTACAATGCCTTTCAATTTACATTGGGATTAGAGACGCTGCATGTCAGGATGAAGGAACACATTGCAAATACAAGGAAAATCGTTTCCTACCTTCAAAACCATTCCGCAGTTAAGTGGGTATTATACCCGGAGCTTGAAGAACATCCATCAAAAAACCTTGCTGATCGATATTTGCCAAAAGGAGCCGGTGCAGTTATTGTATTTGGAATAGATGGAGGCTTGGAGGAAGGGAAAGCCATTATTAATCACACGAAGTTATGGTCGCATGTGGCGAATGTTGGGGATGCCAAAAGCTTAATTATTCATCCGGCAAGCACCACACATCAGCAGCTCTGCAAGGAAGAGCTAATAGAGGCCGGCGTTTCGGAAGATCTGATCAGATTGTCTGTAGGAATTGAACATTCAGACGATCTGCTTGAGGATTTGGAGGCAGCTATTTTCGCCGCTACAGGAAAACGATCGTTAACTGTAAGCAGCAATTAATTGCATACATTATTTGTTGACAACTTTATTTTAGCATGATAAACTCACTTTCAGATCTGAAATATTTTTAAAATTTCAAACTATCCCAACTGAATAATAAATTGTTCTCTTATTAAGAGAGGTGGAGGGACGTGCCCTATGAAGCCCGGCAACCATCAGTTATGTAACTGAAGTGGTGCCAATTCACTCAAAATGCTCAGGCATTTTGAAAGATGAGAGAAAGGTATCCTATATTTTAATGCCTTTCTGCTCACTTGTGCAGAAGGGCATTTTTTATTCCTTTCAGATCGGATCAGAAAGAAGGTGAGTGCAGTGATTACACTTAATCATGTTTCAAAAGTATACTCTGTCAAATCAGGGAGCATCACAGCCGTAGATGATGTGAACCTTGAAGTTCAAAAAGGTGAAATCTTTGGAATCATCGGCTATAGCGGAGCAGGCAAGAGTTCTTTAATCAGACTCTTGAATGGTCTCGAGACTCCTACATCGGGAACAATTGAGGTCGCAGGAAACCGGATTGCCGAGATAAAAGGAAGCAAGCTTCGGAAGGCCAGACAGGAAATCAGTATGATCTTCCAGCATTTTAATCTCCTATGGTCCCGCACAGTGGCCGACAATATTGCATTCCCGCTTGAAATTGCAGGAATCCCTGCTTCTGAAAGAAAGGAGCGTGTAAAGGAATTGATCCGTCTTGTCGGATTGGAAGGCAGAGAGAGCGCTTATCCATCACAGCTGAGCGGAGGTCAAAAGCAGCGTGTTGGAATTGCGAGAGCCCTTGCAAATAACCCAAAGGTGCTGCTGTGTGACGAAGCAACCTCTGCACTTGATCCTCAGACAACGGATTCCATTCTGGAACTGCTTGTAGATATTAACCAGCGTCTGGGTCTGACGATTGTTCTCATTACCCATGAGATGCACGTCATCCGCAAAATCTGCCACAAGGTAGCGGTCATGGAAGATGGGAAAATCGTTGAAGAAGGAGAGGTGCTGAATGTATTCAGAAAACCTAAAGCTCCTATTACGAAACGATTTGTCCAGCAGGTTACTGAGCCTGAAGAGACGAAGGAAACCATTGCCCATCTGATTGATTCTTATCCGTCAGGACGAATCGTCCAGCTGACCTTCGTAGGCGATTCTACAGAGCAGCCGGTTGTGACCAGCTTAATTAAAAACTACGATGTTAAAGTGAATATCCTGCAGGGTAAAATATCACAGACCCAAAGCGGGGCTTATGGTGCGCTGTTCCTTTATATCGACGGGGAAGAAACAGAAATGGACCGGGCTTTACAATTCTTATCAGATCATCAGGTAGAAGTGGAGGTGGTTGCCCATGCTTGAGCAATTATTTCCTGAAGTGAATTGGGAAAAGGTTTGGACGGCTGCAGCTGAAACGATTTATATGACGGGCGTTTCGGTACTGGCAACTTTTATCCTTGGAATTCTCCTTGGATTGCTATTATTCCTTACATCTAAAGGAAACGTCTGGGAAAATCGGATAGTGAATATGATCATTTCAGCCTTCGTAAACGTATTTCGCTCCATTCCGTTCATTATATTAATTATCCTTTTGATTCCATTCACAAAAGCGATCGTTGGGTCTATGCTCGGTGCAGAAGCTGCACTTCCCGCATTGATCATCGGCGCAGCACCCTTTTACGCAAGAATGGTTGAAATAGGTTTAAGGGAAATTGATAAAGGGGTTATTGAAGCGGCAAGATCAATGGGTGCTTCCACCTTTACGATCATCTGGAAGGTTCTCTTGCCGGAATCGATGCCAGCCCTTGCATCAGGTATTACCGTTACTGCCATTGCACTCGTAGGATATTCCGCTATGGCTGGTGTTATCGGTGCCGGCGGACTTGGAAATCTTGCTTATTTAGAAGGCTTTCAGCGCAGCAACAATGAAGTAACGCTCGTCGCTACCATTCTCATTTTGATTATTGTGTTTATTCTCCAAATCATTGGAGATTTCATTACAAGAAAACTAGACAAACGCTAGGGGGAAAAGAAATGAAGAAATTATTAATAAGTACAGTATTTGCGGTATCCGCGCTTGCATTATCCGCGTGCGGGACATCCGGATCCGGTTCGGGTTCAGGCAGTGAGGAAACAGGGAAACTGATTGTTGGCGCATCCAACGTGCCTCATGCAGAAATTCTTGAAGAAGCGAAGCCGCTGCTAGAGAAAAAAGGTGTAGAACTGGAGATTAAAACCTTCCAGGACTATATTCTTCCGAACAAAACACTTGCTGACAAAGAAATCGATGCTAACTACTTCCAGCACATTCCGTACCTTGAGTCTCAAATGGCTGAAAACAAAAACTATGATTTTGTGAATGCCGGTGGAATTCATATTGAGCCAATCGGAGTATATTCAAAAAAATACAAATCACTTGAAAAGCTTCCAAAGGGAGCTACAATCATCATGAGCAACTCGGTAGCAGACCACGGACGCATTCTGACTATGCTTGAGAGCGAGGGACTGATTAAGCTTAAAGAAGGCGTAGACAAAACAAAAGCTACAGTTGAAGATATTGAGGAGAATAAAAAGGATATTCAATTCAAGGCAGATGTAGAAGCAAGTCTTCTTCCGCAAATCTACAACAATGATGAAGGCGATGCAGTGCTGATCAACACAAATTACGCGATTGATGCAGGACTTAACCCTCAGAAAGATGCGATCGCCTTGGAAGGTTCTGATTCTCCATATGTAAATATCATCGCTGTCCGCAAAGGCGATGAGAACAAAAAAGAAGTGAAAGCACTTGTTGAAGTTCTTCACTCAGATGAAATTAAAAAATTCATTGAAGAAAAGTACGAAGGTGCAGTTGTACCAGTAGATAAATAAGCATGATGTAAAAGTCCCGAAAGGCTTCCTTTTGGGGCTTTTTTTCTTGCCTAAAAACACTAAGCCTGTTGATTTGTGTCAAATATCCGATTAATTTAATCAGAATATTTCGTTACACTTATACTGTAAGCGATCACAAACAGAGGGGATGGGGTATGTTGATGAGAATAAATTTTCGTAATCTAACTGTGCAAGTGGTGATTGGGATTATCCTCGGGATCATTACAGGGTTCTTCTTCCCAGAGTTCGCTGTAAATTTAAAGGTTCTAGCTGACATCTTTATTAAAATGATTAAGATGGTTATTGCTCCGATTATTTTCTTAACCATTGTTATTGGAATTGGCGGAATGGGCGATTTGAAAAAGGTGGGCAGGATCGGCGGCAAAGCGTTAATTTATTTTGAAATTGTGACAACTTTTGCTCTTGCTATTGGAATTCTTGTTGTTAACCTTATTCAGCCTGGTGCTGGTGTAAATAAAGAAGGGGCGAGCAGTGATGCTGTCAGTACATACGAAGAGCAGGCAAAAGATTCAGATCACGGAATCGTTGGGTTCATAACGGATATTGTTCCCGAAAATGCAATTGGTGCTATGGCAGAAGGCGAACTTCTTCCAATATTGTTTTTTGCTGTCCTATTCGGTGTGGCTGCAGCAGGTCTTGGAGAAAAGTCTAAACCAGTGATTCAGCTGTTTGAACGGTTTACTGATATTTTCTTTGGGATAGTAAATATGATTATGAAAGTCTCACCAATCGCAGCCTTTGGAGCAATGGCTTTCACAATTGGGGAATTTGGAGTGGAATCACTTGCGAACCTGGGGAAGCTGATGGGATCTGTCTACTTGACGATGTTCCTGTTTATTATTGTGGTTCTGGGAGCCATTGCCCGATTCAATGGATTTAGTATCTTCAAATTCATTGCCTATATTAAAGAAGAAATATTACTCGTACTCGGAACTTCTTCTTCAGAATCAGCGCTTCCTAAAATGATGGAAAAACTGGAGAGGTACGGCTGTTCTAAATCTGTAGTCGGTCTGGTAATCCCAACCGGATATTCTTTTAACCTGGATGGCACGTCCATTTATTTATCAATGGCAGCCATCTTCATTGCTCAGGCATATGGCATTGATTTAACGATATGGCAAGAGCTCACCCTATTGGGAATATTGATGCTGACCTCTAAAGGGGCTGCAGGAGTAACGGGGTCAGGATTTATAACACTGGCTGCAACCGTTGCCGCTTTTCCCATTATCCCTGTAGAAGGGATCGCCCTTTTAATCGGGGTAGACCGGTTCATGTCGGAAGCAAGGGCGATTACCAATCTGATCGGAAATGGAGTAGCTACCGTTGTTATTTCCAAAAATGAAAATGAGTTTCATCCTCCATCTGTTTCAACAGACAGTAAGGCTAATTTCGAAGCTTAAAGTGCATGACTGGGTTTTTATGGTGGCATACTAATTCCGACTTTTACAAATGGGAGTGGGAATAATGGATCATATGGAGCCTCGTAATTCAACAGAAGCTGCCCTGCATCAGTATAAGATGGGTCTTGGAGCCTTTACTCAAAAAATGCCGGAATTCGCTCATCAGTTCAATGCGTTTACGGAAGCATGTTTTCAAGCAGGAGAGCTGTCTCAAAAAGACAAACAGCTGATCGCCCTCGGAATTAGTCTTTATTCACAGGATGAGTATTGCATTATTTACCATACAAAAGGGTGCCTTGACCAAGGGGCGACAGAACAGGAAATTTTAGAAGCTGTTGGTGTGACCGCAGCCTTTGGAGGCGGAGCAGCTATGAGCCAGGCTGTTACCCTTGTTCAGGAGTGCATGACTGAATTAAATCAGCTTAAGCAATAATAGAAAGAGGCTGGGACAAATCTCAGTAAATAAGAGAGGCCGTCGCAATTAAGTTTGCGACGGCCTCTCTTTTTATGTTTAGTGTTCATTTTTTAATGAAGAATATAAGGACACCTTCTGATAAAATTAAAGTTACCACACAATAACTATCGGAGGTGCCCTTATGTATAA
>NZ_JAQV02000027.1 GCF_000732485.2 Bacillus sp. SJS | reverse complement strand
ATATCTGAAGGCTAATTTGCGTTTCAACCGAATGTCCGTCAGGGGCAAAGACAGGGTTGAAAACGAACTAGGCTTTGCCTTCATGGCGGTGAACTTGAAAAAGTACACCGCCATGAACACATAAAAGTCCAAAGAAAAGCAGATTTCAACATAAAATAGGGTCCCGATCAGAAAAACCATCTGATCGGAACCCTTTACTTATTATTTCTGGTTAGTTTTGTCCCAGCCTCTTTCAATATGGAAAGAAAGACAAGCTTTTTGGAGCAAAACTGCCAATGAAGGTTTACGATGAGCGAAATCAGGCTAACTCATAACTGAAGAGAAATTAACGTCCCTTAGCCTGTTTTAAAAAAATTCAACAGTTTGATACGATAAAATTGTTGAAAAAACTGAAAGGATGATTCATTATTCTTACGCAGCAAAAGCTGGTACTGGAGCATACGGCAGAAATGGAAAAAGCCATGCAGAAATCTCATGGAATGAGCTATGCAGAGTATGGCCGTAAACTTGATAATCGTCTTGAGGTAGAAGAGAAACGTGAAAAAAGCTATCGTGAGAGCATGAGAATGGCAGCTGCTCACCAGCGAAAAGCACATCATTAAATAGAACGTGGAGGAGGGCCGTGTGACTGCGGCCCTCTTTTTATCTTCCTACATAATAAGGATGAATCTGTATTTCAAGGAAACGCGGAATAGTGGTATTATAAATGTTCAGGCAATTGAATAAACCGGTAAAATGGCTTGAAGGACAGTGAAGCTGTGTAACGGTTGTATTCAGATTTCATTTGTTATAAGATTAGAATGAGAATAAAATGAGAATCATTTGTTTTTAAATCGCAGGAAAGAAGAGCTGAGACCTCTTGTGCTGCCATAGCCGGCTCTGCATTTCTGTCTTTTTGTTTTTTTGCAGAAACAGGCATAAGATGAGGCTTCAAGCTATTCTTTACGCATAAAATCCGTTATTGATGGAGGTAGTAACATGTCAGGTTCAACTTTAACTATTAAGGATTTACACGTTGAGATCGACGGGAAAGAGATTTTAAAAGGTGTTAACCTTGAAATAAAAAGCGGTGAGTTCCATGCGATTATGGGACCGAACGGAACGGGTAAATCTACTCTTTCTTCAGCAATTATGGGGCATCCTAAATATGAAGTAACGAAGGGCAGCATCACATTCGACGGTGAAGATGTTCTGGAAATGGAAGTAGATGAGCGCGGCCGTGCAGGGCTTTTCCTTGCTATGCAGTATCCGAGTGAAATCAGCGGGGTAACAAACGCAGACTTCCTTCGCTCTTCTATCAATGCACGCCGTGAAGAAGGACAAGAAATCTCCCTGATGAAATTCATCCGCCAAATGGATGAAAACATGGAGTTCCTTGAAATGGATCCTGATATGGCACAGCGCTATCTAAACGAAGGTTTCTCAGGCGGGGAGAAAAAACGCAACGAAATTCTTCAGCTTATGATGATTAAGCCGAAGATTGCGATTCTTGATGAGATTGACTCCGGTCTTGATATTGATGCACTTAAAGTCGTTTCTAAAGGAATTAATCAAATGCGCAGCGACGATTTCGGCTGCCTGATCATCACTCACTATCAGCGTCTTCTTAATTACATCACGCCTGATCACATTCATGTCATGATGCAGGGACGTATTGTAAAATCCGGCGGACCTGAGCTTGCTCAGCGTCTTGAATCTGAAGGTTATGATTGGATTAAGCAAGAGCTAGGGATTGAAGACGAAACTGTCGGACAAGAAGCGTAAGCGTTAGGAGGGCTCAATTTGGAAACGCAAATCAAATTTGATAAAGATTATGTAGCCGGCTTCTCAAGCAAGCACGGCGAACCGGATTGGCTGAAGGACCTTCGCTTGCAGGCGTTGGAGAAATCCGAAGAGCTTCCTATGCCAAGACCGGATAAAACAAACATAAAGAATTGGAACTTAACGGATTTTGACCAGCATACCGTTGAGAGCCAAGAATATACATCTCTTCATGACCTTGATGATTCCGTTAAAATTTTAGTGGATGCTGAAAATCAGGATCAGACCCTATACATTCAGCGTGATCATACACCGGCATACGTTTCTTTATCAGAAGAGGCGAAGTCTAAAGGTGTGATTATGACAGATATTTTCACTGCTGTTAAAGAGCACGGAGATCTTGTTCAAAAGTACTTCATGCAGGATGGCGTGAAAACGGATGAACATAAGCTTACAGCTCTTCACGCAGCGCTTATGAATGGTGGAACGTTCGTCTATGTTCCGAAGAATGTAGAATTGGAAGCACCGCTTCAAGCTGTTTTCGTTCATGAAAAAGCAAAAGCGGTCTTTAATCACGTATTGGTTGTAGCAGAAGACAATAGTTCCGTTACTTATGTAGAGAACTATATTTCCGTTAACAGCCAAGAGGCCATCTTCAACATCGTGACAGAAGTGTTTGCGAACACGAACGCACGAGTAACCTACGGAGCAGTAGACACTCTTTCTAAAGAAGTGACTTCCTACGTGAACCGCCGCGGTGTTGCAGGGCGTGATGCGCGCATTGAGTGGGCACTTGGAATGATGAATGATGGAAATACGGTTTCTGAAAATGTAACGAACCTTGTCGGCGATGGTTCTTATGGAGATACTAAAACAGTGGTTGTAGGGCGCGGAGAGCAAACCCAGAACTTTACGACGAAAGTTGTTCATTTTGGTAAACACTCTGAAGGATACATCCTGAAGCATGGTGTTATGAAGGACAGTGCCACTTCCATCTTCAATGGAATCGGAAAAATTGAGCTGGGTGCTTCAAAATCCAACGCTGAGCAGGAATCCAGAGTGCTCATGCTGAGCGAAAAAGCACGCGGAGATGCCAATCCAATTCTCCTTATTGATGAAGATGATGTAACAGCAGGCCATGCTGCATCAGTTGGCCGTGTAGATCCGCTTCAGCTGTTTTATCTAATGAGCAGAGGAATTTCACAGGCTGAGGCTGAAAGACTTGTTATTTACGGCTTCCTTAACCCAGTGGTAAAGAAAATGCCAATCGAAGGCGTTAAGAAACAGCTTGTGGAAGTTATTGAGAGGAAAGTAAGATAATGGATATGAAATATATCCAAAAGCAGTTTCCGATTCTTGACCAGAAAGTCAACGGAAAGGATCTTGTTTATCTGGACAGCGCTGCAACCTCTCAAAAGCCTCTGGCTGTGATTGAAGCAATGTCTAAATACTACCGCGAATACAATTCCAATGTTCACCGCGGTGTTCATACTCTTGGAACGATGGCAACAGACGGTTATGAGGGCGCACGAGAAAAGGTTCGCAAGTTTATCAATGCGTCTTCAACCGAAGAAGTCATTTTTACAAGAGGAGCTACAACCGCCTTGAATGTGGTAGCGTTAAGCTATGCGCGGGCTAATCTTCAGCCGGGTGATGAAATTGTCATCACTCATATGGAGCATCATGCAAATGTTATTCCATGGCAGCAGGCTGCTAAAGCCACCGGAGCCCAGCTGAAATACATTCCTCTTCAGGAAGATGGAACGATTTCTTTGCAGGATGCAGAAGAAACCATTACTGATCAGACGAAAATTGTTGCAGTTATGCAGGTTTCAAATGTGCTTGGCACGATCAACCCTGTTAAGGAAATTGCTACAATTGCCCACAGACATGGGGCTGTTATGGTCGTGGATGGTGCACAGAGCACTCCTCATATGAGAGTAGACGTTCAGGATCTTGACTGTGATTTCTTTGCTTTTTCAGCACATAAAATGTGTGGTCCTACAGGTACCGGTGTACTTTATGGGAAGAAATCTCTTCTGGAAAACATGGAGCCAGCGGAGTTTGGCGGTGAAATGATCGATTTTGTCGGCTTATACGAATCTACATGGAAAGAGCTTCCATGGAAATTTGAAGCTGGTACACCGATTATTGCAGGTGCCATCGGACTTGGAGCGGCCATTGATTTTCTTGAGGAAGTCGGGCTTGATAACATCCTTGAGCACGAGCATAAGCTTGCGGCCTATGCGATGGATAAAATGTCCGAAATCGATGGGTTAACCATTTACGGACCTAAAGAAAGAGCAGGTCTTGTTACATTTAATATTGAGGATGTTCATCCTCATGATGTAGCAACCGTTCTTGATGCAGAGGGAATTGCAGTCCGTGCAGGCCATCACTGTGCACAGCCTTTAATGAAATGGCTGAATGTATCAGCGACAGCACGCGCGAGCTTCTATCTCTATAATACAGAGGAAGACATTGATCAGCTCGTAGCCGGGCTAGTCAAAACGAAGGAGTACTTCTCAAATGTCTTTTAATAATAATCTTGATACACTTTATCGGCAGGTCATCATGGATCATTATAAAAATCCCCGCAATAAAGGGTCATTGGAAGACAGCCTGACGGTTGATATGAATAACCCTACATGCGGAGACCGGATCCATCTGACCTTGAAGATCGAAGACGGAAAAGTAGCTGATGCCAAGTTTGATGGAGAGGGATGTTCCATATCTATGGCCTCCGCCTCTATGATGACCCAGGCAATTAAAGGGCATGACGTTGAAACGGCCCTTAAATTATCAGAAATCTTTTCAGATATGATGCAAGGAAAAGAATACGATGATACGATAGACTTAGGGGATATCGAAGCCCTTCAAGGAGTATCAAAGTTTCCGGCACGGATTAAATGTGCCACGTTGTCCTGGAAAGCGATGGAAAAAGGTGTACACAGCCAAGGGCAGTGACAATCAATATAAAATCTGAAAGAAGGAGTGAAGACGGATGGCTAAAAAAATGCCTGATATTGGGGATTACAAGTATGGCTTTTCTGATAAAGACGTCTCCATATTCCGTTCAAAGCGCGGATTAACGAAAGAAATCGTTGAAGAAATTTCGCGCATGAAAAATGAGCCTCAGTGGATGCTCGACTTCCGTTTGAAATCACTTGAGCACTTTTACAATATGCCAATGCCACAATGGGGCGGAGATCTGAATGCTCTTAACTTTGATGAAATTACGTACTACGTAAAACCATCTGAGAAATCCGAGCGTTCATGGGATGAGGTCCCTGAAGAAATCAAACGCACGTTTGACAAGCTTGGAATTCCGGAAGCGGAGCAAAAATACCTTGCCGGTGTTTCTGCACAATACGAATCCGAAGTGGTTTACCACAACATGAAGGAAGACCTTGAAGAGATGGGAATCGTGTTTAAGGACACCGACAGCGCACTTCGCGAAAATGAAGATATTTTCCGCGAGCACTGGGGTAAAGTGATTCCTCCAACGGACAACAAATTTGCAGCGCTGAACTCTGCGGTTTGGTCCGGCGGATCCTTCATCTATGTACCAAAAGGCGTGAAAGTGGATACTCCGCTTCAAGCGTACTTCCGGATTAACTCTGAAAACATGGGTCAATTCGAGCGTACATTAATTATCGTGGATGAAGGCGCACATGTACATTACGTAGAAGGATGTACAGCACCGGTTTATACAACGAACTCTCTTCACAGCGCCGTTGTTGAAATCATCATTAAAAAAGGCGGCTACTGCCGTTATACAACGATTCAAAACTGGGCGAACAACGTATTCAACCTTGTAACGAAACGTGCGGTATGTGAAGCACAGGCTACAATGGAGTGGATTGACGGGAATATCGGCTCCAAGCTGACGATGAAATACCCGGCCGTTGTTCTAAAAGGCGAAGGCGCCCGCGGAATGACTCTTTCCATTGCACTTGCAGGAAAAGGCCAGCACCAGGATGCAGGCGCGAAAATGATTCACCTTGCACCGAATACGTCTTCCACGATCGTGTCGAAGTCTATTTCCAAGCAAGGCGGTAAAGTAACGTACCGCGGAATCGTTCACTTCGGCCGTAAAGCTGAAGGCGCGCGTTCCAACATCGAGTGTGATACACTCATCATGGATAACAAATCAACCTCCGATACAATTCCTTACAATGAGATTTTAAATGACAACATCTCATTGGAGCATGAAGCGAAGGTTTCAAAAGTATCGGAAGAGCAATTGTTCTATCTCATGAGCCGCGGTATTTCTGAAGAAGAAGCAACAGAAATGATCGTAATGGGCTTCATCGAGCCATTTACAAAAGAACTTCCAATGGAATATGCCGTTGAAATGAACCGCCTGATCAAGTTTGAGATGGAAGGTTCAATCGGATAAATTACAAAAAGCCTTGGTATAGGGATTATACCAAGGCTTTTTTGTGTGTAAATTAGTTAGTGGAGTGCCAACTTTGAGCCAAGTCGAAATTTTTTTTGCTTTTTAAATAAAAGTCTATGTTAGATCTCTTATATTAGGAGGAATAATCACCTTGGATAAATTTATGATATTCTCTTCTAAAAAGAATGATTAATTACTTTTACTAAGTTTCTAACGTTTTACTGATATATGCAAAGTTAGCAGGACACTAATAAAGTAATAAGGTTTACTTCAGTAAAATAAGGTATATTATATTTGTTGAATAGATTCTCTTTAAAGATAAGAAAAGTAGGTGAACAAAGTGGGGAAATATCAATTGGATCACAAAGGTCAGGTAGCTGTAACAAAGTTTCATGAAAAAAACACGCCTGCCAAATTTGATAAAAAGAAGCAACTTGAAAAAATACGTGCGGAGTATTTGAAAAAGAAGCAAAAACATACAGAGAAATAATATGAATGAAAACATAGGTAGATTCAATTCTCCCTATGTTTTTCTTATTCGAAATTTTTTTCAATATCTTCTGCAATCGGGTGCATATCTGTAATTAGATAGGTGCTTTTTTATTTTTAAGTAAACTTGGCTGTTGATTGCAGCTAGCAGTCGTTCGCTTGTCCTTGGGCGGGCGGTGAGTTAAATTTTAATGTTGATTTTTCGCAAAATTAAAAGGGCTATAAAAAGCCCTTTATTATTCGTAATAATAAGTATTAGTCCAATGATAATCTTTGCCCTTGTTTTTACACCAGTTACTAAAATCCTTTTCTTGTTCGTTTTTGAAAATCTTCCAATCATTCAACAGTTCTCTATAATAGTTAATTTTGTCATCATTATCTTTTATGGTTTGTTGACATTCTACCTTATCATTTAACTGCTGTAACTTAGTAATAAGTATAGAATCTTCTTCAATATTACCCAGATATAAATCTTCGGATATATGATGAAACGAATACCAAAGCGAGTACAAATTAATATCAATTAGTTTTAACAAAGATAATTGTTCACTTCTGCCACCAAGTTCAATTGCATTTTTTAAGTAATCAATACATTTTTCGGTTTGTAAAAACAAGCCATACCATCTATACGGTCTTGGTTCTTTAGGATTGTTCTTTATCCATTCCTCAAGTATAGGCTTTAATAAATTTTCTTCTAAAGGATGAACTAGTAAATGGTGAATATTGTCTGATACTTCAAATAAAGCAAATAGCCAACAAGCGAAATTCTGTTGTTTATCTTTACCCCATTTCTTTGCTCCATCTATAAATGAGGATAATGCTTTAAAGGATTCCTTCCGTAGCCCTTTTTCTTTGAGGACACAAAACTTTTTAAATAACGGATATGCATCCAATCTATCGTTTTTCAAGACATTGGTTAAAATATTTTCCATTTCGCACTTCCCATCTCGTTTGAAATTAGTCGAACCTAACGAAATTACTATATGTTAAATTTGGACAGACGCAAACTATCATATGTATCTGTCATTTCAAATACAATTGATGTTAATAGAAATTCTTTAATATGCTGATTCGTGCTTTGGTTACTAGAACTATCGACAAACAAGAACCAAGCAAGATAATTATAAAGATATTTCGTAGCTACACCATTAAAACGGTCTATCCATTGTTTCATACGGGAATGGAAACCATTTACATTTTGAATGTGATACACCTGTTCTTATACTGATTATATCGAGAATTCAAGAAGGTATAAAATATTAACATTTACCTTTTAACAGAGCCAATTATAAAAGAGAATAAACCTACTGCCGTCGATTTGATAGCTTATTAGAAGAAAACATATATTCAATTAGTGTATTTAATGAGTACCTTTTTAAATAGTTCTTACTGAGCTAAACCAGCAAATGGAAGTTATTTTCTTATTGCATTGACGGGGCCATTGCTGAAAATGACGATCATCGTAATGTTAAGCAAGAATAGTATTACGGTTGTTGAACAAAGAGTATTGTTAAGGGGGAATATATTGCAATTAATATTTATTAGACGCGGTAAGAAACTTACCCGAAATGATCAAAGTAATATTCAACCAGACTAATGCCTTCATTTCATAAAAAGGAGAAAGCCCTTATTAAGAAGAACTAGTGATGTAGCTAAAGATCAAATGATTTTTAGATTAATAAATACTATTGGGTTCAAAATCATTATTAGGGGTGTGTATAGCATGGTCCATGCAAAAGCCTTATTATCCGATCAATTATTAGCTAATGCTAATGATCCGAGCTGGTATCTTCCATTTTCCGATGCAGTTGCAGAACTATCAGAAGAAGATGCGTTTTGGAAGCCAAACGAAAATTGTAATAGCATTGCTGAAATTGTTCAGCATCTCCTGTACTGGAATGAAACATGGCAAACGAGATACCAAAAATCAAATGTTCATGCTGTACCGTCCATAGGTGATAATAATAAGAGCTTTGTCATTTCGGAAAATGAAAACTTTAATCACTTAAAGGAACGTCTTTTAGAAGTCCTGTTGAAATGGCAAGAACTATTATTAGAAGAGAAGGTTGAGAGTGAAGTAAAAGGGTTCCCGGTACCTGCGGAATGGTGGGAGATCCTTGGAAATGCAGCAACACATAATGCTTATCACATCGGACAGATCATTTTTATTCGTAAGCTGCAAAATAGCTGGGAATTAGATGCTGTCGAAGAATAATCATATTATTAATTCAGGTTAAAGCAGAGGACTTGAGTCTTAAAGGAGACCAGAGCGGGTGTGAAGCAAACTTTTTTGTATAATCGCTGACTTTCAGAGAATAATTGCTGACCTTTTCAAAATATATGCTGACTTTCAGAGAGTAATTGCTGACTTCCCCTGCCCTAAGTCTATCGGCTCAATTTCCAACCTTCAAAAATCTGTAATCCAACCTTAACAAAAGCTTGCTATGGTTAAAAGGAGATCAGATCAGGAGGAGATTAACCGTGAAGAAAACAGCTGGAGCTATTATTATTTCGCTTATTGCTGCGTTTCCTGCATTAGGAAATGCGAGTGCATCTGAATTGGACCTCGCATCCAAGTGGGCGCCCGTTCATTACCAGGATACGGACAGCACCGATTATGATGCGGATTATCTGACTTCCGCCAATTATGACGGGGACTGGAACATGCTCAATAATTGGGAGAATCAGACTCGGGATCCAGGCAGGCTAAAAGGAAGTGCGTACTATTCTGTTTCGGAAACGGAAACGCACTGGTTTATCATCTATAGCTTTTATCATCCGAGAGACTGGACAGACTATCCGGATTTCGGGCTGGACACGCATGAAAATGATTTGGAAGGAGCCATGATGATTGTCAGAAAGAATGGCGGCCCTTCCGGCACTCTTGAAGGAATGGTTACCGTTTCGCACAATCATTTTTACTCATTTGTACCGGCGGGAAGTCCGCTTACAAATGGGGAGGAGAACATTGACGGCTCCATCCTCATGACGGATGGAAGACCATCCACGTTCCAGGAATCGAAAGGCCATGGATTGAAAGCGTGGAACGGAAAGGAATTCCCTGGCGGTGACGGAGTGATTTACAGGCCGACTGCAGAAGGAACTGTACCCTCCGGCGGAAATGACCGAAATGCCTCCTATAAACTGATTCCCGTAACAGAGCCGGGCGGACTTTGGGAACGCCGAAGCAGCAGTGAAACGTACGCGTCATTTGGAACGTTTGCAGGAGATAATGGGAAAGACAATGCTGCCAATGCTCCGTGGGGATGGGATGACTCGGATGACAGCCAAGAAAGGGGGGCAATGGCATTGGATCCTGCAGCTCTGACTGATGCCTATTTTGACGGACTTGGAACCTTTAGTAAAAAGTATTTGGTTAATCCATTCAGATAAGGTGACAAGTGAAGAGTCCGCAGCAGCGGACTCTTCTTCCTTGCCTGTGCCAAACGATCAGTTCGGATTTGCTAATAATGGAAACGAGTTAAGCATGCTTTTCAAAGCAATGGCATCCCAAGGCATATGCTCCGTTATTCCTAATCCGACAACCTCTGCTTCCTCGGATGCCAGGTGCATGATCTCAAGCAAACGGGAAATCTGCATCGTTCCCTTAGGAGAATAAAGATAGGGCGATTCAGGATTGGCAAATAATAATGAACGGAAAGCAGCCGGATCAAGCACATCCAGGTCAAGATGGATTGCCAAGTACTTAATGCTGCTCTCTTTTATCCAAGATTTTAACGAATCCAAGGTTTCCGCAAGTTCTTCAGCTCCCGCGGTTCGAATACCCAGTCTTTTTAATAGTTCCGTATCATCCGGTATGGCAATTCCTTTTTCCTGAAGCGTTTTGGAGATTATTTCCGCTTCTTGCTTCGCAGGTTTGGCCAGACCTGCAATAAAAACGTTTTCCGGTTTGAAGGGAGTGGTGACAAATCTGGCAAACTCCTTTTCACCTTCCCCAAGAAGATTTCCGAGGGGAAGAGTATGACCGTAATCATATCCGGGAATTCTCATCAAGTCAGAGTGGGCGTCAATCCATAGCAATCCGAGCTCCCCGCTGTATCGTTCATTCAGGTAGGCAAACGGAGCTTGCTCCACTAAACAATCTCCTCCAAACATGACAATGCGGTCCGGCTGATGGGCACTGATAAGATGGCGGGCAGCCTTTAATTGTTCCAGTAGCTGAGTTCTCCCGTAGACACCGTTCTCATTTTCCAGGGGGGTGCCGGCATAAGCTTGAACCGGTACCTCTATAAGGGGCTGACCATTTTCAGGGGCAAGCCATGCCAGCAGCTCTGCTCCAAAAGAATAATTAGGATTGTTCCCGCCCTGCCACTGCGGCATAAGAAGCCGGATTGTTTTTTTGTCCATTTTCCTCTCTCCTTTACTTTCGGTTAAGTCTAGATTACACTGTACGAAAATAAATAAAAGTACGCACTTATTGGATAGATACTATCAGAAAGGATAGTGAAGAGGATGGGGATGACTGAGTACAAGGGGAAAATAAAGCATATTCAGGATACACCTTTTGGCTATACGATATCTGTGATCGGCGGAAAGTGGAAAATGGTTATCCTTTATCTCCTTGCTGAAAATCGGGTCGTTCGGTTTAATGATTTAAAAAATCAAATCGGGACGATTACATACAAAACGTTAAGCTCACATCTTAAGGAGCTGGAGGCAGATGGTCTCATCCACCGCAAAGAATATCCTCAAATCCCTCCTAAAGTAGAATACAGTCTTTCCAAAAAGGCCGAGACGCTGCTGCCTGTATTAGAAGAACTGTGTGAGTGGGGAGTAAAAAACAGACCCGGTCTATAAATAAAACCTGAGAACAATAAAGTACCCCGGGAACACTGATTGAGTGTTCCCGGGGTACTTAATTAACTGTTAGTATGAAAAGCTGCTGACTGGAGCAGTCCGTTTACCTTTAAGAATTCTGATACATTCGGGAAAAGAGCCGCTTATACAATCGATTGATTTCTGTCATCCGAATCATCCGAATCATCGGGAGAAGCTTCGTTAATCCTCATCCCCACAAATACAAAGGTGATCATAAGAATCACCGTAAATACCCAGCCATAAATTTTCATATAGAACAGAATCTTATCATACTGGGAAATGCCATATTGATTCAGAAGAAACGCTCTTAAGGCAGCGTTCAGCAGATTTTGCATGGCAAATACGAAGCTGACAAGATAAAAGAGAGGCAGCAGTTTTGGCTGCTTGTACAGCTTTAGGCTGTCTTCCCGTTTATGGCCCTGCAAATAAGCGATATCGACCATTAAATAGAGGCCAAACGGCTTTTTGATTAGGATTGTGGCAATCCAGAAGAGCCCGAAGCCTACCGATACCCAGACGTTATTTTGCTGCATTCGCTCAGCGTTTTGAGAAAGCAGATCGATGATTGTGTTAATGCTCAGTGAAGCCATAATAAAAAGACCAGTCACATTAAATTGTTTTTCAGCAAAAAAACGATAGACGGTATAAATAATTCCGGGGACTGTGGAAAGGAGCATTGCCCAGTAATCACCAAGCGGAGCTTTTCCATATTCCCAGATGACATATGGCAATACTAAATAAAAGAGAATATCTGATATGATCAGGTGTTTTTTCATTTTCATCCTCCTATTTCCTTAGTATAACATGTTCTTTCCAATTGAAATCTCCTATTTTTTGAAGAAGGAATACTTTGATATAATAAAGAAAAACAGCCATTGCGCTTGTGTGTTTACTGATGGCTGAAAGAGGCGGCCGCTGCAGGAAGGGTTGAGTGTATTGATTCATATTGGAGTAACAGGATGGGGAGATCATGATTCCATTTATCCGGATACCATCCGGCCTTCTGACAAACTAAAAGAATACAGTGCCCATTTTCCGGCAGTTGAGATTGATGCGAGTTTTTACGCGGTTCAGCCTGAACGGAACATGAGGAAATGGGCGGAAGAAACCCCTTCAGAATTTCAGTTTGTTGTCAAAGCCTATCAGGGCATGACCGGGCATGAACGAGGGGAAATTCCATTTGAAACGAAGACGGAGATGTTTGAGGCTTTTAAGCTTTCCCTGAAGCCTTTAATAGACGCAGGCAAGATGGCGATGGTGCTGTTTCAGTTTCCGCCGTGGTTCCATTGCAAAAAGGAGAATGTGGATTATTTGCGGTGGTGCAGGCAGCAGATGGCCGACCTTCCATGTGCATTGGAATTCAGAAATCAATCCTGGTTTCAGCCTGATGTAAAAGAGCGGACCCTTTCATTTATGAAGGAAGAGAACTGGATCCATAGTATCTGTGACGAGCCTCAAGCAGGGAAGTGGTCAATCCCGGCAATTCTTGAGATTGCAAATCCTGAGAAAACCCTGGTCCGTTTTCACGGCAGAAACGTACATGGCTGGAATAAAACAGGGAATGATCATGAATGGCGCGAGGTTCGCTATTTGTATAAATACAGTACAAAAGAGCTTAAAGAGTGGGCACAAAACCTTAAAGATCTAAGCGTGAAAACAAAAGAACTGTTTGTCCTGTTTAACAATAACTCGGGGGGAGACGCGGCGGAGAATGCTCAGGAACTCATTGACCTGCTCGGTATTACGTATGAGAACCTCTCCCCCCGCCAATTAAGCTTACTTGATTTTGATTAGAATGAGAGAGAAGGAATCGTTATGGAATGGGTTATTTTAATTTTGCTGGGTCTCGCAGCCGGTACACTCGGCAGCTTAGTCGGGCTTGGAGGAGGAATCATTATTGTTCCGGCGCTCCTCTTTCTGTCCGGCTTCCTCGGGGCTGATATGACGCCGCAGCAAGCAGTGGGGACCTCGCTGTTTGTCCTGATTTTTACAGGGTTATCCTCTACCCTTGCATATATGAAATATAAGAGAGTGGATTATAAAAGCGGCTGGATCTTATTTATCGGAAGCGGACCGGGAAGCCTCTTGGGAGCATGGGTAAACCGTGCTTTTACGGATGATTCGTTTTCAGTATGGTTCGGGCTGTTCATGATTGCGATGGCCGTTGTCCTGATGCTTAAGGAGCGGGCTGTCCCTCTTGAAGGACGGAGAGGGAAAAAAGGAATTGAAGGAGTTTACATAGACCCGGCTGGAAAGGAAATCCGCTATTCCTACCAGCCTCTTACCGGAATTGCCGTTGCCTTTGCCGTTGGATTTTTAGGCGGGCTGTTTGGAATTGGCGGAGGATCGCTCATGGTGCCGGTTATGGTCATGCTGTTCCTGTTCCCGCCGCATGTTGCTGTAGGAACGTCCATGTTTATCATTTTCCTTTCATCCATAGCGAGCTCAGGCATTCACGCGTACTTGGGAAACGTAAACTGGCTCTATGCGCTGGCGCTGATTCCTGGCGCATATGCGGGCGGAAAGCTTGGAGCTTTTATTAATAATAAACTTGAGAGCAAAACCATTCTTATTTTGCTTAGAATTGTCCTCGTTTTAGTAGGAGTCCGTCTGATTTACCAAGGCATCAGTTAAGGTGTTTGAAGGAGAGAGAAAACAATGAAGAAGCTGCATATTTACCACACCAATGATCTCCACAGCCATTTTGAAAATTGGCCTCAGATTGCGCATTATGTAAAACGCAGCAGGCAGCAGAACTTGAAAGATTCCGAAGAAAGTTTTTTATTTGATATCGGCGACCACGTAGACCGGTTTCATCCAATCAGTGAAGCATCCTTTGGGCAAAAAAATGTGGAAATGATGAATGAGCTTCGTTATGATGCGGCCACCATCGGAAATAATGAAGGCATCACGCTTCCCTATGCTTCGTTAAATTCCCTGTACAGCCGTGCAAGCTTCCCCGTCATTTTGTCTAATTTATTTCAGCCCGATGGACAGAGGCCGGGGTGGGCCAAGCCTTATGAAATTCTGACGCTCTCTGATGGATTTAAGGTGGGCCTGCTTGGTGTGACAGTCAGCTACAAGCCCTTTTACGAAAAGCTCGGCTGGATCATTCAGGATCCGTTTGAAAGCTTAAAAGAGGTGCTTCCTGGAGTTGCTGAGCAGGCAGACTACCTTGTGATGTTATCTCATCTCGGTCTATATGATGATGAGAAGCTTGCAGAGGAATTTCCGGAGCTGAACCTGATTTTAGGCGCCCATACCCACCATCTTCTCGAAGAGGGAAAATGGATCAATGATACCTTACTGTGCGGAGCAGGAAAATATGGAACACATACTGGTCATGTAGAAATGGAATACGATGCGAAGACGAGGTCAATATTGAATCAGAAAGCCTCCGTCAAGACAATGGAAGATGAAGAAGCAAGCATGGAGGACGAGAATAAGCTGAATCTTCATCTGGAAGAAAGCATTGCCCTGTTATCGGACCCAATTGCGGAGCTCGATAGGGAGCTGAACATACGCTGGTTCGAGGAATCTGATTTCTCCGCGCTTCTTGCAAAAAGTCTGCGATCCTGGTGCGGAGGGGAAGCGTCGATGATCAATGCGGGCATGCTGCTTGATTCACTTCCTAAAGGACCGGTTACCAAGAAAGATCTTCACAGAATCTGTCCCCATCCCATTAATCCCTGTAATGTAGAACTGATGGGAGATCAGCTCCTTGAGGTAATCAGGCAGGCATCCTCTCAAGAGATGGAGCAACTTAAAATGAAGGGACTTGGATTCCGCGGTGCGGTAATGGGAATGATGATTTTCGATGGAATTGACGTCGCGTATGAGACCTTAAAAGACGGCAAAAAGCACGTTGCTTCTGTCGCCATTAATGGGCAGCCTCTCGATCCGAACCGGAAATACAAAATTTCTACTGCGGATATGTTTACTCTTGGACCGCTTTATCCCGTAATCGGCCACTCTCCAAATAAGGAATATTTTATGCCGGAATTTTTGAGAGACTTGCTGGAGTGGTCGCTTACTCATTAAAAATGGCGTTTCATACTTGAAACCATTCATTTCATCCTTTTCTGCACATATGCTGTTAAGAGGAGGGGGTGTGGAAGAATGGTGACCATTTCACCCATTGTAATAGACGGTCATATGTTTACTGCGGTGACGGTTAATTTGCCGAAAACCAACTTTATGGCCATATCCAGTGAAAAAGGCTACATCGCCTGCGGAGCATTGGATGTAGCGTTATTAAATGATCAATTAAAAGATCGTGAAATTATTGCAGGGAGAGCAGTCGGAGTAAGGACGATTGATCAGCTCCTAAATGCTCCGCTGGAATCCGTCACCTTTGAAGCCCAAACGTGCGGAATTCACGCTGGTATGACAGGGAGAGACGCTCTTTTGCTGATGATATAGTTTAAGCAGTTCATCTCAGCGACTTTGTAATGGCAAAAGGTTTTACGGGCAGTTCATTTCACCGGTCTTAATGTATAAATAGGAGGGGACTACTGTCTGTTAAAGCGGGAAAATCATGAAAATACTATCGTACATCCTCTTTATCATGCATACATATAGCATGTGAAGGGGGTATTTTTTTGGCTAAATTTCGTAGACGTCTCCCAAAAAGAGGACCGATGCCTTTCCGGTATGTGCTGCTGCTCTCTTTTATTTTTTTTCTTCTCTCTACTGCAGCGGGATTGTATATCGTGAATAAAGAAATTCAGCCGGTGCTGATGAGCATAGCCGAAGCTGAAACACAGAAGATTGCATCCCTGATTATAAATGATGCGTTAAAAAAACAGCTGGAAGAAGAGGGGGATACGGGCAAGCTCGTCAATGCCAATGTGGATAAAGAGGGAAAGTTAATTGATTTGGATTCAAGCGGAGTACGGAAGATGCTTGCGGGCTTTACAGATCATATACAAAGAAATCTCCTGCTAGCCGAGAAAGGAAATCTGGCAGTGCTCGATATTCCTGAGCTAAAGGATTCGAAAGAAAATTTCATTTATCAGATTCCTCTTGGGCAAACAACGGGAAACGTTCTGCTCGGTGGCATAGGGCCGAAGATTCCGGTCCGGTTTGAACTCATCGGCCATGCACTGACTGATTCCAAGACAACGGCAGAACCATATGGAATTAACAACGCGCTTATAAAAATTAACATTGATGTGAGGGTCAATCTTCGGGTGATTATTCCATTTTCAAGTAAGAGTACAACCGTTTCAACAAGCATCCCGGTAGATATCAAAACCGTTATTGGAGACGTGCCGGACTATTACAACAACGGCGGAGGGCAGGCTCCGGCCATTGAGCTAAAATGAAACCTTAAACCTGCAGTGATGGGTGAGCGGTGAAAAGTACGGTCATATTTTAGGCGGAAAAGTAAGAAAGAACGCGATTAAGGGCGTCCTTTTTTACTTTTTATTTTTCTTATCTCCCCGTTCCCAAATCCGTAAATATGGATAGGGATCAAAAGACCATTCTGTTCGGCCGTTATCTTTGTACATCCCGTAATGGAGATGAGGCGGGAATTTCCCTGCCGTGCCGGGCGGTCCGTAGCCTGAGCTGCCAACAGATCCGATAACCTGGCCGGGCTTTACAATCATGCCCTCCCGTAAGTTCTTGGCAAACCCATTCAAGTGTCCATAATAATGATAGGTGTTTCGAATATCGCGGATGCCGACTCTCCATCCGCCAAACCGGTTCCAGCCTTTCATTTCGATGATTCCATAGGAGGTGGCTAGCACAGGCACACCGTAATCAGCAAATATATCCGTTCCTTCATGAATCCTTCTTCCGCCCCATCCACGGGCATCACCCCATGTGCTCCTGTAGCTGTAATTATATCGAATCGGCACAGGGAAAGAACGGCCAGCCAAATCCAAATTCCCTATTTTATCGATGATCTTCATATGGCCTAAAATAAGGCCTACCGATTTATCTCTTTGATAGTAGTCCCATAAACCAATTTTTATGTTTTCGAGTCCTCTTCCATATGGTGAAAGGAAGGAGGCATAGGAGAACAGGACGTCCTCATCATTTGCCGGATCAGCCTTCCCGTCTCCATCTCCGTCTCTGCCGATCCCTCCAAAAAGGTGAATTCGTGCGGGATTAACGTCAGAAGGATTGGGGTTTAGAGGGCCGCTCCAGCGGTCAGGTGAAATATAGATCCCAATCAGTCCGTTTTGTTTTGGCAAATCTCTTCTCGAAAGCCTGACATTCCGCTCAAATTGATCAGCTGCAGCGAGCAGCTCCCAGGAAATATGAGTTCGTTTTCCAGTTTTCTTAAACAGCATCATCCGCTTTGTATTTTCTGCTTTTTCATCGTTATTTTCTGCTCCCGCTGCATGATGCGGAATGCAGAAAACGGCAAGCATTAGGGCAATCATTATATAGCGCAATGTGAATAGCCTCCTTTCAAGTCCTTTTCCAATATGTTTAGTTTGGAGCGAAAGGAGAATTTCATTAATAGTAAATGTTAGAAATACAGAAAGCGCCTGTTTTCCTTGTCCTTAATTCCTTTTCTATGTTAAAGTGAGGGTTGTAGAAAAAAATTTTACAGGGTAATTACCTGTTTTGTGGTGACGTTTTCATTTGGTTTTTTACTCATGAGACTACATACTGGAGATGATTTTTTTGGCCAAGCAAGAGGAACATTTACGCAAACCGGAATGGTTAAAAATAAAACTGAATACGAATGAAAATTACACAGGCTTAAAGAAATTGATGCGGGAACAAAAGCTCAATACAGTCTGTGAAGAAGCAAGATGCCCGAATATTCATGAATGCTGGGCTGTCAGACGAACGGCTACCTTTATGATTTTAGGTTCTGTATGCACACGTGCATGCCGTTTCTGTGCGGTAAAAACCGGCCTCCCTACTGAGCTTGATCTTCAGGAGCCGGAACGTGTAGCAGATTCTGTTGCTGTAATGAACCTTAAACACGCTGTTGTAACGGCTGTTGCACGCGATGATTTGAAAGATGGCGGATCCCAGGTATTTGCAGAAACGGTTCGCGCTATTCGCAGAAAAAGTCCATTCACAACAGTGGAAGTTCTTCCATCCGATATGGGCGGTTCATATGATAACCTGAAAACTCTTATGGATGCGCGTCCAGATATTTTGAATCATAATATCGAAACCGTAAAGCGCCTTACACCAAGAGTCCGTGCCCGTGCGAAATACGACCGTTCTCTAGAACTGCTGCGCCGTTCCAAAGAGCTTCAGCCGGATATTCCAACGAAAAGCTCTATCATGATTGGTCTTGGCGAAACGAAGGAAGAAATTATTGAAACAATGGATGATCTTCGAGCAAACCATGTAGATATCATGACAATCGGCCAGTACCTGCAGCCGACGAAAAAGCACTTGAAGGTTCAAAAATATTACCACCCTGATGAGTTTGCAGAATTGAAAGAAATTGCTCTTTCTAAAGGATTCAGCCACTGTGAAGCAGGCCCGATGGTCCGTTCTTCCTATCATGCCGATGAGCAGGTAAATGAGGCATCCAAGCAGCGTCAGGCAAATGCATAAAAAAAAGTGTCTCTGCCTCAGGCAGCAGACACTTTTTTTATGTTGAAGGGATTATGCTAATGTACACTATTTATAGCGTGTTTTCTCATAAGAGTCCTTCATATCCTCATCCATGTCCTCATTCATTTCTCCATAACCCTCGCCGTTTGCATTTTCTCCCTTATTCAAGCTTTTACCTTGAGGAGAATCTTTAAGCATCTGCCGGATCAGTTTGGAAATAATCGCATCGGCATTCGGACTTTGGGAGTCCATTTTACTGTACGATTGAAGCTGATCAAAATAAGACGGATTATCGGAAATGTACACATGATAATAACGGGGAACAGCAGAAATAGCGGTTTTGCTCACCATATCAGCCATTTCATTTCTGTTCCTGCCGCTGCCCCGATAAGCAATCAGAGCTTCTTCATCTGTTACAAGTACTGCCGCTTCCTCAATGCCCGGAAGCTGAACGGATAATCCGCTGATCGTATCGGCAAGCTCTTCCCGGTTAATTCCGTAATACTCTGTCTGCTCTCCGTTTTTAGTCAACCCGCTTTTTTTATGGCGGACAAATCCATAGTTCTCTGTTTTCTGCTCCTTTTTGCTCTCATTGCTTGTCTTTTTGTACATATCTTTTTTTTCATTTACATTAATCGTACTTCCATTTTCATCGGTCATATCCTTTTGCCCTTCCTCACCCATTTGGCAGGCAGATGCCAGGAGAAGGACGGCTAGGAAAACGAACGGTTTTAAAAATTTCAATTTCATGCACCTCCTGTTTATAAGATGGCCATTTTAAAGCAAATTTTTTCTAGTAATTGATGGAGAAGGAAAAATCCGATATGATAAAGAAAATAAACGTCCGCTATAAGGAGCGCTGTCCATTGGTAACCGTACAAAATATTCATTATGAGCTTTTTAAAGATGAGAGAGACGGCTTTAACGAAGAAGCCTTTAAAGCGCGGTACTCGGACATCTTAAATAAATATGATTACATCGTTGGTGATTGGGGTTACGGCCAGCTTAGGCTAAAAGGGTTTTTTGAGGATCAAAACCAGAAAGCTTCTTATGATACGAAAATAAGCACCCTTGATGAGTATCTTTATGAGTACTGTAATTTTGGCTGTGCCTATTTTGTTTTAAAAAAAATACGTAAATAAAGGGTTTTTTCCTGTTAAGCGTAATCTGCATGAGAATTTCAGCCCGAAAAAAAGAGCTTATCGCTGTATAGCGAAAGCTCTTTATTACTGCTCATTTGCATCAGGATCGTCGTGAGTCGGATGTGCTCCGGGATCCTGCCGCTGAAGCTCCTGGTGAAGATCTTTATTCTCATAATTAAAGGCGCTGTAGTAGCGCTGTCCTTTTTTCCATGGGGTGGTTTTGTTTTCAACAGGGGTGTCTTTTCCTCTCGGAGCACCATATGGGCCCTCTGGAGTTATTTCTGGTGTAATGTAGTTCCTCATTGCTTCGACATTTGAAAAATCCCGGTATTGATCGTTTTGGGATTGATCCACTGCTTTTCACCTGCCTATTTCGATTTAGGGGTAGTTTTATCGAATTCGGCTCGACTTATCCCAGATTTTAAACGGTTTCGTACAGAAACTCCCTTAGTTCAGCTGCCTCTTCCTCTGAAAGCTGGAATGCATGTTCAATATAACCGGGTTCGTCTAAATCATCTGTACCAACAATCGCAAACCGGCTGCTTTGAAGGTTTAGTACAATCATTTTGCCGTAGTAGCGGCTCGTATGCAGCAAGGCTAGATCAAAGCGCTGATATTCGCCAGTGAAACTTACAAATCTTGTTTTTGTTTCATCCACCTCATCATATAAGAAAATTCGCTCCATTTTACTTTTCCCTCCACTGCATTTTTATAAAATTATACCAAATTCAGAATCTTCCTCCTGTTAAAAACAAAAAATTTCGCTTAGAAAATCCGATTATTGCTATCGTGTGGTAAAATAGACTTACATAAAAATGCGTAATCAGAAGGACTGAGAACATGTTCCGTGATTTTTGTACTATAAACGCTAAGCGGATAATTAAATGGAGTAAGATTATGCTCCCATATACCTATTTAAAGTATTATCCTCCGCAATTCATTTTGAGGAATCCGCTGCTTGAAGGGGTTTATGATGCTGTCATCGACGGAAAAAAAGTAGCGGGAATTGTCATTAATTTTACGAATATAAAGGAAGTTATCTCACAGCTGGACTCTTCTCAGGAAAAGGAATTTTTTCTGAGCTTTAAAAAGCATACCAAATCCATACTGGAGACGTCTGACTTTCAGAATGATATACTTGTTGTGCACAATTATTATAATAAAGGCTTGACCGTCTTTTTGAAGATTGATGAAAATAAGCAAAGCGTCCCCTATATTGAGCAATTCATCGGATATTTTGTATCTATGATTCAAAAGTGGCTTTCTCAGGATTATCCTTACATTCATTTCACAAGTGAATCGGGCTATATGTTTGTTGACAGAACAGAAGGATCCACCCATGAGGCGATCTTAAGAACCCAGCAGCAGGCGGCTGATATGGCTGAGAAGCGGATTCATTCCAAATATATCGATATGGTGCTGAACATGAGAGACATTGTCCAAAAACAAAATATCAGGCTCCTTGCACAGCCGATTATTGAACTGGACACAAAAAAGGTCCAGGCCTGGGAAATCTTAACGAGAGGTCCTGAAGGCACACCACTTGAAAATCCGCTTCAATTATTCTCAGTGGCAAGGCAAACCAATATGGTCTATGATCTCGAAATGCTGATTTTGGAAAAAGCCATGAGTCTCGTTGAAGAAACGCGGACACAAGAGGATATTTACATCAATTTCACCCCACTTACTCTGGGGAACAAGAGGTTTGTTGCCTCTGTTAAAAAAGCATTCGAACGCCATCCAGCTGTAAATCCGCAAAATATCATTCTGGAAATTACCGAGCGGGATTCCATTGAGGGAATGGCTTTTTTTAAGGATAATATCAGCGACTTGAGGGATATCGGAATCCGTATTGCAGTTGATGATACAGGAGCGGGTTATGCCAGTCTGCACACAATCAGCGAAGTACTCCCGGACATCATTAAGATTGACCGGTCGGTTATTGAAAACATTGATACGAACCGGGTAAAAGAATCGATGCTGAAAGGACTTCTTCTTATCGCAAGAGAAACAGGATCGCTTGTAGTGGCTGAGGGCATCGAAAAGAAAGAAGAGGCTGATGTACTGACCAGAAATAGGGTAGACTTGGCACAGGGATATTTTTATGCCAAGCCTGGATTGCTTCAAAAAGAACGGGTAGCCTTTTAAAAAGGGGATGACTGCATGTATTTTGTAGACAGGGAAAAAATAGAGGAAACACTGAAGCTGATGGAAGACCTTCTCAGCTTTTTTTCAGAAACCGATTCTTTTGAAACGAAAATGGAAAAGCTGGCTCTTCAAAGACTGGGACATTTGACGATTGAGTGCATTCTTGACACAGGCAACGCCCTGATTGATGGATTTATCATGAGGGATCCTGGCAGTTATGAGGATATCATTGATATATTGCTGGATGAAAAAGTGATTGCAAAGGCTGATGAGGAAGGTTTGAAGGAGCTGGTCTTTTTCAGAAAACCATTGATTCAAGAGTATCTTTCTGCCGATACAAAGCAGCTTGAAAATCTGATGGGCACACATTTTGATATACTGAAGGCTTTTCCTCAAAAGGTGCGTACGTATCTTGCGAATGAGCTTGGCCCGGTATCAGCTTTCAAAAATTAGGTTCCAGCAGGAGTGAACAGCATGAAATCATACAAAGGCTATTTAATTGACTTAGACGGTACGATGTACAAGGGTACAGAAAAGATTGAGGAAGCAGGGCAGTTTGTTAAACTGCTGAATGAAAAGGGCATTCCCTATCTATTTGTTACGAACAATTCTTCGGCCACTCCTGAGAAAGTTGCCGAAAAGCTGAATGCGTTCGATATTCCTGCGGCTCCTGAGCAGGTGTTTACCACCTCTCAAGCCACAGCCAATTATATGCATGAACAAAAACCGGGCGGAACGGTGTATGTAATTGGAGAAGAAGGCATCAGACAGGCACTTGAAGAAAAGGGTTTTTCGTCAGGTGAGGAACAGGCCGATTTTGTGGTAGTCGGTATTGACCGGGGGATTACATATGAGAAACTTGCAACGGCATGCCTGGCTGTCAGAAACGGCGCACAGTTTATTTCAACAAACGGGGATATTGCGATTCCCACAGAGCGCGGGCTTCTTCCCGGGAATGGTTCACTAACGTCGGTAATCGCGGTTTCCACTCAAGTCCACCCCACTTTTATCGGAAAGCCTGAGCCCATAATTATGGAGCAGGCGCTTGAGGTTCTTGGTATTCCTAAAGAGGATACGCTTATGGTAGGAGATAATTATGCTACAGACATTCTGGCCGGCATCAGGACTGGAATGGATACACTGATTGTCCATACGGGCGTTACGCTTAAAGAGCATCTTGAGGGTGTTGACGTTCAGCCTACCTATTCTGTCCATTCTTTGGAAGAATGGTTCATGAACATAAAATAAAACAGCCGGGAGAAAAATCTCCCGGCTGTTTTTTCTCATTCCGTATTCGCTGCGCGGTGGGCAAGCCTGCTGGATGCTGCAGCGGCAATTGCCCCAACGATATCATCCAGAAAGGTATGGCACATTCCGGTTGACTTATCATTTAAAAATCCAAGGATACCCGGTTTTTCCTTGTCAATGTATCCATAATTGGTAAACCCAATGGATCCGTAGATATTGACGATGGAAAAGGCCATAATCTCGTCCACTCCATATAAGCCTTCATCGGTTTCAATAATGCCCTGTAAAGGCTCCTCAAGCATTTTCTTTTCTGCCAGTTCGTCAAGCTGAATTCCAGTCAGAATGGCGTTTTGGACTTCTCTTTTTGCCAGAACCCTTTCTACGTTGGCTGTACAATCATCCAATTGCAAATTCGGATGATATTTTTTTTGCAAATAGTAGACGAGGTCTGCAATATCAGATATGTTAACCCCGCGCTCTGCCAACTTTTGTCTGGCCTTTTTCTCAACATGATCCATGCTGCGCTTTTCCATCCGCACCATCCCATCTTCATTTTGGGTCTTTTCGTATAGATTCCAGAAGGAGTCCTGCCGGGAGGAGGCCCAGTTCTTCGCTGCAGGACTCGCGCATGCTGCGGAACTATCTTCCAGTTAGGTCGCCTTATATTTAATATTTTATACAATCGTCATTAAATGGTGTAAGCATTCAGCGCCAAAAAGTAGCATATTCAGGCGGTTCTGAGATTAGGATAGGGTAAGACTGCCTGAAACGGAGATGGTTCCGCTGAAAGATTTTTTGAAAGAGCACTTCGGCCTTCAAGTACCTGGAATATTTAAAGCGGGAAGCTATGATGCCTTTCGGGTCCATGGAACGATTGGAATCATCGTTCCCGTACAGCAAATCGACGAACAGGAGCTGTATGAGCTTTATTATATGAGTCAGTATTTACAGGAAAAAAGAGAACCATACGTAGCGGTATTCTGGCCGAGTCTGCAAGGAACGTTATCTGCAGAGAAGGACGGACGACGATATGCGGTACTAAAATGCGCAGATCGCATTGTTTCAAGAGGTCAATCTGCGGGGAGAGAATTGGCTCAGTTTCATCAGAAATCGAGAAGCTATCCATACCAGGCAGATAAAACGAAGCGAATCGGCCAATGGAAGGATCTTTGGGAACGAAGGCTTGATCAGCTCGAAGTCTTTTGGAGAGGGAAAGTGCAGGCGCATCCGCTGGACCATTTTGAAAAGCTGTTTATTGAGTCTTTCCCATATTACCTTGGACTGGCGGAGAACGGGATTCAATACCTTGTGGATACGGAGCTTGATGACGAACCGCTATTGTCAGACTCAGCTACCATCTGCCATAACCGGTTTCATTCAGAAATATGGAACAGGGAGTTTACGGTGAAGCTTCCGACGGATTGGGTGTTTGATCACGCAAGCCGGGATATTGCTGAATATTTGCGGTATGATTTTTTCCAAAATCCTGAGCAGCTAAGAAATGAGGGAGGCGTATTCCTCGCTGACTATGACCGAACGGCACCTCTTTCCTCTTTCTCATGGAGGCTGATTTACAGCCGCTTGCTTTTTCCTATTCATTACTTTGAATGTATCGAGGATTATTATTTAGCTCCGGATTCAGAAAAGCCTTATTATGAAAAGAAGCTTCATGAACTTCTGCAGCGGTCGACCGAGTATGAGCAGTTTTTAACCTCATACTCAGGCATGCTTTCAATGAGAACGAAAAAAATTCAGCTTCCTGTCCTCCACTGGCTCGCATAAGACCCCTGGTGCCTATATGGTGCAGGGGTTTTTTTAGGCTCACCGCCTGTCCCGCGGAAATCGCCCGCAACGGAAATCATAAGCCGAGTTTAACAGAGACCACCATGCTAATCTAATTCGCACCATGGCGCATGAAAATGGTTTATTCCGCCTATAACGGTAAGGCAATGATTATTACCAGAGGTCGGTTGAGCTTGATGTTTCGAACTCGTAACAGAGACGGACCGCGGTAAGCAAGTGTACCATGTTTTGTCGCTCTCATTTGAGAAGCACGTAGGGTAGATTACACAATAAGCTTCCGTATAATAGTCATTGCCTTTACTTTATTTTGTGGGTGATAACATGGAGATTATCAGTGAATTTGTTTGTGGCATGGACGTCCACAAGAACTCAATTACAGCCTGTATTTTAACCCCTCAACAAAAAGAGATTCGGACCTTCGGTACAATGACTGATGACCTTCTCTTGCTTGTTGACTGGTTACAAACTCACCGGTGTAC
>NZ_JAQV02000026.1 GCF_000732485.2 Bacillus sp. SJS | reverse complement strand
AAAAAAAACGAGCACGAACCAGAGATGGAAATAAATATCTAAGAAGTGCCCTGGTTGAAGCAGCAGCGAGTGCCATTCGTAAGAAAGATAGCTATTTGTCCGCTAAATATTATCGGCTAAAACGAAGACGAGGGACCAAAAAAGCAAGAGTAGCGATTGCCCATCAAATTCTGGTTATTGTATACCATTTAATGACTCGACAGGAGAGCTATAAAGAACTCGGTTCCGAACACTATAATGAGCAATCCATTGAGGCGAAAAAAAAGAAAGCGTTAAAACATTTAAAGGCTTTAGGTTATGAAGTAACCCTTACGTCCAACAAATCTGCTTAACAAACGTCCAAATAAGTTCATAAATAAATCAAGTCAGGGAACCAAAAAAAAACGAAATCTAGGCACCCTTAGCTTCGTGTTGTCTTTTTCAAGAAGTTATTTTCAGGGTAGCTTTTTAAAAAAGAAGAAATCCGCTGAACATCATTGATAAAGCGTTTACATCCATAGTTAGCAGAAAATTCAGCCTTGTAAAATAATATGACGGGATTTATAATGCAACTATGTATAAAATGTCTATTACATAAATACAAGTGTATTCTCTGAGAGGACATTTGTGTTTTGAGAGAGGGGAGACCATTCAGATGAAAGCTATTCAAGTTGGACTGCTCGGATTAGGTACGGTAGGAAGCGGGGTAGTCAAAATCATTCGCGAGCATCAGGATAAACTAATGCATCTGGTTGGCTGTCCAGTGGAAGTAAAAAAAGTGCTCGTTCGCGAGAAGGATAAGCAGCGTATGGTGGATGTGGATCCCTCATTACTCACAACGGATCCATATGAAGTCATCCTGGATAAGGACGTAGACGTATTAATTGAAGTCATGGGCGGAATCGAGCAGACGAAAGACTATTTGCTGGACGCTTTAAATGAAAAAAAACAGGTCGTTACGGCTAATAAGGACCTAATGGCTCTTTACGGTTCAGAACTCCTTGCTGCAGCTACTAAAAATGGCTGTGATTTATTTTATGAAGCGAGCGTGGCAGGCGGAATTCCAATCCTGAGGAGCCTTGTAGACGGACTTGCTTCAGACCGTATTACAAAAATGATGGGAATAGTAAACGGAACAACCAACTTTATCTTAACGAAAATGAGCAAGTATGGAAGTCCGTATTCAGATGTACTAAAAGAGGCTCAGCAGTTAGGCTACGCAGAGTCCGATCCTACAGCGGATGTGGAAGGACTTGATGCAGCGCGGAAAATGGCAATCCTCGCACGTCTTGGATTCTCCATGAATGTAGATTTAAAAGATGTCCAGGTAAGAGGGATTTCAGCGGTATCAGATGATGACATCAATTACAGTAAGCGGCTTGGGTATACAATGAAGCTGATTGGCATTGCTCATCGGCATAACAACAAAATTGAAGTCAGTGTTGAGCCGACCCTTCTGCCGGATTATCATCCGCTGGCAGCTGTAAATGATGAATACAATGCTGTGTATGTCTATGGAGAAGCGGTAGGGGAAACGATGTTCTACGGTCCGGGTGCAGGCAGTATGCCGACAGCTACAGCCGTCGTTTCTGATTTAGTTGGAGTTATGAAGAATATGAGACTCGGAGTGAACGGGAGAAGCGCTGTTTCCCCCCAATATGAAAAACAGATGAAGAAGGCGGAAGAAATCTTCGCTCAGCATTTCCTAAGAATTCATGTGAAGGATCAAGTAGGTGCACTAGCGAAAATTACCGGTCTGTTTTCAGAGCGGGGAGTAAGCTTCGAAAAAATTCTTCAGCTGCCGCTGAAAAACAGCGAGCTTGCAGAAATCGTCATCGTGACGCACCATGCCTCCCAAAAGGATTTTTCTGAAATTCAAACACAGCTGGATGAACTTGAAGTGGTCTCTCAGGTTAAAAGCACATACAGAGTCGAAGGGAATGGCGGGGTATGAGCTGGGAAGGACTTCTAAAAGCATACAAGGACTATCTGCCGGTTAATGAGGATACACCTGCCCTTACCTTAAATGAAGGCAATACGCCCCTGATTCGCTTGTCTAAACTGTCCGAACAGTTCGGAGTGGACTGGTATGTGAAAACTGAAGGAACGAATCCGACAGGGTCTTTTAAAGACCGCGGTATGGTCATGGCCGTTGCCAAAGCGAAAGAGGCAGGGAGCAATACCGTTATGTGCGCATCCACTGGAAATACCTCTGCCGCAGCCGCAGCCTATGCTGCAAGAGCGGGAATGAAAAGCATTGTTGTCATTCCTGAAGGCAAAATTGCTTTTGGAAAACTTGCACAGGCGGTTATGTATGGTGCCGAAATTTACTCCATTCCTGGAAATTTTGATGATGCTCTTAAGATTGTCCGCAGTGTATGCGCCAAGCTCCCGATTACATTAGTGAACTCTGTAAATCCATATCGGCTTGAAGGACAAAAAACAGCTGCCTTCGAAGTCTGTGATGCACTGGGAAGCGCACCGGACATCCTATCCATTCCAGTCGGAAATGCAGGCAATATATCAGCCTATTGGAAGGGATTTACGGAATATCATCAAGAAAAGCAAACCGGATTGCCCCAAATGAGAGGATTTGAGGCGGAAGGTGCTGCTGCGATTGTACGCAAACAGGTCATCGATCAGCCGGAAACGATTGCAACGGCCATCCGTATCGGCAACCCTGCCAGCTGGGAGCTCGCCGTTGCAGCGGCAGATCAGTCAGGGGGGAAGATTGATGAGGTAACGGACAATGAAATACTGGAGGCATACAGGCTCATTGCCAGATCAGAAGGTATTTTTGCAGAGCCCGCCTCATGCGCGTCGATCGCAGGGGTCATGAAACAGCTGAAAAGCGGAGAGATTCCTAAAGGGGTCCGGATTGTTTCGGTTCTGACTGGCAATGGCTTGAAGGATCCGAATACGGCCATTGATTATAATGAAATTAAACCAATTCTTCTCCCGAATGAGGAAGAGAGTATTTTAGAGCGTCTTAAAGGAGTACAGCCGGTATGAAAGAAGGAGAGATGCTTAAAATTAAAGTACCCGGCAGCACAGCGAACCTTGGGCCGGGCTTTGACTCCATCGGACTTGCGCTCAGCAAATATTTGATTTTGACTGTTTCTTTATCAGATTCATGGTTTTTTGAAGCAGAAAGTCCTGAAACTTCCGGGTTGCCTGAGGGAAAGGAAAACCTTATTTATCAGGTAGCGGAGCGGACCGCTTCTGAGTATGGGAGCAGGATGCCCGCCTGTCATGTTAAGGTATGGAGTGATATTCCTGTAGCCAGAGGGCTCGGAAGCAGTGCTGCTGCCATCGTTGCAGGAGTGGAGCTTGCAGATGCATTATGCGGGCTCGCTCTTACTCTTGAAGAGAAGGCGAGGCTTGCAAGTCTTGAGGAAGAACATCCGGACAATGCAGGGGCATCCGTGTATGGCGGAATGGTCATCGGACTCCACCAAAAAGATGAAACGAGCATCGTTCACTTGCCTGATTTCCAAATGGACCCAGTGGTCGTCGTTCCGTCATACAAGGTTTTTACAAAGGATGCAAGAGACGTACTCCCGGCAGCCTTGCCATTTAAATCAGCAGTGGAAGCGGGAGCTGTCGGAAATCTGCTCGTCGCTGCTCTCATGACAGGCAACTGGAAGCTTGCAGGAAAGATGATGGAGAAGGATCTGTTTCACCAGCCATACAGAGGAACGCTGACACCTGAATTAGAACTTGTTGCAGCTGCTGCCAAAAAAGCCGGCGCCTATGGCACAGCACTAAGCGGAGCCGGCCCCGCAGTGATCAGTTTTGCGAAAAAGGGAGAAGGTCAAAGGCTTGCAGATCTGCTTCGCAGGCAATTTCCTGACTGTCATGCAGACCTCCTGTTTGTTCCTTCGGAGGGCAGTACGGTCGAACGCTTTTCAAGCTATAACCATTCGGGAAACGTATGATAAAAAGACACGCTGAATCCTGCGTGTCTTTTTAGCGGTGCCATAAAACTAACATGTAATTTGCCGAAGCAAGTATAATGGCAATAAGGAGGAGTGCGCATAATGACCGATCGAAAAATAACATCAGAGGATTTATATAAAATAAAGACCCCTGCTGATCCGCGTATCTCGCCGGACGGCAGCCAAATCGTCTATACGGTATCATCCATTCTAGAAAAAACACATACCTATCAGTCCCATTTGCATGTAATCAACAGGCACACTCAAGCAATGGAGCAATGGACATTTGGCGAAAATAAAAATCATTCTCCGCGCTGGTCACCAGGGGGAAATCTTGCGTTTATATCAGACCGTTCAGGAACTCCTCAAGCTTATGTGATGAAAGCAGGCGGCGGGGAAGGCAGACAGCTTACTTTTTCCAGTCACGGCGTATCGAATCCGTTATGGATTGAAGAGGACCGCCTTCTATTTCTTACCTATTTACCGGAAAACGATTCCTATGAAAATCCAAAAAAGAAACCGGAGCACCCTGTGCCACTTGAAGTGACGCAGATCCGCTACAAATCTGACCGGGATGGATTTATCCGGGGTAGAAAAAGCAGATTATTTCAACTTGATCTGAGCACAGGGGAAACAAGAGAATTGGTAAGCTGCGAAGGAGATGCAGAAAGTCCTTCTGTGTCAGCCGGACAGCTTGCATACGTCCATACACCACCCGAAATTCCAGGTACAGGACTTGTTTCGGATATACATATTAAGAATTTAAAGACGGGAGCGGACAAAAACATAACGGGAGGAAGAGGGTTTTTCTCCAAACCTCAATTTTCTCCTGATGGCCGCTGCCTGGCGTTTTTCGGGCATGAGAAGGAATATAAAGGTGCTACCCTTCAAAAGCTTTGGCTCTACAATACGGAACATGAAACGCTGCAATGCCTGACGGGTGAATGGGATATGTACGCAGGGGATGCTGCTGTAAGTGACTCCTTATATGGAGCGGTTTCTCCGGATGTTCAATGGACAGCAGATTCCCAAGGATTTTATCTGATCGTAACAGATCGGGGCAGCACGGGAGTCTATTACGGTTCGATTGAAGGATTGATGTATCCAGTCCGAGTGGAAGAAGAGCATGTTAACGGGCTTGCAATGCACCCTTCAGAGCACTGGGGCGTGCTTTCAATCAGTACACCCATTTCTCCATCCGAGCTGTTTGAAGCGGACTTTCGAACAGGAGAAATTGTGAAGCTTACCCATCTGAACCAGCAATGGCTGGAGGCTGCCTTAATTTCAGCTCCACAAGCGTTTGAAGCAGAAGCGGAAGATGGATGGGGCATTCATGGATGGCTCATGAAGCCTGCGGTAATGGAAGAGGGGAAAAAATACCCGCTGATTCTGCAGATTCACGGAGGACCTCATATGATGTATGCCAACACTTATTTTCACGAATTTCAGGTCCTCGCTTCACAGGGCTACACCATTCTTTACGTAAACCCGCGCGGAAGCCATGGATATGGCCAGGATTTTGTGAATTTAAACCGGGGCGATTACGGAGGCAGTGATTACAAGGATTTAATGACGGCAGTCGATGCGGCCCTTGAGGAGTTTTCTTTTATTGACCAGGAAAGACTGGGTGTAACAGGCGGAAGCTACGGAGGATTTATGACGAACTGGATTGTGGGCCATACAAACCGCTTTAAAGCAGCCGTCACCCAGCGATCCATCAGCAACTGGCTCAGCTTTTACGGAGTGAGCGATATCGGCACGTTCTTCACAGAATGGGAAGTAGGCGGAACTATGCCAGGTGATGCCATGAAGCTTTGGGACCACTCTCCGCTGAAATATGCCGATGAAATCGACACGCCCCTTCTCATCCTTCACAGCGAAAAGGACTACAGGTGTCCAATCGAGCAGGCAGAACAGCTTTATATCCTTCTGAAGAGAAAAGGCAAAAATGTAAAATTCATTCGTTTTCCTGAACAAAATCACGAGCTATCCCGAAGCGGCCATCCTTTGCTGAGGGTAGAGCGGCTGAACGCGATCACTGCATGGTTTAATGAGCATGTGTAAAAAAAGAAGCCCCCGGTAAAAACCGGAGGCTTCTTCTCATTCATTAAAATACTTGCTCAACTTCCACTACACCCGGTACTTCTTCAAGCAATGCACGCTCTATACCAGCCTTCAGTGTAATCGTTGAACTTGGGCAGCTTCCGCAAGCTCCCAAAAGACGAAGTTTTACAATTCCATCTTCAATATCCACCAGTTCACAGTCTCCGCCATCGCGAAGCAAAAACGGACGCAATTTATCGAGTACTTCCTGTACTTGTTCTCTTTGATTTTCTTCCATAGCTATCGTCTCCTTCCTGCCACTATTATATTCCGGCATGTTAAAAAAATCGAATGCCGAGACTCGGAAATCTCCATATTTTCTCCTATTGTATCACATTTTTTTCGAGAAACCTACGGACAAATGATGCCTGTTAAAAACATATGCAAAAAGCGCGCAAATCGAATACAATGAAGAAAAGCATTGACCGCGGAGGGGGAAAACCATGAACATCGAAGTATATGGTGCAGAAGTATTATGTCCAAGCTGTGTAAACATGCCTTCATCAAAAGAGACACAAGAGTGGCTTAGTGCGGCACTCTCAAGAAAATACCCAAATCAATTCATTGAAGTCTCCTATATAGACATCCATAACCCCGATCTTGAAGGTAAAAAAAAAGAAATAGCCGAAAAAATTCAAAACGATGAATACTTTTATCCCCTCGTCGTCATTAACGGCAATGTGGTTGGAGAGGGCAATCCCCGGCTTAAAACAATTTGTGAAGAGCTTGAAAAACTCGGTCTCGTAAAGGGAGCATAAAGTTTGGTAAGGATTCGGGAGTATTCGACCATTTCAGCACCTTAATTTTCAAAATTAATTAAGTAAAATGACCTATTTTATGGTATAGTTTTCAAAAAGGAGGCTATATCATGAATAATAAAATGAACGCACTGAAAAACCATACAGTCATCTGAAATCACACATATGAATATGAAATCAATCAAACCAAGTGCATGATTGATATTCAACTTGAGAAAGACGGAAAAGGAAAGCTGCAATACAAAGTGTACGTTACAGATCAGAATGGAGTTTTCCATACCAGTTCAGCCGACCCATCAAAATCAAAAGCAGTTAGCAAGGCAATGATGAAGTATTCATGGATTACTGCGTAACCGGTACTTCCTTGTGAAATGAATCGTTAGTTTGGGGAAGTACTCTGATGAGAGTGCTTTTTTTTTGCGATTTTTAAGAGGGATCCTGAATTTGAAAAGCTCTGCTATACTAGGCTGTTGATTGCAGCTAGCAGGCGTTCGCTTATCCTTGGGCGGGCGGTGAGCCTCCTCCCGGCTTCGCCGCTGCGGGGTCTCACCTGTCCCGCTGCTCTCAGCACGGAGTCTCACGCCTTCCGCTTCAATCAACAAGTGTTTAAAAATTAACATAAAGCTTTAACATAGCCTAAAAATAAACAAACACGGAATTCCTTTGTACCTATACAAAATAGGTATAGAACTTCTTGTCCACCTGTAACACAGGAAAACTTGCGGGCAATTGCTCAAGCTCTATACTGATAAATCCATTTTTCTCGTAAAATCTATGAGCAGCTATAAATTGTGGAGTTGTTCCAAGAAATATTGCTGATATTGACTTTTCTTTGGCCCAATCTAAAGCAGTATTCAGCAATAGACTTGCTGTCTGAAATACTGGACCTCTGTATTCTTTCTTCACAAACATCTTTCTTAATGCCAATTGCTGGCTGCCTATATCAAGCAGGCTTATCGTACCGACTGCTTCACCCTCATAAACAGCTACCCAAAAGTTCCCATTACCTGTCTGGTAAAATTCTTTGATATTAAGTAAATCAGGCTGCTCATCCTTTGTAATGGCAACTTGGTATTCATCCTGTTGAATCGTTAGGATTAACTCTGTTATTTCATTCTGAAACTCATCTGCGTATTCTTTTATAACCGGAATGCTCAACTTTACCCCTCCATTAACCCCAGTTCTTTTTTTACAAAGCAAAAAAAAGGCGGAATGTATCCTCCGCCATGACCAATCAACCTCTATGAAACTTGTACATCCACAAAATCCCTGATTTTAGCAAGCGCGGAACCCGGCCCATAAGCGGCTTTTCGTTAAGTAGTCCAAAGCCATGCTTTTTACCGAGCGATCCTAGAATCCCTTTAAGTTTAAATTGCGGGAATGATTCAGGTTCCGGTTCGTTTTTCCAGCGTTTCAGTAAAACAATAACAATCTGTTCAGCCTGTGCTTCGGCAAGCTGGGCGCTTGGTGCATAAGGAAGGGAAGCGCAATCTCCCACCACAAATACGCTCTTATCATTCGGAATGTAATGCTGAGGAGTCAGCACGACACGGCCTTGTGTATCCTTTTCAACATCCATCTCGCGAACAATTTTACTAGGCTGAATTCCGGCTGTCCACACAATGACATCACTTTGAACAGGTTCATTATGATTGTAAACAACATTCGGCTCGACCTTCGTAATATTTGCGCCATTAATAATTTCAACTCCATGATCCTCAAACCAGCCCTGTACATAGCGGCTGAGTCTTTCCGGGAACATAGAGAGGATTGTTGCTCCCCGATCAAACAATTTAATCTTTAAATCTTTACGGCTCTCGCGAAGTTCACTTGCCAATTCAACACCGCTCAAACCTGCGCCTACTATGGAAACGATTGCACCTGCAGGCAGGTCATTAACCTTCCGATACGTCTTGCGTGACTGATCAATCGTTTGAATGCTGTATGAATATTCCTGTGCTCCTGGTACAGCATGGTATTTATCCTCACAGCCAAGACCCACTACAAGATCATCATAGCCTAGCGTTTCTCCATTCGTGAACACAATTTCTTTTTCTTTTCGGTCAATGGAAGCAACTTCCCCGTATTTATGAGTCAGGTTTTCATGCTCTGGAAAATCCACCCGGATGTGGTGATCAGAAATAGTTCCGGCTGCCAGCGCGTAGTATTCCGTTTTCAGGCAGTGATAGGGATTTTTATCAACCAGGGTGATTTGAACATCATTTGGAAGGTTATTTGGAAGCAGTCTTTGAAGAATTCTCATTCCCCCATACCCGCCGCCAAGAATTACTAGATTTTTCATATGCGGATTTCCCCTTCTCCCCATGGGAATTAATAAAAAAATAGTATTCTAAACTGATAAAATTAAAGAAAACCTTTTCAAAATGCCACTAAATAGTATATCGAATTTGCTGCAAAATCACAATATACCCCGGCAAAATATCCACTTACTATGTAAAAGTGCTGAATAGTACAACCTTATTACGTAAATGTGTTAAGTTAATTGTATCAAAGTGGACAGAGCTTTTGGAAGCCTCTATCCAATAAACATTGACGATTTTTATCGAAACAGGGTAGGATAAGAAAGAATTAGAGAGGTGATAGCATGAAGCCGATAATTGAATTTTGCATAAGCAATTTGGCAAACGGATCACAGCGGGCACTTGAAACGCTTGAAAAGGATCCAAACTTAGATATCGTGGAATACGGCTGTCTTGGATATTGCGGCAAATGCTTCGAATCCATGTATGCCCTTGTAAACGGTGAAGCCGTAACTGGCGAAACCGCCGACCAGCTCCTTGAAAATATCTATCAGCATCTGGAAGAGAATCCGATGTTCTAATATAAAAAGGATGGCCTCCCGAGGCCATCCTTTTCTATAAACTATTGGACAAGAGCTCTGGCCTCTCTCATTTCCTGCCACCTGTCCTTAGCCATTTCAACCAAACCTTTTTCAAGCGTCTGGCTCTGGTTTTCGATTATACGGGAAAAGTACCTTACCGCTTGAGTTTCCTTCCCGATTCTTCTGCTCAGCTCGCCGATTAAATAGAGCACTCTCATTTCCGTCATTTTCGTGCCTGCATAATCTTCCATCATATAAGATTGAATGTACTCCTTAAGAGCAAGCTCCAAAAAACGCATTTCCTGATCCTCAGTGCCCTCCGAACGGTACATCCAGGCGAGACGGTGAAGCAAACCGGCTTTCACCGAATGTTTTTCATGCTTAAGATCAGCGCAGTAAATCGCAAGCTTATAAGCTGAAAGGGCACCCTGCATCGACCTTTCCTGGCAATAATCATGCTTTGCCCAGTGATTCCATACATGCTCAGTTAGATGCTTTTTGGCTGGAACGGATAATTGAGGAGAAAACTCATCAGAAAATGAAAATCCGCAATTCGGGCACACCGATACATAGTATAGAAGCGGGTTGCAGCTTTCTGATTTGTATTTAGAGTAAAAATCCGAATCGTTGAACTCAATACGGATGAATGAAGAACGGAGTTTTTTAGTTTTGAAGGAAAAATCGCATAGAACACAAGTAGTATTTTTGTCATACAAATGAGCATTTCCCATTCTTATTCTCCTTTCGAATTCAATAAAGTAGTTCTATTATACCATAAAAAGACAGCGAAAACCTGAAACATGTATAATCCAGCTAAACAGAAAAAATAAAAACTCCTTACTAAAGTCGCAAGGAGTTCTTATCGTTCTATTCAAACGGGGGATATTCCTATTGTAGACCGCCTCCGCAAACTTTATACTTATAGAAATCATTTTTTTGGAGGACGGAAAATGGAGACCTTTCAATTTACAAAAATGCATGGCCTCGGCAACAATTATATCTATGTCAACATGTTTGAAGAAAACCTGAATGAATCAGACCTTCCCCGGCTTGCAAGAGAAGTCGCCAATCCATACACAGGAATAGGATCAGATGGAATGATCCTCATCTGCCCATCCGAACAGGCTCCAGTCAAAATGCGCATATTTAATAATGATGGCTCAGAGGCCCTAAACTGCGGAAACGGATTAAGATGCGTCGCAAAATACGCCTATGAACACAAGCTTGCAGCTGAAACTGTCTTTAAAATTGAAACACTCTCAGGCTTAGTAGAAGCTAAAATTCATCTCAGCGGCGATCAGGTCCAAGCAGTAACCGTGGATATGGGAAATCCAAGACTTCAGAAAAAAGACATACCAATGGATGGAGCCCCTGAAGAAACCGCGATAGCCGAAAACATGATCTTCCAGGGAGAAGCTTATGAAATTACCGCACTATCAATGGGAAATCCACATATTATTTTTTATATAGATGATATCCAAACAGCACCACTGACAACACTCGGCCCATCCGTTGAAAAAGATCCGAGATTCCATAACGGAATCAACGTCGAATTTATCGAAGTCGTGAACCAAAATGAACTGAACTTCCGGGTATGGGAAAGAGGATCCGGCATCACCCAGGCATGCGGAACTGGAGCATGCGCCGCTGCCGTCGCATCTGTACTGAATGGAAAATCCCCAAGAGGTGAAGACATCACCGTCCACCTGGCAGGCGGAGATTTGATTATTAACTGGACCGAACAAGGAAACGTCCTAATGACCGGCCCCGCAGAAGTCATCGCTGAAGGAACGTACCATATCCGCTAGCTCAAGAATTTGAGTCTGACCACCTCACCATGTATACTTAACCTATAGCCATTTATAAAAAGGAGTGATCACATGGCTGAAATAATTACAATTACAGAAGCAGCATCCTTTCAAATAAAAGACATGATGAAAGAACACGAAGAAGAAAATGCCTTCCTCCGCGTTGGAATTAAAGGCGGCGGCTGCAGCGGACTCTCCTACGGAATGGGATTTGACCACGAAAAACAAGAAGGCGACGTCGAACTCGAATTCTTCGGCATCCCCGTCCTAATCGATAAAGAAAGTGCACCGGCACTAAAAGGCACCATCATCGATTTCAAACAATCCTTGATGGGCGGGGGCTTCACCATCGATAATCCGAACGCCATCGCATCATGCGGCTGCGGATCATCGTTTGTGACAGCAACGAATAAGGGTACTCCGGAAGAGTGCTGAGGTAAGAATGAAGGTCCTAATTCAGGACCTTTTTTTCGTTTCCTTCCTCTTTCTCACTCCATTTTAATTCTTCAACGAAATGCTTATAGTTTTCTTCTGAAGGATGGGGAAAGTGACTTAGAGTTTTGTCTTTATAGAGGATCGCGCATTCAAGGCTCTTGACCAAATAAGGATAACTGCTCCATTTGTAGTTTTCCGCCTGCTGGACGGCCATGGCTTTGTAGGGGTTTAAATGGATATAGCGGGTTGTGTTGAGGAATTTGGAGATAGTCGTAATGGGATCAGCGTAGAATCTGCCTTCGAATAGATGGCCTTTGAAGTTATGTCTCGAGTTAAAGTATCTGGCGTATCGATAGTTAATTTCTTTCATAAAAATACTTGGCTGATGATCCAATACTTCGATAAGCAGGTGAACATGATTTTTCATTAAGCAAAAGGCGTGCAGTTTAAAGGGGTATTTGAGCTGGGTTTCTTGGAGAATAAGGAGATAGCGGTCTTTGTCACGATAATCTTCAAATAACGTCCACCTTCTAATAGCTCTAGCCGTTATATGATACATTCCACCAGGATTCTGGCTCCACTTTCTAGGACTTTGCATATAGTTCCGCCTTTCTATTTATTTAATTACTCTATTCTGCAAAAACATTCCAACTCCTTCAACAATTTTTGCTGCCGGTAAAATTATTAGGAGATGAGGGGGAGTCAGGAATTATAGGATTGCAAGACAAACCGGAAATACAGGGGGGTTGTCAGACAAAATCGTCAGACAAACTGGAAATCAGGGGATTTGTCAGACAAAATAGTCAGACAAACCGGAAATACAGGAGTTTGTCAGACAAAATCGTCAGACAAACTGGAAATACAGGGGTTTGTCAGACAAAATAGTCAGACAAACCGGAAATACAGGGGTTTGTCAGACAAAATCGTCAGACAAACTGGAAATCAGGGTGTTTGTCAGACAAAATAGTCAGACAAACCGGAAATACAGGAGTTTGTCAGACAAAATAGTCAGACAAACTTGAAATCAGGGGGTTTGTCAGACAAAATAGTCAGACAAACCGGAAATACAGGGGTTTGTCAGACAAAATCGTCAGACAAACTGGAAGTCAGGGGATTTGTCAGACAAAATAGTCAGACAAACATCAAAAACTCCCACACCATTTTCACACCCAAAAATCGCATAAAAAAAACCGCCCCTTCAAAGGAGGGCGGTATTACATTATTTCTCAAACAAACTAGTACTATGAAGCGGCTGAACGCGCGCTTTTGGATCAATGTATGCTTTTGCGTTGTTGACAGCAGTTGGTGCTTCACCAAAACCGCTGGCGATGAGCTTCACTTTTCCTTCGTACGTACAAATATCTCCTGCTGCGTAGATGCCTTCGATGTTTGTTTCCATTTTTGAGTTCACAAGAATATTATTCTTTTCGATGTTCAGATCCCAGTTTTTAATTGGACCAAGCGAGGAAACGAATCCGAAGTTGACAATGAGGTCATCAATCTCAATGACTTCTTTGCGCTCGCCTTTTACTTCCTGAAGGACGACTTGTTCAATGCGGTCTTCACCGATAATTTCCTCAGGAATAAATGGAGTCATGACTTCGACCTTGGAGTTCATCAGCTGTTCTACGCTGTGCTCGTGGGCACGGAATTTGTCGCGGCGGTGGACAAGTGTGACTTTTTCCGCGATTGGTTCAAGCATAAGGGCCCAGTCAAGAGCTGAATCTCCGCCGCCGCAGATCATGACGCGTTTGCCGGCAAAGGACTTAAGATCATCGATGAAGTAGTGCATGTTTTTGCCTTCGTATTGCGGAGCATTTTCAAGTTCAAGGCGGCGCGGCTGGAATGCTCCGTTTCCAGCGGTGATGATGATGGTTTTTGTATAGTGGATTTCAGAGTTGGTGGTCAGCTTAAAGACGCCGTCCGCTTGTTTTTCGACTTCTTCCACTGCCTGATCCAAGGCAACGGCAGGGTTGAACATAGCCATTTGCTCTTTTAAATTGTTGATAAGTTCCTGCGCACGGACTTTTGGAAAACCAGCTACATCATATATGTATTTTTCAGGATAAAGGGCAGAAAGCTGTCCGCCAAGCTGAGGAAGACTTTCGATGATTTTAACGCTTGTTTGTCTCATTCCTCCATAAAATGCTGTGAACAAGCCGACGGGTCCTCCGCCAATGATGGTAATGTCGTAAACCTTTGTATCTTCTTTCACAATGCAACCCCCTAATTGATAACTATTCTTACTTATATCATACCATATTTTTTTGGGAAGCTCATCTTCCAAAAAAATCTGGTAAGTTTTTCCTAATCTAGAGATTGCAGCCTTTTCTTTCATAATCGAATGGCGAATAGAGTGCAATTTAAGTAAGTATCCTACCTTATTTTCGGAATTTTCGCAACTGATGATTTGGGTTAATTAGAACTTGAAAAACATTTCACAAAGGATTAATATTGGTAATAGGCATAATTGTTAATTTTTTGTGAACCATTCTTTAAATGGTGGATTATTTTTTTGTGTACTATATAGTGAAGTATTTCACAAAGTTTTTGGCAAAAAACAAAATAAAATGGTGAAAAGAAGCGGAAAATATACGAAGGTATTATTTTCAGTTCTCTTATTCCCACAAATTTAGTAAAGGTGATGTGATTTGTCTTGAATAAACCAAAAGTAGTGGTTTTAGGTGCAGGTTATGGTGGTTTAATTACGGTTAACCGTCTTTCAAAATTAGTAGGTGTTAATGATGCGGATATTACGCTTGTTAACAAAAACGATTACCATTATGAAACAACATGGCTGCATGAAGCTTCAGCAGGTACGCTTCATCACGATAAATGCCGTTACCAAATCAAAGAAGTAATCAGCAGCCGTGTGAACTTCGTGCAGGATACAGTAACTGCGATCAAACCGGAAGAGAAGAAAATTGTTCTTGAAAAAGGCGAGCTTGATTACGACTATCTGGTTGTTTCACTGGGTTCTCAGCCTGAAACTTTCGGAATTCAAGGTTTGAAGGAATATGCTTTCGGAATTACAAACATTAATGCTGCCCGCCAATTGCGTGAGCATATTGAACTTCAGTTCGCAACGTATCAGACTGAAGAAGTAAAACAGGATGACCGTTTAACAATTGTTGTTGGGGGAGCAGGATTCACAGGTATCGAGTTCCTTGGAGAACTTTCCAACCGTGTTCCAAAGCTTTGCCGCGAATATGATATTGATCCTAAGAAAGTCCGCATCATCTGTGTGGAAGCTGCTCCGACGGCTCTTCCAGGATTTGATCCGGAACTTGTTGAGTATGCAGTTAATCATCTTGAGCGCAAAGGTGTAGAATTCAAAATCGGTACAGCTATTAAAGAATGTACGGAAGATGGAATCGTCGTTGCTAAAGATGATCATATGGAAGAAATCAAAGCTGGTACAGTTGTATGGGCTGCAGGAGTTCGCGGAAACAGTGTTGTAGAAGAAGCTGGATTCGAGAACATGCGCGGACGCGTTAAAGTTACTCCTGATCTTCTTGCACCTGGCCACAAAGATGTATTCATCATTGGAGATTGCTCATTGATTATCAATGAAGAAATCAATCGTCCATACCCTCCAACTGCACAAATTGCGATGCAGCAGGGTGAAACTTGTGCGAAAAACCTATCCGTATTAATTAAAGGCCAGGGAGAAATGGAAGGCTTTAAAGCTGACATTAAAGGTACAGTTGCTTCCCTTGGTGAAGATGATGCAGTAGGAACCGTTTTCGGCAAGAAGCTTGTTGGAACGAAAGCATCGTTCATGAAGAAGATGATCGACAACCGTGCGCTATACATGGTGGGCGGACCTGGTATGGTCATGAAAAAAGGAAAATTCAAGTTCTTTTAATAAGTAAGGAAAGGCAAAAGCTTATAGCTTTTGCCTTTTATTATTTTTGGGTACATAATAAATGGCATATACCATATGATGGAATGACAGAAAGAGGAGTGGCATCATGACAAGTAAACGGGGAAATGTTTGGCTGGCTGCTGCAGGTATCGTTACTGATGAATCGAACAGGTGGCTTGTTGTAAAAAAGAAATACGGCGGTTTGATGGGGAAGTGGTCCTTGCCGGCAGGATTTGTGGATGGAAATGAAACGATTGATCAGGCTGTAATCAGAGAGATTTATGAGGAAACAGGGGTTAAGGCGGTCATCGATGGAATTGTTGGGGTAAGATCCGGCGTTATTAAAGGACAGGTCAGTGACAACATGATTATCTTTAAACTGCGGGCAGCAAGCAATGTGATCCGCATCCAGGAAGATGAGCTCTTTGAGGCAGCATTTATTCCTTACGAGCAGCTGAAAACGGATCCGGATGCGTCTTTGCTGATTACAGCTCTGGCAGAAAAAGATATTCATCCTAAACTGGAGTTATTTGATCAGCTGGATCCTGGAGAGCAATTCCAGTACTCCGCGTATAACTTATTTTTATAATTTTCAAAAAAATAAGAAAATTAAAGAAAACAGGAGTGCGGACTTGATGTATTCGCTTTCATTAGCTCTTTTGTCATCTTATCTGACTTTATTGTTGACAAGATACCTGCTATCTTAATTAACAATAGATCGTAAAGGGGAGATTAGAGATGGCTGCATTGAAGGCTGAAAAGAGAGAGTGTCCATATTGCTCAGGTAAGGGATATTTTCAGTTGCTGCTAGGCGGTACAGAAACCTGCGATTTTTGCAATGGAACTGGAAAAAAGTCTTGAAATATAGAAAATTCAGGGAAATTCATATTGACGTATCTAATGCGCTTTCAGTACACTGAAATTGGTGTATTGGAGGTGTTTTAGGTATGATATTGCCGGTATTTATCATTTCAATCGTATTGTTCTTTGTATTGTTCTTTGGAATCGGCTTTTTATTGAACATGCTGCTTAGAATGTCTTGGATCATGGCCATTATTTATCCGGTTGTATGCATTTTAATTATTGATGATACAGCTGCAGCCTCTTATTTCACAGCACCGGGAGAGTCTTTTCCCGCCCTGCTTCATAAAGTAGTTTCTCTTCAGGGAGTAGATGTCACCATTTTAATAAGCGGTCTTGCAGGTGCAATTTGTTCTGGACTGGTTATCCAGACGTTAAGAAAAAGAGGATATCAAATGTTCTGAGGCTTCCGATTGTTCGGAGGTTTTTTTATTTGTTCTGACTCGCAATCATGCAGCCATTAGGGTGTGGAAATCAATTCAGTAACATATCCTTTTGTTACAAATTTTTCAATTTCCCTCATGAAGAATATTTTTGTTTCCGGACGGGAACAAATAGTCTAGTGAGGGGAGTGAGAGTAAGAGAATGAGAAAGCTTGGAATATGGTCGAGGCGTTTTGTTATGGCCATGCTTTTTGCAGGAGCATTGGCTGCAACGTTTGAGGGTGTCTCAGGCGTTAAAGCGAGAGAACTGACCCAAGATTTATATAATACGTATACATATCAAAATGAAAAAGACGGATCTCTGCGTTTCTTTGGACTTGCTATGAAGTTTTTGCCATCAGATCACCATTTGGCGGCACTAACTTCTTCAAATTCAGCGGTGAGTAAGAAGGATTCCTTGGAGACGGCTTTTGATTGGGAGAAGTATCCGAAGCATAAGGTTCTTGCTACCGGCTATACGGCGGGATTTGAGTCGACAGGTAAAAATCCCGGTCATCCTGAATATGGAATTACTTATTCCGGTGTTAAGGTGAAGCGGGATTTGTTTTCTACGATCGCTGCAGATTTAACTGTATTTCCGATTGGGACGGTGCTTTTTATCCCTGATTATGGATATGGCGTTGTGGCGGATAAAGGTGCAGCCATTAAAGGTGACAGGCTGGACTTGTATTTTAATACAGTCGCTGATGTTTATAAAAATTGGGGCAAAAAAGAACTTGAGGTTTATGTTGTTAAAAAAGGGGACGGCAGCTTTACGGAAAAGGAACTGGCAAAGCTGAATGAAAGTGAATCCCTGCAAGCATTCAGACAGCAATACACTAAACCGAAAACTGGATATTAAGGCGAAAAAGGCAGCTGGGATCTTCTCCAGCTGCCTTTACCATTTGGCTATAATTTGCATTTAATTTCAAAGAATTTTCCTTCCTGAATAGATTGAAGAATTCCGAATAAGGGAGATTTCGTCCTTAAAATGGTCTGGATGCAGGATAGCAGCAAGGTTGGCCAGTCCTTCATACAGTCTTGGAGATGGCCTGCAAAAAAGCGCTTCCTGCAGCATAATTACTCTGCCGTTGCGCAGAGCTGATAATTCGGATGACCGAGTCCTTTTTTGAACATGCTCAATTTTCATTTTTGATTCTTTCACTCCGACCCAGACCAGGAAGAAATAATCGGGGTCCTTTGTTAAAATATCCTCCCAGTCCGTTTGAATGCTGGGGATTTCGGTTTGACTGAAAATGTTTTCTCCGCCCGCAAGACAGCTCATCTCAGTCAGCCAGTTTGTTCCTCCAGGAGTGAAAATCGGCTTTGGCCACCACTCAAAATAGACGGAGGGTTTAGAGGAAAGCTCCAGTGACTTAATTTCAAATTGCTTTACAATCGAGCGGAGCACCTTCGTTTTTTCCTGTGCCTTATCAAGGCAGCCAGTTCTTTCCCCTAATCTCATCAGATCGTCGTTTAAATCTTCAAAGGATTGCGGGTCAAATACCATATACGGAAGATTTCTCCGTTCGAGTTCTTCAATATTTTTCTCCATGCCCGGGACACTGAGGGAAGCGAGCACTAAGTCGGGCTCGCATTTTTCGAGATCATCCATCCGTATCGACAAATCGGGACCGAGTCTTGGCAGGTGTTTAATTTCCTCCGGCCAATCCGAAAAATCGTCGAGTCCTACTAATTGGTCCGCCAATCCCAGGCAGACGGTAAGCTCGGTATTGCTGGGGCAAATCGAAACAATTTTCATCTGGTTCACCTCATGCCCTATAGTTGGAAAAAGAGGTAATGCATTAACAGGGTAAGCAGAATTCCAGTAATCCCGCCGAAAAAAACTTCAATTGGCTGATGGCCTAGTAATTCCTTTAGCCTCTTTTGTTTTTCCTGTTCCTGATTTTGCTGCCAATCTTTCGCTTCTTTCATAAAACGGTTAAAATCAATGACCAGTTTATTAAGAACAGTGGCTTGTTCACCCGCATGGCGGCGAACTCCCGTTGCATCAAACATGGTGATAACTGCAAATATTGCCGACACGGCAAATAGGGTGGAACCGAGACCTTCTTCGAGTGCCACGGCTGTTGTCAGGGCAGTTACGGCTGCTGAATGGGAGCTGGGCATACCGCCTGTACTGGTTACGAGTGACCAATCCCATTTTCTAATGGCAATAAAATGAATGGGTACTTTCACAACCTGAGCGAAAAATATTGCAGTCAGAGCAGCTATTAAAGGGAAATTATAAAATATATCCATAATGGATTCTCCTGCCTTCCATATGTATCAGCACTTGATTGTGTTTAAATTCCCCCCTTCTGATAAAATAAAGATAACAGGCGAAGGGGGACCGCTTTATGGATGGTTATCCGGAGGAATACTACCAGTTTTTCATCCATTTTAATGAAGGCGATTTCTATACGTGCCACGACCTCCTGGAGGAAATGTGGCTGACAGACAAGTCCAACCTATTTTTAAAGGGTTTGCTTCAAATGTCTGTTGCCCTTTATCATTACAGCTACGGCAACTTAAAAGGGTCAAGAGCCATGATGCGCGCTGGCAGGCAGTACATACAGTCCTACCGCCCGATTTACTGGGGCATTGATTTGGAAAAAGTAAGTCAGTTCATGGAAAATTGTTTACTTATTATACCACAGGTCCCGGATAAGGTACCTTATGAAATGACTAAGGAGCTGCCCAGACTCCCCTTGCTCATTCTATACCTTGAATAGACCGATTAAAAACACGTGATGGAGGAATGTGACATGTTCAAAGTAATGGATACGCTTACTGGAAATGAAGAAACCCTGATTACAGGATTATTTAAAAAGACACAGTCTTTGCAGGGCACACTTGCAGCTATAGATGAGAGCCTTGAAGGGCATGTGACGGCATTGCTAAAAGAAGGGGATATTAGTGCGGACTCCATGGCCGTTGCGAAAATTTTTCCATTAGGAAAAACGCAAATAAAAAGAATTTACATTTCCGGGCTGGGAAGGGAAAAGGAATGGGGTTTCGAAGCAGCAAGAGAAGCATTCGGCAATATCGTGAAACGTCTTCTTGCTGACCGGAAAACAGAGGCAGTCATTGATTTGGACTCTTTTACTTCTGAACACCTGAACGGATTGGAAGCAGCACACGCATTGGCTGAGGCACTCGAGCTCGCTTCCTATAAAATTAAAGATTATAAGCATAAATCAAATGAACCAGAAAAAAAGATTGAAGAGCTAACGGTTTTGACGAAAGAAGATGCTTCCGAGATAAAAGCTGCTTTAATTGTTGGAGCTGCACATGGGAGAGGCACAAATTCAGCGAGGACGCTTGTGAATATGCCGTCGAACATTCTAAAGGCAAATGAGCTTGCAGAACATGCGAAAATGCTTGCCGATCGATATGGCTTCGAGTGCGAAATTCTTGAAAAAGAAGAGATGCAGAAGCTTGGTATGGGCGCGATGCTTGCTGTAAACCAAGGTTCCGCTGAGCCTCCTAAAATGATTACGCTGAAATACAATGGAAATGAGAACAGTACGGAAACAATTGGCCTTGTAGGCAAAGGAATCACCTTTGATACAGGCGGATATTCCATTAAAACGAAATCAGGAATTGTCGGAATGAAAACGGATATGGGAGGCGCTGCTGCCGTGCTTGGAGCGATGGAAATTATCGGCGAGCTAAAGCCTGAGCAAAACGTAGTGGCGGTTATTCCTTCTACAGACAATGTCATTTCAGCAACTGCCTTCAAGCCGGACGATGTCATCATTTCCATGAGCGGAAAAACAATTGAAGTGTTAAATACCGATGCCGAAGGAAGGCTTGTCCTTGCAGATGCCATCACATATGCCAAACATCATGGAGCGACCCATTTAGTTGATGTTGCGACTCTGACCGGGGGAGTAATTGTTGCATTAGGAAATGATATGACGGGTGCAACGACGAATAATGACGCCCTTTATGAACAAGTGACAGCGGCATCTAAGGAATGCGGGGAGCCAATCTGGCAGCTGCCGATTACAGAAAAAGATACAAAACGTGTAAAAAGCAGCAAAATGGCAGATCTGAGTAATTCTCCTGGAAGAGAGGGACATGCGATTATGGCTGCGGCTTTCTTGAAAGAGTTTGCTGAAGATACTCCGTGGGTCCACTTGGATATTGCAGGTACTTCGGTTACGAACAAAGAAAGCCGTCTTGGACCATCTGGTGCGACAGGAGTCATGGCAAGAACACTCGCTACATTCATAGAAAATTTTGAGGTCTAACAAGAAACAGGGCTTCCGCCTAACTCTCTGGACAATCCGACTGCATAGTTTACAGTAGGCAGGATTATACAGAAAGAGTTTTGGAGGTTATGTGATGAGTGAACAAATTAATTTATATGAAGATATGAGGCGGCCATTTGGCTTTGGCGGCTTTGGAAGACCAGGGTTTGGCTTTGGAAGGCCGGGATTTGGCTTTGGAGGCTTCGGCCGTCCGTTCGGCTTTGGCTTTGGAAGACCATTCGGATTTGGATATGGCTTCGGGCCATTTGGCTACGGCTTTCCCTTGGGCTTGGCGGGAGGATTAGCTGCTTCTGCCTTACTGAGCCCTTATTATGGGTATGGCTATGGATATCCGTATTACCCGTATCCATATTATGGATACCCTTATTATTAATTAGAAACAGGCCGGATCGATCAAGGATCCGGTCTTTTCTATTGGAAAATTCCTTTAACATACTAATGTGATAAAACAAACCGTTGACATAGGTTCTCATTCTGTGATAATTTAGGAACATGTCATTTTATTGCTCTACCATATTAGCAAACTAAAGGATTTTTGGAGGTTCTGTTATGAATGCTGTCATTTTAGCTGTTGCCGTTCTTCTAGTGCTAAGCCTTGTCAGAGTAAATGTTGTATTTTCTCTGATTATCGGTGCATTGGCAGGGGGGTTCGCAAGCGGCTTGGATATAAAAACAATTGGAGAAGCTTTTACTTCCGGATTGGGAGGAAATGCTGCAGTCGCTCTCAGCTATGCATCACTTGGTGCATTTGCCGTTGCGCTTACTAAAACCGGGCTGCCGGATGCAATGGTGCACTTTGCGATTAAACTAGTAGGCAGAGAAGGAGAATCGAATAGAAAAACTCTTTCCAAGGTTTTGATCTTATTCATCATCCTGCTGGTTTCGATTTCTTCTCAAAATATCGTACCTGTTCATATCGCATTTATTCCCGTTTTAATTCCGCCTCTATTAAAGATCTTTAATCAGCTTCAAATTGACCGAAGACTTGTGGCTGCTGTTATTACATTTGGTTTAATTACACCGTATATGTATATTCAAGCAGGTTTCGGAGCAATTTTTCATGGGATTTTAAGAGATAATATGAAGCAAGCGGGACTTGCTATTAAACTTTCGGATATTCCAGATGCCATGCTCATTCCTTCTTTAGGAATGGTAACCGGCTTAATACTTGCTTTCTTTTTCTATAGAAAGAAAAGGATTTATGAAGATCGTGAAATTACAGGGGCAGAGGCAGTAGCCTTTTCTAAAAAATCTCTCAGCTTTGCGGCAGCGGCCATTATTATATCCCTTGCTGTTCAGTTATACCTGTCACACCTGGAGATTGAGGGAGGAATGATTTTCGGAGCCCTTGCGGGAATTGCGGTTCTCTATATTACAGGCGCGATGAAATGGAAGGAAGCAGATGGAATCCTGACAAAAGGGATGCAGATGATGGCATTCATCGGATTCGTTATGCTTGCTGCATCGGGCTTTGCCAGTGTAATGGAAGAAACCGGCCATATTGAGAAGATGGTGAGAGGTGCTTCAGCACTAATCGGAGATAACCAGTCATTAGCTGCGCTGCTCATGCTTATAGTTGGATTGCTCGTCACGATGGGAATAGGGTCTTCCTTTTCAACGGTTCCCATTATTACAGCTTTATTTGTCCCATTGTGTATAAACCTCGGCTTTAGTCCTTTAGCTACGATCGCTATTATTGGAACGGCAGGTGCACTTGGAGACGCAGGTTCACCTGTATCGGACAGTACACTTGGTCCCACATCGGGCTTAAATGCAGATGGAGAGCATGACCATGTCTGGGATACTACTGTTCCGACATTTCTCCTCTATAACATTCCGCTCATCCTGTTTGGATGGATAGCGGCAATGGTTCTCTGACTTCGGTATATCGTCTGTTTTTAAAGACTTTATATATAGCCATGATTGGAAAAAGGGCCTTCTCTAGGGGCCCTTTTTCGTTTGCAGAAATAAAAAGACTGCCGGAATCCTCCGGCAGTCAGATATTATGCTTGCAATTGTATATTTTTCCATGCGTTAAGGAGTTCAGCGTCGTCCCAGTCGAACAAATAATCGGCTGCAGATGGGGTATAATGTAATACTTCTGTTTCATATTGTTCGCGGTCCAGCTCACTCAAAAAATAGCGTTTAATCGCTAATCCAGACATGATCTTCACCTCTTTTATTACGATACTTGCATTATGCCAAAATGGAGCTCTATTTATACCTCCGGCGGCAATAGTTAATAGAATACCTCAAATCCCAGGGCAATTCAACCCATTTTGTTTATTTTTCCCTGATATTTTATGCAGTAATGATCTGTAAGTTGTATGATTTCTCCAATTTCGCTTGATTGAAAAGGGTATTTTGGCATACGATGCTGTTTTGAAATAGATGAACAGCAACCCGAGGAGCGGACGCTTAGAAAAGAGCAGTGAGTGAAAGCCGTGTCCGATAAATGAGAGCAAGTGTCCGATATGCGCATGTGAGTGGCCGATAAAAGAGAACAAGAGTCCGATATGGCGTGTGAGTGGCCGATAAAAGAGTACAAGAGTCCGATATCCGCGTGAATGAGCGATATCCGGTAATCAGTGTCCGATAAATGAGAGAAAGTGTCCGATATGCGCATGTGAGTGGTCGATAAAAGAGTACAAGAGTCCGATATCCGCTTCTGCCGCATAAAAAAGGAAGGCAGCTCCTGACTGCCTTCCTATATATCCCTTTATGCTGCCCGCTGTTTTGTTTGACGGTTTCCCTTTTTTACCTGATGATAGATACGCGGAGTGATAAGGGCTGCGAAGATGGTGAACACAACATCTTTAACGGCGAACCATACCATGATCTGCCATGCTGCCAAGTAGGAAAGCTTGGCCCCTGCTACGTAATTGATGATTGCATACATGTAGGTTGTTCCGAACAAGTAAATTACGATGATTCCTGCAAATGCAGCGGCCATAAATACCGGAAGCTTCGGATTTTTGTTCCATTCTACGATTTTTCCTGCTGCATAAGCGGCTAATATGTAGGAAAGAATAAATCCGCCGGTTTTTCCAAAAAGAATGCCAAATCCCGAAGAAAATCCAGCAAAGACAGGTGCACCTGCAGCGCCTATAAGTGCATAGACCGTCATAGATACCGCTCCCAAACGGCTACCGAGCAAAAGCCCTGAAAGCACACAGAAAAAAGGAGCCATTGACAGCGGTACTCCCGCAACCTGCAAAAACGGCACCCATGAAGTTAAATTTGCCCCGACTGCCATTAAAGCGGCAAACATGCTGGCGTATACTAAATCAATTGTCTGAAATTTTCTACCCATCCCATAATTCTCCTTTACACCTATAGGCTTTTATATATAGACTAATAGAAGGTGTTATTAATGTCAACTTCTATTATTTAAAGGTTAACATAAAAAGGCGGTGAACAAAATGTACTTCGGCAAATCCAAAGCCCATGCTAATTCAGAACGTGTACCTCCTAACCAGCATGTAACGAAAACCTTTCCGGTTCTGCACGCCGGTTCGGTTCCGGAATATCGCGAATTGAAGAGCTGGAATCTTCAGGTTTACGGACTTGTAGAGAAGCCTTTGCTTCTAAGTTTTGAGGATTTGATGGAATTTCCTCAAGCAACAATCTCCAATGATATTCATTGTGTAACGGGATGGTCCAGACTTGATAATCAATGGACAGGTGTTAGAGCAAGGGATATAGCTCATGCAGCGGGAGTCAGCGGCGAAACAGGATTTGTTGTTCTCCATGCTGAGGAAGGATGGACGGCAAATCTTCCGTTAGAAGACTTTCTGAAGGAGACAAGTCTGCTGGCTCATTCTCATGATGGTAAACCATTAACGCCAGAGCATGGATACCCGATCAGAGCAGTTTTTCCGCATCTTTATTTTTGGAAAAGCGCTAAATGGCTTAGGGGAATTCAATTTACAAAGCAAAATCATCCTGGATTCTGGGAAAAAAACGGCTACCATATGAACGGAAACCCTTGGAAAGAGGAGAGATTTTCCTGGGACTAATGCTTTATTTTTGTTTTTGGAAAAAATTAATACTTGAAAAATAAAAAACTTTCGTTATAGGGGGCGCGAAACCGCTCCTACATTGTTATAATAAATACTATGCTGGCATATTTACAGCAATCTAATTACCGAGGATTTAATGGAGTGTAGACTACATGTACTTTACGTTATTGGCTATTATTGCGATCATTCCTTTCGTATTAGGTGTTGTGATTTTATTTCACAATCGCACTCCTTTTTTTCAAGTTGCCATCAGTTTTCTCCTATTGCTTGCTTTTTGGCAATTAGATTTATCCATTCTATATGGGGTGGAGTTATTTGAGATTGAAGAGGCCAAAAGATATTTCACATTTTTCCGCTTTGGCATTATTTTTAATTTTCCAGTGGTCTGTTATTTCATGTACATTCTTCTCACCCGCTACAGCAAAGTGAGTCTGTTCTCCAAAAAGGTTTTCCTTTGGCCGCTTCGGCTCGTCTTGATTTTCTCCTTTATGTTAAGCACCGCTGTTTATGTGCTCAGCAACACAGCCTTAGGAGTGCGAGGGCTTGAGATGTATTACCCTGGCAAACAGTACCCTAATCACTATTATCCTATTTTTGGAGATTGGCAGTGGCTGTTTGTACTGAACACGAGCTTAACCTTATTTGTTGCCTTCACTTTAATATTTTTCTCCATATTCCTGGCTGTAAAGGAACATCGCTTATTTAGCTTGTATTTAAGCATAACTGTTTTCAGTGTTATCACGATCGGACTTTTAAGCGGGTATAAAATCCTTCCGCTTTTTGTGTCAGGTTTTTCATCTATATTGCTTACTCTAATCATTTTTATTGGTCTTATTCAAAATCTTACCCGCGGTTTGAAGGAGCAAAAAAATCTCCTTCATAAAATTATGAATCTCAATCCCAACTATATTTATGTGAAAAATGAAGATCACCAGTACATTATTGCTAATGAAGCCATGGCTTCACTTTATGATATGGATGTGGATGATCTTCTGAATAAAACAGACCTGGAGCTGAATCCCCGAAGTGTTCAGGCAGTTAAAATTGAGATGGAAGAGAAGAAGGTTCTGCTTGGGATCAAACCGAAATATGAAAAACTAGATAAAATTGTCGATTTAAGAGGCCAGGTCAAGTGGGTAGAAGTTCTGAAAATTCCCGTAACCCTTGAAGGGAAACAGCTGATTTTATGTATTGGAAATGACATCAGCCAAAGGAAACGGGACGAAGAATACATTTTAAAAACAGAGAAAATGAGTGTTGTAGGAGAGCTGGCAGCGGGGGTTGCTCACGAAATAAGGAACCCGCTTACCTCGCTTAAAGGTTTTGTTCAATTTTTAGGTGAGGATGAAAACCTGAAGCATCAAAATCATCTTCGTGTCATGGCGGAGGAGATCGATCGGATTAATGAAGTTATTGATGAGCTTTTGCTTATTGCGAAGCCTCAAGGCAAAACTTTTAAAAAAGAAAAAGCTGCAGAGATATTGGATGATGTTGTCTTGCTTATGGAGGAGACAGCCAAAGCTGCTCACGTGCAATTCAGCATTACCGCTGATCCGGAACTGTATATCATGTGCAATAAAAATCATCTAAAGCAGGTCTTTATGAACTTAATTAAAAATTCAATTGAAGCAATGGAATTTGGCGGGATGATGACCATCTATTGCTCACTGACAGCTGATGGCTATGCACAATTTATTTTGAAGGATGAGGGAGAAGGCATTGAACCTGACCGGATTGAAAAACTGGGGGAACCATTCTTCACTACGAAAGAGCGAGGGACAGGCTTAGGTCTGACGGTATGCTACAAAATTGTAAAAGATGAGCATAGAGGGAAGATTCAATTTCAAAGTGAATTGGGAAAAGGGACAACCGTTACCATTCTGCTTCCTTTAGATCCGATTGAAGAAGCAAAAAAGAGATTTATTTAATAAAGCGGCCTTATGGCCGCTTTATTTTGAATTTTTTTCTATATGAGCTTCTAATTCGATGGATACATTGCCTTTAAGCGCTCGTGAAATCATGCAGGACTGCTCTGCTTTTTCTGCCAGCCTTTGAGCCAGTCGGATCTCTTTTTCTTCCGCATCAGATGCTAGAATCAAATCAGGGCGGTGAATGATTTTTTTGTACGTGATATATCCCTTTATCACCTCGACGATTCCCTCAGACTCCATCGTGAGACTTTCTACAGGGATTGAATTTCTTTCAAGCATCGCAGCGAGTGTAATGATATAACAAGTTGCTGCTGCTCCTAAAAGCATTTCATCCGGATTTGTTCCCTCACCCGGTCCATCCATTTCCGGAGGGATGGAAATGGATGTCTTTAAATGTCCGGTTTGTATTTCCCCGACACTATTTCTTCCGCCGGGCCATGTTGCCTGAAGCAAAAAGCTGTGTTCTGCCATTGAAATCGCCTCCCTCGGCTAGCGTAGCGCATCTTTTGACTATAAAAAAGGAAGATGCTCAGCGCATCTTCCTTTTCAACAGAGGTTATACAGTCAATTCTTTATCCAATGCAACTTCCGCAGGTACATATGTGAAGCCGAGATCACGAGCAACAGCTGCGTACGTAATCTCCCCATTAGCAGTGTTAAGGCCAGCTTTAAGGGCGATATTTTCTGCGATCGCTTTATACACACCTTTATTGGCAATTTGCAATGCGTAAGGTACGGTCACGTTAGTTAGGGCCATTGTAGATGTTCTCGGCACGGCACCAGGCATGTTGGCAACAGCATAATGAACGACGCCGTGCTTTTCATAAGTTGGCTGGTCATGAGTAGTGATGTGGTCAACAGTTTCAACAATTCCACCCTGGTCAATCGCAACGTCAACGATGACAGAACCAGGCTGCATGCTTTTTACCATTTCCTCGGTTACAAGAGTCGGTGCTTTTGCGCCAGGAATTAGAACCGCGCAGATAAGCAAGTCGGATTCAGCGACTGCTTGTGCGATGTTGATTGGATTTGACATAAGTGTTTTGATCTGAGTGCCGAAAATATCGTCCAATTCACGCAGACGGTCAGCACTTAAATCGATAATGGTTACATCCGCTCCAAGACCGATTGCCATTTTGGCAGCGTTTGTTCCGACTACTCCGCCGCCAATGATTGTAACTTTACCGCGGCTCACTCCGGGAACTCCTGCAAGCAGAATCCCTTTTCCGCCTTTAGGCTTCTCGAGGAATTGGGCACCGATTTGAGCGGACATGCGTCCTGCCACTTCACTCATCGGTGTTAGCAATGGAAGGGTGCGTCCTGCTGAAACAGTTTCATAGGCAATCGAGATTACACCGGATTGTTTTAGAGCAAGAGCAAGTTCCGGTTCAGCTGCAAGGTGAAGGTAAGTGAAAAGAATCAGACCCTCGCGGAAAAATCCGTACTCTGGCTGCAAAGGCTCTTTTACTTTCATAATCATATCGGATTGAGCCCATACATCAGCGGCCATCTCAATTATCTCTGCGCCTGCTTCCAAATAAGCTTCATTTGTAAAGCCGCTTCCTAAGCCAGCTTCTTTTTCTACAAGAACACGATGCCCGGCTGCTGTAAACTGTGCTGCTCCTCCTGGAGTCAGCGCAACGCGGTTTTCGTTGTTTTTAATTTCTTTAGGTACACCTATAATCATAAATCCGTCCTCCTATAAGGTCAGGTATTGGTTTGGTATAAGTTATAGGTTTAGTATAATAGCTTCTTCCTATTTTTTGTTTGTTTAAAAAAGAGAAAGGGCTTCCATGATTTTGTGAAATTTCACAAAGACATTCGATCCAGCTTCATATCCAAATAAATGGTCATTTTCTCATTTGGATTCGTTAAGTCAATCTCTGCTATTTGAGTGATGCGCTTCAGTCTGTAGCTAAGTGTATTTACATGAACATTCAGCTGTTTGGCGGCAGCATGCACAGAGCTGTCGGCCTCTAAGTAAACCTCAAGCGTCTCAGTTAAATTGGATTTGTGATCAGCATCGTATTCCTTAAGCTTCTGCAAAGAGTAATTTTCAAAGCCCTCCAGCTTGCGCTTTTCGTAAAGCACATCAAGGTACTGGTAGATCCCGAGCTCTGAAAAACTTGTTAAAGACATGGTTTCTTCAGGAAAACGCTGTTTTATTTTTGAAACGGCAAGTGCCTCGCGATAACTTTGTTCAACTTTAAGCGTTTCACCGTAGACTCCTCCAATGCAAGCTTCAACACCCCGGAGTCCAAATCTTTCATCCAGCTGCTTTACAGTTGAGGCGCAGAAATCCTTAATCTCTGTTAAAGCCTGCTCACCGCGGGGCTCTGCCAAAATGATCAGCTGGTTATAGTCAGTTGTAGATAACAATACGTGAACCTGCTGTGTTGTTTTAAGCAGATAATCAATTTGCTTCTCAGCACTTTGGGAAATTTCCGGGCCGAACGTAAAAAGGATGACAGAAAACATTTGTGGATACTTCACATTCAGCTGTCCGAAGCCCTGCTGAATTTCGTGGATGGACTGAACATTTCCGGTTAGCAGCCTCCAGAACATTTCCTGGCTTCGTTCCTGTCTTTTGGTTTTATTGGCATGGAGATTTAGAAGTTTATTTTTAATGGCCTCAGTCGCTTCTTTTAATAATTGAAGCTCTGAAGGCGATAACTTTTTCTCAATTTCAAGTGCCCAGACGAATCCAAGGACCTCTTCATTTTTCCAAATAGAGATGGCGACACGGCTGCCGAGACCTACCTCCTCGATTTGATTTACACGGATCGGTTCTTTTGTGTTCATCAGCTTAGGGATCGTCCCGTCCTTCCATAAGCTGTTAATTACTTTCTCAGGCACCCGGCGGCCTATAATAGTAGAAATTCTTGCCGGATCTGTACAATCGTCATGAGTACTGTAGGCAAGAAGCCGATGATTTACATCCTCTATTGTAATAGGAAGAGACAGGACTTCACTGATTTTGTCGGCAATATCCTCAAGTCGGTCAAACTGGTAGATGAAAGGCTGATTATAGCGGTCGGTCATATTAGTCACTCCTGATCATTCTTCTATAGAAAAGTATGCGCATCTCCTTTGTAAAAATCAACAAAAAGAGGGGAGGAGGATAAATCCAAAATAATGATGCAGGAACCTCATATTACACAATTCAACATAATTTCCCAGGAAATTCTGGTTATCCTAAACCTGAATTCTCATTAAGGAAGGATGATCGAAGATGAAATTATTGTTGCTGCTTGCTGGTTTGGTCATTATGGTGTCTGCACCAAATTTGGCTTTTGCTGCTTCTGAAAAACAGCCAGTTCCAAATCACTCTAAGCATTTCAAAATGGATAGGAAACAGGAGCTTTTACGTCTGGTGAAAACCTATACCCCTGAAAAGACGCGTGAATGGGAAACTGCACTGCAAAGAAGAAAAGAGCTTAAGGAGAAGCTGCATCAGAATTATGAAAAAGACAGGAATGAGCTTGCCGGTTTAAGAAAGCGGTGGAAGGAACAAAAATTGCCGGAGGAAGTCATCCGGAAAAATGCAAGAGAGTGGCGGGATAGCAAGCACAACGGGCATCACCATCCTGACAGGAAGAGGGCTCTGCAGGATCTTAAGCATGCTTTAAAAGTGAAAGATGAAGCAAGTATTAAAGAATCTTTGAACAGTATTCTTAAACGGGTGCAAAACCGAAATAAGGAACTGGAAAAACGGCTGAAATAGGGTTCATTCAAAAATTCTCCACAGTTCTATCATATTTCTGCGTCAATTTTGCATTATGATCAAAATGGAACTGGACTGCATGAAAAACTGGAAAGTCGTTTAAGTGAAAAGGTACAATAATGAAAAGGAATAAGAGGGAGCAAGCTTGCTCCCCTTTTATGGTGGATCAGAGCTGCTGATTGCCGTTATTCACTGAATGCCAAGCTTATGGAGGGGATGAAATGTCTTATACCGTCTATTTAGTAGAAGATGAAAATCATTTAAATACCGTATTAACCACATATTTGAAACAGGAAAATTGGGAGGTTAAGAGCTTTCATAATGGAATGGATGCGATTAGAAGCATTCATGAACAGCCCCATTTATGGATTCTCGATATTATGCTGCCGGACATAGATGGATATGACGTTATAAAAGAAATTAAAAAAATGAACGAAGATACTCCTGTCATATTTATTAGTGCCCGGGACGAAGACCTCGACCGGATAATTGGTCTGGAGCTTGGCGGAGATGACTATCTTGCCAAACCATTTTTGCCGAAGGAACTGATCATCCGTGCGAAAAAAATTATGAAGCGCACATATGAAAAGCATGAGGAGCCAAGCCTGATTTATGGTCCTTATATCATTAAAGAAAGAGAGCGGACCATTTCTGAAAACAATGAAGTGATTCAGCTGACGTCAAAGGAATTTGATTTATTTGTCTATCTTGTCAAGCACGTTGGAAGCGCTCTGAGCCGTGAGCAGATCCTAACCTATGTTTGGGGGGACAATTATTTTGGCTCGGACCGGGTAGTGGATGACTTAGTCCGAAGAGTTAGAAAAAAATGTCCGAAGCTGCATGTTGAGACCATTTACGGATATGGATACCGGACGGTAAAGTATCTTGAGAAATAAACCGTTATTTGTTCAAATCGCCACGCTTTTCACAGGTTTAATCGTGGTAATGGCGATTGTCTTTTTTCTTGTTATTCCTTCAACACTAAAGACGTTTTTTACAAATGAACTTTTTCGCACAATTGAAGAGGCGCAGCAGCCATCCTATCCTAATCTGAATTATACGGATCCGGAGAATTCTTCGGCAGATCAGCAAATCCGGTCAGTCAAGCATATCTTTATCTATGAAAATGGCCGTTATGAGGGTGAGCAATATTTGCGGTTGTTTTTAGCTCAAGGCCAGCAGCAAAAAGAAAATATGAAACGCTATAATTTATCCTTCGGTAAAAGTGAAATGCTCTATGTCATTAGAAAAGGCTATGACAGAGAAGGAAACAAAGGATACCTCGTGTCCTTCCTATGGGACAAGTATCGAAATGAACTTATACAAACGTTATTAACACGAATCTTCTTTATTTTTGCCTTAATCATTGTAGGAGGCATAGTCCTTGCTTTTATCTTTTCAAAATGGCTAGTTAAACCGCTCGATTTGATCACGGCTCATGTAAACAAGATTTCCCAGCGAAAGCTTGGCGAATCCCTTCTATTAGACCGGAAGGATGAAATCGGGAAGCTTGCCGTCTCGATTGATGATATGAGGAAGCAGCTCAAAAAACAGGACGAATTTCAGCAAACGATGCTTCAAAATGTTTCCCATGATTTGAAAACTCCGATTATGGTGATTAGAAGCTACTCAGAAGCAATGAAAGATGGAATCCATCCTACAGGATCGCTTGAGGGATCAGCTGATATCATTGAAAAAGAAGCGCTGCTGCTTGAGAAGAAAATCAAAGATCTGCTTTATTTAACAAAGCTCGATTATCTTTCTCAGCTAAAGCTTGAGAAAAAACCTGTTTATATCAATGAAACGGCAGAGGATGTTATTGTGAGATTCAGTGCCGCCAATCCTATGGTAAAGATCCGTTCAGATTTGGAGCCATCTGAAATTTATGGCAGTGAGGAACAGGTGAGGGTACTTCTGGAAAACCTTCTCGAAAACGCACTGAAATATGCTAAAAGTACAGTGGATCTGTCTGTGAAACAGCGTGGAGATTCGATTCTGCTCCGCTGCTTCAATGATGGTGAGCCGGTAAGCGAAAAGCTTCTTTCCAATTTGTTTCAGCCATTTGTAAAAGGAGAAAAGGGCAATTTCGGACTTGGGCTTGCCATCATTAAACGGATTGCCGATCTTCACCATGCTTCTATTACAGTGGAGAACGAAAACGAAGGCGTCGCCTTTCAGGTTTTTTTTCCGCGATAAAATGCCGTTCTTCTTGATGAAGGACGGTATTTTTTCGGCAAAACAGCCATTTCAATGGACAACTATTCAAGAGATGTCATACAATATAACGTTTCATTTGATATTGTCCTTCAACTGTGATAATTTGATAAGAAAAATTATTTAGGATAAGGAGGGTTCACAGATGAGGAACGTTACGCTCATACAGATTTTTGACCATCCGATTGCACAGAAATATTTGCAGCGTTCAGGAATTGCCCATGCTGTTTCCGTTGCTTTTCATGCGTATAGACTTTCTGTAAAGGAAGGAGTTGATCCGGATTTGGCAGTGAAAGCAGCCCTGCTTCATGACATTGGACATTATGAGTGGTATACAGACGGGGAATGGGACTTTGAACAATATAAAAAGAATGACATTCATGCCATTAAAGGAGCAGAGCGTGCTCACAAGCTGCTGGTTCGTCTTGGAGAGGACCGTCAAGCGGCGAAAGAAATTGCGCTCGCTATTCTGCTCCATACGGATTCCTACCTGCCTGACGGAAGCTTATCACAGAATCCTCTTCAAAAAGTGGTGAAGCTGGCAGATGAAATGGATGAGGAACCGGATGGCAAACATCACTACAGGAGAATTTCCGAACAGACAGCAAGAAAAAAGATACAAGAACTGGATCAGCTTATAGAACAGAGGAAACGTCCCTTAAAAAGAACGGTATAGCTCGAAGAATCCTAGAAGTGGTGATATCTCCGCTGCATCCTTCATACGTTAAAAGTATGAAGATTGCTTTAAGGAGATGAATGCCATGCAGAACCAAGCTCCTCAAATGATTACGATCATTGATCCATATGTATATCAAACGCTTCAGACGGTTATTGGGAAGGATCTTGTTATTCAAACGACCAGGGATACAGTACGGGGGAACCTTACTGATGTGAAGCCTGATCATATTGTATTAAAGGCAAACGGAGACTCTGTGTTCTTTATTCGTATTCAGCAAATTGTATCCATTATGCCAGATAACGATTAGATGTCCCAAGAAGCCGGTTCAGCTGCGAACCCGGCTTTTTATTTTTTGCTTTTCCGGCTGATAAACAGAAGAAATCGGCTGGAAAGAGAGCAAGATTGGCTGGAAAAAAGAGTTTGGCTGGAAAGCCGCGACTTTCGGCTGAAATTCCGTTTTTACCCGGAATAGCAATGGAATTTAAATACAGGTGAGCGGCAAATGAATTTAGGGTATAGATATAGATGGAATGAATGAAGCTTGATCATATAAGGCCATAAACAATAAACAGATAACTTGAACCATTGGGAGGTGACTCCTTATCCAGTTACGGATAAGGGAATTTTGGATATAGTGAACCTTGTGCTTGTCGCCATACTTATTGCGTTAACCGCATTTTTCGTAACATCGGAATTTGCCATTGTAAAAATCAGGAGTTCGCGGCTTGATCAGCTTATTGCAGAAGGAAATAAAAACGCGATTGCTGCCAAACGGGTCACATCAAGTCTTGATGAATATTTATCAGCGTGCCAGCTGGGTATTACAGTGACCGCACTTGGCTTGGGGTGGCTTGGAGAACCGACCGTAGCCCATTTGCTTCAGCCTTTATTTAAAATGCTGCCAATAGGAGAGTCGCTTTCACATGTGGTAACAGTGGCGATTGCTTTTGCTATCATTACTTTTTTTCATGTGGTTGTCGGAGAGCTTGCGCCTAAAACGGTCGCGATTCAAAAGACCGAAGCCGTAGCCCTTGCGTTCGCCAGACCGCTGATTATGTTTTACAAAATTGCTTTTCCTTTTATTTGGGCACTTAACTCTTCAGCTCGGTTTATTACAGGTCTTTTTGGGATTAAGCCTGCATCTGAGAACGAGCTTGCTCATTCGGAGGAAGAGCTGAGGATCATTTTGTCGGAAAGCTATGAAAGCGGAGAAATTAATCAATCTGAATATAAATATGTCAACAGAATTTTTGAGTTTGATGATCGTGTTGCAAAAGAGATTATGGTGCCGAGAACGGAGATTGCTGCATTGGACTCTGAGGATACATTTCAGGAGAACCTTGAGCTGATGAGTGAAGAGAAATATACCCGCTACCCGGTTGTGAATGGTGACAAAGACCACATTTTAGGTATGGTCAACAGTAAAGAAATTTTCACTGATTTATTTACGAACATTCATGATGGTCGCGAAAATATGGAAATGGAAAAATATATCAGGCCGGTTATTGAAGTGATTGAAACCACTCCGATTCAGGATCTGCTGATTAAAATGCAAAAAGAGCGCGTCCATCTGGCTATTTTGGTGGATGAGTATGGCGGGACAGCAGGACTCGTAACAGTTGAAGACATTATTGAAGAAATTGTAGGGGAAATTAGGGATGAGTTTGACCAGGATGAAGTTCCCGAGGTCCAGAGAAAGTCTGAACATCACTATATTTTTGATGGAAAGGTCCTTCTGCATCAAGTAAACAATCTTCTTCATCTGCAAATTGAAGAAGAGGATATTGATACAGTAGGAGGATGGATGCTCACAAAAAATATTGACATTAAAGAGGGGCAGACGGTCTTTCATGAGGGCTATGAGTTTACCGTCCGTGAAATGGAAGGGCACTTGATCCGCTCAGTGGAAGTACTGAAACTGCAGTCTGAAAAAGAAAAGGCTGCAAATATACAATAAGTAAAGCGCGCTGGACTTCCAATCCGCGCGCTTTATTTTTCGATTTTAATTGATTAGCATTGACATAGAGATGTATGGATAGTAGCTTGAAGATAAAAGAATAAACTGGTTTAGGAGGCAGGTGCCCGTTGCTGAAGTCTAAAGTGCATTTTTGGACGCTTGAAATATTGCTGATCCTTTTGATCATCTTCGTATGTACCAAAGTCTCGTTTATATTTTCACCGCTGGTATCATTCACAACTACCCTCTTCTTTCCAATGCTTATTGCGGGTGTCTTGTTCTTTATTTTTAGCCCAATCGTCCGATTTTTAGAAAAGAACCGTGTGCCGAGAACCTTGGCTATATTAATTATCTACTTGATTTTTATAGGCCTGATTGTCATGCTTGGTGCAATTGCAGGACCGCTGCTGTCACAGCAGGTAACGGATCTTTTTAATAGTTTTCCGGACTATGTAACGGAACTGACGCAGTTTATTCAAAATCTTTCTCAATCTACTTGGTTTAAATGGATCATGACTCAGGATTATGTTTCGATTGAAAAGATTGAACAGTCTCTCACTAATTTTGCCTCTCAGCTGCCTCAAAATCTGACTGCCAGCATCACGGCTGTTCTTGGGGTCGTAACGAATATTACTTTAGCGATTGTAACGGTGCCTTTTATTTTGTTCTTTATGCTGAAAGACGGGCATAAATTTCCAGTGCAGGCGGTTAGAGTCTTGCCGAATACATACCGTCATGAAGGAATCAAAATCTTCCATGACTTGTACGACACCCTTGCAGCCTACATCCAGGGACAGCTGCTTGTTTCAATTTTTGTAGGAACAGGATGTTTTATCGGGTTCTCAATAATTGGCTTGGATTACGCTTTGATCCTTGGAATCGTCGTTTCTATTTCTAATATCATACCGTATCTTGGACCATTTCTCGGGGCTACGCCAGCAGTGGTTATCGGCCTTCTGGATTCTCCGACTAAAGGTTTGCTTGCCGGACTGGTCGTATTAGTCGTTCAGCAAATTGACGGGAATCTTTTATCTCCGCTGATTATTGGAAAAAGAATCAATACACATCCGCTGACCATTATCCTCCTGCTGATTGGAGCAGGAAGCTTCGGCGGAATCATCGGCATGATTCTTGCGGTTCCCACATATGCGGTTTTGAAAGCAACGGTTTTAAATTTAACGAGATTGATTCGTCTTAGAATGAGATATCAGGCTGAAAAAAGGGCAAACGATTTGAAAAATCCGAAATTGTAAAAAAGACTGGCTCAATGAGTCAGTCTTTTTTTGGCTGAATATATACTTTCGGATTCTTTTTTTCTGCTGGTTTGCTTTTTCCGTATACCGTTCCAATATTAAGCTGTCCGGGCAATTCTTTTATTCCTAATTGGCCCAGGTTGTTGCTTAAATCCACCTCTTTCATGTCCACGTGCTCAACATGAAGATTTTGAATATAAACAACGGGGATTTGACCGGTTTTTTCCGACGGGTTTTCAGAATTTCCTGCTGCAAGCAAATGATTTTTAATAAAAGAAAGTTCATTCTGCAGCATAGATAAGGTGTGTCCAAGCTCTGCCTGTGTTTTTCGGATCATGATCGAATCAGCACTTGATGACTTAGGCTCTGGACGGCTGTCGAGCTGAGAAAGAGCCGCTGACAAGTTTTGAATGGATTTCTCAAGCTTAGCAAGCTTTTGCTGGATGGCTTGTGTTTCCGCTTCTTTCTTCTTTTTTCTGAATAACATGGACTGATCCCACACATGTTTGCAAGGTAATGTATTATATGGAATTACTGCCCGTCATTATGACTTTCTGCAAAGTTTATTGAGACGGCATCTTCTTCGTCAGCCTTTTTAAAGGTGAGTTCTAAAATCCCATTGGCATATTGGCTTTGGATTGACTCTTTATCTACAGGATAGGGAAGTGAAATGACCCGTTCAGTTTCTCCGTAGCTTCGTTCGGAAGAAACTCTATATTGAAAGGAATAAGGCGGACGAAGATCTCCTTTGAAGAGAATTTTCGTTTTAGTGGAATCAAGAGTAACCGTAAAATCTTCTTTTCTGAAACCGGGGATCTCTATTAAGACGGCAAGAATGCCATTGTGCGAGTAAAGATCATATTTGGGAAACCCTGCATCTCCCCGGGATGAAGATGTAGATGATCCAGGGTTCCCGGCTTCTTCTCCATCAAAAATAGATTTCCAAAAATCATTTTTCTGGCATTTTTCGGTAAGTTCCATCCATTTCTGAATTTTTTCTTTATCCAAGGGTCACCCTCCTGCTAATCAAATTTGAGTAGTGACTGGAAGTGACGGGTTCGCAATTTGATCCTGGTCACTAACGTCAGGATCGGCATTGGCATTTCCCATTATGGAGCAGTTAGGAGATAAGTCTCCGACTGTAAAACTTGCACCCACGGACTTTGCATTGGCTGTATGGCTGTTTTGGGTAACGTTTCCGAAGTCGATATTTCCGTTTTGGGCTACGCCATTTACTTTTATGTTAAATATGTTGATCTGATAAGGCATAAATGCCATTCCTCCTTATGACTGACTGGCGATAAATTCATCAAGATTGGCAATGTTGGATTGATCATTTTGATCCGGATCGATATATATATTTTCCATAAGGGAGTCAGCAGGTGAAAAATCGCCGAAGGAAGAATTCGATCCTGTCGATTTAGAACTGGCAGTATGACTGTTATGCACAGTTTCGCCTATATTTACGGAACCGTTGCATGAGATGCTGTGAATTTTTAGGTTGAACAGATTAATCGTAGTCGGCACAATGTCACCTTCCTCCATTCGCTTTTACAGTGTATGCCCGCTTAAGCCCAATTGTTCGTTTGAACCGTTTAATGCCAAAAAGCATAGGCTGAATAAAAAAGAGGTGAGGATATGCCGGCATTTGTAGGCCCGATGGAAGTAGAGAGTGTTTCAGGTGTTTTTAAGGTGGGAGATACGTTTACCATTTCTCCTAAAAGTGTGCTGAAGTCAGCTGTTGGTGCAGGAGCTCTTTCCAATGGAGATGGGAACCAGCTTGTAAACCACAGAAACGTAACGAATGATTATGATGCGGATGTTATCGATCAGACGGATGCGCTAAATGCATAATTGCATTTTTCAAGTATGTTAAGATTCATCAAAAACATTGATTCCTTTGTGAACTTTATGTACGATTTAAGTAGAGGTGATTTAATATGAATGAAACAGCATGCATCGCAAAGCTTGCCGGTGTGTCTCAAAGCAAGGTGAATGAAGTGCTTCATTCAGAAAGAAAATCTCCTGAAAAGAATCAGGATACGCTCAAGGTTCTTCAGGCAGCTGAAACGTTGAAGCCGATCAATATAGAAATAATAAAGTGATCAGCCTTACTGGGAAGGATTCAGAAATGAAAATTAGAAGAGCGCATCTGCCTAATACAGATAAGGTCTTTATCTATGAAAACAAGAAGGAAGAATTTAGTCTCATAGCCATACCTGAGAAATACTGGTCTATAATAGTGAAATATGAGGAAGCTTTTCAAGAAGTTGATGAGAAGCTCTTAAAATCCCTGATCAAAGTGACGGATGAGGAGGAAGCGAAACTTCTTGCCGGGAAAATCAGGCACTGGATTACTGAAATGTAAAAATAGGCGCTCTTTGGGCGCCTATTTTAATTGGTATAGTTAAGAAAGTCTAACACTTCGTCGATCATGTGCTGGCGTGGGTAGAATTTATACAGGTTGGAAGAGAGCCTTACTGGGTCGCCGAAAAAGAAACGCTCATATTGAGTCTGTCTTCCTCCAAAAGAGCTCATTGTTACATCCCAGGCAAGGCGGAACAGGGCCGTTTTTATTTTTCCGTCGATGGCGGCACCTTGTAAATAATGCTCTGCTTTTTCACCTATTTCTGATTCGAAATCTTCCTCGGAAGCAATCGTCATGAAGCCGCCGGCGCCAATAAGCTGGAGGATCTCAATGTACCGCGGATAGAGCTTGGAATGAAAAATGATAGCAGAGTAAAGGGGCTGAAGATTCGGGCACATCGTCCCCCAGCGGTCAATTGAAGCCGTTTTCTCTGATTTGTAGTGAAGGGCGCTAATTACCTCTGTTCCAATGATTAATTCAGAGATTTTTTCCTGAATATGCTGATATTCGCTCACATTAAGTGTGGAAACTAGAAGCTGGGCAAGGCCAAGCAGAAACTCCAGTTTAACAAGCTGCCGGTTCACCACCTGATGAAGAGCCTGGGAAGCAAAGCAGCTTTCATTAAACATTCGGACAGCGAGGTCGGGACGGTGATAAAAAAATACCCGGTCCCAAGGGACAAGGACATTATCAAAAATGATGACGGTGTCCATTTCCTCAAAACGGGAGGATAAGGGATAATTAAAGGATGATTCTCCTTGTGCAAAGGACTCTCTGCATAAAAACGACAATCCTTTTGTATTGCTCGGGATGGAGAACGAAAAGGCAAATTCCTTTGTCTGAACTCCGCCTCCTGACGGGAAGACCAGAACTTCGTCAGTCATTCCTCCTTCAGTTGCGAGAAGGCGTGCCCCTTTAATAACAAGGCCATCGGAGGTTTTTTTCACTACCTTTGCAGCGACAGGATGATGTTCAGAATCATAATAAGTAGATGAACGGTTTGATTGAGGATTAATAAAGCTATGAGTGAAGGACAAATCTTCTTTTTTTGCTCGTTGATAATGCCGCATAAGATTTTTGGCGAATTCCTCATCTTGATCCTTAAGAATGGGAGAAGATGCTGCTAGAGCCATCAATGCGGTGTTCATATAATCAGGTGTCCTGCCCATCATGCCATGGGTTTTGCGTGCCCATTCCGTCATCATTATGCGCCTTTTCTCTAGATCTTCTCGCGTTTGCGGCCGTAAAAAAGACATCCCTGCCCGATCGTTCGTATCAGGGCATAAAAAGGTCATTCTGTCAGCCTTCTCACTGTCACGCTGTAGATCATAAAGCGAGGCTTTGGTCTGGATGGCCCCCTTATATGCTGGATGCTCTGAAATTGGTCCTTCAATTTTCTTGCCTTTATACCAAATAGCAGGGTGCAGCTGGTTTAACCGATCGATGAATTGTTTTCCTGAAATGACCGGCAATGTTTTCACTCCCGACAGATGTTTGTTCGAACAGAATAACGAATCCTTTTTCACTATATGCTTTATATAATGGAACGTGAGCCCTTTAAATTAGGTGTTTTTCTCAAAAATCTATCATGAAACATTAAAATAGGAATACAAATTGAACTACCCGCCCCTTCATTTTCTTATAGGAATTTGAAGTGGGGATTCCAGAGCTATGGCATTCTCATACCAAGTAAACTGGCTAACCCCGTGTCCCAAAGGATTTATTCTCGATTCTGCAAAGTACCGCGGGCAGACCGGTCGAGTCTAAAGGAATGAAAATAAATTTTAAATGTGTTTAGAGGGGGAGGGAAACGGCAAAACTGAATGGCGTAAAAAGGAGGCGTTTAGATGCAGGATGGAAGCTTTTTTAAAGGAATGCTCTGGGCCACAATTCTAAGCGTGCCATTATGGATTGCTCTATACGGGTGGATGAAGCTTATATTGCATTTTATGCAGGCTTAATCCACCCTTTTTTGCGATACAGTCTGAATGGCTTGTCCCCGTTTTTCGTTTAAGCATTTTCCTTAAACAGGCGGGAAGAATAGAAGCTTCTGAAGATCTGCTGTAGGCAAAGTGCTGTGAAAGCGTTCATAATTAAAGTACAATATCACATGAGAGGAGTTTGATATAAATGGAACGCATACAAATCGCAGAAGATTTATCATTTACGCGCATTATTCACGGCCTGTGGCGTATGGCAGACTGGAATATGAGTAAGGAAGAACGGCTTAATCTAATCGAGCAATGTCTGGACCTTGGAATTACCACTTTTGACCATGCTGACATATATGGTTCGTATACGTGTGATGTTTTATTTGGAGAAGGTTTGGCACTGAAACCGTCACTCAGAGACAAAATGGAAATTGTGACCAAGGCAGGCATTGCGCTCGTTTCAGAAAATCGTCCTGAAAATCGGTTGAAGCACTATAATACAAGCAAAGATTATATTGTTGCTTCTGCAGAGCAGTCTCTTAAAAACCTTCAAACAGATTACATAGATGTCCTATTAATTCACCGCCCAGATCCATTTATGGATCCAGCAGAAGTGGCCGAGGCCTTCAAGAAGCTGAAGGAAGAAGGAAAGGTTCGCCAATTCGGAGTATCGAACTTCAAGCATTCCCAGTTCCATATGCTTCAGTCTTATCTTGATTTTCCACTCGTAACAAATCAGATTGAGCTGTCTGCTTATCAGCTTGAAAATTTTGAGGATGGAACAATGGACTTGTGCCAGGAAATGAGAATTCCTCCAATGGCATGGTCACCTCTTGCAGGAGGGGAAATTTTTAAAGGAGAAGATGAGAAAGCGAAGCGTCTGCATCCAGTTCTTGAGCAAGTTGGAGAACAAATCGGTGCCCGCGGTATTGATGAAGTTCTTTACGCCTGGCTTCTCGCCCATCCTGCTAAAATCATGCCGATTGTAGGATCAGGCAAGGTAAACCGCATTCAATCAGCAGTAAACGCACTTGATTTAAAATTGGACAGGCAGCAATGGTTTGACATTCTCCATGCATCCATGGGCCACGAAGTACCTTAAACAGTAAAACCGGTTAATTTAACCGGTTTTTTTGGTGCTCAGGAAATGTGTGGATAAGCTTTATCTGAGTAATTCTTTGGCCTGCTCCAGATCCTAGCCCTATTTTTTAGGTCATGAGTTTATCAGCCTGCAGGATGCGGGTAAGTATTGCGCTGCGGCAGGAAGCCAGGACTTCATCTTTCAAGGCACTTGCGCTTTTGTCCAGAAAAATTGACGAGCCGGATGAAACATAGTAAATTGTATATACAACTATTATCGCGGGGTGTTTTCATGTCAGACACGCAAGAATTATTTGTTAAATGTCTTTATTTTTCAGCAAATCGTCTTTCAAGATTAATGAATCGTTTTGCAGAAGAGGAATTTGCCCCGACAGGACTTTCTCCCTCTTACGCCTTTTTATTAATGACCGTCTATGAGAAGCCGGGACTGACTCAAAAGGAATTAAGCGAGAATCTTCATATAACTCCATCAACCAGCACCCGGTTTATTGATAAATTAGAGCTGAAAAAATTTGTTGTCAGGAAGAATGAAGGAAAGCTTGTCAGAATTTATTTAACAGATCAAGGTGAACAAATTCAGGAAACAATTAGGCAATGCTGGAAAAACCTTTATAAACGGTATGCGGAAATCCTTGGACCAGAAACAGCCAGAGAAATAACAAAAGATATCCACTTTGCAAATGAGACTTTGAATCAAAAATAAAAATTTTTTAACAGTTGATTGTATGTACAAACAACTGTATACTTTCTTTAGAATCTAGATTATTGGAGGAAAACCATTGAAAAAAACAACTCTCATTATTGCTGCACATCCTTCTATGGAGCAATCCGTTGTTAATAAAGCATTAGCTGAACGGGTGGAAAAAGAAGAAACTGCAACCGTCCATTATTTATACGAAGCTTATCCGGACGGAAAAATTAACGTGGAAAAAGAACAGGCGCTGCTGCTTAGCCATGACCGCATTGTATTCCAATTTCCTTTTTATTGGTACAGCACTCCGGCTCTGTTAAAAGAATGGCAGGATACTGTTTTGACTTATGGCTGGGCATATGGAAGCGGCGGAGATAAATTGCATGGCAAGGAATTTTTAGCCGCGCTGTCGACTGGCGGCCCAAAAGAAGCTTATAACCGCGAAGGATACAATTACTTTGAAATGGAAGAGCTTCTTAAGCCTCTCCATGCAATGGCTAACCTCACTGGGATGAAATATATGGCCCCATTTATGGTACAGGGTGTTAGAATGCTGACAGAAGATCAATTAAAGGATGCTGCTGAAGAGTATGTATCCTATGCAGTAAAATCCTTATAATTCAACTAAACAAGGGCTGCCTGATGGCGCCCTTGTTTTAATTTTGTTCAATGACTTTTCTTCTGCTTTGATGTTTTTTTCGAAGGTATCCAATACCTGTAACAAGAATGACAGCTGCTAATTCAAATGTATAAGTAATCCATTCTTCCTTAAAATAAGGTTTAAGAAAGGGTTCCTTTACAATCATTTTAGCTGCGGTCCATGCTAGGATCGCTGCTCCGATCACAATGATAACAGGATATCGGTCGATGAATTTCAGGATGATTGTGCTTCCCCATACAACAATTGGAATGGAAATAAGAAGCCCGAGTGTGACAAGCAAAATACTGCCGTGTGCTGCTCCGGCAACTGCAAGCACATTATCGAGTCCCATTACAGCATCCGCAATAATGATGGTGCGGATTGCGGACATCATACTTGTTCCGCTTTTCACATCATGCTCTTTGTTATCAGTAAGAAGACGGTAAGCAATCCATAATAGAATAAGCCCTCCTGCTAAAAGCAATCCTGGTATTTTCAGCAGATATACAAATGCAAAAGTGGCTATTGCCCTTATGATTATTGCTCCTAAAGTTCCCCATAATATTACTTTTTTACGTTGTCCAGCAGGCAAATTCCTTGCAGCCAGACCAATCAAAATTGCATTATCTCCTGCGAGTACAAGGTCAATGACTACAATGGATAGCAGTGAACCTAAAAAGTCAGCAGTGAAAATCTCCATGTAACCACCTCACCCTTATTTTTAGCCTATCCGGATTTAATATGCTGTCCGTATTTTGCTAATTGCGGCTTACCATCTAAGGGAAGCGACAAGATGGCCATGAGTTTTTAAAAGTAAAATGTTAATTCCGTCCGGTGTATAAGTAACATCAAATGGTGAAACTAACCCGGACTGGCGGATCAGCCTCATTACTTCCTTTTTATTCGATGATTCTGCGCTCCTTCTTATCCGATATGCATATTGGGGGGAAGAAGATATCGTTATAAGCACTTTTTGCATATCGCCAAAAAGTGAAGCAGCTTCTCTTGCGCTTAAGCGAAATATTTCAATGTAACTTGAACTGAATGGCGGGTCGGGCAAGTACAATCACCTCCTATCCAATATCTTTAAACTATATGTCCGGAATACATGAGATTTGTCCTTTTTGTATAAAAAAGGAAGGGTTTCGGAAAACGAAAGCGAATTCCTCTAATAAGACAAATTTTGGGAGGGGTAGGTTTTGCTCGAGCCGAAAATCTTTGAATTGGAGAATAAGCTGGTGTTTATCTTTGTATTCCATTACGAAGGACATGCGGTCGAAGCAGAATTTCTTTGCTCAAACAACAATATTGTAGATTTGATTGTAAGATACAAAGGTCCTGCTGAATTAGCCGCAGTTCGTTCGAGAGCCGAAATACTTGCGGAGAAGGTAATTGAGGACCATTTATCCAGAAAAAGTGAAGATAATGAGTATTCAGACTCAAAATAACTGGATTTATAGGATAATAAACTTAACTGAAAATTACTTAAATATAAACACAATGGACTATTGAAAGGTTTGCGGTATCACGCACTGAGAATTTCGCCTTATTTTCGGTTACAAACGGTCTACACTCCTATACAATTAAGTTAACAAAGGGCTAGTGGCTTCCCATACGCCGGCCTGATCTAAAAGAAGGAGTGTGGAAGCGATGACACAACACAAGATTGAAGAACTGACACAGATTCTTCACCAGCTGGAAAAGGAAATTCGTGAAACCAAACAATCCTTGCAATCCATTAACAAAAGCATTGATAAGTATGACAAATACGCATATGTAAAGGTTTCTTAAGGCTCTTACATAAAGAGCTTTTTTCTTTGCATACAGATCATATAATAAGATGAAACAGAAAGCAGCCCCCTTAGTGGAGGCTGTTTTTTTTATTGAAATTATGTGAAACTCTTTATATTAATGTAAATATTTTATAATTATCTATTAAAAAAAATGCATATATAGTAATATTACTTTTAAAGGGGTGATTGCAATTAGTGACCAATTACACTTGAACTTAGACGCAGTAATAAAGGCATCTGCGCAATCGGTAACCTCCAAAGTGAAAAATACCGCAGCCCGGGATCGAATTTTGTCGTTTATCGGTACCAAGGATCATGCTTTTTTTGGAAAGTTGACCTATATCCATGGGATGTTATTTGCGGTAGAGCAAAAGCGGACTGAACAGTTCATTGAGGATTTGCATAAACTTGCGGCCGCAGTTGAACTTTATGCGCTTTCATTTGATATTTTTGATGATTTGGAAGATCAGGATAATTTTACAGAGCCGTGGATGCAGATTCCTTCAGGAGAGGCTCTGAACCTTTCAACGCTAATTTACACAATCAGTCTTCAAATGTTAACCGAAGCAGACCGCAGCGGTTCTCTTGTTTCACTCGTTAACAATTACTCTATAAACGCAATGATTGGTCAGCACGAAGACTTGACCTTTTACGCAGCAACAGAAGAAGCTTGTCTGGAAATGACCAAGAGGAAATCGGGATCATTGATTGCTATGGCTTCAATGACAGGTGTTATGTACTCAACACAACATTTTGAACCGATAGTTGAGGAGTATGCGACTCAATTTGGTGTTGCTGCTCAAATAGATAATGATTATAGAGACTTATTTCACACACATAAAAGTGATTTAGCAGCTAAGAAAAATACATTAGCACTTTTATATATAAAAAGGGAATTTAATGATGCATCCAAGGAACTACTGCAGTTTATTGAAAATGGTAACTCCATAGAACAGCAATTTGGCAGTCTGAAAGCTTATAAAGAGGTACTGCATAAAACAGGAGTTATTCATTATCTTAATGTAATGAAACAGATAGCCGTCCAAAAAGCTTTAGCAAACTTGAATAGGCTGCCTTTCCCAGCTGATCAGATTGAGATAATTAAATCTCATTTGATAAAATAATTCATTTAGGAGATGAAAAAAGATGCAAGAAATCGTAAACTATTTATTAGAGAATCCAGAGGTTCTTGAAAAAGTTGTCAATGGAGAGGCAAGTGTTGTAGGTCTTGACAAATTCGAAGAAATGTTTGGATTAGTAGAAGGAATAATTAATTCCGGTAAGACACTGAATATTGTTTGGTGCTAATTTAATTAAGGTTAAACCTTAGGAAATAAGATTTCTCTGGATATAAATTTATTGGATGTGTTGTAATGCACCATTTAGAGAAAAAAGTATATATAGTCATGGTTATTCTCAGCCTAGTCATGACTATATATTCTAGTTATTTAACTATAAACTATCCATACATTGGAGCTAACGCAGGTTTTAATTCTAATGGTGATGTAATTATTAAAGAATTAGATCCAAATGCGTGGGCAGACAAAGTTGGATTAGAAGTAGGGGATATAGTTGTTACGGCAAATGGAAAACCCGCTTCTACTCATGAAACGATAAAATTAGGAACTCTCGAACAAATTAATACGATTCAAATTATTAAGAATGACTCCAAAGAAAAATTAAATTTGGTAGTTAAAAATTCTTTACTGAATCAGCAAAGTGTTTTTATGTTTCTTATGCCAGTTTCTTTTTATATTATGGGTTTAATATGTATTTATTATATATATCATACTAATAAAAGGTTAAACTTACCCTCTGCTTTTGTGTTGAATTTGTTTATCCTTGCAGTAGCAATATCTTATGTTAGTGCTATGGGGTCAGGCCGGGGAGACATATTATTAAGATATGTTAACGTTACATTCTTCTTACTTGTCCCAGTGCTATATATTCATTTTATATATCAGTATTTTATTGAACTTGGAAAAAAACTATATAGTTTTAAATATATTCTATTTAGTTATTCTATATGGATGCTAAACTTGCTTCTAGAATGCTTTAAAAGTTTTATAGTTCTTCCGCCGACCGTTTTTAAAAGTGTTAATTTAATATCCTTTTTTGTTTTAATTCTATTATCATTCTTCTTGAAATTTAAAGGTTTCATTAAGGTTAAATATTCAGAGCAAAAATATTTGGTGAAAGTATTAATTATAACTAATATTATGGCGTTTGCTCCTTTTATTTTTCTCTATATAGTACCTTTTGTAATCTTTAAAAAATATATTTTTTCTCCAGCAATCCTTGCTTCTTTCTTATTACTTATACCATTTTCATTGGTTTACCAGTTTGTAGCTACTAAAATATATGATATTGAATTTATTCTTGGAAGAATTAGGTATTATGCGCTGCTGGCTATATTACCTTCAATTGTTTTTATAGTAGTGATGATTTTAGTTAAAGATAATAGTACAACTTTTTATACAATTAAATTGTTTATATTCGTATATCTTTTAATGTTACTGGTATTTTATTTAAAGGAAATCGTTGACTTTCGCTTTAAACTTAGACGATTTTCGGAAAAATATAATTATCAAGATAGTATATTTAAGTTTATTAATGAAATTGGAAGAGCCAATAATTTAAAACAAGTTGTAAATGAGCTTGAGAAAACAATTATTGATGTTCTAATAGTAACTAAAGCTCACTTCATTGAGGTTGATGGTTCTGGTCAGATCGTTTCAATCGATCATCTTAGAGAAAATGATGACTCGAATCTTAGAGAGACAGACTTACACCTGGATATATTAAAATATCAATCTGAAATTAAAGAGACACTTGATGAAGTAGGTAAAATTAAAGAACTAAATAAAGGGTTCTTTATAAATGTTGGTTCTTCAAAGGGACATAATTATATTCTGCTTTGTCTTTCCTCCATAAACACGCCAAGGCTTACAAGAGATGAAATTTCCTGGCTTAAAGCTCTATCATTTTATACAAATGTTTCTTTAGAGAACTACCTTAAAATTGAAGAGCTAATGAATCATTTAGAGACGGTTCAAAGGGAGGGAACAAATCCTTCCTGGCTGACAAAGCTTTTCTTCTCCATCGAAGAAAAACAGCGGTCTAACCTGGCAAAGGATTTGCATGATTCGGTTCTGCAGGATTTGATATCTTTAAAGAGGCAGTGCGAGGTTGCACTTGTTGAGCTCGAAGCTGCTCCAGCCGATTTAAAGGATCAGCTTGAGGATATGAATGAGAATATGACCAAGATTATTAAAACAACAAGAGAAACGTGTCAGGAGCTTCGTCCGCAGCTGCTGTATGATTTAGGCCTAGTAAAAGCATTGAATAAACTTGTCACGCAATATAAAGAAATTGCAGATTTTGAGATCCGGATGAACGCCGGGAAGTTCCAGCCTAATACCGACTTGGATGTACAATTAAATCTTTACAGAATTATTCAGGAACTTTTGAATAATGCTAATAAACATTCACATGCAAGTAATGTCCTGATTATGCTTGTTTGCATTAAAGATAAAATCGTTCTTCATTATGAAGATGATGGAATTGGATTTAATCAAAGTGAGATTAGTTATAGTTCTGAAAACATGGGTCTTTCCGGTATCACCGAACGTGTAAAGGCGTTAAAAGGGACGCTGACGATTGAGACTTCCAAAGGGCAAGGATTTAAAGCAGTAATTGAAATATAACTTTTTCAATTAAGGACTTGGCGAATGCCAAGTCTTTTTTATACAATAGGACTAGCTTCATGGAGAGGTAGGAGGGCTATGATACATATTTTAGTAGTAGATGATCACCCGGCAGTCCGGGAGGGTACGAAAGCCATCTTGGAAAAAGATCCTGAGGTAACGGTCGATTTTATGAATCCTCCCTTTACGCTCGAGGCAGTTGAGCAGATGGATTTCTCAAGCTTTGATGTGATATTAATGGATTTGAATTTAGGCGATGTTAATGGAATGGAACTATCCAGAGGGATTGTTGAGCAGAAATCAGATTGCAAGATCATACTTTATACAGGGTATGAAGTGGAAGATTATTTTGAAGAAGCGATTCGCATGGGGATCCATGGGGCAATTAATAAAGCTGAGTCCAAAGAGAAGATTTTAGCATATATTCGTCACGCGATTAAGGGTGAAATTATTCTTCCTTATAGCTACCTGCAAAGCTTGCTATCTCAGCAGAAAATCAAGAATTCCGAGCAGGTTCTTGAGACGGACTGCCTGAATGATCGGGAGAAGGCGATTTTGCAGGAGGTTGAGAAGGGGCATACTAATCAGGAAATTGCTGATAACCTCCATTTAAGCAAGCGCTCCATTGAATATAGCCTGACTTCTATTTTTAATAAACTTAATGTAGGCTCAAGAACCGAGGCTGTTTTGATTGCAAAGTCTGAATCAATTATTGATTAAGGGCAATTACCGTTTGCTTCTCACATATAGTTAGAAGAAATTCTCTAATAGGATGTGAGTGCATGCAATACGGGGGATATATGCCTGTTTCAGGCGGCCAGGCGAGAGACAGAAAAGAGTATCTAATGGAAGTGACCGGACAAGGCAGTGCGGAGGCAAGTCCGGATACAGCCATTATTCAGCTTGGAATCGTAACAGAATCCAAGGATGTAAAAACAGCACAGGATGAGAATAAGGCCCGGTTGGAAAAAGCCGTTAATGCTCTATACAGGCAGGGAATCGATAAAGGAGATATCCAGACGATTTCGTATAATATCTCCCCGAAGTATTCCTTTCAAGATGGGAAACAAACGCTTGAAGGGTACGAGGTCGTAAATTTGCTATCTGTTAAAACAGAGAGGCTTGATCAGATCGGGGCGATTGTTGATACCGCTGTCAATAATGGAGTAAACCGGGTTGACCGGGTTCAGTTTAAGCTTGAAAATACAAAACCATATGTGGAAGCCGCTTTAAGGGAAGCCGTTAAGCAGGGCTTTGAAAAGGCGTCAGTACTAGCCCAAAGCTACCAGGTATCGCTTCAATCTACACCGGTAAAAGTAGTAGAAGTGTCAAAGGGGTTCGTTCCCTTTGAAAGAGAAGGCGCGGCATTCATGGCTTCTTCAGCCCCTACTCCCGTTTTTCCAGGGTCATTAACGGTTACTGCGGAGGTGCGGGTTCACTATCGCTACGGGTAGAAAGACCTTTGAATAACAGAACTTTACAAAAAATAAACAAATTCTCAATATTTCCATGATATTTATCCCTTATGATGATAGTCATGTATCATGAACGAATCATATTAGGGGGATGGAATGAATATTTTGGCGGTTATTCCCGCATTGTTCTTATTTGCAGTTTATTTTTGTTTTGTGGCCAGCCTTTTGAAAAAATAAACAGACATTTCAGCACAAAAAGCTTTATGATAATAGATGGGATGAGAACATGGGGGAGGGGTAAGGATGGATATTACGAATACAATGATTGAGACCTTAGGGATTGAAGTGAAGGAGGTTTCCGATCAAGGTGTTATAGCGGTTATGCCTGTTGATGAGAGGACAAGACAGCCATTCGGTATTTTACATGGAGGTGCATCTGTTGCTTTAGCTGAAACAGCAGCAAGCATAGGAGCATTCCATTTCATTGATCAGGATACGGAGATTTGTGTAGGGCTTGAGATTAATGCCAATCACATCCGTTCTAAAAAAGACGGTTTTGTCACTGCACATGCGGTTCCATTTCACAAAGGCAAATCGACGATGGTGTGGGATATTAAAATAACAGACGAAGATGGACAGCTAATCTGCATCTCAAGATGTACGATGGCCGTCATTAAAAAGAAATAAACGAAAGGAGCAGAATTGATTCTGCTCCTTTTTATTTGCACAGACCGTATTGTTTAATATTAGCGGATAGGGGATAAGGAAACGTTATGGGAATTTGATAATCATGAGAAGGGATGAAAAAATTGGACTCTAACTGGGTATCATTAATCGTCATACTAGTTATCGGCTTTATGCTAAGGAAATATCTTAAATTCAATAGAGTCTATAAAGTTGGCTACATGTATAAACATTTTGGGGAAAAATTAGAAGTTTCCTATAAGAAGTATACAGGTGTTGACTATTACCATTTTGTATTTAAAAAGGGGAAAAAGATGATGATTGTATACGATGTAGTGGTGGAGGAAGGAGAGCTGACCATTGAATGGAGCGAACGTAAACGGATGATCTGGAAAGAAACCTTTAAAGAGAGCAGCCAGGGGACGTTTTCATCGGAAGCAGGCAGCAGCCTGCATACCATTAATCTTAAAGGCGAGAAAACGAGAGGAGGCTGCCGTATAGAGTTTAGATAAAGATATGTTTAACAAAAGTTTCTAATGAGGCAATGTACAGGTTCTTTTATATATCCAAATTCAATACAAACAAAAAAGAAGCGGAATTTACTCTGCTCCTTTTTCTATTTTATTTACATATTTCAATGCTTCCCGTCTGCTTAAGGGTTTTAGTTCTTCGGCAGAGGTAAAAGCGATTACCCAGTCAGGATCGGTCTTAGAATATTCCCTCAGAGCCCAGCCGATTGCTTTTTGAATGAAAAACTCATTAGAATCAGACATGCTGCAAATATATTCTGCAAGCTTTGTTTTATTCGTTTTTTCCTTATACTTGAGCTGATATAGAAGGGCAGTGCGATTCACCCACATCGATTCATGTTTAATCCAGCCATCCGGTTGATATGCTAAACAAGGATTCTGTTCAATCAGGTATCCGGCAATATGCGATGCAAGAAGATCGACTGTATCCCACCATGGCTTCGTAACGATTAATTCCATTACAAAATCCAAATCGCTGTTCTTCAGAAGTTTCTTCTTTTTGATAAGCAAATCGATTCCTGCATATACACATTCCCTATACGGAGATAAAAACAGCCTATGAACAATAACTTTTAATTCGCTGTTCGTATCAGGCCAACCGTTTTCCGCTCCATATTGTGTAAGGAGTCTTTTTCGTTCAGGAGCCTTGATACCGAGAAAGGTAAATTGATTTTTCATATAGGCTTCCATAGCTTCTTTGTCTCCTGCAACCGCATGGCGCTTCATTCGTTCAATAAGGCCCTCAGCGTAATCAGGTTTCATGCTGTTTAATCTCCGCTGCCCTTTTCTTCTGAAGATCGTTTTGCACACTATTCTCCCATAAAGGAATTTTCGTGTTGAAGGCGGCCCTCATGATCAAATGTCCTGCAACGGGTGATGTAATAAATACAAACACAATACCAAGCAATACTCTTGAGTTGAAATGCCCTTGTATCAAGAGAAAGTATAGAAAAACTCCGAGCAGCAGAAACATGACACCTAAGGTTGCCCCTTTGGACGCTGCGTGGTTCCGGGTGTAAACGTCAGGGAGCCTCAGGACGCCAATGGAGGCAATTAAACAAAGCAAGGCACCAAGAAGGATAAGGGCGGCAATGATCCATTCACTGATTGCGGTCATTTTCGATTATTTCTCCTTTCTCAAGAAATTTGGAGAAAGCCACTGTACCGATAAATGCAAGAATTCCAAGTAATAGGATTACATCCAAAAAGGCATTGGTCTTCAGGAGGACGGAAGTAACCCCTGTCAGTCCAATCAGGTTAATGCCGATTGCATCAAGGGCGACGACCCGGTCGGGAACGGTCGGACCTTTTACAAGGCGGTAAAAATAGAAAAGGGTGGAGAGGGCCAGAATGAGTAAAGACAGTTTCATGACTGTTTCGAACATATTACCGGCTCACCTCCTTGATTGCTTTCTCAAATGAATCGCGTATATCTTTCCTGGCTTCTTCTTCACTGCTTATATCCATAGCATGAATATAAAGAGTTTTGTTGTCGTCTGAAATTTCTACTACCAGTGTTCCGGGTGTTAAAGTAATCAAATTAGAAAGAACAGTAATTTCCCATGCTTTTGTAAGCTCGGTTTCATATGAGAAGATCCCGGGAGTAAGTTTCAGCTTCGGTGTGATGATGATTTTTAAGACTGAAAGATTGGCCATGATCAGCTCTTTCATAAAAATGGTAAGCAGGGTAAAAACAGCGATCACATTCATAAGATAAAACCGGGTTGAGAAAAAACGCCTCATCCCAAAGATAATCAGCAATCCGAAGAGTAATCCAACGGTAAAGGTTACAAGTGTGTATGTATTTTGAAGAAACATCCATAAAAATGCAATAAAGAAATTAAGCAATAACTGAAAAGCCATTTACATCACTGCTCCTTTAAAACGGCTTCTATATATATTGACGGGTCCAATAAAGTCTCAGACGCCTGTGTAATAAAAGGGGCGATGAATTCTGTTCCCAGTCCGAATGCTGCAGACAGCGCCACCAGGATAACTGCAGGATACACCATTCCTTTTACGGAAGGATTCCCATTTATAGGTTTTTCCTCGCCCCAAAAGCCGTTAATAAATATTTTCATAACCGAATAGAGGACGAGCAGACTGGATAAAAGAACGACTAGCGATATCGCATATTCACCCGCCTCAAATCCGCCTTGAATAACCTTAAGCTTACCGATAAATCCGCTTAGCGGAGGTATGCCTGCAAGGGCAATGGCTGACAGGAAGAACATCCATCCGGCGAGCGGATAATGCTGAATCAGTCCCCCCATTTTCTTTAAATTAGAGGTTCCGGTAATACTGATCATAATTCCTGCCAGGAAGAAAAGAGCCCCCTTGATGATCATATCGTGGAGCAAATAGTAAATCGAGCCCTCGATTCCTGCCGGGTTAGCCACAGCTACCCCGAACAGAATAACACCTACTGCCGTAATAATATTGTAGATCACAATCTTTTTAACATCCCAATAAGCTATGGCTCCAATAACGCCAAACAGAATAGTTAAGGCAGCAAGCCACGCCAGAATTCCATGAGTGAAGGCTTTATCATGAATAAAAATCAGCGTGTACACTCTCGTAATGGCGTACACTCCAACCTTCGTCAGCAGGGCGCCGAATAGGGCTGATACCGCTGCTGGCGGTGCCTGATAGGAACCTGGCATCCAGAAGTACAGAGGGAAAATGGCCCCCTTCATTCCAAACACAATGAGAAATAGAATGGCAATTACGGTCAGCAGCCCCGATTGTCCGTTTTCGCTTATTTTGACACTCAAGTCCGCCATATTAAGTGTGCCTGTAACGGCATAAAGAAATGCGACTGTAATGACGAATAGAGCGGAGGAAAAGATATTTACCGCAATGTATTTAATGGATTCCCTCAGCTGCCTTTTTGTTCCGCCCAATACCATTAGAACATAGGAAGCCATTAACAGGACTTCGAAGAATACGAACAAATTGAATATATCTCCTGTTAAAAAAGCACCGGTAACACCCGTCAGCAAAAATTGGACGGCAGGATAGTAGAAAAAGTACTCCCGCGCTTTTCCCACTGTACGGAAAGAATACAAAACCCCTGTCAATCCTATAATACTAGTGGTCAGGACAAGCAGACTGGCATACATGTCCGCAACAAAGGTTATTCCGTAAGGCGGGGCCCATCCTCCAATTTCCACAATCTGAATTCCGTTTTTGTGAACAGTCCAAACAAGAATGGAGGATGCAGTGAGAGCGGCTATAGAAAAAATGACGCTCAGAATTCTTTGTACAATTGGCTTTTTATTAAAGAAAATTAATAATATGCCGCCTATTAAAGGGAAAATCAGCGGCATCATGACCAGGTTGTTACTCATGTGAATCAGTTCCTCTCATGTGATCCATGTTATCCGTTCCAAGCTCCTGATAAGACCGGTACGCAAGAACGAGCATAAAGGCCGTCACTCCGAAACTGATTACTATGGCGGTCAGGATCAGTGCCTGCGGCAGCGGATCAACGTACGATTTTGCCTTTTCCCCAAGAAGCGGCGCAGCCCCGCCTTTAAGTCCGCCCATCGTTAAAATCAGCAGATGAGCACCATGACTTAGCAGTCCTGTCCCGATAATGATTCTAAGCAAACTCTTTGAGAGCATTAAATAAGTGGCGGCCATAAATAATATTCCGCATACAATCGACATCATCACTTCCATTATTCAGTCTCTCCAATCGTTTGAATGATGGTCATGGTAACGCCCACAACAACCAAATATACTCCAAGGTCAAAAGCCGTTGCAGAGGCGACCTCGACCTCTCCCAAAACAGGAAGGTGAACCGGTCCGTGCGCATGTGTCAAAAACGGGACCCCATACAAGAAGGAGGCTAGTCCTGTACCAAGCGCAACAAGCAGGCCAGTTGCCGCGACTTTTAGAAAATTAACCGGAATGACGGTAGCAACCGTTTTGACATCATACGCTAAAAGCAGAAGGACAATTGCAGATGACGTCATAAGTCCTCCGACAAAACCTCCTCCTGGTGTATAGTGGCCAGCGAAAAAAATGTATATGGAATAGATAAAGATGATAAAAAAAACAATATTCACAACGGTTTGCAAAATTAAATCGTTCGTTTTCAAGTTGGTTCGCTTCATGACTCTTCCCCCTTCGACAACCGCAGCTTGACCATCGCAAAAATACCAAGAGCAGCTATTCCCAGGACAGTTATTTCAAATAAAGTATCAAAGCCCCTGAAGTCTACCAGAATGACGTTGACCATATTTTTGCCGCCTGCCTCTTTGTAGCTGTTTTCTATAAAGTAGGAAGAGATGGTTTCTGAAACTCTTTGACTGTTTGCAGACAGGGCAATTAGTGTGACAACTGTTCCAACTCCAAGGGAAACCAGGAAATTCGCAAGTTTAAACGGGAGTTTCTCCCGTTTTTGCAGTTCCGGCAAATAATAAAAGCATAGCAGGAATAATGAGACTGAAATTGTTTCGATAACGAGCTGTGTTAATGCAAGGTCAGGTGCCCTGAAAAATACGAAGAACAGTGCCACCCCGTATCCGACTGATCCAAGGGCAATGATGGATGTCAGTCTGGATTTTGCAAATAAAATTGTTACGGCACCCAATATCATGACAGCAGCGAGAACAATTTCGTATATGCCGATGGGAGCATTTCCGGCTGTTTCAAACGTAAAGGCGGATTTAGAAAAAAGTGCCCATCCTGTCATCAGTACAACAAATGTAAAAATGTAGCCAAGATAGTCGCGAAGGAAACCCGTCATATAGAGCTCCTGTACTTTCAAGGATCCTTTATCCAATCCTCTTAAGGATACATCGTAAGCCTTATTGAGCGTAAGTTTTTCCGGAAACAGTTTGTATACCAACTTCCACTTTGCCAAACCCAAATACAGCAGGATACCAAGGCCAATAACGCCAAGAGTCATGTACAGCTCAGGGCCCCATCCATGCCAGTGTGAGATATGAACATGAAACTGTTCCCCGTCCTCCAGTAAGTATGGAAGGATGGAGGCTGTTGCCGGTTCAATAATGCTGAAAGACAGCACATTTGGAAAGATCCCGAATAAAACGACAAGTGACGCGAGAATAATCGGCGATATAAGCATTCCAAGAGGTGCTTCATGTGGTACCTTATCTAATTTTTCCGGCTGATATTTTCCAGTAAACGTCTTGAACACAATAATCATACTGTAGATGAATGTGAAAACACTTGCAATCCAGGCTAAAACCGGGAATAGAATACCCCATGTTTCCACATTGAATAAATTAAATTCTAAGAGTTTCAGCATGCTCGTGAAAAACATTTCTTTGCTCAGGAAGCCATTGAAAGGCGGCAGACCCGCCATAGAAAAGGCACCGATCACTGTTATGGTAAAGGTAATCGGCATAAAGCTCATTAAGCCGCCTAATTTTCTTATATCTCTTGTTCCCGTTTCATGATCCACAATTCCGGCTGCCATAAACAAACTTCCTTTAAACGTAGCATGGTTGATCAAATGAAAGATCGCCGCCACCACTGCAGCTGAAAACATTTTATTATCCAACGACTCAAAATGAAGCGAAGCCGAGCCGGCACCCAATAGGGACATGATCAAACCGAGCTGGCTTACCGTTGAAAAGGCAAGAATGGCTTTCAAATCAGTCTGTTTAATGGCATGGAATGAACCCCAGGCAAGGGTAATGATTCCGATACCTGTTACAAGCCAAAACCACTCTGGAGCAAGTCCAAAAACAGGGGTGAACCTGGCAGTCAAATAAATGCCGGCTTTGACCATAGTTGCTGAATGAAGGTAGGCACTAACAGGTGTTGGCGCCTCCATAGCATCGGGAAGCCATATGTAAAACGGAAACTGGGCCGATTTTGTAAAAGCTCCAAGGAGAAACAGCAGCATGGCCGGGAGAAAATAAGGATGCTCCATAATTATAGGCGCCTGTGTGACCATTTCCCGGATGCTGAATGTATTAGTCACCAGATAAAGCAGGATGATGCCGCCAAGCATACAAAGCCCGCCAAATACTGTAATCATCATGGATTTTAACGCGCCGTACCTTGATTTTTCACGAGTATGCCAATACCCGATAAGCAAGAAGGAGGAGAGGCTCGTTAATTCCCAGAATGTATACAAAACAATCATATTATCTGATAATACGATCCCAAGCATGGCCCCCATAAACAGAAGCAAATAGACATAGAACGTATGGAGCTGTTCCTTTGCTCTCGGCAGATAATAGATGGAATATAGGATAACGAGTGCACCAATCCCTGTTATTAATAGGGCAAATAACAGGCCGAGTCCGTCCACATAGGCAGTAAATTGAATGCCCAGTGATGGGATCCAATTCACGGTAGAGTATGTATTCGAGCCGCTGCTGACCGGATTTATGTATCGGAAGAAATAAATAAAAAGAAATACCGGAAGAAGAAGGACGAACCACCCGGTATGTACGCTTTTGAACCATTTATAAAGGAATGGAACGAATAGAGCCATTATAAAAGGAAGAAGAATGGCTAAATGCAGCAATGACATGGTTTACCCCCAATCTAAGTAATATAAAAATAGCGAACGGATTTGGAAATGGAAGGATGTTTCCTCTTTTTTCTAGTATGAACCTGAGAGAAAAATTTATCATTTATTTTCAGGTTCATATGAACTCATAATAATCATAACAAATAATAAATTTTTTGTATAACGCTAAGATTTAGAGAGATGATGAACAGCAAGGAGTGATCTTCATGCTGAAGGTAAAAGCAATAGCCGGTTTATTAATTTTAACCGTTTTGAGTACGCTCATCTGGTTTGCACAGCTTCAGGCAAATGAACATCATGGCAAACAGTTTGTTTTATATCCGAATAGGCGAGTCAGCGAACTTGAAATGAATGGACCGCGTAATATTTGGCATGTTCCAGAACCGAAACGAGTGGAGTCGTTTAGCCCCAGAGAATATGTAAAAGTCATACCTCGTTCGTAAAAAAGAGTCTTTACAAATATTTCCCGCCTAAGCATAATGGAAAAGAATGCTTATGGAAGGGACGACTTTATGAGAAATACTTATTTCACCAGCTATTTTCCTTTAATCTCACTATTGCTCTTTAGTACTTCCTTATCCATTTCCACTGTCATGTACGTATCAGACGTGCTAAAAAAAATCGGCATATATAACAGTATGCTTGATTTCTTTTCGGAGAGTGAAATGAAAATTGCGTTATTTGCGTTATTTGCTCTTCTTTATTTTATGATTTTCTCTGCGCTGAAACTGATTGCCAATACAGTTACCGAACTTTCCTTTCTTTTTTTCTCACAAGATGCGGAAGGAGTTACACTGAATAAAATAAGAGCGGGATCAGCCTTCTATCTTGCTGGAGGGGCTATTTCTCTCTTCCTCGTTCAATTCAGCTGGTTAATCGGAGGGATTTTTCTTTTATCGACCCTTTGTTATTTTGTATTTATCATCTATCAGGCAAGCTCAATGGTAACATCGTGGTCTCTTATAGGAATGGTTTTATTTAATATCCTGTTCTGGTTTGTATTTACCCTTGGTTTGTTTTATTTATTCCTCCGCCTTTATAATGGTCTTATTAATAGTTTGCCGATGTAAAAAAGGCTGTCAATCCTTAGTGGATACGACAGCCTTTTATTATTTTAGCTTTGTTAAACTTGGCTAAGGACTATTCTAAAAAACGTTTCCGAATGGAGGGGTCAGGAAGCATGCAGCTGTCCTTTTTGCCAAACCACTTGTACCTGTTTCGTGCAATGAAGGAATATCCCGCATCTCTTATGGGTCTTGGAATGATGAGCAGAATGCGCAGCATGTTCATGGGAAATGGGAGAAGGCCGGCTGTTTTAAGGGCCGCTTCCGATTTTACATACACGTTGTCATCAAATGCGAGGACAAAAGAATCTAAATTTTCGCAATCAAGCTGATTTTTTTTCAGCAGCTCCAGTCCGGTTTCGGACTGAAGCGAAGCAAACCTGAATACTGCATCTTTATCCCGCTTAATGACAAACTTTACAATACCCTCGCATAAATTGCAGACTCCGTCAAAAAGAATGATAGGGTGGTTCATTTTATCTTTCTTCTGCAACTTGGTCACCGCCCATGATCATTTTCCAATACGCAAGGAGACTTCCGTCTTTATATATAGATTCAATCGAACCATTATTGTCTTTCCCGAACCAGACGGCAGCGGTGTAGGAATCGGTGAGCCCGGAGAACCATAAATCATTGTAGTCATTCGATGTTCCGGTTTTTCCGCCTATATAATTTGTTTCAAAGGCTGCTTTTTTACCGGTTCCCTTTTTTACGACGGATTCAAGCAAGTCCCGCATGACTGTGTTCGTTTCATTGCTCCACACCTGCATAGGGATATCCTTCCATTCAAAGAGGACGGTTCCATCTATAGAAAGGATTCTTTTAATGGCTCTTGCCTGTTGATACTGTCCGCCGTTGCCAAAGGCTGTATAGGCATTTGCAAGCTCAAGAGGCGAGAATCCTATTTTAACTCCTCCCAGAGCAGCTGCATAATTATCAGGAGGAATACTGCCGCTGAATGAAAAAGGCTTAAGATACGCAGCTGCCTTCCCGATGCCGACGTCTTTCAGCATCCTTACGGCAGGGGTGTTATAGGATTGGCTAAAGGCCTTTTCAAGAGTAACCATGCCATACTCTTTTTTACTATAGTTTTCAGGACAAAACGTTTCAATGCATAAACGGTTGGCATTAATGAGGCTGGACTTGGAAGCCTTTGTCTTTTCAATATAGGGAACATAATCCAAAAGCGGTTTAATAGCGGATCCAGGCTGTCTCTTCGCCTGGAAGGCTCTATTAAATTCATGCTTCTTATAGCGGTTTCCGCCGCTCATCGCCACAATTTGATGCTTCTTATGATTGATGATGACCGCCGAGGATTGATGGCTTTCATCCGAATATTTTTCATTTGCCGTATAGAGTCTTTCCTGGAGGAAAGGATCTAAATACGTTTCGATTACGATGCCGGATCTGATTAACTCAGCGGCAGCGCTTTTAATCTGTTCAGGGTTTTTAAGTTTGTCCTTGCTGGCCACAGCTTTTTTTAGTTCTTCCATTACATAGTCCGTATAATCAGGATAGCGTTCTTCCTTCTTTTTAATGGCTAATTCAATCGGCTGGCTTTTCTCGGCTTTCAGCTGATTCTGATTCAGCATTCCAATGTCAGCCAAAAGCTGCAAAAGCCTTTCCTGCCTTTTTTTAGTCCTTTCAGGATGCTTCAGAGGATTATAGAAGGAAGGGTTATTCGGAATCGCAGCTAAGTAGGCCATTTCAGCGGTCGTTAAAGCCTTCAGCGATTTACTGAAGTAATAATCTGCCGCCGCTCTGACCCCATATACACTGTTCTGAAAGTAGATTGTATTTAAATAGCTTTCCAGGATTTTTTCTTTTGACCATTTCCGCTCCAGCTGGATGGAGATCAGCAGTTCACTGAGCTTACGGTTATAGGTTCGCTCATGATTTAAATATAAGTTTCTGGCAAGCTGCTGCGTAATTGTGCTGCCGCCCTGGTCAAGAGACTTATTTTTAGCATTGAATAGCATGGCTCTTGCCGTCCCTTCAAAATCAAGGCCGGTATGCTCATAAAAGCGTTTATCCTCTGATTGCAGAAAAAGCTCCTTCATTTGTGGGGGGATATCAGCGTACCGGATGAAAATCCGATTCTGTCCCTCGGTGGTCAGCTCGGAGATAACCGCACCTTCAGAGTCCTTTATATAACTGTTCATAAAAGCAGAAGGTTCTTTGAGAGGAAGCCGTTCATCAAGGGCCTCAGGGAGGGACCTCAGACTTTCAACAGCCTGTCCGGAGCTGAGCAGGAGGGATAAAAGTATAGGGATAAGCAGCAGGATGAAACTCCAGCCAAACCATTTTCTCAACGCTGTCACATTCTTTCGTCTAGGCTCCATTATCTTTAATAGGCAGTAAAACCTTTAGAGGGACCGAATTTGGAACCCTCCACTCTGATGTAATCCTAGCATTGATTTCCAAATCTGAGAAGGGTTTTTTCGCGCACAGAGACAAGGGAAACGTGCAGAAAAAATGTGTGCTTTTCCGATTAAAATTTTTCTAAAAATACAGTTAAATTAAGGAGGGCGGTGATATAATGGTAATAAAATGCAGGGAAGAAAGGAGGAAGAGCATGGACGGGTCAAAACCTCTGCTGTTTATTGATTTTGAATTCAGCATGCCTGACGGGAATTCAGGCTATAAAGGCTTTTATGCTGAAATTATTGAAGCTGGTCTCGTCTTTTCAAAAAACGGAAAAGTTGAGCAGGAATTTTCATCCTTTGTCACGCCTGTTAAAGGGAAACGTCTTACAGAGCGCTGCAAATCATTTCTGGGGATTACTCAGGCCCAGGTGGACCAGGGAATTTCTTTTTCTAAATTAATTGAAGCTCTCAATCGGCTGGATTCTCCTAAGAAAGTGGTAACCTGGGGAAACATGGACATGAAGGTGTTAAGAATGAATTGTGAAAAAAACCGGTGCGCTTTTCCGTTTGAAAATGATGAATTTATCGATTTGTCTATGGAATATAAGAAATTTTTCGGGGACAGAAATCAGACAGGTTTATGGAAAGCCGTTGAGGAATATGGGAAGAAAGGAACGGGGCAGCATCACAGGGCCCTGGATGATGCATTAACAACGATGAAAATTTATAAGCTGATTGAAAAAGATAAGAAATATCTAGAAAAGCCAAATCCCACTACGATTGGTGACCGTGTAGATTTCTCCAAACTTCTAAGCAAGTTTGCAACATAAAGCCAAATCACTAATCATTGTGATTTGGCTTTATGTTTAGTTAGAGTTTATAATCATTTTCAAGCTGATCAAGACAGGCCAATGACTTTTTAGCCCATAAAGATTCATCATTGTTTAGTAAAATTCTCATTTGGTCAATTGACTTGAGAAGCGACATGCTGTAATCCGGCAAATCCCCTTCCAGAGGTTTGACCATGTTTTTCGGCACATTGGTTTGTTCGTTGTAGCTCAGTGCCCGCCTTTCATGAAAGAGGGGAACCTCTGCCTCCTTAGGCATGTGCAAATCCCCCTGCTGCGGATGCTTTAAAACGGCCTTCACCTGTACAAGAATATGCATAGGCCGGATTGCTGTTACGACTCCTGCGTACTTCCCTGTTTTGTAAATCCCCGTTACATAATCGCCTGGCTGAAATTCCATACAACTCATTCCCCATTCCGCTCATTTTTGTACCATTTTACCACACATAAAGGCAGTCCAAAAAAAAGGACTTGGTATAATTCGGCAGAAAGCTGTATAGTGAAGACAAGACTGCACAAGAAAGGTGGATCCGCTTACATGGGTTTTGTCCTATCCTTGTTCCTTTATTTCCCAGAAGATAAAACCGAGTATATCCCCGCTGCCTTCCATATGGCTATTTTCCTGCTATTAGCCGTTCTGGCTTTCCGTTTTATCATTAAGCTGTCAAAAAAGGAAGAGCGTGAAGTAAATGAGAAGTATAAACATATTAAGGAAAAAGATTTATAGAGTGCGCACGGGCAGTTGTCCTGCGTTTTTTTTTATGTCTTTTTTACGAACGAGTTTGGGAAGTGGCTGACTCGGTCAACCGGCTAAAAAGAATGGCGGAAAGGGCAAATAAGTGTTCACGGACAAATAAAGTGCACTAACGGCCAGAAAAAAGGGTATGGCCAGATCCTGGTCTAGAACGGCTAAATTAACGTGTCGATTGGCTAAATTAACGGCAGAACGGACAAATAAAGTGCGCCAATGGCCAGAAAAAGTGGTACGGCCAAATCCCAGTCTGGAACGGCTAAATTAAAGTAGGGAACGGCTAGATTGAACGGCAGAACGGACAAATAAAGTGCGCCAATGGCCAGGAAAAGTGGTACGGCCAAATCCCAGTCTGGAACGGCTAAATTAAAGTAGGGAACGGCTAGATTGAACGGCAGAACGGACAAATAAAGTGCGCCGACGGCCAGGAAAAGTGGAACAGCCAGATTCCAGTCTGTAACGGCTAAATTAACGTGTCGAACGGCTAAATTACGGGCAGGACGGACAAATAAAGGGTTCCAACGGCCAGAAAAAAGGGTACGGCCAGATTCCAGTCTGTAACGGCTAAATTAATGGGAGTAACAGCTAAATTAACAGGCAGAACGGACAAATAAAGTGCGCCAACGCTTGAACGGCGATGTACAGGCGTACTCTGTGATTTGTATAAATCCCTCTTCCTAAGAAAAAACTAGCCTACAAAGGGTTTTTTACTCCGCCTTAGCGGATGGTATTAACCCCCGCAAGGCTTGAGAGGAAACGGCCGCAAGCTTAAGCAGGATAACTTCGGAGTTTCACTCTACGGATGGAGGTTCGGGTTTTGAGAAAATGGATGGGAATGTCCGCAGCAGCACTTATTTTGGCAGGCGGCTGCAGTCAAAAGGAGCTGACCTCATTCGGGGTCGAAATGTTTAACACAGACGGTGATTCACTTGGAACAATTAAACTATCTGAACAGCCTGAAGGCGTTAAATTTGATATCGTATTGGAAGGTCTTCAGCCGGGGGAGCATGGATTGCATATTCATCAAAATCCGGAATGCCAGGGGCCCGATTTTATTACAGCCGGCGACCATTACAATCCTGATAACAAAGAGCATGGACTGCTGAATCCGGAAGGGGCACATCTTGGTGATCTTCCTAATATTGTGGCAGAGAATGATGGGAAAGCACAAGCTAAACTCTTTGGCCCGAAACTCACGTTGAAAAAGGGTGCGAAAAACTCGCTGCTCTTTAAAGAAGGGACATCACTCATTATTACTGAAACAAAGGATGATGGAATGTCTCAGCCTGCTGGAGAATCAGGTGCCAGAATAGCATGCGGGAAGATTACAGAAAAAGAAGCTATGCGCAAAGACAAAAAAGAAATTGATATTGAAGCAAAGCCCTGACGGCCAGTCAGGGCTTTAATTTATGGTCTGAGAATTCGCCCTGATGTTTTGATGAGGAAGGGAGGGGGGATTCTGCTGGTTTATATATAGGCAGCGATACGGTTGCAGAGGTTCCGGAACCAGGCTCGCTTTTATAACGCAATGTTCCTTCGTGCTGCTCTACAATTGAGAACGTCACCGTCAGTCCAAGCCCTGTTCCCCTCTCTTTTAGAGTGAAATATGGCTCGCCGATTCTTGCAAGCTGTTCAGGCGTCATGCCGACTCCATTGTCTTTAATTTTTATCCGGATATAATCATGGGAAGAATAAGCCGTAATTTTAACCTCGCCATCTGATTCGGAAACAGCCTCAACTGCGTTTTTGAGCAAATTTAGAAAAACCTGCTTTAACCTTGATGAATCACCGTGTACGTATAAATCCGGAGCAATGCTGTTTTTGAAATGGACATTTTTAAAATTGGCATAGGAGGTCATAATTTTAACCACTTCATCCAAAAGATTGCTTAAAGAAAGCTTGTTTTTCTCAAAGTACTGCTGTTTGGCAAGATTAAGGTAATCCGTTATGATCTCCTGTGCACGGTCAAGCTCGGATAGAACGAGGTTGATGTATTCTTCATTTTTTGGATCCATATTTTTGCGGTCGGTCCCAATGAGCTGAATAAATCCTCTAACTACTGTGAGCGGATTTCGTACTTCATGGGCAACGCTTGCTGCAAGCTCGCTGACGATAGAAAGTTTTTCGGATTTAATAAGTCTTGCCCGAAGGAAGGCATTCTCTTTCGTGGAGTTTACACAATAGATGGTCATTAGAAGCACAAAGGTAAATAATAGGAAGCTGAGGAACATTTCAAGCAGACTTTCGGCTAATGAGAACGGAATCAGCTTAAAAAATATAAGAATCGTTAGAATCAGGTAGGTTAAGGATGTTTTGATTCCGCTGAAAAGGAATCCGAGCAAAAGCTTTGTTTGAATAGTGAAGTCATTCCATTTTGATTGAAGCATGAGAGGAACAATTAAAAAAAGAGGGGTAATGATGAGGGATATCCAAATGACATCGCCTCCCGAATATAATCGATAGAGCAAGGCAGTACAGGTAACCGAGATGCCGGTCATAGGTCCTCCGTATAAAACCGCCGCCAAGTATGGTATGTAATGCAATCCATACGGAAGTCCGTCTATCACATAAATGGGGAAAATCATGCATAGCACAGCTGAGAGGCTGCAAAGCAAATAGATGAGAAAAAGATTGGGTTTCGGAATAGTGGGTGTCGGCCTGTTGAGCCAGATTGCCTGATAGAGATAGATGGGGAACAGGATAAATGTCACTTGCAATATTAAATCCTTCAAATTCTCCATAAAAGTCTCCTATGTCATTGATAGTGTTATTATACCATTAATGGAAAAAATATGTTGTTTTTGTGTTTGTAAAAAATGAAGTTTAAACCTGTATCCAAGTAAAAAAGCCCTCCTTCAGGAGAGCTTCGATTTAGGAGGAAAAGGCTGTTTTTACCCTTGAAAGTCCATCTTTTAAAGTTTCGATCGAACAGCCCGCGTTGAGTCTGGCAAAACCCTCTCCGCCGGGACCGTATTTTGTCCCTTCCTCGAGAGCCACCTTTCCTTTATGGAGGAGCCGTCTTTTGATTTCTTTGTCATCAAGCCCCAGTCCCCGGCAATCCAGCCATAAGAGATAGGAGGCATCCGGTTTGATAGCAGTCACCCCCGGAACTTGATTGTTAAGAAAATCAATGGCATATTCCATATTCCTTTCTATGTAGGCGTTTAGTTCGCCAAGCCATGCTGCACCATGGCTGTAAGCCGCCTCCATTCCTAAACCTCCAAGTGCATTGAGGGTAAAGAATCCCTGCCGATGAAGCGTTTCATCCATTCTTCTTCTCAGTGAGTCGTTTTCAATAACCATCACAGAGGCTTGAAGGCCGGCAAGGTTGAATGTTTTGCTTGGAGCGAAGCAGGTTATGGAACGGTCTGAAAATTCTTTGCTGATGGATGCAAAGGGGACGTGCTTATGCCCGAACAGCATCAGATCAGAATGGATTTCATCTGAGACCATAAGTACATCATGCTCTGCGCATAGTTCGCCTATTTTCTTTAATTCGTCAGCGTTCCAGGACCTGCCCCCAGGGTTGTGCGGATTGCATAAAAGCATCATTTTTACTTCGGGATCATCCATTTTTTTGGCCAAATCGTTAAAATCAATTTCATAACGCCCTTCCTCAAGAATAAGCTGGCTATTAACAATTTCCCGTCCGTTTCGTTTGACCATGTCAAAAAACGGTGTATAAACAGGGGATTGAATCAGTACTTTTTCTCCTGGCTCCGAATAGGCTTGGATTGCAAAGCTTAATGCTGTTACGACTCCCGGGCTGAACAGGATCGCCTCTTTTTTAAACCGCCAGCCATTTCTTTTCTCTGCCCATTCTACAATCGCAGTCTTGGTGCTTTCTCCTATAGAAGAGTACCCGAATATTCCATGGTCGATTCTTTTCTTTAACGCCTCTAGAACTTCTGCTGGGGCTTTAAAATCCATATCGGCTACCCACATAGGGAGAACATCAGATGTGCCGAAAATTTCGTTGGTTAAGTCCCACTTAACGGAGTTGGTTTGGCGGCGCTCAACAATTTCATCGAATTTATTCATTTCTTCACCTCTTAAACGGATTTCTTCTTTATATCGTAAATGTGATAAAATAAATTTGCAAAAATACAGTCCGGGTGATGATGAATATGGAAACACAAGCTGCAAATGAAATTATGATGGAAATCCTATATAAATGGGATCCATTGGGCTACGGAGAAGGATTTTATGATACCGAATCTGTAGATGTCGTTCAGGCTGTGCATGAATTGCATCATTCTTCAGAGCTTGCGAAACGAATTCAATCCATTTACGAACATTCCTTCGAAAAATGGATTCCCATTGAGGATTGCTTGCAAATGGCCCATCAATTACTATTGGTTAAGGAGCAGGCAAGCTGCTGAATCAAAAAAAAGCCGGTGCATAACCGGCTTTTTTCTCTTTTCCTCAAGCATGTGAAAAATTCATGATTCTGTCCATTACATGCATCGGTCTTTCCTCAGGAACAAGATGTCCTGTTTGAGCCAATTCAAACAATGATGCGTTGGGCAAATCTTTACTCATTCTTCTCCCTACTTCTACTGGTACGATCTTATCTTCCTGTCCCCAAATCAAAAGGCTCGGTACTTCAATTTTCTTTAAATCTTCCTGTGAGAGATCCCCTTCTCTGTCCCGGATCATACGGGTCAGTGCCATGAATATGCTGTCGTCAATAAATGGCTGCATATAACCGTCCATCATTTCCTGATCAATCAAAGAACGGTCATAAACGACATTGCAAAGGTTTTTGAAAACTCCCTGGCTGGAAAGCCAATGCTTAATGCAAAGATAAAAATAGGGAACATAGGATCCGCATATCATGTAGTGCTTCATGCGCTTCATGTAGCCGGAGCTGCAAAGCAAGACGACTTTTTTAAACATTTCCGGTTTTTCCTTTGTCGCATACAGTGCCACCTGGCCCCCCATGGAATGCCCTACCAGCACCGCATTTTTTACTTCAAGTTTTTCCAGCAGCTCAATGACAACCTTTGCCATATTGGAATAAGAGTGTACAAATCGGATCGATTTTTCTGTTTTTCCAAATGGAGGAAGATCAATGGCGATAATCCGGAATTCTTCCTGAAGCAAAGGAATAAGTCTTCTATAGCTGAACGTGGAAGATAAAAATCCGTGAAGCAATACCATGGTCGGTTTTCCGGGATGTTTTTCATATAGCTCATAATGAATATTGATGCCCTGCAGATTCATTGTAGAATGGCAAAAAGTTGGGTTCATAATCAACACTCCAGCCATGATAGTTATTGACAGGTATTCGTAAGAAACGGCAAAACGTGTCCGTTTGGAACAAATTTTGACCGATTTTTTATTATTGTGTCCGGGAAACAGAGTCCCACTCATGTAAAAAATACCCCGATTGGCTATTTAGAAAACAGAATTTTCAGTTAAAAAGATTGTTTTCATGTTATAATGTTCTGAAGATTTTACTACAGGAGGGGTTAGCGTGAAACTGAATGAAAAAGAAACAGAGGTGCTGGAGATCCTGGAAGAAAACAGCAGGCTGTCGATTGACTCCATTGCAAAAATGGCTGGAATATCCTCTGAAGAAACCGAGCAGATTATTCATAAATTAGAGCGGGAAAAAGTCATTATCGACTATGCGGCAACGATTGATTGGAGAAAAGTAGAAGGTCATGAAGGTGTGACCGCCATGATTGATGTGAAGGTCGCTCCTAAGCGCGGTGTCGGTTTTGATGAAATTGCAGAACGGGTTTATCGCTTCAAGGAAGTGCAATCTGTATATCTCATGTCCGGAGCTTATGATTTAAGTGTCGTGATTGAGGGGCGTTCCATGTCGGAAGTGGCCAGATTTGTGTCAGAGAAGCTTTCAACACTGGATTCTGTTCTTTCGACAACGACTCACTTTATTCTAAAAAAATATAAGCATGATGGACGCATTTTTGAAACTGGAGAAGAAGATAAACGGATGGTGGTCACTCCGTAATGGATAGTTCCCGTTTCTTATCAGCCAGTGTAACCGAACTCAAGCCTTCCGGTATCCGGAAATTTTTTGATCTCGCTGCCAGTATGGAAGGCGTCATCTCACTTGGAGTGGGTGAACCGGATTTTGTCACATCATGGAGTGTGCGTGAGGCATGCATTCTTTCTCTTGAAAAAGGTCATACAGCATATTCCGCCAATGCCGGTCTAATGGAGCTCAGAGAGGAAATCAGCTTTTATCTTGATCGGAAATTTCATGTGAATTACGAAGCGGAACGTGAAATTTTGGTTACAGTAGGAGCAAGCCAGGCCTTGGATTTAGCCTTAAGAACCATAATCAACCCCGGTGATGAGGTGATTATTCCCGAGCCATGCTTCGTAGCATATGGGCCTCTTGTGAAGCTGGCGGGCGGAATTCCCGTTTATGTATCCTCCAACTCGAACAATGGGTTTAAAACGCTCCCGGGTCAAATAGAAAAGGCAATTACTCAAAATACAAAGGCTGTTTTGATTTGTTCTCCGAGCAATCCAACCGGATCAATGCTCAGCAGAAAAGATTTGGAAAAAATATCAGTTATTATAAAGCAGCATGATCTCCTGGCCATTTCGGATGAGATTTATGCGGAGCTTTCCTATGATGAGGAATTCACGAGTCTCGCTTCATTGGAGGGAATGAGAGAAAGAACCATCACAATCTCAGGATTTTCAAAAGGTTTTGCGATGACGGGCTGGAGATTGGGATTTGCAGCTGCTCCAGCACCTTTGCTGCAGGCGATGCTCAAAATTCATCAATATTCAATGATGTGCGCCCCTACGATGTCTCAGCATGCGGCACTGGAAGCACTAAGAAATGGTGAAGAAGATGTACAGCGGATGAAAACAGATTACCGGAGAAGGCGGAATTATTTTGTCCGATCTTTAAACGAAGCGGGATTTCCATGTCAAACGCCGGGCGGAGCATTTTATGCTTTTCCCTCAATTGAATATAGCGGATTATCATCTGAGGAATTTGCTGAGCAGCTTCTGCTGGAGGAAAAAGTAGCGGTTGTGCCCGGAATTGTTTTTGGCTCTTCTGGAGAGGGTTTTGTCAGATGCTCGTATGCATCATCACTTTCTCAGCTTGAAGAAGCATTGAAAAGAATGGCTTCCTTTATGAAACGCAGACAGCATGCAGGGGCACAGTGGAAAACACTTCAGGATTTTTAAGCAAAAAAAAGGACAAAGCGAATTCGCTTTGTCAGATAATAAAAGGGGGGAATACTAGAAAGCCTTTGATGGTTTTAGTATTCCCCCCTGTTTATCCTATTAAACCTTTTTTATTCACTTTTTTTATATTTTTTCGAATGCGTGATTTCCGCTGCAATCAACAGATGTTAATAATTAACATCATGCTTTAACATACCTTTTCGAAAAGAATTTGCATGAAGTTACTAAAGTCATCTTCTAATCATTCATTTGTCTTTCTGAGGATAAGCTTTGCTCTTTTTATGCCGGCTTCTTGGATGAGCTCTTCCAATTCAGAATCCATACATGAAGATGCTGTGCGGCGTTTTTCCAAAAGCTCCGATGCAGGAATATCAAGGACAGTTGAAAATTTTAATATGCTTAATGTATCCGGCAGTTGTTCTCCTGACTCATATTTTTCAATAGTGGAGACGCCCACTCTCATTTTTAAGGCAAGCTCCTGCTGCGACAGATTTCTTTGCTCACGATAATGCTTAATGTTTTCCCCAATTCTTTTCATGTGAAAATCCCTCCATTAAACATCTTATCTTCCTATTCTTATCCTACTTTTAAACCCGCTGTTCTGCGCTTCTTAAAAATGGATTTTCTGTGAGCAACTTTTGAAACTTTCATTAACAAACCTTCGTTATATGTGCGAAAGGGGGGGAACACCATGCAGGAGGATGAACTGGTAGCGAAAGCAAAACAGGGCAATACGGCAGCATTTCATCAGCTGGTTGAAAATTATCGGCCTGTTGTAGAACGGTTTGCATACCAGCTTGGTAACCGCCAGGATGACATCGACGATATTACCCAGGAGGTCTTTATTCGGGTTTATCGGTTTCTTGATCAATTTACAAAAGCGAAATTCTCTACCTGGCTTTATAAAATCACGCTGAATGTAACGAGGGATGCTGCAAGAAAAAGAGCATCCGCATTAAGAAAAGTGTTCAAGCTTCAGCATGAGCAGCATGAAGAGTACCCTGCTGCAGAAGCGATTATCATTAAAAATGAGAATGACCGCGCTTTACATATATGTCTCCAGAAGCTTGATGAAAAATATAAAGTGCCCATTATTCTTTTCTTTTTTCACGAAAAAAAATATGAAGAAATTGCAGAAATTCAGAGTTTGACTCTCTCCACAGTGAAAACGAGAATTTTGAGAGGAAAAGCCAAGCTCAAAAAACTATTGGAGGATTTTGAAAGGAAAGAAGGTGAAACACATGGATGAACAAACCTTTGAGGAACGCCTTAGACAATTAGGGCACGCATATGATGGAATGCCGGACAGGACAAGTGCACAGGAAATCACTAAAAACATCCTTCAAAGGGAGGGAAAGAAACGCGGTTTACGTTTAAGCATGCCGGCTGCCGCAAGCATCGCTGGAATCATCCTGATCGGCGGGCTGCTTTCATTCCAGCTTTTTAAAGGTCCTGAATCTTCGCCAGGTGAGGGGAAACCGGGGATTTTATCACAGGAACAAGACCCTCCATCAACAGAGAAAATAAAAGAAAAATCCGAAGAAGCGAGGTCCCTTTACAATGAGCGGCTTAAAAAGCTCAAGGAAAAGCTAAGAAATGAAGACGCGGAATTATATCCTATCGTTCAAGAAGCAAATCAATCAATAAAAAAATTCTCATTAAGGCCTTTTGCAAATGAAAAGGAGCTTCAAAACCAGTCGGAGCAGCTCCAGGAAAAGGTTAAAATGCATGTTTCCTCTATTGATGAACAGATGGATATGCTTCAGGAAAAAGCTAAGCAAGGAGAGACTATCTCAGATGATGACCTTCTTCTGCTTCTTGCAAAGCAGGATCAAATGTATGATAGATACAATGAAAAATGGGAAAATAGTGCGGATCTGATTGCTCCTGATTTTGAATCTTTTAACACGGTCATTGCTTCCATGAACGACGGGACCTTTGAAAATGAAAAGCTTAAGCCTGTTGTAGAAGAAATTAGAGGGGCTGGCTACCGGTTCTTTGATGCGGGAGAAGGGATGATTAATATTCAGCCGGATTACGGATGGCCAAAGCAAAAGCTCGGCGGAAGAATTTCAGCTTCCTATAGTGAGTGGGCGGATTTCAACCTCAACAAACCGTATATGGCTGACAACACGATTATTGATGATATAAAAGCTGGAGAAAGACTCGTGGAAATGGAAGAATTTGCACTGAGCAACCCCAACTTCACCAGAATGGATAAAGTGAAAACGGCATATCGTGATCTTTTTCAAAACTATGTGAGCAAAGGGTTCTTTGATCCAAACCGTAAAGCCCCATCTCAGGAATTTGAAGAAAGTTTACTGAACTTAAAACGAAAATTTCCGGACTCGGATACCTTTAAGGAGATCGCGCTTTTACATCAGAAGTATAAGGATGGAAAGCTGGATAAACAGGAGAGTTACGCTATGCCTCCATCCATGCAGCCAGCTGTACCCGAATTTTCACAGCCGGTAATCCTTTTTCCTTTAACAGAGCAGATGAGCGGCATGTACAAAGACCTTCAGGCATCAAAGGATCCAGTAGCGCTCATTGCTGAAACGGGGTATAAAGGAAACATGAACACGGAGCAAATCACGGTTTTAAGGATTTATCTTTATGCGATGCTAAAAAAAGATTATGAAACGGCATATATACTCACAGATACGAAAAAATCAAAATCCGAATTTATTCAGGAAGCTCAAAAAGCGAAGGCTGATTTTTTATCTTTAAATACAAAAGCCAAGTATTTAAAAGTAAATGCCTCTGATGGAGAGGAGGGCATTACAGCCCTTGAACTGTATTCATTGGAAGGGATCGAACAAACATTTTATCTGAAAACAAGCGGGGGAGGTTTATCTTCGCGAGTACAAATTGGCAGGCAGGAATAATGGCAGCAGGTTTATCCTGCTGTTTTTATTTTTTTTGAAAAAAACCGCAACTTGTGATATACTTTTTACTTGCGTATATGTAGACCGAAATATAAAATTTTTAGGAGTGTTTAATGATGACAGCCACTTATGAAGTTGGAAATGTATATACAGGAAAAATTACAGGCATTCAGCCGTACGGAGCGTTTGTAGCGCTTGATGGCGATACTCAAGGCCTTGTTCATATTTCTGAAGTAACACATAGCTTTGTTAAGGATATTAACGAGCATTTGAAAGTTGGAGAGGAAGTTCAAGTGAAAGTTCTTTCCATCGACGAAAAAGCAGGCAAAATGAGCCTTTCAATCCGCGCGACTCAAGAAGCTCCTGAGCGTCCTGAAGTGAAAAAACAGCCAAGAAAGAAACAACCGGCTGCTTCAGCTGCTACTTCTTACTCTTCCGGTGATTCTGCACAAGGTTTCAACACACTGAAAGAAAAGCTGGAAGAGTGGATCGAACAATCCAAAAAGTAATCAACAACTCCAGAAGACATCCGCATATAGCAGGGTGTCTTTTTTGTTGCTTTAAATAGGCAGTAAGCTAAGTAATCAAGCACCTGCGAACTGCAATCAACAGCAAAGTTTAACAGCGCTAAAAAAAAAGAGGCACTCAATGCGAGTGCCCTTCTTCATCCATATAAATGGTTATCTCATATCTGGCTTCGGTTCAGTGCGTCCAAGTTCCGCAGCAGGCTTGAAAAGAAGACCAATGTTAATCAAACCGGCAATTCCAACTAAACCATAAATGATGCGGGAAAGGGCTGCATTCTGTCCTCCGAAGATTGCTGCTACCAAATCAAATTGGAAGAAGCCGATCAATCCCCAGTTAACAGCTCCGATAATAGTAAGTACAAGTGCTGCACGCTGAATTCCACTCATGCATATAACCTCCTGTTGTTTGATTTATTCCATATTAATTTGCGGACTGGTTAAAAAATTATGCACGTCAATTAAATTTGATTAAAATGCAAAAAACAGAAAATACTAACCGAAGCGCATTTCTTTACAAAAGATTGGGCGAGGGTAGATAATACAGATGTAAATTTGAGGAGGCGATTTTAAATGGAAAACTTTACATACTATAATCCAACTAAGCTGATTTTCGGAAAAGGCCAGCTGGAGCAATTGAAGAACGAACTGCCTCAATACGGCAGCAAGGTATTGCTTGTATACGGAGGCGGAAGCATTAAACGCAGCGGACTTTATGATCAAGTCATTTCTGTACTGAACGAAATAGGAGCGGAAGTATCTGAGCTTGCAGGAGTAGAACCGAATCCGCGTCTTACAACAGTAAGAAAAGGTGTGGACATCTGCAAAACGGAAGGAATTGAAGTTATTCTTGCAGTCGGAGGCGGAAGTGTAATTGACTGTACAAAAGCAATTGCAGCAGGCGCTAAGTATGATGGAGATGCATGGGATATTGTTACGAAAAAACATGCTCCCGCTGATGCTCTTCCATTCGGAACGGTTCTTACACTTGCAGCGACCGGTTCAGAAATGAATGCAGGTTCTGTTATCACGAACTGGGAAACACAGGAGAAATATGGATGGGGCAGCCCGCTTACATTCCCTAAATTCTCGATCCTTGATCCAGTTAATACATTCACTGTACCAAAAGACCATACTGTATATGGCATTGTCGATATGATGTCCCATGTATTTGAACAATACTTCCACCGTGCGTCCAATACTCCATTACAGGACCGCATGTGTGAATCTGTTCTTAAAACAGTTATCGAAACCGCTCCAAAATTGCTGGAAGACCTTGAAAATTATGATCTTCGTGAGACGATTTTATACAATGGTACGATTGCTCTTAACGGTACACTTCAAATGGGAGCGCCTGGTGACTGGGCATCTCATAATATTGAGCATGCTGTTTCAGCTGTATATGATATTCCGCATGCAGGCGGATTAGCGATTCTTTTCCCAAATTGGATGAAGCACAATCTTCATGTAGATGTCAGCCGCTTTAAACAGCTTGCTGTTCGAGTGTTTGATGTCAATCCTGAAGGGAAAACGGATGAAGAGACAGCTCTTGAAGGAATCAGCCGACTGCGTGAATTCTGGAGCAGCCTGGGGGCGCCGAGTCGTCTTGCTGACTACAATATCAATGACGAGAACCTTGACATGATTGCAGACAAAGCAATGATTTACGGGGAGTTCGGACGTTTTAATCCGCTTAAAAAACAAGATGTAGTCGACATCTTGCAAGCATCATTGTAAAAAGTAAAAAGTAAAAAGTAAAAAGTAAAAAGCTGATTTTCCTTATGGGAATCAGCTTTTTACGTACTTTCATCATTGTGTATAAACAGAGCCATTGTGATCATGTCGGCATATTCGCCATCGGCATAGCGGATTTCCCTGCACATCCTGCCTTCTTCTTTAAACCCCAGAGCTTCATAGAGCCGGATCGCCTTATCATTATTTGAGAACACCTCCAGAGTGATTTTTTCAAGCCCTTGCTCAGCTTTGCACCACTCAATCATTCGTCTCATTAATTCCTTGCCGATTCCATGACCTTGAAAACTATTCTTGACGGAAATCCCGAAGGAGCAAACATGACTCCTCCTGTTTCTTTTATGCCGGTTTACGCTCAGCATGCCAATTAAACTGCGTCCTGCAAAGGCCAGTAAAATCATTCCGCCGTCCTGATAGGTTTGTTTAATCCAGTACTCTTCATCTTCAATCGATGGTCGATACTCACCCGCTTCACTGATCATGTAGGGCGTTTCGCCAAGAATTTTCTTTATATACCTTGTCATTTTAAAAGCATCTGCCTGCGTGGCAAAACGGATCATCGTTCTCATGGGTTCCTCCTAGATAGGCTTGAAATCAGGAAAAATTTCCATCTAACTATTAATGTAACAGCTTTTCAGGAGGAGTCAAAAGAAAATTTGGTCTTGGCATCGCTTACAATCAGGGCTTGGCTTGATTTAAGGATACAGTTTGGTTAAAGTGAAAGAGGCAAACAAATTAAGATTGGAGGATGAATATATGACACATGTTCGTTTTGATTATTCCAAAGCGCTGTCATTTTTCAGTGAGCACGAAGTTACATACCTGCGTGATTTTGTTAAAGTAGCGCATCATTCCATACACGAAAAAACAGGGGCCGGCAGTGATTACTTAGGCTGGGTAGACCTTCCTGTTAACTATGATAAAGAGGAATTCAGCCGCATTCAAAAAAGTGCAGCAAAAATCAAAGAGGATTCCGACGTATTGGTTGTCATCGGGATCGGCGGTTCCTACCTTGGAGCAAGAGCTGCGATTGAAATGCTGAATCATTCCTTCTACAATGTCCTTTCCAAAGAAGACAGAAAAACCCCTCAGGTGATTTTCGCTGGAAATAACATTAGTTCTTCATACATGAAAGACTTAATGGACGTCTTAAAGGGCAGAGATTTTTCAATTAACGTCATTTCTAAGTCTGGAACGACTACCGAGCCTGCCCTTGCTTTCCGTATTTTCCGCAAGCTTTTAGAAGAAAAGTATGGAAAAGAAGAAGCGCGCACCCGCATTTATGCTACAACGGATAAAGCACGCGGTGCTCTTAAAACGCTTGCTGATGAAGAAGGCTATGAAAGCTTTGTGATTCCTGATGATGTGGGCGGACGCTATTCTGTATTAACAGCTGTAGGACTTCTGCCGATTGCTGTAGCAGGAAACGATATTGAAGCAATGATGAAGGGTGCAGCGGATGCGATGAACGATTTCTCAAGTTCTGAGCTTGAAGAAAATGCTGCCTACCAATATGCCGCTGTTCGCAATGTTCTATACAGCAAAGGTAAAACCATTGAAATGCTGATTAACTATGAGCCTGGTCTGCAGTACTTCTCCGAGTGGTGGAAACAGCTCTTCGGGGAAAGCGAAGGAAAAGACCAAAAAGGCATTTTCCCTTCTTCAGCTAACTTCTCAACGGACTTGCACTCTCTTGGACAATACGTTCAGGAAGGACGCAGAGATTTGTTTGAAACAGTCTTGAACGTGGAAAATTCCCGTCATGAATTGCTGATCGAAGAGGAAGAAAATGATCTTGACGGTTTGAACTATCTTGCCGGAAAAAACGTGGACTTTGTTAACAAAAGAGCGTTTGAAGGAACAATGCTTGCTCATACAGACGGAGACGTTCCAAACCTGATTGTCAATGTTCCACAGATGGATGCATACACATTTGGCTATCTTGCGTACTTCTTTGAAATTGCCTGCGCGATGAGCGGCTATCTACTTGGTGTCAATCCGTTTGATCAGCCTGGTGTAGAGGCGTACAAAGTAAACATGTTTGCATTGCTAGGCAAACCTGGATTCGAAGAGAAGAAAGCAGAGCTTGAAAAACGCTTAAAATAAGAAAACAAAAGGAACTGTCCAATTTTGGGCAGTTCCTTTTTGTATGAAAGCCTGTGTAAAGGAAAACCTACCTTTTAGAACGGAGGTGTTCCTATGATTGAAATTCCTTCAAAGCTTGAAGGTCAGCAGTTTAATTTATTTGATTTGGAGTCAGAGCTTAAACCGCTTGGATATTCCATCGGCGGAGGCTGGGATTATGAGAAAGGTTCATTTGATTACAAAATCGATGATGAAGTTGGATATCAGTTCCTGAGACTTCCATTTTTTGCAGCGAGCGGTGCTTTGGACTCTAAAAATACAACTGTAGAGCTCGGTACGCCTTATTTATTATCCCATAAATATCAAATCGGTCTCGATGATCATGCAAGGATCGGCAACTTTCAGGCATCCTTTAATCAATTTTCGGAGCCGCAGGATAAGGATGCTTCTTTTCCAGAGAAGTATATTGACCTTGGAAAATCATTAGTAAAAGAACTTGAAACGGTTCTTCTTTCCTAATAGCTCTGTAAACTTAGCTGTTCATTTCCTGTGCAATTTAAAATCAAAATCATTCTTCAAGTTAGCCATCCAAATAAAGAGACAAAATGAAAACCGAAGACTGCTCGCGATGTATGAGCATGTTTCCGGTTTTCACTTTTGCACACGTGGTTTTTATTAATTTATTCATAATCGTTTAATCTGTAGCGGAAATAAGCAATAACCCGGATTTTACAATACAAAAAATAGATTTAATACTGTTGGTGTTTCAGCAAATAAACAAAATCGCCTTATCCCCTTCGTGCACGGTGAAATCAGCTGCGGGGTTATAAATCAGCTGATCATTACGCTTTATTCCGACAAGGATGCTTCTATGTTCAAGAAAGTAGAGGCTAAGATCCTTGAAAGGGGTCTCGCACAGCGGAATAGGGATATCATTCACCTCGATATGCTTCCCTTCACCCGGATTGACCATCTCTGTACTTTCCCGAACGGAATGCTTGTGCAGGACTCCATTTACCATAATGTGACTGGACAATTCAAATGTTTTAACAATTTCATCTGCCCCTGCACGAATCGCATTTGCTGCCTGATGGGCTGTTTGAATTTCTGCAATGGTATATGTATCAGGGTTTAATCCTTTTACGGCAAGAATAATGAGAATGGTTTGCATATCCGCTTCTGTTTCATTCTTATGCTGATCAGAGGTGACGACGACAGTCCTCGCTTTCACCGAGTTTGCATGGAGCAGTGTGCTGTCCTGTATAGCGGGCCCTTTGATAAAATGGATGTGGTCAATCGGAGATTCCTCTAGCGTCTGATCAATTAATACGATTTTCTGCTCAGGGGTTGCTTTCATCATGGATCGGATCATCTCAGCAGATTTTGCATTCCATCCTATGATAATGACGTGGTCTTTGCTTTTGAACATGAGACTCCCCCTTTTATAACGGTGCTGAAGCTCCACAGCCGCTGCTGCAAAAGTAGCGAAAAAAGCTGTCGCGAAAGCTGCCCCAAGCAATATAATCAGCATTCCCACCGCTTTTCCCACTATGGTTTTTGGGACGAGATCACCAAATCCAACCGTGGAAATTGTTACAACTGTCCACCACAATCCATCAAAAAGAGTAGGATAGGTTTCAGGCTCAATCCATGTCATGATCATAGCGAAAATCAGAATCAGGAACAGGACAAATAGCGCAATTCGTGCATAAACAGGAAGCTTCTGCCAAGCCGTGATAAAGAGGCTTTTACTCATTTGCTTTTCCTGTTTTGCTATCTGTGAAGGAGAGAAACTCTTTAATTAGCGTATTGATCTTGTGCTCAATTGTCTTTTCACCATAAATCTCGATTGCCTTAAGAATGATCTTCTCTGTCTCGGCAGTAAAACGGAGGATCGGTTTGTCTTCTTCCGATTGATTATAAATCTGGATAAATACATCCAGTGCCTCATTCATTTGATCAATTGCTTCGCTAAGGTTTTCCTTCTCTTTCCCTGAGATTTTCATGGTTTCACCTTCTGCATCCAGTCTTTATTGTGTAGTATGCACTTGTTAATCCATCTTCTTTCTGGATAACTGCGAAAAAAACTGCAGAAACTAGCAGGAGCAATGGTATGGGAGAAGGAGCTGTTTATAAATGATCGGGGTCAATTTACTTTTAGTGTTTTTATTAATCGCTGCAACTGCCTTTTTTGTGGCAACAGAATTCGCCGTCGTAAAAGTCCGCAAATCACGTATTGACCAGCTCGTCGCAGAAGGGAACAAGAATGCCGTCTATGTAGAAAAGGCAATCAATAACCTTGATGAGGCACTTTCTGCCTGCCAGCTTGGAATTACAATCACCGCTCTTGGTTTGGGGTGGCTCGGGGAACCTACAGTGGAAAAGCTCCTTCATCCTCTCTTTCACAAATTAGCCTTGCAAGAACCGCTGTCATCTATTCTTTCTTTTGTGATTGCCTTTGCTGCTGTAACATTTCTGCACGTGGTTATTGGTGAACTTGCCCCTAAAACCGTAGCGATTCAAAAAGCAGAAGAAGTCACCCTGCTATTTGCTAGACCGCTGCTGGTATTTTATAAAATCATGTTTCCTTTTATTAAAGCGTTAAACGGGTCAGCAAGAGTCATTGTAAGGTTGTTCGGTTTCCACCAGGCATCTGAGCATGAAGTAGCGCTTAGTGAAGAAGAACTTAGAATCATTTTATCGGAAAGCTTTGAAAAAGGAGAAATCAATCAGTCTGAGTACAAATATGTAAATAAAATCTTTGAATTTGATAACCGGCTGGCGAGAGAAATTATGGTGCCAAGAACGGAAATGGTAACAGTTGACCTAAATGAGAGCGTCCGTGAAAACATGGAAATCATGAGAAATGAACGGTACACAAGATATCCGGTCCAGGCAGAGGATAAAGACAATATAGTCGGCATCATCAACATAAAAGAAGTCTTTCATGCGCTGTATATAAGCAAGGATGTTAAAATGGCAGACATGATTCGGCCTGTCATTAAAGTAATTGAAACCATTCCCATTCAGGATTTGCTGATCCGGATGCAAAAAGACCGAATTCATTTAGCTATTTTAGTTGATGAATATGGCGGGACTGCGGGACTTGTCACTGTAGAGGATATCGTTGAGGAAATCGTTGGGGATATCAGGGATGAATTTGATGCAGATGAGCAGCCTTATTTAAGGAAAATCGCGGAAGGACATTATTTTGCGGATGGAAAAATTTTGTTAGAGGAAATAAATGACCTGCTCGGTACGGAGCTTGAAGAAGAAGAAGTAGATACATTAGGAGGCTGGATCCTGACAAAGAAAATTGATATTCAGCAGGGCGAGTCCATTTCTGAAGGGACGCTTACGTTTCTTGTAATGGAAATAGAAGGACATCATATTAAGCTGATTGAAGTAAAACAATCGAAGGCATACATGCCGAGGGAAGAAACTGGAAATGACTGCTAAAAAGAAATTCCATTGAATTCATCCGATATTTCTGATAGCATTATTCTGTTATTCTGCACTTATTAGAGATATTGGATGGAGGTTCATTTATGAAAGCCTATCGCTTTCCGATTATCCTTTTATCTTCCATCATCATTGGAGCGATAATAGGATTAATTTTTGGAGAAAAAGCCGTTGTACTTAAGCCATTCGGCGATGTATTTTTAAATGCAATGTTTACCGTTGTTGTTCCACTAGTATTCTTTACAATTGCTTCGTCCATCGCAAAGATGGGAGGCACGAAGCGTCTTGGAAAAATCATGGGGAGCATGCTTGGTGTATTTTTATTTACCGGGCTAATTGCTGCTCTTTACATGCTCGTAATCGTGAATATTTTCCCGCCTGCTGAAGGTGTGAATATGAAATTTGAAAAGCCGGAAGCAGTTGAAGAGGTGAGTCTTGCTGATCAGATCGTCAGCACCTTCACGGTTCCAGATTTTGCAGACCTTTTTTCGAGAAGCAATATGCTGTCTCTTATCGTTTTCTCTGTTCTGCTTGGAATTGCCGTTTCAGCAATCGGTGAAAAAGGAAAGCCGTTTTCACAGTTCCTTACTTCAGGCTCTGAAGTGATGATGAAAATCGTTTCTTATATTATGTATTATGCACCGATTGGATTGGGTGCCTATTTTGCCACACTTGTTGGGGAATATGGTCCGATGCTGCTTGGGACCTACTTCAAATCAGGAATTCTTTATTATGTTTCTGCATTCGTTTATTTCTTCGCAGCGTTCACTGTCTATGCATTTATGGCAGGTAAAAAACAAGGGGTTAGAGTATTTTGGAAGAACATGCTCTCACCAACCGTTACCTCTCTTGCCACCTGTTCAAGTGCTGCCTCCATCCCGGTTAATCTGGAAGCATCAAGAAAAATGGGAGTTGCGCCTGATATCAGCGAAACAACCATTCCTCTTGGGGCAGCTCTTCATAAAGACGGGTCCGTAATTGGAGGAGTACTGAAAATCGTTTTCCTTTTTGGGATCTTTGGAAAGGAATTTGCGGATTTTGGAACGATGACAAGCATAGTACTTGTAGCGATTTTGGTTGGAACCGTCATGGGAGCTATTCCAAGCGGCGGAATGATCGGTGAAATGCTGATCTTAACTCTATACGGTTTCCCACCGGAAGCACTGCCGATTATTGCAGCTATTTCTACCATCATTGATCCTCCTGCAACCATGCTGAATGTAACAGGGGATAATGCAGCAGCAATGCTCGTATCCCGATTGGTGGAAGGTAAAAACTGGATGAAGAAACAAGCCGGACGTATTTCTTCTAAAACCGCATAAAGACAAAAAAAGCTCAGATTTTTCTGGGCTTTTTTTAAATGTCTCTGTTAAAGCCTGGTATTAAATTTAATAGAGTTTTTAAAAAAATAAAATATGTTCATTCTTTAACATTTTTAGAGTATAATATGGTTTAGAAATTTATCTTATGTTTTTTTGAAATGTAAGCGAATACTTAACAGGGCAGCTGTCCCTTTGATAAAAGGAGTGTCATAAATGAAACGCATCTGGTGGAAAGAAGCGGTAGCCTATCAAATTTATCCGCGCAGCTTCATGGATTCAAATGGTGATGGAATTGGGGATATTAAAGGAATCATTTCAAAATTGGATTATTTGCAGGATCTTGGAATCGATGTCATATGGATTTGTCCGATTTTTAAGTCTCCAAATGCAGATAATGGATATGATATTAGTGACTATCAGGATATTATGGAAGACTTCGGAACAATGGAGGATTTCGATTTGCTCCTCAAAGAGGTTCATGCACGCGGTATGAAATTGATTTTGGATCTTGTAGTGAATCACTCAAGTGATGAGCATCCTTGGTTTATTGAGTCCCGTTCTTCTAAAGATAATCCAAAGAGAGATTGGTATATTTGGAGAGACGGCAAAGATGGCAAGGAACCGAACAACTGGGAAAGTATTTTCAGCGGGTCCTCATGGGAGCTTGATGAAAAGACGGGTCAATACTATTTGCACGTTTTTGCTGCGAAACAGCCTGATCTGAACTGGAAAAATAAAGACATGCGCACGGCTGTATACGATATGATCAATTGGTGGCTGGATAAAGGAATTGACGGCTTCCGTGTAGATGCAATCTCGCACATCAATAAAAAAGAAAACTTCCCGGATCTGCCAAACCCGCATGGACTTGATTATGTATCTTCATTTGACTACCACATGAACGTAGATGGAATCATGGAGTATTTAACTGAGCTGAAAGCGCAAACGTTTGCGCGTTATGACATCATGACAGTTGGAGAAGCAAACGGTGTAAAGCTGTCTCAGGCTGAAGAATGGGTTGGAGATGAAGATGGAATCTTCAACATGATCTTCCAATTTGAGCACCTTGGTCTTTGGGATAATGGAACAGAGGGACATGTAGATCTTGTCGAATTGAAAAAGACATTAACGAAATGGCAAAAGGGTCTTGAAGGAAACGGCTGGAACGCTCTTTTCCTTGAAAATCATGATCAGCCGCGTTCTGTTTCCACATGGGGAAATGATACAGAATATTTGACGGAGAGCGCAAAGTCTCTTGCTACGATGTACTTTTTAATGCAGGGAACTCCTTTTATTTATCAAGGCCAGGAACTCGGTATGACGAATGTCCGCTTCCCATCCATTGACGACTATGATGATGTAGCTATGAAAAACCTTTACAAGTTTGAAACGGCCAAAGGACGTCCTCACCAGGAAATCATGGAAATCATCTGGCTGAAGGGACGGGACAATTCCCGGACTCCAATGCAATGGAATAACGAAGAAAATGGCGGTTTTACTGCAGGTACTCCGTGGTTTGGAGTGAACGAAAACTATGACACCATTAATGTTGAAAAACAAATGGCGGATCCGGATTCTGTATATCACTTTTTCAAAGACTTGATTAAAATCCGAAAAGAAAATGAGGTATTTGTATACGGTGACTACGATCTAATCTTGCCGGAAGACAAACAGATTTATGCGTATACTCGAACACTGGGATCTCAAAAAGCGCTTATTATCAGCAATATCAGCTCTAAACCCGCTTTCTATCAATACAGCGCCCTGCCGCTGTCAAGCGAAGCTCTTCTGATTTCCAACTATGAGTGCGCACTCCATAAACACATGACATCAGAAACACTGAAACCTTACGAAACTCGCGTCTATCTTTTTGCGGAATAAAATGGTATATTCGACCTAGTTCGACGCCGTTTTTATTTTCAGAGGATATAACGGCTCATTAAGCAAATGGATTTCATTTGCTTTATGGGCCTTTTTTTATTCACCTTAATCCTCACGCTTTAAAATGGAAATATAGGTAAAATAAAGTGGATCTTGAAACAATAGGAGTATCTCAATGGAAAAATATAAAGCAAAATTGCTTGAAAATATCCGGAAGCAGCTTCAGAGCTGGTATAAGGGAACGGAAGAAATCAATGGAAAAGAGCTGTATAAATTCCTTCATTCTCTGGCCGGAACAGCACCGACAATCGGCATGCAGAAAATTGGGGATGCAGCAAATCTGCTCATGAAAAGATATATGGAGATTCCGGGGGAAATGTGGTCAACAGAAGCCATCCAGCAATTTCTTTCTCCATTACTGGCAGTTGCATACGATGAAGATTCAGTCGATTTTACAGGAGAAGCCCTTTCCAAAAAGTATGCTCCTGAAGAGAAAGACCTTATTATGCTCATAGATGATGACCCGACTCTCCTAATCTATTTAAAAGACGAATTGGAGAACGAAGGATTTACAGTTATGGCTTTTACTGAAGGGAAAAAAGCATTAAAGGCTTTCTTTGATCTGGATCCTTCCTGTGTCATTATCGATATTCATATGCAGGAGAAAAGTGGACTGGATATTCTGGAAGAATTCAAAAGGTACACCAATTTCCGGTTTATTCCGGCTGTCATGATCAGTGTTGATGATACTAAGGAAACGAGAATGAAAAGCTACCAGCTGGATGCGGACGATTTTATTCCTAAGCCATTTGATTTGGATGAATTAATCGTACGGGTGAGAAGACTTGTTACGAAGAAAAAGAACATGAAGGAACTGATTATGCTTGATGAACTGACCCGTGTTTACACGAGAAAGCATTTAAGTCCATCTTTTCTTCGTATCGCTCAGCAAATGGATCGGGAGCATCAGCCCTTCAGTGCAGCAATGATTGATCTGGATCATTTTAAATCCATAAATGATACATACGGCCATCTTACAGGAGACCGGGTCCTGGCCGGGTTTGCGAATCTGCTCAAGCAAAATCTTCGCACTGGTGATCTTGCATTTCGGTATGGGGGGGAAGAATTTCTCGTTTTATTTCCAAGGACTGATGTAAATACGGCCAAACAGGTTTTAAATAGGATTCTTAATCGCTTCATGGAACACCCATTTGAATCAGATGGTGAATCATTCCGAGTCTCCTTTTCAGCAGGGGTCTCGGCAGCGTGCTTAGCGGAGGGACTTGAAAATACGGTCAAGGCTGCAGACCATGCTTTGTATAAAGCAAAACAAACAGGACGTGCAAAAATTACAGCGGTTGAAGCTCTGGGTCCTGTAGAAGCTATGCGTAAAAATCTGCGTTTTGCCATCGTTGATGATGACCCGATTATTCGGACGATTCTTCAAGATCTATTCCAAAGCAGCAGCTTAAATGAAAAGTTCCTTTTAAATGTCCAAACCTTTGAAGACGGATTGCAATTTCTTCAGTCAGACTGGCATCTTAAAGATCCACACTCCTTCTCCTTCATTGTCCTGGATGGTATGATGCCTGAAATGGATGGGATTGAAGTGCTGAAGGTTATTCGGAGTCTAGAGCATCAAGAACAGTTCACGGTCGTTATGCTAACAAACAGGACCAGTGAAGAGGATATTACAACCGCCTTGAAGCTGGGAGCGGATGATTACGTAACAAAGCCGTTTAAACTAGCAGAAATCGAATCTAGAATCTTTCACCTTATTAAGAAAATCAGCAGCTAAGGAATAAAGGTAAAGAATGAGCCTTCTTAGGCCGATAAATAGGAAGAAAACACAAAGCGGCTATATGCAGCTAAGGGGGATTAATGATGGCTCGCCTTTTACTTGCTGAGGATGAAGAGGTTTTACGGATGCTCGTATCTGACACATTGGAAGATGACGGACATGAAATCGATGAGGCTAGTGACGGAGAAGAAGCACTGAATAAAATAATGGCTCATGATTACGATTTAATCGTGCTTGATTATATGATGCCGGTCTTTACGGGTCTTGAAGTCATTGAAAAAGTCAGAGCTATACCCGAAAAGAAACATTCCAGGATACTAATGCTCAGTGCAAAAAGCCAGGTATCAGATCAGCGGGCGGCAATGGAAGCGGGAGCCGATTACTTTATGGCAAAGCCATTCAGCCCAATCCAGCTGTCTGAAAAAATAGAGGAGATCTTGAAATAGAATGAAGAAAAGTCTCACCAGGCAATTCAGTTTTTTGACCATTTCCATTCTGATTATATGCGTTTCCCTATTTGCATTTTTTTTAATCAATCAAAACAGAGAAGCTTCATTGTTCAGTGAAAACAATAAAGCGCTAAATAAAAAAGAAAACCTGGCCATTGAATTGGATTATGGTTTTAATTTGGCCATCTCCGAGTTCCGGGCTTACTTTGCCTTTGGGAACGAGGGGTCAGAATCCACCTATAAAAGCAATGCAGCAAAACAGCAGGAGGAAGTCCGGCTGACATTAGAAAAACTTGAAAAATGTGCAAGTGAAAAAGAAGATCTGGCTTTTTATCAGGCAGCACAAGCTTTCTATCAATATTATTTTGAAGAGGCAACTCCAAAAGCGGTTAAACTCTATGAGTCCGGTGACCGTAATGGCGTAGCCAAGCTAGCCATTCAGGGCGGAGGTTCTGAAAACGTCAGGAAATTCCAGGAAAGCATGAAAAATTACCGTGTCAGTCTGGACCGGAAACTTGAAGAAAATGAACAGCTTTATACAAAAGGACTGCAAAATAGACAGATCAGCTTTTCTATTCTGCTCATTCTGCTGCTTGGAGGCATGTCTTTCCTGATCAGAATGTTAACAAGAAAAATCAGCAAGCCTTTAGTTGAGCTTACCGCAGCGGCGAGCAACATAGCTTCGGGAAGGGAAGTGTTGTTTGAAAACCGTACGAGCCGGGATGACGAGCTGGGTGTCCTTCATCAGGCATTTGAACGGATGAGCTACAGCATCCATGAAAAAGAGCAGGATTTAAGCGCTCAAAACGAAGAACTCGTTGCCCAGCAGGATGAGCTCCAGGCTCAGCAGGCTGAGCTTGAGGAAGTGCTTGAGCAAATGAGGGACAGGGAAAATCAGCTGGAGCTCCGGAATGAATTGATTAATGGCATTTCAAATACGCTTGATAAAAAAGAGCTGCTGAAGAGCATCATTGCCACACTTGCACCGATTGCGCGAGCAGACAAAGCGATGATTGTTCTTATGAATTATAGGGAGCATGCTTCTGCAGGTGTAGAGGACTTGGAGGCTGAGCAATTTCTGCAAAATCTTCATTCAGGTTTTACAAAAAAGTTAGTAGAAAACCGAACACCCTTTACAGTGACAAGAGAAATGATCGCATCTGAAAAGGGTTATCACCAATCCCTCATGTACTGCTTCGATTTGTTTTTACCTGTGTTTTCTTCAGCTGGAGATCTTGAAGCCGTCCTTCTTTTCACAAGGTATTCAGGAGATTTTTCTCAGGACGAAATCAATAACTATATGACACTTGTAAAAAACATTTCGATTTCACTGGAAAAAATTAAACTGTACGAGCAGACAGCGGAAGAGAGACAGCTGAACAGGGATATAATGAATACGGTCCATGAAGGCATCCAGCTTGTTGATACCAGGGGAACCATTCTTTTAATGAACAAAACCATGCATGAACTGATCCGGGATTGGGAGGAAAAGCCGTCAGAGAAAACACCATTTACTAAATGGATGGCAGCATTTGAACCAAACATTAAGGATCAAGCGGAATTTAGAACCTTTTTTCAAAAGGCAGTCTTTGCAGAAGTAAAAGACCAAGAGCTTGAATCCTTCCATTACCAGCTTCGGGGAGATTCGGGAACGCAGGTCATTAAAGTATATGTAGAGCCCCTTTACCGAATGGACCATCGAATAGGAACCGTAATCGTTCACCGCGATATTACTCATGAGTACGAAGTGGATAAAATGAAATCAGAGTTCGTCAGCACGGTTAGCCATGAACTTCGAACACCGCTTGCAAGCGTACTCGGGTTTACAGAGCTGATGCTGCATAAAGAACTCAAACCAGAACGCCAGAAAAAATATTTAACGACGATTTTCCAGGAAGCAAAGCGTCTCACATCCTTAATAAATGACTTTTTGGATGTCCAGCGTATGGAAGCCGGAAAACAAACCTATGAAAAGAAATACGATGACTTGTTTCCCCTTCTGCAGCAGCTTGCTGAATTGCAGCAAATTCACGCCGCTCAGCATCTGATAAAACTGGAACGAATGACAGAGCAAACGCTGGTGCTTGGAGACAAGGATAAACTATCACAGGTATTCAGCAATCTGATCAGCAACGCAATCAAATATTCTCCTAATGGAGGAAATATTGAAATTCTTGTCTATGAAGAGGAACAGTACTTGAATATCTCCGTCAAAGATGAAGGACTGGGGATTCCTCCGGAAGCGATGGATAAATTATTCAATAAGTTCTACAGAGTCGACAACTCCGATCGCCGAAGAATCGGCGGAACAGGTCTTGGGCTTGCAATTGTAAAAGAAATTGTCAAAGCCCATGAAGGAATGATCAGCGTTCAATCTGAGCTAGGAAAAGGCAGTGTATTCACAGTGCGCCTCCCGCTTGTTATACAAATGGTAAATGAATCTGCGGAGGATACGTCATCAGATCATACTTACACCAATGTCATTATTATTGAAGATGACTTGAATCTGGCGAATCTGCTGAAGACCGAGCTAGAGGAGAGCCATTTAAAGGTTGAAATATTTACAAACGGAAAAGAAGCATTGCATCAAATCAGAGAGCAGCGTCCAGATGCCGTCGTTTTGGATATTATGCTCGATGACCCGTCCTACACCGGATGGGATGTGCTTGAAGAAGTAAAGGGATGTGAAAAGTTGAAACAGGTGCCGATCTTCATTTCATCGGCCCTTGAAGAGAAAGAAAAAGGTATTGAGCTTGGGGCAAGCGATTATCTAGTTAAGCCCTATCAGCCGAGCCTTTTATCAAAACTCATTCTTCAAACCCTCCTGCAGCGGGACTTAAATGGACAAATATTAATTCCGGCAAGCGAAATGGAATAATTGGAAAGACATCCGTTCAAGTGGCGGGTGTCTTTTTCTTGGCTACAAATAAGTTTGGTTTTGGCTGATTTCCGCTGCAGGATACTCCCTTTCCGCGGGGCGGGCGGTGAGCCTCCTCGCCGCTTTGCGCCTGCGGGGTCTCACCTGTCCCGCTGCTCCCGCAGGAGTGTCGCACCTTCCGCTCCAATCAATAGGGGTTAAAAATCAACATAATGCTTGCTTTAACATAGCCATTTTTAAAAAACCCTCGGAATGGTCATACAGAATCCCAGGGGTGAGGACAATTTAAATCAATTTCTCTCAGCAGGACTTTTTAGACAGCAAGGTGTTCCGAAGCACCTTTTAGAATCTGTTCCCATTCTTCTTGCATGATAGAAAAGCGTGGATTGAACACCCATCCATTTTCATACGGGTGATTACCTGAATATTAGCAATAAGGTATAGGGATATAATTCCAATTACAGAAACGTATGATAAACTTCAATTAAATGAAGCTGAAAGTGGTGGGGGAAATAGATAATCACAAGTTTAATGAGTTCATTAAAATTTCCAAAAAACTAAATGAAATTGAAATTATTCCGTTGTTAATGGGATCGGTTGGTTTAGAAGTGATTACAGGGGAGAGCTGGGATGCTCAAGACTTAGACATACATGTACCAGGCGATAAAAGAGGATGGGAAGTGCCGCCGGAACGATCTATACATAACTGGATGGATATTGTGAAAATCATGAACTTAATGGAGTACAGCCTAATTGATTTGCATGAGCACGGGTTCTATAAAGAGGGATTATCAGTTGAATTTGGTATTATCGACACTTTACCAAATTTCGCAGGGATACAATTAGAAGATTTAGAAATACATCAAATGGGGAACGCAAAGTATTATTTACTAAATCCTTCGCAGTATTTGAATGTTTACAAATCTTCTTCAAAGGATAGTTACCGGGCAGACAAAAATAATCATAATGATTTAAGAAAAATAGATTACTTAAAAAATATGATAGGCTATGTTTAAATTTCACATGATTATTTTGGTGATATTTGGTAATATATAATTAGAGATGTAAAGAGAGGGGAATCTGTTCATATGTGGAATGCCTTGAAATGATCGTTAATTAGATAGAGACAATTGCAGTCCTTTGCTTTAAGGATGCGTTTATTTGTCGATCTTAAATCATTCAAGGGACACATGGTGTGGACAATTATATTCCAAATGCCGAGCAGATACCTTTGTATATCTGCTTTTATTTTTGGGTGAATTCATCTCTATTGACACAATCATACAGTCCCTAAATTGGGGGAATTTTAATGGATAGTCAGTACGGCAGCGAAGAAAAGCTAACAGGAGGGAATGTCTCCAGCGTATATCGGCTGGGGCTTACTGTTCGACGAGAATTAAAGCCTGATAGTGTAAAAGTTCATACATTGCTCAATCACCTTGAAAGCAAAGGCTTGAACGGTGTGCCAAAGTTTCTGGGTATTGATGAAAAAGGCAGAGAGATTTTATCCTTTATTGAAGGAGAAGCCGGGAATTATCCGTTAAAGAAATATATGTGGTCGGATGAGGCTTTAAAAGAAATTGCAAAGATGCTTCGCCGCTATCATGATGCGGTAAGTGACTTTCCGATAAAAGAATCCTGGCAGCCTATCGATAACACCCCGCAGCCCTTTGAGGTGATGTGCCATAATGACTTTGCCATCTATAACATTATTTTTCGTCAAGAAAAACCAACAGGTGTGATTGACTTCGATCTGGCTGCTCCTGGTCCTAGACTTTGGGATATCGCCTATACTCTTTACACGTGCGTCCCTTTAAGCAGATTGCATCATACGGAAGCTGGTGAGGCCGTTTATTACGACCCGCTAAAGGATAGTGAACGGATAAAACATAGAATTGAGAAATTTTTTGATTCCTATGGCATAGAGGGAATGAAAACAGGGTTTTTAAAGATGGTATTGCTGCGAGTAGAAGGATTATGTAAAACCATGCAAAGGAAAGCCAAAGAAGGCGATATGGCGTTCCAAAAAATGATTGATGAAGGACATTATCAACATTATCAAGAGGACCTTCAATTCATTCGTGATTATGGAAAAGAGTGGATTTAAGAGTGGGATTTTGTTGAACTAACGGATTTAAAGCAGGTATAGGAGTAAGCATGAGGGATCTTGATTCTGTATGTTTATCTCAAGGATGTTTTGAACTAAGTTCTTTGAAAAATAATAGGTTTGGCTGATTGGAGCGGAAGGAACGAAACTCCTGCAGCGGAAATCAGCCATACTCATTCCAATTTGAAGCTATCAATTAATAATAGTTTCCGTTTAAACATTCTCCCACTGTGATATTAAAAATAAACAATGAGTAGTTTAAAACTTGGAAAAGGAGTTTTCTCATGATCACTCATACAATAGAGACAAGGGAGCACGATGAATTTAAAGAGATTACAGAGCTTGTTCAGGAGGAGGTAACCAAGTCCGGCACGAAATCTGGCTTTGTCTTTGTCTACTGCCCTCATACGACAGCCGGAATCACCATTAATGAAAATGCCGATCCCGATGTAAAAAGAGACATGATTGAAAGATTCAATGCCGTATTCCCTTGGGAAATGGATTCAGACCGCCATATGGAAGGAAATACAGCAGCTCACATGAAAGCAAGTACCGTCGGAGCATCCGAGCAAATCATGATAGCAGACGGCCGTCTCGTACTTGGAAGATGGCAGGGAATTTATTTTTGCGAGTTTGATGGTCCGAGAACCCGCAGGATTTTCATAAAAATAACTAGTGATTAATTGTTTCCAGCACATTCACACTTGAATCCTGTACAGAGTGTTTTACACTTGAGAGGGTGATGAATTTGGAGATTGTGGATTATTCCTATAAAAAAAGAGGAAATGTTGAGTTTGTTTTTTCCCCATTTCCTCATTCCAGAGTTCTTCTTTGTCCGATAAAAAATTACTTCTTTGTCCGGTATGTAAAATGGGATGACCGGGATCCCATTGTGGAGCGGGCCGATTTGGAGCACATGGAGTGGCTCGTAAACAAGCACTTCGGATTAGAAGCCTGGTACAAGCGGAGAAGGGCCTTTAAGCAGCCCGCAGAGCCTGAATAGACGGCTTATAATGCGGATGTTGAGCTCCCAATCCTTGAAACAATTGCTCTATTTTGATAATAAACAGGCAATCCGCTGTTTGCCGGGCTGAAAAAGTACAAATATTTATAGTCCGGCCTGGTTGTCTGTGAAAGAAGATAGGCAGAACGCTTTGACCATGGATATCGGTATCCATTCAAGCTTTTGATTACCGCGTCTGCATCTTTGATCCCCATCCCATGTCCAAAATACTCTTTATTCCCCATCATGATGGTGTTTTCACCCCTCCATTGAGGATATTGGGCGTCGAAATCCGGGTTATTGAAGTAAAGGCAATCCCCCGGGATAAAATCATTTCCGCGCTGAGTACGGATGTTTAGATCCTCATCATGCCGCCAATCCCTTAATACGATGCCTCTGAATAAACGATCAAATGCCTGGGCACCAAGGCTGTCGAGGGCTGCTTTATAAAATAAAATCACAATAGCCGTAGCGCATTCGAATGCGTAAAAGCGGCCATTCCTAAAAATATCCTGAATTCCCGCCGAAGAAGGAACCCCCTGCCTTAAGATAAAGGCTCCCCTCTCAGTCAAAATCCATAAAGCCGGATTGCACATTGACGTTTCAAAAGTAGCAAATTCGGCACCGCTATACGTTAATGCTCTCGCAGCCTCAATGACCTTGCTTCTCATATTTAACTCAAACGAAAATTGTTCCAAACTTACAAATACATACTTTTCTTCGTATTTATCCATATTTAAGATCATTTCTTTTTGAACGGATGTTTTCGCTTCTTTTTTGAGTTTGCTGTAATCCATTTCCTTGTTCTGAATGATAATCAAGAGAGTTCCTCCCCACCAGGCATATAGTTAAGTCTATGCCAGGGATGGGCGAAAGGATTATTGATTTCAGAATGCGGAATCATTCATATTTACCTTCGAGGCAGAGTTTTTGAAATACATCTTACATGACAAGCCAGAAAAAATCATATAAGATAAGGAAGTCGAAAAATATCCCTACTTAATTCATTGGAATTATCGTATTATTATGGCGGGAGAAAAAATAAGGAGGAATTTAGTGTGGGTTTTGTAATCTTAAATATTGTTTTGCTGCTGCTCATCATAGCAGGTCTTTTTTACATGCAAAAAAAGCATGTCTCATTTTCTAAACGGGTGTTTACCGCATTAGGAATCGGAATTGTGTTCGGATATGCTCTGCAGGCCGCATATGGCGCTGAATCGGAAGCGCTTATATCCTCCATAGACTGGTTTGGCATAGTGGGGGACGGTTATGTAAAGCTTCTTCAAATGGTTGTTATGCCCCTTGTGTTTATATCCATTGTTGCTGCTTTTACCAGGCTGAAACTGTCAGCGAATATCGGGAAAATCAGCGGACTAATTTTAGCCGTTTTATTAGGAACAACGGCTATCTCAGCTGCTGTAGGAATTGCTTCAGCTGCAGGCTTCGGACTGGAAGCCATTCAAATTGATCAAGGTGACGCAGAAAAAGAAAGAGCGGCGCAGATCGAAGAAAAATTCAGTGAAATCGAAGGACAGACATTTCCTCAGAAGGTAGTTGAATTGCTGCCGGCAAATCCATTTCTTGATCTGACGGGTGAACGTCCTTCTTCAACGATTGCTGTCGTTATTTTTGCGGCCTTCATAGGAATTGCTTTCCTTGGAGTGAAAAGGAAGCAGCCAGAACAGGCTGAAATGTTTTCAAAAATCGTTGACGCTGTTTATGCAATTGTCATGAGGATTGTAACACTGATCTTGCGTTTGACTCCGTATGGAGTACTTGCCATTATGACTTCGACAGTGGCCCTAAGTGATTTTGATTCAATTTTAAAACTGGGTAAATTCGTCATTGCATCATATATAGCGCTAGCAGTCATGTTTATCATTCATTTGCTTATTATTTCTATTTCAGGATTGAACCCGATTCTTTATGTGAAAAAAATAATACCTGTATTATCGTTTGCCTTCACATCCAGATCAAGTGCAGGTACACTGCCGCTCAATGTAAGCACGCAGACTAAAAAGCTGGGAGTGCCAGAAGGAATCGCGAACTTCGCCGGGTCTTTCGGCCTTACAATTGGCCAAAACGGCTGTGCAGGGATTTATCCAGCGATGCTCGCAGTCATGATTGCTCCGACACAGAATATCAACCCTCTTGATCCGGCATTTATTCTAACGCTGATCGTCGTTGTAGTAATTAGCTCCTTTGGAGTAGCGGGAGTGGGAGGCGGAGCAACATTCGCTGCCATTCTGGTCCTGTCCACAATGAACTTGCCGGTTGCTTTAGCAGGTCTGCTCATCTCTGTGGAACCTCTGATTGATATGGGGAGAACCGCTTTAAACGTTAGCGGAAGCATGACAGCAGGGATTGTAACAAGCCGCGTAACGAAGGAACTGGATACAGAAACGTATAATAACCGGCATGCTGAAAACGCAGAGGCTTATTAAATCCTGCTGGAAAGTACGAGAAGACATCTTTAGAAACAACCCTCTCCTTTAAGCAGACAAACAGTTCCTCGTGATACAATAGCATGGAACAAAGTTCTGCTAATCCGAGGAGGGAATTATATGTTTGCAACAGTTAAAGATTTTTTAAACGAATGGCAACAGGAGTCTTTGTTAACCCAAAAAACACTGGATGTGCTGACAGATGAATCACTAGGCCAGGAAGTTTCGCCGGAACTCTACAGCATCGGTAGCGTTGCTTGGCACATTACTGGATCTGTTTACTATTTTCCTTCACAAATTGGAGTAGAATTTGAGCATCCTGATCTTCAAAAAAAAGCACCTGAATCCGCTGCTGAAATTAAAGAGACTTACATAACACTCAGCCAGCGCTTAGCAGAAGCATTGCCGGACCAGGTCACGGACGAGAGAATGCACGAAGTGATTGATCTTTTTGGATATAAGCTTCCTGTACAAGGTGTACTTCGTTTACTTATCCAGCATCAGGCACATCACCGTGCACAGCTGACCGTACTTATGAGACTTGCTGGATTGAAGGTCCCTGGAATTTATGGACCAAGCAAGGAAGAATGGGAAGCAATGAATGCGCAAAGAAGCTAATATGTGAAAACTTTTGAAAAGCCGGGTTCACTCCCGGCTTTTTTCTATGCTTATAAATCGGATAAAGCGTCTGATGCTTGTTAATACAGCAATTATGATGAAAAAGTGTTTCAACATTTCCGGTAAGGGAAAGGATAAGTAGCATATTAAATAAGGAGTGTTTCAGATGTCCGAGAAAAATCATATGATTGACCGAACAGGCGATGTACATCCTGGTGAAATTGAAGACGTAGTCAGCCGAATCGGTGTAGATAAACAGGAAGAAATCCTTGAAAACTTTGATGGTTTCAAAAAGTATTTAAGGGAAAAAGTAGATGTAGGCAAAAAAATAGGCTTGAGCGAGGAGCAGCTAGCGAAAACGACTGAACGTGTCGCCAATTATCTGGCAGAACACGTAAATCCGAAGAACCGTGAAGAATATCTTCTGCAGGAGCTTTGGAAATCGGGAGATAAACAACAGCAGCACGCATTAGCACATATGCTTTTAAACATGGTGGAGAAAGTATAGTAAACGAAAAAAAGTACTTCCTGAAGCGGAAGTACTTTTTTCTGGATGAATTCTTTTAAGAGTTGATCGCCTTCACAAAAGCAATGGCAGCCGATTTACTGCTTTGAGGGTTTTGGCCGGTAACAAACCGCGTGTCAGCGACGACATGATCTGAATAGGCAGCTGCTCCCTCGAATTGTGCACCCTGCTCTCTTAGCTTGGATTCAAGCAGGAACGGCATTAAGGAATCGAGACCTGTCTGCTGTTCTTCTTCATTTGTAAAACCTGTCAAGCTGACTCCGTCGACAAGCCATTTGCCGTTTGAAAGCTTTGTTCCGACAAATCCGGCAGGTCCATGGCACACAGCGCCAATTACTTTATTATTTTCAGCAAAATAGGCAAGAGCTTTTTGAAGAGCAGGATCTTCCGGAAGATCAAACATCGTTCCATGGCCTCCAGGCAGGAAGATTCCATTAAAGTCCTGTGGGTTCAGGGCAGAAAGCACTTCCGTATTTTGAAGCATAGCGATGGCATCGTCCCATTCATCCGGAGGAGTTCCTTCCACACTATTAGGGTCGATAGGAATTCTTCCTCCTTTAGGACTCGCTGCTCTAACTTGAAATCCGGCATTCACAAATTCATTATAGGGCTCTGCAAATTCACCAAGCCATAAGCCTGTTTCATGCTCTTTATCAATCTCGCTTGAGTTAGTTAATACCATTAAAATCTTTTTCATGTCATTTATCCCTCCCAGGGTTTTCAGTACATTGTATATTTAACCTATATAGGTGCACTCTAACCGTATTTTTTTTCTTTTTAGCCTTGGCTGAGAAAATTTGGGTTAAAATAAGATGAAATTCTGAGGGGAATGAGGAACAGCATGAAAAAATGGCTGAAGATATTTATCGCAATTTTAACAAGCGCCGTCGTCCTGCTCGCTGGAGGATTTTTTGTCTGGTCCCAGTTTACTTATAAGCCATCGAAAGATCTGACCAGGCTTGTTCCGGAGGACTCGTACACTGAAACAGACGGGATCTTATATTTTGACCCTTCCGGCACTAAAACAGAGGCAGGAGTCATTCTGTATCCCGGCGCGAAAGTAGAACCTGAAGCTTATGCATTCATCGGACAGGAGCTTGCAAAGACGGGGATTCCGGTGGCTATTCCGGAAATGCCATTTCATTGTGCCATTCTCGGAACCGGAAAGGCAGAGAGAGTACAATCATCCAGGCCAAAAATAAAAAAGTGGTATATTGGGGGCCATTCTCTAGGAGGCGTGGCGGCAGCAAATTACGCAGCAAAGCATGAGAAGTCAGTGGAGGGCGTGTTTTTTCTTGCATCTTATCCAGCTGAATCAGCGAAATTAAAGCAGACGAATGTGGACGTTTTATCGATATTCGCTGCCAATGATGGACTTACGTCACTTGATGACATTGAAAACTCAAAGAAAAATGTTCCTGATGATGCCCTGTTTTATGAAATAAAAGGCGGAAATCATGCGCAGTTTGGACTTTACGGAAAGCAAAAGGGGGATCATTCAGCAGAGATTCCAGCAGAAGAGCAGCAAAAGCAGATTATTCAATACATCGAAAATTGGATAAAAAGAGGGAGCGGCAAGTAATACCGCTCCCTCTTGCTATGTGCAGGGAAACATAAGCCCCGCGTCATTCATTATTGAACAGTTTCTGTTTTTTTCTTAGGAGAATAGGCAAGAAGCAGTGCGATTGCTCCGACTATTGCTGCAATTAAAAACGGAATTTTCACTCCTGCAGCCTGCCCTACTAATCCTGATACAACAGGTGCGAATGCAGCTCCCAGCCAGCGCAGAAAATTATATCCTCCTGAAATAATGCTTCGTTCAAAAGGAGCCTCCATTACATGGCTTGTGAATAGAGCATTGTTCAACCCGGATACGAGACCGGAAAGAATAATGATCATAATCATAAGAGGGGTCGAGCTGACGAAAAAGAGCAATAATAGCAGTACCGTGAAAATAGCCAGCGTTACTGGGAGAATCTCTTTTGCCGTCCATCTCTTTTCAAGGGTGTGACTAAGCCCGGCAGAACCGTATGCAAGACATAAACCCCATCCGAAGAAAACGAATCCAATCTGGATCGTATCCAGTTTTACAACAAGAGGGGAATAAGCCAGCACCACAAAGAAACCATAATAATAAAGCATTCCAGCAAGCGCCGTTTTAATAAATGGCTTGTAGGCGAAGAGCTGCTTTAGTTCTTTAAGCCCGGCGGGTTTCCGCTTTTGTTTGTTAACAGGTTCATATACAAACAGCATGACCAGCAGGAAGGCAGCAAAAATAAGAAGACCTGTCGCCATAAACGGGAATCTCCATGAATGACCGCCAAGTACTCCTCCTAATAAAGGACCGCCAGCCATTCCGAGACCGATTGCTGCTTCATACAGCCCGACTGCTTTATGAGAGTCAATGGATAGGGCAATGAGCAGTGTCATGGCTGTTGCGAAAAACATGGAGTTCCCAAGCCCCCATCCAGCCCGGAAAATGGAAAGCTCCGCAATGGTATTGGAGACGCCGCAAATAAAAGCAAAAACCGTCACGATGGCCAATCCGACGGCCATCATTCGTTTATCTCCAAAGCGGCTTGCTAAAATACCTGCAGGGATCATCATGATCGCCATTGTTAAAATATATGCTGTAAACAGTAACTCGACTTGCCAATGAGTAGCTCCAATTTGGTCTGCAATTACAGGAAGAATCGGGTCTACGACTCCAATTCCCATAAAGGCAAGAAAAGTTGCGAGAACGGTTATATTCCGTGCAAATGCTTGTTTTTTCATTCCAATCACCTTACTCTTTCAAAAGTTGTGCTGCTTTGTCCTGAAGCTGTGAAATCTCATTTCTGAAATCCTGCATCCGTTCCATTTTTTTATCAATCATGACGATTTGTTCGGATAGTCCGGCTGCAATATGCTCGAGTTCCTCTCTTCGTTTTGAAGTATCACTTGAATTGCGGTAATCCTCGCGATGGTGCTGAATTTTTTCACGGAGCTTTACAAAGTCCTGAAGCTCCTGAAGGGAAAAACCAAGGATATCTTTTGCGAGCACGACTTTTTTTAACCGTTCAATGTCATCCTCACTATACAGACGGGTACCGCCATCTGTTCTTTCAGGCTCTTTAATCAAACCCAGCTCTTCATAATAACGAATGGTCCTTTTGGTCAGGCCTGTTTCTCTTGCTGCATCATCAATCTTAAACTTATTCATCCGCACCATTCCTTTCGTACTAAACTAACCTTAACGTTAACGTTAGATTTTGTCAAGAACTCTGTGTTTACTGTATAAATATGACCGATTTTTCTCATATTAAGAGGGATTCATTATTATAGGAGGTGAGCATATGGGTATTTTTGGTAAAGACCACAAATCAGAAAAGCAATCGCACCAAAGCCAAAACGATGGCCAGGCTCTTCAATCTGCTCTTTCAGATGCAGAACAGGCGCTGCAAGGCGATCCTTTGAAAGAAGCAGTTGAGAAAAAGAAAAATAACCACCGTTAATAAATGGCATAAAAAGAGAACGGGCTTTTACAGACCCGTTCTTCTTATTTTTCAGGCAGCTTTTTATTGAGGAAAAACGTTCCGAATGGAATGACGGAGGCGACAAGTGCTAATCCCATTTTGATAATGCTCCAGCGGTGGCGGAACGCAGCATTTGCAACAGCCAGAATAAATAGGACAAAAAACAGTCCGTGAAGGGAGCCGACAATTGTTACTGCCATTGGCATGTCTGCGAAATACTTAAGCGGCATAGCGATTCCAAGAAGAACGATAAAAGAAATTCCCTCAATTGTTCCTATGAACCGCAGTCTTTTGATTGGGGTAGAAACCAGCATATTCAATCTCCTTCCTAAACGTGTGCTAGGACTATTATATACAATCCTTTCAGCACTTCATGTCCATTTTGTTATTTGTCACAATACGTACACAGAAAAAAAGGAATTGTCGTTAAAAACACAGTTGACTTATCGGAATTATTTGAATAAACTTGCATTAATAGATACAGAGACTGATCGGTCAACCGAAGGTCCTGAACGTTAACACGTTCAGGGCCTTTTTCAGTCCAAAGAGGAGGAGAAACTTTGAATAAGCTCATTATTTTTATTTTCGTAGGACTGCTTGCCCAATTTATCGATGGTGCGCTTGGAATGGCATACGGGGTCACATCAACAACCTTGCTTCTTACCTTTGGCATAGCGCCTGCTATTGCATCTGCCTCCGTGCATATTGCCGAAGTAGCAACAACTGCGGCATCTGGTGCGTCCCATATTAAGTTTGGGAATGTGGATAAAAAAACGGTATTAAAACTGATTATTCCAGGTTCAATCGGAGCGTTTGCAGGAGCCTGTTTCTTAAGCAATCTTCCAGGTGATCTTGTAAAACCCTATGTATCGATTTTCCTTCTTGCTCTCGGGATTTACGTCACCATCCGCTTCCTATTTCTTGTCCGGCAGCAGCAGAAAGTAGAAGATAAACTTGAAATATCTGCTAAAAAAGCGGTTCCGCTTGGACTAATCGCTGGATTCTTTGATGCAACCGGCGGTGGAGGCTGGGGGCCGATTGCGACGCCAGTGCTGCTTTCCCAGAAAGGCACCTCAGCTAGAAAAGTAGTCGGAACTGTAGACACAAGCGAATTTGCCATAGCTTTATCCGCATCCATTGGATTTATTATCTCTCTTGGATGGGAACAGGTGAATTGGCTGTGGGCAGGAGCTTTAATGATTGGCGGAGTCATCGCTGCTCCGCTTGCTGCCTGGCTGGTCCGTAAAGTACCTGCTCATTTACTTGGAGTTCTTGTCGGCGGTTTTATCGTGTTAACAAATGCAAGAACACTATTGCAAATGTGGGTGCCAAATCAAAGTTTTCATCCAGTCATTTACGGTATTATTCTTCTTTTATGGGCTGCAGCGATAGCATTCTCTGTTTTAAAATACCGTGAAATATCACGAAAAGAGGAAGCGGGGGAATATCAGCTGTAGAGGAATTCAAAAAATGAGTGCATTTATCTAAATTTTAAAGTGAAAATCAAGCAGCAAAAACAGGGCAGCACCACGTGGTCCTGTTTTTTTGACGATATTTAAATTATGTATGGTAATGTTTACATCTGTTGATTGAAATGAATACCTGCAACGGAAAAACAGCCGAGTTTAAAAGCGTTATTCGTATAAATCGGTTAAGCATTTTTCCGCAGAAATAGACAAATTAATTAATAATTTACAAGAAATAAATACCTATTCATCTATTATTTGCTATAATATGACTTGTTGTTCACTAAATGGAAAAAGGAGTTATACTGATATGCTAAAAGACACCCGTCCATATCCCTTGTTGCTGGTAATGGTATTACTGTTAAGCTTCATCATCCCTACCCCTCCTGCCAAAGCGGAATCTATGTCCATAATGGGATCCTCCATGCTGACCTCGAAGCAAATGGGCGATTATGTCCTGCTAAACAATCCAACTCCCAAACTAACAACTGTTACAATCTATCAACTTGCGGAAATTTATCTTGAAACGGGCAGAAAAGAAGGCGTCCGGGGAGACAAAGCGTTTGCCCAGGCTATCCATGAAACCGGTTTTTTTAATTACGGCGGCGATGTGGTTCCGCAGCAAAATAACTATGCTGGAATCGGCACAACCGGAGGCGGAGTAAAAGGTGCATATTTTAGCACACCGGAAGAAGGAGTACGCGCGCACATTCAGCATTTGAAGGCTTATGCCAGCACCGAACCGCTGTATACCGAGCTTGCAGACCCCCGTTTTAAACTGGTTAAACGCGGTATCGCCCCATTATGGTCTGACCTGAATGGAAGATGGGCAGTTCCAGGCAGAGGCTATGGGGAAAAAGTTTTGGAAATTCACTTCGATATGGCAAAAATTACGCTTGCTATCCCAAAAGTGTATTTGCCGGCAAACCACAAATTGCCGGTTGCAAAGCTAATGATTAAATCAGAGGTACCAATGCTTGTACCTGACGGGTCCCTCTTCAAAATGCTGAACAAGGATGAGAGTATCCGAGTTTACGGTGTTTTAGGAAACAGCTATGACGTTGGCGGCGGGTATTTAATTGAAGCCAATAGCAGCAAAATGAGTGCGTACATAGGCAGAATTTTAATAAAAGACTCAAAAACTGTGATATACAGCCCGGACGGATCTGTTCTCAGACCGGTCCTTAGCGGAGAAGCTCTTCGGGTTTATGATTACGATGAAGAGGCGTATCAGGTAGGCGGAGGCTATTATGTTTCCGCAGCGGACAAGCCTATTTATCACCTTGGCCGCATTCAGTTTTCAGCTGACACGGCTATGATTAGCCCGGATGGGACTGTTTACAGCACATTAAAAAAGAATACAGAGTCCCGCGTTTATGGAATTAATGGAAACCAGCTGGATCTTGGCGGCGGCTATACCGTAACCTATGATCCGCAGCAAATGAAATATGTAAATTAACCAAAAACCGGACAGCCTCTGCGGCTGTCCGGTTTTTGTTCTTCATTTAGGATGTTTGATTTTAAACAGTTCATTTAAAAGTTCCCAGTTTTCAGGGAATGGCTCCCCAAGAACCCAGTAGGCAACTCCGCGTAGTTTATAGTCCTGAATAAGTTTAAATTTAGCTCGGGCACTCTGTTCATTTTCAAACCAGACCACATGCTTTTTCCCATCGTCTCCTTTGTAGTAAAAGAAAGGAGATTGACTTTTATTGTCAAACTGAATTTCTGCTCCTTTTGCAACGGCAAGGTCAGCAGCTTCCTGAGGAGCAATTCTTTTAGCAAAGGCACTTCCTTTTTTGTAAGGAAGGACCCAATCATATCCATAAAGCGGAGCACCCATCACAATTTTTTCTCTTGGTATTTCTGTAAGTGCATAATCAACTACTTTCTTTACTTGTTCAATAGGAGATACAGCCATTGGGGGTCCGCCTGACCATCCCCATTCATACGTCATCAAGATTACAAAATCCGCCAGCTCTCCATGGCGTTTGTAATCATGAGCACCATGCCAAGGTCCAGCCTGCTCATCGCTCGTCTTAGGAGCAAGGGCTGTAGATACAAGATAGCCTTCTTTTTGAACCCGTGGAATGATGGTTTCCAGGAATCCATTGAAAAGGGCATGATCCTTTTCACGAATATGTTCAAAATCAATATTCAATGCTTTATAGCCTTTAGCTTTCATCGTATCAAGCAGGCTCGTCATTAATTTTTCAGAGGCTTTTTTGTCTGTGAAAATTTTATGGGCAATATCCGGTGAAAAATTTCCATCCATAAAGTTTGTAAGGACGAGCATTGGAACTGTGGAAGTGTCTTTAACGGATGAGAGCGGCTTTTGATCATCCAATGGAATCAGGCTGCCGTCTTCTTTAACCCTGTAGCTGAAAAAGGCGGTATAGGAAAGAAGATTCCCCGTATTGCGGACTTCTTTTGAGGCTGCATTCGCATCTACCGGCTCAAGGAACCCAATAGTTTCGATTTTCCGTTTTTTAAATTCTGTCTCAGAAGGATTGGTATCCTTCGTTTTGTTGCTGATTTGATCAACACGCGGTTTCTCATTTACCTGATTGGCAGAGCGCATCATTTTGTTCTTCGTTTCGCTGTCATTAGCGTTTCCGGTATTGCCCATGCATCCGGAGAGAAGCATGGTGAATCCTAGAAGGAAAAGGGTCATCCTCTTCATTCGGATCCCTCCTTTTTTTTCTTAGATTGTCTAACAGATGCTAATTTATGCATGGGTGCTGAGAGGAAGGAAATAAGTGGTTTACATTCCTTTCCAGAATATTTTTCGTCAAATTTCTCTGGAAAATGGTATAGTATTAAAGGAGATTTACATAGCTACGTGCACAGATTGAAGGAGGCAGCATCATGCAAATTGGATTAATTGGACTTGGAAAAATGGGCTACAACCTGGCCCTTAATATGAAAGATCATGGCTACGATGTCATAGCAAATGACGTAAGTGCAGAGGCACTTCAAGCTATACGGGGAGAAGGAATCGAGACGGCTGACAGCATCCAAATGCTTGCAGAAAAACTTCCTTCGCCGAAAATCATCTGGATGATGGTTCCTGCAGGGGAGATAACAGAACATGTCATTCAGCAGGTATCCGCTCATATGAGTGAAGGAGATATTCTGATTGATGGCGGAAACTCCAATTACAAAGAAACAATCAGACGGGGCCAGCAGCTCAAAGAAAAAGGAATTTACTTCGTGGACTGCGGAACAAGCGGCGGAACAGAAGGTGCAAGAAACGGGATTTGCACCATGATCGGAGCAGAACCTGAAGCGTTCGCGGCAGTTGAGAAGCTGTTCAAGGATCTTTCTGTTGAAAACGGATATCTTCATGCAGGCAAGCCCGGAAGCGGCCACTTCCTCAAAATGGTTCACAATGGCGTGGAATACGGAATGATGCAATCCATTGCTGAGGGATTTGAAATTCTGGACAAAAGTGATTTTGATTTTGATTACAAAGAGGTTTCACGAGTATGGAACAATGGATCGGTTATCCGCTCATGGCTCATGGAACTAATGGAAAATGCATTCTCTAAAGACCCGGAACTTGCAGGAATCCGCGGTGTCATGAACTCTTCAGGTGAAGGGAAATGGACAGTGGAAGCAGCGCTTGATTTCCAGGCTTCAGCGCCTGTTATTGCCATGTCATTGTTCATGAGATATCGTTCCCAGGAAAATGATACGTTCCACGGCAAGGTCGTTTCTGCCCTACGAAATGAATTCGGCGGACATGCTGTTGTGAAAAGTGAAGAGTAATTGATCAAAAATCGACCCCGCCGTATGAGTATACGGCGGGGCTTGTTTTTAAAAAATTACGGGTTTCTAAGCAGCGGAAATCTGTCTTGAGAACGGATATGAAGAGTCCTCCCTCTTCGTTTTAATGTTTAGCAATATGAGCATGGGGTAATTTAAATACTAACATCACATCACTTGTTTGAAAGGAGAATCACCCATGAATAAACGAAATGGATTAATTATTTCAGGTGTTGCTTTATCAACTGCAGGTGTTGCTGCTACCGTCTATTTAAAAGACAGATCCAGACGAGAGAAAGTGACAGACGGTGTTAAACAGGCTCAGGACAAAGTTGTTTCCATGTTCTCAAAAAGCAAAAACAAAGAAGAGGATAACTTTCCGATCGATAAAGGCGGCAATCCCGATCCTCAGGATGTCGAAGATAACAAAATGGTCTCTGAAGGAGCCCAGTACAGCGTCCAATACTATAATGATAATAAACAGCAGTAGGATGAAAAGCCCCAATCCTGATTTCCAGGATTGGGGCTTTTACTGTATGATAAATGCAGAGGTGATGAAAATGGTCAAAGGATCTCTTGTAGACGATGAAACCCGCTGCACCCATTACCATAGCCAGCTTGATATCATTGCGATCAAATTCTGGTGCTGCAAAGAGTATTATCCATGTCATATTTGCCACGCGGAACATGCAGATCATCGAGCCCAGGTTTGGCCAGCCGAAATGTTTGATGAGAAAGCCGTCTTATGCGGAAAGTGCGGAAATGAACTGACGATTCATGACTATTTGGAATGCGGTTCTGTTTGTCCGGAATGCAAAGGAAGCTTTAATCCGGGGTGCAGCGCTCATGCCGGCTTATATTTTCAGGTTCTTTGATTATTTTTCCTGCAGTGGTATAATAATAGAATATTACCAATATTTAAGTTTGCTAGGGGAGCCGGTAGTCCGGCTGAGAGGAAAACACATGAGTTTTTGACCCTTTAACCTGATCTAGTTCGTACTAGCGTAGGGAAGCGGCACTGTTCATATATTTATGTTCAGCCCATTTCCCTACGCGAAATGGGCTTTTTTGATGGAAAAAACCTTCACTGGGGGTGCCGATGCGGCTGAGAGAAGCGATTCGCTTTAACCCTTACTACCTGATCCGGATAATGCCGGCGAAGGGAAGTGGTATGCAATTGCTTTTTTGCAGCCGCTTCTCTTACAGAGGGCGGTTTTTTGCTGCTCTTAAATTGGAGGAAACAGCAGATGGAATTTCATGTCGTTACAAATGGAAAGCTTGGATTCGAAGAAATCACCGAATTTATGAAACTTGCAGGTTCAAAGATTGATTATCTCCACATAAGGGAGAAAGAAAAAACAGCTATGGAGATTTATGAAGGTGTCCGATTCCTCATAGCGTCAGGCATTCCCGAGGAGAAATTGATTCTGAATGACAGGACGGATATTGCTGCGGCGGCAGGGGTAAGGAGGGTGCAGCTCGGATATAGGAGTCTTTCGCCTTCTGTGGTCAAATCAGCAGTTCCGGACATTCACGCCGGACAATCGGTTCATTCGCTTAAAGAAGCTTTAAGTGCCGAAGAGTCAGGTGCTGATTCCGTTCTTTTTGGACATCTTTTTGAAACGGAAAGCAAAAAAGGCGTGCAGCCGAAGGGAATTGAATCAGCAAAGAAACTGGCATGCCGGCTTTCCGTTGATGTCCTCGCAATTGGAGGAATTGAACCTATGCATATTCAAGCTTTGTCGGAAGGAAAGATTGCTGGATTCGCAGTCATGTCCGGAATTTGGGAGAGCAGAAGCCCGGTCAGAGCAGCAGAAGAGTATAGGAATGCCATTACGGCATGCAAGGAGGTGCGATTATGAAGGAAGTAGACGTATGTATTATTGGGGGCGGTGTAATTGGCTGCTCTATAGCGTACGAGCTTTCCAAAAAAGGATACAAGACAGCTATTTATGAAAAAGGAAAAGCCGGTCAGCAAAGCTCAAGTGCTGCAGCGGGTCTGCTTGGTGTACAGGCTGAATGGGATGAATATGATCCGCTGTTTGACCTGGCTAGAGAAAGCAGAGAGATGTTCCCCAAGCTTGCAGAAGAATTAAGAGCTGTCACAGGAATTGACATTGGCTATGAGGAAAAAGGAATTTATAAAGTAGCTGAAACAGACGAAGAACTTGCTCAGCTTGAAAAAACAGCCGCATGGCAGATGGGGACAGGAGAGCCTGTGCAGCTTATGACAAAGGATGAGCTGAAAGAAAAAGAGCCGCTGCTATCAAATTCCGTTCTAGGAGGAGCCTATTATCCTAAGGATGGGCACGTCATCGCACCAGCATTAGCGAAGGCGTATGAGCACGCTGCACTGCTTAATGGAGCAAAGCTATTTGAGCATACCGCTGTTGATGAGGTATTGATGGATAACGGAAAAGCTGCAGGAGTGAGAGCGAATGGTGAGATGATCATGTGCGGCAAGGTGATTATTGCAGCGGGAGCATGGAGCACTCCGTTTTTAAAGACTTTTAGTCCTTTAAGTGAAACGTATCCAGTTAAAGGAGAAATGATCAGTGTGCTGAGTAAAGAAAAACTGATCAGTAAGCCTTTATATAAAAATGGTTTTTATATCGTACCTAAAAGAGGCGGCAGGTACTTGGTGGGCGCTACCGTGAAGGAGAGGGATTTTTCTAAAGATGTTTCGCTTTCCGGGATGATGCATTTGATGGAAACTGCAAAGCGGATTCTGCCGGCAATTGCCCAGGCGGACTTTGAAAATGCATGGAGCGGGCTCCGGCCTCAAAGTGCCAAAGGAGCCCCTTACATGGAAGAACACAGTGAACGAAAAGGTCTTTACGCTTGCACCGGCCACTTTCGCAACGGAATTCTCTTGAGCCCTGCTTCAGGAAAGGCTATGGCGGAGTTAGTTGTAAAAGAATCAGCATCCATCGGGAGGTAATGCAATGAAGGTGAAAATTAATGGGAGCTGGACGGAAATTCCAGATTCAATCCATTCAGTTGCCGAACTGGCTAAGCATTTGAATATTGATGGCAAGCCAATCGTAATTGAAAAAAATGCACAAATCCTGGAGCGGGAAGATCATCAGGATGAAGCTGTTGCACACGAAGATCATTTTGAAATCGTTACATTTGTAGGAGGCGGATAACATGCTGAAAATAGGACCCCTTTCATTTCAATCAAGACTGCTGCTTGGAACGGGAAAATATCCCGATTTTGATGTTCAAAAAAAGGCGATTGAAGAATCAGAAACAGAAATATTAACATTTGCGGTTAGAAGAATGGATATATTTGAAAGCTCTCAGCCAAACCTGCTGGAAAAGCTGGATTTGAACCGTTATTCTCTTCTTCCCAACACAGCTGGCGCTAAAAACGCGGAAGAAGCGGTGCGGATTGCGAAGCTCGCGAAAGCTTCCGGCCTTTGTACGATGATTAAAGTAGAAGTCATCGGTGATTTTCAGACGCTTCTCCCGGATCCTTTTGAAACGCTTAAAGCATGCGAAATCCTTTTAGAGGAAGGATTTATCGTCCTTCCTTACATATCGGATGATGTCATATTGGCAAAATGCCTTCAAGAAATGGGCGTTCATGCAGTCATGCCGGGAGCGTCACCGATTGGATCAGGAATGGGCATTGTCAATCCGCTCAATTTAAGTCTCATTATCGAACAGGCTTCTGTTCCGGTTATTGTGGATGCTGGAATTGGGAGTCCGGCAGATGCGGCCCTTGCCATGGAAATGGGAGCGGATGGAGTCCTCCTTAATACAGCGGTGTCAGCTGCAAAAGATCCTGTTAAAATGGCCGCTGCCATGAAGCTTGCCATTCGTGCAGGCCATCTTGGCCGGGAAGCAGGCAGAATTCCGAAGAAACGGTACGCATCTGCAAGCAGTCCAAGTGAAGGAATGAGCGTCATTGAGTGACCGGTATTCAAGGCAGACACTTTTTTTACCGAATGGGGAAAAAGGACAGGCTGAAATCTCCTCAAAAACCGTTCTTTTAATCGGATGCGGTGCACTGGGAAGCGGAATAGCTGAAACTCTTATCCGGGCAGGAATAGGCAAACTGATACTTGTGGACCGGGATTATGTAGATGAGAGCAATCTGCAGCGGCAGCAGTTGTTTACAGAGCAGGATGTGGCAGAACAGCTCCCAAAAGCGGAAGCTGCTAAAAGAAGACTGCAGCAAATCAATCATATGACTGACATAGAAGCCTGTGTCATGCATGCCAGCCCTGCTTCCACTGCAAGAATTGTAACCGGTGTTGATTTGATCATGGATGGCACCGATAATTTTGAAACACGATGGATGATTAATGATCTGTCCCACCGTTACGGCATTCCGTGGATTTACGGGGCGTGTGTAGGAAGCTACGGTCTATCCTGCACCTTTATTCCGGGAACCGGACCTTGCTTAGCGTGTCTGATGGGCAGTATGCCAATGGGAGGCGAAACATGTGATACGGCAGGGATTATAGCTCCTGCTGTCAGTATGACCGTTTCTCATCAAACCGCTCAGGCATTAAAAATTCTATCAGGAAACATCCACGCAGTCAGAACAGAACTTTATTCATTTGACGTATGGAATAACAGTTATTCAGCATTAAAAGTGGAAAACATGAAGAAAATGAACTGTAAAACGTGCGGTTCTGATCCTGATTATCCATATTTGAAGGATGAAAACACCGCGAGGACGGCCGTTCTTTGCGGAAGGAATACCGTTCAGATCAGGCCCCCAGAAGATGTGAAAATCCGCTTTGATCATATTGCGGAGAGGCTTGCAGGGAAAGTAGAAAACCTATCCTTCAATCCATTCCTGCTTTCCTTTACAAAAGGGGCATTTCGTCTGGTTGCGTTTAAGGACGGCAGAGTACTGATTCATGGTACAAAAAAGACCGATGAAGCAAGATCATTATATAACCGCTACTTTGGTTAAAATAAGGAGCCGGCCTTTTACTGGCTCCTTATTTGCTGTTACCATCAATGTGTTTAATTCCTTAAATTAACGCTTAATGATACAGGAAAACGGGTAACAAATAAGATGTTTGTGAAATCATTCATAGAAATAGGTGAGAAAATGATCCGATTTGAAAGAGCTACAAAGGTTTATCCAGATGGGACAAAGGCAGTACATACAATGGATTTGGAAATAAAAAAGGGAGAATTCTTTGTTTTTATCGGTCCAAGCGGATGCGGGAAGACAACCACGATGAAAATGATCAACCGCTTGATCGATGCTTCAGACGGGAATGTTTTCATTCAAGGAAAAAACGTTCAGGATTATGAAATTCATGAGCTAAGATGGAATATTGGCTATGTGCTGCAGCAAATTGCCTTGTTTCCTCATATGACGATTGAAGAGAATATAGCAGTTGTCCCTGAATTGAAAAAGTGGAAATCAGATCAAATCAGAAATCGGGTCGATGAGCTTCTTGAAATGGTCGGGCTTGATCCTGACACATACAGAAGCCGGAAACCAAGCGAGCTATCGGGAGGACAGCAGCAGAGGATCGGTGTCGTCCGCGCCCTTGCGGCAGATCCTGATATTATTCTGATGGATGAACCCTTCAGCGCACTGGATCCAATCAGCAGAGAAAAGCTTCAAAACGATATAGCAGATCTTCAAAAAAGAATCAAAAAAACGATTGTTTTTGTAACCCATGATATGCAAGAGGCTTTGGCACTTGGGGACCGCGTCGCTATCATGAAAGATGGTGAGCTGATTCAGGTCGATACACCAAATGGACTTATTCAAAATCCGGCAAACGATTTTGTAAAAGAATTTATCGGTTCAAGAGCCGTACCTGAGCGCAGAGTCCGTCAGGCGAAAATCGGTGAGCTTTCATATGCATTTCAGCCGGTGCCTGCGGAGTTTCCTGATCTGCCGATTAACCACGATGCGTCTGTTCAAGAAGCAATTGAACGCTTAAAAGGAAAACCTGCTCTCGCCGTTGAAAAAAATGGGGCCATTATGGGCGTTATAACTTCAGAAGGTATGATGGAATACCTGGCTGGACAGCTCGGAATGGAGGAAGTCAGATGAACTCATTCATTACCACCTTCCAGGAGCGGCAGGACCAGCTGTGGACAGCCCTGCTCGAGCACATTCAAATATCGTTTATTGCACTCATCATTGCTGTGATTGTTACAATTCCGCTCGGCATTCTATTGACGAGAAAAGCAAGGCTTGCTGAAGGAGTAATCGGAGTTACAGCTGTCTTGCAAACCATTCCTTCACTTGCTTTGCTGGGACTGCTTATTCCCCTTGTAGGGATAGGGGTTGTGCCGGCTGTTATTGCGCTCGTTATTTATGCACTTCTCCCGATTCTGCGGAATACGTATACCGGGATAAAAGAAGTCGATCCCTCTCTTGTTGAAGCAGCAAGAGCAATGGGAATGAATAACCGAAAACGCTTATTCAAAGTAGAACTTCCGCTGGCATTGCCCGTTATTATGGCCGGAATCCGAACAGCTATGGTATTGATTGTCGGAACGACCACTCTTGCTGCATTAATTGGAGCAGGAGGGCTCGGAAAGCTGATTCTTCTTGGAATAGACCGGAATGATAACATGCTGATTATCCTCGGAGCGATTCCTGCCGCCCTGCTTGCCATCTTTTTTGATGTATTGCTAAGACTGGCAGAAAAAGTTTCTACAAGAGGTTCAGCAAAAAAAGCTGGAATTGCAGCGCTGGTCATCGCTCTCATTATCGCGGTGCCGCTCGCCTGGGGATCAGGCAAAAAGGATATCGTCATTGCAGGAAAATTGGGCTCTGAGCCTGAAATCCTTATTAATATGTACAAACTGCTCATTGAGCAGGACACGGATTTAGAAGTAGAGCTGCAGCCGAGCCTCGGCAAAACCTCCTTCCTTTTTAATGCTCTTGAGTCCGGTGAAGTGGATATCTATCCTGAGTTCACCGGCACTGCACTTTCTACATTCCTGAAAGAGGAACCTAAAGGCGGGGACGAACAAGCCGTCTATGAGCAAGCAAAAAAAGGCATGAAGGATCAATACAGCATGGCCTATTTAGAGCCGATGCAATTTAACAACACCTATACGCTTGCTGTTCCAAAAGATACAGCCGAGCAGTTTGATTTAAAAACCATTTCTGATCTAAAGCAAGTTCAGCAAAACATGAAAGTAGGATTCACCCTTGAATTCTCAGACAGGCAGGATGGGTATAAGGGAATTCAAGAGCTCTATGGAATTAAATTTCCGGCATTAAAGACGATGGAGCCGAAGCTTCGCTACAGTGCAATCCAATCCGGTGAAGTGAACTTAATTGACGCGTACTCAACCGACAGCGAACTGGCGCAATACAAACTCGTTACGCTGGAAGATGACAAGGGACTATTCCCTCCTTATCAGGGAGCCCCTCTCTTAAAGCAGGAAACGCTGGAAAAATATCCAGAGCTGGAGGAGCCGCTCAATAAGCTTGCTGGTCAAATTACAGATGATGAGATGAGAAACATGAATTATCTCGTTAACGTTAAAGGAGAAGCAGCTGAAAAGGTAGCAAAGGATTATCTAGTGAAAACGAAACTTCTGAAAAAGTAACTTTGCTTAGCCGTGCACACTCGCACGGCTTTTTTTTATTTATAAGGAGTAAAGACTTATGTTCAGAATAATAAGAATAAACCATTGTACTCATGAACGGAGACTATTAATCGTTGTATATTCACATATGTAAGCGCTTTATTTTACTAAAGGAGAGGAAGCGGTTTAATGGCGAAGAGAGTGAGAAGAATAACAGGTTTTGTTTTGATTTTTGTGCTAACGTTTGCACTGCTGATCCCGGCACAGCGATCCATGGCTGCAGACAATGGAACGATGATGCAATATTTTGAATGGTATTTGCCAAATGATGGCCAGCATTGGAACAAAATGAAGAATGATACGGCTTATTTATCAAGTATAGGGATCACTGCCCTTTGGATTCCTCCGGCTTATAAAGGGGCCAGCCAGGCGGATGTTGGCTACGGTGCATACGACCTTTATGACCTGGGAGAATTTAATCAAAAAGGGACGGTTCGAACGAAATATGGAACAAAAGCTGAACTTGTTTCTGCCATCACCTCTCTTCACAGCAAAGGCATTAACGTATATGGCGATGTCGTAATGAATCATAAAGGCGGAGCGGATTTTACTGAAAATGTAACAGCTGTGGAGGTCAATCCGAACAACCGAAACCAGGAAACATCCGGTGACTACCAAATCCAAGCCTATACGGGCTTTAACTTTCCAGGTAGAGGCAATACCTACTCCAGCTTTAAATGGAACTGGTATCATTTCGACGGAACAGATTATGATCAATCCAGAAATCTAAACAGAATCTATAAATTCAGGGGAACCGGAAAAGCATGGGATTGGGAAGTATCAACCGAATACGGAAACTATGATTACTTATTGTATGCGGATGTCGATTACGATCATCCGGATGTTGTAAACGAAATGAAAAAGTGGGGAACCTGGTATGCCAATGAATTAAAGCTGGATGGATTCAGGATTGATGCTGCGAAACATATTAAGCATTCCTTCCTTGGAGACTGGGTACAGTCAGTCCGCACCTCCACTGGAAAAGAAATGTTTACAGTGGCAGAGTATTGGCAAAACAATCTTGGATCCCTTGAAAATTACTTAAATAAATCCGGCAATAATCACTCAGTATTTGATGTACCGCTCCACTATAACTTTCAGGCAGCCTCTTCACAAGGCGGTTACTATGATATGAGAAATCTATTAAATGGAACGGTTACTTCCAAACAGCCAACAAGATCGGTAACGTTTGTAGATAATCATGATACACAGCCAGGACAGGCTCTGGAATCAACTGTGCAAAGCTGGTTTAAACCTCTTGCTTATGCTTTCATATTGACACGGGAGTCTGGGTATCCAAACGTGTTTTACGGGGATCTTTACGGAACAAAAGGGACAAGCGGCAGAGAAATTCCTTCATTAAAAACAAAGATTGAACCTTTATTAAAAGCGAGAAAAGACTTCGCATACGGTACCCAGCGGGATTATATCGACAATCAGGATGTAATCGGCTGGACAAGAGAAGGAAATACTTCCAAAGCCAATTCAGGACTGGCGACTCTTATTACGGACGGTCCGGGAGGCGCTAAGCGGATGTATGTCGGTACACAAAATGCAGGAGAAGTCTGGTATGATCTAACGGGGAATAGAACGGACAAAGTAACTATAGGTTCAGATGGCTGGGCGAACTTTAATGTAAATGGCGGATCTGTATCCGTTTATGTCCAGCAGTAATAACCGTCAAAAAAGGACTGCCATATGGCAGTCCTTTTTTGCTTGAGTCATTCAATCGGTGCTTGTGCAAACCTGTCGGAAAATTCCTTCCATTTACACAAATGCTCTGTTCGATTATCCTTAATATGACATGTACTCGAACAGGAGGGACATAGGAATGAACTCACGCTATGAATCCAGAACCTATAATAATAGAAAAAATAAACGCAGGCCGAAGTGGGTAAAGCGGCTAGGAGCTGTGGCTGTGGTCATTGCTCTTCTTGCAGGGGCAGCCTATTATTTTATTCCTAAAATGGCTTCAGACCAAATTTCAGGCTATTTAGATGCAGAAGTCGAGAAAAACGGCGGCTATGAAAGGATTAGAAATGCGGCGAATGCCAACCCTGAAGTAAAGAAATTCCTGGAGGAGGGGGCAAATGCTGACCCTGACTCCCTCCCATTTACGTCAAAGGAAGATGCTACAAGAGTGGTTATGACGAAGGTTGGACCAGGTAATCTGCAGAAAATCCAATCCATGTCAAAGGATGGTTTGGACGCAGGAGAGCAGCAGGAAGTCCTGAGAATAGCAGAAGACCACCTGTCTGCAGATGAAATACTGGCACTCAAGTATGTTGCCAATAAAGAAATCAATCAATAATTGGATGATTAAAGACCAAATTGTTGGGGAAAAAACAATCATCACTCTAGTGAATCTTTAACCAGTGAAGGAGCTTATGGACCTTGGAGAAAAGAAAGAATCCAATTATACATTTTCTAGGGGGCAGAAAAACCGCTTATGTGCTAGGTATTTTATTGCTCCTAGGGTTGAACATTTTCCTGTATACAAAAGTTTCATTTATTTTCAAACCGATTACTGCCTTTATAGGGACAGTCGCACTTCCGGTGATTTTGGCGGTTGTGGCATACTACCTGCTCAGACCGATTATGAGATTATTAATGAAAGCAGGGGTCGGCAGGACGACCTCCATTTTCTTATTGCTGATTCTGATTATAGGATTACTTGTGCTATTAATTATGTCAGTCGTTCCATTTCTGGTAGACCAGACGAAAAGTCTATTCACCTCGTTTCCGGGATATTGGGATAAATTTATAACCGGATTTGAATCGTATGTAGAGGGACAGTCCTATCTCGCCCCTATATATGAAGATTTGAAGGACCGCAGCTCTGGAATCTTCAGCTCAGTTGGAAGCAATGCTTCAAATGTCGCTTCTGAAACACTCAGCGGGTTTACTAAAGTACTAAGTGCATTAACGAGCGTAACCATTGGATTGGTAACCGCTCCGTTTATCCTTTTTTATTTGCTGAAGGAGGGCGAAAAACTCCCTAATGCATTTATACGTATCCTTCCACCGAGAATGCGCGGGGGGACTAGAAAGGTATTTCGCGAAATTGATGAGCAGGTTAGAGCCTATATTCAAGGCCAGCTGCTAGTGAGTCTTTGTATAGGAGTCATGCTGTACATCGGCTTCCTCATTATAGGCATGGACTATGCAGTCGTTCTGGCAGCCATCGCCAGCGTGACAAGCGTTGTCCCCTACCTCGGACCTGTGATAGCCATAACACCGGCCATTATTATTGCCATTGTCACATCGCCATTCATGCTCTTGAAACTTGCGTTTGTCTGGACGGTTGTTCAGCTGCTGGAAGGGAAGCTCATCTCGCCTCAGATTATGGGGAAATCCCTTCGTGTGCATCCAATCACCATTATTTTTGTTCTGGTAACAGCTGGACACCTTTTCGGAGTCCTTGGGGTAATTCTTGGAATACCAGCATACGCAATCCTAAGAACATTTGTATTCCAATTTTTCAAGCTTTACAAGCGCCGCTACAACCGCTATTACGCCACCTCCCCAATAGACGAGCGGTATGAAGAGGATAAGATTGAGTAAAGCAGAAGAGACAGGAAAAAGAAAAAACCTGCTGAAGGACGGCTTGTCCCGCGGCAGGTTTTTTGGTTCTTAAATATGATTTACATAATCATCAAAAGAATGATAATCGCAATAACGATACGGTAGATCGCAAATGGAATCAGCTTCACACGATTAATCATTTTTAAGAAGAACCGGATTGAAATCAGTGCGAAAATGAAAGCTGTGATAAATCCTACGATAAAGAAGGGAAGTGAATCGCCCGTGATGAATTCCCAGTGCTTAAGCAGGGAGATTCCGCTTGCGCCAGCCATAACCGGCACAGCCATAATGAACGTGAAATCAGATGCAGCTCTATGACTGATTCCAAGCAATACTCCCCCGGAAATCGTTGAGCCAGAACGTGAAAACCCCGGCCATAGTCCAATACATTGAAACAGTCCCATCATGAAGGCTTGTCTGTAAGACATTTTATCAATAGTCTCTGTTTTCACCTTCGGCTGAAGCAAATCTGCTGCAATCATCAGAAGAGCGCCTCCGATCAAACCAATCACCACGGTCTGAACAGAGAAAAGTTTTTCATCAATATAATCGGCAAATGCAAAACCTAAAATCCCTGCCGGCAAAATCCCGATTATAACCGTTACAAGTGAAAGCTTTGATCCGCCTGGATTTTCGCTGACTGATTTTTTTGTTTTAATTCCAAGCATATCAAAAAATCTTTGTCTGAAAACGACAACCACAGCCAGTATCGATCCAAGCTGAATAACGACTTTAAATGTGTTGGCCACTTCGCTCCCAAAAAGCTTATTGGATTTTAGCCACAAATCATCAACCGCAATCATATGACCTGTTGAAGAAACAGGTGCAAATTCCGTAAGTCCTTCAACAATTCCAAGTATCATGGCAACAATTAAATTCCAAATATCCATATCTTCTCTATACCTCGACTTTTTTCATACTTTACAAATTTAGCGTCCTTACAAAAATACCATATTTATTAATAGTTGTGGTAGACCATTTATTAGGAAACGAAAAAAAGAATGCCCTAATCCGGGAAGGATCAGGGTCATTTTTTAATAGTATGGAGAAATCATTAAATAGACAATAACACCTGTCAAACTAACATACAGCCAGAGAGGCATCGTCCAGCGCGCGATTTTCCGGTGCTTTTCCACTTTCATATTCAATCCGCGTGCAAGTGTAACAAGAGCCAGCGGAACAATAACGACTGAGAGCAGAATGTGAGAGATCAGGATAAAGTAGTAGATTGGACGGATGATCCCCTCGCCGCCAAATGGTGTATTCGGCGCCAATGCATGATACGTTACATAAGAAACCAAAAACAGTGCCGTCGTAGTGAACGCTCCGAAAATATAATTCCGATGGCGCTTAATATTCTTCTGTTTAATGATGGAATACAAAGCGGCCAGCAGGAAGATGAACGTAAAGCTATTCATTACCGCATTGAAAAACGGCATAAAGGTTAAATCGATATGACTAAGGTTATTTCCCTTCGGCATAAAGTACAAGACTGCCACTAGCGCGTTTATCGCAATGGTCAATGTAACAATAATCGGTGTATAATTACGCTCTTTAGTATTCATATAGTAGCTCCTTTAAAGTTGCTTTCACTTTGCTATTATAGATTTTTTTAAGGTCAGAGTAAAATGCAGAGAGGCAATATGAGGGATTTTTCTTAAAAAATATTACAGAACGTTGAACGGACTGGATGTGAGGAGAGACGAAACAGAGGGGGTACCAGGCATTGACGGAAACTAGTAGGAATACCAGGTGCCAGGGCAAAGCGAGGAAATCGGTGTAATGCCAGGCAAGAATGCCAGGCAAGAATGCCGGGCAAAGCAAGCAAATCGGTGTAATGCCAGGCATGTAAAAGAAAACCGGGTAACCGAAAGTCCTGCGTTATCCTGAACAATTTTATTTCTCAACAAAAATAGAGCTGGCGTCAAGCCAGCTCCAACCAGTTTATTCAGCTATTACAGCCACAATCTTCCCTTTAACATGCCGCTCCGATAGGCGGACAAGTGCATCGGGAATCTCTTCGAGTGAAATTGTTTCAGAGAGCAGGGAGTCGATTTTCCCATCCTTAAGCAGCTGCAGCATTTCATCTCCCATTGCTGCTAAATCTTTTTGGGATTCGAAATCTGCTTTATGGATAGCTCCGAGAGCAATTTCATGGAAGGAGATGACCTTGGTAAATGGTTTAAGACTGGATGTGTCAGGTGCTCCTGCGATGTGTGCGAGCTGGCCGCGGTAGGCGATATAATCCAGAGCTTCTGTTGAGGTTTGACGGCTAACCGTATCAAGTACGGCATCCACCCCGCGTCCGTTTGTTAGCTCGAGTACTCTTTCTTTTACATCTTCTGAACCATAATCGATTACGTGGTCGGCTCCTAGAGATTTCACGTAGTCATGGTTGGATGAGGAAGCCGTTGTGAAAACCTCAAGTCCTGCGTTTTTGGCAAGCTGGATAGCAAATCCGCCAACTCCGCCTGCTCCCCCTTGAATGAGGATTGTTTTGAATGTATGAAGCGGAAGCTTCCTGAAAAGAGCTTCATACGCAGTATATCCAGCAGTAGGAAGAGCAGCAGCATCTTTAAATGAAATTTCATCAGGTATGCGGGATACCGTATGAGCGGTCGTTACAGCAAACTCTGCGAAACCGCCGCCTTTTGTCATATCACCGTGATAAACCACGCGGTCTCCTTTTGCCCACTCTGTTACACCCTCACCAAATTCTTCAATGGTACCAGCAACATCTAAGCCCAATACATGCGGGTAGTTCCAGCCTGGATTTCCGTTGGCAGCTGTTTTATAGTCAACAGGATTAAGGCCGACTGCATGCACCTTGACGAGTATTTCTCCTTTTTGAGGCGACGGTGTTTTTAATTCGCCGGTTTTCATCTGTTCCCATTTGCCTTTTTCCTCTAGCAGCATTGCTTTCATTCGGCTCAACTCCTTAAAATTAGTATTGTCCATTCCATTGTATATAATAGATATAATTGACTGTTTTGTACAAGAAGGCACTTTTTTGTACGATAGTTACCGTTCGGAAACTTCGGCAGGAGGATAAGGGATGAAGAAATTAAATGATGAGTATCAATGTGCAATTAATCTGGTTATTGATTTAATTGGAGGAAAGTGGAAGGTTCTGATCCTGTGGAATCTTAACGGTGAAACGAAAAGGTTCTCAGAGCTTTTAAGATCAATGCCCTCTGTTACTCGCAAAGTGCTTGCCCAGCAGCTTAGAGAGCTTGAAGAGCATGGTTTAGTTACTCGAAAAACTTATGAAGCTGCCCCTCCAAAAGTAGAATATTCTACGACTGATATGGGAAAGAAACTGCAGCGTACCCTAAACGAAATGTGTTTGTGGGGAGATGAATATGCAGAAAAGCATCAGATTGAAATGAAAGAATGCTGGACAGGGAATGAGGCTGCAGCGGAGTGATTGACTTTGAATGGTATCGGAGCTTTATCAGTATATATAAACATCAATCCGTATCGGAAGCGGCTAGATCCCGCATTCTGACCCAGCCTGCTATGAGTCAGCATCTAGCGGCATTGGAAGCAGAAGTAGGGGAAGCTCTTTTTACCCGGACTACAAGAAAGATTACCCCAACAGAGCGGGGGAAGGAACTGTACTCAAGGCTTGCCCCTTTAATAGAAACTTTGGAAAAAACAACGCTGGAGATCAGACATTCAATCCAGTCGTCACCTACGATCATGATTGGCTCGCCAATCGATTATTTCTCTGTTAGAGGCTTAGAGAAACTCAAGAATTCCTCCCTCAGAGTGATCCATCATCAAGGAGAGTCAGAGGAGCTCTTTGACATGCTTGATCAAAACCGGGCCGATGTGATCATTACGACCCAGAGGTTCAGTAAGCCTGGAATAGAATATAAGCTTATTGAAAAAGAGGAATTTTTTGTTTCCATTCCAAATGGTATGGCCGGACCAGCAGATGAGGACAACGCCGAAGCTTGGCTGCTAAGCAAAAAATGGATAAGCTACGGGATGGAGCTGCCCATTATCAGAAGACTGTGGCGTGAGCATTTTAAAAAGAGGCCGGAACTCGATCCGCATTACGTCATCCCGGATTTGAGAGGTATTTTAACAGCAGTTGAGAAAGGAATTGGAATCAGCCTTTTGCCGCATTATCTGATTGATGATTCGGTTAAGCGAGGGACAGTAAAAACGGTACTTCAGGAATATACGGTGTTAAATGAAATTTATTTAGGCTATAAAACGAAAAATAAAACTGATCCATTTTTTCAGGAGGTCATTGATGAGCTTTTGAAAGGATAATTCACCCGGCAGAAATTAGATCTGCCGGGTTTTTTCGTACTCGCACGTTAATATGCCAGAAAAGATCATTGAAATCCAAATTGTAATCTAACTGAAATAATTTTAATGAAAGGCTTCAAAAGCTGATTGTGACGGTAAACATTCATTACAGATATATCTTTCTGATAGAGGATGATGACGGCAGAAAAAATACCCAGTTTGATAGGCCGGGAGATACGGGTAACACCCACAATAGAACGGAATTGAAAGCGGCACTCCCGCCTTTCAGTTTAGAAAGGAGGACGCAATCAATGAGCTCTAGTAATAAAGACCGTTTTAAAAAGCTTGGCTATGGAAGCCTTGCTGCCGCTGGAATGAGTGCCATGCTCATACCGGGTGTCCGGGAAAAAGTCCTTCCAAAGGCAGTAAGATGGAAAGCTAAGGAAAAAAAACATGAAGTTAAAGAAGAAATGAATGAAGAAAAAGAAGAACTAAAGGATGCAGCTAAAGACAGAATAGCACATGAAATGAAAAAACGTGTTCAGAAGAAGATGCAGTCCAAAGTAAATGAAGCTGCGGGTAAACTGGAAGCAGCAAAAGAAGAAAATGCCGAGAATGTGCATTCAAAGGCGGAAGAAATGAGAGATAAAGTTCAGGAAGCTTTATTAAATGTAAGATCCAAGCTGAAAAACTTTAAAGAAGCCGGAGAAACGTTTCAGGAAAAAATCAGACCTGATGATAAGGGCCGTTTGAAAAGCGTCAGAGATTTAAAAGGCGTGAATCAGCTAAAGAGCGCCTCGCAGGTGAAGAGTGCGGCAAATATGAAGAAACCTAGCCAGATTAAATCAGCAACGGATATTAAAACAATCAGTTCAATTTCAAATTCTTAATTAAAGAAGGGAGAAAGATAAAATGGCTGTTCAAAAAAGTACGGATAGTTCAAGTCTAGCAGAGGTAGTCGATCGGATTCTGGATAAGGGTGTAGTAATTGATGTTTTTGCCCGCGTATCACTGGTAGGTATTGAACTTATTACAATTGAAGCCAGAGTCGTTATTGCGAGTGTTGATACATGGCTCCGCTATGCAAATGCTGTAGGGCTGCTTAGAGATGACGTGGAAGAAGATAACGCACTGCCTCAGCAGTCGAACGAACGCGATAAACAATTCAGCATCTAACAGAGACTAAAAGAAGCCTGCCGGGGGAATAAAGACCCGGCGGCTCCTTTTAAATGTGAAAACGGCGGTGAATCCAGTGAAGATTAAAGAAGTAATGAAATCATTAAATGAATTCTTCTCAGAGCATATAGCTCCCCCCCATAAAATAACTTCCATTGAACCTACTGAAGAAGGATGCAAAGCTGTTGTGGAAGTCGTGGAAGAACGTGAATATATGAGAAAGTATGCCAAGGATGAAATGCTTGGGGTGTATGATGTGACATTGGATGCGGAATATGATGTGACCTCATATACCCGTAAAAGTCTAAGACCGAGAAGCGCCATGATGGATGAACAGGAATAGCAGACAGCGTGATTGGAGGGGTAAGAGATGACCGTACTGAAAGAAGCTAAACAGGCTGGAGCAAAAAATCCGGATACTTTTTATAAAGAAGCATTTGCGGACATTATGGAAAGATCCGCTTCTTATATTAAGGCCGGATATCCAGTCCATTTTACAGGCCCATCCGGAGTAGGGAAAACCACCCTTGCTCTCAATCTTGCGAAAAAGAGAAAAAGGCCTGTTATGCTCATGCACGGAAATCACGAACTTTCCAATGCAGACCTAATTGGTTCCTTCACAGGATATACAAGCACTAAGACAGTCGACAACTACATCCGGTCCGTTTATAAAAGAGACGAAAATGTAACAGAGACTTGGAAAAACGGAAGGCTGCTGGAAGCTGTACAAAATGGGTACACCCTCGTTTATGACGAATTTACCCGATCCAAGCCGTCGACGAACAATCTGTTTTTATCGATTCTCGAGGAAAAGGTTCTTCCCCTATACGGCACTAAGCATACAGAGCCTTTTGTTAAGGTGCATCCTGAATTTATGGTCATCTTTACGAGCAATCCTGATGAATACGCTGGCGTTTATCAGACTCAGGAAGCTCTGCTTGACCGGCTGATTACCATACCGCTCAGCTTTATAGAACCAGAAACAGAAGCAGGAATTATAGCCAAAAAAACAGGCGTCATAGCAGAAGAGGCAAAAAGCATTTCTCACTATACATCCAGTCTAAGGGACCTATGCAGGAAAAAAGGCAAGGAAGGTCCGAGTCTAAGAGCTTCCATAATGATTGCACAAATGGCGTATGATCAGGAAATTGAGATTGATGGAAAAAATGAAGCCTTTCAGCAGCTATGCCAGGATATTGTCTGGTATCAAATGCGAAAATCTCTTGAAAATGAAAGTGATGCTAAGATTCAGCAAATCATTCTATCAGAATGCAAGAAAATTTAGGGGTGACCATTGATGAGCGAAACTGGAATATATATTTTTTGCGGCATACAACAGCCTGAAACAGGTGCAGATTTCGGCGAAATGACGCTAGAAGGAAACGACTACTCTATTTTTACTATTCATTATGAGGATGCAGCGATTGTTGCTGCAGAAGTTCCAATGAAGATCTACCATCCGAACAAGGAAAATGTAATGGCCCATCAGCAAGTTGTGTCTTCCGTAATGAAGAAAAATGATACGGTGATTCCAATCAGCTTCGGAAACATCTTTAAATCCCAGGAAGATGTCCAGATGCTATTGAAAAATCTTTATCCGCAATTCAGCAAGCTTTTCCCAGAAATTAAAGGGAAAATGGAGCTTGGTTTAAAGGTTGTCGCAAAAGAGGACTGGATCAATGAAGAGCTTTCAGGCCGCAGCGACATTCTAAAAATGAAGGATTCGGTTAAAGGCAAGTCTGAAGAGGCAAGCTATTATGACCGAATCAAGCTTGGCGGAATGGCTCAGGAGTTTTTCGAGAAGCTTCAGCGGCAAATAAAAAAAGAAGTATTTGAGCCACTGCAGCAAATTTCAGAGGCAGCAAACAGCAATAAACTGATTGGTGAAAAGATGCTATTAAATGGAGCATTCCTTGTTGACCGTAAATATGAGGAACTGTTTGACAGCAAAGTAAATGAAATCCACCAAAAGTGGGAAAATAAAGTAGACTTCCATTATTCTGGACCATGGCCTGCTTATAACTTCATAAACATCCAGCTCAAGGTAGAAGAAACCTCATGATTCATAAACTCTTCACCGCCCCATTGAACCTTGTGGTCAAGGTAGGAGAGAAGATCAAAGAAGAAGCGGATAAAGAGCTGTTTGATATTCCGACGATTCAGCAGAAGCTTATCCAGCTTCAAATGATGTATGAACTGGAAGAAATAGAAGAGCAGGCTTATAAAGAGCAGGAAGAACAGCTGTTAATGAGATATGAAACGGCTAAAAGACTGGAAATGGAAGAATACGAAGAGATGCTGAAGCAGGAGAAGTGAGGGATTAATATGAGTAAGTTAATTTATTTATACGGGTTGGTCCCTACTGAAGAAGCAGCGGCAGCAGCAGTGCCATCTTTTAAGGGATTCGATCAGGAGCATGATGGCTATTCTATAGAGTTTGGAAGTGTAACAGCGGTCATCTGCGAGCTTGATCCGGCTGAATATTCCGAAGAACAAATTAAAGAAAAAGTAAATGAGATGGAATGGCTTCACGAAAAAGCATTCCATCACCATGAAATGCTTATGATGCTTGAAAAAAGCTACACACTCATACCAACAAAATTCTGTACCATTTATTCATCACTTGAAAGCCTGACCGAAACGGTGAATCAATATCAGGAGCGTATGCTCGAGCTATTCAGGTATCTGGAAGGCAAGGAAGAATGGAATGTGAAAATTTATAGCGATGACAGCCAAATGAGAGAGTCATTTGCAGAAAATAATCCGACTGTTTTGGCCAAGAAAGAAGAAATAGCCCAGCTTCCGCCCGGAAGACAATATTTTGAAAAAAGAAAGCTCGAGCAGCTTGTGGATCGTGAAATGGAACTCGAGAAAAACAGGATTTGTGAGCAAATTCATGAAGACCTGGTTCCATATTCCGACGACAGCACGATTAAGAAAACATGGAGCCAGGATGTAACGGGCAGGGATGAGCAAATGTGCTGGAACAGCGTTTATTTGCTCCCTAAGGACCAGATAGCGCAGTTCAAGGAAAAAATTCAGCTTGCAGCGGAAGCTCATCAGGAATCAGGCTGGAAGTTTGAGCCGACCGGACCTTGGCCGCCCTACCATTTCGCAAATCTGCTAGCAGGTGAGGAGAGAAAACATGGATCAGCCCCGGCAAATTGATAACAGCGATGTATCCTTGCTCGATATCCTGGATGTCATTCTTGATAAAGGCGTAGTACTGAGAGGGGATCTCATTATTTCAATTGCCGGAATTGATTTGATTTATCTTGATTTACGAGTCTTGATTTCTGCTGTGGAAACCCTTGTAGAAGCAAGCGGAAATAATACACTTTCATCGACCGAAATGGATCGTGAAAGAGAGGAGCTTGTTTATGTCACAGAATCCCGCAGGCGCTAAAACCGGACTTCAAAGCAGCAATGGAAAGATCAATCTGGATCCGGATTCTGCTGAGCAGGGTCTTGCCCAATTAGTCCTGACGGTTATTGAGCTTTTAAGACAGCTTGTAGAACGCCACGCCATCCGCCGTGTTGACGGAGGAACGCTGACTGATCAGCAAATTGAGGATCTTGGGGTTGCTCTTGCAAACCTTGAAATAAAGATGGAAGAAATGAAAGATATTTTTGACTTGAAAGATGAAGACTTAAATATAGACCTTGGCCCTCTCGGCAATTTGATTTAATCATAGGGATCGCCAACAAAGCGAGGAGGAATTAAGGTGAATGAAATTCAGCATAACAGCGGCTCGAGTTCGATTGTAGATGTTCTCGAGAAGGTTTTGGATAAAGGTGTAGTCATTGCCGGTGACATCAAAATCGGCCTGGCGGACGTAGAACTTCTTACAATCAAGATCAGGCTGATTGTCGCCTCTGTCGATAAAGCGAAAGAAATCGGCATGGACTGGTGGGAGAATGATCCATATCTAAGCTCCAAGGCTGCAAATAACAACAGTGAGGCGCTTGAAGAAGAAAACAAACGCCTGAATGAAAGAATTAAATCATTGGAAGAAAAAATGGATTCTCAAAGACTCGTTTAATAAAAAATAGATTTGAAGTTTGCTAACTTAATTGAACCTTAGGAGGAATAGAAAATGGAACAAAACAATCAAAAACAATCAAAAGTAAAACCGGTAAAAGCAGAGAATAGCAAGCAGGATAAACAGCAAAGCCAAGATAAGACGGCTAAAGCTAAACGTCCGGCTGTTGATAAAAACTTCCTATCCGGATCACTTGTAGGAGCACTTGCAGGAATCGGCGCTACATTGCTTCTTGCTCCTAAAACAGGGAAAGACATGAGGTCGTCTATTGGAAAGCAATCATCTTCTGTATTAGACAGCTGCAAGGAATTCGGAGGCAGCACGAAAGAAAAATTGTCCTCCCTGAAGGACAAAAGCACATCCAAAACGCAGGAAGCAGCCGACAAGATTAAAAAATCCGCTCTGTATATCGTGAAAAAAGAGGATAAATCAAAGTCTGAAGAGCAGGAAACAGCTGAGAATGAGCAGAAGGATGCTAAATCCCAAACAGCAAGCACAGCCACTGAAGAACAAGAGGAAACGTCATCTGCAAAAGAAAACGAAAAGATGATCCAAAGTGCAGTTGATGAAGAGAACGAATCAAAAACAGATGATACAAATCATAATAAAGAAGAAACGAATGAAGTGAAAAATACAGCAGGAACTGAAGAAGCGGATTCAGATAATCAGGATGAAACTGATGATCAAGATGATAGCGAAACTGGATCAGGTGCCCAGGCTAAGATGGAAGAAGAATCTGTTGTCGAAACAGAAAAGCCTAAGCCTGCTCCTGCTAAAACAGCTGCGCGGACAAGAACAGCAAAAGCGAAGAAAGCACCGGCTGCAGCAAAGAAAGCAGCGGAAGAGAGTAATGAAACAGTCGTAAAGAGTGAAGATGATACAGTTCAATCAAACTAAATAGATGAATTAAAGGAGGGCCTGTCATGAGTGGAAATACGAAGGATAGCATTTTGGAAATGCTGACGCACGCAGCAAATAAGCATGATTTCTCACTGGATATTACGTTAAACATGAAGGGTTCTCTTATTACCGGAACACTCGTATCAGCAAGAGAATATTTTGAAGAAATGAGCGGGAAATTCGAGGGGGGAAATGACCTCTCCAAAGCAATCAGCGAAAAATTGCTGGATGCAAGCAAGCAAAACGTTGAGCAGGCAGAGGATGTTACGTTTATCCATCTGAAGAATACGAGGATCTATTGCGGAGACAGCAAGCCTACTCCTTCAAAAAGCGAGTTTTTATGGAGAGGAAGACTGGATCAGACAGATGGCTTCTTCATTGGTAAAATCTCTGAAGACTAAGAGTTTTTTTAGAAAAGTGAGCAATGGATGGCCTAATTAAACGAGTAATTATCTTTATCTCTATAAAAAGCCAATCGGATTTTCCGATTGGCTTTTAAACTTCTTAATCTTTATTTTGCAAAGCCTCGCAGCCTTCATCACCATTTCGAATCTTAATGGCATTTGATAACTCATAAATGAAAATCTTTCCATCTCCGGGTTTGCCTGTTTTAAGAATTTTGCAGGCGAGATCAATGACATCCTGTACCGGAACCTTGCAAACAACAATTTCAATTTTGAGGCGTTCATACATATTTATTTCTTTTTTCACTCCGCGGTAGAGCTCTGTAAATCCCTTTTGGAGACCGGCACCGAAAACATTGGACACTGTTATCCCGCTAACCCCTATTTTAACGAGCTCCCTTTTAAACTCTTCAAAACGGTCCGGACGGGAGATAATTTCGATTTTGGTTAATTTATCACTCATAATTTACGCCCCGCTTCCTAAAGGTTAGACTCTTGATAAGCTTTTTCGCCATGTAAGGTAAGGTCAAGACCCATTGATTCCTCTTCTTCACTGGCACGGATGCTTACTACAAAGCTTACAGCTTTAATTAGTATAAAAGTGACCACCCCCACGAAAACATAGGTTGCACCTATTGCAATCAGCTGTTTCAGCAATAGCCCTGCATTTCCGTAAAAAAGTCCGTCAGCACCGGCAGAGTTTACAGAAGTAGTAGCAAATAGTCCTGTTGCAATTCCGCCCCATGTTCCTCCAATGCCATGTAAGCCAAAAGCATCTAAAGCATCATCATAGCCGAGCTTTTCTTTAAGGAAGAAAACTCCCCAGAAGCATACGGCCCCTCCCACCAGTCCGATTATGATGGAGGCGGACGGAGTAACAAAACCGCATGCAGGAGTGATAGCGACCAGACCAGCTATTGCTCCTGAAATTGCTCCCAGCATCGTAGGTTTTTTATTGATAAGCCATTCTACGGCAATCCAGCCGATAATTCCAGTAGCTGCAGCGGTGTTTGTATTAATGAATGCCGTCATCGCTACATCGTTAAGTGTAAGAGCACTCCCAACGTTAAAGCCGAACCAGCCAAACCAGATGAGTACTCCCCCGAGCAAGGTTAATGGAAGATTATGAGGAGATACGGAATTTTTGCTTTTTCTCGTTCCGATAACAAGGGCCAAAACAAGACCTGCTACGCCGGAAGAAATATGAACTACATTTCCCCCTGCAAAATCCAATGCGCCTAAATCACGCAGCCATCCTCCTACACCCCAAACCCAGTGTGCAACAGGGGCATATACAAGGAACGTCCACAAAACACTGAACAGGACAAAGGCTGAGAAGCGCATACGTTCTGCGAAAGCGCCTGAAATAATTGCACATGTGAGAACAGCGAAAGTAAGCTGGAACATCATATACAAGCTGTGAGGGATTGTGGCGCTGTAATCAGGATTAGGCTCAAAAGAAACGCCTTGAAGTCCCACCCAATCCAGTCCGCCTATAAAAGGGTTTCCTGCTGTTGAAAACGCAAGTGAATAGCCTGCGATGATCCATAAGACCGAAATAATAGCAATAGAGCTTAAGCTGTACATCGCTGTGCTGAGTACATTTTTGCTTCGAACCATGCCTCCGTAAAATAAGGCAATACCAGGTGTCATTAGCCAAACTAGCAACGTTGCTACAAACATTAATATCGAATCGCCCATCTGCATTGCTGATTCCTCCCCTAAGTCAATTGAAATACTTCATGTTAGTTTATATGACATCATTTGTTATATAAAGTATCATATGTGAAAGGAAGCAGAATATCAATAAGAATTTTCAAATAAATCAAATGTTTTTTATGTAAACGAATACAATGTGTTAGAAAATCTAACATATAAAAACGTAAAAAAGATCCACCCTCCTTAGAGAGTGGATCTTAAATGGATTTACTTTATCTTACACCCTTCATAAGCCTTTGAATAGCAGGGGAAACCGTGAATAGAATCAAACCGAGAACAATAGCTAATCCGCCTATTATTCCAAAATATACAATCTCGGTTTCGGGTTTGTAAAATCTAACCACCTGTGCATTCATTGCTTGAGCTGCTGCACTTGTTAAAAACCATAAGCTCATGGTTTGCGAAGAGAAAGCAGAAGGTGCAAGTTTAGTTGTAGCGGATAATCCAACTGGAGACAGGCAAAGCTCTCCAATAACAACTAAGAAGAAGCTTAGAACGAGCCACCATGGATTAACAAGTGATTCTGTTCCATTAATGGAGGCAGGGAAAATCATAACAATGAACGATAGACCAGCGAAAATCAGACCGAAAGAAAATTTCTTAGACGTTGAAGGCTGGCGGTCGCCAAGCTTAATCCACATCCAGGCAAATAACGGTGCCAATGTGATGATGAATAAAGGATTTAATGATTGGAACCAGGAAGCTTTCAATTCGAACCCGCCGATGTTCAATTGAGTGCGCTCAGCAGCATATGCAGCCAGGATGGTAGAGCCTTGCTCCTGAATCGCCCAGAATACCATTGCGGCGATAAACAGCGGAATGTAGGCAAGCAGCCTTGACTTTTCAACGGCAGTTGTCTTTTTGCTGTTATACATCACAATAAAGTATGTGGCAGGAATAAGAATACCAAGAATACTTACTATTAAGATAAATAAATCGATGGTTAAAATACCTTGCTGAGCTAATACAAAACCAATGATAAGGACAATCGCAGCCCCAATCCCGATTTGTGTAAAAGTTTTCTTTCTTTCAGCAGGTGTCAGCGGGTTCGGAACGTATGAACCTGCTTGTCCAAGGTTTTTCTTTTTAGTAGCTACAAAAACAATTAATCCCAGAAGCATTCCGATTGCAGCAAGTCCAAATCCTAAATGGAAGCTGTACATTTCTCCAACTGTTCCGACAACTAATGGGGAAAGGAAAGCACCCATGTTGATTCCCATATAGAAAATGCTGAAGCCTGAGTCGCGGCGTTCATCTTTTTCAGTATAAAGGTCACCAACAATGTTTGAAATATTAGGCTTTAACAGACCTGTACCAAGAACAATCAATACCATAGAAACTAAGAATGCAGTAAACGTTCCTGGTAAAGCAAGTACGATATGACCGAACATGATTAATATTCCGCCGTAAAAGACGGTTCTGGTGGATCCTAATATTCTATCTGCTACCCATCCGCCGATAATTCCGGACATATAAACAAGAGATCCGTAAATGGAAGTAATAGCCAGTGCGGTTGATTGGTCAATGCCCAGTCCGCCTTTTGAAATACTATAATACATGTAATACACAAGAATGGCTTTCATTCCATAATATGAAAATCTCTCCCAGAATTCAGTGAAGAATAGGGTGAATAAGCCTCTTGGATGTCCGAAGAATCCCTTTTGAGGGACACTTGCTGCTACTTTATCATGGTCCAAAGGTGTCATTTAAATTACCTCCCTCTTATAAGATACTATATTACTATCATCTTTAATTCGTTGTCAAAATATTTCGAGTTGAAAAATTAGGTAAAAAGCATGATTTTGAAAAGGATTACATAAAAAAAACCCTTAGTTAAGGGTTTTCTAGCCAAGCTTTTTATTCAGTTCAATATAACGTTTGTTTAAGCTTTCATCAATTGTTTTAAGTAAAGGATAGCCGAGATCCTTTTGAATTTCGATGGAGCGGTCCTGAAGTCTTTCCAGCTTTCGGAGTTCTTCTGCGGCTTTAGAAGTGGAGCCGGATTTTACAAGTGCATCAATTTTATTCATTAAGCGATGCATGGAAACTTGATAAATTGTCCGCTCGCGCGCAATTTTTGCAGGTTTTACATAGAGCTTCAGCAAAGAATCGCGGTTTGCCGATCCGTAAACTTCGCCAATCTGTTTCTCTGTTTGGGCAATAGCTGCGGAGACTCGGTTATATTGACTGTCGATCGAGATTAGATTTGAGCTTGTAATGGACTTGTTGTAATCAGCTGTCCTGATTTGCAGCATCATTCCGTAAAGGCTTGCCTCCTGGCTTTCCAGACTCCTATTGATAGGTGCGGGAAGGGGTGGATAGCCGCCGGCTTTTTTAATCTGAACTGCACGGTTTTTAAGACGATTCAGTGTTTGCAGCTTCGATTCTGCTTTCGAACTATTTTTGGCTGATACGTCTGCTTTAATTGAATTCATCAATCTAAATTGTGAAATTTCATAAATGCTTCTTTCAACCGTTTTTTTAGCAGGGTTCAGGTATTTTTTTCCTAATTCATCCCTGTTGCTTTTACCGGAAACTTTGCCGATTAGCGATTCTGCTTTCTTTAATTCATTTGTTAATCCATCGTACAATCCGTTTACTTTTGAAATACTTCCGGTATTGACAGCCGTTTGATACTGAGCCGTTTTTTGAAAAAGGATTTTTCCTTGGCTGTCAGCAGCTGCATAGCGGGAATAATCCGCATTTAGAGAGTAACCGTTTTTCTCTGCAATTGTTTCAAAGGATTCACTGGATTTTAAAATAACGGCTTTCGTCATTTTATCCACCTGAGGATAAAGCCATCTGACTTCTGAATTATGCATTCTGATGCAGCCTGAACTCACATAGTGCCCGATGGAGTTTTCATTATTATTGCCGTGAATTGCGTAGGTTGTCCCGTAGGTTCCTCTTGCATCAAGTCCAAGCCATCTGTCCCCTAGAGGATTTCTCGGATCTCCTCCTGGGATATTGTCCTTATAATAAGGCCGGTTCATGATCTTTGTGACAACCCGAAAAGTCCCTTCTGGAGTTAAGTCATCACTTCTGCCTGTCCCTATGCTGAAAACACGAACAAGCTTGCCGTTATTAAAAAAGGCTAATTTGTTGATAGCTTTATTTACAATGAGTAATTGTTCTCCGCTTGCTGAAGCCGGAGTAACGTGTCCGCCAAGCAAAAAACTGAAAATAAGAACAAAACTTAACGTTATTTTTTTCATAATGCCCCCTGTATTTCTATATTTATATAAATATACCAATTAATTATAATCATAATTACCTGATAAATATGTAAAAATTTGTAGAAGTGGAAAAAATATTTAAAGGACAAAGGGAAAAAGTGCTGAACATTTTATGATAGCAAAGTTAAAAGGAGGAAAAGAAATGATCCCTCAAAGAGTATCGCTCCTAACGATTGGAGCAAGAAATGTAAAAAATCTCAGGATGTTTTATCAAAAGCTCGGATGGACAGAAGCGGAAATCAGTTCAGATCAATATGCGGTTTTTAAAACAGCAGGGGTTCTTCTCTCACTTTATCCCCTGGAAGAACTTGAGAAAGATGCTGAAGTTAAACTGATTAGCGAGGGATATAAGGCAGTCTCATTTGCAATAAATGTAGATGAATCGCAGCAAGTAGATGAAGCAATTGAAGAGATAAGGAGGGCAGACGGTGAAATTCTCCGTGAACCGAGTGATGCTTTCTGGGGAGGGAGGATTGCATATTTTGCAGATCCGGAACAGAATCTATGGGAAATTGCATGGAACCCCTCTTCGGTATTTGATGAAAGGGGAGCGATGCTTGAATTCTAATAAAATGTAAAAAAGGCACCTGAATCATCAGGTGCCTTTGCGTATTGCGGCGAGGGACCAAACGCCACATCGTTTGTACCTAAAAGGTGCGTCCCCCGACTTATGCAACTCAGCTCATCGCCCTAGTACTATAACACATTGTTTGTATAGACACAAGCAGTTTTTTTTATTAGTGGAAAACAGGGTTGATAAACCAGGGCGTAAATGTGTTTTGCTAATAGGCAGTAAGCAGTAATTAGTATATAATCTCTTAGAGAATACAAAAGGGGACGAAGGAAACCATGAAAATCGGAATTAGGAATAAAATCCTATTCGGCTATGGCGTCATATTAATTTGCTTAATTATTTCAATTTTACTGATAAGCAATCAAATATCACAAATGCAAAAGCAGAGAAATTTCATAATAAATCACGATATCCAGGTTTTTGTTTTAATCGGTCAGGTTGAAAAGTCACTTCTGGAAATGCAGACCGGCCAGAGAGGCTACGCCATTACTGGAAACAATGAATATGTGAATGCCTACGAGGTTTCCAGAGATTATTTAGAAGATGATTATGCTGAGCTTTACAATTTAATCAAAGATAATCCCTCCCAGCAGGATAAACTTCAATCTATTAAGAGTTCAATCGATAATTGGATTACCAAAACAAGTGAACCGATTATCAGATTAAAAAATGATGGGCAGGATGCTCAAATCAGGAATTTCTATTCGCAAAATCCGGATGCATCTGCGATTAAGTCGGTCCGCGATCAGTTTGAGACATTCCGCGGTACTGAACTGAATTTAACGAAACAGCGGGCAGCGAGTCTCGACACGCAAAACTTATCATTGCGATACACCATGTATGGTCTGATCGTTCTCACGACAATTATTGCACTTGTGATTGGACTTGCCATTTCCAAATCCATCGTTTCTACGGTTCAGCAGGTTATTGGCAACATTAAAGCAATGACAAGCGGGGGAAATCTATCCAGCAGGCTGAATGTACGGACAAATGATGAAATAAAAGAACTGGCAATAGCCACAAATGGATTGCTGGATGTTATGGAAGACCGCAGCTGGGTGCAAACCGGCATCAATACGGTGAATACCCAGAATCAGGGGATTTCTTCCCTTGAGCCGCTTGGAGAAACCTTCCTAAAAAACCTTGCTGATATGACAGACTCGGCAATGGGTGCTTTTTATGTGAAAGACGGCGATGTTTTTGTGAAAAAAGCCGGATACGCATTTGGAACGGAAAATGCCAAAAACTCATTTGCCTATGGCGAGGGACTGGCGGGGCAGGCAGCTATTGACAAGAAGGTTGTTTGCGTTAATGATTTGGGTGCTGATTACCAGCCCATTTCCACCAGTATGGGGAATATTAAACCGAGCAGTTTGATTGTTGCGCCAATTCTTTATAAAAGCAATGCGATCGCCATTATTGAACTATCAAGCTTAGGTGATTACGAGCAAAAGCATATTGAGCTTCTTGAGGCTTTGACCGAGTCCATGGGGCTCACCGTTAACAGTGTGCTCGGCCAAATGGAGATTAAACGCCTGCTTGCTGAATCACAGGCAATGACAGAAGAACTTCAGACTCAATCAGAGGAACTGCAGACCCAATCAGAGGAACTTCAGATGCAGTCAGAAGAACTGCAAATGATCAACGAGCAGCTTGAGTCCCGGAGCGAAGATGCAGAGGACAAATCGAAAGAGCTTGAGAATGCAAAAGAGGAGCTTGAAGCTCAGGCAAAGCAGCTTATGGCTAGCTCCAAGTATAAGTCGGAGTTTTTGGCGAATATGTCTCATGAGCTAAGGACTCCGCTAAACAGCATTCTTATTTTGTCAGAAATGCTTGCAGAAAACACAGGGAAGAAGCTTGCCTTGGAAGAACAGGAATTCGCAGAAATTATCCATTCATCCGGCCAGGATCTTCTAAACTTAATTGATGAAATACTGGATCTTTCCAAAGTAGAGTCAGGAAAGCTTGAAGTTCATTTCAGCGAAGTAAATGCAGCTGGAATCCCTGAATATATTGACCGGAATTTTGCTCATATTGCTGCCCAGAAGGGACTGTATCTGAATATCACTAAATCTGATGCAGTTCCAGATATAATCTATACAGATGAAAAGCGGTTAAACCAAATTATTAAGAATCTGCTTTCTAACGCATTCAAATTTACGTCAGAAGGCGGCATCACAGTCAATATCGATACAATTCCGGAAAATCAAATCCGCCTTACAGTTAAAGATACAGGAATAGGAATACCTAAGAATAAACATGATATTATTTTTGATGCCTTTCAGCAGGGAGATGGAGCTACTGTAAGGAAATATGGGGGAACAGGACTTGGCTTATCCATCTGCAGAGAACTGGCCAAACTGCTTGGCGGCAGCATTTCACTGACAAGCGAAGAAGGGAAAGGGAGTACGTTCACATTAAGTATTCCTGTTCACCCCGATTTATCCGGTATTACAGAAGAGCAGAAAACACAGCTGGAGGCGGCCGCTGCGGCAGAAATAAAAATTGCCCCGGCAATAACTCAGGCAGAACCTGCTGCGGAGGGAAATGCTTTTGCTGGCAGAAACGTATTAATTGTCGATGACGACCACCGAAATATCTATGTACTTGAAGCAGCATTAAAAAATGAAGGCATGAACGTCATTTCAGCAGAAAACGGACAGAAATGCCTGGATATACTAAAAACAAACGACTCTATCGATTTAATCTTAATGGACATTATGATGCCTGTGATGGATGGCTACGAAACGATGAAAACCATTCGTGAGGATTATAAAATGACCGAGGTTCCAATAATTGCCTTAACAGCTAAAGCCATGAAAAATGACCGGGAAAAATGCCTTGAAGCAGGAGCCTCTGATTACATCAGCAAACCGCTTAAAATGGAACAGCTGCTTTCTGCAATGAGAGTCTGGCTTACAAACTAAAAGAGGTAAGAATATATGGAAGAAAATAAATCAACAAATACGGATGCTGCGTTATTTAGTCACCGGGAAGAAATTGAAATGGATTTGCTTCTTGAAGGGGTCTATCGTTTATCTGGCTATGATTTCCGCAACTATATGCGTTCTTCTATTGGAAGAAGGATTCAGAACCGCATGAGAATGGAGCAAATCCCTACTATATCGAGACTTCTTGAACAAGCTATTTATGAGCCGGAGATGCTCGATAAGCTGTTAAATGATTTTTCGATTAATGTAACGGAAATGTTTAGAAATCCAAGTTTTTTCAAAACCTTTCGTGAACAGGTCGTCCCGATTCTCAAAGAGCTCCCTGCGATTCGAATTTGGCACGCCGGGTGCTCTACCGGGGAAGAGGTTTATTCCATGGCGATTCTTCTTGAGGAGGAAGGCCTCGCAGAGCGTACCCATATCTTTGCAACAGATATGAACGAACGAGTCCTTGAGTTAGCCAAACAAGGAAGATTTGTGCTTAACAAGATGCAGAATTACACGAAAAACTATTTTCTATCCGGAGGCACCCGTTCATTTTCGGAGTTTTACACAACAGATGAACGATTTGCCTATTTAAAGCCGGAGCTTCTGAATAACATAAGCTTTGCTCAGCACAATCTTGTAACGGATCAATCATTTAATGAATTTCACGTCATCATCTGCAGAAATGTCCTTATTTATTTTACCGGGGCTTTGCAAAATCAGGTTCATCATCTCTTTCACGAAAGCTTATGTGATGGAGGATTTATAGGATTGGGAGATAAAGAGTCTCTGAAATTCACAGAAGTGGCTTATAATTATCAGGAGTTTAATGCCAGTGAAAAAATTTACCGGAAAATAACGTGAATTCTAAAAGCATAAAAATACCCGATCGTATTCCGGATCGGGTATTTCTTTTTTATATGGGTTATTTGTTCCCTTGAATCATCAGAAGGCACATATCATCTTTCTGAGGAGCGTCCTGTTCCTGGAAGCCGAGCAGATGGATTGGCGAGATGGCAGCACCTGACCATTTTTGACCTGCGATGTATTTAAGCTTCTCAAGCATGGTATTTTCATCTTCCCCATGATTTTCGTAAACACCGTCTGTAAACAGGAGAAGCTGAACGTTATCCGTGTAAGATAGTACTGTACTGCTAATGCTGATTTCCTCGAAAAATCCAACCGCACAGCAGCCTTTATCAAGATCAACCAGTTCGTTATCAAGCAAAGCATACCCAGGAGGATGACCTGCATTTACATATTCCACTGTTTTTGCTTCTGTATCAATCACCAGATAAATCGCCGTGAAATAATAATTATGCTCCTTCGTCTGATTTGATAAAAGTGCCATATACCGGTTCAGCTCTTCGATAACGAGAACAGGGTCGGCCAGCTGTTTAATCGAATCTCTTAACACAGAAGAGATATACATGCAAATTAGGGAAGAGGAAATACCATGACCCATCATATCAAGGAGAATAACGCCGTATTTATTCTCACTGAACCTGTGCCAATAGTACATATCTCCAGCCAATTTATTCGATGGCAAATGGGAAACATGGATGCGAATATTCTCTTCATTGAGCGGGGGATTCAATAAACTCTTTTGAATTTGCATAGCAAGATCAAGTTCATGAGAAAGTTTCTGCTCCTGCTCGGCATGCCAGTCCTTTTCCTGTTTAAGGCGAAGGGCCACTCTAATCCTTGCCAGAAGCTCTACTTTATTGATAGGTTTTGTAATGTAATCATGCCCTCCAACATCAAGCGCCTCTGCAAGTTTATTCGAGTCTTCCAGAGCAGTAACGAAGATTATTGGTATTTCACGCAAATGTTCGACCTGCTGAATTCTTCTGCACGTCTCAATTCCGTCAATTTCAGGCATCATAATATCGAGCAGGATCAAATCAGCTTCCGGCTTAGCGGCAGCTGGTGATTCCATTTTTAAATAGTCAAATAGAGCTTGAGCAGAGGAAAGAGACACATTATCCTCATAGCCTGCATTTTTCAGGATTTTTTCTACAACAAATAGATTAACTGGATGGTCATCAACAATTAGAATTTTCATTACCGGCTCCATACTTAGAATTTAATACTATTATTATACTACTAGATGATGGAAAGCGGGAGATTTGGTGTTGGACTGGCGGGAAAATCGTCTGCAGAACTAAACATGCCGGCTGAAAAACGGTCCAACGCGGCTGGAAAGAGGGCGTTTCCGGCTGGGAAAATTGGTTTGGCTGGAAAGAGCCGTGGAGCGGCTGGAAATCAGAAGGAAACGGCTGGAAACCGGCCCAGCCCGGCTGATAAAAGTACGGTTCCGGCTGGAAAAATTAGTTTGGCCGGAAAGAGCCGTGGAGCGGCCGGAAAGTAGAAGGAAACGGCTGGAAACCGGCCCAACCCGGCTGATAAAAGCACGGTTCCGGCTGGAAAAATTAGTTTGGCTGGAAAGCGCCTGAGACCGGCCGGAAAGAGGAAGAGAACGGCAGGAAAACGACCCGAACCCGCTGGAAAGAGTACGGTTCCGGCTGGAAAAAGCAGTTTGGCTGGAAAGCGCCTGAGACTGGCCGGGATCTCTGGTTTTGTTCCCATCAAAAAAACAACTATGAATAGAAAGCATAATTCTCCCCCAAATAGGGAATGAAGAAGTAGTATTATAATTGATTAGGAGGAGATTAGATGAATCAGGCGGAACTGGTTTATGATGCAAAAGCGATTTTAGCTGAAGGCCCTGTTTGGGATGACAGGGAGGGCTTGTTATACTGGATCGATATTCATGGAAAAGCCATACATATTTTCAATCCTGACACAAAAAAAGACCGTCTAATTGATACTGGAGAAAAGATTGGTGCGATTTCTCTATCTGAAAAAGGCGATTTGATTGCCGCCTTGGAGAATGGATTTTACCGGATTGATAGTAAAACGGGTAAAAAGACATTTCTTACTGATCCGGAAAGCGATAAGCCGGATAATCGATTCAATGACGGAAAATGTGATCCGACGGGGAGATTTCTTGCGGGCACGATGCAGAAAGAGGGCCAGGGTACTACGGGGGCTTTGTACAGTATGGATGAGAATCAAAAGGTCCGGAAGCTGATTAATGAAGCAGGCATTTCAAATGGTCTTGCATGGAATGAGAGCGGGGACACTTTTTATTATATTGATACTCCTACACAAAAGGTTGCTGCGTTTGATTATGATTTGAATTCAGGGAGCTTATCGAATAAACGGAAAGTGATTGAAATACCCGAGGATGAGGGCCATCCGGACGGAATGACAATCGATGCTGAAGGAAATCTATGGATTGCACATTTTAATGGATCACGTGTTTCCAGATGGAATCCAAATACGGGAGAAAAGCTTGAAGAGGTAAAGCTTCCTGTGTCACAGGTTACATGCTGTACATTCGGAGGGGAGCGGCTTGATGTATTGTACATTACAACCGGCCGTGAGAATCTGGAGGATGCTGCATTGGCTGAACAGCCGCTTGCAGGTGCCATTTTTCAATATAAAACCAATGCGAATGGAAAAAAGGCTTTTCGTTATAAAGGATAAGCGACAGAATCCGGCTCAGGCCGGTTCTTTTTTTTCTTATTCCTTTTGAAAATCATGATAAAATAAGAATGTGAGATTAATAGGGGAGGGTTTATTTATGAGTCAATTGCCGATTTCTGTACAGATGTATACATTAAGAGATGAATGTGAAAAGGATTTTTTGAAAACGCTTAACAAGGTGGCTGAAATTGGTTTTGACGGTGTGGAGTTTGCCGGGTATTACGGAGTTAATCCTGCTGAGTTGCGAAAAAACCTGGATGAGCTTAATCTGCGGGCTTCTGGAAGCCATTTCGTTCTTAAGGAGCTTGAAGAGAATTTAGAGAAACACATTGAGGCTCAGCATATATTAGGGAGTAAGCATCTGATTATTGCCTATCCTTATGACCGGATGGAGAAGGAAGCTGAATATCATGAGCTTGCCCAAAAGCTGAATGTAATGGGACAAAAAATACATGAAGCCGGACTTACGCTAAGCTATCATCATCATGAATTTGAATTGCTCACATTTGGGGATAAAACGGGTTTGGACATTTTAATGGACGAAACGAATCCGGAATGGGTACAAACAGAACTAGATGTATATTGGCTTACACATGCCGGAAAGAATCCCGCCGAATGGATTCAGAAGTACAGCAATCGCTTATCGCTCGTACATATGAAGGATATGGAAGCAAGTGAAGACAAAGCCTTCGCCGAGCTGGGTACAGGAGTAATAGATTTGCAGGCCGTTGTGCAAAAGGCTGCGGCAGCAAAAGCTGAATGGCTTGTAGTTGAACAGGATGTGTGCAAAAGGCCTCCGCTTGAAAGCATTTCAATCAGCTATCAGTATTTAAATGATCTCAAGGTTAAAGGGGTTTAATAATCCACGACACTGGAGTTCTTAGCTGAATATATGAGTGAATAAGAGCATGATTACACAAAAGAAGCTGTTTCTATACAGCTTCTTTCTTTTTTGGAAAAAATTGATTGACGGGATAGGTGTATTACATATATAGTACAAATATAAAGTGTGTGAACCAAGTAGTACACACAGTTTGAGTGTGGAGGTGTATGATGAGTACGATTTTTAATAATAGAGACCCTGTTTACCTTCAGGTGGTCCGCTACTTCAAAGAGCAAATCGCCACCGGAAAGCTAAAGGCAGGGCAGGAAATTCCGTCCAGGAGGGAGATTGCAGGAATGCTGAGTATTAACCCCAATACGGCGCAAAAAGCGTACAAGGAAATGGAAGAGCAGCAATTGATTTTTACAGAGAGAAATGTTCCAAGCAAAGTAACAACCGATACCTCCATTTTAAATCGCGTACGGGAGGAACTGATTATGGAGGCGGTTGATTCGTTTATCCAATCCATAAAACCAATACAGGTTCCTGTAGAGGAGCTTGTCCAAATTATTCATGAGAAATACAGTCAGACCGAATAGCAGGGGGGATCAAAATGATTGAAGTAAAAGGGATAAAAAAGAAATTCGGATTTAAAACGGTACTGGATAAAGTAACATTTGAAGCCGCCAAGGGTGAGATTACTTGTTTAATAGGGATTAATGGGGCAGGAAAGACAACGGCACTAAAAGCCATCATGGGGCTTACTCCCTTCCAGTCCGGTAATATTCTGATTGATGGAGAAAAGCTGAATAAAAAAACGCTGGAGAAAATTACGTACATACCGGATACGCCGATCATGCAGCCCGGAATGACAATCCAGCAGTTCATGGAATTTATGGAGGATTTTTATCCGAACTGGAACCGGGAACGGGCATTTGAGCTTCTTCATTTCTTTAAATTGAATAAAGGGGACAAAATTTCATGCCTTTCAAAAGGAAATGCAGCGAAAGCAAGCTTGCTTATGGGCTTGTCGCTTGATACCGACTATCTCCTGATGGATGAGCCTTTTTCAGGAATTGATATTTTCAGCAGGGAACAGATCACCAATGTATTCACAAGCCATTTGATTGAGGGGCGGGGCGTCATTATTACCACCCATGAAATTCAGGACATTGAGCATCTGATTGATCGGGTGGTTCTTCTTGAAAATGGGAGAGTCTGCAAACAATTTAATGCAGAGGATATGAGAATCTCAGAAGGCAAATCTGTAATTGATGTGATGAGAGAGGTGTATAACGCATGAATCGCTTTTTAAAGCTTGTGAACTTCGAGGTAAATCGGTTTGCGAAAATCTATTTTGGACTGATTATTCTAACCATTCTCGGACAAATGATCGCGGTGTTCATGGAATCAAATAACCTGGTCCGGCATGCAACTGAATACATGGGAAAACAAAGAATTAGTGCTGAACAATACGTTTCGACCATGCAGCCGCTGAGTTTCTCATCCATTGTAAACAGTTTGTTCTATATGGGACCTATACTCCTCTCAATATGCGCGCTATTATTTTACGTTTTTTTTATCTGGTACAGAGATTGGTTTGCCAACAATGCATTTATGTACAGGCTGCTGATGATTCCGGTTTCCAGAATGAATATTTACTTTGCTAAAACCGCGGCGATTCTCTTAATGATCTTTGGTCTGGTGGCACTTCAACTTCTGTTATTACCATTCGAATTTTCCATTTATCAATCCATTGTTCCGCAGGATTTGAGGGGCCTTACCCCGCTTTCATACGTTATGAATTCCAACGCTGTACTCAGTATGATCGTCCCTTCCACCTTTCTGGAATTTGTTTTGTACTATGGCGCTGGAATTACACTGGTACTTGTATTAAATACGATCATCCTGTTTGAAAGAAGCTATAAATGGCTTGGTGCAGGAATTGGGATTGGATATGGTGTTCTGGCTTGCTTAGTTGCTTTAATCCCGGTGTTTTTGGCCGGAACATTGGACCAGTTATATCCAATTGAAATCATATATATCGGGATAGCCTGTGTGGGTGCAATTGCGGTTCTATCTGTCTTTATGAGCCGATTCCTGCTGGCTAAGAAGATTACGGTATAAGGAGCATATATAATGAAAAAATATTGGAAAACGATGCTGATCACCATCATCGCAGTTTTAGGAATAGGGTCCTTTTATGTCCAGTCTGCTTATACAAAAAGCCTTCTTCCTGATTTCAAGATAAAAACAGAGAGCGGAAGCAAAGACATTGGAAGCAGTATTTCTTTATTCGGCAGCTATTACATGAAGGATAATCAAGAATATACAAATGAGAGCCTCCGCATTACGGAAAAGGGATCGGAATACCACAGCCGTCTTTCGATCATCGACCAGCAGGACAGAAGATGGTTTGGTAATACAGATTTCGAGAGAATTCATAAAGATTACCGGGATTTTATGAGAGGCAATAAAGAGTTTGGAGAAATATTTGAAGACGAAAAATGGCTTGTGAGCGCTCAATTGGCTCAGGAGGAAGAGGAAAAGAGAGTGTTCACTTTTGCCATAATGGACAAAAATACAAAAAAACAAATGAAGTTTGATGCAAAGATTCCTGTACAGGATCGATCTTTGTTCTATGTAACGGATGTTCAGAGAGTAAATAATCAACTAAAGGTACTTGTCTATGGAAGTTCAGATGCAAACAGGGAAAATTACACACTATACACGTTTAATATAAAGAGCCGGGAGCTAGCTGCAGAACAGCGTTTCGGCGAGACAGAAACGAAGAATAAAGAAAACTATTATATCACCTTATTCAATGAATTGGATCCGTTAAGACAAAGCGATTACACTGCATATATTAAAAATTATTACAAGCAGGATGGTGAAGACAATCAGCTCGAGCGGAGAGAGTATTATGTAATAAACAATAAAACTGGAACAGAGGAAAAAATATCTCTGCCTTCCAGTAAGGGTGAGATTCAGGATCTGTTCCTTGAGAATTCGCACGTGTACTATACTGTTTCTGAAAATGGAAAAATGAAAGCACTCCGTTATGACATCAAAGCTGGAAAAATTGATCTGGAAAGGTTTATCCCTATTTCTAAGAAATCCTTTGAAGCCGTCGACTTTAAGGAAGGTGTTATGTACGCCGCAGGTAAGAAGAATTCAAATGAATCCTATATAAAAGCCTTCAGCATGAAAACGGGTGAAGAAGTGTATTCAGGGAAGATCGTAAATCGTTCAGTAAAAGCAAATATGACTCTAGACATTCATTCAATTTCTATACCAAGAAACTAAGAGGCAACGCCCTGAAAAGAACAGCAAAAAAGGACATCCATTAGATGTCCTTTTTTGCTGAAACGATCGCTTGAGATAAAGTGGAGCGGATATTGGTTTTCTCAAAAGAAAGCCCAAGCTGCATAGCTGTCATGGCAATTTCAGGACGGATGCCTGAGATTGTAGTCTTAACGCCTATTAAATTTAGGGTATCAATGAGCTGGAAAATTTGCTGAGCGACCATCGTATCAATGATCACAACACCTGATAAATCGATAAAAAGATGTTCAACACCCTTTTGTGAGCATTGTTCCAGCGTATTTTCAAGAATAATTTTAGCCCTTGCTGTATCAATATCCCCTACAAGCGGCAAAAGAGCATCTTTATTGGCGAGGCTAATAACAGGAGAACTAAGCTCGTAAATCATTTCCTGCTGTGCTTTAAGCAGCTGTTTTGAATTGTTCTCGGCTTCCTCTACAAATTTTAAAACGGCAATATCAAAGACTTCCAGCACTTTGTTCATCCAATCATTAGCCAGTTCGCGCGAAACATCATCACGGTGCTCATGAATAAATGCGTTGATCAGTTTGATATACTGCTTGCGGACTCTTTTAAATTCTCTAATAACCAAGTAATTAGGCGTTCTAAGATGGGCTCCGTCCTTTGCAATTTGATGAACCCATTCGTAGAATTTAACTAAGAATGTTTCTTTATCCTCTATAAATATATCAGGTGCATGCATATGGAATTCCAAATTTTGTGCTTTTAATCCCTTAATCACTTCAGGGTCTTTAGAACCATAAACAGTAGAAGGATCATAATTTTCCAGCGTACTGTACCAGTCCTCAGTAAGATTATTAGCATGCTGGCGGAAGTAGTCGCGAAGCGCCTGATTCATATCCATAAATTTCACCCCTAAATAATAAACTCTATTCATTAGTTTACCAGAAAAAAGAAAGAGTTTGTGATATGGGGAAAAATAATAGGGGAAACAGTTGGTAGCAAGTAGTGCAAACCATGCTTTCCCTAGGATCCACCGTCCTATTCGAGAAGGAATATCCAGATGGATGTTTTTGCAGTAAAACACTTTATTGATTTCCCGAGGCTTAACTAGCTTTGAAAGACCATTCCAGCAGCCGCCAAGAAATAAAGGTTGGTTAATACCCTGCGATACTATTTTCTTCATTTCTCTTCATAAATTCAGGAAATAGCCGATTTATATAAATGTAGCAGTAATCAGAGGAGGCCCACAAAAATGAGATTAAAGGATAAAGTAAGTGTTGTAACAGGCGGAGCAGAAGGAATCGGCAGAGAAACAGCGATAAGACTTGCAAAAGAGGGCTCAAAAGTAATTGTTTCTGATTTTAATGAAGAACTAGGAGAGCTTACAGTTCGCGATATTCAAGAAAGCGGCGGAGAAGCGCGCTTTTTCAAAGCAGATGTAACAAGCTTTGAACAAGTAGAAGCACTTGTAGAATTCACGGTACAGACGTTCGGGAATATTCATGTAATGTTCAATAATGCGGGAATCGGAATTACAAAACCATTTTTAGATCATTCACCTGAGGATTATCATAAGGTTGTAAATGTGAATCAGCATGGTGTTTATTATGGAATGCTTGCGGCAGCCCGGAAAATGAAGGATCTGGGTACGGAAGGCGTGATTATTAACAATGCTTCTGTGTTCGGATTTGTCGGAACACTTGGAATTACGGGCTATCAGGCTGCAAAAGGTGCGGTTGTTATGCTGACAAAGCATGGTGCACTTGAACTCGCCCCTCATGGAATCCGAGTAGTAGGAATTGGCCCTGCAGCGGTTAATACTAAAATTGTTCAGGGGTACAGAGATGCTGGATTGCTTGAATATATGAAAAAGCAGCAGCTTACCAGAAAGCTGATTGAGCCTGAAGAAATTGCTGCTGTAACAGCTTTCCTGGCAACAGATGAAGCTCGCTCTCTTAATGGATCCATCGTAATGGCGGATGATGGATTTGCAAGTTTTAAATCAGATATCAGGCCTTAACATACACCAGGCGGCAGTACGGCTGCCGCTTGTCTTTTAAATTATTCGGGTAAAAGGGGTATTCACATGCAAAATGTTCAGCAAATGATTGAAGCGGACATCAAAAAGAAAAATGTATTAATGTACACAGCTTTCTCCATATCACTTGTTCTTGCTCTATTAAAATCGATTGGAACGAAAGAAACAGAAACGATCATCCTCTTTGCAGCAGAACTTATCCTATTTACAGCTGTTTTCTTCCTATTCCAAAAGATCCTCAAAAAATATCTTCTTTTTCCTTATGCAAGTGTGGTTCTGGTAAACGTGTTTACGATCACGGGAATTTTTGTTGCTGGAGGAGGATGGACTGTAGTAGTTGTCACCTTCTTTTTGGCGATTTTTGCAGTTGTACATTTCCAAAAACTGATTTTCGCGATTGGATTTACACTTGGTTTAGTTACCATTATTCTTGCAGGCATGTACAGTGCGAAGGAATTGGCCTCGATTCAGACGAACATCGCCACAGTTATTCTTGCCTATGTACTGTCAGGTCTGATTTTGTCTGTACTCATCCATTTAAATAGGCAACAGTCGGAACATGTTCGTCAGCTTGTTATTGAAACAGAAGCGAAAGCGGCAGAAGAGAGCAGTCAAGCGGCTCAGCTTCATGACAGTATGAAACATATTCTTGAAAGTGTTTCCGTTGCAAGCGAACGCATTCAAAGCAACCTTAGAGCTCAGAGTGATATGAAGGCAGGGATCAATGAAATGGCTGCTGGAAGCTATCAGCAGACAGAGCAAATTTCAAATATTTCTCAAAACACCTCTGTTTCCCATGAAATGATGATGAAGCTGAGCAATCAAATGAAAGAGCTTTTAGAGGAAGCGGAACAAACGCGTAAAATAACTGGGGAAGGAGAAAGCAAGGTTTCCCATTTTACTCAGGATGTTACGGAGATTAAAGTGACGATTTCGGACCTTAACCAATCGTTTCATGAGCTGAGTGAAAAGGTAAAAGAAACCAACACTTTCTCCAACAGCATTAAACAAATTTCGGAACAAACCAATCTTTTGGCTTTGAATGCATCCATTGAAGCTGCACGGGCGGGCGAAGCTGGAAAAGGATTTTCAGTCGTTGCAGAAGAAATCCGCAAGCTTGCTGAAATGACAAACAAAACAGCTGAAAGTATAACAGCCAATTTAATGCAAGTTAACCAAGATAATTCACTTACCCTGAAAAAAATGGAGGAAAGCGAAAGGAAAATTGTAAAGGTTTTAGACTCATCTGAAGATGTTGGTAAATATTTTGAAACGCTGAAGAGAATGATCCAGAAAATGAATGAAGATTTTCTTCATACAGAAAAAGTGTACAGCAAAGTGGTTGACAGCAGCTCAGAAGTAGAAAAATCAACAGCAGAGCTTGCTGCGATTATTGAAGAGTCGAGTGCAGGACTCGAAGAAATGAATGCTTCTGTCGAAACGCTCACCGCTGATAATGAAATGATTTCTGGCTTAATGATTCAGACCTCAGGCAAAGCGAAAGAAATTATGAGTGTGCGTTAAATTTAATTGTTTTCATACGGTATGTGTGGATTGTAAATACTGCAGGACTCCTTGCAAGCGCAGTGCATCAGGAAGGCTAAAGGTTTGAGCACCCCTGAAAGAATATCCGTGTCATCTGCCGTTGAATTAAAATAGCCAATTACTAAAAGGAGCCTGCAGAAGGCTCCTTTTTACTCGTGAAAAAAAATGCTAGAATTATTACAATGTAATGTCTCTTTCGCAGGAGGCTAATGGGTAGTTTAATTCCATTTTTAAGAATGCTGTGCAGAATTTGCAGCATGGGATGGCTCCTGCTGAGTATAAAGATGGGTTTAAAATAAATGAAAGTCAGGTGAAATATGAAAGGTGAAGAAAGTGAATTAGAGGAATTACGAGATGAAATTAGAGCGCTGAACCAGAAGGTAACGGACTGCGACCAGTTAATAAAGGATTTATCTGCCCCCATTATCCCTTCTATTGTACCTGAGACCATTCTGATTCCATTTACGGGAAGGCTGGATGCGGATCGTTTCGAGCTGATGATCACGAAGATTACCGAGTACACTTTTTCTGCAAATGTGAGTACTGCGGTCATTGATTTTACTGCTATATCCAAAAAGGAGATAGGGGAAATTTCTATTTTTGGGAGATACATTGAAAATCTGACTTCAACTTTAAAACTCATGGGTGTACAAGTACTGTTTGTTGGCTTTACCCCTGCTATTACACAAATTCTTGCAGAGTCCGGTATGGCTTTTGTGAAGGAGTTGAACACTTTCTCATCCTTCCGCACAGCTTTGCAATATTTAATGAAGGAAAAAGGCATGGTTTTTCAGAAAATTAATGAGAGTTAAATGTTTTCAGTTGTTTTCTTTAAATGAATAAACACGTTTGTAATCCATTTTGCAATTACTGCAACACTGAAATAGCCGATAAACAAAGTTAAATAGCTTGCTCCGCGATTCAGCTGAAAAAGCTCAGCAGCAACCATGATTGGTTTAAAGATAAAGGACATGAATGCACTGTACAAAGCCATATAGAGATAATAGTTTTTGTTATGTTTCAGCACCCATTGATAAATGAGCATGTAAGAGACGGGAGCCAAAGAAACGTCCAGCGCAAAACTCACAGGGAGAAAAGGGATCAGCTTGTAGGGAAATAACCAATAACCCTGGCTGGCACCAAATGCGTCAATATAGACATACCAGACATGGGTACTATATCCGTAAAAACCAAGAAAAAAGGCCTTTTTCCTGTTTATAGCAAAATAAAGAAGAATGAGCGGGAGAATTAGGAAGCCGATATTCAGCCAAAACTGCCAGGTATGAAAGGATGAATAAGTGAGCCAGTAATGGAGCCATGCTTTTGTATGCTCCAGCTGGAGTGATTGGATTGTATCTAAGAGTTCCTTCTGATGATTTCCCATATTCTCCTCCATGATTTTAATTGATAAAGTTAGTTTTACGGTCTTTTGGCCGTTTCATGCATGAATCGGCTAATATTTCAAAAGGAGGTTTGGGATGAAAAAGCTTTTTAATAAAAAAATTGTTTTTGCAGGACAGAGAAAAGCAGAAGAAATAAAATCAATCATCGAAAATTATGGGGGAACGTATCTTCATCGTCCTGCTCAAGGAACCGTTTTCTTAAATGACGAACAGCTTGAGAAAGACGTTCGGAACATTATAAGCGGTTATTTTGACTGGATTATTTTAACGACAGGGATGGGATCTGAGGCTCTTTTAAAGAAGGCTGCAGAAATAAATGCAGAAAAAGCATTCTTAGAAGAATTAAGAAGGCTTTCAATTGGAATCCGGGGATATAAAACCGCCAAATTTCTTGCCGGCATGAATCTTGAATCAGCAGTTAGAGATGATGATGGGAGCAACGACGGTCTGCTTAGGGAATTGAGAAAGCATCACTTCAGCGGAAAGAAAGTAGCTATTCAGCTTCATGGCGAGCGCGCTCCTAAACTGATCGAATTTTTCAAAGAACAAGGAGCCGAATGTGTGGAAATCCAGCCGTACCTCCACGTTCCTCCTAATGAAGAAACAATGAAGTCTCTGGTGAATGAAATTCTTCAGAATGATATTGATGCTGTTTATTTCACAAGCAAGCCTCAAGGAAGGTTTCTGATGGAATTCGCTAGAAAGAATGGAGTAGCTGAAGAAGTGACACAAGCGTTTTCCGAGCATGTTGTTGCTTTAGCAGTTGGAAAGGTAACGGCACAGACTTTAAAGGAAGAGGGAATTAACAGACTGGTTGTGCCTGATCATGAACGGATGGGCAGTGCAATTGTGGAGCTTGGGAAATATTATGAGGATAGGAAGGAATGAAGGCAGCCTGATTGGGCTGTTTTTTTGCTGTCTAAAAGTGAGCGATTTTAGGAATAGGACCGAATAGTTTTCAAATTCAGTTTATTTCTAATAGGTTGGGGAAAGGAAAATGATAGAAGTTCTTTTTTCGAAATTTTTCAGCGGAGAGGAAGAGGAGACATTGCCGGAAACATTTAATGTGAAAATAAACGGGATTGATGCAATAGCGAGTGAAGATCAGACGATTCTTGAGCTTTTGTCGGCTTCTTCAATTGAGGTACCGAACGTTTGCTATCATCCAAGTCTTGGAGCAATCGAAACATGTGATACATGTTTAGTAAAGGTGAATGGAGAATTTGTAAGATCCTGTTCTTCCACACTTAAAGATGGTGACACGGTTGATACGGACTCGAAACCTGTAAAAGAAGCGCAGATTATCGCCATGGACCGGATACTGAAAAATCACGAGCTTTACTGTACGGTTTGTGATTACAACAACGGCGGATGTGAAGTACATAATACGGTTAAAGAAATGAAAATTAATCATCAAAGCACACCTTTTGCACAAAAACCTTACCCTGTTGATCATTCCCATCCATTTTACCGGTATGATCCTGATCAGTGCATTCTTTGCGGAAGGTGTGTTGAAGCTTGTCAGAATGTTCAGGTAACAGAAACACTTTCAATTGATTGGGAGCGCGAAAAACCGCGCGTTATCTGGGACAATGATGTTCCTATTAATGAATCTTCCTGTGTTTCCTGCGGTCACTGCTCCACAGTATGTCCATGCAACGCCATGATGGAAAAAGGAATGGAAGGCGAAGCGGGGTATATGACGGATATCCAAAAAGAAACCCTTCGTCCAATGATTGAAATTACCAAAAATGTTGAAACAGGCTACGGATCAATCTTAACGATATCAGATATGGAATCGGCAATGCGCGAGGAAAGAATCAAGAAAACGAAAACGGTCTGCACATATTGCGGAGTAGGATGCAGTTTTGACATCTGGACAAAAGGCCGGGATATTTTAAAAGTAGAGCCTCAGGCTGAAGCGCCTGCTAACGGAATTTCTACGTGTGTTAAAGGGAAATTCGGCTGGGATTTTGTAAACAGCGAAGAGCGGCTGACCAAGCCGCTGATCCGCGAAGGCGATGAATTCCGTGAAGCCGAATGGGAAGAAGCTCTAGCATTGATTGCTGGCAAGTTCACGGAAATAAAAAATGAGCATGGACCTGGCGCTTTAAGCTTTATCAGCTCTTCAAAATGTACAAATGAAGAGTCTTATTTAATGCAGAAGCTTGGAAGAGCGGTCATAGGAACGAACAACATTGACAACTGTTCAAGATATTGCCAAACCCCCGCTACGATGGGGTTGTTCAGGACGGTAGGCCATGGAGGAGATTCAGGAGGAATTAAGGATATAGAAATGTCTGACCTGGTTCTGGTAATTGGCTCCAACACGTCTGAATCTCATCCCGTTTTATCTACAAGAGTGAAGCGGTCCCACAAGCTTCATAATCAAAAATTAATCGTTGCCGACTTAAGAAAACATGAAATGGCTGAGCGTTCCGATTTATTTGTAAAACCTAATCCAGGATCTGATATTGTATGGCTCTCTGCCGTGACTAAATATATCGTGGATCAGGGCTGGGCTGATGAAACCTTTTTAGCAACCAAGGTGAATGGCTTGAAGGATTATGTTAGAAGTCTTGAACCGTATACGATGGAATATGCCTCCGAAGCTACAGGGATCAGCATTGCCGATTTAATTAGAATAGCGGAAATGATTCATGAAGCAAAAACGGTTTGTGCTTTGTGGGCAATGGGAGTTACCCAGCATCTTGGAGGAAGCGATACAAGTACAGCTATCTCTAACCTTCTGTTAATTACCGGGAACTACGGGAAGCCGGGGGCTGGATCCTACCCGCTCCGCGGACACAACAATGTACAGGGGGCAAGTGATTTTGGAAGTATGCCGGACCGTTTCCCATCCTATGAAAAGGTAACAGATCCATCGGTCCGCAGCAAATATGAAAAGGCTTGGGGAGTCGATCTGCCAGCTGAACCCGGATTGAATAACCATGAAATGATTGCTGCTATCCATGACGGAAACCTGAAGGCGATGTATGTCAAAGGCGAAGAAATGGGAATTGTCGACTCCAACATCAATTATGTGCAGGCAGCATACGAAAAGCTGGACTTCTTTGTTGTACAGGATATTTTCTTTACCCGTACCGCACAATTTGCTGATGTTGTTCTTCCTGCAAGCCCAAGTCTTGAAAAAGAAGGGACGTTTACGAATACAGAGCGCAGAATTCAGCGTCTTTACCAGGTGCTTGAACCCCTTGGAGACTCTAAGCCGGACTGGAAGATTATTATGGAGATTGCAAATAGACTGGGTGCCGGATGGACCTATGATCATCCGAGTGAAATTATGGCGGAAGCTGTTCAGCTTGCACCGCTGTTTGCGGGAGTAACCTATGACCGCTTGGAAGGATACAAAAGCCTTCAATGGCCAGTTGCGGAAGATGGAACGGATACCCCGCTTCTTTTTACCGATGGATTTCCATTTCCTGATGGAAAGGCTCGGCTTGTTCCGCTTGCGTGGACTCATCCTCTTTCCTATGAATCTGAATATGACGTTCATGTGAATAACGGGCGTCTTCTTGAACACTTCCATGAAGGGAATATGACCTATAAATCAAAAGGAATTACAGGGAAAACGCCAAGGACCTTCCTGGAAGTATCTGCGGCATTAGCAGAGGAGAAAGGGATAAAAACCGGATCACTAGTCAGACTTGTCACCCCTTACGGTCAGGTGAAAGTGCAGGCGCATATAACAGACAGAGTTCGCGGCAAGGAAGTTTATCTCCCGATGAACGACAGCGGGGAAGCAGCCATTAATCTGCTGACAAGCAGCTATGCGGACAAAGATACGGATACTCCGGCATACAAAGAAGTGAAGGCGAAGCTTGAAGTGCTCGAAGCTGAAGGAATCGATCCGCTGCCGAAGGTGAACCACCGGAACGGAAATCCGAAGCCTCAAACAGGGGTGGAAGTTCAAAGAAAATGGGCCCGGAAGGATTATGTCTTCCCGGGAGATTTAGTGAAAAAGGAGCGAAACCATAATGGCTAATGCGACCACTAAAATCAAAAGGCTTGAGTTGAGTGAAGAGGATCAGCGGAAAAAAGACTTGCGTGAAGTGGAAGATGCGTTAGTCTCCAATAAAACAGCCATCCTGGAATCGCTGCAGCTTATGCAGCACATGCAGGATCGAGGGATATTGTCTCTACTAAACGGTTTATTCGGGCAGGGAGATAAAGTATTGCACGTCCTGGTGAAGGCACTCGATAAACCGGAAAATACAAACACACTGAAAAACATGCTGCTTATGCTAGGCGTACTCGGCACCGTCAATGTACAGCAGCTGGAACCCCTTTTGATTAAATTGAACAAAGGGGTGGAAAGGGTAGCGGAAAAAAAGGATACAGATCATAAAACCGGTTATCTGGATATCGTCCGCTCACTGAAGGACCCGGAAATTAATAGAGCTGTAACCTTGATGCTGACGTTTTTAAAAGGGGTCGGCGAGGAAACCGAGCATATGGAAAAAAACAAGCAGCAGGAAGCCGGCGAAAGGGTAGACCGGGGAGAAAATGCATAATAGGTTCAATGGACAGGTACATGGCAGAAGTGTGCCTGTCTTTTTAGAAATAAGGATAAGACGGGAGAGAAAAAGATGAACAAGACGAAAAATCGCTGGCTGATTGCAGCTGCGGCTGTCGGCATTCACATTTCCATTGGTTCTGTATATTCCTGGAGCGTATTTACAAATCCTCTGCTTGAAAAACACGGCTGGAGTTTAAGCGCCGTCTCCTTAACATTCAGTATTGCTATTCTGTTTCTTGGATTATCTGCAGCATTCATGGGCCATTTCGTTGAAAAATATGGACCTAAAAAATCGGGAATCATATCCTCAGTATGCTTTGGAGCGGGAATGATTGGAGCAGGATTCGCTGAGAGCATAGGCTCCCTTTATCTTCTTTATTTTTTTTACGGAGCTTTAGGAGGGATAGGTCTTGGAATCGGGTATATTACTCCGGTATCTTCGCTAGTGAAATGGTTTCCTGACCGCCGCGGACTTGCTACTGGACTTGCCATTATGGGGTTTGGATTTGCCTCATTAATTGCGAGCCCGATCATCGCTTCCCTGATTAACAATGCAGGTATTGCGAATACGTTTTACCTGTTAGGTGCTGTTTACTTTGTCCTCATGATTTGTTCTTCTCTCTATTTATCCCCGCCGCCTCAAGGCTGGATGCCCAAAGGAATGGAAGATAGCCGCGCTTCTGAAAAAACGGGTGGAGACCTTGCTCAGCTGACAGCGAATGAAGCAGTCAGGACCATTCGTTTCTGGGCCCTGTGGGCGATGCTGTTTATTAATGTTACATGCGGAATTGGCAATTATATCAGTAGCTTCCCCGATGGCCCAGGACATTGCAGGCTTAAGTGCAGGTGCAGCGGCGGCAATGGTAGGTATTATGGGTCTGTTTAACGGGTTTGGAAGGATCGGCTGGGCATCTGTCTCGGATTACATTGGGCGTCCGAATGTGTATACCGCTTTTTTTGCCATTCAGGCTATCGCATTTTTATGCCTTCCCAATTTAACAAACGCTTTCCTTTTTCAGCTTGTAATCTTTATCATCCTGACTTGCTATGGAGGAGGATTTGCCTCTATTCCCGCCTACATCGGCGATTTATTTGGTACGAAACAACTGGGGGCCATTCACGGATATATTTTGACTGCCTGGGCAGCCGCCGGCCTTACGGGTCCCCTGCTTGTATCAAACATAAGAGAGCTGACAGAAAGCTATTCGATTACTCTCTATTTATTTACTGGAGCCTTTCTCGCAGCACTGGCCATTTCGCTGCTTATCCGCTTAAACATCCGCAGCATAAAAAAGAATCGAGGGCATCAGCAGGAGAAAGCGCTTTAAAAAAGGAGAATTTTTGCAATCCCGATTTACAGGAATTAGAACGAATATTATATGGTATAATTGCTATAGAGAGGGAGTGTCCTTTTGAAAAACTCAAACAACCTGTTTCACTCTGGTGAAAGGGCCATTATTAAGAAAACGAAAGAACCCGTGACGATTGCAAAATGCCAATACGTCAAACATATGAAGAAGTTTTCGTACATTGTGAACGAAAATCCCAGTACCTTTTATTTTGAAGAGGAACTGCAGAAGCCGGAATAAGGACGCATCAAAACAGGCCCCCTGCCTATTAGGAGGCCTGTTTTTTTGACTACCTTTTTTTCTCAAGCTTAACTCTGCCAGAAAAGAAGACAGCGCCTCCGCCCATATCGGCTAGCCGGTCAGGAGTGAGGGAATTGACAAGCTGTTTTGTACCTGGGGTGTCAGCCCACAAACCTTGAGTAACTAAGACACCGGGAAGTACCGTATTCCCAACAGCAGCAGTTAGTTCACATTCTCCCCGGTCATTCCATACTCTCGCAAGATCCCCATCCTCAATTCCAAACCGTCCGGCATCCTTATCGTTCATAAACAAACGAGGCTGCTTTTCAAGGACTGTATGTTTTTCATTATGGCTAAAGGTTGAATTCAAGAAATTATGGTTAGGGCCTGGAACAAACAAAAAAGGGAAATCCCCGTCCTCAACAAGAGGTGAGTAAGTCGGAAGTGCAGGATAACCATGGGATTTCATTTGCTCGGAATAAAGCTCAATTTTTCCGCTTGGCGTAGGGAGGTTACCCGGAAACATCGGTTTTACATCGGCTTTCACAAAATCATGCTTTGAAAGTTCGTCATAGCTGATGCCCTGTATATATGGATTGTCGGATTGATCTACCGCCTGCCGGATTAATTCTTCTTCCGAAACGTCAAAGTAAGCAGGATCCATGTTGAACGCTTTGGCCAGCATGCGAAAAAGCTCGACATTTGATTTAGATTCACCAAACTTTTCGATAACAGGCTTCTGGATTTGCATATAGTGATGCCAATAGGATGTATAAAAATCCGTGTTTTCAAAGGAAGAGGAGGCAGGCAGGACAAGGTCTGCGTAAGCAGCAGTTTCTGTCAAAAATAAATCATGAACGACAGTAAACAAGTCTTCCCTGGCAAGACCTTTCCGAACTTTATTTCCTTCCGGGGCAACGACAGCAGGATTGCTATTATAGACGAACATTGATTTGACCGGCGGATCCAGTTCGAGAAGGGCGCGGCCAATCTCATTCATATTAATGACCCGTGCGCTTTTAACCTGAAGCAGATCCGGTCGTGTCAGTGCTTCACTGTCATGCTGCAAATAGCCCGAATTCCCTTTGATCGCACCACCGCCTTTTTTTAGCCACTGCCCGGTAATCGCGGGAAGGCAAGCAATCGTTCGAACATTCATCCCCCCATTATCATGATGCTGTATTCCATTTCCGATTCTGATAAATGAGGGGGAGGTTTTACCGTACATTCTGGACAGCGTATATAAATCATTAACCGGTATGCCGGTTATGGACGATACGGTCTCCGGATCATATTGAATAACGTGTTCTTTTAATTCTTCATATCCGACAGAATATTTCTCCAGAAAAGCTTCATCCGCGTAATTTTCCTTAAAAAGAATATGCATCATACCGAGAGCCAGGGCACTGTCTGTCCCAGGAAGAATCGGGATAAACCAGTCTGCCATACGGCCGGTCTGGTTCTTGTGAACATCGATTACGACAATCTTTGCGCCATTCTTCCGTGCTTTTTGGGCGATTGTCACTTGATGCATATTCGTGCTCACGGCATTGATTCCCCAGAAAATAATCAGTTTGGAGTGAATCGTTTCCTCCGGATCAATCCCGAAGCTTCCGCCCATCGTGTATTTGTAGCCGAACGAACCCGCTACAGAACAAATGGCACGATTCAGCAAGCTCGCTCCAAGCTGATGGAAAAACCGGCGGTCGATTCCTTCCGATGAGAGGAGCCCCATGTTTCCGTAAAAGCTGTAGGGGAGGATGCTCTCAGGTCCATCACTTTCAATCAGCTTCATCCAGCGGGACTTAATGGTTTCAATCGCTTCATCCCACGTAATCCTCTCAAACCTGCCCTCTCCTTTTGGTCCCACCCGTTTCATTGGATAGGCAAGGCGTTTCGGATCATAAAGACGTTCTGTCATATGCCGCACCTTATTGCAAATGCTCCCCTTCGTAACCGGATGATCAGGATCTCCTTCAACCTTCACAATCTTCCCCTTCTCCTTATGTACCAGCAGCCCGCACTGATCCGGACAATCCAACGAGCAAACCGATTTAAAGACTCCGTCAGGCTGATCAATATAAGATAACAACGCACTTCCCCCTTGGCATTCATTGTTATCCCTAATCTTAAACGAAATTGGATAGGGGATAAAGTGAAACTTCCGTCAGGCGGTTTTCCTGACGGTTAGTTGAACCAATCGGGCCATTACGGGCAGTTAAGGAAAAAGCGTCCGCCAGCATATTTTCAAAGAATCCAAAAAGCGTGCCCCATACTGCCCGTTATGGCGGGATAAAGTGAAACTTCCGTCAGGGGGTTTTTGCTGACGGTTAGTTGAACCAATCGGGTGAATATACCGCATTTGGTTATTGGATAAAACTTACTTTAATGGATTATAATGATGAAGAACCTGCCTAATCAGGGTATAGATTACTAGTACTTGTCATAGGGATGAAACATTTTGATTACATACACCGTTTAATAAGAAGTTAGCTATTAAAAAACAAAGGGGATGTAATGATGAAAAAGGCATTACCAATTGTTCTCGCTGCTGGTCTCGCTTTCGGCGCTATGCCTTATGAACCTGCTGCAGCCGCTTCTTCCGGATGGACCAATAACGAATTAAAGCCGGGACAGATCGGCAGAGTTACGGCAATTCAGGATATCAGTGTTTATGAGAAATCAGGTACAAGCTTTAAAGCAGTTTCCAGTTTGAAAAAAGGCCAAGTCTCAAGAGTTTACACAAACCGTAATGGATGGTTTGGTATTGGCGGAGGGAAGTTCGTAAAGGCAGATGGTTCCGTAGCCTATGAAACGCCTTCAAAATCCAGATATGAAGCAGTAAACGGGATAAAATCAATAAAAATAACCGCTAAAGATGCGCCGGTTGAATACCCGCAAATGATAGGAATGAATAACAAAAATGCTGAACAGTCAATTAATGCTGTGATACTTAGACAAGCAAACCAACATGTAGAAAATTACAAGAAAGCTAAGCTGCAAGAAGAAAAGAATAAACAGCAATGGGAAAAGGACGGCAAGCCTTATCCATGGAAGCCTTATGAATACAAAGCAAGCTATGAAATTCACTTCAATAAAAATCATTTGCTGAGTGTGGTCGTTTATGAATATCAATATATGGGCGGAGCACATGGTATGACAGTTGCGAAAACGCTGAATTTTAATTCACTTAATGGTTCCCGTTTCGATTTAACAACAGTGATAAAAAATAAAACAAGCGTGGTGAAAAACTATGCCGCAGCAGATTTGAGAAATCAATCCAACAGAAATCAAACCGCAATTTTTCCAGATGCATTAAAGGAAATTGTCATTGACAGCAATAGGGAATGGACATTTCATAATAAAGGATTGAAATTAATTTTTCAGGAATATGAAGTTGGCCCTTATTCGTCTGGAATGCCCGAAGTGATTGTACCTATGTCTGTATATCAGTAAGCCTATAAGGCCCGGCACATCATATTAATGAAGGGGATTACTTTTAACGGCTATTCTCATAGAATGATTAAACTGCAAAAACCGCATTCTCCTCGAATGCGGTTTTTATGTGTCCTTGTTTAAAATCGTTCATTCAAATCCCATCAAATATTTAGAACTGGCCCAGCCTTTTGTTCCGTTGTAATCAATTCGTGCCCAATCACCAGCCCATTCATGAACGGTTACTTTTTTTCCAGCCGGAATAACGAGGAGGCTTGCTGAAGAAGCGGCTGCACTTTTTCTTAAATGCAGGTTCGTTTTAGTAACACCTGTTCCGGCTATTGGCAGCATGAATTTTGCACTCGCATAAGCTATTTTGCCTTTATATTGAAAAGAGACCCATCCAGAAGTGGTAATTCGCTGTATTTCAATTTTTACTCCCTTTCGCAACGATCCTAGAACTTTTGACTGAGTATTGGCTGCTGCCCGAATGTTTAATTTGCCTGCAGTTACCTCATACGTATAAGCTGCAGAGGCTTGAGCTGTACTGGCTTCAAAGAATGGAAGAGCTGAGCTGAGCGGAAAGGAAAGGATGCCGAGAGCTAATACGGAAGCAGTTGATGCTTTTTGCCATTTTTTCATTTTTTTCACCCCAAATAATTTTTTTCTTGCTTGTATATGGAACGGAATTAGGAATAAAATTGTTTCATTTCTTTAGCTTATAGGCGAATAGTTTAGCAGTAATCCTCCCATTATCAGGAGAGAATTTCTTTCATCAATGGAGAATGACAATTGACATTTTAAAAATAGAATCATATGATAAAAGAAAAAGTTGCGCTAGGTAAAAAAACTAGTTAGGGTGAAAAATAAATGACCAATACTAAAACAGTTTGTCTATACCAAGCGAATAAAGGGGATACCTTAAAAATTACTTCACTTTCCCTTGAAGGAGTGATGCGCAGAAGACTTCTTGATTTAGGCTTTGTCCCTGGAGCAGTGGTGAAGGTAGTCCGCAGAAGTCCGCTTGGCGATCCCATTGCCTTTCGAGTCAGCCAAACGACGATTGCCCTTCGAAAAGAAGAGAGTATGAGAATTGAAGGAGAGTTGATCACTCATGAATAATGTGTACAGAGTCGCATTAGCCGGAAATCCCAATACCGGGAAAAGCACCCTGTTCAACGCTTTGACCGGTCTGAAGCAGCACACAGGAAACTGGGCTGGAAAAACCGTTGATATGGCAGAAGGAACGATGCAGCATAAGGGCGAAACGTATAAGCTCATTGATCTTCCCGGGACCTATTCTCTTTTCTCAAATTCAAAGGATGAAGAAGTTGCGAGGAATTATATCGTCTTTGAAAAGCCGGATATTACATTAGTGGTACTCGATGCAACATCACTTGAACGGAATATGAATCTCGCTCTTCAAGTGCTTGAAATGACAACGAACGTTATTGTTTGCGTCAATTTAATTGATGAAGCGGCGAAGCGGGGCATCAGTATTAATGAGCAGCAGCTGACAAGAAGACTTGGAGTGCCGGTTGTAAAAATATCAGCACGCAATAAAACGGGATTTCCACTGCTGTTTGATACGATGGACCGGCTTGTGAAAGGGATCATCCAATGTCAGCCGGCCCTGATTAGCTATCATACGGCTATTGAGGAAAAAATCAGCAAAATCGAACCGCTTGTCCGTCCGCTCATTGACGATGACCTCTCTGCAAGATGGGTTGCCCTGAGACTGCTGGATGGAGATGAATCCCTTTTGGATGAATTAAAAGGCCGTATGGCGCAAAAGGAGGAGCTGACACGTGGACTTAAGTATCCAGTTTGACAAAGTATTAAACGAGGCAAGAGACATATCGTCTGCTGAGATACGCGATGAGATTGTTCAGAGTCTTCATGAAAAAAGCAAGGAGCTTTGTGCAAGGACCGTTACGTTTAGTAAAACAAAAGAAGATGTTCGGACTGAAAAACTGGATGCTGTTCTGACATCACCGATTTTTGGATTTCCGATCATGCTGATCATGCTCGGGGCAGTTTTTTATTTAACGATTGCAGGAGCCAATGTGCCATCCTCCATGCTTGGTGAATTCTTCAGCTGGATTGAAGGGTACTTAACAATTTTCTTCCAGTGGATGGGGGCACCTGAGTGGCTATACGGAATATTGGTACTTGGTCTGTTCCGGGGAACGACTTGGGTAATCAGTGTGATGCTGCCGCCTATGGCGATTTTCTTTCCGGTGTTCGCCCTGCTTGAAAACTTCGGATACCTTCCGCGCGTGGCTTTTAACATGGATCGCATTTTCAAACAGGTTGGAGCCCATGGAAAGCAGTCTTTGACGATGGCGATGGGATTTGGGTGCAACGCCGCTGCTATGATGTCTACCCGAATCATTGAATCTCCCAGAGAGCGGATGCTAGCGATCTTAACGAATAACTTTGTGCCATGCAACGGACGCTGGGGAACGCTTATTATCCTTTCATCCCTATTCATGGCAGCTGGGTTTACAGGAGGCTGGGCTTCACTTGTCACAACAGCTGTCATTGTCGGAATCGTATTATTTGGAGTTATCGTTACTTTTTTCGTTTCCTTTGTCTTATCAAAAACCGCTTTGAAAGGCGTTCCAACTCATTACACCCTGGAACTTCCGCCATACCGAAAACCAAAAGTATGGGATACTGTGGTCCGGGCTTCATTAACCCGTTCGATTTCTGTTCTGATGAGAGCGGTAAAGATTGCGGCACCGGCAGCCATGCTTACATGGATTCTTGCAAATGTATTTATCGGGGATACAAGTATTCTGATGTACTTCGTTAACTTCCTTGATCCTTTTGGAAAAATGCTTGGAATGGATGGCTACATTTTAGCGGCATTCCTGATCGGCTTGCCGGCTAATGAAATCGTATTGCCTGTTCTTTTAATGGGTTATCTTTCGACCGGATCTCTTACGGAAGTGGATAATCTGATGGATTTAAAGCAAATTTTCCTTGATCACGGCTGGACGTGGCTAACAGCTTTAAATATGATGCTGTTCTCGCTTCTTCACTTCCCGTGCGGCACGACACTCATCAATATATATAAGGAAACAAAAAGCAAAAAATGGACGTTCATGTCTTTTATCATCCCGACCGTTATAGCCATCGCTGTGACATTTATTCTTGCTCAGGCGGCCTTTCTGTTTGGATGGGTTTAAGGAGTAGTGATTAAAAAGAAGCAAAGATCCTTTAAATGAAGGATCTTTGCTTCTTTCTTTTGGTAAAATAAAGGGATAAAATGGTACTAAAATGTGGGGAGGATGATAAAAATGAAAGCTGCGGCAGTCCCAATTAAGAATCAAATGAATGGTGTATTTGTTCATGTGAAGAATTTAAAGGCATCTGTAGCATGGTATTTTGACCTGCTCGGGCAGGAAGCAGATTTGGACAAGGTTCATTCGCCAGTCTGCAACATCCCTATCAATGGAACAACCTCTCTCACCTTGGATGATCACAGCTTTGATGCTCAATTTAAAGAAAGCATCAGCGGGAACCCGATTTTCAATCTTTATGCTCCTGAAATAGAGGAGGCTTATGCTTTTGTGAAAAACAAAGAAATTAAGATTGTAAGAGAACTGGAATGGGCGGGAGAAACAGCATGGTTCAATATACAGGATCCTGACGGAAATGTAATCATGATTGCTAATTGCTAAACGAAAGAAAACAGCCGGGGGGACCCGGCTGTTTTTCAATAACGATCTGTGTTTGGTGGTTTTTTATTTCACACGTCCGCCTGCTTGCGGGTTACTCTCATTCTTTTTATATCATCCTTCAAAAGGATGTAAAGAGAAGGAAGCATAAATAGGGCAAAGCCTGCTTTCTCCAATAATTCTCCGCCGTCCTCATAAAATTTCAAAAGGCTTTCTCCAAACATTTCGGCTCCAAGGAAAATCAGAACAACACCGAGTACTTTGAATAGAACAGATAAGTTCAGTTTCACCGCTGTTTTAAATAGTACGATCGTGGTGGCCACAGCAAGAACAATCCCTAGGATATTTCCTGCAGCAATCAATCCTGCGTGATGTGAGATCTGGGTAAGATTAAAGATCATCAGTTCGAGGCCCTCTCTGAATACGGAAAGAAAAGCCAAAATAAACAAACTGATTTTTGATGCATTGGAAGAAACTTTAGACGTAACCGAATTACTTACATCGCTGTTCCGGTGCAGCCATAAAATAAAGTAAGCGATGAGTCCGGACGCTGCCAGCATCATGATTCCTTCGAACAGTTCTTCAGAAGAGCCTTCCATCTCCTGAGCGCCGGAAAAAACGATCAGTCCGCCGATTATGCTGACAATCAATCCGATACCTGCTCCAAGGTAGACGGATGATTTAAGATCGTGCCGATTAATTCGGGTTGTATGTATTAAAATAATTCCGATAATGAGTGCTGCTTCCAGCCCTTCGCGTAATGCAAGAAATAAACTCGACCACATATATGCCATCCCCCCGTAAATTATAATGAAATTCATTCTCATTTATATAATAGTGAGAATGAATTTCAATGTCAATATAGATTTTAGGAGAATAGTTGGGTATTCTTTTTGAGATTGGGTTTATCGGCTGATTTTAAAAAAGTCATGCATCTCTTTTTCAGGATGCATGACACCATCTAATTACTTTCCCGGTTCCAGTTTCAGTACGTCTTTTTTTGAACCGTAACTGGTCAGCGAGGTTTCATGATACGTTCCTTCTACCCAGTTTTTTAGCTGATTGCTGTACCATTCGCTCCTGAAATGCCCGGACTGCCCGGGACTGTTATTGTGATAAGCCTTTGACAAATCAGAAAGGTCAGCTACGAAACGCCATGGAGCACCATGATCAACTACTCCATTTTCTTCATAAGCAGCCGCTTGAACCGTCACCTGGCTGCCTCCGACAGGGAGGGGCTTTTGCCTGTTGAAAACCCACTCGAGTACAGGTGAAGCTGAGGAGAGCGGGTGGGCGAAATAAACCTGATGATAGTCCCCCCATTTCCATGCTTTTGGATCTTTGCCGTATTGATCTTGAATGGCAGCAAGGACGTTTTTCAAAGAGGAGTGCAGAACGTTTTGGATTCCTCCTTTTTCTTCAATCCAAACCGATTTTTCTCCGTCTAATGCTTTTCGCAATAATTCATCAACCGCCTGCTGTTTCCCCTCAAATAGTTCATCCATTTTCTCAGGGATTTTATCCGCAAACAGAACCCTTGGAAGTTCTTTCATCCATAAATGGAAGATGAGTGGGGCACCGTATTCAGGGTTATCCTCGTAATTCCAGTTCTCAAGAAGGGAAAGGGCTTCTTTTTCCTGTGATGTGAGTTTTTGTTCTTTGAGTGCTTTAAGGAATGAAGGAACAAATTCTCTTGCATAAAGATCCTTTTGATCCATCTGAAGTTTCTTCATGTCATTTACAGTCAGCTTTTCTTTGCTAGTTAAAAACTCCTCAATCCTCATATACCGATATGGCTGTGCCCAGTGATGACTGATATGGTATGGATAACGGTCATCTATGACTTTGTTATTGGCAGTTGCCAGAAAGCCTTCCTCCGGATTCACGCTTCGCGGGAGCTGATCCCATGGAATGAAACCGGTCCATTCATAATCATCTGTCCAGCCTGGAACAGGAAGCAGTCCGTCCCCATTTTTGCGGATTGGAATTTTCCCGTTTGCTTTGTAAGCGATTGTTCCATCCTGGCCGGCAAAAACGAAATTTTGAGTTGGAACGTGGAATCCTTCCAATGCCTTTTCGAATTCATTCCAGTTTTGAGCACGGTTCATGTTAAGAACAGCCTGCAGTTCTGTGCTTGGCATCAACGCGGTCCATTTCATCGCAAGAACCGTATCTTTTTTCTGATCTAATGAAAACTCGGAAATGACAGGACCATGCCTCGTTTCTGTCACTTCATAGGGAATGGTTTTTTTGCCTTTAACAGCAATGGGTTCTTTTATTATCTTCGCCTGTTCCCATTTTCCGTTATGGAGGAACTTTGAATCATCTTGCGGACTGCGTTTCTCAATGTACAGATCCTGTACGTCGGGGCCCGTATTCGTTACACCCCATGCAATTTTCTCGTTATGTCCGAGAATGATCCCGGGAACACCTGCAAAAATGACCCCACTCACATTCTGGGATGGAGAGGTGAGGTGCATCTGATACCAGATGGATGGCGTGGCCAGCCCGAGATGAGGATCATCAGCTAAAAGAGGCTTGCCTGTAACGGTTTTCTTCCCGCTCACAACCCAGTTGTTGCTTCCGTTAAATTCGCGTGGAATGACGGCACTTGCAAACGTATCCTGAATATCGAGCTTTATATTTTTGTAGCTTGAGAGGATAGCAGGAGCATCCTTTGGATAACTTGGAAAAAGCTCAAGTGCTTCTTCTTTTGAAAGATGATCCATCGCCCAATAACGAAACGCCTGTCCCTGCCAATGCCCGCCTAAATCAAACGCCATATATTTTCCGATTGTAAGGGAGTCAAGTGGGGTCCACTTGGAAGGCTCGTATCCAAGCAGAGTAAACTCCAGTGGAAGTTTTCCCTCTTTTTTTGCCTCCTTTATATACGCATTGACCCCATCTGCAAACCACTGAAGAACTTGAAGAGACTCTTGATCATAAGCCGATAGGGACGCCTGTGCTGCCCGCCTTAACCCAAGCGTTCTGAAAAATTTATCACGGTCTATGGTGGCCTCTCCAACTACTTCGCTCAGCATACCGGAGGCTTGTCTTCGGCTCAAATCCATTTGGAAAAGCCGGTCCTGAGCCTGGATGTATCCTTGAGCCATATACAGGTCTTTTTCACTGCCCGCTTTTATATGAGGCACACCCTCCTGATCTCTAGTAACCACCGTTTCCTGTGTAAGTCCTGCAATGACTGTTTCTCCGGACAGCTTTGGCAGACTTCTATTAGTGTAAACGTTTACAAAAATAACGCCTGAAATAAGCAGCAGGGCAAAAACAGAAAGGCTTATGAGAAGCCATTTTCTTAACGGACGCTTTTTCTTTATCTCCAACGGAGTATTTGCTTGCATGTCATTGCCCCCTTCTATTATTTTTCTATCTATAATTTATTTATATAGGAATTAGGGAGGGTTAGCACGAAGTATTTTTCCAATAGATAGAAAATTCAGTAAGAAAAAGCTAGTAAAGTCTGAGGAAAAAGAAAAAAGCCTTATGAAAAGGCCGATAATTGAAAACTTAAGATCGCTGGATTACAGAAGTGGAATAGCTTTTTATCATCTTTTGCAAGTTTTTATGCCCTTCCCTAAGCTTAATCGTTTCTTCGATAATTTTTTGGAAACCTTCTAAATCTCTATCCGAAGCATTCAATACTGATTTTGGCAAACCTTCTGCAAGCTGCTGTAAAGTAAATTCCTGAATCATGTCATTAACCACCTTTTTAAGTTTTTCGCGCTGATCAACTCTGTTCATCACAGGCTTTTTATCATCCAGTTCCTGCAGGAGTCCAGCACTTTTTCATAACACAAAAAGCTATTCTTATTATTTTGAGAAAACCCGCTGTTTTCCTCCTCCATTCAGGGGGAAATTTATCTTCAATTCTCAGCAAAATCTAATGCGAAAAATCATGATTATAGAAATAACGACAGGATATTCCCCGGATTATCTGTTTTTTACCATTTCACATATTAAATTGGTAAAATTGGAACTTCTCTGCTTAGCCCGCGCATAGATATAAATGTTTAAAAAAATTGAACCGGGGGTTGAGGTTTTTGCTAAAGAAATGGCTTATTGTGTTTTGCAGTGTATTTCTTCTGTCTTTTGGGCAGGTATACCGGGTGCATCTGCAGCAGCAACCAAGTTTATCATCATAAATAAGTCGTCAAACAAGCTTGCTTATTACGAAGACAGCAAGCTGAAACGGGTGTTCAAAGTAGGAACAGGGAGAAGCCAGTCCCTTACACCTGAAGGGAAATTCAAAATTGTTCAGAAAATCATAAACAGACCTTATTATAAAGGAAATATTCCAAGAGGGGATCCAAGAAACCCGCTTGGTAATCGGTGGATGGGGTTTAATGCACGAGGAACATCCGGTTCCACTTATGGAATACACGGTAACAATAATCCAGGCTCAATTGGAGGATATGTCAGCAGCGGCTGTGTCAGGATGTATGATAATGAAGTTGAATGGCTGTATAGTCAAGTGCCAATCAATACAGTCGTCATTATTACAAGCTCAGGGAAATCCTTTGGTGCGATAGCCAAATCTTATGGATACAACGTTAAGCCAGGCGGAAATACCGGAACTACCGGAGATACGCTTAAAATAGGAAGCAGAGGAGATGCAGTAGCAGATCTTCAGCGCAAATTAACAAAGCTTGGATTCAACACAGGGGGCATTGACGGTGTTTTTGGTCCTGCTACAGATAAAGCTGTTCGTGCTTTCCAAAAGAGCAAGAGGCTTACTGCAGACGGAATTGTTGGGCCCAAAACATGGAGTGCACTAAATGGATCAAGTTCGCAGCCCGGGACTACCCTTGCGAACAGCGGAACACTAAGAAAAGGCAGCAAGGGCTCTGCAGTAAAAGAGCTGCAGCAAAGACTGACTGCACGTGGATGCAACACAAGGGGTACTGATGGAATATTCGGCGCAAACACTGAAAAAGCCGTTATCGCCTTTCAAAAGGCCAGCCGTCTCACAGCTGATGGGGTAGTGGGACCGGCAACGAAAAAAGCCATTTTAAAATAAGGTGCAAAAGTGGTTTCTAACCATTTGATGAGCGAAATGCCGTAATATGTCTGAAAACAAGAAAACACCCTTGCATCCGCAAGGGTGTTTTTAGATGGAGACTAGCGGGATCGAACCGCTGACCTTTTGGCTGCCAGCCAAACGCTCTCCCAGCTGAGCTAAGCCCCCGTAATATTTTTATACGTTAGCGCATAATATAAATCATAACGATTTTTCAAAAAAAGTCAATATTGTTTTATGATTATTTAAAAATAATTTTGTAAATAGATAAAAAGTGTAAAAAGGCCTAATATTTACAATCAATTTACATAAAGTCACTTTATCCAGAAGCGAATTGAACCGATAATACTATTAGATAGAAAGGCGGGAGGCAATCAGCATGAAAGTGGCGCAGGCAGTGCTCGGATTAGGGCTGGCTCTGTTTTTGATTTACGAATTTTTCGGTGATGAATTAATTAATGCGGCCGGGTTCAAATCACCTATCCAGCATGAAGTACTGGCTGATCAGGAAGTGACGAAGGATGAAGCGCTTCTTCTAGTTGTAGATTTTCTCGAACGGAGCGGAAAAGGGGAAGCTGGAGCTAAATTCCTCGTTGAAACAAAGAATGAATACATTTGCAGTGCCTCCTGGTTTGAAGACGGCACGACTGCGTCAGGAAATGAAGATGTTACGTATTCAGTCGACCGTGTAACAGGCGACGTGAAACTTATCCAAAAATAATAAGCAGCCGGGCTGAGGAAGGCCGGCTGCCGAACGCTGGTTAAGCACCAATTTTTTCTTTTGCTTCTTTAATCTGGAGAAGATGGCGCTCCTCATGGTACCCCACAAATTCAACCCATTGTTTAATGGATAGTTCTCCTAAGACAGGGTGTTTTAGAGCTCTTGAAGTAAGATCGAAATCTTTTGCAAGCAGCTCAGTGAAATTTATAAGATCTCGTCTGGCTTCTTCGAGTGCAGTTATTACCTTAATCCGGTCAATCGGTACAGGACTCGGCACCACATAGTCAGGGGCGGGAACCTTGCGGGACCGGTCGGTCACAATTTCAAGCTGTTTTTCTTCAACCGTTTTATCCTCTGCATGATGGATGGATTTTTTAAGGCTTTCCAGTACGACTTTCTCCATTTTTTGAAGGTGGTCTACAACCTGCCCAACGCTCCATTCATCAGTTGAAGGCTTTTCATTAAACTCCTCATTTGATAGTTCATTGAGTGTGTTAAGCAATTCTTCTCGCACTTTTTTCATGTGTTCATACATAGCCGATTCCTCCTCTTCACGTTCATCATATCAAAACCATTGATGGAAGTCCCTTCATACACTCCACTTAAACTCTCTCTTTAATCCAGTCCAGTGCCTGTTCCCGCAGCTTGAATTTCTGTATTTTCCCAGATGCTGTCATTGGATACTCATCCATGAAAAAGCAGTATTCCGGAATTTTATAAAAAGCGATTTGCCCTTCACAGTATTCTTTAATATGCTGCATCGTCAGGTCGGCTCCCTCTCTGACTCGGATGCAGGCAGCCGTTCGCTCTCCGTATTTTTCATCGGGCACTCCAATAACCTGTACATCTACAATATCAGGGTGCCGGTATAAAAACTCTTCAATTTCCCTGGGATAAATATTCTCGCCGCCTCTGATAATCATATCCTTGAGGCGGCCGGTAATTTTAACGTAGCCTTCTTCGTCCATTGAAGCGAGATCACCTGTATGCAGCCACCCGTCAGCATCGATTGCTTCACTTGTCGCTTCGGGCATTTTATAATAACCCTTCATAACGTGATAGCCTCTCGTACACAGTTCACCCTGTTCATTTGAAGGCATTTCATTTCCTGTTGCAGGATTGATAATTTTAACTTCAACATGCGGATGAGGTTTCCCGACTGTCTCTACTTTTCTTTCAATAGAGTCATCTACAGTTGTTTGGGTAATGACAGGAGATGCCTCCGTTTGACCGTAGCAAATCGTAATTTCGTTCATCCCCATCTGATCCATTACTTTTTTCATCACTTCGATCGGACAAGGAGAGCCTGCCATAATACCTGTCCGGAGAGAGGAGAGATCATAAGATGGGAAAGAATCCAGTGAAAGTTCGGCAATAAACATCGTCGGAACTCCCTGCAAGCCGGTGCATTGTTCCCTTTCCACTGTTTCGAGCACGAGATCAGGGCTGAATTCTATTGTCGGGACCATGCAGGCCCCAACTGTAACAGCAGCCATTGTACTCAATACGCAGCCGAAACAATGGAAGAACGGTACGGGAATGCAAAGCCTGTCCTTATGTGTCAGCTTCATCGAGCTTGCGATTAAATAACCGTTATTGACAATGTTATGATGGGTAAGCATAACGCCTTTTGGAAACCCTGTCGTTCCCGAAGTGTATTGCATATTAATGGCATCATGCTGATCAAGCTCGCTTTCTCTTTGTTCCAGTTCTGCATCTGAAACTGCAGCTGCATGCATTAAAAATTTATTCCAGCCAGTCATTCCTTCAGGACATGAATCACTGCCTATGTAGATTTGGTGTTTCAGCTTCGTTAGCGGATGGCTGGCTCGGCTTGTGATTGACTGAATCATTTCTGTATAGGAAGTCCCTTTATAGCCGTCTATTAAAAATAAAGCAGCTGAATCGGATTGCTGTAATAAATATTCAAGTTCGTGAACCTGGTAGCTCGTATTAACCGTTACAAGAACCGCGCCCATCCTTGCTGTAGCAAATTGGAGAAGCAGCCACTCAGGGACGTTGGTTGCCCAAACAGCGATATGGTCTCCTTTTTTAATACCGATTCCCATAAGAGCCTTTGCAATTTTTGCCGTTTCCTCGTAGAATTCTTGATAGGTATAACGGATTTCTTCTTTAGAATAGACAATAGCTTCACGGCTTCCAAACTCCTGAACCGTTTCCTGAAACATTTTCCCGATTGTCACTTGCTTTAAAGAATTCATAGGACCTCCTCATATCGCTAGAGTTAACGCTTTCATTATACAATATTAACAGAATATTTTAAAAACTATCCTTCTACAAATCTCGCCTTTTTGCAGATGTTTAGTAGGGTGAGGAGATTAATGTGAACAAACAAAAAACATATGCATATATCGCTCTATTTATTGGGGTGCTCTCTGTCTCGGCCTCTGCCGTAATGGTCAAGCTGACCACCACTCCGCCGCCGGTAACGGCTTTTTACAGAATGTTCTTTTCAGTCCTTCTAATGATGCCTTTTTTCCTGTTAGCAAGGGGATCGGGCATCAAGGAAATGACTAATAAAGACTGGCTCTACATTTCAATGGCAGGAATATTCCTGGCCTTTCATTTTATTTTATGGTTTGAGTCCCTCGAATTAACCTCCGTTGCAAGTTCAGTGGTTCTCGTTACGCTTCAGCCGCTATTCGCATTTGCTGGAACTTACCTGCTTTTTGGTGAGCGGGTAACGCGTCAAGCCGTGTGGAGTGCGGCGATTGCCATAATCGGGAGCTTAATCATCAGCTGGGGGGACCTGCAAATCAGCGGATGGGCACTGGCAGGAGATTTGCTGGCGTTAACCGCCTGTTTTATGGTTACTGCCTATCTTCTATTTGGACAGGAAGTAAGAAAGCGGCATTCGCTGATTTTACATACAACTCTTGTTTACGGGATTAGCGCGGCGACTTTGCTGCTTTATTGCTTAGTATTTTCGTATAGTTTAGACCCAGGAAGCGGCGAAAATCTGATGTGGCTTTTGCTATTGGCCATTTTTCCTAATCTGCTTGGCCATTCTTTATTTAACTGGGCTTTGAAATGGATTAGTACGAACACAATTTCCGTCGCCATTTTATTTGAACCTGCCGGTGCGATCATCCTTGCCTATTATGTGCTGAATGAACAAATCATGTTGACTCAGGCAATCGGCAGTGCCGTAATATTTGCAGGAATACTAATTTTTATGGCTGGGGATATGAAGTGAAAAAGATTCTGCTTACCATTCTAAAAGAAATATGGATGATTAAGGAAAGAAATTGGGTATAGGAGAATAGTGAACTTTAGAATGGCGTAGGGGGACTATTATGTATAAAATCCGGAAAGCAAAAAAAGAAGATATAAAAGGGATTGCGGAAGTTCATGTGGATAGCTGGCGGACTACTTACCGGGATATCGTTGATTCTGCCTATTTAAACTCGCTTACATATGCAGAGAAGATGAGCCAGTGGGAGCAAGCCGATCTCGATCATCTGTTTTTAGCCGAAGATGAAGAGGGGAGAATCGTCGGGTTTTCAAGCTATGGAAAGGAACGTACTGAAAAGCATGGGTTTGATGGTGAAATATATGCCATCTACCTTCTGGATGAGGTGCAGCGAAAAGGGATTGGGAGTGCGCTGCTGTTAAATTCGATAGATGATCTCATTGAAAAAGGATTCCAATCTGTCATGGTTTGGGTAATCAGTGAAAATCCTTCCCGGGGATTTTATGAATCCTATTTTCCTGAATTAATAGGGGAAGAAACATTGTCAATTGGAAATCGGGAGCATATTGAATATGCTTTTGGATGGAAGGATATTGAACGGCTTAAATCGATGCTGCTGCAAGGCAATCGAGTATAACAGAAAGATAAGAAGGGCCTCCAATCTGGTAGGCCCTTCTAATTTAGCTGCTGGTAGAACAAATTAGCCAGTATGGCAAACATGAAGGCAAGAGGCACATTAAATACTAATCCCCAGCCAAATACAAGACCTTCCTCATTGCTTACCCGAATTGCTTCCCTATAACTGATTAAAAAATGAATAATTGATAACAGCATGCAGCCTAACATAAAAGAAAAGGTTGAATTCATTGTCTAGCCTCCCGCATCTCCTTCCTATTACTCTAGTACATTCACCAGCAAGCGAAAATAGAACCATTTACTAGATAGACAATAAAAATATTGTGCTATACATTACAAAAATTTCAGTATATAATTTTCTAGATTACAAATATTACAGGGGGACACTGCGGTGAAAAAATATTTCGCGGCATGTCTTGTACTGCTTCAGCTGCTCGTTGCACACACAGCACTGGCTGCAGGCAAGATTGACGTAAACAGCAGCAGCTACAAAGCCTATTTAAAAGAAATTAACTTGACACATGGCCAGTTAGAGACATATTTAGAAAATTTTGATTACAGAATGTTTGATGAATTTGAAGATGTAGAAGATTTAAGAAGTCATCTGGGAAGAAGGGTGACAGATGATGTTCTTAAAGAAATTCTTGCAAAATATGAATTAACAGAAGATCAATTAACAGACCTCCTTGTTGAAAACGGGGATTTATTCGATGGGGAAAAAGTACAGGATGTTTTCTATTTTGAAAATTATCTGCTTGAAACAATTCAAATTGCGGGAGACTATCCGACTGAAATTAATGATGCGACGCTTCAGGAGCTTTGGGAAAGCTACGACTTTACCTCCCGTGAAGAGTTTGACCAGTTTATGAAGGACCACGGCCTGGTTTTAGAAGATTATGATTCGATCGAAGAGCTTGATGAAGAAATCTATAATTTCATGGAACTTCCGGATATGGAATCTGAGTTTGAAGAAATTTTTGATCAGCTTGGTTTAACGGAAGAAGAGTTTGAGCGTTTGGCTGCACACTTCGAAAAAGTATATCAAAACAATCCTTATATTGACGCACAGCTGATGCAGCTTGGTGACAGAATGATGGCAATCGGTGATTTTGAAAGTGTAGATGAGCTTTCTGAGAAAGACATTCAAGAGATGATTTCCATCTACGGTGAAATGATGGATTTGCTGAATTTGCAGGCGAAATACTACCTTGTTAAGGATGGAATCAAAAAAGAGCTTTCTTTGCAGACAATGATGAGTCTGAATGATGTGGATGGGGCAGACCTTTTCGTCGAGCTTTATGATTTGGATAACAAACTGATTTTAGATATGACCTTAACTTCTGAAATGATTGGATCAGAATTAATTAAAGAAACAGGTAAGGACTTAGTAAAAACGTCTGAAGCAGTTTCATCCATTAAGAAACAGACGGAAAAACCGGGAGCAACAGTTAAAGGAGCTAAAATGCCTAAGACAGCAGGATTTCATGCAAACTGGATGATTGCCGGAGCTTCTTTAATAGCGGTTTCCGTTTTAATTAGAAGAAAGCTGCGTACATCCATCTGATGAAACATTTCCTTTCAACAGTAAAGAAGAAGCGTACGCTTCTTCTTTTTAGTGCCGCGATCCTCTTTGCTGCCGGAGTTTACTTAACTAGTACGAATGCGTTTAAATTAGCAAAAGCTTACTTTTTCTATGAAAAGCAGAAAGCGGATTACCATGTGATTAAAACGGCGCCGGCTAAAGCAAGTGAGACAGAAGGCGCTAAACCTTCTCCTTTATATGAAACAAGACCAGTAAAGGGTGAGAAGATGGGTGAGTTAATCATCCCGAAATTAGAGGCTGTTCTGCCCATTTACCATGGTACAGATGAAGACGAGCTCGAAAAAGGAGTTGGGCATTTTGCTCAATCTGTTCTTCCGGGTGAGAAGGATAACTCTGTTTTATCTGGACACCGGGATACCGTCTTCAGGCAGCTTGGAAAAGTAGGGGAGAATGATCTCCTTATAGTAAAAACATCGGCCGGCACATTTACTTATAAAATTCGCAAGGTACGCATTGTAGACGAAAATGACCGTACAGTGATTGTCCCTAAACCAAGGGCTACATTAACTGTTTCTACATGCTATCCGTTTGATTTTATTGGTTCGGCACCAGAACGCTACGTTTTAATTGCAAATCTTATTAAAACAGAAAAACCGTAAGCCAATATTGGCTTACGGTTTTTTTGCATTGCTTTTGATTAGCCCGGGTGAATTCATAATGACTAACCATATTGCAAGTGCAGCGACAATCCAGGTAGGGATCATCCAGGTTGAGTTGTATACAAGTGAGTAGGTGAAAACGGGAGTGCCCTTTGGTGCATATGAGCCGAAAAAGACAATTCCTGATAAAACATGCGAAGCAAGCCGAAGAATGGAACCAAGCAGGGTAGCCGCCATAACTGCGGTCAGAGTTCTCCATTTATTTTGCTTCAATGCAGAATGTACCCATCCTGCAAACAAGCCGCTCATCCCGGCAAGCATAAAAGGCAGCGGATAGTCCAAAATAGCTTGGGCGGGATGTACGATAAATGCAGGTGCCAAAATCGGCTGCAGAATTCCGGTCAGAAGGCCTGTGAGCAATCCGCCTTTGAGACCCCACCTGAAGGACATAATAAATATTGGAATCATTCCAAGTGAAAGTGACCCGCCTTGAGGCATCTTAATGAAGAAACTTGAGAGCATGTCCAGCAACAGTGCCAGAGCAGTTAAAATAGCTGTTTCGGATAAGAATAGAAGTTTTTGATTTTTCATATGGGCTCCTTTTACGGGCATCGACCAAAAGGAGAAAATAAAAAAGCAATGCGGGGAATGCTCTTGCTTCCACGCACTGCTTTAATCACGAAGTTAAACGATCAAGCCACATCCCTACGCAAGCATTAACTAACAGGTTCAAAGGGTCTAGAACAGATTGTTCATTCTCAGCCGAAGGCTCCCCTAGTGGTCGTATACCGAATTATTTAATTATTTTCACTATACACTATCACACAAATTTCGACAATAACTATTTTACATTTAGTAGAATGATGATACTTACGTGCCGCATTTTTGGTACTATTAATTTACCTTATCAAACCAGAAGGAGGAAGAGAATGAAACCATTTACCGAAAAAGCTATTCAAATCATCAAAAATATACCGGAGGGCCGGGTTATGACGTATGGACAAGTTGCATTTGCAGCGGGAAGTCCTAGAGGAGCGAGACAGGTTGTAAGAGTTCTTCATACGATGAGCAGTAAATACAGTTTGCCTTGGCACAGAGTAATCAGTTCTAAAGGAGAACTCTCCATCAAGGATCAGGATGTTCTTGAAGAGCAGAAAAAAGCCTTATCTATAGAAGGAGTTGAAATCGAAACAGGGAATAAAATATCGCTGCAAAAATTCCAGCATCATTTTCATAGAGAAATTTGAAAAAAATGATTGTCCTTTTAGAGATATAGTGATATATTGATATTTGTCGCTGAAAACAGAAGATATTTCCTTTTGAAACATTGTTGAAAAAGATGTTGACTCTTGTCTAACGGCGTGATATATTATTAAAGCCGCTAACGAAGCGGTTGCAAAAAATGATCTTTGAAAACTAAACAAATTGAAGTGCCAACGTTAATTCTAGAGCAACAAACAAGAGCTAGTCAAACTACTTTTTGGAGAGTTTGATCCTGGCTCAGGACGAACGCTGGCGGCGTGCCTAATACATGCAAGTCGAGCGGACCTCTTCGGAGGTCAGCGGCGGACGGGTGAGTAACACGTGGGCAACCTGC
>NZ_JAQV02000025.1 GCF_000732485.2 Bacillus sp. SJS | reverse complement strand
GAGCCATTAGCTCAGTCGGTAGAGCATCTGACTTTTAATCAGAGGGTCGAAGGTTCGAGTCCTTCATGGCTCACCATTTACATTTTTTATATGCGGGTGTGGCGGAATTGGCAGACGCACTAGACTTAGGATCTAGCGCCTTATGGCGTGGGGGTTCGACTCCCTTCACCCGCATCTTCATTACTTTTAAATCCAGATTCAGGGGCCTTAGCTCAGCTGGGAGAGCGCCTGCCTTGCACGCAGGAGGTCAGCGGTTCGATCCCGCTAGGCTCCACCAATTTCATATCAGCCACTGCTGTCTTTCACAAAGTGTAAGGCTTTTTTTGTGCGTTCATTTTCTTTATTCTGTGTGAATCTTCTGTATTTTTATACATATTTATGTCGAGTTGAGTCATAGGTCTTTTTCTATGTAAAATAAGAGGATAGAGAATAGAGGAGGAAGACAGATGGCTGCTGAAAAAATTAATATCATTGGTGTACCGATGGATTTAGGACAAACCAGACGGGGTGTCGATATGGGGCCTAGTGCCATCCGATACGCAGGCGTTGTAGAACGGCTGGAAAATCTCCATTTTACTATTGAAGATAGCGGAGACATAAAAATAGGCAAACGGGAAAAAGAGCTGGAAGAACCTTTATATAATTTAAAAAATTTGAAAGCGGTATCAGAAGCGAGCGAACTGCTGGCTTCAAAGGTTGATGAAGTGATTAAAACAGGTGCTTTTCCTTTAGTGCTTGGCGGAGACCACAGTATCGCGATTGGGACTCTTGCTGGACTGGCGAAAAACTATAAAAATCTTGGGGTTATTTGGTATGACGCTCACGGCGACTTAAACACAGCTGATACTTCCCCGTCAGGGAACATTCACGGCATGCCGCTCGCGGCAAGTTTAGGAATAGGCGATGAATCCTTAACGGGGATTGCAGGGTTCTCTCCAAAAATTAAGCCTGAGCATGTTGTCATCATCGGTGCCCGTTCCCTTGATGAGGGTGAAAGGGAACTGATTAAAGAAAAGGGAATCCGCGTTTACACCATGCATGAGGTTGACCGTCTTGGAATGGCCCGTATTATGGAAGAAACAATTGAATACTTGAAAGATCGTACGGACGGTGTTCATTTGTCGCTTGACCTTGACGGATTGGATCCGCATGACGCACCGGGTGTAGGAACACCCGTTATTGGCGGGATCAGCTATCGTGAAAGTCATTTAGCTATGGAGATGCTGGCTGAATCTGAAATGATAACGTCGGCTGAATTTGTAGAAGTTAACCCGATTTTGGATGAGAGAAACAAGACCGCATCGGTTGCCGTAGCCTTAATGGGCTCACTTTTTGGAGAAAAACTTTTATAACGGTTACGGGCTGTCCAGAGTCTATTCTAAGATAGCCCACTTGCTAATTTACTTAGATTTATCTCCGCAGCGGTGCGGGAAATGAGGCTTACTCTGTTTTTAAAGGGTGCGGCGTCATCATTCCCGCTGTGGTGTATCATCTTTCCGCTTCAATCAGCATAACTCAAACTTTATACTATAACGGGGAAACGCTTTAGAATGCGTCTCCCTGTTTTTAAGTGAATAAGACTTTAAACCGGAGACCCCCATACTCTTCTTGCTTCAGGAACGGAGCCTTCAAATTCTAATAAATATACATCAGGGTTAGAAAGGGTTTTCCACTGTTCAAAGCCAAATGCATCATCAAAGTGATTCAGGATCAATGAAATCATATTTCCATGAGAAACCATGGCAGCTGAGTGAAAAGGGCCATCCAGAAAATCCTCAATTGCCTCTAATCCTCTTGAAGATGCAGCCATACTTGATTCACCGCCTTCAAAGACGATCGTTTTGTCCTGGAATGTCTGAGACAGTTTTTCCATCCAATCTTGAATGTTATGTTTGGAGAGAATTCTCTCAGCAAGTCTTTGGTCCAGTATAATCTCCAAATCGCTTTCCTGTGAAAACGGGAGGACAGAATCAATAGCCCTCTTAAACGGACTTGAGTAGAGAACATCAATGCTTTTACTCGCTAAAAAAGATGCTATGGAAGCTGCCTGTGCTTTTCCCTCATGTGTTAAATGAGCTTCTGCTTCTTGTCCATTTGCTTTACAATGGCGGATCAAATATATTTTTTTCTTCACTCTATTCCCCCCTATATATGATTATTATCGAGAACTTCCTTATTTTTCAATTCCTTTTCGCGAAAGTTGTGTAACTTACCATCTACATATTGGCAATAATTTGTTAAACTGTTTTTATGTGAAAAAATGAAACCTTTTGGTTTTTAGAACGTATTCCTACAGACCCGTGAAAGAGAAGAGGGTAATATAGATGGAGACTATCATAAAGAAGAGGATAAAAGAGGTTATTAAGGGAGATCAAAATGCTTTTGCGGAAATTGTTGATCTCTATAAAGATAAGATCTATCAATTGTGTTACAGAATGCTTGGAAATGCTCATGAAGCCGAAGATATCGCTCAGGAAGCGTTTATAAGGGCATATGTAAACATTCACAGATACGACTTGGACAAAAAATTTTCCACATGGCTTTACCGAATTGCTACGAATCTTTCCATAGACCGAATACGCAAGAAGAAGCCTGATTATTATTTAGATGCAGAAATAGCAGGAACAGAGGGCCTTACAATGTATTCTCAGGTTGCTGCAGACATTGCCCTTCCTGAAGAGGAAGTGGAGACCCTTGAGCTGCAGGAAACGATTCAAAAGGAAATTTTAAAGCTTCCGGATAAGTATCGAAGTGTGATCGTGCTGAAATATATAGACGAGCTATCCATTATCGAAATCAGTGAAATATTGGAGATCCCGGCCGGCACGGTTAAAACAAGGATACACAGGGGAAGGGAAGCACTCAGAAAACAGCTGAGGCATTTATAAAGTGAGGTGTAATAATAATGGCATGTACTGAACAAACGGTGTCATTGATGCATAAATATCTCGATCACGAGACGAATCAACAGGAAGAAGCGGAATTAAGAGAACATTTAAAGGCATGTAAAGTGTGTCATACACACTTTCAGGAGCTCAAAAAAACGATTGCGCTCGTACAAAGCACTTCCCATGTCGCTGTTCCCGATGATTTTACATCACGGGTAATGGCCAATCTGCCGAAGGAAAAAAGAAGAATCGGCGCCGGCAGATGGTTTAAGGCACATCCGCTGCTAATCGCAGCCTCTTTATTTGTAGTGTTGATGAGCGGAAGTCTTGTATCAGCTTGGTCGAGCGACCATCAATTCAGTGTAACGAAAAATCCTAAGCTTATTGTACAGAATAACACGGTCACTGTACCTGAGGGAGAAGTAGTAGAAGGCGATATAACCGTCCGAAACGGAACTCTTCAAGTAGACGGGAAGGTAAAAGGGAATGTAACGGTTATTAACGGTGAAGAATATACCGCGGCGGCCGGTGAAGTGACAGGGGATATTAGTGAAGTCAACGAACTCTTTGGCTGGCTCTGGTATAAAATGAAATCCTTCGGCAGCGAAGTGGTCGATGTATTCCAATAGGGAGCCGTCAGGTTTTTTTCAAATCCTCCAATAGAAGCGGATAAAATCAGATATAATAAGGCAAAGGTCATCTTTTAGGGTGGCCTTTTGGTTTCTTTATTTACTGAAAAAATTTTGTGCTATAATGGGGTAGTTGGTGACAGCACCATATGTCCTCCTATAGCTGCTGACAGAGGCTTTGGGCATACATAAATACAATCTGTCCTAGTCTTTAGGATATTACAATTTAATTGAACTTGATGGAGGAAACGAGTATGGCATTTGAAGACATATCTGTACTTAGGTACTTAGGCACTGCCATTGATATTCTCCTGGTTTGGTTCGTCATATATAAACTGATTATGGTAATTAGAGGAACAAAAGCCGTCCAGCTTCTTAAAGGGATTATTGTGATTCTGCTAGTTAAAACAATAAGCGGATTTTTGGGACTCAATACAATCTTCTGGTTAATGGATCAAGCTATATCATGGGGATTTATCGCGATCATTGTCATTTTTCAGCCTGAGCTTAGGAGAGCGCTGGAACAGCTCGGACGAGGAAGGCTGTTCTCAAAGAGTGCTTTTCCTGAAGAGGATGAAGGAGTTAAACTTACAGACGACATAACCAAAGCTACTTCTTATATGGCGAAGCGCCGTATTGGAGCACTCATGACCATCGAACGGGAAACAGGAATGGGTGATTATATTGAAACGGGAATTCCTATGAATGCCAATGTTTCATCTGAACTGCTAATCAACGTGTTTATTCCGAATACCCCGCTTCATGATGGTGCCGTGATTATTAGAGGCAGCCAGATAGCAGCAGCTGCCTGCTATCTTCCGCTATCAGAAAGCCCGCTCATTTCAAAGGAACTTGGAACAAGGCACCGGGCAGCTGTTGGCATCAGTGAGGTTACAGACAGTATCACGATCATTGTTTCTGAAGAAACCGGCAGTATTTCGGCAGCACGAAATGGCGAGCTTCATCGGAACCTGGATGAGGATGCGCTGAAAAACATTTTATCTTCTAACTCAAACAAGCAAGCGCGGACCCGCTCTGCTTCCTCAAGCCGCTGGCAATGGAGGGGGAAGAAGAATGGATAAACTGATGAATAACACATGGTTTATGAGAATCATCGCTCTATTAATTGCACTGATGATTTATCTTTCTGTTAATCCGGATACTTCGAGAAACACGAATCGGGTCAGCAATGATGAACCGCAAAGCAGTCAAATTTTCCCGAAGCCGCCTGGTACGAATAATAATAATCAGCCAGCGCCTAATGAATCTTCCGCTACCCTTGAGAATGTTGAGCTGAAAGCAGAAACAGGCAATGACAATTATGTAGTGTCCGGTCTACCTGATACTGTTTCCGTTGACATTACAGGTCCGACGAGCCAGGTCACAATTGCGAAACAGCGCAGAAATGTTGAGGTTTATGCAGATTTAAGCGGCTTTGAACCAGGGGAGCATGAAGTGGATTTGAAATACAGAAACCTGGACAGTTCGTTAAAAGTTGGAATTAATCCAGGATCTGTGAAAGTAAAGATTGATGAAAAAACAACAAAAGAGTTTCCAGTAGAAGCTTCTTTTATAAATGAGGAACAGATCGCAGAAGGCTATAAGCCGGGTGAGCCTGTTTTAAATCCGAAAACGGTTAAAGTAACAGCCTCAAAAGCTGTTATCAAGCAAATTTCGTATGTACGAGCCAGGGTGAACCTGCAGGATGCAGATCAGGATCTAAAGCAGCAGGCCCAAGTCATCGTGTATGACAAGGCAGGCAATATTCTGCCGGTTGAAGCTCTGCCAAGGACCATCGAAGTTTCCGTTCCAATTCAGAGCCCAAGCAAAACACTGCCCGTGGAGCTGAATCAGACTGGGGAACCGCCGGAGGGCGTGACCATTCGCTCGATCAGCATTTCTCCCAGTGAGGTAACGGCATACGGACCTGAAAATATTTTAGAGGGTTTAAAGGAAATTAAGGGTCCTGATTTGGATTTAACCAAGATCAAAGAAGACAGTGTGGTTGAATTGGGTCTTCCGCTGCCCGAAGGAGTAAAAGAACTTTCACAGCAGAAGGTACAAGTAAAAATAGATGTAGATAAAGAAGGGGAGAAAGTGCTGAAAGGCATCCCTATTGAAACAGCGGGACTGGATGAAGGAAAGTCAATTGAATACCTTGACCCATCGGCACAAGCATTTGATATTACGGTAACAGGACTGGAAGAACAGCTGAAAAAGGTATCCTCCAAGGATTTTCAGCTGGTGGTCAATGCATCCGGTCTGGAGGATGGGGAGCAAACAATTAAGGTTGAGGTAAAGGGACCGAATGATGTGAAATGGTCATTACCCCAAGAGGAAGCAACAATTCGAATTTCGGGAACTCAATCTTGAGGAACAGAAAAAAGGAGCGATTCTAACATGGGTAAGTATTTTGGAACAGATGGAGTAAGAGGAGTAGCGAACAGCGAGCTGACGCCGGAACTGGCTTTTAAAATCGGCCGTTTTGGCGGATATGTCCTTACTAAGGATAAAGATCGTCCAAAGGTATTAATTGGCCGTGATACACGTGTATCCGGACATATGCTGGAAGGAGCACTTGTTGCCGGACTTCTTTCCATTGGAGCAGAGGTTATGCGTTTGGGCGTTATTTCTACTCCAGGTGTTTCTTATTTAACCAAAGCTTTAGGAGCTCAGGCGGGTGTTATGATTTCTGCCTCTCACAATCCGGTTCAGGATAACGGAATCAAGTTTTTTGGACCAGACGGCTTTAAGCTTGTGGATGAACAGGAGCTTGAAATTGAAGGGCTCATGGATCAGGCGGAGGATCACCTTCCAAGACCTGTGGGAGCGGAACTTGGACAGGTTAACGACTATTTCGAAGGCGGTCAGAAGTACCTTCAATTCCTTAAACAGACGGTTGATGAAGAATTTGCCGGCATCCATGTAGCTCTGGATTGCGCACATGGTGCAACCTCATCCCTTGCAACTCATTTGTTTGCTGATCTTGAAGCGGATGTTTCAACGATGGGAACTTCTCCAAATGGATTGAACATAAACGATGGTGTAGGCTCTACACACCCTGAAGCCATGGCTGCTTTTGTTCTGGAAAAAGGTGCTGATATCGGACTTGCATTCGATGGAGACGGAGACCGTTTAATTGCAGTAGATGAAAAAGGAAATATCGTGGATGGCGATCAGATCATGTTTATCTGTGCCAAATATTTGAAAGATCAAGGTCAGCTGAATCAGGATACCGTTGTATCGACCGTTATGAGTAACCTTGGTTTCTATAAAGGCCTGGAAGCAGCAGGAATTCAAAGTATCCAAACGGCTGTTGGCGATCGTTATGTAGTAGAAGAAATGAAGAAGAATCAGTTTAATTTGGGCGGAGAGCAATCAGGCCATATTATCTTCCTTGACTACAACACAACAGGGGATGGTCTTCTCACAGCTATTCAGCTAGTGAATATTTTGAAATCAACCGGCAAAACCCTTTCTGAGCTTGCTGATGAAATGACGAAATTCCCTCAGCTTCTGATCAATGTCAGAGTATCAGATAAGCATCACGTAACAGATAATGCAAAAGTAAAAGCTGTTATTGAAGACGTAGAGAAGGAAATGGATGGAAACGGAAGAATACTTGTTCGTCCTTCCGGAACAGAGCCTCTAGTCCGCGTAATGGCAGAAGCACCGACTGAAGAGCTTTGCCGTCAATACGTAGAACGCATCGTAGCCGTTGTTAAAGATGAAATGGGTATCGAATAACTTACATAGAATTCGAGGAAAACGGGGCCTTAGGGGCCTCTTTTTTTTATATTTATAATGACCTTTATGTGATGATTTGAGCATTTAATTTTTTCTTCCGGCTGTGATGATTTTCCCTTGAAAAGGAAAAAAGAAGTATGGGAAATCCATCTTTTTTAGAGATATTGGTTAGAAAATCTTTCAAACAGGGTAAATGTCATCTTGCATCTGTCCTTAACAAGACATCCTTTAGCAACATATACTAAAGGGGTCGGAGGGTAAAGAGCAAGCCGTGGGGAAATATTAGGATTGACGGTTTTCTCCGATGTATTGTAATATAAACCTTGTGTTTCGCTTTATGAACCCGGGCAATGAGTAAAGTGAAATACGGAGCAGCACAAAGCGCCTGAACTAAGCACGGACGACCCATCGCTTAGTTGACGAGGAGGAGGTTTATCGATGAATCGGCGGATACCTCCCGGCTGTACGATAGCAGCCGCAAGTCTTTCTTTAAAACAGCGGGGCAACCCGTTGGACAAAGAGAGGGACACTAATCGAATCCTATAGAATAAAACATCTAACATGTGTGAGGGGACAGTGAAGGTCCCCAAAGTTGCGGCGTTCCTGTCCCCTTCGCAGAAGCGGGAGGAAAACGATTATGTGTGGTATTGTAGGTTACATTGGACTGAATGACTCGAAAGAAATTTTGCTTAAAGGTTTGGAAAAGCTTGAGTACCGGGGATACGATTCTGCAGGAATCGCTCTTTCCAACGAAGAAGGCGTAACGGTATTTAAGGAAAAAGGACGTATCGCAGATCTTCGTTCCATCGTGGATTCAAGTGTGATTGCACCGGTTGGAATCGGTCACACACGCTGGGCTACACATGGTGAACCGAGCCGTGTAAACGCGCATCCGCACCAAAGTGCATCTTCACGTCTGACTTTGGTTCATAACGGAGTAATTGAAAACTACGTTCAGCTTAAAAAAGATTACCTTCAGGATGTGGAGCTTCAAAGTGAAACAGACACTGAGGTAGTCGTACAGGTGATCGAAAAAATGATGGAAAAAGGCGCAAGCGTGGAAGAAGCTTTCCGCCAGACTCTTTCCGTTCTAAAAGGATCTTACGCTATCGGATTGCTTGATAACCAAGATCCAAATACAATTTATGTAGCAAAAAACAAAAGCCCGCTTCTAGTTGGACTTGGAGAAGACTTCAATGTTATTGCTTCTGATGCAATGGCGATGCTTCAAGTGACAAACCAGTATGTTGAGCTTATGGATAAAGAAATGGTTATCGTGACTCGTGAGCAGGCAGTCATTAAAACGTTAACTGGCGAAGTCGTTGAACGTGCTCCTTACACAGCAGAAATCGACGCAAGCGATATAGAAAAAGGAACATACCCTCACTACATGTTGAAAGAAACCGACGAGCAGCCGCTTGTATTGCGGAAAATCGTTCAAAAATATCAAAATGAAGACGGCAAGCTGACAATCGATCAAAACATCGTTGATGCAATCGACGAAGCTGACCGTATTTATATTGTGGCATGCGGAACAAGCTACCATGCAGGTCTTGTTGGAAAACAGTTCATTGAAAGATGGGCAAAAACACCAGTAGAAGTGCATGTGGCAAGCGAATTCTCTTACAACATGCCTTTGCTTTCCGAAAAGCCGCTATTCCTTTTCATCTCCCAAAGCGGAGAAACAGCGGACAGCCGTGCCGTTCTTGTGCAAATCAAAGAACTTGGCTACAAAGCATTGACGCTGACAAACGTACAAGGCTCTACGCTTTCCCGTGAAGCTGATTTCACCCTTCTTCTCCATGCAGGCCCTGAAATTGCAGTAGCTTCTACAAAAGCATACACAGCCCAGCTGGCGGTTCTAGCCATTACAGCTGCTGTTACAGCAGAAATGAAAGGCCACGAACTTGAGCTTGATCTTGTGAAGGAGCTTGGTATCGCTGCTAACGCAATGGAAGCCCTTTGCGACCAAAAAGAAGAGATGGAGTACATCGCACGCGAGTACCTGTCTACAACACGCAACGCCTTCTTCATCGGCCGTGCAGTTGACTACTATGTAGGTCTTGAAGGCGCATTGAAACTGAAAGAAATCTCCTACATCCAGGCAGAAGGTTTTGCCGGTGGAGAGCTTAAACACGGAACAATCGCATTGATCGAACAAGGCACACCGGTTATCGCTCTAGCTACACAGGAACACGTGAACTTGAGCATCCGCGGAAACGTGAAGGAAGTTGCTGCCCGTGGAGCAAACCCTTGCATCATTTCCGGAAAAGGACTTGAGCAGGAAGACGACCGTTTCGTCCTTCCAGAAGTACATGAAGCCCTTTCACCGCTTGCTTCCGTTATTCCGCTTCAGCTGATCGCTTACTATGCTGCTCTGCATAGAGGCTGTGACGTGGATAAGCCGCGTAACTTGGCGAAGAGTGTGACGGTTGAATAATAGCTGGCAAAGATAATCCATGAAAAACAACCCCCATACATTTTGATTAATTCTTATCAAAATGTATGGGGATTTTCTATTTATAATCAAACTTTATTTTAAATGATCAGAATCAAAGCAAAGGCTCACCCTTTTAGATTATAGTTATCTAAAAGGGTGTTTTTATCTGCGTCCCTTAAAAGAGTCAGATGTATGGAAAATACGAAGAGCCAGGAAATGAGATATTTGGCCGGCACTAAACAGTAAATACTTTTTTATGGCCACGCTTAAAACGAGTGCAAAAACGGGAATATGGATGAAAAGAGTGAGTGATCGCCAGTCATCCAGAGCTGATAGGATAACCAGTACATAAATAAACAAAGAAAGTGAGTATACCATGACTTTTGATTCTTTAGATCAAGTAATGAAAGAAGAAGCTCACCGGATTATCTTAAAGAATGTAGATTTAGTTATTGGTGAGTCCTCGCATATCGGGATAAAGATGTCCAATGAAGAAAGTGTCATGCTGTTTGATTTGATAACAGGGAGAATTCCTCCTTCCAGCGGCCATATCCATAGAGAGACAGAATCGATTTTTTCGCAAATGAAAGATGAGGGCTTATATGATTCGCTAACCGTTCAAAGCTACCTGAAATTTTTTAAGGAGCTTGCAGATTATCCGGACCCTTTGGAGGAATCCATTGCTGCCTTTTCTCTGCTGGATGTGTGGGGTACGAAAATCAAAAAATTGACAGATGACCAGAAAAGAAGGGTCAGCTTATTTCGAATGTCTTTGTTTTCTCCTGATGTGCTGCTAATTGAAAATCCGTTAGATAACTTATCGGGTGAAGGAATTGAGCTTTATTTAAAAGCGGTTGAACATGTCCGCTCCGGTATCACGGCAACGGTCATCACCTCTAATTCAATCGAAGATTTATTGCTGTTAACCAGCGAGATCTACCGCTATAATCAAGCAGCGGGTCTGGAAAAAACCGATCTTTCCGCCGAAGAGACGGATGACATACTCATGCAAAAGAAAGAGAGTGAAGTATTTAAGCCGAACCGTGTTTTCAAAGTAACATGTAAATTAGCGGATAAGACCATTTTTTTCAGTCCGGATGAGATCGATTATATTGAAAGCATCAACAGTGTCAGCCATTTGCGCATTAATGAGGAATACTTCCCTACAGACTTGACTATGAATGACCTCGAAGAGAAACTACATACATTCGGTTTTTTCAGATGCCACCGGTCATATTTAGTGAACCTGCAGCGGGTTTCAGAATTGATTAGCTATTCAAAGAACAGCTACACGCTGATTTTAAAAGGTCATCCAAATGTAAAGGTTCCTCTTTCCAGAACCCGTTTAGAAGAAATGAAGCAATTACTTGATTTTTAGCGTACAGGTGAGGCAGAAATGAGTACATTTCAGCCTTTTTTTGTTGCATTTGAGCTTCTTACAGTACTGTTCAGCGGACTTTTACGACTTTCCCCTTGATCAGTACTAAACTGTAAAACAGATGGGAAGCTTCATCAAACCCCCAACTTTTTTTAAGGGAGTGGAGTATATGGAAAGACATACAGTGATTGATGCTGAACAGTTATCCAAGCAGTTCAAAAACGAACCGGCATTAAAAAAACTTAGTTTCTCAGTCCGATCTGGTGAAATATTTGGATTTCTGGGCCCCTCTGGATCAGGGAAAACAACCACGATTAAAATACTAACCGGACAATTGGCGCAAACTTCAGGAAAAGCAACGGTATTAGGAAAACCCATCGAACAAATAAACGAAAGCATTTACGAACAAGTCGGCATTGTTACAGATAACAGTGGATTATATGAAAGAATGACCGTTTACAGCAACTTGAAGCTGTTCGCCAGGATTTTAGGAGTAGAGATGGAACGGATTGATGTTCTTCTGAAAAGAGTGGGGCTGTTCGGGCATAAAAATAAAATTGCCGGTAAGCTTTCGAAGGGAATGACACAGCGGCTGGTTCTGGCCAGAGCCATCTTGCATGAGCCAAAGGTGCTCTTCTTGGATGAACCGACGAGCGGTTTAGACCCGAGTACAGCTACATCTGTACACGAATTGCTGCTGGAGCTGAAAGAATCGGGGACGGCCATTTTCCTTACGACCCACAACATGGACGAGGCGGCTAAACTATGTGATCAAATTGCTCTTCTTCATGATGGGATAATTGTAGAGCATGGAGCTCAAGTACAATCGGAATAAACAGTATCAGATCCGATTAGAGGACGAGCGGGAATTTATGCTGCCTCACTCTGAGGAAACAGGGGAAAAGATCCAGCAGTGGATAGCCGCTGGCGAGCTTGTTACGATTCATTCCAATGAACCGACATTAGAAAAAGTGTTCCTGGAACTGACGGGGAGGGAATTGCTTTGAGGATTTCAGTAAAAAAAGTCAGAGCCATCACGGCTATGAAATTTCAGACGCTGCTGAATAATACGGGAGTCATGTTAGGGCCGATTCTCGCTTTGGGATTTGTGTTTGTCATTAAAAATATTATGCCGGATGTAGATGTAAACAATGAAGGAGTATCCTTTTCAACGAATGCATTCGCCCTGAGCTTCGGGATTATTTTCAACATCGCCATAGCTGGAATCTCTATGAGCAGTGCTCCATTAGCAGAAGAAAAGGAAAAGAACACATTGAGAGTACTCATGACGTCCTCTGTAAATGGCCTGGAGTACTTGATAGGGACACTGCTGCCTCCTTTTCTGCTGTTAATCCTGGTCAATCTGCTGATGATTCCTGTGAGCGGGTCTTCATTTGGGGAAATCCCATTTGGAACCTTCTTCATCATGACAACTGCAGCGAGCCTGATCAGCCTGATTATAGGGTATATTATTGGAATTTTCTCAAAAAACCAGGCGCAGGCTTCCTTATTGAGCATGCCGATCACCTTGCTTTTGACTTCCGTACCTGCAGTGAAGCTTTTCCAGGAGGATTTGTCCGCCATATTGGACTTTACCTACACAGGGGTGCTGACAAACTATGTGAACGGTATCGTTTCTGAGAGCGGCTATATATGGAATGCCACCGACATTAGTGTCCTCATCGGCTGGCTGGCTGCTGCATTAGGGATTTTTGTTTACGCCTATAAGAAAAACGGGTTGGATCGTTAAGGTACTGCTTGTTTTTGCGGAAATGATCATTAAAGGAGGTGATTATTCATGTTTGGTAAAAAAACGGAAAAGCGTTTCGATGAAAAGATGGTCCAAAATTATCAGCATGGCCTGATTTATATTCTCGTTGACCGTCAAACAGGAGTAAACTATTTGCATACATGGAACCCACAGGGCAGCGGACTCACCCCCCTGCTTGATGAGAAAGGTGAACCAATAGTGGAAATGATAGAGGATGCTGATAAGTAATCCCAGATCAATGGAACGGGTCTTTATGATTCGTTCTTTTTTAGTTCCTGAAATAAAAGGACTGGCATAAACATATACAAAATTGAATTTCCATATTTTTAATCAGGTATAAGCTTTGGAGGTTTCGTATTTCTTTGATAAAGTGAAGAGAAAGATTATGATCAAGCTGCAGGGGAGATTCCATGAACACGATTAAAATGATTAAAATGATCCTATTGGTTTTAATCGGATCAATAGCCTTGGTGATTGGGATTGCAGGAACGTTCCTTCCTGTTCTGCCAGGAGGTCCTTTTTACTTAATCGCTGCCTTTTGCTTTGCGAAAAGTTCAAAGAGAATTGACCGCTGGTTTAAGGATACCTGGGTTTATAAAAAATACGTTCTGGCATTCCTGCAGAAAAAAGGGATGAGCCTGGCGGAGAAAATCAGGATCAATGTGATAGCGGATTTTTTTATATTGGTTTCTGTGTTATATGTGGACATTCTTTTAGTGAGAATTTTGCTGATTGTTCTTGCTTTATATAAACATTATTATTTTATTTATAAAATTAAGACGCTCCACCCGGGGGATCGCGAGGCTTCAAAGAAGTCTGAATCCATGTGAAGCAGCGGTGGCGGCGGAGTAATAAAGTTGAATACAAAGCGAAGGGGGAGCGGTCAGAGCTCTCTTTTTTTTGTTTACCCATGATGAGGAAATACTTTCTTATGCAGATCATAATTATTTATCAGCATGATGTACAAATCAAATAGGCAGCTGGGTTTTGTATTAACTTCTCGGGCAATATGGACTTGCAGGATGGACAAAACTTTATCATAAACTTTTCCTCAGTCCTGTTTTTTAAAACAAGCGTTTGTTTAAATTCGTTTTGCTGCGTACGCTTTAAAGTAATTCAGGCTAAAATATTTCCGCCGCTAATAATTTTCCGCAAAAGACATAACCTATACAAGATATTCCTCCGAATATCAAGGCACTAGATCCTAACTACGAGGTGATTAGCGAATGAGTTACCGAGACCAGTTAGACCAGCATTCAGCCCAGTTTCATCATAATTGGACAAGGCCAAAGCGTTCGAAATCTCAGGTGTGCGGTCATACCGAGATGTCGCAGACCAACATCATTCTGCGAAGCAATGCCAAAGCCCATCGCTGGTAAGGAAATAGCGTTGTGATAGCAGGATTGGAAATCGGCAAGACAGAGGAAGGCCTGGAGTTCAATCCAGGTCTTCTTTTTGTTCGCCCTTCTTTTTTATAACTGCTGTTATAATGAAAAGAACAAAAGGAAAGTGAGGAGGTTGTTTTTTTGCTTCGAGCATGTCTTAGAGTGGAAGAAGGGCACGGTTTTGCTCAGGGCGCCTTCATCCCGTTTAAGCGAAATAGAATGCTGATTGGACGGTCCTCTGAAGGAAATCATCTGGACGTGCATTTTTCCAATCCGTACATATCCAGAAAACATGCGGTCATTCAATGCGAAAATGGAACCTATACCATTACCAACCTAAAAAGCAAGCACGGTGTAGAAGTGAACGGTCTTTCCCTGGAGCCGCTTCAGCAGATTCCGCTGGGGAATCAGGACTTCATCTCCCTTGCGAAAGGGGCAGTAAAGCTGACCTTTATTAATCAGTGTGAAGACGGGCTTGAAACAACAAAGGACCTGATCTGCCCTGATCGGCAGGTGTTTAAGATATGCAGAGAAAAGCGCTTAGTCCTGATCCAGGGGCAACCGCTGCGGCTTAACGGAAAGTATATGGAGCTGCTGCTTTTTCTGGAGGAACATTGTGATAAAGTGGTCAGTTATGATGAAATAAAAAAACGAATTTGGCCTGAAAGATTTTCAGATAACAGCGGGATGCTTCATGAGGTTGGGCAGGAAGAGCTGAGTGCGCTCGTTTACCGGCTCCGTAAAAAGCTCGGCAAATTCGGCAAAAAGATTGTTACGGCACCAGGAGCAGGGTATATGCTTGAAAAATAATTAACTGAAAATTAAGAATGTTATTAGATAAATTCTACTTTCTTTCTATGTTTTTACAGATTTCCGGCTGATAGAATGAGGCTGTAAAAACATAAGAGGAGGAAGAGGAGAATGAAAAAGTTCAGAAAGCAAATGATTTTTGCTGCTTTGGCAGCAGCAGTGATTCTGGCAATATGGGTGAAGCCTGACGCAGAAGCACTTGCAGGCAAGGTGGAGATCAGAAAGCTTGAGGCAGAAGAGTTTTTTGCCTCTCATCCGGGGGCATTTGTTCTTCACGATGTAAAAAAAGACCGGACTTTTGTTTTCAACGAAAGTCGTGCAAAGGAAAGAACGGCACCAGAATCTACTTTTAAGGTTCCGAACGCTCTGATTGGCCTTCAAACGAAAGCCGTTGAGGATGAGTACGACATCAAATACTGGGATGGAGTGGAACGGGAGATTCCTGTATGGAATCAGGATCATACATTAGGTTCAGGAATGAGATATTCGGTGGTGTGGTACTATCAGGCGATGGCCCGGGATATCGGAGAGCAAAGGATGAAAGAGTGGGTAGACAAAATCTCTTACGGTAATAAGGATATAAGCGGTGGAATTGACCAGTTCTGGCTGAACAGCACTCTTAAAATATCACCGCTGGAGCAGACTGAATTTATGGAATCGCTGTACAAGGAAGAACTGCCTTTCGATGCTGCCGTGATGAATACAGTAAAACGGATGATGGTTCAGGAAGAAGGTAAGCATTACACGATTTATGCAAAAACCGGACAAGGGGCAGGAAAGGGCTGGTATGCGGGAATCATCGAATCTGGAAAGAGTACCTATACGTTTGCAGCCCATATTGATGGAACCTCAGCGGAAGCAAAAAAGATAACGAGAAGCATTTTGCAGAAATATAAGCTGATTACGAATTAAATCTATTAGTAAAAGCATTTGTAATTGATGGAATCCTGAAAATGGGTCCGGTTTTCCGGGCCTTTTTTATGTAGAGTCTAATCTCTATTCACTGAGGGGCCCAAGCAGAAAGAAAGGGAAATCTTCATGATCCTCTAGTCACTGTCAATGATTCTGCTATATAATAAATTGAAAAATATTTAGAAAAATATGGAGTAAATTGATATGCCACAAGAAATAGTCATGTACTTGCTCGCCGTCATCCTGGCAGGGACATTAAGTTTGTTTTTAGGTTTATATGCCTTATTCAAGCTCAAGGGTGCACCTGGTGCAAGGTATTATGTCTTCGTTACCTTATTCTCGGCGATGTTCACCTATTCATATGCTTTTGAATTGTCCAGTCCTTCCTTGGAGCAGATTAAATTATGGGTGAATATCGAATACCTGGCAATTCTGTTCATTCCTGTCTTTCTGCTGCATATGTGCTTTGAATATGCAGGACAAAGGGTTAAACCATGGATGTATTATGCGCTTTTACTTATCCCCGTTATCACGATCTTTATGCATAATACAAATGATCTTCATCACTTGTATTACAGGTCGATGGGGCTGAGAAGTGATATTTCCTATCCAATTCTAAAGCTTGAATGGGGCCCGTTTTTTTACGTTCACTCCATCTTTCTTTTTATATGCCTGATGATGAGCAGTATCATTTTGCTCATGCAGCTTCCGAAATCCATCCTAAGGTACCAGATTCAAATTTTGCTGATGGTAGCAGGTCTGATTATGCCGATTGTTGCGAACCATTTTTACTTAAATGGCCTAAGTCCGGAAGGCATAGACCTCGGACCTGTATCCATGAGTGTTTCCTTTCTCCTGCATGGGGCCGCTCTTCTGTTTTTTCAAATGTTCAATGTAGCCCCCATTGCCCGGGAGGTGGCTTTTGAGAGTATGAAAGACGGGATTCTGATTCTAAATAACAATGGAATACTTGTCGATTTTAATGAGAGGATGAGGGATACCCTTCCTATGCTCTCCAATCATCCTATCGGAAGACCAATCCAAGCGCTGCTGGCTGGAAATCCTGAGCTTGCTTACCTCATAAGAAGAGAGCAGGAGTGTGACTATAAATTGGTTATAAACGGAAAGACTTCACACTGGCATATTCGATTCTCGCCTGTTCAAAATAAAAGAAAGGTTCTGGTAGGGCAGATCATTACGTTCGCAGATGTCACGGAAAGAGTCTGCTTGCAGGAAAAGCTTGAGCATTTAGCAAGCATGGACGGATTAACTCAGGTTTATAACCGGGCATTCTTTATGAAAAATGCCCAAGCTCTTTTGGACTCTCTAATACCGAGCTGGAGACTGATTTCCGTCATCATGTTCGATATTGATTATTTTAAAAAAGTGAATGATACATATGGGCACGAAGCAGGGGATGAGGTATTAACGAGTGTGGCTGGTGTGGTAAAAGGAATCTTGGGAGACAAGGAAATAGCGGGCCGTTATGGGGGAGAAGAATTTATTATTTGTATACCGGATGCCTCTCTTGAGGATGCCTATCATCTTGCCAATACCATTCGGGAAAAAGTATCGGAGTGCGGTATAAAGGCTGGTGATAAGGAAATTCGTGTAACATCTAGCTTCGGAATTTCTTCGCTTCAAGCAATGCCGGGGGGATCCATAAAAGAGCTGGTGCGGGAAGCAGATGGCGCTCTGTATGCAGCCAAAAGAAATGGGAGAAATTGCGTGGAAATATTCGAGCAGGCGATTTGAGCGGACAATCGAATTTGCCTGCTTATCCAAATAAAAAAACCTGATCAGGATGGATCAGGCCGTATCAGGTGTCTTAATTTTTCACTGCAGATGTATCATCATTGCTCGATAGAACCGTATCTTTTTCTTCTTCTTCCTCATCAGAAGCGCTGCTGTTTTTTTCACGGCCCGTGTATTCTTCTTCTTCCTCGTCTTCATCTTCGTCTTCATACTTGCTCATTTTTGCTTCAAGCTCTTTCATTTGCTCCTGCAGTCTCTTCTTTTCTTCTTTTAATGAATTGTAATCTTCGTTTTCCTCATCTTCGTTTTCGTCATCAGAATCGTAGCTGTTATCATCCTGATCATTTGTGTTCTCTTCATAATCACTTTCGTCGTACTCTTCATCCTCTGAGCTCATTTCCTGTTCATCTTCATTTTCAGGGAATTCGTTGTCCTCTTTTTTGCGTTTTTTCATGAAATTCAGTTTGCCGATGGCCTTTTTGGATTTTTCTCCAACGCCTTTGAAGCGGTCAAGCTTGCTTGTCACATCTTCCATGTCTGCGTTGATACCGGCATTTTTAAGCGCTTCATTTCCCATAAGAGACAGAAGTTTTTTGCTGCGTTCAGGTGTGGCAAAATAGCCGACTGTTGCTCCTAAGATTCCCCCGGCCACTGTGCGTTTCACCGTACCGCCTTTGAACATATCTTTTGCAAGTTTTGATTTATTCATTGTTTTTCGCCTCCGTGAGCTATTAGGTAAATCATTTATTCAAAAGAGAAGGTCTTTTTCCAAGACCTCTTAGAACGAAACTTCATCCTGATTAGTTACGATTAATAGTACTTTTCCTTTATCCAATTCTTCTTCCAGCTCCTCGGCCTTTTTTGTGTCAAAGCCGATTTTTTGCATCTTAACGACGAGTTTGTCGTCTTTGCTTCTGAATATATTTTTTGTAGCCGTTCCAAGACCGGTCACCTTTACGCCTACCTTATTGGCGTCTGTTTCCTTTCTTGAACGTCTTACATGGTCATTGTCATGGGAAAGGATATAAATATCCTCATCGCGCACCCCGTCTTTGCGAATTTTATCAATGGATTCTTTTAAATGTTCGTCATTATGGAATAACTTGAATTTCGGACTCATATATATCGCCTCCTGAAAAAGAGTTTCCCCAATGCCAGGAACATAAACCAATAAAAGAGGTATTCCCAATACTTTAATAAAATATGAGTGAAAAGTCCTTTGTTTTGGCAGGAAGGTCCTGTAAATTCAGGGAGATTTAGTGGAAGCAGAAAAAAGACTGCACGAAGGCAGTCTTTTGTTTGAACAAGTTTTATCTGGCACCCCAATAATGAGGAGGCTGAAAATGGTCAATCGAAGCGTTCGGCTGCAGCGCCGGGGGAGTTCTTTCCTCTCCTGTACAGTCTTCATAAGGTCCGATATACGTACTGGGCCTGACGGGCTCTGTTACCTGCTTCCATTCGTTTTCGCTGATACAATACGTTTGTGACATGATGCTTGCCGGAGTGAATTTCAGGATGTCGGAGCCGAGGACCACTTCGGGGTTCGATGCGTTAAAGATGGCAAGAAGATGTGTGTGATCCTCTATAGCTTTTTCATAGTGCCACCATCCTTGGGGGACATTAGCGACCTGCTGGGGGGAGATTCGGTAGGTAAGGAGCTGTTTTGTAAAGGGGTTTAAAATGGAAACGTCAGCAGAGCCTGATATGCAGTAGACGAGTTCCGCTGCATTTTGGTGGTAGTGCGGTTCTACGAGGTTCCCTTTGCTCAAGAAGATATCAAGCAGGGACGTCTTAACGGTGTTCAGCTGTTTAGATCCCATAATGGTAATGTAGTTTTCATCGTTCTTTTTAAAAAGGAAGCTATTGCGCATGTCAAACGCAAACTGCATTGAAGCCTGGCTCTCGTACATCATCTGTCCCCTCCTGACAAAACCTCTTTGAAGGCAGAATATGTACATTCGCCCAGATTGGTTCCTGAACAAAAGTTTTGACACGCTATGCTGCGACAAAGTCATATTTCCTAATCGTTTAAATGAAAGCGTTTTATAAAGTACACTTAAATCAAGATATATAATAGAAAGGAAGAGCGCATATGGCTCAAAATAATATAAAAGTTGGCGTTCAGAAGTTCGGCAACTTCCTAAGCTCAATGGTAATGCCGAATATCGGTGCATTTATCGCCTGGGGTTTGATTACGGCATTATTTATTCCTACCGGCTGGCTGCCGAATGAAGGGTTCGCCAAGCTTGTAGATCCAATGGTTACGTATTTGCTTCCATTGCTTATCGGTTACACTGGAGGTAAGCTGATTCATGATCAGCGCGGAGGCGTAGTCGGTGCGATCGCCACAATGGGTGTCATTGTAGGATCAGGCATTCCGATGTTCCTCGGTGCCATGATTATGGGACCTCTTGGCGGTTACGCGATTAAGAAATTTGATCAGTGGGTTGAAGGAAAGGTAAAAGCCGGCTTTGAAATGCTGGTGAATAACTTCTCTGTCGGAATTATCGGCGGTATTCTAGCACTGCTCTCTTTAGTAGGTGTAGGACCTGCGGTATCAGCGTTCACAGGAATTCTGGTAGCAGGAGTAGACTTGATGGTAGGACTGGGAATTCTTCCTCTGACCAGCATTCTGATTGAACCGGCAAAAGTTCTTTTCTTAAATAACGCAATTAACCACGGGGTATTGTCTCCGATTGCATTGGAGCAGGCAAAGCAGCATGGACAATCCGTTCTGTTCCTGCTTGAAGCGAATCCTGGTCCGGGACTTGGAATCCTTCTTGCCTATACGTTCTTTGGCAAAGGCTCGGCTAAACAATCTGCACCGGGAGCTGCCATCATTCAATTCCTGGGCGGAATACATGAAATTTATTTCCCTTATATTTTAATGAAACCAATGCTTTTTGTAGCCGCAATTCTTGGCGGTATGAGTGGTGTGTTCACCCTTGTCCTATTTGGCGGAGGTCTTTCTGCTCCAGCATCACCGGGAAGCATTATCGCGATTTTGCTTGCAACACCAAAGGACGGCGGAACATACATTGCTAATATTTTAGGAGTCCTCGTCGCTGCAGCCGTTTCTTTCATCGTTTCTGCTCTAGTCTTGAAAACAATCAAAGACAAAGAGACAAGCATTGAAGATGCAGCAAACAAAATGCAGGAAATGAAAGGCAAGAAAAGCAGTGTTGCAAGCACATTTGCTTCTTCTGCTCCAGCCGGCGAATTCCCGCAGAATGTAAACAAAGTTATCTTCGCATGTGATGCCGGAATGGGCTCAAGTGCGATGGGTGCATCGATTTTGAGAAAGAAATTTAAAGAAGCGGGATTAAGCATTACCTCTGTAAACTCGGCGATTTCCAATCTTCCTAGTGATGCTGAAATTGTGATTACACAGGAAGAATTGACTCCGAGAGCGAAAAATAAGGTTCCCAATGCGTATCACATTTCAGTCGACAGCTTCCTTGCGAGTCCTGAATACGATAAATTGGTAGACCGTTTGAAAAATGGATCCAATGAAGAGGCTCCGGTTGAAGAAGCTCCTGCTTCAGCTCCTGTTGAAGAGCCAGCTTCCGATTCAGATGTCCTACTAAAAGAAAACATCTTCCTAAATCAGCGTTTTACGGACAAAGACGAAGCGATTCGTTTTGCCGGCCGTGTTTTAGTGGATGGTGGCTATGTGAAGGAATCCTATATTGAGGCTATGATTGCAAGGGATGAAATGACATCTACCTATATGGGGAATGATGTGGCGATTCCTCATGGTACAGAGGACGCTAAGAAAGATGTGATCAAATCCGGTGTGACCATTCTTCAAATTCCGGATGGCGTTGATTTCGGAGGACAAAAGGTACGTCTTCTATTCGGAATCGCCGGAAAAGATGGAACACACCTTGAAATTCTCTCAGGAATTGCTGTAACCTGCTCGGATATGGAGAACATTGAAAAAATGGCATCCGCATCCACGAAGGGAGAATTGATGGATGTAATCGGAGGACTAAATAAATAATAGAAGGGAATAGAAAGGTGGAATCCACCTTTCTATTCCTGTTTTACATAAAAATTGTCCGCTTGAAATGAGGGATGTTATGTTTGTTACCTCCAGGGAAAAAGCAATAATAGAGCTCATTATTAAGACGTCAGGCAAACATACCGCTCATTCCATTGCTGCTTTTCTTCATGTCAGTGTCAGAACCGTGCAGCGGGATTTGAAAAACATTGAACCGATTCTGAACCGGTTTGATCTTTCCCTTTCGAAGTCACAGGACAAAGGCCTTTCCATTACCGGAAAGAATGAGAATATCTTCAAGCTTGTTCAGATGATGGTGAATATCAAGCTTGTCGATCTGACAGCTGAAGAAAGAAAATTACTCATTTTGATTGAATTAATGGAAGAGAAAGAGGCCATTAAGCTTGCTCCGCTCGCGAATGATCTTGGAATCAGCGTCACGACCCTTGTCACCTATATGGACGAGCTTTCAGGCTGGCTCAGCAGCTTCGGAATCGAGCTATCCAGAAAAAAAGGAGTAGGGGTGGAGCTTATTGCGCGTGAGGATTCCAAACGAAAAGCGCTGGCCAGCTTTTTCCTTATGTATTTTAATGAAGAACTGATTGAAAATGTTTTTCGCCTGAGTCAGACGGAAAATAAGGATCAAAAGGTGCTTCATTACTTTAACGCGGCGCACTTAAGAGCGGTAGATGAACAATTAAGCGTTCAGAACAATGGCTATTTAAAGCTCGCGGATAGCGCTTATATCGCCCTCATTGTCCATATTTGCATCACGGTCCAAAGGCATGAAGGCGGGTTCCGGCTGCCTGAGGGAGAAGAAGACTCTTACATCCATGAATATGAAGAGTATAAGAGGATGAAAGAGGTCAGCAACGGGATAGAGAATGCTTTTTCGATCGTTTTGGATGAGCCGGAAATTCATTTTCTATCTGTCATCTGGAGAGGATCCCGAGTCCAGGAAGCCGAAGAGGTTTTCTATGACAGCGTCGTGATTGGCCGTTCCATTAAGAGAACCATTCAGCATGTTTCTCAAAAATTGAACATCGATTTAACCTCGGATTTCTCTTTGTTTCAAGGATTATTCGCCCATATGGAACCGTCGCTATTCCGGATTCAGCAAGGACTGGCATCCTTTAATCCTTTGACAGACGATATTAAAAAGAAGTATCCGGTTCTTTATATGGCAGTGGAGAAAAGTCTTGAATTAGAGTTTGGCGACATCAAGTTTCCACCCGATGAAATAGCGTATATTGTTCTGCACTTTGGATCGGCGCTTGAGCTAAGAAAAGAGGAGTTGTCCATTCGGGCCCTCGTTGTATGCCCGACCGGCATTGGAACATCCAAGATGCTCGCCAGCCGGATCAAGAAGGAAATGGCAGAGATTTCATCCATTGAGGTTGCCTCCCTAAAAGAAATTCAGGAAATCGATTTGCAGAAATTTGATTTAGTCATATCGACCGTACGGCTTCCGTTTTTTCAGCAGAGCTACGTGCTGGTCAACCCATTGCTGACAGATGAGGATATTGAATCGGTTCGGCACTTCTTAGGCGAACATATTCAAACGTTCACAAGCAAGCAGCATTATGCGGACCAAAATTCGCCGAAGGCTTTTCAGGAAACGATGGAATCATCTTCTTCCCTTGAGGTCCTTTTGCAGGAGATGGAGGATATCCACACCTCGATTCGGATGATCTTAAAGAATTTAGCGGTTACTGACCGGAAAAAGGCCGATAGTCATCATCATCTTTTGGAGGAAATGGCATTCGAATGCGAAGCAGAGGGTCTGCTGACAGGAGCGAAGGCAGTAGGGGAACAGCTGCTGGCACGGGAGCGGCAAGCGGGTCTTGGGATTCCGGATACAAACATGGCGCTTTTTCATGCCAGGCATGATGGGGTCAAAGAGCTCATCTTCCGGGTTGTCCATCTCGATGAGCCTTATCAAATCAAAGGGATGGACCGAAAGGATATGCAAGCGAGAAGCATCCTGCTTCTCTTAGCTCCGATGAATTTACGGCCCAGTCAGCTTGAAATTGTCAGCTTAATTAGTACCGCCATTGTAGAAAGCAAAGAAAATATGCTCATCTTTTCTTCCTCGAATGGACAGATGATCCGCCGGAAATTAGAAGAAACGTTTTACGCTTACGTACAAAATAAACGGATAAAGGAATGATGAAGATGAAAAACACGATTCATTTTGGCGCAGGAAACATAGGCAGAGGCTTTATCGGGGCTCTATTCTCTCAATCAGGCTACCACGTAACATTTGTGGATATTGCAGATGACATCATTAGCAAGCTGAATGAGGAAACTAGCTATAAGGTAAAAACAGCGGCAGATCCACAGGAAGTGCTGGAAATCACAAATGTTTCCGGTTTGAACAATATGAAGCAGGAAGATGAAGTAATTGAAGCGATTGGACAGGCTGAATATGTCACAACGGCGATCGGCCCGAATATTCTTCCGAGAATCGCCCCGCTGATTGCAAAGGGGATCGTGAAGCGCTTAAAAGAAAATGAAGCGCCTCTTTACATCATTGCCTGTGAGAACCAAATTGGTGCAACTGATATTTTAAAAGGACATATCCTTGAGCAGCTGGATGAAGAGACGAAGGGAAAGCTTGAAGGCCGGGTATTTTTCTTCAATTCCGCTGTGGACCGAATTGTTCCGATTCAAAACAACCAGGGCTCACTTGATGTCCTCGTAGAAACGTATTATGAGTGGGTCGTTGAGACGGATCAGGAAATTCCGAATGTAGATGGGATGATTACCGTTCCGGACCTTGCTCCATTCATCGAAAGAAAGCTCTTCACTGTAAACACCGGACATGCTGTTACCGCCTATTTTGGGTGGCTTGCCGGGAAAGAAACCATTGATGAAGCTCTCAATGACGAAACCATTTCCGTACAGGTCAAAAACACGCTGAACGAGACAGGCGCATACTTAGTAAAAACATACGGCCTGGACCAGGGCGAGCACGGCAAGTATATCGAAAAAATCATCGGCCGCTTTCAAAATCCTTACCTTCATGATGGCGTATCAAGGGTTGGACGTTCCCCGCTCCGCAAGCTTGGATCAGAAGACCGCCTTGTCAAACCGGCAAGAGAGTCTGCCCGTTTCGGATTGCCAACTGAAAACCTGGCGAAAGCCATTGCTGCGGCTCTTCTTTTTGATGTGAAGGATGATTCCGAATCCGTTGAACTGCAGAAGATGATCAGCGAGCATGGTGTCGAGCACGTTCTGACTGAGGTAAGCAAGCTTGATCCGAATAGCTCATTAGTGAAAGAGATCGCTGCTCAGTATGAACAGCTGAAAAAATAAACAGCAGGCTTTGCCGCTTCTTCCAGAGAAATTGGAGGAAGCGGTTTTTTTATAAAGACGATGTTCTCTCCTTTTTCTATAATAGAAGCAGAGTCACCTAAAAATCAGCAGAAGCAAAGGAGGCAATACAATGAATAAGGACCACCTTGATGCATTGTGCAAAGCTCGGAAAGGCGCTTTCCATGATTACCAGCCGGATTGGCAGGCAGACCGCTATCATGTTGGAGGAAAAATGTTTGCTATGCTTGGAAGCGATGCAAAGGGAAAGCCGATTATCACATTAAAGTGCGATCCAGTTCGGGCTGAAGAATTAAGGGAAGAATATGAGGGCATTATACCGGGCTATTACATGAACAAAACCCATTGGAATTCCATCTACCTTGATGCCTCTTTGCCGAATGATTTTGCCGAAAGCTTAATCGAACATTCCTATCAATTGGTTTTTGACAAGCTGCCGAAGAAAGTCCAAAGAGAAATTGTTTCTGAGTGAGCGCAACATTCTCTTATCGGTTCTATTGATTTTCTGACAAAAACAAAATCAGGATAAAACGCCTCACTCTTCCGCAATCTAAAAATGGATGAAAAACGGATAGGGTGAGACGTCATGCAAAACGATTGGTTTTCGGTTATCCCATTTTTAATTGCTATTCCCATTGCCATCAAAACGAAGCAGGTGCTGCCTGGCCTGTTTGCCGGCTTGCTCGCAGGGTCTTATTTATTGCAGCCTTCTTTAGTGGGAGGGCTCACAAAAATGATTGAAATTCTCGTAAAGGGAATCATTGATCCGGGGAACATCAAAATTTTTATGTTTTTGTACGCCTTTACGGGCTTAATTGGAATGATTAAAATAGCCGGCGGGATTCGCGGATTCGTAGAAGCGGCATCTGCAAAGGTTCAAACTAAGAAACAGGCTCTTTTTCTCACATACATATCAACGATTGGAACGTTCGCGGCACCGAGCTTCCGGTTTGTCACCATTGCTCCGATTATGCGGGCGCTTTTGAAAAAAGTGAAGATGTCAACTCAGGAATTGGGGTTTGTAATTGAAACGACGGCTACCCCGATTATTGTCCTCATTCCGATTGCGACTGCATTTGTCGGTTACATGACCTCACTCATCGACCTTGCCCTTGAAAACGAAAAAATCAAGGCGGACTCCTATCAATTGTTTCTCCAAAGCATCCCATTTAATTTCTTTTCCTATATCCTGATTTTAGTGGGTATTTATTTGAGTTTTTTCCATCATTCAAAATCGACAGAGGAGAGCGATCCGGAAGAGATCGGCGACGAATCCGGTGAAGACGACTGGCACAATTGTGATCCATCGGTAGGAAAGGATCTCCCGGAGCGGCCGTGGAATTTATTTGTACCGCTTATCCTCGTCATTGGCCTGACCTTTCTGTTCACATGGTGGGATGGACATCAAAAAGGAGGGGGCTTCTTTACAGCCTTTATTAAAGCAGACGTCCTCACAGCTATGCTGACGGCGCTCCTTGTCGCATTAATTTTAACGTTCCTGTTTTTCAGAATTCAGAAAATCAAAACGGGGGAACTGCTGAATAACTTTATCCTTGGCGGAAATGATTTAATGTCGGTCATTGTGCTGCTTTCCTTCGTTTGGGGGCTTTCGTCTGCGAGTGAGGAGCTAGGGTTTTCCCGTTTTGTCACTAGCCACTCGCAATGGATTCCGCCATCCCTGCTTGTTCCGATTCTCTTTATGTTTGGAGCAGCGGTCTCCTATTTCATTGGCTCTGCCTGGGGAACATGGGGAATTCTTATGCCGCTCGGCGTTTCCATTGCGATTGCCTCCGATCTATCGCTACCTCTAGTCATTGGAACCGTGTTTGCGAGCGGAACGTTTGGAGCGTTTGCCTCGCCTTTGAGCGACGATACCAATACCATCGCCCGAATTCTTAATTTATCCGTGCTGAAGTATGCAAGATATAAGCTGAAGCCGGCTCTCATTGCTGCCGGGATAACGGTTGTTTTGTACGGTGCGGTTTCATTTTTTTTGTAAAGTAGCGGGTGGGATTAGGATTGGGGTCAGTCTCCAACTCCTTCACCCCAGAAGGGGAGAGAGGCCTAGGTCACTGAAGCCTTGTCTGCCAACGGTTTGAAGAGCAGGTGCCGGAGCGTTCGTTCGCTAGCACACAGCGGGTCAGGCATGGTGCCAGTCCCCAACTCCTTCACCGCAGAAGGGGACAGAGGCCTAAGTCATGGAAGCCTTGTGTACCAATGGCTACAAGAGTCGGTGCCGGAGTTTTCATTCATTAGCAGACTGCGGGTCAGGCACACATACGTAAAAACCGATGCCTCGCTGATGTACTGGCTGAGCGAGGCCTTTAGTATTGGCTAGAGAAGAGAATTACTTTTTTAAAAGGACTTTGGGAAGCCAATCTTGAAATGATTAAACATGAAAGGAGTGTATGTGCATGTCCAATCCAATTACACCATTCCTCATGTTTTCCGGCCAGGCAGAGGAGGCGATGAACCACTACCTCTCCATCTTTGATGATTCGAATATTCAGCAGATTTTTCATCATGAAGATGGCAAAGTGATGTATGCTATTTTCACACTTAAGGGTCAAACGTTCAGGTGCATCGACAACACGAATGGCGACCATCATGCCTTTACCCCGGCTCTGTCATTGTTTGTGGCCTGCGAATCTGATGAAGAAATCGAGACCATTTTTCAAAGGCTATCCGATCATGGACAAGTGCTGATGCCGCTTGCCTCATCACCCGTGAGCGAAAAGTTCGGCTGGGTGGAGGACAAATATGGTGTCTCATGGCAGCTGAATCTGGAGAAAAAACAATGAGCACAATAATAGAGGACCTCTTAAAGCATAGCGGACCATTAGCAGTTATGATGTGCGGGGTCGCGGGCTCAGGAAAGACAACCTTTGCCCAGCAGCTCGAAAAGGAGGGTTTTACCAGGCTCTCCATTGATGAAGAAATATGGGCCGTTCATGGTCGATTTGGAATTGACTACCGTGAAGAAGAGTACGAGAAGTTCAAAGAGGAAGCAGAAACAAAGCTTCAGAAACAATTGGAAGAACTAATACGAAACCGGAAATCCGTTGTCATAGACTTCAGTTTTTGGCAGCGTGCGAGAAGAAATACGTATAAACAGCTGATTGAAGAAGCAGGCGGTGAGTGGAAGCTCATTTATTTGAAGGTGCACCCGGATGAACTGAGAAAAAGGCTGAAGATACGAAGCAAGCGCTTTGATGCCAACGCAGCCTTTCCGATTACGGAAGAGATTTTATCTGCTTTTTTAAAAGGTTTTGAAGTCCCTTCAGATGAAGGGGAAATTGTGATTGAAACGTAGGCTCTGAATGGGCTTTTTTTATATGAACATATCAATAAATATCCTTATACATACGCTGCAATTTTCTAATTTGTATTATGGCTCAGATGGGACTAGAATAGGGTCTGTAAAACAAATTCAATCATTCACATGAGGAGGAACCAAATCATGGCGAAACATATATTAATGGTCGTAACGACGGCTGATAAAATGAACAATGGTCACGAAACAGGATTGTGGCTTTCTGAGTTCGGAGAGGCTTACGTTGAGTTCAAAAAACTTGGATATGACGTAACAGTAGCAAGTCCGCTTGGAGGAAAAGCTCCGGTTGACGACCGCAGTTTGGAAGGCGGAGAAACTCCGCAGGAAATTCTGGATACAGCGAAATATCTGGAAAATACATTAAAGCTTGAAGATATTGAGGATCTTTCCATCTATGATGCGGTCTTCATGCCTGGCGGACACGGTACCATGTTCGACCTTCCGGATAACATCAAGCTTCATGAAATCGTCCGCGATATGTACGAAGCGGATAAAATTGTCGCTGCTGTTTGCCACGGACCAGCGGGTCTTGTAGGAGTAAAGCTTTCTGACGGCACTCCGCTTGTAGCCGGCAAAACGGTAACAGCATTCACAGATGAAGAAGAAAGAGCAACAACGCTTGATCAATACATGCCGTTCCTGCTTGAAACACGCCTTCGCGAGCTTGGTGCGGACGTTGTGACAAAAGAGAATTGGACGGATCATCTTCAAGCGGACGGAAACCTGATTACAGGCCAAAATCCGCAGTCCACAATCAGCGCGGCAAAAGAAGTTATTAAACAATTGAGCTAAGAAGAATAAAAGACCTCTTGCACAGCAAGGGGTCTTTTTTATGCTCCAAAAGGGAAGGACATATGTCCTTTTAAAACCGCTCCTTCCTGTCATTTAATAAGAGGAGTGAAAAAAGAGCAGGGAGGCAATGGTATGAAAGGAATCATTTTTTCAATAATGGGCGGAATCTTCATCACGCTTCAAGGGGTGTTTAACTCAAGGATGAGTGAGGATCTCGGAGTGTGGCGGACGAATGCCCTTATTCATCTTATAGGATTTACGTTATCAATCGTCGTTTACAGTTTCATCCGGGACGGACGGGTGAGCGGACTGAAGGAAGTCCCTCCTTTTTATTTAATCGGCGGGCTGTTCGGAGGCTTGATTGTATTTGGGGAAATGTCTGCCATCAATGAGCTTGGAGTCGCGTTTGCCGTTTCAGTTCTTTTAATTGCCCAGCTGCTTTGTGCATTTATCATTGACTCTAAAGGATTATTTGGTGCGGTTAAAGAAAGAGTCAAGAAGCGGCATTGGATAGGAATCGGGATAATGATCCTTGGAGTCTTTATTTTTAAAATGTAAAAGGGGGAAGGCAAGTTGAAAAAATATGATCATCCGGAACAGCTTACACGTATGCTCGCTGAAGCTGGACTTCAAGGTGTTTTCCCTGAGAAGCTCGCAGAAAACATGAGCCTTTACTGCTTTGAACAAGGTGAAAATCTTTGTTCAAAAGGCGATAAGCTTGAGCATATGTACTTCCTGTTAAGCGGAAAGGTAAAAATTTATACGATCTCGCCGGAAGGCAAAACACTGATTGTCCGCTTTAAAACCCCAATGGCTGTGATTGGGGACATTGAATACATCAAAAAAAGGGACGTGTTTAATACGGTAGAAGCAGTGACGGAAGGTATCATGGCAGGTGTAAGTTTTCAGGAGATCTCTGAGTTTGCCGATTCCGATCCGGCATTTCTCCGTTTCCTGCTGGAGGAAGTTACCCATAAATTCTATACAGAATCCCATTCCTCCAGTTTAAATATGCTGTATCCGGTGGAAGTCCGGCTTGCGAGCTATCTTCTTTCCATTTCTTCTGATGGAGAAGGCTCTATGTTTTACAAGGAGATGAAAACCTCGAGCCTGCAGGAGATTGCTGACTTGATTGGCACGAGCTACCGCCATTTAAACCGTGTCATTCAGAAGCTGGCAGCGGAAGAGATGATTGAGCGAAGAAACGGAAACTTACGTATAAAAGACGCTGCGAAACTTAGAGAGCTCGCCAGCGGCAATATATATGAATAGAAAGGAAGGGATCATATGATAGGAATGATTCTTGCGGCGATGGCAGGACTGCTCATCAGCCTGCAAACCGTATTTAACGCCAGGGTGAGCAGCAAAGCCGGAGCATGGCTGACGACAATGGGCGTTCTCGGACTGGGGCTCGTCTCATCTCTGGTTCTTTTTTTTCTTATTGATGGAGGGAATCTGTTCGATATCGGAGACTTGAACCCATTCTATCTGCTCAGCGGTCTTTTTGGAGTGGGGATTGTATTTAGTGTGATGAAAGGAATTCAGGAGCTCGGACCTGCTTTTTCCGTATCGATTGTCATTGTTGTGCAGCTTACCCTTGCTCTAATCATTGACTCATTCGGATTATTTGAAGCAACAGTGATTCCTTTTTCATTGAATAAGCTTGCTGGAATTTTAATCATGATGGCGGGGATTGCGGTTTATAAGTGGCAGGTGCGCGGAAGAGTCAGCGAAGACAGGGAAAAAATTCAATCAGTACAATAATGAAGAACCGGAGAAATGGATCTCCGGTTTTATTTTCATACTGTCTGCGGCTCGTTCAAATGTACAGCCGGCCCAAAAAACTCATAATGAATTCGGTTCTTTTCAATATCGAGGAGAGATAATGCTTTAAGCATCGCCTTTAAAAAAGGAACAGGCCCGCACACATAGAAATTTCCTTTCTTGGTAAGAAGGATTCGCTGGAGCTCTTCAAATGAAAGTCTTCCATCCGTATTCTCGTAGAAAAAAACAGCTTCCGCATTTGGCATGCTTTGGATGAGGTGATTGACTTCCTTTTTAAAAGCATGAACCTGCTCGTTTTGGGCTGAATGGATAAACTGCACATTCCATTCAGGGTTTCTCTTTGCAAGATCGTTCAGCATGCTAATGAATGGAGTCACTCCTATTCCGCCGCTTAAAAAGGTAATGGGCTCCGGACCGTTATCAATGAGGGTAAAATCTCCAGCAGGTGCACTGACCTCAATGAAATCCCCAATGTTCAATTGATTATGGAGGAAGCCGGATACCGTTCCTGGCTGTTCTTTTTTAACTGATATTCTAAAGATTCCTGTACCGGGTGCATTGGATAAACTATACTGCCGGTTATGCCAGAAAGCATCTCCATCCGGTTTGACTCTGACTGAGATATACTGTCCCGGCAGAAAATCCGGCAGCGATTGGTGGTCAGCTGGGGTTAAGTAGAAGGAAGTAATAACGTCGCTTTCTACCACCTTATCTGCAAGCTTAAAACTCTTAAAGCCGCTCCAGCCACCACATTGATTTTCAGCTTGGTGATACATTTTCTCTTCCTCTCCAATGAAAACCCCAGCAATAACTCCATAAGCCTCTCCCCATGCAGTAATGACTTCGTCTGTCGCTTGATTGCCCAAAACCTCTTTCATTGCTTCTAATAAGTATTTTCCTACAATCGGGTAATGTTCTTTCTTTACACCGAGACTCCTGTGCTTATGTCCAACCTGCTTAACGATGGGAAAAATCACCTCAAGATTGTCGATGTTCGCTGCCGCTGCAAGTACAGCTCGAGCAAGTGCTTCCTGCTGTCTTCCCTGCTTTTGATTCGATTGATTGAATAAGTTTAAAAGCTCAGGATGATCGGTGAACAGGTTTTTATAAAAGCAGGATGTAATGGCTGTTCCATGCTGGATTAAAACAGGTACGGTAGATTGAACAATACTCTTGGTTTTTTCGCTTAGCATAAGATTCTGCTCTCCTTCATAAACAAGTATTTTTAATACATCTTAAAAGTACTCTTGTAAACGGATTAAAACAATATTGTAAATACATCTTTAAAACAACAGACACAAATCTATGACAATTAGGTGAAATATGGAAGAGGATAGTCATTTTCTCATTTATGGATATTCGGTAATAGACACAGGCTTAGCACTATTTAGGGGGCTGAAAAAGTTTGGCTGGAATGCAATCGTGAACGGCCGGAAAAGCAGGGAGTGCGGCTGGAAAACCGATGCGAGCAGCCGGAAAAGGCAAAGAATCGGCTGGAAAAAGAAGTTTGGCTGGAAAGCAAGCGGGAACGGCCGGAAAAGCAGGGAGTTCAGCCGGAAAACCGATGCGAGCGACACCGGTAAACTCACAAATCGAAGTGAAGGGCCATATCATCCGGTATTAAATTTTCTATATTGACAACAAAAGGAAAATATCATAATGTATTAAGTGTACTAATTGTAGTAATACACCTAATTCGTATAAGATTAAAAGGAGTGTTCATTTTGACCTTTCGCAAGCTGGCTCTCAATAACGTTCTTCGGAATTGGAGGACGTATGCAGCCTATTTCTTAAGCAGTGCATTTTCTGTTTTTGTTTTCTTCGTTTATGCCGTCTTTGCCTTTCACCCTGCACTCACAGCGGGTACTTTGAAAGATGCTTCAACAGGCATGCACTTTGCAGAGTCCATCATCTATGTATTTACATTCTTTTTTATCCTCTATTCAATGAGCACGTTCCTTAAAACAAGAAAAAAAGAATTCGGTTTGTTCATCCTGCATGGGATGACAAGCCTGCAGCTGAGGAAGCTTGTTTTCCTGGAAAACATGGTCATTGGCCTGCTATCCATTTTGTTTGGAATAGGAGCCGGGCTGCTAGCGTCCCAGGGTTTGCTCATTCTTGGATCAAAGGTGATCGGAATGAACCCGGCACTGCCGTTTTATTTCCCTCAAAGTGCTATGATTCTGACCTTTACGGCCTTTACGGTATTATTTTTTGTCATCTCATCATTCACTGCTGCCGTCCTGAAAGGAAATAAGCTGATTGATTTGCTGACAGGCACTGAGAAGCCGAGACCTGAACCGAAGGCATCCAGGATCCGGACAGTGCTTGCCGCGGTTCTGCTTCTTGGGGGATACGCAGCCGCTATTGCTGTGAAGGGAGTGATGGTTGTGTCCGCGATGATTCCCGTTACAATCGTTGTCGTCATCGGTACATATTTTCTCTTTACGCAAGCAAGCGTCTGGATCATTTCAAAACTGAAAACGAATGAGCGCATCTATTTAAACCGGACCAATATCGTCACTTTTTCAGACCTTTCCTTTCGAATGAAGGACAACGCGCGGATGTTTTTTATTGTCTCGATTGTTTCAACTGTTGCCTTTGCCGCGATTGGTACACTTGTTGGTTTCCGTGCAATGATGACAAACAGTGTGGAACTGCAGGAGCCTTATACGTTTGTGTATCAGGCTGCACCGAACGATCAGAAAAAAGATGAGCGAATCAGCCAGATTGAGGATGCGTTGAGTGGGACGGATTATGAAAAACTGAGTGTTTCCTATAAGAAGCTGACCGATGAGAACAAGGCTTATACGATCATGAGCGAGACAGATTACAATCGCGCGGCTGCTTTATGGAAAGAACCGAAGCTGTCCCTTGAAAAAGGAGAGGCCGCTATGATGCAGGAGGACCTTTTATATCCCCGCGGTTTGACACAAGGGAATGAGCCGGAGCCAATTCATATAAACGGGCTTCCTGAGAAAACAATGAAACCGAAAGTATTGGATAAACTGCTTTTCTCCATGAGTTTGTTTACCGGGGACTTGGTCATCCTGCCGGATCCACAGTTTGCTGCAATCAAAGCAGAGGAGAAATCCTACACGGCGTATCGGACAGAAAACGCCTCTTCTACACTTGCTGCAGGGAAAAAGCTTGAATATGCCTTCAGTCAGAAAGCGGATCCAGCCTTTCTTTTTACATCATCAGCGGTCAAAATCGATCAAGTGAAACAGTCGATTAATATTTTCTTATTCGTCGGGCTGTTTATCGGATTTGTTTTCTTCGCAGCTGCCGGAAGCTTCCTTTATTTCCGTCTTTATGCCGATTTCGAAGGGGATGTGAAAAAGTATCAGGCGATTTCAAAAATCGGTTTGACAGATAAAGAGATGAAGAAAATTGTAACCGTTCAAATGTCTCTCTTATTTTTTGTTCCTGTAGGGGTAGCAGCTGCACACGGATTTATCGCGCTGATTGCGCTTGGCAATATGTTTGGCACAAGAATTTGGACGGAAATTGCGATGGTGCTTGGAAGCTTCATGCTGATCCAGCTCGTTTATTTCCTCATCATTCGCGTTGGTTATGTAAATAAAGTGAAGCAAGCCATCTAAAGGAGGAGCTAATATGCTTGAAGTGAAAAATGTTTCAAAGGTGTACGAAGGGAAGGTTTCCTACCGGGCGCTTTCCAAAATTGATTTGACCGTTCAGCAGGGAGAGTTCGTTGGGGTGATGGGTCCATCGGGAAGCGGGAAAACAACGCTTTTGAATATGGTATCAACCATCGATTCCCCGACAGACGGCGAGATTTTAATTGATGGGAAGAATCCAAACCGTTTATCGTCTAAAGAGCTGGCGCTGTTCCGGAGACGGGAGCTCGGATTTATCTTTCAGCATTTTAATCTGCTGCCAACTCTCACTGTGAAGGAAAACATCGTCCTGAGTCTCACACTCGATGGCATGAAAGTGAACGAAATGAATGAAAAAGCTGAGAGGATTGCAGAAAAACTCGGTATTGCTCCTATATTAGATAAACGAACTTATGAAATTTCCGGCGGACAGGCACAAAGAACGGCAATCGCACGGGCGATTATCTATCAGCCAAAACTGATTTTGGCAGATGAACCAACAGGGAATTTGGATTCGAAATCAGCAAGAGATGTCCTTGAAATCATGGAATCAATCAATAAAGAAGCAGGAGCTACCATGATGATGGTTACACACGATGCTTCCGCCGCAAGCTACTGCGACCGCATCGTTTTCATCAAGGACGGAAAGCTTCATAACGAATTGAAGAGGGGGGAAAGCAAGGAGCAGTTTTATAAGAAGATTATTAAGGTTCTTTCTCAGATGGAAGAGGAGGCCAGAGAGCCGGCAGTGAGCTATTAATACTGCCCTTAACGGTGGTCTTAAACTTTGCTCGTATTGATGGGGATGGGAGGTAAGAATGAGTATTAAAAAAAATTCAGGTTTTGGATTATGTTCAGGAACACCCTGTTGTTTTTGACAGCAGCCATGTTTATTTGGGTATTTTGCCATCAAGGAATGAACTTATATGAACAAAAAAAGTTTCCTGAGGCTGGCAAATTAGTAAAAGTAAATGGTGAGAATATGCACGTCTATTCGAAAGGGGCAGGGCGGGACACAATCGTTTTACTAAGCGGATTGGGAACTGCTGCTCCTGCTTTAGACTTTGAACCGTTAATAAACGAGTTAGCTAAAAATAACAGGGTGGCAGTAGTAGAAACATTTGGATATGGATGGAGTGATTTTACAAATAAAGCCCGTACAGTGGAAAATATAGTGGAAGAAATTAGAACAGCTCTAAAAAAAGCAAATGTAGAAGGTCCCTATATATTAATGCCTCACTCTATCTCCGGAATTTACAGTATGTATTATGCTGATAAATATCCAGCTGAAGTTAAAGCTGTTATTGGTATTGATGCTACGTTACCTAAGGCTTTAGATTATTTTGGCGAATCCGCTCCAGCCATGCCCGAATATTTGAAATATGCTGCTCAAGCGGGAGCTGCAAGGTTAGCTGTAAATGTGATTCCGATTGACTTCCTTCCATTAGCAGAGAAGGGTACATATTCTGAAGAGAATTTAAAAATAACAAAAGCGATTTTTGCTTGGAAAGGCTACAACAGAAATGTTGTAGATGAAACAAATGAAATTAGAAGTAACATAAATAAAACGAAAGAGCTGAAATTTTCAACGAAGATGCCAGTTTTATTTTTTGCCAGGGAAGAAGATAAAAGAAGGGAAGAAGGTAAATCTAAGGTAGCATTTTATCAAACTCAATTAAGTAAGAGTTCTTCGAGTAAAGTAGTTTCATTACAAGGACATCATTATCTTCATTGGACTCAGTATAGAGAAATGAGCAAATATGTAAATGAGTTTATTAATTCTAGTCTGTGACGTGGATTGGGTTGCTGCTTCTGTCTTGATTTTTTCAAAATTAAAGTGTGTAAGACTTAGTAGACCAGATTATAATTGCAACAAAACAAGACAGCCCTCATGCTGTCTTGTTAGCTTTCCTTCAATGTTTCCTTCAATGCTTTATTCTGATAGTCCGCTACATTGATCGGACGATTGTTTAAGACCTTAATGCCTTTTATGTTTTTGCCGGCAAAGATTCCGTAGCGTCCATTTGCAAGAGTATTGTTGGAAACAGTGATGTATGCGGCATCACGTTTTTTCTCGGATGTAATCGATACCACAGAGGAGTCGCTGTAGTTGGCCCTGCTGCCATTTTGAATGTAATTCGAATCGATTTTAACATGGCTTGCATTGGCGACATCGATGATTCTTCCATAGTCACCGGCACCGCTGATGGAGTTCTGCTGAATTACGGTGTGGTCGGCGTAAATCGAAATGGCCGCCCACATATCATATTTTTTCGGATCGTAGTAGGTCGTATAATAGTTGTTTTTCCGGAAGCTGTTGTAAATGATATTCTTTTTGATGATAGCTCCGGGAGACTGTATTTTAATGGCTCTTTTATGGATATTGGTAAATGTGTTGGCAAGGATGTTCACGTTCACTTTTTCTTTAAATCCTTGAACGACAATGCCATCTCCGTCATCCTTTGGTCCAATGCTTGAGAATGAGGAGTTGGAAATCGTCACATTTTTCGCTGCTGTCTGCTCCTTTGAAGACGGGCTGATCAGAATACCGCGGGATACTTGGTGATTCCAGCCCTCAATCGGGTTGCGGGCCATCACATTGAAAATCCTGCTTTTATCTACTGTCGTATGATTTGTCCCGCCCTCAATCCTGACAGCACTTACCGTTTGCCGGGAAAGCTTCTTAGGTTCCTCCGGCTGGTTGAAGTTTTGGAGTACGCTTTTCGAAATATGAGCATAAGAAGAACCTGCCTCAACAGTAATGCCTCTAAGGGCCTTCGCCTTGCCATCCACTGTCAGATCGTGAATATGGACGTGATCTCCTTTTATGCGGATAACGGATGCTAACCCGGAGTCAGCAAAGATTCCAGCGTGATCTCCGTAAACCTCTGTATATCCTTTTACGGTCAAGTCATCGCTCACCTTATACTTTCCTTTTGGAAAAAACACTTTTTTATGAGGTCCGGCCTTCAATGCCTTCTGAATGGCTTTTGTATCATCCTTGATTCCGTCACCTGCGGCTCCATACTCTTTTACATTGATGAAATCCGTGTTTTTTTCATCATCCTTTTGCATGATCGTAATAAGCAAAAAAAGAATGGAAACGCCCAAAATCACAAGCCCTGCTTTCTTTTTCACCCAATGCCCTCCTTACCATACTTCCTCTTCCACTTTAACTCATTCCCCTGCAAGGCGAAACCAAACTTGGTCTTAGGAAGTGGGGGCTATTTTCCTTAATAGTTTTGAATGCTTTTTGCAAGCTGCTAAAAATAGAACTAAAAGACCAGAACGTTAGAAGTGGATATAATAATTTTTATAGTTTATAATACTATTTAATTAGATACATAGACCTAAAAGGGTAAATTTGAGGAGGAATATAATGATGGCATTGCAAAAATTGTCTCTTTTCCAAGAATGTTTCGGAGCGGTAGAGGGCGAAACAGAACGGCTGGAAAATGCCCCTCTGTCAAGGCTCAATGCTCAATCCTTAAAATACGAAACGAGTGTACCGCAACTTGAGTACATGTGCTTAATGATGGAAAATATGGTTTTGACCAAAAAGCTTAAAGGAAATGTATACGCGGGCTTTCAAAAGTTTTCCCGTGCAAAAAATGTACTCGATCGTTTTCAAGCGATGACGGAATTTTCTCAGGTTCATATATTCGGGGAAAACGATGCAGACATGGACCCGGCAGATGGAATTGATTATATTGCACTGCCTCCTAAAAGCGAATTAATGAGAGAATGGTTCCTTGTCATTGATTCACCGATGTTTAAGTCGATGATGGTAGCATTTGATATGGAAGGCTTCGGGGTTCATGAAGTAGAGGAGGGCCGAAAATTCAAAGGAATTAAAAGCTCAAGCCCTGCTGTTGTCAAACAGGCAGTCAGTCTCCTTGCACCTCATGTTAAAAAAACGACGACCGTATAAATGATAGAGAAGACAGCTTATGAAGCTGTCTTTTCCTAAATTAAAGGAGCATAAATCCATGTCCAAAACACAAAGAATGACCTCCATTGCCATTCTGGCTTCATGCAGTATGCTATTGTATTATTTTAAAATTCCACTTCCATTTTTCCCGCCCTTTCTTACTCTCGACTTGAGTGATATTCCGGCGCTGATTGGCGCAATTACAATGGGGCCATTGGCAGGGATTTTGGTTCAGTTTGTAAAGAACATTGTGGAGTATGTGCTGCATGGCAGCTATGTAGGTTTTCCTGTGGGTCAATTTGCCAATTTCATATCCGGATCTCTAATTGCGGGATTGATCGGATGGTTTTATTTCTACCGTAAAAAACTGGATTGGACGAGCTATGGCATCTCCACACTTATTTTTTTAGCGGCGATGTACGCACTTAACTACTATTTTATTCTGCCGTCCATCATGAGTCTTCTTGGTTTAAGTATGGAAGAGTATACAGCTTCTTTTGCCCAGTTCAATCCAATGGTAAAAGATATGAGGACGGCGGTGCTGTTCGTCATTCTGCCCTTTAACCTCATAAAAATCTCAATGGTCTACCTGATTGGCATTCCGTTTACCTTCAAGCTTGTTCGGATTCTGCAAAAAAGGAGCGTTGCAATATGATTCAATCAAGGATACCGTTGATCGCAGGAGGATCCCTCTTTGCTATAGTTCTTACGTTTTATCATTATTTTGTGATGTCTTTCGCTGCATCCTTGGTGGGTACGGCGGTCATGACCAGTTTGCTGTTGGTCTTCCTTTTCAGAAAAAAGTCAGTCCCTGCCAAAGAAGCGGAAGAACCGGTGGCGGAAGCTGCTTTTGTGGATTCATTGGAGGAATTAAGGCACCTGGAAGCTCACGGCGGACATCTTCAATTGATGAACGCTCAGCTGAGTGAGTCTTCAGAACAGGTGGGTACACAGCTTATGGAGATGGTCAAGGACATTGATTCTCAGAAGGAGATTATCCAAGTATTCGGGGACCGCTTAGGGAAAATTAACGGGATGATTCAAAATTTGGATTCAATTATTGAAGTGACCTCCCACACAGCAGCGGATGTCACCGTACTATCAAAAAGCGGGATGCAAAAAGCTGCGGATTTTAGCCTGGTTTTCTCAAGGATTGTGGAGATTTCGGATGAATTTGCAGCCTATAATCAGTCGCTTGTTGTAAAAATGAGAGAAGTAACCAAGGCATTGAGTTCAATTGATTATATAGCCAATCAAACGAACCTTCTTGCACTGAATGCAGCGATTGAAGCGGCAAGAGCAGGGAAACATGGAGCGGGTTTCGGGATTGTAGCAGATGAAATCCGCAAACTTTCGGCTCAGGTCAAGGAAAGTGCGATTGCCATCGAATTGATCGTAGAAGATGTGCACAAAAGCATCCTGTCACAGGAGACGGCCTTTGATTTGAATCAGGAGATTCTTCAGGATGGAAAACAAAAAGGCCAGGAAATGAATGGGATATTTAAAGAAGTCATGACCGCTGTTAATCATTTGGCCGATCAGTCAAACGAAGTGAAAAGAGACTCAGCCGAAGTGGAAACGGAGAATCAGCTTCTAATCGACCGGATGAATGAGATTCTGGAACTAACGGAAAAGTTAAGCATGAGGACTGAGGGATCTGCTGAGATTACGATGGAGCAGCAATCGCATTTAATGGAACTCGAGATGACGGCCTCCACCATTAAGGAGCACATACAGGCAATCCAGCAGAAGTTAAAAGATCAAACCGGTGTCCATGAAAATGTGGCCTGGATCCGTCCTGCCGTTATAAGAGATAGGGAAGAGTTAAAGGAAGCAAAATAAAAATGCCTCCATAGTAAGCTTATGCAGGGAATAAAAAAAGCCAGGGATTCCCCTGGCTTAGCCAATCGCTTGAAGTCCTGCCTGGTTTAAAAAGTTCCAGGGCTTGTTATAGTGAGGCTGAAAGAAGAAGTCGACGAAGCCGAGTTCATCAATCGTCATCTCATTTTGGATGCAGACAGAGAGGGTGTTGACGGCTTGGGTTACATCGGTCTTTGACATAACTTGAGCGCCGACAATGCGGTTCGTATCTTCCTCATATACTACTTTCAGCATAATTTCATCATACTCAGGCATGAATTCAGGCTTATCATTCTCTTTAATTGTGATGGATTTCACATTCATATTCAAATGAGAGGCCGCTGTTTCGGTTACACCCGTGGATGCGATGTTCAGGTCATAAATTTTAATCCCTGATGTACCTTGTGTTCCCATATAGCGGACCGTCGGCTTCATAATATTTTTCGCAACTAGAGTGCCCATTCGGACTGCGTTGGTCGCAAGCGGAATGTAAGCAGGCTGCTTTGTCGGGTTGTAGCGGATGGCACAGCTGTCACCTGCAGCAAAGATGCTTTCATCACTCGTTCTCATATACTCATCCACAATAATCGCCCCGTTAGGAAGCATGTTAACTTCGCCTTTTAATAAACCGGTATTTGGTTTGAAGCCGATGCAGAGGATGACAAGATCTGCCTCGTACTCGCCTTTGGAAGTAATGACTTTCGAAACGCTGCCGTCAGTACCTTCGAACCGCGTTACGGTTTGTCCAAGGGCAAGAGTTATATCTTTCGCAGCAAGCGTACTCTCAATCTGATCCGTATATTCGGGATCCAGGTACTTGTTTAAAATCCGTTCTTCCCCGTCAATCAGCGTCACATTTTTTCCATAATGCTCAAATGCCTCCACAAGCTCGATTCCAATGTAGCCTGCACCGACAACGGTGATGTTCTTGGCATCCCTTGATTTCTCAATGATTGTTTTAGCATGGGAGTAATTTTTGCAAAGCTGAATGTTATTTAGCTGAATGCCTTCCAGCGGAGGAACGACCGGCCATGAACCGGTTGTGACAACAAGTTTATCGTAGGAATCCTTAAAGGATTCACCCGTTTTCATATCGGTTACTGTGATTTCTTTTCCATGACGATCGATATTGGTTACTTCGTGTTTTAATTTCATATGAATTCCCTGATCGGCTAGCTGTTCTGGTGATGAGTAGAATAAACTCTCCGCTTTTTCTACCACTCCGCCTACATACAGCGCGATTCCGCATGAAAGGAAGGACACATTATCATTTTTCTCGTAGACGGTAATCTCTGCTTCAGGGTATTGTTTTTTCATATTTGAAACGGCTGCAGTACCAGCATGTGTACATCCAATAACAATAACTTTCATTAGAAAAGACCTCCTAATATGTTTTGTGAAGTAATTCACAAGTATATGTGAAGTGTTTCACATATCTTACCTTCAGTATACTCCGTCCGATTGAAAATGCAACACTATGTGAATATTTTCACATAAAAGACATATTTCTAAAGAGAACGGATGATCACAAGAAAGAGGCCGTCTAATTCCGGCCTCTTTTGCTTACTTTAATTTAATTTGAACAGGCTTGCTTTCCTGCATATGAATCGTCTTTGGCTTCGCATTTTGAGCGGTCGCTCTTTTTACGGAACTCGTAACGTTCTGAATAACCTCGCCAACATCATGCACCGACTCAATCAGAGGATCGACCGCTTTGACCTTCCCTTTTACATCAACTGAAATTTGATTAGCGGTGTGAATCAGTTCCTCCGCTTCCTCCGTAAGGCCATTCACAGCACTCCTGGCATCCGTTAACGTTTTTTTGGTCTCAGCGAGAGTAACCATAACCTTGCGCAGCGTCATAATCAAAAAGACAACAAGAATCGTAAAGGCCACCGCAGCAATAGCCGCACTCCATTCAAGCATCCGGACCAGCTCCCTTCGTATACTCTCAGTCTATGAGCATAGGCGTAAGGACATTCCATTTCCGGGTATTGGAATATTTAGAGTATGATAGAGTGGTGAAAAAATAGAAAAGAGGAGCGGATTCCGTGCTTTCATCATTAAACGCGATCAGCCAGCTTAAATCAGGAAACACTCTGCTGCTTCGGGAGCACAAGTGGCTGAAATACCTAACCCTGACGAAAGAGAAAAATGTAAATCTTGAGCAAATTGAATCGCTGGAGCAAATGACAGAAAACCCTGTACTGGAGTATGTGGAAAGAACGCTCATTACACTACATGGATTGCATCTTCCGGAATACCAAAAACAAGCAGTGGAAGAAGTGCTTATCTGGAGTGAAACAGCCAAGTGCGGCCTTTCCCACCAAAGACGTGAATGGCTGAAAAAGGGCTATCAGCTTGCCATACACAATATTGGATCTGCACAAATTTATGCTTCTGAGATGGAAAAGCTGCCGAAATCAAAAAGGGATCGTAAGCGGGAAGAGTTCATATACCTTCTCATCCTGACTCACGGATTAGCGGGACAATACATAAGAGGAGAAGTCCGGTATGCCTCTCTCATCCATCTAACACATGGAAGCAGGGATGACTTGTTCTCGATTTTATATGCTTTAAACCAGTGCATCATCGAAGGCGTGTCTCCCGGTATCTGGAGATCTGTTGAAGAGGAAATGAAAGAAGTGATCACTTGGATCTGCGCGGGTGAAACGAGCAGGGAGCAAACCCTTTATGAGAGGATGAGAAGGCTTAGAACCAATGCATCCGTTTCCGGAGAGGATTTTGCAGCCGTCTATAAAGAATTTGTGAAGGAAATTCCTCTAGCTGAACCCCGGCTGAATGCTTTTTTTCATAGGATTGACATGTGGTATGTGGAAGCCGCGCTTTATAATTTCAGTTTTGAGGAGTTTATCAAGATATTCTTGATAACAGAGAAGCAGGCGCAGGATTCTGCTCTTAGCCAGATTTCCTTTGAACCGATGATGAAGGAGCTGTATTACGACTATAAAGGAAAAAAGACTGTTAATGTATATAAAAAAAGAATAATAGAATCCTATCTTGAGGAATATTCGATTGAAGAGCTACTGATGGGAAAGCAGCCGGAGAATGAACATGTCCAGTTAATTTCCGCAGCTTTGAACGAGCATGAGGAGATGGCGGGTATTTATTTCTCCTTTTCAGCCGCAGCTGAAAAGCTGATCGAGTTTTGCCAGGAGGCAGAAAAATCTCCGCTCTATGACCGGGCAATCGTGCTTTTATATGATTTGTTCAATTTCAGAAAAGATGGATATGACCGGCTGAATAACGAACAAACGTATTTAAGCGATATGAACAGCTCCCAGGATTTCAAGAAAAAAATTGTCGATTACGCAATAGGAGAAACCATGATTGATATTGGTCCGGGAGGCGGGGTGATGCTCGATCTGTTAACCCAGTACCATCCAGAGGCTAAAATAATTGGAATTGATATTGCTGTAAATGTGGTAGAAGAGCTGAAAAGGAAAAAGCAAAGAGAGCAGGCCTCATGGGAAGTCATGCAAGGGGATGCCTTGCAGCTCGAGCAGTATGTGGGAAAAGAAAGCGCAGATACGATTGTATTTTCTTCCATCCTTCATGAAATGTTTTCCTATATTCCTTACAAAGGCAAAAAGTTTAATCATCTCGTCATCGCTCAAGCATTAAAAAGCTCCCTGAAAGCCCTTCGTCCAAAAGGGAGAATCATTATTCGGGACGGCATTATGACAGAACCTGCGGAGCAAAAAAGAATCATTCGGTTTAAAGATCCAAAGGGCCTTTCTTTTTTCAAAAGGTATGTACAGGATTTTGAGGGGAGAGCAATCGACTGCACATTAGCAGGAGAGGATGCCGTTCTTCTGAATGTAAACGATGCAATGGAATTCCTCTACACGTATACATGGGGAGAAGAAGCCTATCCGCATGAAGTTCAGGAACAGTTTGGCTACTTTACCCCCACGGTTTTTAAAGAGTTTATAAAGACTGCTCTCGGAAGCGAAGCCGAAATTCTGCTCTTCGAACATTATCTGCAAGAAGGCTATGAAGAGCATTTGCTGAAGAAAATAGAGCTAACGAATGAAACAGGTAATCCTGTCAGGCTTCCGGACAGCACTTGCTTTATCGTTATTGAAAAAAACTGAGCTGGAAAAGGGTGGGCAGTTGACATCCTTTTTTCCGCGTGTTAATTTGTACATACAAACGTTATGGTTGTATATACAAATAAGGAGGGCGGAATCAGTGAATAAAACGATGATCATTGTTGGAGCCGGTGAAGGAATCAGCATGGCAGCCGCAAAAAAATTTGGAAAAGAGGGATACTCTGTAGCCCTTATTGCCCGGCGTAAAGAGGCACTTGACCAATACGTATCCGAACTTACTGAAGATGGAGTAGAAGCAAAAGGGTTCCAGGGGGATGCTTCTGATGAGAACAGTTTATCAGAAGCAATTTCCGCTGCGATCGAAATGTTTGGCAGCGTCCATGTCCTCCTCTATAATGCAGCCGCAGGAACACCTGGAAAGCCGACAAGCTTAACTGCCGACGATTTGACACGCGACTTCAGCGTAAGCGTTGGCGGTGCATTAACCAGTGTGAAAGCTGTCCTTCCTGCCATGGAGAAAACAGGCGGGGGATCGATCCTATTAACAGGAGGAGGACTTGCTCTCCATCCATATGCGGATTATTCCTCACTGGCAATAGGGAAAGCGGGCATCCGGAATTTAGCCTATAGCCTGAGCCAGGAACTTGAACCGAAAGGAATATATGTTGGAACGCTGACCATAAAAGGGTTTGTACAAGAGGGTACAAGCTTTTCCTCTGGAAACATCGCAGAAAGATACTTTCAAATGCATGCCGAAAAAAAGGAACTTGAGGCTGTTTTTGAAGGGGAATAATTAGAGAAGCCGCCTCAGCGATTGCCGGGCGGCTTTTTTTTAATAACCTTTCGATTCATGGATTGGAGTGGCAGCTTCTTTTCGTCTGCTTAATATATGTACTTTTATCAGCATAGGAATGCCAAGCGCTGTCAACAGAGCGAGAGACCCGAAAAGAAGAATGGGCTGTGTCGTTCCAAAGGAGTCAAGCAGAATGCCCCCTGCAAATGGACCAATAACGCTCCCAATCCCCGTGAAGCCCATGGCGCCGAAATACGAGCCCTTCAAACCCGGTTTGGCAAGCTGATCTACAAACATATCCGTCATGCAAAACATCAAAACTTCCCCAACCGTGAACAAGACCACGATTCCCAGAATCCCGAATAAACTGTCCGTCAGACTAAAAGTCAGCAGGCTGATTGAAACAAGCAGATTCCCAGCCAAAATCGAAAGAATAGGACTGTACTTTTTTCCAAACTGAATGAGCGGATACTGAAACATAATCACAACAATTGCGTTTAACGTTAGCATCAAGGAGAAAAACTGGGCCCCATTCTCGATTTTCGGAGACATCGCAAAGTACTGAGGCAGCGTCGAACTAAATTGGGAATACCCCGCAACAGACAATACAATACCGACCAGCCCCAGCAGAAAAATGGTATCCTTTCTCAGCACGCCGAATGCCTCCCTCACCGTTACAATAGGTTTCGCAGTGGAAGGTGTTCCGATTTTATGAACGGAAAGCATGTATACAAGCGACAATCCATAAAGCAGACTGGCCCCCGCTGCATAATAGAACGGAGCAAGGGAGGTAGAAGAACCAAGCTGAAGGCCGATAATCGGCCCAAACACGACACCGACATTGATCGCTGTATAGCGGAGATTGAAAAGAACCAGCCGGTTTTTCTCCTCCGTCACGTCCGAAAGAATCGCTCTGGATGTAGGCTCAAAAACGGCCCAGCAAAGACCGTTCAACATATTCATCACAAAAAACATCCAAACAGCGGAGGACTGGGCAAAACCGATAAAAACGAGACTCCAAGCGAAAATGGATATAAGCAGAACCGGCTTTTGTCCGAACCGGTCAGACAAATACCCCCCATAAAAGCTCGCGGCAATCCCCACAAGTGAACTCGCTGCAATAATTGCTCCTGTTACAGAGGCTGAAACCCCCATTTCACTAGTTAAATATATGGCCAGAAAAGGAATACTCATCGAAGTCGCCATCCGGCTGAACAACGTTCCGATAATGATATTCCAGGCAATAGGGTGAACCATACGCAATGTGTTCATGTAAAAAACTTCCTTTCTATTCTCTGATCCTATTTTATCCCAGGTCATTCCTTCCGTCATCCATCGTTGGATGGAGAGCTCAAAAATCGTCAGGTGATTTGAGTAGAGTGAGTTTGTCAGACAAACGGGAGAAGAGTGAGTTTGTCAGACAAAATCGTCAGACAAACGGGGGCAGAGTGAGTTTGTCAGACAAAATCGTCAGACAAACGGGGGGAGAGTGAGTTCGTCAGACAAAATCGTCAGACAAACGGGGGCAGAGTGAGTTCGTCAGACAAAATCGTCAGACAAACGGGAGAAGAGTGAGTTTGTCAGACAAAATCGTCAGACAAAAGGGGGAAGCAGTGAGTTCGTCAGACAAAATCGTCAGACAAACCACCCCTCCACCCCTTAAACAAACGTTTAATTAACACACCTCCCAAACAGCATGTTTGAAATGGATTCTCGTTTTTGAAACAATATGGACATGATAAGAACAGCTGAAAGGAGAGATGCAAGATGAAAGTAATCATAGCAGGTGCCAACGGTCAGATTGGGAAGCAGGTGGTGGAGCTTCTTCAAAACAGCGGGGAGCACACTCCGATTGCCATGGTGAGAAAGCAGGAGCAGGCGGATGCTTTTGCTGAGAAGGGGATTGAAACGGTACTGGCTGATTTGGAGGGAACGGTTTCCGATCTTGAAAATGCGGTGAAGGGCAGTGATGCGATTGTATTCACCGCAGGTTCCGGTGGAAGTACAGGTTCGGATAAAACGCTCCTCATTGATTTGGATGGTGCAGGAAAGCTGATTGAAGCCGCAAAACAGACTGGGGTTCAGCGGTTTGTGATGGTGAGTGCGCTTCAGGCTCATAACCGGGAAAATTGGAATGAGCAGCTGCTTCCGTATTATGCAGCGAAGCACTATGCGGATAAGGAGCTTGAACGGAGCGGTTTGGATTATACGATTGTCCGTCCAGGCGGATTGCTGAATGAGCCGGGAACGGGAAAGGTTTCAGCAGCAGAAAACCTTGATCGCGGTTCGATTCCGAGAGAGGATGTAGCGAAGGTGATTGCGGCATCGCTTGCAGAGAATCACACGTTTAAGAAGTCTTTTGATCTGATCAGCGGGGACACATCCATAGAAGAAGCCATTCGTTCGATTTAAAAGGAGAGCCAGGGAGCAGCCGCTTCCTGGTGTTTTTTGTTTGCAATCGACGGAAGCGGGTATAGTTGTACTAAACAAATGATACCTTTTAAAAATGGCTTGGGAGGTGTGAACTGTGGCTCAGGACGTGTTATGTGATGTGGGCAACTGTGTCTACAATGAAAAAGGCAGAAAGTGCGGCGCGGCGCAAATCTACGTAGTCAGTCATAAGGGAACGAAAGCCGAAACCAGTCATGAAACAGATTGCCAGACATTTAAGCCTGCAGAATAACGACAAGTAAAAGGACAGCCTAATTATGAAGGCTGTTTTTTTTGTGTGTAAAAGGTTTCCTGTCCAGCGGAAGCTTTTTTTTTTCGTCTTCACTGAATTCATAAAAATCAGCGTTCAGGTAAATCTAACAAAAACAGGAAGAAATGAAAGGGTTGGGTCCACTTGAAAAACACGCTTGAAGCCATTGAACAGTTTTTTAGTGAATATCTTACGCCGCCACATAAGATTCCTTCTGTTGAACCTGATGATGAGGGGTTCCGCGCATTGGTGGAGATCATTGAAGAAAAAGAGTATATGAGAAAGTATGCGCGGGATGAGATGGTGGGCGTGTACGATGTGAAATTAAACAGTCAAAACGAGGTCATCTCGTATTCGCGAAAATATTTGAAGCATCGTGGGGAGACGGGCCAATGGGATTGACTTCTGATGCTGGACTTTACGTTTTTTGCATAGCGGCAGGGCCGGGCGGTGAAGCGGACAGAAGCGTTTATTTTGACGGAATGGACCGTGAATTGCTGATTATTCCATATAAGGATCTGTTCCTGGCAGCCGCTGAGGTTCCGCTGCTGTTAAGGCCATCAAAAGAAAATCTGCTTCTGCATCAAAAGATCATCACCTCCTTTATGGATGGCAGCGAGGCTGTCTTTCCGTTCAGCTTCGGGCACATTGTTCATTCCTTGAATGAGGCGGAAGGTCTGCTAAAACGCCTTTATCCCGAGCTTCAGGGAATTCTCCCATCCCTTAAAGGAAGAATAGAGGTCGGTCTGAAGGTGATTGGAAAAAAAGAATGGCTGTCGCAGGAATACGATAAAAAAGTGAAGCCCAATAAAAGCACCCTTTATAAAGACCGGATTAAACAGGGAGAGCTTGCCGAACGTTTTTTTCTTTCTATAAGAAAGCAATTTGACGAGAGCATTCATCAAAAGCTTCATGATGCTGCGGATGATTCCAGGCAGAATGACATTTTGACAGAAACGATGCTGCTGAACGGATCGTATCTCATTAGAAGAGAGCAAGAGACTTCATTTGATGAGCTTGTATCAGAGCTTTACGAAACATTCAAGGCTCAGGCTGAGTTTGTCTATACGGGTCCATGGCCGCCATATAACTTCATTAACATTCATTTGAAAGCAGAGAAAAGCTCATGATGCCTGTCCTGTTTTTGCCGCTGAAGCTGTTCCTGCTCGCTGCTGAAAAAGTAAAGGAAGAAGCGGATAAAGAATTGTATGACGTTGGAATCATCCAGAAAAACCTGCTGATGCTTGAACTCCGGCATGAAAAAAATGAAATTCACGAAGATAAGTACAGGCAGCAGTATGAAGAATGGATTAGAAGATATGAATGCGCTAAAGACATGGAAAGACGGCAGTGGAGCAAGCTGCTGGATGATGAGTCTGTATAAGGGAGGCAAGGGTGTGCTGTCTGAACAAACGAGTTCAATTGTCGATGTACTGGAACGGATACTTGATAAAGGTGTCGTCATCGCCGGGGATATTCGGATTAACCTCGCGGATGTAGAGCTTCTGACCATAAAAATCCGACTGATTGTGGCGTCTGTCGATAAAGCGAAGGAAATCGGACTGGACTGGTGGGAGAGAGATCCTTATTTAAGCTCAAAGGCAGACCCAATTGAAGAACGGCCAAGGAAAGAGCATACCGGCCTGCTTGATGCACTTGATTTGAAGAGATTAATTTAAAGGGAGGCAGTCCGTATGGGTGACGATTCTCGGGAATCCTATAGACGGGATTCCATTCTGGAAACGCTTGTGATTACAGCCAATCGCCACGATTTTGAGCTGGATTTGATATTAACTGTGGATGGCAAGGCAGTAACCGGGAGTCTTATTTCGGCTACCGACTATTTAGAAGGATTTGGGAGTTTATTTGAGCAGCGGACCGATGAGCATTCGGCCAAATTGAGTGAGCGTTTTTATGAAGCAAGCAAAGGGGCGGGAGACCATGGGACCGCTGCGTTCATTCATTTGAAAAATGTGTACATCGAAGGGGAAAAAGCGCCCGTTTCTGCACTTTGGAGAGGCAGGCTTGATCAGGTAAGCGGATTTGTCATTGGAAAGCCCGTTAGGAGAACACAGTAAAAAATAAGGAGGGGGTAAAGATGATGCTGGAAAAATGCAGGGATGGATCGAGCCTTGTAGAAGTCGTGGACCGCATATTGGATAAAGGAATTGTCATCGATGTTTTTGCGCGAATTTCAGTTTTGGGGATTGAATTAATTACAGTAGAGGCAAGAATCGTCGTTTCAAGTATTGAGACATGGCTGCGCTATGCTGATGCGGTTGATCTGCTGAAAAGTACTGAGGATGTTCATGATCCCAATAATGGACAATCCTACAGGGAGCCTAAGGACCTTTTAGACAACTTACGATTTCAAATATAAAAACGAGAGCCGGAAGCCCTCGTTTTTTCTTATTCACCGTTTTTAGCTTTTATGCTTTGATCAATGGTTCCTGCTGCATAATGATCGCCAATTTGCTCGTGTGTCACTTCAAGACCAGTTGTTGTATGTTCTTTCTCCTTTTCGGCCGGATCGAATGATTTGCCTGCTACCTCTGCTGCCATTTCGGTTAGTTTGGTGCTCAAGCTGAATCGCTCCTTTCGATGTGGATGCATCTTTTTGATGCACCTACTTGTCCATTCCCGATTTTTCGTTATCTTACACAGTTTTATTTCTTTGAAGGAACAAGTTGTGTATAATCCGAGTGAAGTGATTAATGGAAGGACGGTGTTAGGATGCTGACAATTACTAGCCACGAAGCGGAACTGCTTGAAGATCCGTTTGGGATTTTGCCTGGTGACCGCTATGAATTTTTATTGGATTTGGATGTTCCGGAGGATGATGAACTTTATTCTGAGAACGGAATTTACTTGCGGGTGATTTTCCTGCTGGAGAATGAGCAGGCGCGGATTACTCAATATCAATTTTATGAAAAAGAGACAGAACAGAGCTTTGACTTTGGTTTGGATGAGGAAGAGGAAGCAATGGTTGCCTCTTATTGCCTTGAGCATTTGCCTGAGGAAAAGGAAGAAGAATAAGAAAAGGCTGCCGGACAGCAGCCTTTTTCTTATGCCGTTTTATTTCCGGCTTCCGCGATATGGAACATGAGGTGGGCAAGGTGATGAATGGGACCGTACACTTCCTCGTCGCCTTCTGATGCCTGCTGTTCTTCGCTGAATTCAAGGTCATTTAAGTAAAGTGCTGTAAACTGGTAGAAATCTTTCAATTCAAATCCATAGCATGCAACCGGATCTTCCTCGTTTTCCTCATACTGCAGAACAAGATAGGATTCGTTGCGGTTTTTATCCTCGGCATCGAAAAATACAAAGTAGCCTACATTTGTATCAAGCTCGAATAAATGGCGGGTCCCGCCTTCCGTTTTGGCTGCAAAATCCTCTTCAGACAGCTTATAGACCGTCATGTCCTCTGTTTCGTCTTCTTTATGAAATGCTACTGTAAAAGTCTCCATTTGTACTCCTCCTCAGAATTATGTACGTGTTTAGTATGACCCTTTTTTGAAAAAAACGTGTTCGGCCTGAAGCGTCTCTCCAATGTTGATGAGCCCGAAGGAGAAGCGGGGCTGCCTTCTTTTGTCAGTCGGGGAGCCCGGATTAAAGATGAGAAGCCCCTTGTCCTGTTTTTTGACGGGAATATGAGAGTGGCCAAAGATCAGACAGTCTAGATGTTCGTCTTTGAAGGCATTCAGAGCCCGCCTTTCAGTTGAAGACCCTTTTCCTTCATGGCCGTGGACAACACCGATTTTAAAGCTGTTCATGTCCAGGAGCAGACGGCGGGGAAGCAGGTGTTTCAGCTCCTCCTCATCCGCGTTTCCGTATACCGCATGAACGGTTCCGAACGTGCACAACTCGCGGTAAGCAGCAGTGTTTAGAAGATCTCCGGCATGGATGATGGCATCAGCCGTTTGAAGTTCAACTAAAAGCCGGGGCGGAAAGGATTTGGCTCTTTTAGGAACATGGGTATCGGAGAGCACAACAATCTTCACCTTCATCACCGCCTGTATTGTATGGCTAAAGAATACCACAAACCTCCGGATGAAAGAAAAAAAGCTGACAGGTATTGCTGTCAGCCTAAAGGTTTAGCCCAAGGAGTGCATGTTCGCCCATTCCTCTTTGCTCGGGCCGTATACACCCGGTACGTTCAGCCCGGCCTGGCGCATCAATACCGTCATTTGTCCGCGATGGTGAGCCTGATGCTGGATCAGCGTTCTCAGAACAGCATGAACAGGTACTTCATTTCCAAAAAATTCGCGAGTTTCATTCAACGTTTCTTCCGTCCATTGTTCCTGGATTGCTTTAAGCATAGAGTCACTTGTGTTCCTGTAATCAGATGCAATCTCTGATGCAGATTCAGGAATGGTTTCAACATGGGGAGGGTGCTGGAAATTCAATCCGGTTTGAGCAAGCATGGTGTGAAGGGCAACTGTGATATGCCACCCAAGGCCGCCAAGATAATTGTATCCCGGTGCAATTTCCTGACTAAGCGATTCATCTGTCAGTGTCTGAAGGATTTTTTCAGTCGCTTGTGATTCTTGTTTCCATTCCTCAATGAATTCTTGCCTGGATGTAAACATGCAGGTTCCTCCTCTTTCTATCTATGAGTTCTTTTTATTGTCACTCTTATCCTATAAGGTTCTTTACCCGATTATTGAAAAAACAAGACCAGTTCCTAAAAAATAATGCTCCCCCTGCGATATAATGAAGCAAAAAAGGAGGGGACGGTTTGTTTTTACGAAGCATCCGGCTTAAGCCAATCAGCGGAGCTATGCCTGATTATTACCCATTCAGCATACCGGCAATACAAAATTTAACAGAACTTTCGTTTCACAGTGATGTGACTTTTTTCTGCGGAGAAAATGGTTCAGGAAAATCAACCCTGCTTGAAGCGATTGCCTTTCAATGCGGGTTTCACACTGCAGGAGGCAGCCGCCATAACCGCTACGAGGTTCATGCATCGAATTCGGATCTTGGAGAGCATCTACAGCTTTCATGGCTCCCAAGAGCGCAGGACGGGTTTTTTTTCAGGGCCGAATCCTTTTACCAGTTTGCAAGCCATATTGACGAAATAGATGAGGATGAATTTAAAAGCTACGGCGGGAAATCCCTTCATCACCAATCACATGGAGAATCCTTTTTGTCGCTGTTTACCAACAGGCTGAACGGAAGGGCCATTTATCTTCTCGATGAACCGGAGGCAGCGTTATCCCCGCAAAGGCAGCTTGCCCTTCTCAGAGTGATATATGATCTGACAAAGGAAGGGGGTGCGCAGTTTATTATTGCGACCCATTCCCCCATTTTGCTTGGGTACCCCGGTGCATCCATCCGGTTATTTGAAGAGGGAGAGATTGTAGAAACAGAATATGAAAATACGGAACATTACAGTCTGACTAAATATTTTCTCCAGAACAGGGAAAGGCTCTTGGCTGAGCTTTTTAAAGAGGAAGAGTAAAAAACCCAAGAGCCGGGGCTCTTGGGATTCAGGTTAAAACGTAACATCTTCTCCGTTGTAGGCAGCATGGAATAATTTTCGCATCTCATCCTCGGAGGTTTCACGGGGATTCGTTGATGTGCACGGGTCTTCAATGGCGTTTTTGGCCATTTCATCCACATGCTTTTCAAACAGCTCATCTGAAATTCCATACTCCTTCAAGGAATTTGGTACATTCATTTCTTTGTTCAAAGAGCGTACCCACTCAACAAGTGAATCGGTCAGCTCCTCGCTGTTTTCGCCCTTCAAGCCAAGACGCTTCGCAATAGCAGCAAAACGGTCAGCCGATACGTTGCGGTTGAACTGGATCACATACGGCAAATAGATACCGTTCGCACAGCCATGAGGTATTTCAAACGCTGGACCGCTCTTGTGGGCCATGCTATGAACGTTTCCGAGCACCGCATTGGAGAAGGCCATGCCTGCCATCGCCTGTGCGTAATGCACTTGTTCTCTCGATTCTTTGCTGCCTTTATAAGAAGAAACAAGGTGATCCTTTAGAATTTCCGCCGCTTCAATGGCAAGCGAATCTGTAAAGACCGTTCTTGGCTTCGCTACGTATGACTCAATACTATGGGTAACAGCATCCATGCCGCTGTATGCAATCAACTTTTGAGGTAGATCCTCTACCATAACCGGATCGATAATCGCGATATCCGGTGTCAGCTCAAAGCTTGCAATCGGATATTTAATTCCCGTTTTCCCGTCTGTTATGACCGATAGGTTGGAAATCTCGGAAGCCGTCCCGCTTGTAGTCGGAATGCCGATAAATTTAGCTTTCTTGCGAAGGGGAGGCAGATTGAACAGTTTGATGGTCTCTTCAAATGTAATCTCAGGATATTCATAAAAGATCCACATGGCTTTTGCCGCATCCATAGGGGATCCGCCGCCCACTCCGATAATCCAATCCGGTTCAAAATCACGGAGATGCTGGGCCTGTTCCTGTGCAGTTTCGATTGTCGGCTCCTCGGTTATGCCTTCAATTACCTTTGTTTCAATGTCTTTTTCAGAAAGGTAAGATAGAATTTTATCAAGGTGTCCATTTTCTTTGACAGACCCGCCGCCGATGACAATAGCTGCTTTTCTGCCTTCAAGCTCTTTCAGTTTTTCTAACGCATTCTCTCCAAAAAAGATGTCTCTTGGTATAGTAAAGCGATTCATGTGTAAAACTCCTTCTTTAGTGAGTGTGGTTTGGCTATATTATTGCATTACCTTGTTTGGGAGAGACTAAACATATGCATGTGCAGGCAAATGTTTATCCCTCAGGGAAGTTTTGGTCTATAGTATAAGCACAGAAAAAGGAGGAATGGACATGTCTCAAATTACAATCAATGCCATTATGAAAGCGAAACCCGGGAAAGAAGAACAGCTCTTTGGTGAAATGAAAAAGGCGCTCGCTCCTTCAAGAGCGGAGGAAGGCTGCATCAGCTATGATCTTCATCGTTCAAAAGAGGATCCGGGAGTCTTCGTTTTTTATGAAAACTGGAAGGACCAGGCTGCAGTTGATGCCCATATGCAATCCGCCCACTATCAGGCTTACCGCGAGGCAATCGCTGATCTCATTGAGACGAGAGACGTGCATTTTTTGGAAAAAGTATAATGGTATTCCGCACACCGTTTTCAAACGGTGTGCTTTTTTATGGAAATTCAGCTTTTAGTATTGAAAATCAGAGCGGCCGTATTATAATTGAAAATGCTTAAAGTAAACTTTTAGTAATGTAAGACAAAACTTCTTCGCATGAAAGTTTACCTATTATAAACAGGAATGAAGGGTCATGTATGCAAATAGGGAAAAAAATAAAAAATCTGCGTCTGAAAAGCGGGCTGACTCAGGAAGAACTTGGCGAACGCACAGATTTAAGCAAAGGCTACATATCTCAGCTTGAACGGGATTTAAGCTCTCCGTCTATGGAAACCTTTTTCAGCATTCTGGAAGTGCTGGGATGCACCCCGGAAAAGTTTTTTGAATCTGGAGATTCTATTCAGAAGGTTGTGTATTCAGAAGAAGATCAAACAGGGTATAAAGATGAAGAGAAGGGCTACGAAATTCACTGGCTCGTTCCTGAATCCAATGAGAAGGAAATGGAACCGATCCGTCTTCTTTTTAAGGAAAATGGGGAATTTAAAGAATTTGAACCCTCCTCATCCGAAACATACGGGTATTGTTTGAGCGGAAGAGTGGCTATTCGCATCGGCACCAGATATTACAGTGCCAGTGCAGGGCAATCAATTTATTTTTCTGCTGCAGATACTCACCAGATTACAAATGACTTCAACGGACCATCGGAGATTATCCTCGTCGCTACCAATTCCTACTTATAATCAAACGTTTGTTTAAATCATCATTCAGGAGGCTGTTATGAAAAACGAAACCATTATCCGTTTTGAAGGGGTATCCAAGCAATATGACGAAGCCGCACCGGTACTGGACAGTGTCAGCTTTGAAATCGAGCGCGGCAAATTCTACACGCTGCTTGGACCATCAGGATGCGGAAAAACGACGATTCTCCGTCTTATTGCCGGGTTTACGGAGCCGTCAAACGGAAGCATATATTTCAACGGAAAAGTAATCAATGATGTACCGGCCAACAAGCGCCAGGTGAATACGGTTTTCCAGGATTATGCATTGTTTCCCCATTTAAACGTCTTTGAAAACGTTGCGTTTGGCCTGCGCATTAAGAAAATGAAAAAAGGGCAGATTGAGGAGAAGGTTAAAGAAGCACTCCGTTTTGTCAATCTTGAAGGATACGAAACACGTGAAATCACGGAAATGTCCGGCGGGCAGAAGCAGCGTGTGGCGATTGCGCGTGCGATCGTCAATGAGCCTGAAGTAATTTTACTGGATGAGCCTCTTTCTGCACTGGATCTAAAGCTTCGCACGGAAATGCAGTATGAGCTGAGAGAGCTGCAGCGCAGACTCGGTATAACGTTTATCTTTGTTACTCATGACCAGGAAGAAGCACTTGCTATGTCTGATGAAATTTTCGTATTGAATAAAGGGCAAATCCAGCAAAGCGGAACCCCTACAGACATTTACGATGAACCGATTAACCGGTTTGTTGCCGACTTTATCGGCGAGTCAAACATTGTTCCCGGAACGATGGTTAAAGACTATTTAGTGGAGTTTGCCGGACAGCAATTTGAGTGCGTGGATAAAGGGTTTCTTCCAAGCGAGTCTGTAGAAATTATCGTAAGGCCGGAAGATTTGGTTATTGCAAAAAGGGAAAATGGAAAGCTTCAGGTGAAGGTAGACTCCCAGCTTTTCAGAGGCGTGCATTATGAAATCTGCTGCTATGATGAGGCAGGGAATGAGTGGCTTGTCCATTCTACGAAAAAAGCAACGGTCGGAGATGAAATCGGGCTCGATTTTGAACCGGAGGCGATCCACGTCATGAGATTTAACGAAACGGAAGAGGAATTCGATAAACGTCTGGAATCCTATGCTGGGGAAAGCCATGCAAACTAATTCGCGCAATCTGTATCTGATCCCGTACGTACTCTGGATGGTGCTCTTCGTAGCCGCACCAATCGTTCTCATATTTTACTATTCTTTGTTTGATATTGAAGGAAATCTGACGCTCGCCAACTATGCCAAGTTCTTTACACCGGTGTACATGCAGATGACCCTGAGCTCCTTCTGGTATGCATTCCTTATTACAGCATTTTCCTTGCTGATTGCCTATCCGACCGCTTACTTACTGACGAAAACGAAGCATAAACAGCTCTGGCTGCTGCTGATCATCCTTCCGACCTGGATTAATCTTTTGCTAAAAGCTTACGCGTTTCTTGGAATTTTCGGCACATACGGTACGGCGAACAATCTGCTGGCATGGCTTGGAGCGGGAAGACAGCAGATTCTATTCACAGACTTCAGTTTTGTCTTTGTGTCTGTCTATATTTTCATACCGTTTATGATCTTGCCGATTTATAACTCCCTTGAGGAAATGAATCCTTCTTTAATCGATGCAGCGAGAGACCTTGGATCCTCTCAATGGGAGACATTCAAAAAGGTGATCTTTCCGCTTACGGTTTCTGGTGTGAAATCAGGCTGTCAGGCCGTTTTCATTCCGGCGCTTTCCCTGTTTATGATCACGCGTTTGATTGCCGGAAACCGGGTCATTACCCTTGGGACTGCCATTGAGCAGCATTTCCTCGTCACACAGGACTGGGGAATGGGAGCAACGATTGCGGTCTTCCTGATCATCGCTATGGCGATCATTATCCTGCTAACCAATAACCAAAGGAGGAGCGCAAGATGAGAAAAAACAGCAAGCTTTCCAATCTTTATCTAGTTCTCGTCTTCGCCATCCTTTATGCACCAATCTTTTATCTGATGTATTATTCCTTCAACAGCGGGGGAACCATGAGGGAATTTGAAGGATTCACGCTAGACTGGTATAAGGAAGTTTTTCAGGATACAAGACTGCTCATTATCGTCCTTAACACCTTAATCATTGCCCTGCTTTCATCAGCCATTTCTACAATTTTAGGAGTTTTTGGTGCATTAGCGATTACGTATGTGAAAAAGAGACGCACGAAAAATACGCTGCTTACAATGAACAACGTACTGATTGTCAGTCCCGATGTCATCATCGGCGCATCCTTCCTGATTCTTTTTACGATGATTGGAATTAAGCTCGGTTTCACCTCGGTGCTGCTTTCGCACATTGCGTTCAGCGTACCAATCGTTGTCATTATGGTGCTGCCTAAGCTTGAGGAAATGAGCTCGTCTCTTGTGGACGCAGCGAGAGACCTTGGAGCAAGCAAATGGGAAGTTCTCACGAAAGTAATCCTCCCATACATCACACCGGGAATCTTTGCCGGCTTCTTTATGGCTCTGACTTACTCGCTTGATGACTTTGCCGTTACGTTCTTTGTAACGGGAAATGGGTTCTCTACTTTATCAGTTGAAATTTACTCGCTGGCACGCCAAGGAATTTCCCTGACGATTAATGCACTGTCCACACTGATTTTCCTTGTGACCATCCTGCTTGTCGTGGGCTATTACTTTATTACCCAGCGAAATAACCGCGTGAAAGGGGTGGCAATCCGAAAATGAAACAGCTGCTCAACGCCTTTATCGCGATTGCTGTCATTTCCGTTATTTTGTATGTATCCATTAATCAGCTGAACAGCTCCCAAGGCTATTCAGGCGGGAATACACTCACCATCTACAATTGGGGAGATTACGTAGATCCTGAGCTGATTGATCGTTTTGAAAAAGAAACAGGCATCAAAGTCATTTACCAAACCTTCGATTCAAATGAAGCGATGATGACGAAAATCTCTCAAGGGGGAACTACATTTGATGTAGCCATGCCCTCTGAGTATGCCATCAGCAAGATGAAAGAAGACGGCCTGCTCATTCCGCTTGACCATTCCAAGCTTCCGAATCTGAAAAATATTGATGCCAGATTCATGGATTTGTCCTTTGACCCGGGCAATCAATATTCGATCCCCTACTTTTGGGGAACCGTTGGAATTGTATACAATCCTGACATGCTGAATGGGAAGAAAATTACGAGTTGGAATGATTTGTGGGACCCGGAAATGAAAAATAAGATTCTTCTTGCAGATGGAGCGAGAGAAGTGATGGGGATGGGGTTGAACAGCCTCGGCTACTCTCTAAATGATACGAATGAAGCACATCTGCAGGAGGCAAAAGCGAAGCTGAATACCATCACTCCAAACGTCAAAGCGATCGTAGGAGATGAAATCAAAATGCTTCTCGCCAACGAAGAAGCCGCCGCCGGAGTGGTATGGTCCGGAGACGCCTCCGAAATCATGGGCGAAAATGAAAAGCTTGATTACGTTGTTCCTGAAGAAGGCTCTAACCTGTGGTTTGATAACATGGTCATTCCAAAAACGGCAGCCAACCGGGAAGCAGCCCATCAATTCATCAACTTTATGCTTGAACCGGACGTAGCCGCTCAAAACGTCGAATATGTCGGCTACTCCACTCCGAATAAAAAAGGACTCGCTATTTTGCCGGAAGAAATCTCCGGTGATGAGCGCTTCTATCCCGATACTGAAACAACAGAAAAGCTTGAAGTGTACGATAACCTCGGCAAAAAAATGCTGGCTCATTATAACGAATTGTTTCTGGAATTTAAAATGCACAGGAAGTAAAAAAAAGAAAGCGGCGGTCCTTTGGGGGATCGCCGCTTTTTTGGATTTTGAGCTGCGAGCAGGTGTCAGTCAGGTTGCTTTACTGCAGACAAAGGCAGGCGCCTGACCCCTGCTGCTTCACCGTATGAGGGGACAGAGGGAGGCTGCCTCAATCCCATGTCCCTCAACAGTTTTGAGTTCTGGTGCCGGAGCTTTCATACAGTAGAGAATTCGGGGACAGGCACCGTGCCAGTCCCCTGCTCCTTCACCGCAAACGGGGACAGAGAACAAACGGCCCAATCCCTTGCCCCTCAACGGTTTGGAGAAGCGGTGCCGAAGCTTTCACGCAGTAGAGAACATGGGGACAGGCACACTAGCGATGCACCACTTGAAAATTATGGATAATAAACAGAAAGATCCTTTACAGAACGCAAAAAAGCTCCTAATGTAGAAGGGACCATACTTGTTCCCAACTCTACGAAAAGGAGCTCAACCGTGAGTAAAAGTATAGGTCAATTATCGCTTATTTGTCAATGC
>NZ_JAQV02000024.1 GCF_000732485.2 Bacillus sp. SJS | reverse complement strand
CAGGATATCGGCCACTAGCCTTGAAATATCGGACATTCGCAAGGATATCGGACATTAATAAAAGGATATCGCTCACTCAGATCGAGATATCGGCCACTCCGGCCAGGATATCGGCCACAGCCCCTGTTATATCGGACATTCGCAAGGATATCGGACACTAAAGAAGGGATATCGCTCACTTAGATTGAGATATCGGACATTCGCAGGGATATTGGCCACTTTGAATGGGATATCGCTCACTCGGACCGACATATCGGCCACTCTGCCCAGGATATTGCTCAGAAGATCATATAACTTCTAACTGACGGTCCCGTATCCTTCTAAGTTGGCCCGCAAATCCCCGGACTTGGCCCGCATTCAGCCAAAGTTGGCCCGCAAACCCTCGAACTTGGCCCGTATCCACTAAAAGTAAGCCCGGATTTTCCCAGAATCAGCCCCCAAAAAATTTTCCCGCGCTGATCAAACATAAATACGATTCGTTCTCCTAAAATCGTTCCCGAAAAAAATTCTCTGTCCCTTACACCACCGCTGTAAAGGAGTTTAGGAGCTTATTTGCCAGAGTTCGTCAATAAAATTATAAATATACAGTTGATTTTATTTATATGCGTATTTATAATGGTAACTAATTCAAAGAATGATACGGCGGGTGATGGTTTGAACATAGGAATTGTAGGGTCTACTGGTTATGGAGGAATTGAGCTTTATAGATTGCTAGTGAATCATCCTTATACAGATAAATGTATATTATATACATCCTCTCAAGGAGGCAATCTCTATTCGGATGTATACCCTCATTTGAACAGCATCGAGGATGAACCCTTGCGAAACGTGGACGAAGCGGAAGGAATCGATATCATGTTTATCGCAGCCCCTCCAGGAGTATCGGCTGAATTGACGCCTAAGCTGTTGAATAAAGGGTTTAAAGTGATTGACTTATCCGGAGATCTCAGACTTAAAAACGGCAGCGATTATGAGAGATGGTATAAACGGCCTCCGGCGCCGGAAGAAATTCTGGAACAAGCCGTGTATGGATTATCTGAATTAAACCGGGTGAACATTACGGAAACGAAGGTCCTTTCAAATCCCGGTTGTTATCCGACGGCCTCCTTGCTTGGGCTTGCACCGCTTATTCATCAGCATGCCATCGATCCGGCATCGATTATCATAGATGCGAAGTCAGGTATTTCCGGGGCTGGAAGAAAGGCAGGCCTTGGAACACATTATTCCGAGCTTAATGAGAATTTCAAAGTTTACAAGATTGGAGAGCACCAGCACATTCCTGAGATTGAGCAGCAGCTTGGCCAGTGGATGGGAGAGCCTGTCACAATTAGCTTCACCCCTCATCTTGTCCCGATGACGAGAGGGATTATGGCGACGATGTATGTGACGCTGACCGAAGGAATCAGTACAGAGATGCTGATCGAGAGCTATCAGTCTTTTTATGAGCAGGCTCCATTTGTAAGAGTGCGTAAGCCGGGAAGTGAACCGCAGACGAAGGAAGTAGCGGGCTCAAATTTTTGCGATATTGGGTTAAAAGTTGATGAACGCACGGGCAGGGTTGTAATTGCCTCCGTTATTGATAACTTGATGAAGGGAGCTGCCGGGCAGGCGGTTCAAAATTACAATTTGATGAATGCATGGGATGAACAGACAGGGCTAAGGCTTGTTCCTGTGTATCCATAAAGTCATTAGAAAAGCGAATACATGTCCAGCTGATCTAAGCTGCCTTATAAAAATAAATGTTCGGGAGTGTTGAATGTGCAGGAAGTAATGGAGGCATCCATGACGATTGTAAATCATGGATCTGTCGTATCGCCGAAAGGATTTAGTGCAGATGGGGTCCATTGCGGCCTTCGGTACTCCAAAAAAGATTTAGGCGTCATTTTAAGCGAGGTGCCGGCAAGTGCCGCTGCTGTCTATACACAGAGCCATTTTCAAGCTGCACCATTAAAAGTAACACAGGAAAGCATTTCCGCAGGTAAAAAAATTCAGGCTTTGATTGTTAATAGCGGCAATGCAAATGCATGCACAGGAAAACAGGGTCTGGCGGATGCCTATCAAATGAGACGCGCGTGCGCTGAAAGGTTTGGTATTAATGAATACTTGACCGCTGTTGCTTCAACAGGGGTGATCGGCGAACAAATGAATATGGAGAAAATCCTGGAGGGAATTCCGCTTTTGAACCCGGCAAGCACAAAAGAAAGCGGCCATTCCTTTGAGACAGCTATTCTTACTACCGATACGGGCGTTAAGCACACGGGATTAAAGCTTGCCATCGATGGAAAGGAAGTATGGATTGGCGGGGCAGCAAAGGGTTCAGGAATGATTCATCCGAACATGGCAACCATGCTGGGGTTTATTACCACAGATGCCGCTATTGATTCTGTTCATCTTCAGCTGCTGTTAAGCGAGGCAACAGACACATCTTTTAATCAGATTACAGTGGATGGAGAAACATCCACCAATGATATGGTGCTTGTGCTTGCAAATGGGATGGCAGAAAATGATTTGCTAACCCCGGACCATCCTCAATGGGAGGTTTTCAAAAACGGATTCCAGGAGGTTTGCAAGGATCTCGCCAAACAAATCGCTAAGGATGGAGAGGGCGCGACCAAGCTGATTGAGGTTCAGGTTACCGGTGCTGCTTCCGTTCAGGAAGCTAGAGAAACCGCGAAAAAAGTAGTAGGGTCGAGTCTAGTGAAAACAGCGGTTTTTGGTGAAGATGCGAATTGGGGGCGGATCATTGGAGCTATTGGGCATAGCCGGGCATCCGTCGATCCGGATCAAACCGAGATCTGGCTTGGCGGACAATGTCTGTTCAGCAAAGGGGAACCACAGGATTTTAGCGAGGAAAAAGCAGCAGAGTATTTGAAGCATAAAACCCTTATGATCCGCGTGAGTCTAGCGGCTGGTGATGCGGAAGCAACCGCATGGGGCTGTGATCTCACATATGATTATGTGAAAATCAATGCGAGCTACAGAACGTGAAGGGGGAAAAACAGTGAGGCCAGTCGTGGTGATCAAATGCGGGGGAAGCATTATTTCCGAGCTTTCAGATTCTTTTTTCTCCTCCATTCATTCCTTAAAGAATTCAGGATGGAACGTCGTTCTTGTTCATGGCGGCGGACCTGATATAACCAATACGCTAAAGCAAATGAAGATTCAGACAGAATTTAAGAACGGTCAGCGGAAAACAACAAAGGAAGTATTACATGTCGTTCAGATGACCCTTGCAGGAAAGCTGAATAAACAGCTTGCCGGTGAGTGCCAAAGACGGGGACTTTCCGCAGTCGGTTTATCAGGTCAGGATGCCGGTCTCCTAACTGCCAGGATTCTTGACGAAGAGCTGCTTGGATTGGTAGGGGGAATTGAGAAGGTAAACACGGATGTGCTTGAGCTCTTGCTGAATCAGAATTACATTCCTGTCATCGCTCCCCTAGGTGTTACCGAAGCGTTTGAAACACTGAACGTAAATGCTGATACGGCAGCTGCTGCCATTGCACAGGCGCTAAATGCCGATAAGCTGCTTTTTGTCACAGATGTGGATGGAATTCTAAACAACGGTGAGCTTATTTGCGAAACGGATCCGGCTGAGATCGAAGGCTGCATTAAAAGCGGCATCATCTCAGGAGGGATGATTCCAAAAGCAGAAGCTGCAGTAAATTCGTTATCAGGGACGCTTAAAGAAGTGGTGATCGTAAACGGAAAGAAAGCTTTTCTAAAGGATAATGAATTTTTCGGTACAAAAATTTGTCCTAACAAGGAGGCGGCAGCAGGATGAGTTCTTTATTTCCTACATATGCGCGGTGGAATCTCACCATTGAAGAAGGAAAAGGATCCTGGGTTAAGGATAAGGAGGGGAATAAATACCTAGATTTTATCTCAGGGATCGCGGTGTGCAGCCTCGGCCATCAGTTTGAGCCTGTTAAGCAAGCAGTAGCGGAGCAGCTTGACAAAGTATGGCATGTTTCAAACTTATTCAGGATTGAACTGCAGGAAGAAGCTGCCGGACTTTTAACGAAGCATTCGTTTGCTGATGCGGTATTTTTTTGCAACAGCGGTGCAGAGGCGAATGAAGCAGCGATCAAGCTTGCGAGGAAACATACGGGAAAAGGGAAGATTGTCACCTTCAAGCAGTCCTTCCATGGCCGGACATTTGCCACAATGGCCGCAACTGGCCAGGAAAAAGTCAGGGCAGGCTACGGAGAAATGCTTCCGTTCTTTGAATATTTACCATACAACGATCTAAGTGCACTGGATGAACTTGATGGAGAAAACTGCGCGGCCATTATGCTTGAAATCATTCAAGGTGAGGGCGGAGTCGTGCCGGGAACGGAAGCGTTTTTACAAAAAGTCGAGGAAACCTGCAAAACTTTAGGCTGCTTGCTGATTGTGGATGAAGTCCAAACAGGGATAGGCCGTACCGGTAAATTGTTTGCCCATGAGGGGCTAATAACCCCTGACATCGTCACCTCAGCCAAAGGTTTAGGGAATGGATTTCCTGTAGGGGCGATGCTTGGCAAAAGTGAATGCACTCCTTCCTTTCAGCCTGGTTCGCACGGATCCACCTTTGGAGGCAATCCACTGGCGATGGCTGCAGTGAAGGCTGTTCTTGAAACCGTTCTTGAAGATGGGTTTCTGGATGCTGTTCAGAAAAATGGAGAGAATCTAATGAACCACCTCAAAAGTGAACTGGAGATCCTTCCCATGGTCAATGAGGTTAGGGGAAAGGGAATGATGATTGGCATTGAGTGGAATGGTCCAGTTGCCGGCATCATTTCAGAGCTTAGAGAAAACGGGCTGCTCGTCTTGCCTGCGGGAGAGAATGTCATCCGCCTGCTGCCGCCTATTAATAGTACAGATGAAGAGTGCAGGATGGCTGTTGCCATGCTAAAAGCGGTTCTTGACCTCCATTCCAAAGCAAGCGTCTAAATTTTTTTAAGTAAAAATGAATAAAAATACATAATTATTAATTAATATACAAAAATGAGGTGAATGGAATGAAAGGGTACATCAAGCTTGAAAACGGATTGGAATTAGCAGGGGAGCTTGGAGATGAAGCTCAGCCGGAAACGGAAGGCGAAGCTGTATTTTTTACAGGTATGACGGGTTATCAGGAGGTTTTAAGCGATCCGTCCTATCAGAACCAAATCCTTGTATTTACGTATCCGCTTATCGGAAATTACGGAATCAATTTAGAGGATTTTGAAAGCAAGCGACCACAAATTAAAGGGGCTGTATTTTATGAATGCTGTGAAGCGTTCTCTCATTATGAAGCGGTATACAGCCTGCAAGCGTATTTGAAAAAGTGGAAGATTCCGTTCTTGCATCATGTAGATACGCGATATTTAGTGAAAAACATCCGGTCTTCCGGAACAATGAACGCGAAAATCACGTCAGTTCCAGCAGCCAATGTACCGCCAATTAAACTGCCGGAGCATAGCGGCGGGGAAACGTCTACACATGGAAATGGTATCCAGCATACCGTGCTCATTGATTTTGGATTTAAAAAATCGATCCTGACTGCTTTGATTGAACGCGGCCAAAAGGTTACGGTTCTTCCTTATGAAAAAATGGAGGCGGTGTTTGATCTTCATCCGGATGGCGTTGTTTTTTCCAACGGTCCCGGTGATCCAAAGCAGCTTGCAGGGTATTTATCGGCCGTTAAAAAAATTGCACGTGCCTTCCCGGTACTCGGCATCTGTTTAGGGCACCAGCTCCTTGCTCTCGCCCATGGCGAGGATACCGAAAAGCTGCCATTCGGCCATCGCGGCGCAAATCATCCTGTACTGGACAGGGAAACGGGAAAGGTATTCATGACCTCTCAAAACCACAGCTACGTTGTAAAAAGAAACAAGGGCACTCAGGAGCTAAAAATTCGCTTTGAAAATGTTAATGACGGAAGTGTGGAAGGATTATTCCATCCGGAAAAACAAATTCTTTCCGTTCAATTTCATCCGGAAGCAAATCCTGGACCGCGTGAAAGCGAATGGATCTTTGATGAATACAAAGCGATGATGAATCAGACAGGGAGAGTTGCTATCTATGCCTAAGGATCAAGCCATTAAGCGAGTTCTCGTTATCGGGTCCGGCCCAATCGTAATTGGCCAGGCAGCAGAATTTGATTATTCAGGAACGCAGGCCTGTCTCGCTTTGAAGGAAGAAGGCTGCGAAGTCATTCTAATCAATAATAACCCCGCGACTATTATGACAGACCCGGATATTGCCGATACAGTCTACTTTGAACCGATGACTGCATCTTCAATCGAGAAAATTATTGAAAAAGAAAAACCGGATGGCCTGCTCCCGACAGTTGGCGGACAAACCGGGTTAAATCTGGCACTTGAATTGGACGAAAAGGGTGTACTTGACCGATTTGGAGTCAAACTTCTTGGAACCTCCGCCGCTTCCATAAAAAAAGGGGAAGACAGGGAGCAATTCAGAAAGCTCATGCATGACATGAAAGAGCCGGTTCCTGAAAGCATGATTGTAAATGATGTGGCGAAGGGTGCTGATTTTGCCAAAGAAATCGGATATCCCATCATTATCCGTCCCGCCTATACTCTTGGCGGCAAAGGCGGCGGTATTGCCAGAACGGAGAAAGAGCTTGAACAAATGCTGCTTCATGGATTAGAAGCAAGTCCAATTCATCAGTGCCTGGTGGAAAAAAGCATTGCCGGTTTTAAGGAAGTGGAGTACGAGGTCATGCGGGATGCGGCGGGAACATCGGTCACCATCTGCAATATGGAAAATTTCGATCCTGTCGGAATTCACACGGGAGACTCCATTGTTGTTGCCCCATCCCAGACACTAACGGACAAAGAATACCACATGCTTAGACAGTCGGCTTTAAAAATTATTGGAGAGCTCGGCATCATTGGGGGCTGCAACATTCAATTTGCCCTCGATCCGGAAAGTAAGCAGTACTTTGTCATTGAAGTGAATCCTAGGGTGAGCCGTTCATCCGCTTTAGCCTCAAAGGCAACCGGTTATCCCATTGCCCGGATTGCTGCAAAGCTTGCACTCGGTTTTACCCTAAATGAATTAAAAAATCCGTTAACCGAAACAACTTACGCAAGCTTTGAACCGGCACTTGATTATGTGGCAGTCAAATTTCCGAGATGGCCCTTTGATAAATTCAAAGACCTGGACCGTCTGCTCGGAACAAAAATGAAAGCAACCGGAGAAGTCATGTCGCTTTCCAGAAACATGGAAGCAGGGTTTCTTAAAGCACTTGACTCTCTTGAGCTTGATACAATAGGAGCTTTTTCCCCTGAAATAGCTCAGCAAACGGACGAAGAGCTTGTTCAACTCATCAAGCATGCGGATGACCGCCGGTTTTTCGCCATTGCCGAAAGCATGAGAAGAGGGAGCACCTTGGAGGACATTCATAGCATGACCCAAATTGACCGCTATTTCTTGGCTGTTGTCCAATCCATTATAAAAATGGAACAGGAGATGAACATTTCGTCCGTTATAGAAAAGGAACAGCTTGCACGCTGGAAGGAAAAAGGCTTTTCAGATCCGTCCATTGCGCTATGGGCTGACTGTCAGGAGAATGAAGTCAGAGAGCTTCGCAGAAAATGGGGCATTGAAGCGGTCTATAAAATTGTCGACACATGTGCGGCAGAATTTGAAGCAAGAACGAATTATTTTTATTCGGCTTATTTTGGTGAACAAGAGCTGATTCCGGAGAAAAGCGGGGCAAAACGTGTCCTGATCATTGGCTCAGGACCAAATCGGATCGGGCAGGGAATTGAGTTTGACTACAGTGCCGTCCATGGAATAAAAGCATTAAAGAAAATGGGCTGTGAAGCGATTATGATCAACAGCAATCCAGAGACAGTGAGTACAGATTATGAATTGGCAGACCGGCTCTATTTTGAACCGCTCACCTTTGAATATGTCATGAATGTAATTGAGCATGAACAAGCGGATGCTGTCATCGTGCAGTATGGAGGACAGACGGCGATAAATCTTGCCGAAAAGCTTGAAGAGGCAGGGGTCACGCTGCTTGGAACCGATCATCAAACGCTTTTTAAACTGGAAGACCGCGATGCTTTTTATCAGCTGCTTGACGAATGCGGGATCCCCCATGTAAAAGGATCAAGTGCCCTTACGGCAGAGGAAGCGGAAGCCGCAGCGAAAGAAATCGGATTTCCGATCCTTCTTCGCCCTTCTTACGTAATTGGAGGAAAGGGAATGGTGGTGGCAGAAAATGAAGAGCAGCTAAAAGCCCTTCTCCTAAAAGCAGGGCCGGATGTATTCCCGGTTCTCGTTGATCACTACACCGAAGGAAATGAAGCGGAGCTGGATCTTGTTTCAGATGGGAAAAATGTTTGGATTCCGCTAATTATCGAGCATGTGGAGCGCGCAGGTGTGCATTCTGGTGACAGTATGGCCATCCTTCCCGCTCAATCCTATTCGGTAAAACAAATTCAAACGTTAAAGGACTATGCTTCTTTAATCGCCCTCTCTTTGGGTTACAAAGGAATTATGAATATTCAATTCATCATCGAAGGAGAGCAAATCTATGTCCTGGAAGTAAATCCCCGGGCAAGCAGGACTGCACCGGTCGTAAGCAAAGTGGTGCAAAGCTCCTTGATTGAAGCAGCCACGAAGGCGCTTCTCGGAGGAGAATTAATCGATCAGAGCCATGATGCGGCGTTTACAGCTGTAAAATTCCCTGTATTCTCTACCCATGCTCTTCATGATCAAAAACTGGACCTTGGACCGGAGATGAAATCTACAGGGGAAGGTATGTGTATTGGCAAAAGCCTTGAAGAGGCCCTAAATAAAGTGTTTGACGACGGCAAGGAAAAGAATCTTCTGACGGACGCGCAAACCTTAAGCCAAGAGCAGCTGAAATCCTGTGTATTGTATAGCCCCAACGGCAACGAATCGGCGAGAAAAACTGCACTGGCATATGGACAGCGGGTGCTGACAGAAAAAGAGACGTATTTAGCGTATATAAAAGGGAAGGCGGCAGCTTCAGCAGGGCCGATTCCAATCCAAAGCAGAAAGGAAGTGGGCGCATGCACGCCTTAACGAATGAACAGCAAAGCTTGAAGGGGCAGGATTTTTTAACCCTTTTAGAGCTGGATGCCTATCTCATCCATGCTCTTCTTAATGAGGCAGCGGCTTTGAAAAAAGCACCGATTGAGTCATCTCTGAAAGGTAAGACGCTTGCCATGATTTTCGAAAAATCTTCAACGAGAACACGCGTATCCTTCGAAGCTGGAATGCTTCAGCTAGGCGGGCATGCCCTGTTTTTAAGCAGCAGCGATCTGCAGCTAGGAAGAGGAGAAACCATCGCTGATACCGCGAAGGTACTCTCGTCATACGTCGACGCGATTATGATTCGCACATTCGAGCATGAAAAGGCCGCCGAACTGGCTGCGCATGCTACAGTCCCAGTCATTAACGGTTTGACGGATTTATACCATCCCTGCCAGGCATTGGCAGATTTATTGACGATTCAGGAGCTGAAAGGCAGCTTCTCCGGGAAAAAAATTGCATACGTAGGGGATGGCAACAATGTAGCCCATTCCCTTATGATTGCCTGTGTAAAGATGGGAATGGATTTTACCCTGGCATCACCTAAAGGGTATGAAGCTGATGAATCCGTTATAAAAGAAGTGAAAAACATATCAAAACAAACCGGCTCAAAGCTTGAATTTACATGCTCTCCACAAAAAGCCGCAGCAGGAGCAGATATTCTGTATTCGGATGTGTGGACCAGTATGGGACAGGAAGAGGAGTCAATGAAGAGGCTGAAGGATTTTGAGGGATTCCAGGTGAATGCGGAATTGATGAACTTTGCGAAGCCTGACGCCCATTTTCTCCATTGTCTTCCCGCTCATCGCGAAGAAGAAGTTACCGCAGAAGTGATCGATGGACCTCAATCTGCTGTCTTCCAGCAGGCTGAAAACCGTCTTCATGCTCAAAAAGCTCTTTTAAAAATGATTCTCTGCTAAACGGGCATACTATGCAGGAACATTGATTAGGAGGGTTTGACATGGGACAGCAGCATCGTTTTCGTGAAGGCCAAAAAGCGCCGAACAACGGCATTTATGTAGAAATTGGAGAAACGGGAGATAACGTCATGCATCCAAAGCAAATTAAGCTGAGTGCCGGCGATCATTTTCCTGAAACATCGAATCACAACAGGCAGTGGACTTATAAAAGAAAGCCGTAAGAGTAATCGCGGAAATAGTGAAATACTGAACGCCCACGTGCAGAGAGCAGAAGTTTTTTCTGCCGCGGAGTGATAGGGGCTATAAAGATAGAAATAAAAAAGACCTGTCCAATTGGAAGGTCTTTTTTTGCTTATTAATGCTGATCATTCACAGGCTCATTTGGAATCAAAGCAGCTATAGCGAAGATCAAAATGGTTACAACAACGGATAAAATGGTCGCTGTCATAAAATCGTATGCGCTTCCAACCATTGACGAAGTAACGTAGGTAAGCATATGTACTAACAGAAACGCCCAGAAAAACGTCCAAAAATAACGCAAAATTTTCCCCTCCATTTGCACACAATTCTTCTTTTATGATATCACACATAAATTAGACAATAAAGGTTAGAAATGAAACATTTGTGACAAGGATTTGTCCGTTAGCCATAGAATTTCCTAAAGAGAGGGTGGGCTCCTTCCCACGCCATTTGTTTTCTCTGTCATAAGATAAAGCGGGCACATCTCTGAAAAGGAAAGGCGGTGAGCAGCATGGAAATTTATGATCGTTTTTTTCAGTATGAGTCAGAATGGACGGTTATTCATACTCCTTATCAGCCGAACGGTTTCGGAATATTGATTTTAGGCGATAAAAATCATTTTGTGGATGGGCATACAAGTTTCTGGATGCAGCATCTAGGGCGCAAACAGCTGCTTGCCGCTCTGAGGAAGGCAGGCTTTACTCTCATTCAGTCCAATCTGCATGGCAGCCATTGGGGATCGCCAAAAGCAAGCGATTTGGCAGAAAAGCTCCTGTATCTTTTTCCTAAAAAAGAAATTATTAATGACAAGGTTCACCTTCTGGCAGAGGGCACAGGGGCGCTTGCGGCAATTGAGCTAATGGAAAGAAGCCCTGAGAAGCTGCGCTCAATCGGCCTCTTTAACCCGTGTTTAGATCTGCAGAGCTATTTTCAGGATGAGAAGATGAATAAGCTTTTTTATAAACGCCTTACAAGAGAAATAGCAGCAGCCTATGAAATCGATGAAAAGGAATTGGAGCATTATTCGTTTCGCTCTCTTAAACAGCTTGAATCCACAATTCCGGTTAAGATATGGGACCGGATGAGCGGGACGCCATTCCCCTATCATAAACACAGTAAAGCATTTGAAGAGCATAGAAAAGAACAAGGTTATCCAATCGAATTAATCTTGCATTTGGGCGAGCAGCCATACCGGATCCATCAATCTGTTATTAAGTACTTTTCGCTGCATCAGAAAAATTTATAAAAAAGAGGAAGATCATGATTAGGAGGGAACCCATGAAGAAGTCAGCCGTATTGGGAGCTCAGACGTTTCTTGGTTTCGCACTGTGCATGGAGTGGCTCGAAAAAGGTGTTGAAGTTCTTGCTGTTTATGAACATGGAAAGAACAGTCTGGAAAAACGGCGAATGGAAGAAATGTGGATGACAGTAGGAAGGAACGCGTTAATTGAATTGGTTAGCGTGGAAGAAAATCCTGACTTGACATCGTGTGAAGCGGCGGTTTGTGAAGCAGAGTGGCTGAAGCATCACGATGAAGTTGATTTCCCGCTTCTCATAATTGAGAGGGGAAGCAAAGCCAGAAAAAACGACAGAGACGACACTGCGGTTGTTTATGCAGGGAGTATGTACGGACCATGGCAGCCTGTAACGGAAGAGCTGACAAATTGGAGGGCTGAAGATTTTAAAGTCCCTCCTTTTAAAGATAATCCTGGATTGTATATTGAAGATGCGGCTAAAACAATCGCAGAATTGGCAAGTAGGGATTTCAGAGGCCAATCATTTTATCTCCCGGGAAATGGTGTTCGCAGTGAGGAACTGTATCCTCTCGCTCAGGAAACCTCTTTAAAGGAGGGACTGGAAGAACTGAAGAAGCATATGGAGCAGTATCCTTTTCTTTATGGCTCATCCGCGCTTGTCTGATGGAGGATTTACGAATATAGTAGTAGTAGAAACCCGCTGGACAAGCAGGATTATTTAAATAAAGGAGATACAATAATATGGATCAGCACGAAAAACAAATGGAATTTATGCAGATTGCGATGAAATATTTTCCTGAAGCAAAACAGCAGCTTGATGAACTTGGCCTGGAGCTGTCTATGGAACACATCCAGCCTTTGCTTGGTTTATTCAACAAAGTAATGGCTGAGGCGTATGATTTAGGTAAACAGGACGCTTTAAAATAATGGCTCTGTTAGACTTGGCTATTGATTGCAGCTAGCAGGCGTTCGCTTATCCTGGGGCAGGCGGTGAGCCTCCTCAGCTCTTTGCGCCTGCGGGGTCTCACCTGTCCTGCTGCTCTCGGCACGGAGTCTCACGCCTTCCGCTCCAATCAACAGGTGCTAATAGATCAGCATAATGCTTTAACAAAGCCAAAATAATAGAAAGGCTTGAACCCGGAAAAGGCAGTTCAAGCCTTTTTTTCATTCTTCACTGAATTTCTTTTTTATGATATCCAGCATCGGTGACAGTTTTTTAAACATAGGCTTCATTTCTTTAAGGGACCCCATAATATCATCAACCTGCATCATGATTTTCATGTATTCAAGCTGATCTTCGTCTTCATTGGAATCAGACATCGAATCTTTAGGTGCTTCATCCATTTTTTTATCGATTTTTTCCTGGCGGCTTCCAAACATCAGCTGATCAAACTTGTTTTTTGGGGGACTTGCCATTCTTTTCACCTTCCCGGCAATATAGTTCTGCTGATAATAATCTATGAAGGGGAGACAAATGTGCATGGACGAATGCATTAGTCTTATTGATAAATTAAACGATATGAGCTAAAATTAGTACCAAGTCATAATATATGATGTTAAAAATTTCTATACTAAAGGGGCTGCACATATGAACGCTGGAATTATCGGAATTGGCCGGTATATCCCTGAAAATGTGGTTACAAATCACGACCTTGAGAAACGTATGGATACGTCGGACGAATGGATCCGTACCCGGACTGGAATAGAGGAAAGACGCATTGCAAGCGATGATATTGATACATCTGATATGGCCTTCATGGCTGCTGAAAAAGCACTGATAGATGCCGGAATTACGGCGGAAGAACTGGATATGATTCTTGTAGCAACCGTAACACCTGATCAGCCGTTCCCTTCGGTTGCATGCCGAATACAGGAGAGACTGGGAGCACGCCAAATTCCTGCAATGGATATTAGTGCTGCATGTGCAGGCTTTATGTACGGTCTTGTCACAGGAAAACAGTTTATTGAAACGGGTGTCTACAAAAACATTTTGGTTGTAGGCGTTGAAAAGCTTTCTAAGGTGACAAACTGGGAAGACCGCAATACGGCTGTTCTTTTTGGAGATGCAGCAGGGGCAGCGATTCTTGGACCTGTTTCTGAAGGGAAAGGTATCCTTTCTTTCGATTTGGGAGCAGACGGTTCGGGAGGCAAGCATTTATACCAGGAAGAATTTATTATCATGAACGGCCGCGAGGTTTTCAAATTTGCAGTTAGGCAAATGGGCGAGTCCAGCGTTAAAGTGCTCGACAAAGCCGGATTGACAAAGGCCGATGTAGATATGCTTGTTCCTCATCAGGCGAACATCCGGATCATGGAAGCATCGAGAGAACGCCTTGAGCTTCCGCCTGAGAAAATGTCTAAGACAGTAAACAAATTTGGAAATACATCCGCAGCTTCTATTCCGCTAAGTATTGTAGAAGAGCTGGAAGCTGGTAAAATAAAAGACGGAGATCTGCTTGTCATGGTAGGATTCGGAGGCGGCTTAACATGGGGCGCCATTGCCATGAGATGGGGACGTTAAAAAGATAAACTATTTTAATGGAAAATGAGGTGTCTTCTATATGGAAAAGAAAAGAGTAGTGGTTACTGGACTGGGGGCTGTCAGTCCTCTGGGATTGGATGCTGAAACAACATGGGAAAATGCGATCAATGGCGTTTCCGGAATCAAGCCGCTTACGCGTGTAAATGCGGATGACTATCCGGCAAAAGTAGCCGGAGAAATCACAGATTTTGATCCTGAACAATACATGGATAAAAAAGAAGCAAGAAAAATGGACCGCTTTACGCAATATGCAGTAGCGGCTTCTATGATGGCCGTAAAAGATGCAAACCTTGAAATTACAGATGAAAATGCTCCAAGGGTTGGAGTATGGGTAGGATCCGGAATCGGAGGAATGGAAACATTCGAAACCCAGCACCGGATTCTTATGGAAAAAGGACCTAAACGCGTAAGCCCGTTTTTTGTGCCGATGATGATTCCTGATATGGCAGCCGGCCAGGTGTCCATTGCACTGGGAGCGAAAGGATTTAACGCATGTACAGTGACTGCCTGTGCGACAGGTACGAACTCCATTGGTGACGCATACCGTGTCATAGAGCGCGGCGATGCGGATGTGATGATTTCCGGAGGAGCAGAAGCACCGCTTTCACAAATGGCTTTTGCCGGTTTCAGCTCAAGCAAAGCGCTATCCACCAATCCGGATCCTGCTAAAGCAAGCCGTCCGTTTGACGCAGAGCGTGATGGTTTTGTAATGGGTGAAGGAGCTGGGATCCTAGTGCTTGAGGAGCTTGAACACGCTCTTGCACGCGGTGCTAAAATCTATGCAGAAATCGTTGGCTATGGTGCAACAGGCGATGCTTATCACATTACGGCTCCGGCTCCAGGAGGAGAAGGAGGAGTCCGTGCAATGAGACAGGCAATTGAAACAGCAAATCTTAAGCCGGAAAATGTGGATTACATCAACGCTCATGGAACCAGCACGCCTTATAATGATAAATTTGAAACACTGGCCATTAAAGAAGTATTCGGAGACCATGCGAAAAAAGTGGCAATAAGCTCAACGAAATCCATGACGGGCCATTTGCTTGGAGCAGCTGGCGGAGTTGAAGCCATTTTCGCTGTACTTTCGATTAAGGAAGGAATCATTCCTCCAACCATCAACCTGGAAAATCCAGATCCGGAATGTGATCTTGATTACGTTCCAAATGAAGCCCGCAAAACAAATGTGAATGTGGCTCTCAGCAATTCACTTGGCTTTGGCGGTCATAATGCAACGATCTTGTTTAAAAAATACGAGTAAGTTAGAAGCTGCCGATTGAATCGGCAGCTTTTTGCTATTTAACACTGGTCGTTAAAAAGAAAATTCCCTTCCCACATTAACCCGTCCCTTCATACATTAAAAAAGGGGGGATGAAGATGGGTGTAATTAGAACGGACCAATGGTTTGAAGAAGAGCTGAGCCTGGATGGGCTTGCCAAAAAGCTGAAACCGTACTTCCCTGACCGGAGTGAAAAAGCACTAATAAAGTCATTGCTTCCATTCGGGGTTTACCGAAATAGCCAGTCTGCTCGTAAGACGATGCAAACCATTAAGGAAGAGAAAATCCTGCCCTACATTAAAGGAGAGTTTGAAGCTCTTCGCAAGAAATGGTCTGGTCCGGATGCGCCGGTCTTTATTTTGCCCGGTGATCTATCAAACGGGAAAATAAAGCGGGAGTACGGCGGGAAATCTGGACTCGCTTTTCATGATAAATTGTTTCTGTTTCTGGCTCCAGACGTTCCTAAGGAAGAGATTAAAGCCCTGCTGATTCATGAATATCATCATATTTGCCGGTTAGCCAAGGATCCGAAAAAAGAAAAGGACTATACGCTGGCTGATGTAGTCATTATGGAAGGACTTGCTGAAAATGCCGTCCGGGAACTGCTTGGCGAGGATAAAACAGCCAGCTGGACCAGACTTTATCAGGATACTCAGCTTCGCCAATTTTGGAAAAGGCACATCCTTCCGAACCAGTCCCTCAAGCAGGAGGACCGGCAATTCGATAAAATGATATACGGTCTTGGAATGTACCCGAAAATGCTTGGCTATACAGCCGGGTATTATGCCGTTAAATTCTATATGAAAGATACAGGTTCGATGACGGAGAGTCTTTTCAAAACGCCTTCCGAACGCATAATCAAGGCCCTTAATATAGAGGAGTAAAGGCGAAAGAAAATCCGCCCATAATCTGCAGAAACTGGAATATTTTTTGCTCGTCCTGCCTATACTGATTGACAAACAGATGAGAAGGTGAGGGGTAAGAAATGTTGTTTCTTCATGATGTATGGGTAAATTGGTTTGAGGGAGAAGAAAATGGATACAACGTGTGCCATTTCCACGAATGGCGAAAGGATGACAGTGTTGAGCTTCTGGATCAAGTTCCTTTGCTCAAGGTGAATCAAGTGCTGTTCCGGTATATCGAAAACGATCTTTCCGAGATTCCGCAGAGCCTCCTAAAAGACATTCACCAAAAAGCCTACATCCGGAAAAATCATGAACGAATCCAACTGGATTACTGCTTCGTCGTTACAGATGGACAAGGAATTATTGCAATTGACACAATCGGCTATAGCATCCCTGTACGGAAAAGCCGGTTGATTCCAAGACAGGAACAGCTTGTCTATGAGATGGTGAAAGACGTAGAGGCAGATGATTATCCGTTTCAGGGGCCGCTGCATGGGGAAGAAAAGGAATTTCATATTTTGTCTCTGGCCCCTGATCACATGAGAGGACTGACCCGTAAGGAACGGCAGCTAAAACAGCTTCTATTCATGGCATTGGATCAGCTCCAAACCACAAAAAATACGGCAGAAATAAAATATTGGTACACAGAATGGAATCCGCAGGAGTATGAACAAATCCGTTCCATGGAATTTCAGGATGTCTTCCAAAAGCTATACAGTGAAACCGTAAATGGGTGGTCGCCGAAGCATATGTCGCTATGCGAGCATCTTGTTAAAGGACAACCCTTTTTTGAGAAATTATGGGATACCGAACACGAATCGAAAGTAAATTAAATGCAATGGACAAGCCTCCTGATAACCCCGGCTGAAGACTGGGTGCAGGGGGTTTTTGTGTGTTTAGGCTTACAGTCAGCTTCCAGGTGGTACGATATAATAGAAGATAAAGCGCTTTCTTTATAAAAAAATTCGTTTCAAGGAGGCATAAATATGGCAAAAGCAGCAGACTATGCAAGTACAAAGCGCATAACAGGCAATATTTTTAAAGGATCGGTCGGAAATCTAATCGAGTGGTATGACTGGTATGTTTACTCCGCTTTCGCTGTGTATTTTTCAGCAGAATTCTTTCCAGCAGGAGACTCCACGAGCCAGCTGCTTAATACGGCAGCCATTTTTGCTGTCGGCTTTCTAATGAGGCCGATCGGCAGTCTCATAATGGGAAGATATGCGGATCGTCATGGGAGAAGAGCTGCGCTGACGCTGTCCATCACCATTATGGCAGCAGGATCTTTGATCATTGCCTGTACACCTGGCTACAGTTCGATCGGTGTCATGGCTCCAGTCATTCTTGTTCTTGCTAGGCTTCTCCAAGGTCTTTCACTGGGCGGAGAATATGGTACATCTGCTACTTATTTATCCGAAATGGCCAGTTCGGGCCGCCGCGGATATTATTCAAGTTTTCAATACGTCACGCTGGTTGCCGGACAGCTTACCGCATTGGGTGTTCAAATTATTCTTCAGCAAGTATTAAGTGAACCTGATATGAACTCATGGGGATGGCGCATACCTTATGTAATTGGGGCAATGGGGGCGCTTGCAGTATTATGGCTGCGGAGATCCATGGACGAGTCTGATCAATTCGAAAAAATGGGGAAAGAAAAAAGAACGAATGCAGGGACTCTCAAGGTGCTGATGAAGTATCCGAAAGCAGTATGGACAGTAGTCGGTCTGACACTTGGAGGAACGGTTGCATTTTATACATATACGACATATTTGCAAAAATTCATGATTAATACATCAGGCATTCCAAAAGAAACCGTAAGCTGGATCAACTTTGCTGCCCTTTTTGTCTTTATTATTTTGCAGCCGCTTGCGGGAATGCTATCAGACCGAATTGGAAGAAGGCCGCTGCTCATGTGCTTTGGGATACTCGGAACCATTTTTACCGTTCCAATCTTCCTGCTGCTCGAGCAAACGCAAAATCCAGCAGGCGCGTTTTTGCTTATGATGACGGGGCTTATTATTGTGACCGGCTATACATCCATTAATGCCATCGTAAAAGCCGAGCTGTTTCCTACCCAAATCCGGGCACTGGGTGTTGGATTCCCTTACGCGTTAACCGTTGCAATCTTTGGTGGAACAGCCGAATTCATTGCTTTGTGGATGAAGAGTATGGGAGTGGAATGGCTGTTTTACGTCTATGTCGCTCTCTGTATTGCCATTAGTTTTTTTACTTATTGGAGGATGACAGAGTCATCAAAGGATTCCCATTTGGAATCAGAGCTGAAGGCGGAGAAAGTGGAGATTTCCAATGATTCTGGTCACTCGATGTAAACAAACGGTGATGTCTGGTCTCGCGGCCGGGCATCTTTTTGAGTTTTGGAACAGGGGATTTCTGTTTTGGAGCCACTGAACTGGAGGATTTCAGGAAATTAATAAGTGGAAAAAGGAGCTGTTAATAAGCGCTTCCGCCTTTAGAATTTAGATTGGGTTTGGCTGATTTCCGCTTCAGATTGCTTGCTTTCCGCGGGGCGGGCGGTGAGCCTCCGCGGCGCAAGCGCCTGTGGGGTCTCACCTGTCCCGCTGCTCCCGCAGGAGTCGCGCACCTTCCGCTCCAATCAGCCTAACCATAATTGTTCTGAGTACCTATATAAAATTACACCCCTGGGAAAGCTTTCACAACGTCCAGGGGGGTTCGATCATTTCCTCTCAGTAAGACTTTTTAGAAAGGCTCTTTTTCCCTCAAACCTGCTCGAATAAAAAAAGCCCAGCTAAGCTGAGCTATCTTCAAATTATCTGCGTTTTCTTCCTAATCCCATTGCATTTTCCATCTTACGAAGCATTTTATTCGCTGCGCGATTCGCTCGTTCTGCTCCTTCATCAAGGATACGGTCAAGTTCATCGGATTCCATCAGTTCGTAGTATCTCTCCTGAATCGGAGCAATTTCGTCAACTACGACTTGAGCTAAATCTCCTTTAAAATCTCCATAGCCTTTTCCTTCATACTTCGCTTCCAGTTCTTCAATCGTTAATCCCGTGAAAATAGAGTAGATGGATAGAAGATTGGAAACACCTGGTTTGTTCTCTTTATCAAATTTTACTATGCCTTCCGAGTCAGTCACAGCACTTTTGATTTTCTTCTCGATCTGCTTAGGCTCATCAAGCAGAGTAATAAAAGCCTTTTGATTCGGATCGGATTTGCTCATTTTTCTGAGAGGATCAGCAAGTGACATAATGCGGGCTCCAACTTTTGGTATCCTGACATCAGGCACTGTGAAAATATCATTGTATTTACGGTTAAAGCGCTCCGCTAAGTCCCTTGTTAATTCGATGTGCTGCTTTTGATCTTCCCCAACCGGTACTAGATCGGTTCCGTATAAAAGGATGTCTGCTGCCATTAAAGGAGGATACGTTAGCAATCCTGCAGCAACTGCTTCCTTACCGGATGACTTATCTTTAAATTGCGTCATGCGCTCAAGCTCCCCGATATAAGCAACACACTGAAGCATCCATCCTGCCTGAGCGTGCGCAGGCACTTCCGATTGGATAAACAGGGTCGCTTTTTCCGGATCAAGCCCGATCGCCACATATAGGGCAGCAAGGCTGCGGATGCTTTCGCGCAATTTAGCTTTATCCTGATGAACCGTGATGGCATGCTGATCCACGATGCAGAAATAGCTGTTATAGTCATTTTGAAGCTCAATAAACTGCTTCATGGCGCCGATGTAGTTGCCTAAAGTCACAACTCCGCTCGGCTGAATACCTGAAAAAATGGTTTTCAATAGAAACATCTCCTCTGCTGCATAAATTATGGCTCTGTGTTAAGCCAAACAAAAAAAGGCCCACTCATCCCTGAAGAAGGGACGAATGAACCGTGGTGCCACCCTGATTGCTCTCCGATCCAACGGAAAGCCGCTTAAAATCCTTTAACGCAGGACATACGGCATTGCCTACTTCAATTTCGGCATGCGGCTCAAAAGTCCATTCCACGAAGTTCAATGCCTGATTTCCAGCAGCCTCAGGCTCTCTGCAAATGAATGATCCGTGTACTACTCTTTATCTTCGCCGGTACATTTAACTGATACATATTATAAAAAAGAAATGCTTTTCGTGCAACTATACGTAGTATATGCCAAGCCCGATCAGCATTAAACCCAGCAATGCCAGACTGGCGAATAGAAGAGGAGAAACGGAAAAGGATACGAGCTCAGAAAATGGACGAATACTCTGAGCTTCATCTTTATCCATTTCTTTTCCGTTGATTTTAAAGGCCCTTCTCATCCCATATGTAGCAGCGTCGAAGAATCCGCTTTGTGCCACTGTTCCGAATAAAGAAATAAAAAGGAGTATGCCGCCAACTATAAATGATGAATTAATAAATCCCAGCAAAGTGAGTTCTCTATAGTAGAGAAAACATCCAATAACAGAGACAGTCAACCCGCCAAGGAAAATAAAGGCGCTTTTTTTCATCTGAAATCACCGCTTCCTTATGAATAATACTAGTATAGCCATAATATTTTGTGTGTGGTTCATTATATCTGAAAAGTAGCACACACATTTATATCCCTATATTTTACCATTATGCATAGGGAATCTTACACTCTCTTTACATAAACATTAATTATTTTTTACAGACACCCTGCTTGTCAAGGTTAAGCTAGCAACTTTTAAAAAAATCTCTGAAATATAAAACGAAACAACTAGGTATAAAGAACTATTTTTATAGGCCTGAATTATTAGTATTATTGCATTTGTGTAAATTTTTTTAAAAAAACACATGTACAAATATTTAAAAGCTTGTATAATAATCCTTGTAAGAATTATCAGAAAATAAAAGGGGGTCAAACAAGTGAAAAATTCTAAATTTTCACTTCTAGTAGTACTTACTTTAGTCCTGAGTTTGTTCTTGACTGCTTGCTACGGCGGCAATAAAGAAGGAGCAAGCACTAAGCCTAAGGATACCGGTAATGGCACAAAAGAAGAAACACCAGCTGTACCTCAAGAACTTAAAGTTTTTGAAAGTGCTGAGCTTCCTTCTATGGACAGCGTTATGGCTGAGGATGCAGCAAGCTTCGAAATCATTAATAACGTTAACGAAGGACTTTACCGCTTGGATAAAGACCAAAAGGCTATCCCGGCTGTTGCTAGTGAAGATCCGGTTGAAAGTGAAGATAAGCTGACTTACACAATCAAACTTAAGGATAATGCTAAATGGACAAACGGCGAGCCTGTAACAGCAAACGATTTCGTTTTTGCATGGCAGCGCGCTCTAGATCCTAAAACTGCTTCTCCTTACGGACCATACATGATGATCGGCAAAATCGCTAATGCTGACAAGGTTTATGACCAATCTGCTAAACCTGAAGAGCTAGGTGTTAAAGCGGTTGACGAGCACACTCTTGAAGTTAAACTTGTAAAGCCAATTACTTATTTCAAAGAATTGATGGCATTCCCATCCTTCTACCCGCAAAACAAGAAGTTTGTTGAAGAAAAAGGCGCTAAATTTGGAACAAATGCAGAAAACCTAGTATTTAACGGACCTTTCAAAATGACTGATTGGGGCGGCCCTCAAGCAACTTCTTGGAAGCTTGAGAAAAATGCAGATTACTGGGATGCTGCAAATGTAAAACTAGAAAATATTCAATTCAACGTTTCTAAAGATCCTCAAGCATCAGTAAATGCTTTTGAATCTGGTCAAGTAGATAAAACTCCTAAACTTGCAACTGCTGCAATCATCTCTCAATACGAGGGTGATGATCAAATGCAAAGATTCCTTGAGCCATCTGTATGGTGGATTAAGATGAACCAAAAGAACCCGGCTCTTAAAAACCAAAACATCCGCCGCGCAATTGCACTTGCAGTTGACAGAAAAGCGCTTGTTGACGATGTATTACAAAACGGTTCAATCGTTGCTGACGGTATCGTTCCAAAAGAATTTGCAGCTGATGATTCCGGAAAAGACTTCCGTGAAACAGGCAAATATCTTGAAACAAACAAAGAAGAAGCGAAAAAACTTTGGGCACAAGGCTTAAAAGAGCTTGGCCAATCAAAACTATCCCTTGGATATTTGAGCCAGGATACTGAAACAGCTAAACTTGAAGCTTCTTTCGTGAAAGAGCAGTTAGAAACAACACTTGAAGGTTTGGCAGTTGAAGTTAAGAGTGTACCTTTCAAAATTAAATTGGATCTTGAAGACAAAATGGATTATGACCTATTGAATGGCGGTTGGGGACCAGATTACCAAAATCCAATGACGTATATGGATCTTTGGATCACTGACGGAGCTCAAAACAAAATGGGATATTCTGATCCTAAATTCGATGATTTAATTAAACAAGCTGATAAAGAGACTGACCTGAATAAGCAATTTGAAATCTTCGCTCAAGCAGAAAAAGTTCTTCTTGAAGAGGATGTAGCACTTTCTCCACTTTACCAGCGTTCTGTAAACGTACTTATAAAAGCAAAAGTTAAAGGTCTTGTTCATCACAACATCGGTGGCGAGTACAGCTACCAATGGGTAACAATTGAAGGCGAATAAGTCAATTAAATAGCAAAAACTATTTTTCTATGAACAGTAGAAGAGAGTATAGAAATATACTCTCTTTTTACCTATCGTTAAATTGTCGAAATTTCTTGAATAATGCATTAATTAGGAGGTGTCTGCATCATGACAAAATACATCTTGCAACGTATTGTTTATATGATTATCACATTGTTCATTGTAATATCTGCAACCTTTTTCCTCATGAAACTAATCCCTGGAAGCCCGTTTAACTCTGCAGAAAAACTATCGGAGGAACAGCTTCATATTATGAATGAAAAATATGGGTTGAACGATCCCGTGCCTGTACAATATGCGAGGTATATGGGCGGAATGCTGAAAGGCGACCTGGGTACATCCTTCCAATTTAATAACACTCCAGTAACCACGATCATTTCCGCAGGAATTGGTCCCTCTGCCACTCTTGGTTTGCAGGCCATGTTTTTTGGAACAATTATTGGTATTTTTCTGGGGGTGATCGCAGCTCTTAAACAAAACACATGGATCGATTACGGATCTACATTCTTTGCGGTTGTCGGTAAGTCTATACCATCTTTTGTTTTTGCTGCATTGCTTCAATACTATATTGCACGTGAGCTTGGCTGGTTTCCGGTTATGCTATGGAACGGACCGGAGTACAGCGTTTTGCCGACTATTGCCCTTGCCATGTTCCCGATTTCAATTGCCGCACGTTTTATGCGTACTGAGATGATTGATGTATTAAATTCAGATTATATTACATTAGCTAAAGCAAAAGGTGCCAGCAGCTTTCAAATTTCTGTGAAGCACGCCCTTAGGAACGCACTTATTCCAGTTGTTACGGTACTTGCACCGTTAGCTGTCGGATTAATGACTGGTTCACTTGTTATTGAGAAAATATTTGGTATTCCCGGAATTGGAGAGGCATTCGTAAGATCCATCATGATGAATGATTATTCGGTAATTATGGGAACCTCCATTCTTTTCGCAACATTGTTTGTAGTTGTCATTTTATTAGTGGATATTTTATATGGATTAATTGATCCGCGTATCCGTGTTAGTGGGGGGAGTAGCAAATGATAAACACAGAAAAGAGATCACAGGACTTGTTCCTACCTGCCCCGCTTGATTCTTCAAAAAGCGAACGAATTGAAAAACCAAGTTTGAACTATTGGCAGGATAGCTGGCTGCGTATTAAAAAAAACAAGGCCGCAATTGTTAGCTTAGTCGTCCTGTTCTTAATTATAATCATGGCATTTGCGGGTCCTTTTATGACTCCTCACAGTGCACGTGAGCAAAATACGAAACATGCAAATCTGCCTCCGCGTATTCAAGGAATTGAAAATGTAAGCTGGCTTCCATTTGATGGGCAACTTAAGAAGAAAGATGGCACAGTTATTAATGCTTATCAGACTGAGACGCGTCAAGTTAAAGAATATTACTGGTTCGGAACAGATCAGCTTGGTCGTGACATCTTCGCCCGGATCTGGAAAGGGACTCAAATTTCTCTTTTAATTGCCTTTGTTGCATCATTGATTGATTTACTCGTTGGAGTGGCGTACGGTGCGATTTCCGGTTATGTTGGGGGAAGAGTAGACGGCTTTATGCAGAGGATTATTGAAATCCTTGTGGGGATCCCAAATCTAGTTGTGGTAATCCTTATGATTTTGATTCTAAAGCCTGGTATCATTCCTATTATCATTGCTTTAACTATTACAGGATGGACAACAATGGCTCGTGTAGTACGGGCTTCCGTATTAAGAATGAAAAACCAGGAATTTGTGCTTGCCTCCAGAACATTGGGAGCTTCCAATGCAAAGATTATTTTTCGTCATATGCTTCCAAACATGTTTGGGGTTATGATCATTAATACAATGTTCAGTATTCCGAATGCCATTTTCTTTGAAGCCTTCTTGAGCTTTATTGGATTGGGTCTGCAGGATCCAAATGCATCACTTGGAACACTTGTAAATGATGGATTCAGAAGTATGATCTTATTCCCATACCAAATGTTTATTCCGGCAATTATGATTGCCATACTAATGGTAGCATTCAACTTGATTGCAGATGGATTGCGTGATGCGCTTGATCCAAAAATGCGCGACTAAGGCAGGTGTCCAATAATGGAAAAAGTATTAGAAGTTAAAGACCTTGAAATCTCCTTCCATACGTTTGGCGGGGAAGTTCAAGCCATTCGTAATGTGAGTTTTGATTTATATAAAGGGGAAACCCTTGCAATTGTAGGAGAATCCGGTTCCGGAAAATCAGTAACGACTAAATCTATTATGAGACTGCTTCCTGAAAGCAACTCTGAAATTAAGAATGGCAGCATTCTTTTTGAAGGTAAGGATTTAACGAAGCTGAAAGATAAACAAATGCAAAAAATCCGCGGAAAAGATATCTCGATGATTTTCCAGGATCCGATGACTTCTTTAAATCCGACTATGACAGTCGGAAAGCAAATCATGGAACCGATTATCCGTCACCAAAATCTAAGCCGGGGAGAAGCTAAACGCCGTGCGATTGACCTGCTGAAGCTGGTAGGAATTCCAATGCCGGAAGAACGCTTTAAGCAATACCCTCATCAATTTTCGGGCGGTATGAGACAGCGTGTAGTTATTGCAATCGCGCTCGCGTGCAATCCAAAGGTTTTGATTGCTGATGAACCTACAACTGCTTTGGATGTTACGATTCAGGCGCAAATCCTTGATTTGATGAAAGAACTACAAAAGAAGATTGATACATCTATCATTTTTATTACGCATGATCTTGGTGTGGTTGCCAACGTTGCAGACCGTGTAGCTGTTATGTATGGCGGTAAAATCGTGGAATACGGTACAGCTGACGAGATTTTCTATAATCCTAAGCATCCATATACATGGGGCCTAATCAGTTCCATGCCAGATCTAGATTCGAAGGAAGACGAACTGTTCTCTATTCCGGGAACACCTCCTGACTTGCTTGCACCGCCGAAGGGGGATGCATTCGCTGCCCGTAATCCATTTGCCTTGAAAATTGATTTGGAAGAGCAGCCGCCTTTCTTTAAAATTTCAAATTCTCATTATGTTGCCTCCTGGCTCTATCATGAAAATGCACCGAAAGTTGAACCGCCTGAAGCGGTCAAAAAGAGAATGCGTCAGTTCCCTGAATTGAAGGAGGGAAAATAAGATGGCAAAAGAAAAATTGCTTGAAGTAAAAAATCTAAAACAATACTTTAATAAAGGAAAATCCAATGAAGTCAGAGCAGTAGATAACGTGACTTTTGATATTTTCAGAGGGGAAACCCTCGGCCTTGTTGGAGAATCCGGCTGCGGAAAGTCGACAACAGGCCGTACGATCATACGCCTGTATGATGCTACAGGTGGGGAAGTTTTATTTGACGGGGAGAATGTTCACGGGAAAAAGAGCAAATCCGATCTGAAGAAATTCAATCGAAAAATGCAGATGATATTTCAGGATCCGTATGCTTCGTTAAACCCAAGACTTAAGATCTCTGAAATCATTGCAGAAGGCATTGATATTCACGGGCTTGCTAAAACATCTAAAGAACGGATGGACCGGGTGGTTGAGCTTTTGGAAACGGTAGGTTTGAATCGTGAGCATGCAAACCGTTATCCGCATGAATTCAGCGGCGGACAGCGTCAGCGGATTGGGATTGCACGCGCTCTAGCAGTGGAACCGGAATTCATTATCGCTGATGAGCCGATTTCCGCCTTGGATGTATCCATTCAAGCTCAGGTTGTAAATCTGCTGAAAAAGCTTCAAAAGGAAAAAGGGTTAACGTTTTTATTCATCGCCCATGATTTATCCATGGTGAAATATATCAGTGACCGTATTGGGGTTATGTATTATGGGAAATTAGTAGAGCTTGCCGATGCAGATGAGCTTTATAAAAATCCGATTCACCCTTATACACAATCCCTTCTATCAGCAATTCCTCTTCCGGATCCTGATTACGAGCGCACGCGTGTAAGAAGGGCATATGAGCCTTCTAAACACAAAATACAGCCTGGAGAAGAGATGGAGCTTCGTGAAGTGAAACCAGGACACTTCGTTATGTGTTCAAATGAAGAGTTCGTTCAATATCAAAAACAATATGCTGCTATTGTTTAGTTCATAAAAACGCACGGACCTGGATGGGTCTGTGCGTTTTTTTATACTGTACAGGTATCAAGGCATTGAGAATAGAAAATTTTAGGATATTACTAGGCGGATTGGCTCGTTTTTTATTTATCCATAATGTGCGGTATATCCTCTATCAACCTCTGAAAAACTTCCCTATACTTTTTACATAGAGTGTTTATTAAGGAGGAACCGGATTTTGAAAAAATCGGATAAAAAGAAAATCACTATTCTGACTGTCTTGATGTCCTTGGCAGGAACCGCATTCGCAGCTCAACCTGCTCAAGCAGCCAATGGCTCTTCCCATGCACTGAATGAGGTTATCATTCCAGAAAAGAAATTGCCCGGTAACATGCCGAGATTTGTTTATGATTCTGGTTTCAAGTTTGAATATCCAGATGCGGTAAGAGGCGTGTACATCACTGGGACATCTGCCGGCGGAGAAAAAATGGATTCCCTCATAAAACTGATGGACGATACCGAATTAAATAGCATGGTGATCGATGTTAAAGACGATTCCGGAAATTTTACGTTTCATCCAGATAAGAAATCTCCGTTCTACAGCATTAGCAAAGCTTACATAAAAGATCCAAAGGCAATGATGAAAAAGCTTGAGGATCATAAGATTTATCCGATCGGCCGCATTGTCGTGTTTAAAGACAATGTGCTGGCAGAAAAAAAGCCCGAGTGGTCCTATAAGAAAGACGGACAGGTTTGGCAGAATGGTACAGGCGCTAAATTTGTGAACCCATTTGTAAAAGAAGTCTGGGATTACAATGTACAGGCAGCGATTGAAGCAGCAAAAATGGGTTTTAAAGAAATCCAGTTTGATTATGTCCGATTCCCTGAGGGTTTTGAAACGAAGGATAAAGTACTTTCATACAGTGAGGGAGACTACGAAAAGGACAGCCGTGATAACACTCAGAAACGGGTACAGGCTGTAACAGATTTCACGGAATATGCACGTGAGAAGCTGAAGCCGTACGGTGTGAAAGTGTCCGTCGATATTTTTGGCTATTCTGCAACCTTGCCAGAAGCGCCAGGAATCGGACAGAACTTCTCAAAAATTTCGGATAATGTCGATGTCATCTCATCCATGATTTATCCAAGCCACTGGGGCCCATATTTCGGGATTGAAAAACCGGATACGGAGCCATATAAGCTCGTTAAGGAATATGCAAAGCTTGAGAATGAGAAGCTTGGCGACCTGAAAACAAGACCGATTTCCCGTCCATGGCTGCAGGATTTCACGGCTTCTTATTTAGGGAAGGGCAACTATTTGAAATATGGCAAACCTGAAGTAGAAGCACAAATAAAAGCGTTAAATGAGGAAGGAATCAATGAGTTTCTTCTATGGAATGCAAGCAACCGCTATACTGAGGGCGTCGATTATACGCCGCTTAAATGAGAACGCTGAAAAAACACTTGGGAAATCCAGCCCAAGTGTTTTTTAATTCATACCGGATCTGTATTATATCCTGCAAAGATATTTTGAAAGCCTGTTCGCGTATCTGTCCATACTCCGATGTATCCGCCTGCAGGAACACATGCAATGTCTATATAATCTCCAATCAGCGGGACAGGAGTTGGACTGGTTCCGTTAGGATTGAAGGAAGTGGACGTAATTCTTTGGTTTACAAAGGTCTGCCCTCCGTCAGTGGATCTTGCGGTAAAGACATCGAGGTTAAATCCATCCAATTGATTGCTGTAATAAATGATGTTGATCGTTCCAATCAACGGGTCAACATCAATCGCAGGAAAGAAGTTTTGGGAACCAGGGATTGCGTTTGTTACACTTATTGGAGTACTCCATGTTAATCCCTCGTCTGATGATTTAGATAAGAAAACATCCGAATAACCCTGTCGAAAATCCTGCCATACAGCATAAACGCTCCCATTGTTAATTCCTACTGAATTATCGGTTCCTAAATTGGCGAATGTCAGTACCCTGAAGGCGTATCCTGGAACAGGCAAAACGGTTGGTACTGGTACAACATCGGATACAATCACCGTAGGCTCAAAGGTTGCGCCTCCATCCAAAGATCTTCTGATGTCAAATTGTGAAACAGGGTCGGTTGTTATCCATCCGGCATATACATTCCCTGTAAAACCAACGGTCACATCAGGCCTTTCCACTTGTTCGGCTTCGTCAGAGAGAAGCACAGGAGTTTGAAACGTATTGCCGCCGTCGATTGAACGATTGAAAAAGGCGACTGATCCTCCAATATTTTGTACGTTAAACTGATGATTATAGGTAACGTAAATGTTGCCTAAATATGGACTGGACTGTGAGTTGTCCGCTGTAATATTAGTTTCGTCATTATTAATATACGTACCATAACCAGGTCCGACGACAACTGGATTCGAAAATGTCACTCCATTATCCGTTGATTTATAAACGAGTGTAGTACCGCTCTCTGCACCAGGAAATGCATGGGCAGAAACGACAAATGTGGCTGGAAAAACGTAAGCAACCATCGCTGCTTCCGCTCCTGTAAATGGAGCTGGAAGAGGAAGAATCGAATTGGACCAGGTTGCGCCTCCATCCACTGAACGGTAAAGGCCTGTTCTCGGAAGACCGGTTGAATTATCGGTTGCGACTGCTACCATAAAGTTTGTGCTTAAAAGATTAACCGCGATACTGGGTTCGAATTTGGGCAGGCCATCGGGGGTAACCTGAAAATTAAAAATCGGCAAGTAGGGTCTCCTCCTTAACTGTCTCTTAGTTAATGTTATGCTGAGTAACTAAACATGGAATGGACAGGTTAATCAACTTACATAAAATGGACAGGAAAATCAGCAAACATACAGACACTTTTGCTTTATATTAATAAACTATAGCAATTCCATGAAAGGAGTAGATCCATATAGCTAGAATTGTAGATGCCAAAACTTCTCAAAATGCAAGCTATGCCAATTCCATTGGGGTTCTGGTAACAGGGACTCCACAGCTGACAGGCCAGTTAACACTGGATTTAAGCAGTGCGGGAGCAAACAGCCGTGTCACCTTCGAAGGGACCGTTTCATTGCAGCTTCCTTTGCTTCCTGTTACTGCCCAGGCTACCGCCACCATTGTAAGAGGAACTTCCCCCTCGGATTTGGCTGTTTATTCTGCTGCACAGACTCTTGATTTAAACATTATAGGGCCTCAAGTTTTATCGTTCAGCGGATCAGATTTCAATGTACCAGCAGGAGGACCTGTAACGTACACGATGTTTCTCAGTGTAACTGGGCTTGGAGTAACCCGGGTTGGCCCTGAAAGTTTTAATGCTGTTGCTTACACAGATTAAGAATAGTAGGTGAAATGAAAAATGAACTATTTTACAGGGGTTATTACGAATACACGCGTAACGGGTACGGCAGCTTCAACGGTAGTTGTAAATACTAGAAACCTTAGTCTAGTGGATGATGCGACCATTGTCGTTGAACTTCGCTATACGCTTGAATCGCCTATTATGACTCCGCTCTATGTAAATGGTTACGTTGTGCCGGCTGGTACAGTTGATATTCGTGAGTTTTCTATTCCTGGGGTATTTGCATATGAACTGGAAATCAGTGTAATCAGTCCATCTGAAGAAGAAACAATTTTGACGGTATTCGGATTGGATGAATCCGGGAATCTTGTGCAAAATCAAAGAGTTCTCCAGTCAGAATTTACGGTTCTGCCTGCTGTTCTGTAAAAAAGAGAATTTTTAATTAGTGACTTTAAAATAAATGGTGTTTTTGCAAGCTTTGTTGTATTAAATAGAGTTATGGTATGGCGTATTTCGAGCTTGCCGAGTGGCAGGGGCTTGGATTTTCGTCGCAGGGCATACGGAATATAACCTGTCCCTCAATTCCCACAGAACTCTCGCATCTTTCACTTCATTCCTAATTTATTTGGCTAATAGCACTACCGTAGCGAACTGAGAAACATTTAAAACACCCTAATAGGCTGCCGTGACTCGAAATTCAAAAAGGGTCAGGTGGCCTAATTTTGCTTGGATTCTTTCGTTGTAGTAAAGAATATCCTCGAAAATATTGATATTACGTTGGAAAAGGAATGGATGGATCTTGCAGTCTTAGAACTCCTCGGTTTTTAAATGAGATTGGAAGAAATCAATCACGGCATGACCCAACAATTTCCCCTTCTAGACATCCTGCTTACTGCTTTATTTTCCGTTACAGCGTTCTGATATGCATCTGTAAACACATCCTTTCAAGTACTTTATTATGATTTCATTCTCCATCTTTAAATGGAAGATCTGACGGTTCCTTCGTTTCTCTTCTGTGGTAGTATCAGATTCATGTTTATAGGAGTTCTATTTTCCAATCAGCTGATCAAACCGATGGATTTCTCCATTTCTATGCCACCGTATCTAAGTTTTAATTTGAAAATTAATTTTTTTCATATTTATCCATTAGCTGTTTGGTCGATAAATTCGTGTTAACTTATTTCGAATTACACCCATTTGATTTCACTAGAATAGGTGTTTTTGCCCACGCAAAAACACCTTCGAATAGTAGTGGTGGTGTAACCATTTCAAAGGTGTTTTATAGTGTGTCATTTTTTATGCTAGTTTAAAATTGAAATACTCTCGGCGGGTTTTTTCTCCTTTCGATTAGGTTGGATGAAAGTGATCCTTAATTGTTTGTGTAAAGCTGATTGTTTTGAAAAACATATTGAATTGAACAGAGTATGAAATCTCTCAGAGAAACCAGGTTAAGGCTGATGCTCAAAAAAAGCTATGAGGAGGATCGCCTATGAGGAAACTGAACGTCAGAAGAGCTTATCACAGCGGGCATGTTTGTTAGAGCATTACAAAAAAAGTGCTACCGTAAGTTCTGCTTCTCTCCAATTCATTAATGTTATGGTCCAATGATTCCAAGGGATCTGAGCATAACATTAAAAGAATTCCCATACTTTTCGGGTGAAAAATTCTGTTTAATATGGAGAACACCCTGCTCCCGAATTTTTTCTCTAGCCTCAGTGTTAATGATGATTTCTTTAGCATGATTGACAGCTTGCATCAAGTCTCCTTGAGGATTAATCTTTCCTGTGCAGTTATGAATAATGAAACTTTTGATTCCATCCGAATCGGTCGCTACTACAGGGCAACGGCACAGTAAAGCTTCTGAGACGCTGTATCCAAATCCTTCCAGAATTGATGTGGAACTAAGAAATCCGCCGGAATCGCCAATTTTTGAATAAAAATCAGCCATTTCATGATTGGGGACGTCCTCATGATGAATCAAATGAGAGGTAAGGTGAAGTTGTTCCGTAAGTTTTTTAAATTCCTCCTTTTGATCATCAGCACTCAATTTGAGATCTCCAAACATCCATATTTGGAGATTATTATTCCATTTAACTAAATGTGAACAAAGTTCTAAAAAAAATGACCAATTTTTATTAGGTTCCAGTCTGCCTACCCACCCGATAATTGGCTGGCTGATTTTTTCATGATTTCTATATCCAAATCCATGGATATCCAATGGATTGTCAAAACAGTATTGCGGAGTATCAGGGATTTTACTATTAAATAAACGAATAAGATGTGAGGTCTGCGGATATAAAATGGCTTGAGCATATGATTTGATGTAAGGAACAGCCTGATCGACTACTGCAGTTGCTTCACTGGGTATGCCAAGACCTTGGACTTCATATATGATTTTTCCGGAATAACCTAGATTCCGTACCCTTTCCATTAAATAAAAATCTGTGCAAACGACGATTACATCATACTGATTTTGATCCAATATTTCTTTTATTTTCGTGTCATCATTTGTGATATGAGTAGTAATACCTATGATGTTTTTCTTACCTTCTGCGTTGAAAAGGTAAAGAAGATGGGATTCAATTCCCATGTTCGCCAGTGATTTTGCCCTTATCCGGTTTAATGTTTCCATCCCTCCGCTTGGAAGATAGAATGTGAACAAAATTTTCATGTTTTAAACCTCTCTTGTTGGGATTGCATCCATTATTGAAGTTTTTCTTTTAACTTTAATGTCCTGAACAACTGATTTGTGAATGGATTTTCGGAATTAAGCTCTGTCTGAAAAACAACCTTTTCATAGTTTGAAGTAAAGGAGCTGGAAAGAATGGAGGGAGCAGCATTCCTAAGTTGAGAGATCAAAGTTTGAATGAACATTGGGGTTGGAAAAAGATCATCTCCTAAGATTAATGTATAAGGAGTTTGGATGGAACGTATGGCAGCAAGGAGTGCCTGATGTTCATTTACAAATGGGTTCGAGATAAATTCAGTAAGAGGATGGGAAATCTGGATTAAAGTGCCCGTTATAGATTGGTCTGGGGATCTATCCACGATTCTAAAATGATAATTGCTAAATACTTGATCGTAGAGATCTTCAGCTCTCTTTACTGCATTTTCTGTATCTGTTCCTACATATACAACTGTCAGCTCCGGTGTGATTTGGAGTCTCACTCTTGCTTGATGTCTTACTAGGTGATACATATATCTCCACCGGCGATGGTGATTTTCATTTTTTAATGAGGCGGAAATACTAAATTCCGAGTCAACCCGGTAATCAACAAGTTCAACAGGAATGAACGCCATGTCGCAGAATTGGGTAAGCCTCAGCCAGTAATCATAATCTTCAACGGGTTCAGCCCCGTAGCCGTCTAAATTTTTAGCATATTCACTTTTGTACATGAAAGAAACTCCAACAATACATGCGTCCATCAGATTTTCTTTCGGCATGGCCTGGTAGTTTCTTTGTATTTCAAGCTGTGCTTCGGTCAGGAGAGTATTTCCGTCATCATTAATATTCTGAAAGGAACTGTACACCAAACCTACGTTAGTTGGAGAGGTGGAAAGAAAGGTTCTTAATGTGCTTAGGAAATTTGGATAATAGATGTTATCACTTGAGACCCAGGTTAAATATTTAATTGAAGGATCTTGAAAAAGAATATCAAATCCTCTGTTTAGTGATTTGGAAACACCTTTATTGGTTTCATTAATTACAATCTCAATTCTAGGATCGTTTCTGCTGTATTCTTCCACAAACCCAATCATCTCAGGAGCTCCATCCACTACTATTATCATGCGGAAATAAGGAAGATCCTGGTGTAGCATGGATTCAATTGCAGCCTTTAGGAAGGAAGGTTTCTGTATATATACGGGCATAACAACACCGGTGTCATTCATGAATAAATACACCTCTTTGACTTTTATGCTATCTTATTCATGCGGTTGCTTCATGTCTGTATATTTGTCCATGGAATGTCTAAAAAAACAAGCACAGAGGCTTGGATTAGACCGATTGATCATCGGTTTATTCTTTTTACTCGGTTCCAGCCTTTCTGTGTTTTCTCAGACTGCTGAAAAAAGATATCCTTCGTTTTTCCTCCGAACAAACCCGACCCGATCCCATTTGCTAAAACACCCATTGTAGCAGTCAATCCGATAACAAAAACGGCGAAAAGAACGAAATCAGTAAAATAGCTGATCATGCCAATCAACTCCTTATTCCTATTATACATAAAATGTATTCAATTTTCAGTTAATTTAAACAAATGCTTTATAATATGTTTATGCAGAAGCAAAATGGGTAAATTATCAATACAACTACATTTAACAGGAGAGAAAGTATGAATTGGTACGAGAAACTTAGCCAGTATTTTCCGATTGAAGAAATGAAATCACGTGATCATATAGAAGGTCTTTTGAAAGACAGAGGCGATATTTATTACAAGGATGAAGGGCCAAAACATGTGCTCATGTATGCGGAGCTCGATGATTTTCTTTTTATCGATTACATATATGTCTCCAAAGATGCACGCGGCGAGGGTCTTGGACATAAGCTTATTGCGAAGCTGAAAGAGAAAAACAAACCCATTATTTTGGAGGTTGAGCCTGTTGATGATTCCGATCAGGATACGGCAAAACGCCTTAAGTTTTATCAAAGGGAAGGTTTTCATCATGCAAGCTCCATCGGATATTCCAGAAGATCTTTAGCAACCAATGAAGTGAATCATATGGAAATTCTCTACTGGTCCCCAAATGACCGTCCGGAATCAGAAATTTTTTCTGCAATGAAGGAAACCTATAAGCACATTCATACGTATAAGGATAAAGAGTGGTACGGCCGTTCTTATGAAGATGTGAAGGAAGTACTGAAAATACGGAGCGAGGAAGAATCTAACGACATTTTCGATGAGAAAAACTAATTGAGAATGCATACGCGTATGATACGCCGAAAAACAGGAAGTAAATGAATTTATTGGTACTGGAGCGCAGTTGTCAGAATGTTAAAGTAATATAAACAATACTGATTTATAGGGAATTGTAACGAATTCGTCAAACTTTTAAGGAAAAGATATTCACTAACTTACTTTTTTATAGTATAATGAGCAATAGATATTACTTGTTTAAAGTGATTTTATTTTAAACTACGTACAGAGGAGTGAAAGTTCCATGGTAACCTTATATACATCACCAAGCTGTACTTCATGTAGAAAAGCAAAGGCGTGGCTGGAAGAGCATGAAATTCCATATACAGAAAGAAACATTCTATCCGATACGATGTCTATCAATGAAATTAAAGAAATTTTAAGGATGACAGAAGATGGAACGGATGAAATCATTTCCACACGTTCTAAAATCTTTCAAAAACTAAATGTTAATCTTGAGAGCATGCCTCTTCAAGACCTATATCAGCTGATTCAGAATCATCCTGGACTGCTTAGAAGACCAATCATGATTGATGAAAAACGTCTTCAAGTAGGCTACAATGAAGATGAAATCCGCCGCTTTTTGCCAAGAAAAGTACGTACGTATCAGCTGCGTGAAGCACAGCGCCTAGTTAACGAATAAACGATAGATAAAAGCCTTCCAGTGATATTGGAAGGCTTTTATGTGCTTGTTCTCATTTTTTTCATAAGTACACCGCTTAACACAAAAATGAGTACGGTAAAATAAGGGATTCCCTCAAGAAACAATGGTTTACTTGCCAAAAATTGAAGCTGATCTTCATGAGAAATCATTTTCCCTGCAGTGTAAGCAAGCATTCCCCCTCCGACATAAATTAAATAAGGGAAGCGGTCAATCAGCTGCAGAACAAATTTGCTTCCCCAAATTATGACCGGAATCGAAATGAAAAGTCCGGTTACGACGAGCATGGTGTGGCCGTTTGCTGCTCCTGCAACGGCTATAACGTTATCAAGCCCCATTAGTACATCCGCAGCGACAATCGTTCTTACAGCCTTCCACAAACTCCCATGGCTTTTAATGTTTTCGTTTTCCTCCTCTTTTCCAGCCATTAAACCGAAAGAAATATACAGAAGGAATATCCCGCCTGCCAGCTGCAGATAAGGAATTGTCAGAAGATATACGGCTACAGTTGTAAGAGCGGTTCTAAGAGTTATGGCAAGAAGCGTACCAATAATAATCGCCTTTTGACGCTTTTTTTCCGGAAGCCTTCTGCTGGCCATAGCAATTACAATGGCATTGTCTCCGCCCAGGATTAAATCAATGCCAATAATCATCAATAAAGAGATTAGAAACTCCTGCTCCATCCAATACCCCCGTTTGTCCCGCATTAAAGGATTGTGCTTGTACCAAATATATGAAAAGCAACAAGCAATATGCCTCATCACAGGTTAATAACTGTTTTCATTCTTTTCAGGGTTTTTTTATTTCATTTATGTGTGATTTATCATAAAATAGGAGTACAAGATTCTCTAAGCTGTGGTTGACTAATATGAGGGTGTTGTGGTAAGTGAGAAGGCGGTTAAAAAGCCAGGCTTTGGGGTAAAGTGTAGGAAAGTGCAACTATCGGGGGTTTAGTTGTCCCTTCAACATCAAAAAAAGAAGGGAAGTGTAATCCATGGAAATTGAACGCATTAATGAGCATACCGTGAAATTTTATATTTCATATGGCGATATAGAAGAACGCGGCTTTGACCGGGATGAAATCTGGTACAACCGTGAACGAAGTGAAGAACTCTTCTGGGAAATGATGGATGAGGTGCACGAGGAAGAAGATTTTATGATGGAAGGACCACTCTGGATCCAGGTTCAGGCAATGGACAAAGGTCTGGAGGTAGTGGTCACCAGGGCACAGATGTCGAAGGATGGACAGAAGCTCGAGCTGCCGATCAGTGATGATAAATATCACGAAATTCCTGTAGATGACAACATTGACAGTATAATGGATGAACATTTCTCCAAAGCCCCTGCTGAAGGTGAGGATCAGCCTCCACAGCTGGAATATGTCATACATTTTAGTGATTTTGAGGATGTCATTTCGTTAGCAAAAACGAATCTTTCCGGATTTTCCAATAGCTTGTTTGCGCTGAATAATCAATACTATCTGTTTGCTGAATTTACTGAAGAACAAGCGGCAGAGGAAATGGAAAATGTACTAAGCATTATTTCTGAATATGGAAGCCAATCAAAAGTTACGGTCCACAGGCTTGAAGAATACGGAAAAAAGGTAATGGATGAACACGCATTGCATACGATCCGAAAGCATTTTGCTTAAGCTCACGAGCCGATTTCTATAGAAATCGGTTCTTTTTTTTGAGTTGTAAAGGGTATGATAGTAATGCCATAAGTTATTTTATTTCGGGTATGATTACGAACGAAACTTTTAGGGAATGTAATTCGTACTATACCTTAAGCTGCAGAAAAGTCAGGTGAGATTGGATGAAAAATTTTATACAGGTCATTATTTTTTCATTATTTGTAACAGCCGTTATTCTATTAACGAAAAATTATTGGGGAGACTGGATTTTAGCCGCATTAAGTATCATATTTACCCTTTCAATTGTCTTTATCGGCTTCGTCATTTTTATGGAAAACCGAAAACCTAATCAGACCTTAACATGGCTGATTGTCCTCGGCGCATTTCCAATCGTCGGGTTTTTATTTTATTTGCTGTTTGGACGCAATGTCAGAAAAAGAAGGCTTTTTGAAAAGAAAGCGCTTATCGATCAGCAGGTGTATTTGCAAATAGAAGGAGATCATCACGATTATGAAGAACGGGCAGCACAAATGGGGGACCACCAGAAACTCATGTTTAAGCTGGCTCACAATCTTAGTCACAGTCCTGTCTCTTTTGCATCAGAGACAACCATTTTAACAAATGGGGATGAGAAGTTTCCGGCGATTTTGAAGGAAATCAAAGAGGCTAAAAAGTACATTCATCTAGAATACTATATAGTCCGGCACGATGACATCGGGCTTCAGCTTCAGGAAGCTTTGATTGAAAAGGCGAGGGAAGGGGTCAAAATCAGATTCCTGTATGATGCAGTGGGGAGCTGGAAGCTTTCCAAAGGATATATTAGCAAAATGCACAGGGCAGGAATAGAAATGGTGCCATTTCTTCCGGTAACTCTTCCTTTCTTAAGCAATAAAATCAACTTCCGAAATCACCGTAAAATCATTATTATTGACGGTAAAATAGGATTTATGGGCGGCCTGAATGTAGGAGATGAGTATTTAGGAAAAGTCGACTTCTTTGGCTTTTGGCGTGATACACATCTGATGGTTAAAGGAGAAGAGGTGCGGACTCTGCACATGATTTTCCTTCAGGACTGGTACTATATGACCGGCAAGGAGCTTGATACGGAAACTTATCTTAAAGCAGATCCAGCAGAATTCCCTGAGGGGAATGGCGGAGTTCAGATGATCGCCGGAGGGCCTGATAATAAGTGGGAAAACATTAAAAGCTTATTTTTCTCCATGATTGTTTCAGCTAAAGATTCTATCTGGATCGCATCTCCATATTTTATTCCGGATGAGGATATTCTTTCAGCATTAAAAGTCGCTGCGCTTAGCGGTGTAGATGTGCGCCTTCTTGTCCCGAAAAGACCTGATAAAAAGCTGGTCTTCTACGCATCAAGATCCTATTTCGCTGAACTAATGGAAGCCGGAGCTCAAATTTATGAGTACGAAAAAGGATTCATGCACAGCAAAATTGTGATCGTGGATTATGAGCTAGCCTCCATTGGTACCGCCAATATGGATATGAGGAGCTTCCACCTGAACTTTGAAGTGAATGCATTCCTATACAGAACAGATAGTACTGTGACACTCGTAGAAGAATATGAGAAAGACTTGCTGGAATCTAAAAAGCTGGATATGGACGACTTCGTCAAACGCAGCTTTTTTCAGCGGATGTTTGAATCATTTGCTAGGCTGCTGTCACCGATGCTTTAAGGTTGGGCATATAGGAAAAAGACTAATCCATAAAGGGTTAGTCTTTTTTTATGGTTTTCGTTTCCCGGTCTCATGAACTGAGCCACTTTGATTGTGGTTCATGCTGGAAACATGGCCTTCCCAGCTACTTCGATATTTTTCTTATTTCCAGCCAAAAGGACCTGCATCGTTACCTAGCTGCTTGGTCTCTGCCTTTGAATACCGACTTTTAACCGCTGATAATCCCCTTTTCAACCCCGAAAATTCAATCTTCTCATATAAGAAGGATTCGCCTAAACACATGGAGAAAGGGTAGTTGCATTCTATTTATAAGGAGGAAGGATTGTGCTTACGTCTTTAACTGAATCAGGTGCATTTTCTTTACTAAACAAGGTTTATTCATTCGAGGAGCTGGATCAGCTTCGGAGTACCGAATTATTTTACTGTCCAGCTTGCAGGCAGAGCGTAGAGCTTAAGCTTGGTACGGTAAAGAGGTATCATTTTGCTCATCGTAAAAAAACAGCCTGTCATTATGAGGTGGAGCCGGAGAGTGAACGGCACTTGCTTGGAAAGCAGCAGCTGTTCGACAGGCTGAAACAAGAAGGGGAGGCGGAGCTGGAGCCGTATCTCCCGGAAATCCGGCAGCGGCCGGATATGATGCTGACGTTTAATAAGAAGAAGTATGCAATTGAATACCAATGCTCGTCCATTCCCCATGAACAGGTAATCCGCCGGAGCAGGGGCTATCAGAGTCTTAAGATAGAACCGGTCTGGATTCTCGGTTCGAATCAGCTTCATCGAACGGGAGCTTCTGAGTATCGTCTAAATGCCTTCCACTGGTTCTTCATCAAAAATTTCCCCTATTCATCGCTTCCCTACCTCTTGTATTATTGCCCGGAAAATAAGCAGCTCCTAAGATTATCCGGATTCTTCCCTATTTCTAAGCAGATTTTTCATGCAAAAGCCGAAGTGATGGAACTAAGCATGGATTCTCTGGCTCCGCACAAGTGCTCTGCTCCAAGCGGATATCCAGTCAGCTGGCTCCAAAGCAAGGTCCTTAAATATAGAAAATATCCTCCTTCAAAACAAGTAACCTCCCTGCAGAAGGTGCTTTATTTGAAAAAGCGACTTCCATTATCTCTTATCCCTCCTATCGTTTTCATGCCAGCGCAATTTGACTTTGCCATTGAAACAGAGCCATATGTTTGGAAAACATGGCTCCTATTATGGGCAGAGACCCGTCCTGGTTTTTCCAAACAAGAAGTGGTCCGTTATTTCTCTTTCCTCGAGTCGGAAGGGCATATTAAAAGGCGCAGTCTTCAGACCATTAGTCCTTCAATTGAAGAAATCCTTTATGAATTGGGAAATAGGCTGATGCAAGCAGGATTTTTAACATGGACGGAGAAAAACAACATATATACACTTGCACCAATCAGGTGGTCATCCAAAATAACGGACGTTTTGCATGAGGATTGTGAATTTTTCAGGCTAATTTCAGCACTTGAGCATAACCTATAGGCATGTACGGCAAATCAATTGACTTCATAAGAAAATTTAGACAAGATGAGTTTAAGGCTGATTTCAGCTTAAGTATGGATAAGGGGGAAAAGACATGTCAGAACAGCAAACAGTAAAAAAATTGCCGCTAAGAAGCGATATTGCGGTAGAGGATACATGGAGACTGGAAGACATTTTCGCAACCGATGAGGCTTGGGAGAAGGAGTTTGCGGAATTAAAAACAGCTATTCCTAAAATTGCGGACTATCAAGGGAAGCTTGGAGATTCTGCTCAAACTTTATATGAAGGTCTCTCCTATCAGGATTCAGTTACGGAGCGCCTTGGAAAATTATATACATATGCACACATGAGATACGATCAGGATACGGGTAATTCACTGTACCAGGCATTAAATGACAGAGCAGCAAGTCTTTATACAGAAGCGTCCAGCATTTCGTCCTACATGGTTCCTGAGATTCTAGCTATGGATGAAGGAACACTGAAACAATATGTGGAGGAAAGCGAAAGCTTGAGCCTTTACCGTCACGCCCTAGAGGAAATCAACCGTGAACGTCCCCACGTTTTGTCTGCTGAGCAAGAGGCTCTGCTAGCACAGGCAACAGAAGCACTTAGAGCTTCGAGCGATATTTTCGGCAAGCTAAATAATGCAGATATGGAATTCCCTGCGATCAAAGATGAAAACGGGGAAGAGGTGGAAGTTACACACGGCCGTTTTATCACATTTATGGAGAGTGAAGACCGCCGGGTAAGGCACGATGCGTTTAAAGCGGTTTATGATACGTATGGAAAATTCAAAAACACGCTGGCAAGCACACTGTCCGGTGCAGTAAAAAAAGATAACTTCTATGCAACTGCAAGAAAATACAGCTCAGCAAGAGAAGCGGCACTAAGCAGCAATAATATTCCTGAAGAGGTATATGATAACCTCGTTTCAACTGTAGAGAAAAATTTGCATTTGCTGCAGCGTTACGTAGAACTTCGTAAAAAAGCCCTAAACCTTGATGAGGTTCACATGTATGATCTTTACACACCGCTTGTCCAAAACACAAAGATGGAGATTCCTTATAAAGAAGCAAAGGATTATCTGTTAAAAGGACTCGCACCGCTTGGTGAAAATTATTTGGATATTTTGAAAGAGGGCTTTGAAAACCGCTGGGTCGATGTTCATGAAAACAAAGGAAAACGAAGTGGCGCGTACTCTTCAGGCACGTATGGAACGAACCCTTACATTTTGATGAACTGGCAGGATAATGTGAACAACCTGTTTACGCTGGCTCATGAATTCGGCCATTCCGTTCACAGCTATTACACAAGAAAAAATCAGCCTTATCCTTACGGCGATTATTCAATCTTTGTCGCAGAAGTGGCTTCAACAACGAATGAGGCATTGCTGAATGATTATATGCTGAAAACGATTGATGACAAGAAGAAGCGGATGTACTTGCTGAATAACTATCTCGATGGATTCAGAGGCACTGTATTCCGTCAAACCATGTTTGCTGAATTTGAACATGCTATTCACAAACGTTCACAGGACGGTGAGCCGCTGACACCAGAGCTTTTGACGAAAATGTACTACGATTTAAACAAAAAATATTACGGTGAGAACATTGTCGTGGATGAAGAAATCGGCTTGGAATGGGCAAGGATTCCTCATTTCTACTACAATTACTATGTATATCAGTACGCAACTGGCTTTAGCGCTGCCGCTGCCCTCAGCAAGCAGATTCTTGAAGAGGGAGAGCCTGCAGTAAAACGCTACATTGAATTCCTAAGTGCAGGCAGCTCGGATTATCCGATTGAAGTTCTGAAAAAGGCAGGGGTTGATATGACATCATCCCAGCCGGTAGAAGAAGCGTGCAAAGTATTTGAAGAAAAGCTGAACGAGCTCGAGAAATTAATGAACGAATAAAGCGAAAGGCCGCTCCTTTAATCACGGAGCGGCTTTCTCTTTAGGCATGTTTTGGAATTGCGGAGCGGAATCCCTGCAGTTAAAATCCTTTAAATGTTTTTTTGCGCGTCATCCCATAAATACCGCTCACGATGATAACAAAAAGAATGAGAGAAGAGAGGATGACCGGAATCATATTCATCAGACCCAGAATTTGAAGGAAGAATGCCCCTCCAAAAAGAAGGATCATCCCAGTAATTATGATTGGATTCATCTTGGAACCACCCCCGTCCTTCTGTATATGAAGGTAGATGATAAAATATGTATGTGACGAAATTGTGAATTAAGAACTAAGTACTTGTCAAAACTCGACATATTCTGATATACTCAGGGTGTGAAATTGATCACATAACAAACATTTACCCCTTTGTTTGACCGTGAAAAATTTCTCCCATCCCCTTTGTTGTCGTTAAGACATACAAGAAGAGACCATGCTTATCCCGGCATGGTCTTTTTTAATTTATTTAATAAAGTAAGCGGTTACAAATAGATTTGAGGAAATATGGTAAACTGGCTATACAAATTATGTAAGGAGATTCGATTGGATGAGTAAAGAGAGAAATAAAATATATGTTCCATTAATAATAGGGATCATTATGGTTATTGTGTTTCAGATACTTGGTGTATTCTTTTCAAGCTTTATTTTTTCCATGACCGTGCTGTTCCCTGGTATTTTAATTATTGTGCTCGGTGCTATCATCATGCTGTTTTTCACGATTCGCTATAGTGTGAAAAGGGTTAAAGAGAATAAAGTTCAAAGCTTTCTGCCGCTTATGCTGAACGCCCTAATCCTTGCTTTAATTTTCTTTAATCCGTTCAATTGTATGATCCAGTATGCGGAATTTTCCATTAAATACAATGCGAGAATGGAGGCAATTCATTCTTACTATGATGGGGAATTAGTGAAAGCAAAAGAAAGCGTATACTCATACTCTTTAAAAGGAAATCAATTTTTGTCAGATGGCAATGAAATAATAAAAGCTGGAGATAAAGTGCTATTCTTTACGGTCCGAGGCGTCTTAGATAATTTTTCTGGTTATGTGTATTCTCCGGACGGAACTCCACCTTCTGAAGAAGATGTCCAAGCTGATTTTTTAGAACGAAGAAAAGTCCATGAGCATTGGTATTATATTGTTTGTACATAAGAAAAATTTAGTAAAGAAGCAATCGAATATGCCTAAGTATTGGGTAGGGCTAACTGCAATCGGACAGAATGTTTTGGAGAATGGTTAGAAAACCAGGTCTGGTGGACAGGAAAAATGTACGGCTAAATTGAAATGAGGAACGGCCAGGATAAGAGGCGGAATGGACAGATAATGCCTGTGAACGGCCAGAAAACCACGTCGGTTGGACAGAAAATATCCATCGGCTAAATAAGGGTGGAGAACGGACAGATAATGCCCGGGAACGGCCAGAAAACCAGGTCGATTGGACAGAAAAAATCCATCGGCTAAATAAGATCGGAGAACGGCCAGAATAAGAGGCGGAACGGACAGATAATGACTGGGAACGGCCAGAAAACGGTGCAGGTTGGACAGAAAAAAACGGACGGTTAAATAGGAGTGGAGAACGGCCAGAATAAGTCACGGAACGGCCAGAAAACAAGTCACACCCCCATCACCGTCCACCAGCAACCAAAAAAACCGCCAAATCCTCAAAGGGGATGGCGGTTTTTCAGTCTAATGCTCTCCAGAACGTTCCGTGCTTGACGGGCACTTTTTCTACTTTTTGTGCAAGCTGATATTTTTTCATTTCACGCTCGGCTTCTTCAATGCTCATGTTGTAAACCAGAGCGATTTCTTTAGAAGCGACGAATCGGAAGTAAGATAGGAATACCTGCAGCGGAGGCGGTTCGGATGGCGGCGGGGTTTCGCCGAGCATTTCGAACAGCACTTCTTCGTACATTTCATATGGATAATAGCCGGCGATTTTCAAGCCTTCTTCTTCTACCCGTTCATTGAAGAATGCAATGGTAGGCATTTCGCTGACTTCCATCTCTGCAGTTATTTTCATATCGCATTGCAGAGCCTTTACGGCGCTCTCAGAGTGAAGGTCCTTAATGAATTCATCTTTATCAAGACCGGTAATACCCGCAATTTCAATAAGCACTTTTTCATCTGAGACATCCTGCTTTTCAGTGAAAAGGACTTCCTGCAGCTTGCGGAGGAATCGGATGCCGGATTTCCTCCCTTGCAGCTCTGCTGCTTTTATCGCAACAGAAGGTGCATAAGCAGAGGAGATTGGATTATCAAACCAGATTGATCCGTCGCATGACATTCCAGTGCGGCATGCAGTGCTGTCCCAGGAAGCTGCCATGTTCTCAGGGCGTTTCATTTTAATGGCATTTAAAGATGCCAGATTTCCGCTGATAATATGCTTCAGTGTAAAGAAGCGTCCGTATCTCATCAGCAATTTTTTAATTATGGGCTCAAGCGCCCAGCACTCAGGACAAAGAGGGTCGACGAACAAATATATTTCAAGCGGTTTCTTTGCATTGCCGTGGCAATGGGAGAAAAAATGCCCGATATTCTTTTTCTCGCCATAAGGCATTAATTCCATTCTCCTTTCTTATCGAGCGCACTGCCTGGAGTATTCACCATATGATGCGCCGTTAATGTAAGCCGCTCGAAAAGGAAATTTCGAATATCTCCCTCTAGTCCAACCTCGTCCATTGCTTTGTCCATACAATCCAGCCAGGCTTCCGCTCGGTCTTCTGTTATAGGAAAGGGCAGGTGCCGCGCTCTCAGCATTGGATGACCATGCTCATCCGTATATAAAGAGGGACCGCCTAAGTATTGAGTCATAAATTGTTTCTGCTTTCTTGCTGTTTCGCTTAATTCGTTAGGAAAAATAGGTGACAGCAAGGGATGTTTTCCTACATTGGAATAAAAAGCATCAACAAGCTGGGAAAGAAGCTCTTTTCCAATCGCTTCATACGGAGTTGTAAAAGATTCTGCCATGTTGATAACTCCTTTATCTTAAATTCTCTTCAAACTGAGTAAGATTATTCTTAAATAAGTGTGTTCAGTCGTGATATGCCAGGGTTTTTAGCTCTGTCCTGCTCATGTAATAAACTTATTTTAACAATGAGATTCATATATCTCAAACAAATCGCTCTGAGTTTTATTTAAAAATCCATTTTCCCATAAAAAAATCAGTCCGCAATGGACTGATTTGCCTAGGCAAAATAAGATGCTGAAATTTTCTCGACATAATTTCGTGTTTCTTTAAATGGAGGAATCCCACCGTACTTATCCACGTTTCCAGGTCCGGCATTATAAGCTGCAAGAGCGAGTTTGACGTCTCCATCGTACTTGGCAAGCATCTGTTGTAAGTATTTCGTTCCGCCCATAACATTGTCCCTTGGGTCAAAAGGATTTTCGACTCCAAGTCCTTTTGCTGTCGCAGGCATTAGCTGCATCAATCCCATGGCTCCTGCTCCGCTTTCAGCATTCGGATTGTAATTGGATTCCTGTTTAATGACGGATCGAATCAATTTAGGGTCCACGCCATACGCTTCAGAAGCCTCTGAAATAATCGTCTCAATAGAAGCGGGGCCTGATGGAAGTTTTACAGAAGATGCTTTGATTTCATCTAAGGAAGGGAGCGCTTGTGTAAATAGCGGCCGCTGCTGGTTTGGGAGAGCTGATGCCGGATCTTGCGGCGTTCCGGTATAAAATTGGAGCATTGTATCAAGCAGGTCGCTGAACATGTCGCTGGCTGATTGGCTTTCTGTCTGTTTATTGGATTGAAAATCAAGGGAGCGAAGGTTCTGTAGTTCCATCATCGTCTGAAACTGTTTTATTTCCATACGGAGTCATCTCCTTTATTCTCGATATTTTTGTTCATAAAAGCGGCGAACCTTATTTTTCGTTTCACGGACAGGAATCTGATGCATTTCGAGAAGCCTGCTGAAATACAGTTCTCCTGATGTAGCTTCGTCTGCTTCATATTCCAATTCATAGTCCTCTATAGATAAGTATCGGCTCCGATCAAGAACGATTAAGCCGTTTTCTGCTTTTTTTTCAGCACGGAAGGTTGTCAGGGAACCAAAATAGCGAATGGCGTCATCAGCAATTCCGAGCGATTTAAGCTGGTGCTTGACGCTACCAGCTGGAAATTGGTGTTCTTCCATTAGAAAAGCTGCTTCTTCATCTGTTAAAGTTTGCTCGGTTTCCAGAAGTCCTGTTTCCGCTGGCTGTTTAAGTGTAAGCACCCACTTTCCATGTTTATAGCGGGTTCTAAGGGCGGATTTCTTTTCTTTTATTTGAAAATCGCTGGTGTCAAAATAATGATTCACCTGCTCATGAAAATCTTTTTCATTAAAGCTGAATGCGATGGCTAACCGGCTGAATTCATCTTCCGTTAGCATGTTTTTAAATTCAATTTCGATATGCTGAGCCATGGTGATCCTCCAATATTACATGTTTTCTCTATTATCTCTCTTTAAAGCAGCCAGAGCAATCAAGAAAAGTTTGAAAAGCGGCGGGGATGAATGGAGCTTCCATTTTATAAGAGCGGCGACTGTATGGTAAAATAGATGTGTAGTTTTGGATTGGAAGGAGTTTTAATAAATGAACAATAAAATCGAAGTATTGGAAGCGTCAGTTAAAGAGGAGAAATTGGTGCTGACAGGGAATTCTTATAACGGCGAGGCTTCTGAATTGGAGGCTAAAGGACAAATTTTAGCAGATTCAGATAACCTCGCATTTGTATACATATTGGAAAACCCAGAGCATTTTACATACTTAAGTATTCCGGCTGCACATTGGCCAGAGGTTGAAAAAGCAAGAACAGCTTCATTAACCGTTTGGGCTCGCATAAATGAACATGAAATAGAGCTTGAGCAATTCTTTGAGGAGCTTGATGAGCTGGTTCAGAACATAGCAGGCAATGCGAATTACGGAGAGGAAATGGAAGGCAAGGTTTCCGAAGTGTTTGCTACCTAAGCAAAAAAAGAATGAGAACATTTCATGCTGGGGGCGATGGAAATGGATGAGAGAGAATGGGAGCTGTTCCTGGCTCCGTATCAGCAGGCGGTTGACGAATTAAAGGTTAAGTTAAAGGGATTAAGAACAGAATATGAGCTTGAAAGCTCGCATTCTCCTATCGAATTTGTGACGGGGAGAGTGAAGCCGATTGCGAGTATTCTCGATAAGGCTAAACGGAAAAACATTCAATTGGATCGGCTCCACAGCGACATGCAGGATATCGCGGGGCTGAGAATGATGTGCCAGTTTACAGATGATATCCGGGCAGTAGTAAACATGCTGAGAAAGCGGAAAGATCTTGAAATTGTTGAGGAAAGAGATTATATTTCCCATAAAAAAGAGAGCGGATACCGATCCTACCATGTCGTTGCACATTATCCCGTTCAGACGATCAGCGGCGAAAAGAAGATTCTGATTGAAATTCAGATTCGGACATTAGCTATGAATTTCTGGGCAACAGTAGAGCATTCTCTTAATTACAAATATAAAGGGAACTTTCCGGAAGCAATCAGAATTCGTCTTAAGCGGGCAGCGGAAGCCGCTTACAGGCTGGATGAAGAAATGTCACTGATAAAGGGAGAAATTCAAGAGGCCCATGCTATTTTCTCAAGAAAAACGGAATCGAACGAGTCGGAGTAGGCGCGGTATATAATCTATAGAAAAGGGGCCTGGAATATGAGATTCGCAATTACGTCTAAAGGCGATAGCAAATCAAATACACTGATGCAAAGAATGAGGACATACCTGAGCGACTTTGATCTCGAGTATGATGAAGACCGTCCGGATATTGTCATCTCTGTTGGCGGCGACGGCACCCTTCTTTACGCGTTTCACCGATATCGCAGCCGCCTCGATAAGACCGCTTTTATAGGAGTACATACAGGCCATCTCGGCTTTTATGCGGATTGGGTTCCGGATGAAATTGAAAAGCTGGTAATAGCGATTGCAAAAACACCTCATCAGATTGTGGAATATCCAATCCTTGAGGTTATTATCCGGCATAATGACGGGGGAAAAGAAGCGCGGTACCTCGCTTTGAACGAGTGTACAGTGAAAGCGATTGAGAATTCCCTTGTGATGGATGTCGAAATCAAAGGCCAGCGATTTGAGACTTTTCGCGGGGATGGGCTATGCATCTCCACTCCATCCGGAAGCACAGCTTATAATAAAGCATTGGGAGGAGCGATTTTGCATCCTTCTATCAGGGCTATTCAGCTTGCCGAAATGGCTTCTATTAATAACCGCGTCTTTCGTACAGTAGGCTCTCCGCTTATTTTGCCTGACCACCACACCTGCTTGTTAAAGCCTGTTAATGATGCGGATTTCCAAATCACGATTGATCATTTAACGCTCCTGCATAAAGACGTGAAATCGATTCAATGCCGCGTTGCAAAAGAAAATGTACGCTTCGCCCGATTCCGTCCATTCCCTTTCTGGAAGCGTGTAAAGGATTCCTTTATTGGACAGTAAACAATTTCAGATGGAGTGGAGCGTTTCGCAGCGGGAAAGCGGCCTGCTGGTGAAGGAATTTTTGCAGCAAAAGCAACTGACGAAACGTGCCATTATTGATATTAAATTCAGCGGCGGATGCATTACTGTGAATGGAATTCAAGAGACGGTCAGAAAAAAGGTGACAGCGGGGGATAAAGTGGCTGTTCTTTTTCCTGTTGAAAAACCAAGTGAAAGTCTGATTCCTCAGGATTTAGAGCTTTCAATCGTTTATGAAGATGACCATTGCATCGTTTTAAACAAAGCAGCAGGAATGCCGACGATTCCTTCCATGCTCTATCCGCACAGTACACTAGCTAATGGATTGCTGTATCATCTGCAAAAACAGGGACTCTCATCAACTATTCATATCGTAAACCGACTTGATAAAGACACGTCCGGTCTTATGCTTGCAGCGAAGCACCGATTCAGCCACTCCCAATTTTCCAAACAGCAGAAGCAGGCGGGTATTCATCGAACGTATACGGCGATTGTTCATGGGAAATTGCAGCTGGACAAAGGAATCATCAGCAAACCCATTGGCAGAAATCTGCAAAGTATCATTGAACGAGAAGTAAGGGAAGATGGCCAGTATGCTGCAACGGCTTATCTGACACTCGGAAGGAAACAGGACTGCAGTTTGGCTGAACTGAAGCTTGAAACAGGGAGAACCCACCAGATCCGAGTGCATATGAGCAGTATCGGTCATCCGTTAGCAGGAGATACGCTATACGGCGGCAGTGATCGTTTAATGAAAAGGCAGGCTTTGCACAGCTCAGAGCTCACGTTTTGGCATCCGTTTAAGGAAGAGCAAATGAGTTTTCATGCGACGCTCCCGAAGGATATGAAAGAGTTTTGGAATACTTCTGAATAACTGAGGCCCAGCGAATTGAACTGACCCTGGGCAAATAGGAAAAAAGACGAATCCGGCTGGAATTCGTCTTTTTTCTATATCTTTACCTTAATGAACCTGTGGTCTTGGCCGCTTAACTAATTCCCCGCTGCAATTTGGGCAAACCTTCATCATCTCTTCCGTACATGGTTCGCAGAAGGTGCATTCGTGTACACATATGTAGGCGGGGGATTGATCTTGGAGAGCTCCACTGCACCGCTCGCATTGCTTGCGCATCTCAAGAGACATGGATATTTCAGCTCCTTTTCAATTTTCCCTTCTGAAGGAATTTCATGATGAAAGCTGTTCCGGCGATATTTAAAATCAGTGATGGTACTAGCAGAGCAGCAAGCATCAGGCCTTCTGGCTTTAATGCAATCGAGAGCATTAAAAAGCACATGCCAGCCATGACAAATAGTAATCCTATACTATAGTTCTTATCCAATTTAGTCCGCTCCTTTTGTGCAAGAGAATAATACGAATAGCGGGATCCGCATGCGTCGTTTGTATTCCTCCGGATTTGAAAAGTTTTGAGGATCCGGCTTTGGTTCTATGAGACTTTCAATCTTAAACCCTGCATGTACAATGGCCGAAAAGTATTCACCAATTGAGCGGTGATATTTTACGACTTGTTCACCCATCCAATTCTCTACTCTCTTTCCGCTGTGAAAATAATCATCAACAACCCAGCTGCTGCGGCTCTTTCCCGATTCGCTGCTTGTAAATGATGAAGTCAGAAGCGGGTGCTGTACACTGAAAACAAGTCTTCCGCCGGGCTTTAGAGTCTGGAATATAGATTGAAAAAGTGTTTCAATGTCCTCTGCATAGTGAATGGCCAGCTCGGAAACGACCAGATCAAATGCTTCTGGCGGATAAGCATAATCTTCCATTGAGGATAATTCAATTTTTCCATTCGTTGTTTCAAGTACCCGAATCGCTTCTTCAAACATTTTATTCGAGCCTTCAATTCCTAAATAGGAGGTGCATCCCTGCATAAGTAAATCAAGCCCCAATGATGCATCTCCGCAGCCAAGGTCGAGAACCCTGCAGTCCTTGGGATTGCCGATTAATTGAAGGAGGGCTGGTTTTTCAATAATTAAATTTGGACTGTCTGTCCGATACCTTCTTTTCATAAATTCCTGAAAAAAAGCTTCTTCATCGTATGGCTTCGATCCTTTACGTTCCATCCCTATCCCCCTTTCGGTAAAACACACGACTTGAAAATTTTACTTTAAATATAAAATTTTTACAATAGAAATCAGGAGCCGGGATATTCTCTGAATCTTGCCGCATCGAAGTTCATGGAGGATGGGACGGATACCGTTTCTGCTTCCGGATACCGAAAAGCGGTCAGTTTTCCTCCGAAAACCGCCCCCGTATCAATGTTGATTGTTTTATTGATGATTCTTGGATTTTTCACAGGTGTATGTCCGTAAACAATCCAGGGCTGTCCACTATAATGAAGTGCCCAGTCTTTTCTCACAGGCATCCCATTTTCCATTATCTCACCAGTAACATCACCGTAAAATACAAATTCCTTAATTCGCTTCGTATAACGGCCAATATCCTTTTCCTGAATACCGGCATGGGCAACGATGAGCTTGCCGCCATCCAGCTCCTGATAAATAGGGGCTTCTTCATAAAGCTTCATAAATGTATCGCGAAGTGTTTTTCTGTCCCGTTCATTTAATTGATTCAATTCTTCAACTGTTGTCTCCAAACCGTGCTTGATTTGTACTTTATTGCCTTTCAAATAGCGATAGAGCTTGTCGCAGTGATTTCCGGGAGAGTAATACCCTTTTCCTGCTGTAATAATCCGGGCAGTTTTTTCGATGACTTTTAATGAGTCCGGTCCCCGGTCTGTTAAATCCCCGGCAAAAGAAATTTTTCTTCCTTCAGGATGGATGGGTATACCATCATGATCCCTATATCCAAGTTTATACAGCAGCTCCGTCAGTTCCTTATAGCAGCCGTGCACATCTCCAATCACATCTATTTTCATTCTTCATCACTCCATGCGGTCTTTCCGATTATTTTCCAGCCGTTATCACAAACTATACATAATGAAAGACGCGGTTTTCAAGGCGAACGGGAATGCTGCAGCCGAAAACGGGTATGAAGGGTTATGGGTGGAAGAAAAAAAGGGAATGCGTTATTCTAATCATTATGTTATCATGCTGTTTTCAAAGCGTATGAAATAGGAAGGGAGGGGCTGCAAATGGCAGAATTGCAAAAAATGGATGAGCTCGAAGAAGAGCTTCTTATTACCGCTTTAAGAGAGGATCAGCTGGATGCCTTCAGGGATTTGTTTTTCGACCGTCATTCCTATGATCAAGGAAGATGGTTCGTTAAGCTTGAACCTGAAGACCGGGCTATTCTTTACCGCTTTCTTTCACCCGAAGAAATGGCCTCAATTTTTGAGAACATAGATGCGGATGAGGAAGAGGTTGAGACGTACCTTTCTGAAATGGATTCCATATATGCTGCGCAAATGCTCGCTCAAATGTATGCAGATGATGCGGTTGATGTTCTGAATGAATTGGACCAGGGGAAAGTAGCCGGTTATTTGACTTTAATGGAGGAAGATGCGGCTAAGGAAATACGCGAACTGCTTCATTATAAGGAATTTACAGCCGGAAGCATCATGACAACAGAATTTGTTGCCATTCATGCACACCAGACCGTCCGCTCGGCTATGCAAATATTAAAAAGCGAAGCGCCGAATGCTGAGACGATTTACTATACGTTCGTCGTTGATGAGGACAGACGGCTTGTGGGAGTCGTTTCATTAAGAGATTTAATCATCTCAGAGGATGAAACGATGATCACCGAAATTATGAACGAACGGGTTTATTCGGTATTGGTATCCGTTGATCAGGAGGAGGCAGCGAGAAAAATCAGGGATTATAACTTCCTGGCCTTGCCTGTTGTGGACATAAATGACAGGCTCCTCGGCATCATTACAATTGATGACATCGTGGATGTTATTAATGAAGAAGCCTCTGATGATTACTCGAAGCTCGCTGGAATTTCCGATGCGGATTCCTCAGATAAAGGGCCATTCTCAGCAGCGAAAAAGAGACTTCCGTGGCTGATTATCCTTTTATTTCTCGGTATGCTCACAGCAAGCTTGATTGGACGTTTTGAAGAAACATTGGATCAAGTAGCCATTCTTTCCGTGTTTATTCCGCTTATTGCCGGGATGGCCGGAAATACGGGAACGCAGGCGCTGGCTGTTGCGATCAGGAGGATTGCTTTAGGGGAAGTGGAAAAGGAAACCTCCTTTAAGATCTTGTTCAGGGAAGCGGGTACCGGATTGATTGCGGGTGCAGTATGCGGTGTGCTTGTAACAGGCGTCGTATTTGTATGGAAGGGAGACCTTCTGCTCGGAATGCTGGTCGGAACTGCAATTCTATTTTCGCTTATCGTGGCCGCTGTCGCAGGAGCTATGGTTCCTATCGTGATGCATCGATTTAAGATAGATCCGGCTGTTGCATCTGGTCCATTTATTACTACGATTAATGATATTATCAGTATTCTTATTTATCTTGGACTGGCATCGTTATTTATTCAAAATCTTCATTAAGAGACAGGAGGGGAAAAGATGGAACATGAAGCTTCCGTTACGTCATTAGTCATTGTTGTCCTAGTCGCCTTTATGACACCGATTCTCATGCACCGGTTAAAACTGAATTTTATGCCTGTCGTTGTCGCCGAAATATTGATGGGTCTCGTAATAGGAAAAAGCGGCTTTGACATTGTCGCACAGGACACCTGGCTGCAGACACTCTCATCCTTGGGGTTTATTTTCCTCATGTTTTTGAGCGGTTTGGAAATTGATTTCAGTGCGTTTACAGGAGCGAAGAGAAAGGAAAAGCTTCCGAACGGGAAGCCCGTCCCCAATACGTTTATTGCTTCAAGTGTTGTATTCGCGGGAATCTTTGTCCTTTCCATTCTTCTATCCCTGATCTTTGTCTGGACAGGGTTTATCAAGAATGCTTTTCTGATGACCTTAATCATATCAACCATTTCTCTTGGGGTAGTCGTTCCAACCTTGAAGGAAGGCGGCATCATGAAAAGCAACATTGGCCAAATCATTTTGCTTGTCGCAGTTATCGCTGATTTGGTTACCATGATTCTGCTTGCCGTCTTTGCTTCCATCTATGGAGATGGCGGCGGAAGCATCTGGCTTCTGCTGATCCTGTTTGCAGCAGGAGTGGTTTTATACTTTGTAGGAAATCGATTCAAAAACCGCTCGTTCATTGATTCAATGTCAAAGGGAACGATTCAGATTGGTACGCGTGCAATTTTTGCACTTATCATTATTCTGGTTGGAATTTCAGAGACAATCGGAGCGGAAAATATTTTGGGAGCTTTTTTGGCGGGGGTACTTGTTTCTTTGCTTTCACCGAATAAGGAAATGGTACAAAAGCTTGATTCCTTTGGCTACGGCTTCCTCATCCCGATTTTCTTCGTGATGATTGGCGTGAAGCTTGATTTATGGAAACTATTCGAGAACCCTAAAATCTTGGTGCTGATTCCGCTTCTTTTGATCGCACTGTTTATTTCAAAACTGCTTCCTATTCTCTATTTACGAAAATGGTATGACATGCGCACGACTGCTTCAGCAGGTTTTCTTTTAACAGCTACCCTGTCACTTGTCATCGCGGCTACCACAATCGGTCAAAAAGCGAACGTGATTGATGAACAGATGTCTGGAGCACTCATTCTCGTCGCTGTCATTTCAAGCATCATTTCGCCGATTGGTTTTAAAAAGCTGTTTCCTAAACAGAAGCTTGCGGATCAGAAGCTGAAGGTAGCACTCATTGGAGCCAATCAGATGACGCTTCCTGTTACAAGAGAGCTCAATCCTGATTATTTTCAGACTGTTGTTTTCCACACGTTCCAAGACAAAATGGATGAGCAAATAGCAGAATCCTTATTTGAAATCAAGGAGCTCGAGGATTATTCGATGGAAAGTCTGCAAAGCAGCCAGGTTTTTGATGCAGATATCCTGGTTGTAGCGACAGGAGATGAAGAAAGAAACGCCGACATCGCTATTTTTGCAAAGGAAAAAGGAGTTCCGAGGGTAATCGCAAGCATTGCTTCTGCGGAGCTCGGGGAAAAGCTGAAGGAGCATGATGTCGATCTTTTCTCTGTACTCCTTTCAACGAAGGTATTGCTGCAGGCCCTGATTGAATCACCGGATATTGTCCGCATCCTGACAAACAAAGAGACAGGGCTGTACCAGGTTACGATGAACAATGCGAAATATTCAGGCGTTACGCTAAGAACCTTCCCGTTTACAGGAGACATCATTTTCGTCCGGATTTTTCGTGGAAAAGATTCGATTGTACCCCATGGAGATACAAATCTTCAGGTAGGGGACCGAATTCTTGTTACAGGGTCTGCTGAATATGTAAAGGATTTAAGATTAGAATTGCAAAATTAACGGAGGGACAGGCACAAATGGTGCCTGTCTTTTTCAGTGGGGAGGTGCTATAATTGGAACCAGGTACTAATAACATGTATAAAACAGGAGGCACGCCCGATGAACTTTTCTTTAAAAGGCCGGAATATTGTGGTCATGGGAGTAGCAAACAAACGCAGCATCGCTTGGGGTATTGCGCGTTCTCTTCATAATGCAGGCGCCAGAGTTATCTTTACATACGCAGGAGAGCGTTTTGAAAAACCAGTTAAAGACCTTGCCGAAACACTGGAACGCGATGATTCTCTTTTTTATCCTTGCGACATAACGAATGATGATGAAATTAAAAAATGCTTCGCTGACATCAAAGCGGAAGTAAACGTTCTGCACGGTGTAGCGCACTGTATCGCATTCGCCAACAAAGAAGACCTGGCAGGCGACTACATGGATACGACCCGTGAAGGCTTCCTTCTTGCACATAACATAAGCTCTTATTCTCTTACTGCTGTAGCAAAAGAAGCGAAGGGCTTGATGACAGAGGGCGGAAGCATCGTTACCTTGACCTATCTTGGAGGAGAGCGAGTTGTTTCCAACTACAATGTTATGGGTGTAGCCAAAGCCTCCCTTGATGCAAGCGTCCGCTATCTGGCAGAAGATCTGGGCAAAGAGAAAATCCGCGTGAATTCGATTTCTGCAGGCCCAATCCGTACACTATCTGCAAAAGGAATCAGTGATTTCAACTCCATCCTTAAGGAAATTGAAGAAAAAGCGCCGCTTCGCCGTACGACAACTCCAGAGGAAGTAGGGGACACGGCTCTATTTCTATTCAGCGATCTTTCCCGCGGCATGACAGGCGAAAACCTGCATGTAGATTCAGGGTATCATATTATTGGCGGCTAATGAGCCGCACAAAAGAGCTTGAGGGGACATCCCCAAGCTCTTTTATTTTGCATTTCTTTGTTTTCTGATTTCCTGAAAGGTGAACAAAAGTCCTGTAAATCCGGCAAAAAAGGAGGGGAAGAGGGAGAAAAGAAAGTATTCCCACACGCCAGAAGCGAGCGAAACAGCAAGAAAAAGAAGGGGAAGTCCAATCATAGCGAACAGCGATGCCATCAGTCCGGCCTTTAGTTGACTTGTCATCCTCCGTGCCTCGAAAAATAAGCTGCTGACAAAATAAGCGACAAGCAATGAAAAATATAAATCCCAGTCATAATAAAGAATGAAACCGAAATTCCCTCAAATAAAATAACTAGAGCCCAGGCAATTAAGATGACAACAAAGGTAATATTCCAGGAAACCGCCTTCGCGTTTGACATCAAATAATGATAGCGTTCATCTAAACCGCGCTTATTCTTGCTGAACCGTCTGCCGAGGAACATTGCAGTCCCTGCAAGGATGATGCCTGCAATCAGTCCGGAAAGACCGATCCAATTGTTCAGTAGTGCTTCATTCAATATTCTCATCCCCCTCAAAAATAAATAAATCCTCAATGCTGCATTTGAAAACCTGGGCAAGCTTATGTGCTAAAACAAGGGATGGTTTATACTTGCCCTTTTCCAACGAAATAACCGTTTGCCTGGACACATTTAATACTTGGGACAGCTCTTCCTGCGTAATATGGCTCTCTGTCCTTTTTTCACGAATGAGTGATTTCAATATCGGCCTCCTCGATATAAATGTAAAGCTTACTGTACGTTAAGTTTACTTTACTATTATTTGGTAGTCAAGTTCACTTTACTTTTTTCTTGTGAGGAATTTCCTTATAATAAGGGACAATTCATAGTACATAGAGAGGCGGGGAATTTAAGATGCAGCCAATTAACAAAACTCATTTGAAAAGATTTCAGGGGAAATACGAAAATAGGGGCAGGATCCTGCTAAAATGCGCAGATCGGCCAGGAATCGTGGCAGCCGTATCGAAATTTTTATTCGGGCACAATGCGAATATCATTGAATCCAGCCAATATTCATCAGATCCCGAAGGAGGCACCTTTTTCTTAAGGATTGAATTTGAATGCCCGGATCTTGCGGGAAAGCTTTCTTCCATGAACACTGCCTTCAAACCGATTGGGTCCGATTTTCAAATGGAATGGAAAATTGTCCAAGTGACAGATCTGAAAAAAACAGCTATTTTTGTATCAAAGGAACCTCACTGTCTGCTCGAGCTTTTATGGGCTTGGCAAAGCGGAGACATCATGGCGGATTTATCCCTTGTTCTCAGCAATCATGAAGATTGCAGGGAGATTGTAGAATCGCTCGGTATCCCGTTCTATTATATTCCTGCCGCAAAGGAGATCAGGAAGGAAGCGGAAGCCAGACAATTGGATCTTCTGAAAGAATACGGAATTGAACTCATCATTCTTGCCCGCTATATGCAAATATTGACCGAGGAATTTGTTGCGGCGAATCCGAACCGGATCATTAACATTCATCACTCGTTCCTCCCTGCCTTCATTGGGGCAAGTCCATATGAACGCGCGTATCAGCGAGGGGTAAAGCTGATTGGGGCAACCTCCCATTATGTAACGAACGAGCTCGACGAAGGACCGATTATCGAGCAGGATATTGAACGGGTTTCCCATCATGATCATGTAGATGAATTGAAGAGGATCGGACGTTCCATCGAACGAAGTGTATTGGCACGTGCGGTAAAATGGCATTTAGAGGACCGGATTTTAGTGGATGGTAACAAAACCGTCGTTTTCTCCTAATCTTTAAAGGTCATGAAATGGTACGAAGGTGAATAAACTGTCTTGAATAGTTTATGATCCGGAGGTGGAAAAATTGAACGAGAAAAATGCCAGGCGGCAGCAGCCGCTCATGTATATTGTTCAGCCCGAAAACATGCAGCCGCAGGCCCAAATGCAGCAGGTTGCTGTTAAGAAAAACCCTGTAAAAGCTAGGCTTGACAAAAAAGTTCAAGAAGCCAAAGAAATCGATTCTATTGAGGAAACATCTGCGGAAGCCGTGCTCGACGCTCCGAAAACAATCCCTGAAGAGCAAGGAGCAGCCGAAGCCAGGCAGAATCAGCCAGCAGATGAAGCCGTTTTAGCAGAGATAGTGAAGACTGAAGGAGATGAGGAGACAGCAATTACTGAACCTCCTAAGCCTGTGTACGAACGCAAAACAAGGAAAGTACTCAATCAAATGAGCGTTGTTGAAAAAATTGCATTCTTCGCCAATCTGCCTGGCAATATCCCAAGGACGCTCTGCCAGGTTGAGCTTGCAGACCAAACCTACAGAGGCATCATAATCGGTGAAACAGACGGCGTTGTTCATCTCAGAACAACCGCAAGCTCCCAGCCGGTAAACATTAGATCTGAAGAGATCCAGGCTATCCAGCCACTGGGCTTCTAACAAAAAGAGCTGAATCGGGATCCTCCGAATTCAGCTCTTTTTTATTAATCCTGATGAGTCCGATTAATTAAACGCGGATTCAAGCACTGAATGGAGCAGAAGCAATTCAAATCCACTTCAATACAAGAATCTGTCTTTTCCAAACGGAAAACATCGCATGCGCTGTCTTTATGGAAATCCAGCACATCTTTCTTTTCGCTGAATGCTATCAGCAGGCGAAGAGTAGCGCAGCAGCCATTAATCTGTTCTACACGAAAGAAGATCGTATTAAAGCAATCTCCCGCGGAAAGGCCTCCAACATTCCCAAACGCTTTGAAAGGAGTCCCTTTTTTCGTATATAGAATGAACGGAATTGTATCTCCTAAAGTATTAACTGGGGAAAGAAGATTGCTGTAACAGCTTGTAGAGCACTGCTCCTCAACCGCATTCTGGAGATCGTTGATGTTTTCAACCGCATCGCATACACAGCTAAGGTCTTTTTGACGGATCATATTATTCCCTCCCGATTAAGGATTTTTATCTATACTAGGATAGGCAGGTACAAGGCTAAATGTGCTAGTAAAAACGCCTATTAAGAAAAATAATTTAGATGATCGACATAAAGACCTGGGGAATGGTGTAGCACAAGGTTAAGGTTTGTCAGACAAAATAGTCAGACAAACTCCGGAATTTATGTATTTGTCAGACAAAATAGTCAGACAATCTAGGAATCCATGTATTTGTCAGACAAAATAGTCAGACAAATGCGGGATTTGTGTATTTGTCAGACAAAATAGTCTGGCAAACTCCGGAATTTATGTATTTGTCAGACAAAATAGTCAGACAAACTCCGGAATTTATGTATTTGTCAGACAAAATAGTCAGACAAACGCGGAATCCATGTACTTGTCAGACAAAATAGTCTGGCAAACTCCGGAATTTATGTATTTGTCAGACAAAATAGTCAGACAAACGCGGAATCCATGTATTTGTCAGACAAACCAAGACCCCAAACCTCCAAACACCAAAAAAAAATAGACTACCGGTTAGGCAGTCTATTCAATGTTATCCATGGTGATGCTTCTTTTTGCTCATCGGGGATACGCGGTTCACTAGTTCAGGGGATAGACATTGGATTGCACAGAAGCATTCAAGATCTACTTCGATGCAGAAGTCGGATTTTTCTAGTCCGAAGAAGTCTTCTGCACAAGGATCGCATACACTAAGTGTGTCGCCTTCTACGTCTACTGGCTTCAAAAGTTTAAGAGTTGCGCAGCAGCCTCTCAAGCCTTCTACACGGAAGAAGATTGTTTCGAAGCAAGTCATATCATCCAGGAATCCGCCTACGTTTCCGAATGCTGAGAATAGTTTTCCTTTTTTATCGAACAACAAGAACGGAATCGTATCTTTTCCAGGCAAAGCGGATGGACTAAGCAAGTTGCTGAAGCAACTGGTCGGGCAATTTTCCTCAACTGCTTCTTGTTCTGCGAGGATGTTTTCAACTGCTTCGCATACGCAGCCTTCGATGTCGCGTTTTCCATTGTTTTTTCCGCAGCTCATGTTTTCATCTCCTTAGTTAATTGGTTGATTGACATTAGTCTTTAACAACATATGTGCGGACGTCTTTATTGGTGTGGGTGAACATCACGAATATCTGGATGTGTGCGGAAAAAGAAAAAGCAGGCGGGGAGCCTGCTTTTTCCTTTCATGCTATTTTGGGGGAGATTACAGAATGTCGATGGAAACAACAAGCGCAAGAAGAATTTGGATAAGCAATTGAAGAGATACTGCTACGTCTGTGTCTGTAGTTTTTACATTTACGTTGCGGGAGTTTTCGATAACCAATTTTTGAGCGTTTGCTTGAGTGATTGTAGCTTTTTGAAGAAGATCTTGAGTGACCATTTCAGCACGTGCACTATCAGCGATTGTAAGGTTGATTACAAGAGCGATGGCTACTTGAAGAGCTGCTTGAAGGGATACAGCGATTTGCGTTTCAGTAGTTGTTACTTCAATGTCACAAGAATCCTTAATGATGATGGTCTCAGAAGAAAGCTGAGCAGTGTTGCTTACTTGATCAAAGTTTTGATCTACCTCACCATCTTTGCTGCACATATTGCCTAGTCTGTTACTGTTTTCAGTCGGATGAGAGCAGCTTCTGTCGTTCGCTACCCATGTGTAATTTGACATGTTCTTTTTCCTCCTTTCATTGTAATACTATTAAATGTTGGATTTACGTTTTGGTTTAGACAAACATCATGATTCAAGCACCTATTTTTTAGTTATTCGTTGTTTTTTTTGTTTTTTAGCATGTCTCTTAATGTGGTGTTTTTAGGTGCTTCAACAGGGGCTTTTTCTGCTTCTTCTGTTTTTTTGTTCTGAACTGCAAGAAATTCATCCACTTTTGCTTGAAGATCTAGGACGACTGCTTTGATTTTCGCTTTTTGATCTTCGCTTAGTTCTTTTTTCGTTTCGCTGGTGATGTTATTTTTATTAAAAACATCAGATACGAAAAGCTGCATAAGGGTAGCGGAGATTTCATTGAGGTTTTCTTTTGACATGGTTGTCACTCCTTTTAAAAAATTTAAGAAAGGGTTACAGGATATCGATTTGCAACAACAGAGCCAGCAAAATTTGGATGAGCAGCTGAAGGGAAATGGCAAGGTCTGTGTTTGTGGATCTTACGGTAACGTTTTCTGAATTGAGTACGATAATGCGCTGCTTTTTTGTTTGCTGAATGACAGTGTTGTTTAAAAGCTGCTGGGTCACTTGTTCCGCGCGAGCGCTATCTGCAATCGTTAAATTGATTGCAAGGGCGATGGCCACCTGGATGGCAGCTTGAATGGATAGAGCAAGCTGAGTGTCAGTAGTTTCGATTGTGACGTAATCGGAATTTTTGACATAGATTCCTTCGTCGGAAAGCTGAAATAAAGTTGTGTTCTGCTCGGTGTCCTGGCTCACTGCTTCATCCATGACTGACCATTCATTAGACAAATGATTCACTCCTTTCCCATATATAGCTAGTAAATGCAGGTTCGTTCCATTTGGTCTGATGAAAACATACAGATTTCTCCCGATTTTTTTCATATCTGTTCTGGCCGTTCATATCGTAATAGAAGAATGGCAGGTGAGTGATATGCTTGAGAGCTGGTTAACGGTTACTTTGTTTGCATTGGCGATTTTTCGCCTGACTCGTTTGATTGTGTTTGATAAAATTACAGATTGGCTGCGCAGACCGTTTCATGAGGAGTATGTTGTGAAGGATGAATCGGGTGCAGAAGAGGTCTATATCAAAATGAAGGGAAATGGCATCAGGAAGTGGATTGGAGAGCTGCTAAGCTGCTATTGGTGTACAGGAGTATGGTGCACAGCTTTTCTTTATACGAGCTGGCGAGTGTGGCCGGCGGGTGCTGAACCGCTTATCTGCGTACTTGCATTGGCAGGCTTCGCTGGAATCATTGAAACCGTGGTATCTAGGCTTTTAGATTAGGTTTTTGACTCAGTACGCATTCTGTCCAACCTTCATAACATAATTTATCCCCGAATAAGAAAGGTGGAGCGGTAATGAATAAGCCATATTTGCATGCTTATCCAGCAAATGCTGCGAAAACCCAGCAGGTTTCAAAACCAGTGAAGAAAAAAGGCTGCGGCTGCGGCAGTAAAAAACGTTAATGAAAGGTGAAAAGCGGGAGCATTTACCCTGCTTTTTTTTGTGTCCGCAAAAGGATCATTCCGTATTCTATAGAAGGGAGTGATGATGTGGGGAAGAAACTCAGCAAGGAATTTGAAACATTTATAGGGGATCGTATGAAGAGCCATGACGGGGTTATGAAAAAGAGCGATGGCTGGCTTAAGGGAAAGGAAAAGGATTTAAATAAAATGGAGAGAGCTGCTGATGGGTTTGATGCAAAAATGGAGAAATTAGCTGGAGATATCGAAAAATGGATCAGCAGCAGAAATCAAAAAAAATAATTCTGCTTATTTTTGAGCGAATGTCCATACCCTTTCTGGCCGATCTTCATATGTTGTAGAGAAGAACGAAAGGGAGGTGCTTGGCTAATGTCTTATGGTTATGGATGCGGTGGCGGCTACGGCGGTGGCGGATACTACGGTTCTACTTTCGTACTTATCGTAGTATTGTTCATTCTTTTGATCATCGTTGGTGCTTCTTTCTACAACTAATTTAAAACTTGCAGTCTCCTTCAAAGATATGCAAACAGGAAAGTACGGGCTCATGGTCCGTACTTTCTCCGTTTTGGAAACGCACCATTTTTTGGGCACCTTCATAGGATAAATCAACAGTAAGGAGGCAGAAAAAATGGATAATAAATTCTTTAAAAATATTGAAAAGAAAACAGGCGTAAACATGAATGAAATTCTCGCTCTCGCCAATTCCCTTCAAAATGCAAACTTCCGTGATGAAACAACAGTCCGAAACGTGATCCGCAAGGTTGCCCAAATTGCGAACAAAAAAGTACCGAAAGAAACAGAAGACAAAATCGTCAACTCGATTGTGAATGGAAAAGAAAAGCTCGACTTTAATACAATCTCCAAAATGATTAATAAGAAATAAACAAAAGCCTTTCGTCCGAATGGATGAGAGGCTTTTGTTTTGATGACAGGATTGTGTTTGTTGGAATGATGGATATCGGGTGTCACGAGTGTCCGATATAGGGTGCGGAGTGTCCGATATAAGGGAATGAAAGTCCGATATCCAGCGTGGAGTGTCCGATATAAGAGAAAGAAAGTCCGATATCGAGCGTGGAGAGTCCGATACATAGATCCGAAAGGCTAGTTGAATAAGGAAACGAGGTTTGTACTGAATCTCCACATTAAGTGAAAGTCTGAGTACTGTAAACAAAAAAGAAGCAGAGCAACCGTACCGCTCTGCTTCTCTAGCTATATACTGACCGCAAACGCGTAAAGCAGGTAAACGACCAGAGCAACCGCAAGGACAATTTTGGATACATCCAGTACTCTTTTGCTTGGAAACGTGAGATTTAAAAGATAAAAGAAGCCAACAGCCCAAATCCCGTTTTGGAAAAAAGTGAAGAAGATGTTCCGCAGCACTGTGAGTGATTCCAATTTCCACAACTCCTTTCCGCAATGTACTATATATGTATGGCTGTTTCTTTTATTCATGCGTACTATTTAATGGGGACATGGTTATTTGATTTTTTGACATCTCCTTAAAAAAAAGACGTGCAGGCAAAAGCACGTCTTTTTCCTATTCAATCGCCTGAAAAAACCTGGAAGGCGCGCTTTTCTTTCCTCGTCTTGTTTGCGGGGCGGACAAATAGAGTTCGTATTGAGCCCGTGTCATGGCGACATACAGGAGCCGCCGCTCTTCCTCAAATGAAGTGAAATCTCCGTTCCTTGCTGATTCAAGCGAGAAGTCGTGGGGGATGCTTCCATCGACGGCTCCCAGTACATAAACGTATGGAAATTCAAGTCCTTTGGATCGGTGGATGGTCATGAGCCGAACACCATTTGACTGGTTGCGGCCGCTTCTTTTAATGTCTGCTGAAAGGGCGGTCATGTGGTCAGCATGTTCAATAAGTTCGGCGATTGTACCAAACTTTTTGGCTGCGACTTTTAGGTCTTGCAAATCGTCTGAGCCTTTCTCCATTTTGTTTCCTTCATTGCCTCGCTTCTTGATGGCGTCGGCCAGTCCCATCTTCTTCTCTATTAAACTTAGGGCATCCAGGGGAGCCATTTTGCTGATTTGTTTAAAATACGGGAGAATGTCCCGTATTTTTTTCTGCTGGAAGGGCTTAATGTCCTGAACGTGGAGCAAAGCCTCCAAGAGAGTGCAGTCATTTATGATGGATAGGGCTTTTACATCTTGAAGAACCTGGGATTTCAAAAATAAGGCAAAAATCAGGTCTTTCATCGCTTGCCCATCATCTGGATTTACCGCTAATCTTAAATAAGCGAGTGGGGTGCGCACCATTTTCCGCTCGTAAAAGGATCCGGTTTCCTGGTCGACAGCGAAGGGAATGCTTGATTCGCTTAGACGCTCAAAGATTGCTCTTCCGCCGGTATGGGTGCGGTACAAGATTGCGAACTCTTCAGGCTTCCGTCCGTTTAACATCTTTTCCTTCAGATCATTGACAATCAGCGTTGCTTCTTCCTCTTCATCGTATGGATAGAAAAACAGCGGTTTGATTCCGTTTGTGAAGGTGGCGTCCATTTTCTTCTTGTGCCGCTCACGGTTTTTTGCAATCATTTTGTTCGCGGTTGCGACAATTTCGTGGCTGGATCGGTAGTTGGAAGCAAGATGAATCACCTTTGCATCCGGAAAATCCTTCGTAAATTGAAGCAGGAAAGCGGGATTGCTTCCGCGAAAAGCATAGATTGACTGATCATCATCACCGACCGCAAATACGGACTGGTGCTTAGCAGACAAGAGTTGAATAATTTCATACTGAACTTGGTTAATATCCTGGAACTCGTCAATCAAAATGGATTGAAACCGGTTCTGATAGGATTCGCGAATTTGGTCGTTGTTTTCAAGTAAAAGCAGACATTGCAGCAGCATGTCATCAAAATCAAACTGGCCGTTTGCTTCCTTAAATTCCTCATACTTTCGGTAAAGGAAAGCAGCCTTTTCCTCCCACTTATCCTCGGGCTTCACTTCTGCAGGAGAAAGACGGGAGTTTTTCCAAAGGCCGATTTGCTGAAGAGCCTGGTCGAAAGGGAATTCGGTTTCATCAAGCTTCAATTCCCTGCCCGCTTGTTTCACATACTGCTCGCGCTGCCACTCTTTCAGCAAATGCGTTGAATCCCATTTGCTCCGGTCATGGTGCGTTAGAATTCTGTAAAAAATACCATGGAACGTGCCGGTTACCATTTGGTTTACCTGCTGCATGGAAAGTCCATAAAGCGCGGCCATACGTTCCTTCATTTCCTTCGCAGCTTTTACCGTAAAGGTGATGAGCATGATGGAGGCTGGATTTGCACCTTTTTCCTGGATTAGGTAAGCTGCCCTTGAAGTGAGCACTCTCGTCTTTCCGCTGCCCGCTCCAGCCAGGACAAGGGTGGATGAGGCATTCGTCGTGACGGCTGCTGCTTGAGCCTGATTTAACGTAATATCGTCAAAAAGCGTGATCAGCGGGTCCTTTTTTTCAGCAAACGGGGTAATGATTCCCGGGAAGTTCGGATTTTTCCAAACGGTAGAAGGTTTGGGTTGCTCCGAATCAGTAATAGACCGGTTTTTGGGAATTCGAAAGGCTCCGGACGTTTCGTACTCCGGCTGATCCTTTTTCTTGATGAAGGGTTTTTCCGCCGGCATGTAAGCATTCACGCATGCTTCTGAATCTGATTGATCTTTATGCACAAACTCAGGCGGCGAGGAAATCCGGAACTTAAGCACGACAGGACGGCCGCAGACAGGGCATGTCAGAAAACCAGCTTTGCCTAAGTCATATACCTTTTGAAAATCTTCTCTCGGGTAAGTTGGAAGTTCTATTAATCTATCTGAATATTTTGCAAAAAACATCGGGTTTCCTCCCATAAAATCTCTATTGGGCACGTAAACTATATGTAAAATAGACAAGAACCATCTTAACAGACTCATAGAGAAAGAAAAAGGTGATTATGGCGTTTTCTATTTAAAATTTGGGGTATATTTTAAAACAAAAGGGAGTGGGAATATGAGCTGGATAGCACCTATTCAAAACGATCAGTACATACAGTATGCTAATCGATCCGTGCAGGTAAAGGATGACTACGCTTCACTTGACCGTGTCTCAAAAATCCATCTTCAGCGCGATAAAATGGAAGAGGAACGCAAGCACGAAGAAAGCCGTTTTTCCAGAATATTGGACCGGGTAAAACAATCTTCCACTCATGCTTTGCCTTCGGAGCCGGGAAAAGGTTTGTCCTTTGACGCGAGAATATAAATGAAAAAGTCAGAATGTTCGCTCAAAGAACCGGCGTCAATTGAGGATTTTTTAAAGCTGGACATCCGGATTGGCACGATTACTGCTGCTGAGGATTTTCCAGAAGCCAGAGTTCCGGCCATCAAGATGAAAATTGACTTTGGAGCGGAAATCGGAGTAAAGCAGTCCAGTACTCAAATTACAAAACGGTACACTCCAGACCTTCTTCTCGGAAGGCAAATAGCAGCTGTTGTGAATTTTCCGCCGCGCAAAATTGCCGGATATCGTTCTGAAGTGCTTGTACTGGGCGGTGTTTCAGGTGATGGGGAAGTTGTCCTGCTTAACACTGATGTTCCCGTTGAAAATGGTACCCCAATTGCTTAATCACCGTATAAAAGGGGGAGGCCGTTCTGTACGCCCATGAGCGGCCCGTAAAAAGACCATAAAGCTGGTCTTATTTTTTTTGGATATATAGGTCGTCTCCCTTGCGCCATTCCGCATAAAGCACATGCTGATAGGAGTGGATGCCCTGATTTGAAAGCTCATTAACAAGCCATTCTTCCTTGAGACCTGCTTCTTTTAAATTGTCCCTCTGCACTGCTCCGTCCAGCACCAGACTGTAGGGGAGAACAGGCATGGAGCCCATCATGGAAAAATCAGTTCGGACCGGCATGTCAAATTGAGGCTTTTTCAAGATACTCACACTGCCATCAGTTTCTAAAATGGCAAACTCAATTTCCCGCATGGAAAACGTACCTTTGGATCGGATCAGATGCTGAAGCTGGTTTAAATCAAGCTTTTCTTTTTTTAGCTGCTCTCTCAAAATTCTTCCATTGCGGATGATGATGGTTGGGCTTCCCTCCATCATAACCCTCGCTTTATTCGATTTTTGAGTCAGCCACTCAATTACAAATATAAGAATCCCCCAAATAGAAATGGCAAAAAGAATATCCAATAGTCCAATTTCATCGTCATATACGGCATTTCCTACGAGTTCTCCAAGGACAAGAGCCGATATGAAGTCAAAGGTCGTAATTTGCGTAATTTGAGTTTTGCCAAGCAGTCTTGACATGACAAACAATCCGAAGAATCCAACGACCAATTCTGTTGATATTCTGTACATATCCATCGAAATCACCCTTTATAGATTGCACACTAACAATGGTTTTCACTCAAAAAAAACAGACAGCTTAATCGCTGTCTGTCATAAACGGCTTTTGATCATCGTTACGTGAGGGATGCCGGCATCCATGAATACACCGGAACGCACTTCATAGCCAAGCTTTTCATAAAAGGGAATCGCTTGAGTCTGTGCATTCAGCTTGAATTTCTCAATGTTTGGAGCGGCGACAATTTCAAGTTCCTTCATAATCAGGCTGCCTGCGCCTTTTCCCCGGTAAGAGGGGAGAATGCAGATGCGCTCGAGCTTTCCGTAGCCGTCTGCTTCACGAATCCGGCCGGTGCCGACTGGCATGCTTTCATCGTATAGGACGACATGCACGGACATTTCCTCGTTTTCATCTACCTCTTCCTCTGCCGGTACTTTTTGTTCTTCAACGAATACCTTCATTCTGATTGAGAAGGCATCCTGCATTTCTTTTTCCGTCTGTACAACTTTTGCGAGCATTAGAGTTCTCCTTTTTCCAGGATGAACGTTTCATAAACAGTCCAAGCTCCGTTATCAAGCTGATAGAGCAGGTGGAAACGGTCAATCAGTTCAATATGATGATTATCCTGCATTTTCAGCTGTCCCAAAACATCTGCCATTTCTGCATCAGATAGCTTTTGGCCAATTGTGATGTGCGGAACAAAAGAATATTCAGGCTCGGAAGTAAGAGATCCTGAATGAAGCTCGGTATGAAGCTCCATTAATTCATCATTAGGCTCCACCTTAAGGTAGATCACGTTGTTTACAGGTGAGAATGAACTGATTTTTTGCACCTCAAGCTTAATCGGGCTCAGCTTGTTTGCAACAGATCGAAGTTCTTTGGAAATCGCCTTTATTTCTTCATCTGACGCTTCAAATGGCGTCTTCAGAGTCAAGTGCGGCGGAATAAGCGCGTAATGAGGGTCATAGCGTTTTCGGTAGGAATTCGCCAGATCTTGAAGTTTTTTTGCCGGAAATAGGACAATTCCATATTTCATACAGGTTCCCTCCAGTAGTAAGTAGTAGTTAATTAAAACATGGCTTTAAGCGCCTTAGGCAGTAAAGGCTGCCAATGTGTCCATGTGTGGTCCCCATCAAATTCTTCATATGTGTAAGGAAATCCTTTTTTTTCGATCGCTTTTTGCAATTTGCGATTCGGTTCGATGAAATTCTGCACTTCTCCAGCCGTTGTCTTAACATCAGTTTCCTTTTCGCCAATCTGATGATAGATAGTCAAATTCGGCTCTGCATCGTATTGCATGACAGCATTTAGGACCTTTTCGTCAACATAAGGGGACTGCATAATGATTTTACCAAAAATACTCGGATAGTCGAGTGCTGTCATGAATCCGACTGTTGCGGCGAGCGAATCACCAATGAGTGCGCGTCCCTGTCCAACCTGATATGTTGGGAACTCCCTGTCCAGAAACGGGACAAGCTCATGGGCAAGAAACCGTTTATAAGCAGGGAATTTCTCACCGTCGGGATGGTATTTTGCCCGGCGGTCCTGTACATTCTTGTATGGAATGCCGACAATGATTACATTCTCCAGTCCGCCGTTCTCAAGCAGGGATTCATACTGGCGGGCAATCCTCCCAAGCCTGAAATAATCCTGCCCATCCTGCGCAATCAGCAGACTGTACTTATACAGAGGGGAATAGCTTTTTGGCAAATATGTAAGGACAGTCAGATCTTCGTTCAATGCGCCTGAAAAAAAGGAAGCTTCTTTGACAACTCCAGTTTGCTTCTCCACAGATAAGTCCTCCAGATGAATTAAGTAAGGTTTGTACATAGTTTTTGTATCTAGCTCCGGCGCCTAGCCCCTCGAGGTCATATGCCACTCAACCTCCGGGCCCGCAGGATGCGGGTCAGTTCCCACGTCTTTCCCACGGCTGATTGTCTTATGCTTGTCGGGGGCCGGCAGGAGGCCGGTCAGTTCTGCGTTGCGGCAGGACGCCGCGCATTTAGCAGAACTACCTTACTAGAGCGCCTCCGCTTTTGAGTTGTATTCGCTTCCACTTATTTTATCATGATTTTTAAAAAAATGCTTTTCCGGAAAATCAGGGAAAGTTTACATGAATCACTTGTAAAATTTATAAAATTGCGTTAAAGTTATAAAAAATTCATAATATTCCTTACGATTTATTCTTATCCAGAGAGGTGGAGGGACTGGCCCTGCGAAACCTCAGCAACCGGCAGAACGCTCTAGGCGTGCCAAGGTGCTAAATCCAGCAAGCGAGCTTGGGAGATGAGAAGAAGAACTGTTAAGCGACAAGCCTTCTTCTTATTTTAGGGGAAGGCTTTTTTGTATTCTTAATCTGCAGAAGCGAGGGTGTAAAATGACAAAACATACAGAAACGATCTTAGCCCAAATCGGCAACCGAAGTGAACAGACGACAGGCGCCGTTAATCCTCCCATTTATTTAACGACAGCTTACCGTCATTCAGGAATCGGGGAATCGACCGGTTTTGATTACATACGAACCGGCAATCCGACACGTGCCATCGCTGAAAAGGCTTTGGCGGACTTAGAAGGCGGAAATCAGGGGTTTGCCTTCAGCTCAGGGATGGGAGCCATTCAGACCATTATGGCGCTATTTAAAACCGGAGATGACATTATTGCCTCATCCGATATTTACGGAGGAACCTACAGGCTGTTTGAACAGGAATGGCGTAAGTATGGACTGACATTCCAATATGATTCATTTGCAGATCCTGTGAGTACAGAGGCTAGGATCCTTCCGAATACGAAGGCGATCTTTCTGGAAACTCCAACGAATCCGCTTATGCAGGAGGTGGATATTGCAGCAGTTGCAGAAGTAGCGAAGCGCCACGGCCTGCTGCTGATTGTGGATAATACATTCTATACTCCTGTCATCCAGCAGCCATTAAAGAGCGGAGCTGATATCGTCATTCACAGTGCAACTAAATATCTCGGAGGACATAATGATCTCCTTGCTGGAATCGTTGTGGCAAAAGGTAAGGAACTTTGTGCGGAGCTTGCTTCCCATCACAATGCAATCGGCGCCGTTCTCGCTCCGTTTGATTCATGGCTTTTAATCCGGGGATTAAAAACACTGGCACTTCGGATGAGGCAGCATGAACAGAATGCAGCTGATATAGCCGAATTTTTAGAAGAAGTCCCGGAAGTAAGTGATGTACTGTATCCGGGAAGAGGGGGCATGCTGTCGTTCCGGGTCGCGAAAGAGGAATGGGTGAATCCATTCCTGAAAAATTTGAAGACGATTACGTTCGCAGAAAGTCTTGGCGGGGTTGAGAGTTTGATGACGTATCCAGCCACTCAGACGCATATGGATATACCAGAAGAAATACGTACGGCAAACGGTGTCTGTAATCGGCTTCTGCGTTTCTCGGTAGGAATCGAGCACGCAGAAGATCTCAAAGCTGATTTGCATCAGGCATTCCAGGCTGTGAAGGAGGAGGAAAAAATTGAGCAATACTGATTGGTCCATCCAGACGAAGCTGCTGCACAATAGCCATAAGACGGATAAAGAAACAGGAGGGGTAAGCGTTCCGGTCCACTTATCGTCCACCTTCCATCAGTCTGATTTTGATCAGTTCGGAAAATATGATTACGCCCGTTCAGGCAACCCGACTAGGGAAGTACTTGAAAAAGCAATTGCCGATCTTGAAGGGGGAACGAGAGGATTTGCATTTTCATCGGGTATGAGCGCAATCTCTACAGCCTTTCTTTTATTATCAAAAGGAGATCATGTCCTCGTGACGGAGGATGTCTACGGCGGTACGTACCGGATGGTGACAGAGGTTTTGAGCCGGTTTGGAATTGAATATACATTTGTGGATATGACCGATCTGCACAATGTAGCGTCTAAAATTCGTCCGAATACAAAAGTGATTTATTTAGAAACACCCTCTAATCCGCTGCTTAAAATTACCGATATCCAAGGGATTGTTAAACTTGCGAAAGCTAATAACTGTTTAACGTTTCTGGATAATACTTTTCTGACACCGGCACTTCAGCGTCCGCTCAATTTAGGAGTAGACGTTGTGCTTCACAGTGCAACGAAATTTTTGGCAGGCCACAGTGATGTCGTGGCGGGGCTCGCGGCTGTGAATGACGAAGAACTGGGAAACCAGCTTTACAAACTGCAAAATTCATTTGGAGCTATACTTGGAGCACAGGATTCCTGGCTCGTATTAAGGGGGTTGAAAACCCTTCACGTCCGTTTAAAGCAATCGACCGAATCTGCCCTTAAGCTGGCCGCCTTCCTATCAAGGCATCCGGCCGTAGAGGAAGTCTATTATCCGGGTCTTTCCTTCCACCCCGGCTGTTCCGTACAGCGCTATCAGGCAGACGGACCGGGTGCCGTGCTCTCATTCAGACTGTCAGATGAAGATGCCGTTCGAAAGCTCGTCCAAAACGTTCAGCTTCCGGTTTTTGCCGTCAGCCTTGGCGCCGTAGAAACGATTCTTTCATATCCGGCTAAAATGTCACATGCAGCAATGCCGAGGGAAGAGCGGTACGCAAGAGGAATTACAGACGGACTGCTCCGTGTCAGTGTGGGTCTTGAGAAAGCAGAGGACCTGATTCAGGACTTTGGGTCAGCTCTGGATTTGCTGCCAAAAACAAAGCCGCTGCAGTACGCGCGTGTTCAGGGAAGCGGGCGGAGATAAAGGGGCGGGTGTTGTTGTTGCCGCTCTGATAAAGGTGGAACCGGTTTTGGCGGTGTTAGATTCATAATCTTAAAAGGGTGAAATCGGGTATGGAAGTGTCTGACCCCTACTCTGCTAAAGAAGTAAAGCTTCGGCACCATATGGCTTCAACCATACTGCGGCAAGGGCTGGCAGAGAACAGTCTTTGTCCCCTGCTGCGGTGAAGAATGTGGGGACTGGCACAGTGCCAGTCCCCTTAAATTTTACCGGACTAAAGCTCCGGCACCAAACTTGCGAAGTCTTGCGGCGGATAGGATCGAGAACCTATCCCTCTGACCCCTGCTGCGGTAAAGCATTAAGGGTCAGGCACTAAATTTTTGATCATTGTAATAAATCCCAAAAAGATCGACAGGTGAACAGAGATGCATCAACGAATTCTATTAAGTTCCATCTTTAGCCAGCTTGAAGTTGCAAATCGTTCTATTATAGAAATGGCCATTTTAGCAGAAGAGAGTGATTTAAATTGGAGCTATCTAGAAAATAAGAGATCCCTTGGTGAACTGCTGAATCATCTATCCCTTCTCTACCGCGCGGATTATTTAATTATGGAAGAAGCCTCGAAGGATGAGATGGCGGACTATTATCTCTCTCATCCATTTAGAAGAGCAGAAAATGCGGGAACCGAGCTCTATAAGAATTTTAATGCGCTGAAAGAAGCTTTTTATTCCTTCAGTGAAGCAGAGCTGATGGAGGAAAAAATCTCTTATTGGGGGACAGGCTACTCCAGATATGAATGGCTTCTTGAAATCCTGGGTCACATATACCATCACAGAGCCCAGCTGCATATGTATTTGGAATTGCTTGGAATAAGGCCGCGGGTGCTATTATTCGAGTGAGGATCAAGAACCTCTGGCTGCCAGATCTGAAATAAAGATATATCTTAATAATGTATCATTCGTCGCCCTCTCTATTATTTTTGCATGGGTAATTATACCATTTGCTTGCCGGAATAGTTTATTCAGCAGGTTCGACGTAAGAACCCTTTTATTCAATGGAAAATAAAATAGCAGCAGATAGAAAAACGCTGAAGGGGGAGAGAAGGGTTGAATCCGCCGCTGACCATGATTCCTAAGATTGCTTCCGGCTTCATTCGCAAAAGGCTGCCAAGAAAGACGGAGGTTCTTGCTTACTATGCACTCTCCAATGGGAAGAGCCTGCATTACACAAATGCAGATGCGCTGCTCCCATACAGCAATACAGAGATTCTCGACCCAAAAGATGTTTCCTATCTGAATGTCTTTATTAATGCTGTTCTGCAGCCGGAGCATAATTATGAAGTTCAAAAAGGCCTTTTTACGCTCAAAACACGAGATGTTCCTCTAGATGGGACAGCCATTATTATTCAGTTTGTCAAACTTCATTAAGAAAGAAGGATTTAGATGCCAGCTGAATTGATTAAACTCGTCCTTTCTGCTTCCAATACGGTAAGCGGGGATGTAAATGTGAGCACGGTTACAGATGTTGCTCCGATCGCTTCCCGGTATGCAGCCAACGTGACGGCCCTTATGATTTTAGGCGGCAATACTACCATCCCTGCGACATCGTTTCGGGATGACAATGGGAATAGTTTGGCCGCAGGCGGACTGCCGGTTCCAAATACCGAAACGGTGGTAAATGTCTACGTAAATGGGGTTCTGCAGCAGGGGGGCCTCTCTACATTATCAGCGAACAATCTACTCATCCGTGCATCCATTCTGCTCGGAGCACCAGTCGTGCTGGAGTACCTGAATTTCAGCAATGTTACGTCTGCCTCTACTGCAACAAATACGCTTGCGGTGGATACAGTAATTGATACGTAATGATGAAAAGGGAAAACCGCGGTTACGATCACCGCGGTTTTTACATTTTTTCCTTCTTGTTTATTTCCTCCAGCACGGAGATGATTTTGTCATTTTGTTCAATGATTTCTTTGTTTTGCTGTCTTAATTTGGTGAAATCATATAAGAATACAATCAGAATAATCGTGATTAAAAATGTCATGTTCTCACCTCACATCACTTTTATTAAGCTGCTTTCCCAGTTGGGGCATGTGTGAAAAAGGCTTCATTGCCGCTGTGAACAGGAGCAGGGAGAGGAGCACCATAACACCTGCCCCCGAAATAATCACGATTCTCAAAGGAAACCAATCCCCAGCAAGTCCAATTCCAGATACAAAAATCACTTGAATGAGCGAGATCACCATGCCTAGCGCACTTCCGACCCGTCCCATGATGTCTGCCGGAACGTGATCCTGATAAAACGTCCAGATCCCGGTGTTCGCAAACGCCATAAAGAAGGCGAGAATGAAAAACCCGATGGCTGCCATTATAAACGTGGAGGAGAGGGAGTACACGAGATAGCCTACAGCAATCATCAAGCCTCCGCTGGCGATCAGTACGGATGGAGACAGTTTCTTTACAGCTAACCGATTAATAAAAGATCCAATCAGTAATCCTACGCCGGAAATACTAACAAGCAGACCATAAACGCTGTCAGAGAGCTTCAGGATTTCCCGGGAAAACACCACTTCCTGGGAGTCGAGAGCGGCCGCCATCATCATGAGTCCGTTAAAGAGGAGATATACAGTCATCACATAGCTTTCGGATTTCATATATCTCATGACTATTCGCCAATCCTCTGCCAAAACGGAAAAAGAAATTCTTTTTTCAGAAGAATGCTCCTCCGTTCTGAGATCGGGCAACCGAAAGAGAAGAATTGCAGAAAGAACAAAGGATAAAGAGTTAGAAAAAAACGCAAATTCCGGCCGACCGGTCATAAACAGCAGTCCGGCAAGAGCGGGACCGAGTATAAATGAACCGGACCAGACGAGGCTCTTATAGGAGTTAAAAACTTGACGGTCTTTAGATGGAATCAGCCTGACTGTATAAGCTGCTGCAGCAGGATCATAAAACGCATCCGCCATACAGATGAAAAAGACGAGAGCGTAAATAACAGGAAGGGAAGGAGCGGCTAATAAAAGCAAAACGAGGATCGCCCTTATCAAATCGAGCCCCATCATCAGGTTCCTCTGAGAATACCGGTCTATTAAACTTCCAGCCCAAAAGGAAGTCATTATGCCAGCCAGCGGACGGATCATGTAAAGCCCGGCTACTGCGGCAGCAGAACCCGTCATGCTGTAAACCATCATGTTCAAGGGGATGAAATAGATCCAGTCTCCGAGATTGGAGATCCCGGTTGAGGTTAAGAGGAGTGCGGCTTTTTTCTTCATTGTCTGCTCCCCCTTTAAAAGGATATTTTATCCACTTTATAGCAAAAGCAGAATAGAAGCAAGGGGGAAAGCGAAAAGAAAAAGACTGCCAGAGCGGCAGTCATTTCGGTTAATTCAATTCCATAAAGTCATACACATCTCCGCCGTCAAATCCGGCTCCAAGAATTACACCATCCGGAAAAAGCTCCGCATGCTTCGATACGAACTCTTTCACAAAAATAATCATCGTCGCCGCACCTAAAAATAAACCAGCAGGTAGATGATCCTCTAATAGCTGATAAATTGGCTTATAGACCGGAAAATAAGGCTCGACTGACAGCGGTGCATAATCCTTTGCCAGCGCCCAGTCGCCCTCCTCATCCCATTCTTCTGATCCTGCCACATACAAGCTGATCGTGTCAGCCGTCTCATAGAGCGAAAAGGTTATCGCTTCTAAAGAGGCAGGAGGTTTTTTTGCTGAGAGAAGATCTGTCAGCCATGCTTCAAATTCCTGAAAACTCGCATCAAACTCGTTCTCAATTTCCGTGAGATGGCTTTTAATTCCAAGCTTCCCTGACCGGGTCACAATCCATTGCTTGCCGTCCTGTACACCAGTTACCTCATCAATCGCGTCATAGATGGCATCTGTAAAAGCTTCTGTTTTAGCCATTTTAAATCACTCCCTATTAAAAAGTTCAGCAGCCTTCAGGTCCGCAAGAGGCTCCCTCGAACATACCGCCGTTCGCCTCATCTTCAATTACCTGTTCAATGGATTCCTTTGAATGAAGACCCTGAAGCTTTTGGTTCCCAATTATAAAGGTCGGAACCGCTTGAACTTCAGCATTTTTTGCCAAATTCAATGCCTCTTTGTGATCCTGTACATACGTGCCGCCAGTAATCGCATCCTGAAAAGCGGCTTCATTTAAGCCAAGCTCGCGGACAATGCCCGTCAGAACGGTAACATCTCCAATGTTTTGCCCCTCCTGCCAATAAGCCTTAAACACCGCATCCACATAAGCCTGACCCACACCATGCTCCTTTGCAAACTGATAGCCCTGATGCGCAAGATGCGTATGCGGCACAGGATCCAAATCCATCGGAAGCTCCATCTGAACCCCAAACCGCTGTGCCAGCGGCTGAACCGACTGCTTGTATGCCTGCTGAATATAATCGCTATTCGGAGACATTCCCTCCATCGGATAAGGACGAAGCTCAAACGGCATAAACTCTACCTCGACATCCTTTCCTTCCACCGCCTGCCGAAGCGGCTCCTCTCCAATAAAACAGAAAGGGCATACAAAATCTGAAAACACCTGAATCTTAACCGTCATCTAAAGTTCCTCCTCGTTATTGATAGACTCATTGTAGCAAAAGGGCTCAGAGAAGACGATTTATTTGGATAAGTTATTGACAGGGCAGGGGCGGAGAAATATAATAGAGAAAGTCAGCTGAAGGGCGGGCACAATTACATATCGCGATCTGGTAGTTCAGTGGGAGAACATCACGTTGACAGCGTGGGGGTCGGGGGTTCGAATCCCTCCCAGATCATATGGAAATGGAGTTGCTTTTTTGAAGCAGCTCTATTTTTATTTTAAACTCTAAAAAACAATGCCCTTAAAAAGTTGGTGCGGATATGATTGATAAGAAATATGAATTATTTAAAGCATTTCCAGCTGAACTAGAAGAAGATGTCAGCAAAGTGTTAAGTGTGCTTGAAGCAACTAATAAGTTACGCTTTTCTCACTGCTTCAAGGTTAATTTTAGGGGATCTAAGTTATTTATTCCTGAACGAATTTACTATAATGAGCCATATCTATCGTCTTACAGTTTATTAACTGACAGACAGCAAGCAATATTAAATTGCCTGTTTACAAGGCATGAAAATGGTTTTATTAGAGAGAATCATGTTAGAAAAATGATGGATCAAACAAGTACCTATAATTGGAATGTTCCTTATTTAATCCGGCTTACAGGAGAATATGTATTAGAAATCCTAGAAGTGATAAAAGATAATATAAATCATCTTGATAAGCGGGAGATAAAGTCTTTCATTTCAGAAAATAAAAGATTCTACAATACAATAGAAAGTCAAGTCGTGAGTTACTGGGATTGTTATTATCGAAGTAAATATCCAGAGAAAAGAGACTATGTGGGCTTTGAAATCATTCATTATTTCAATTCCTGAAAAAGCTACTTGCCATGTACTATTCCATTTAAGGTTGAACAACCCTCCCTCTTATACTTGAGAATATAATAAATTTTGGGTTTATACGTAAGTGTCACCTTGAAAAAGGGAAGGCTTTAATCAGAATCGGAATAAGAAAGACCAGCCTAATCGCCGTCACAGCTCAAATGGTGGTCTTACTTGTTGACTTTACCTTGTTTTACAAAAACCATTACTATAAAATAAAGTCCCGAACCTCTCTATCCTGATCCCTCCCAAAAGCAAACCCCACATGTCCATCCGGCCTTACCCAATAGACCGCATCCTTTTCAAATCCAGCCTTCGCCATCTCGGAATTCCACTCAAACTCTATCAGCTCAATATCTTTTTCAACGGCAAATTCCCGCAGATTTCGGCTTGCCTCCCCGTACACATGTATCTGCCATTCCATCGACTTCAGGGGTTCATAGTTATCCCCGCTTTCTGTCTTGATCCATGGCAGCCTGTCCCCGCCATGGATGTTTCCTGCTTTACCATCGCTTATCTTGCTGCCTCTGTAATGAATACGGGTTTGAGAGAGCAGGTTAAACGCTCTTTTACGTGCATTCGATACCTTAAGCAGAGCTGGTATAACAATAGGGAAGAGGACCTTGCGGATTAGCTTACTTTGAATGCCTCTGCCGACCAGTGGCTGGAAGGCCCTGTCGGTAGTGGAAACGAGCAGCCGTGCGAAAGCGATCCGCTCGGATTCGTACGTGTCTAAAATATCCGGATCTGCTTTTCCTTGCAGGACGGCGGCGAGCTTCCAGGAGAGATTGACGGCGTCCCCAATTCCGGTGTTCATTCCCTGACCCCCAGCGGGACTGTGGATATGGCCGGCATCTCCGGCGATAAACGCTCTGCCTTTGCGGAAATGTTCACTGACGCGATGATGAACCCGATAGGTGGAGAACCAGTTCACATCGAGAATAGATAAACCAACTTGTTTTTCAGCGATAGGCCGTAGGTTTTGAAAGGAAAGATCCTGTGAATTTCTCATTTCTTTCGGTACAATTCCAACGACTCTCCTCATCCCGGTTGTGCGGACCGGGATAAATGCACAAAATCCGCCATGATCAATGAACATGTAAAATCCGTCTTTTTCAATCCCGTCATCGGCTGCTTTTACATCCGCTACATAAAACAGCTCTTCATATGTCCCGCCGGGGAAGTTGAAGTTCAGGGTTTTCCGGACCGTACTGTGGGCTCCGTCGCAGCCGCATATGTAGTCAAAACGAGCACATTCTGTCTGTCCGTTTTTGCGGATGACAGCCTCCACCTCATCTCCATGGTCCGTAAAGGAGAGGAGCTCTGTTTCCCATTCCACTTCAATGCCTTGCTCTTGCAGTTTCTTAACTAAAAATTGTTCGTGAACATCCTGAGCGAGACTAAGGATAAACGGATAAGGGCTTAAACCTTCTCCTAAATCAGCCAGCTCCAGCTCAGCCTTTTCCTGTCCGTTTTCAAGAAGGTGGACGGATTTCATTTTGATTCCTAGTTGAATGACCTCATCAGCAAAGCCCAGCTGATGGTAAAATTCCAGTGTCCTCGCATGAACGACAAGAGCGCGGGAGGATTCACCAGGTCCTTTGTTTTGATCAATAATCCGGAACGAAATCCCGTGCTTGGCCAGACGAAGGGCGAGCACCAGACCGGTAGGGCCAGCTCCTGTAATTAATACTTGAGCAGACATAACGTTTCCCCCTTAATGAACTGAATAAAAACATGATCCTCCTGCAACGAGTAGAGCTAAAAAATTAAAAAGAAATAAAGGGAAAAAATCAAAATAATGATGACAAGCAAAGCGGAAACCCAAGTGACAATATGGCGTGAAGGACGAAAGGTCTGCTCGTCAATTTGCTTTGTTTTCCTTCGATAATCGAATGTAGAAAACAGAATGAGAGAAAATCCGCAGATAATGGAAAATAGACCTATGATGATGGTCAGCGTATTCGCTTCAGGAGATGCTTTGTCCATAAAGCTGAAGTGGAGATTGGTTATTAAAAACCCAATCCCTATGATGGCGATAGCCGTTCTCACCCAGGCGAGATACGTCCGTTCATTTGCCAGATGCTGCTGGATGTATTTTGAACTGATGGTTTTTTCTTTTTCCATTGAATCTCCTCTATGTTTGCCGTTTTACCCGTATTCTATCATATTATTCCATTAAAAAGAGCACCGGTATCCGATGCTCTCTCCTGTCTATTCTTTCTCAAATACGGCATTTGAAATCAGCCTGAATAAATAATCCGTATGGTTTCTAAAGCCTGCTTCAATGCCGATTAATGTAACCGGCTTGTCTTTTTCCTGCACGATGACTGGCTGGCCTTTAGCCGGTAACCGGTCTTTCCAGTGGCCGGCGGTAAAAAAGGAGTCATTGTTTACAAAAGAGGCGGCAATGTTTGTGCCTTCTGTATTTGAATACCAAACAGGACCATATACGAAACCAGCATCGTTTTTGCTGTACCCGGCTGTGAGAGGGGAAGGGAGATAATCCACTTTTACAATTCCGTTGCTGCTGGAAAAGCCTTTATTAATCTCCACTTCCGTCAATCCTGCAGCTTTAGCTGCCTGCGAACCGCCTGCACCAATCGCGATAAAATGGCCGTTCTGTTCGACAAACTGCTTGATCTGTTCATTAAACTTTATAAGTTCATCTTCGCCAGTTAAGCCGAATTCCTTATTTGCTTCACTGAGCTTATAGGATGTAAGGCTTGCGCTTCCGCTGTAAATAAAGGTATCAAATCCATTTAATCCATTATTGGCTACATCTCTCGGATGAACCTCAGATACTTGAAATCCAAGTCGTTCGAGTGCGAGCTTTGTGCCTGAATGGGACTGGACTTTGCCCATGCCGCCATCCTTTAAAATGGCAACCCTGTGTTTTTTAAGAGGGATTGCTTCTTTAGGGGCTGCTTTTGTCCGTATGGTTAATCCGGAAGCCTGAACAGTTCTCTGAATCTCTTTTCCTTTTCCCTCAGCATAAAAATTTCCTTCGTTATCTTTTTTGACGGAAACGCCCTGATCAATGAGAGAGTTAACAAGGCGAACTGCATTTACAGATGTATTCGGAATCAAGTAGGGTCCTTTGCCAATCAGCTTTCCGCGGACACTTTCCGCCCGAACTTCTTTTGTTTGGACGGTCAAATCTTCTTTACTTTGGATGGCATCAAAGCCCCAAAGTTCAGAGAGATTCCAGGCGGAAATATCATACATGGCATCAATTTCGTTTGTAATATCCTCTCCGTCCCATAGAAAAGCGTTAGCCAGACCTGCCTTTGGCTGGTTAAGATCGATAATATAGGTCCCTTTTTCATAGCGCTTTCCATCTGCGCGAAATGGTTTAGCCGCTTGCTCCACTTTCACATCATTTTTAAGTAAATGATGGACCACCTTTTGCACAGCGCTGTTATCTTTTTTATTTTCCGGGATGATGTAGCTGTCAGGATAGAAGCCATCTTTATTGTTCGGATGCTCACCCTTTACTCCGCGGTCAAAAACTTCAAGCTGGTCATGAAGCATTGCCTGCTTATTCTGTAAAGCGAATTTCAGGGCGCCATTCACAGCATCAACCTGCCATTTCACACCATCCCAATCATTCGTTGGTGCTTCCAATGTATAGCCAAGGCCGCCATGAAGCATGGCATAAGCGGGAGTGTAAATGGGAGGGTAGACATCCCAGCCGGATTTTGAATCTCTTAATGGGATGTGAGTGCCTTCCAGTGTTTTGTACAATTCGGTCTCATAGTTATCTTTTTCGCTGACAATATTCGATTCCATCGCTTCTGCCTGCTGATTCATCCACTTATAAAGCAAATCATATTCATAATTCGGGTTATGAGGGGGTGTACCCGGAAGAATCAGTCCTGGATGCTTTGCTTCTCCACGCTGTCTGACATATCCGTGAAGGTCAAGAAGTACGAGAGGGTTAAGCTCGGCGATTTGCTTTACTGCAGCCTGCGTTTCAAGCTGGGACTGTGTCACGAAATCACGGTTTAGATCAATCCCGTTTCCATTAAAGCGGGTAGCATCGACACGTCCGTCAGGATTCGCGTCCACATTGATAATCAGGGTGAAGTTCTTCAAAATCTCCCTCGTTTCCTGATCGTTCTTAAATCCATACCGTTCAATTAACCGGAGTGCTGCATCTGTACCGACAAATTCGGTTCCATGAATAGACGCGTGAATTAAAATCGGGGGCTTAATATCCGGATTTGCTTTCAGGTAGCGCTGCGCTTTTTCCGGATTTTCTCTCATGAGCTTCCGTAATCCCTTGTACTTAAGTTCACTTTCCTTAGACTTGCTGTCAGAAATAGTGACCGTGTATAAATTTTTGCCGGTGGAAGATTTTCCTGTAATGTCCAATTGAACACGGCTGCTTTGCTTTTCAAAGGACTCTAATTTCCCATTAAGAGCATCATACGTTATGTAGTCATATTGTTCGGAATTGAAAAGACTCTGCTTTCTTCCGGTCTCCCCGGCCAGTGCTTGAGCGGGAAGAAGGCTTCCCAATAAACTTGCGCTCAGTAAAACGGATAAAATCGGCTTCTTGTTCATTTCTTTCCTCCTAAAGGTTTTACAACACAGAAAAGCCTCTTTCCGGATAAGAAAGAGGCTTTGCACACAAAGGGATCCCTCTCTCTTATCTGTCAGCGTAAACGCTGCAAGAATTAGCACCGTATTGACCATGGTCAACCGGTTGCCGGGCTTCATAGGGCTTGTCCCTCCGCCTGCTCTTGATAAAAGAGTTTTCGTATTGAATTAGTTTGAATTATAGAGGATTTTAACAGCGCGTCAATATGAAAATAGGAAAATGATTCTTTGTGTTTAGAAGGAAATGGTAAAATAGGAATGAGGTATGGAGATAGGAAGATTAAATGAACACAATCTTTAGTTTTATTTTACCTATCTTCTTAATTATGATTTTTATCTAGGTAACATTGGAAATTTCAGTGAAATATCGTTTTCTTCCGGCTTTGATCCTTCTTGGAGCAGGAATTCTTGTCTTTCTGCTGCCGTTTTTTCTGGATGCATAAGGATAAGTGCTGGTCATATCCAGCATGTACTTTTCTTATGCTTTTTTATTTGGAGTAATCGTAAATGGAATGACTGCTTTAATCATTAGAAAAAGCTGAAATAGTATAGAGTTGCCCCTTACCAAAGAAAATATTGCCCGATTAATCGTAACTCCCTTAATATGGATAGAGAAGATGTGAACAAATCAAGATAGGAGAATCCCGTGAAGAATAAGAATCGAACATTTAAAGTGAAGGACCTTGAATATTCAATCAGGTCTGCCGTAAATAGTGACGCAAGGATGCTGTCCAAAGTAAGAGCCCGCATTGATGGAGAAACAGAAAATTTAGACAGGGAGGAGGGAGAGGGATTTATTGATGAAACAGGCTTTGAACGGCTGATTAAGACTGATACGGAAATGCCGAGCCATTTGTTTTTAGTTGCCGAAGTGGATGGAGAAATTGTGGGATTTTCGAGGTGTGAAGGAAATCAATTGAAAAGATCCTCGCATAAAGCAGAATTTGGAGTGGGCGTACTGATGGATTTCTGGGGGTATGGGATTGGCGTGAATCTATTAAAAGAATCGATTACCTGGGCAGACTCCATTGGAATAAAGAAAATGAATTTAAAGGTACTGGAAACGAATGACCGGGCGATAAAGATTTATAGCAGACTGGGATTTGAAACAGAAGGTATTTTAAAAAAGGATAAGCTTTTATCAGACGGCAAATTCTACAGCACTATTCTCATGGGCAGATGGAATGAATCATAATACATAATAGGGAGATTAAGAGAAATATGTCCAACATAACGATAAAAAGAGCTTCCTTATCGGACGCTGAAACCCTGACAAGCATCATGAAGGAAACCTTTAATGAAGAAGCAAAGAAATGGCTTTGTGAAGAGGATGAAATCATAGATTACAATATCCAGCCGCCAGGATATCAGTCCATTCATATGACGGAGTACAGTATTCGGGATTTAGTCTATTACAAAATCCTCGAAGATGAAAAGATAGCAGGCGGATTGATTATGACACTCGCAGGCAATTTGCACGCGAGAATCGACCGTATTTTTGTAAGCCCTTCCTTACAGGGGAGAGGGATTGGATCGATTGCGCTTAAATTGGCAGAAGAGGCGTACCCGAAGGTCACTTCCTGGGAGCTGGAAACGTCCAGCAGGCAGCTGAATAATCATTATTTTTATGAAAAAGCAGGTTTTAATAGAGTGTATGAATCCGAAGATGAGTTTTGCTATGAGAAGCGGACAAATACGAATGATGAAACCGAAAAAGTACAAAATCGTGATCTCTCAGGCACTCAATATGAAAGCTGCGGGATGGACGAAAGCGACTTCTTTAAAGTGAATATAGCCGGCAGCTCCATCAGCAGCAGCAATGTGATGAACAGCCATTTCAGCAATTGCAATCTGAGCCAGTCCAAGTTTCAAAATATCAATTTCAGAAACAGTCTGCTGGCTGATTTGAATATGTCCGGCAGTCGGATCGACCATGTAACGATGGGCGGGGTTCAGTTTAAGGATACGAGCCTTGATGAGAATCAGCCGTCTGTCACATTTGAACGTTGTGACCTGAAAGGAAGCCGATTTGTGGAGTGTAATCTGCAAGAGGTGGAGATTCAGCAAAGTGATTTGTCAGGGATGCGGATTAATGGGGTTTAGTGAAGGAATTGTTTGATGCGTATGAGAGGAATGTAAAACACACCTGATTTTGGGTGTGTTTTTTTATTGTTGTGCACTGACCCCCGCTTCTCTAACGCACTAAATCTCCGTCCCCGCTCACTGCAAGCTCTTGTCCTCCGTATCTTTAGCGAAGTCTTCCTTTGTCCCCCGATGCGGTGCTGTGTTGGGGGTCAGTGCAATGCACTGACCCCCATTTCTCTACCACACTAAATCTCCGTCCCCGATCACTGCCAGCTCTTGTCCTCCGTATCTTTAGCGAAGTCTTCCTCTGTCCCCCGATACGGTGCTGTGTTGGGGGTCAGTGCAAACCAAGAGTTTTCAGACAGGGATATTAGACCAGGCGCCACCCCGCTCAGTTCCCCCCCTCCCCCAAAAACGTCTCCCGAAACCGCACCGCTTTCTTCGATAAATACCGGTCCTTCAGCCAAATCAGCGCACAGTCTGATAGAAGTTCACTGTTTCTTATAGGAACAGCCTTCAGTCCGCTATTTGGAAAGGATCGGAGTGTGGACTCGGGCAGAATGGCAACGCCGACGCCTTCTCTGACGAGTGCCATCAGCATCGCTGCATCAGGGCATTGGCAAACGATGGCCGGTTTTAAACCGTGCTTTTGAAACGCGTTCACTACTAACTCAAACAGCCCGATTCCGCTGACCCGGTGAAGCAGCATAAGCGGCAGCTCGGAAAGATCCGCCATATCAATGGTGCTGTTCATTTCCAAATGCTCAGGTACGATTGCAGCGAAAGGATCTTTGGAGAGTGGGAGGCAGTCAAAATCGTTCAGGTCAAGAGGGAGGCGGACGAGAGCCAGTTCAATGCTTCGGTTTCGCACATCCTCTGCCAGCCGGTAGGAATCTCCTTCATGCAGTCTGAACGAGACGTTCGGATACTGTTCCCGAAAAAAGCGAATCCGCTCGGGGATATAGGAGAAGCCAGTTTTTACACAGCCGATGGAAAGCAGGCCGGATAAGCCTTCACCTGCCTCTTTCACCTCGGATACAGCGGCTTCCATTTGGAGCAGAAGTGAGTTGGCCCGTTCGTAAAGAATGGTTCCGGCTTCGGTCAGTTCCATTTTTTTGCCGTTCCTTTCCATCAGTAAAACACCGAGTTCTTCCTCGAGCGACTTTAGCTGGTAGCTTAGCGGAGGCTGGGCCATGTGCAGTTTTTTTGCAGCACGTGTCACTTGGCCTTCTTCTGCGATGATACAAAAATACCGGAGCTGTTTTAGATCCAAACCACTCACCCTATCCATACGTTTTTTGTATCGATACGCTATCTTTTATGTATTTTCCATATATGGTAGCACATGTTAGATTAATTTTGTAAGCGTTTTCAAGTTTTGTTTGAAAACAAATTAGATCGGATGATAGTTCTTACAAAAAGGAGAGAGTGCATGTGACTGGATATGAGGATGTAAAAAAGAGATTAAGAGGATCCATCGCCCCGATTATTACACCGTTCCACGAGGATGGATCGATTGATTTTCAAACTCTTGAAAAACTGATTCATTGGCATATCGAGAGCGGCAGCCATGGAATTTCTGTGACGGGGACGACGGGTGAACCGAGTTCTTTGACTGTAGAGGAACGCGTTCAGGTGATGGGAATCGCAGCAAAGGCGGTCAACAAACAGGTTCCTTTCGTACCGGGAACGGGATCGGCAAATTATGAAGAAACGCTTTATTTAACGAAAAAGGCTCAGGAGCTTGGTGCAGATGCAGCGATGGTCATCGTTCCTTATTATAATAAGCCTTCCCAGCACGCTCTTTACAAATATTTTAAAACGGTGGCTGAATCTGTAGAGATCCCAGTCATCATCTACAATATTCCGGGCCGGACAGCGGTGAACCTGGAAGTGAAAACGATGGCCCGGCTGGCAAAAGAGGTGCCGAACATTATTGGAGCAAAGGAATCCAATAAGGATTTCGAACATGTGAACCGTGTGCTTTTAGAGTGCGGAAGAGATTTTCTTCTTTACTCAGGCATTGAATTGCTTTGCTATCCGATGCTTGCCATTGGCGGAGCCGGCTACATCAGTGCCACGGCAAACGTTGAGCCGAAAAAGGTGGCGGATGTATACAACGCCTGGAATGAAGGCGATATTACCCGCGCCATTAATCTGCATTATGAGCTGATGCCGCTGAATGATGTTTTGTTCAAAGACACAAATCCGGCACCGCTCAAAGCTGCCCTTGGAATGATGCACAAAATTAAGCCGGTGCTCCGCATGCCGATGGATCTTCCAACAAAACAGCTTCAGGATGAGATCCGGGAAGTACTGAAAATGTACGTAGAACTTCCCGAAGAGGCAGGAACGCTTTAAGAAAACAGGAGGGTAAATATGCAGACACAATCCAATAAGACGGCTGCAGAGCATAAACTGCTTCAGCCTGTTATGCAGTATATAAACGGGGCATTTCTGAATTCGGATCAGACTTTTGAAAATATCAATCCGTATAAGAATGACAGAATGAATGAAGTAGCAGAGGGACGGAAGGAGGAAATCGATCAAGCCGTCGCTTCTGCTAAACGTGCCTTTGTTCAGTGGGGCTCCATGAAAATAGAGAAACGGATGAAGTTCATTGAGCGGATTGCCGCACTGATTGATGAGGAAATTGAGGAGATTGCTTATTTGGAATCGCTTGATACCGGCCTGCCCATCAGCCAGACAAGAAAAATGACGGCAAGGGCGGCGGAGAACTTCCGGTTTTATTCACGGATGGTTCAGACGAAGCTGCATGGAGAATCGTATGCGGCAGACGATGAGTTTATAAACTACACCGTGTATAAACCCCTTGGTCCAATCGGTCTAATTACACCGTGGAATGCACCGTTCATGCTGGAAACATGGAAGGTCGCACCGGCGCTTGCTACCGGAAATACCGTCATTTTGAAACCAGCAGAGCTTTCTCCGCTTACCGCCAATAAACTTGCAGAGATTATTCATAAAGCAGAGCTTCCTCCAGGCGTTTTTAACGTCGTACATGGATTTGGAGAAACAGCCGGGGCCGCGCTTGTCGCTCATCCTGATGTGAAGGCCATCTCGTTCACAGGGGAGACAAAGACTGGATCAATCATCATAAAAAATGCAGCCGACAGCCTGAAAAAAACATCGATGGAGCTTGGCGGAAAGTCTCCTCTTATCGTTTTTGACGATGCGGACCAGGAAAGGGCGCTGGACGCGGCGGTTTGGGGAATTTTTTCTTTTAATGGAGAACGATGCACAGCGAACTCCCGCTTATTTTTGCAAAAGAACATTAAAGAATCTTTTATTGCAAAGCTGAAAGAGCGTGTCCAAAATCTTGTAGTCGGCGACCCGCTGGACATGGGAACTCAGCTTGGACCGCTTATTGATAAAGCGCATTGCCGCAAGGTACGCGATTACATTGATTTAGCGAAAGAAGAAGGCTGCACGGTTTTCCAGGGGGAAATACCGGAGGAGCTCAAAGCAGGAAATTTCGTGCCGCCAACCTTGCTCCTGAACGCACGCAATGATATGAGAGTGTGCCAGGAAGAGATCTTCGGGCCGGTCATGTCTGTGATTGAATTTGAGACAGAGGAAGAGGCGGTTGAGCTTGCAAATGATGTTCCGTATGGCTTGGCAGGTTACGTGTGGACAAATGATTTGAAGCGGGGACACCGGGTTGCACAGGCGGTAGAGGCAGGAATGCTCTGGGTAAATTCGCAAAATGTACGCGATCTCCGCATTCCTTTCGGAGGGATGAAATCAAGCGGGATTGGAAGAGAAGGCGGTCATTATGCGATGCTGGAGTTTTACTGCGAGCCAAAAGTTATTCACGTCGCACTTGGCGATCATCACATTCCGCAATTCGGAAAAAGAAAGGGGAGTTAAGCATGCCGGCAAAAACGGGAAAACAGTATATTGAACGCGTGGACAAAGCGCAGGCGGAAATCTGGATTGATGGGGAGCAGGTTAAAGGCAGCATCTCTGAGCATCCGGCTTTTAAAGGAGTCATGAAATCACAGGCTGAGCTATATGATATGCAGCTTGATTCCGAAAAGAAGGATTATATGACATATGTGTCGCCATCTAGCGGAGAACGGGTTGGCACATCCTTTATGAAGCCTTCCACAAAGGAAGAGCTTGTGATGCGACGCCGAATGATGCAGGAGTGGGCCCGGTATAACGGGGGAATGATGGGGCGTTCGCCTGATTACATTAACGCTGGCCTTATGGCATATGGAGCGGCATCCGAAATGTTCGGCAGCCAGGATCCGATGTATGCAAAAAATATGAAGAATTACTATGAATACGCCCGCGAGAACGATTTATCTCTCACCCATACGCTCATTCAGCCGCAGGTCAACCGGGCAGTCAATGCGTCCCAGCTGCCGGATCCGTTTATTGCAGCAAGAATAAAAGAGAAAACTCCGGATGGTGTTGTCATTAAAGGAGCAAGACTGCTTGCAACCCAAGGCGGAATTACCGATGAAATCATGGTTTTTCCTTCTACGCTGCTTAAGCAGTCGGAGGAAGAAAATCCGTATGCCTACGCCTTTTGTATTCCAAACAACACGCCTGGCCTGAAATTCATTTGCCGCGAATCCTTCGACTATGGAAAAACAAGCTTCGATCATCCGCTGGGCTCACGTTTTGAGGAGATGGATACAATCGTCGTTTTTGATGACGTCACCGTTCCGTGGGACAGAGTATTCTCCCTCGGTGATGTGTCGGTGTGCAATCAGGCATATAACGAGAGCAGCGCCGTCGTTCATATGACGCATCAGGTTGTAGCGAAAAACATTGCAAAAACGGAGTTCGTTCTCGGCATTTTGCAGCTTATGGCTGAGACGATCAACATTGGACAGTATCAGCATATTCAGGAAAAAATTTCGGAGGTCATCATCGCTCTTGAGACGATGAAAGCGTATGTTACGGCATCAGAGGCCAATGCAAACCTTGACCGCTGGGGCACGATGACGCCGGATTTCGCTCCGCTGAACGCAGCGCGCAATTATTTTCCGAAAATTTATCCGCGGTTCACAGAAATTATGCAGCTTATGGGGGCAAGCGGGCTGATGGCTCTTCCTTCTCAAGCAGATTTCCAATCGGCAATCCGTCCTGACCTGGATAAATACCTGCAGTCTGCAACTGGTGATGCAGAAAGCCGCGTCAAGCTGTACCGCCTTGCATGGGACGTTTGCATGAGCTCATTCGGCTCAAGGCAAACGCTGTACGAGCGCTTTTTCTTCGGCGATCCGGTCAGGATGGCAAGCGCCCTCTACACCGGATATGACAAGCAGGAGCATGTCGACCGGGTAAAAGCATTCCTGGACCGATCAGAGGAACTGATCAAAAATAATGGATGAAAAGAGGGATCGTCATTGACGGACTTTAACATTATTCGAGTTGCCAGAACAGTTTTAAATGTAAAGGACCTCGACCGTTCCCGGAAGTTTTATGTGAACGCACTTGGATTCATTGAGACAGAGCGGACAGATGAGGCCATTTACTTAAGAGGCTTGGAAGAGCATACCCACCACAGCCTTGTCCTGAAAAAATCTGAACAGTACGGTGTTCATGCTCTTGGATACAAGGTGGGGTCGAATGAAGACCTGGATCGCCTTCAGGCATTGTTCCAATCGAAAGGGCTGAAAACTAAATGGATGGAGGAAGGGACCCAGCATGCACTTGGAAGAGCCCTTCATGTTCATGATATTTCCGGCATGCCGCTCGAATTTTTCTGCAAAATGGATGCGGCTGAGAGAATGCTGCAGCGATACGATCTTTATAAAGGAGCGAAAATACAGCGCATTGACCACGTCAACTGCAGTGTTCCGGATGTGGAAAAAGCGTTTAGCTTCTTTGTAAATGAACTCGGGTTTGCATGCTCGGAATATACCGCGGCCGATCAGGATCGGATTTGGGCAGCATGGCTGCACCGCAAGCAAACGGTTCATGACCAGGCTTTTATGAATGGGGAGGGACCTTGTCTCCATCACATTGGCTATTGGCTGCCGGATCCGATGGCGATCATTCATTGCTGCGATGTGCTGGCATCTCTTGGGTATGCTGCAAGCATCGAACGCGGTCCGGGGCGCCACGGATTATCGAACGCCTTCTTCCTATACTTAAGGGATCCAGATGGCTACCGGATCGAGCTGTACAGCGGAGACTATTTAACAAGCGACCCTGATTTCAAGCCGATTCGCTGGGATTTAAACGATCCGAGACGGCAAACGTTCTGGGGAACGAAAGCACCGGACAGCTGGTTTAATGAAACGGCACCGTTTTTGGATATCGAGACAGGGAAACCCGTTGGAACTGCTCCTCCGACGCTTGAGCAGAAGAAGCCTGAGTTTATCATTTAGTCTGGGAGGAAACCGAATGAAAACAGCGATAGTAAAAATCCCAGGAACCTCCCGGATCGAAAAGGTGGAGGTTCAGGGAGAGGAGTTTATTTACAATGGAACCTCTTATTTTACAAATGGGCTAATCTTGGAATCACCTATTTCCGGTACCGTTTATGGAACCGCTCTGAACTTTCGGGGAGAATTGGAGCAGCTTGGTGATTCCGTATACCAGCCTCCCTACAAAAAACCTCCCGAAGCACCCGTTTTATATATGAAGCCTGCCAACACAATCTCCGGGCATGGCATGCCCATTCCGCTGCCGGAAGGGGTAGAGGAATTACAGGCTGGTGCTGCTCTTGGAATCGTAATAGGAAAAAAAGCGATGCGGTTAAAGGAAGAGGAAGCCCTTGAATATGTTGCAGGATATACAGTGGTAAATGATGTGAGTATTCCGTATTCGAGTGTATACCGGCCTCCCATTATGCAAAAGTGCAGAGATGGTTTTTGCCCGGCAGGTCCTTGGATTGCAGCTCGTGAAAATGTGGAAAATCCGGATGCATTAATAATTCGAGTATATGTCAATGAAGTTCTTCAGCAGGAAACGACGACGGCGAACCTGATCCGTCCCGTTTCAAAGCTGATTGCTGATGTGACGGAATTCATGACGCTGGACGAAGGAGACATCCTGCTGGCAGGGGTTCCTGAAAATCCTCCTCATTTGAAAGACGGAGATACGGTCAAAATTTCCATAGAAAGTGTAGGTTCGCTGCAGAACCGAGTGGCAAAAGAAGAGGAATGGATGGTGCAGCTATGAAAAGAGCGAGGGTCGCCTATGCAGGAGCCGTTCATGAAGCAGTGGAATCAAATGGAGATGTAAAACTGGATGACGGACGTTTGGTCAAAGAAAATGAAGTTGTCTGGCTTCCTCCAGTCAACCCCCGTACCGTTTTTGCCCTCGGACTGAATTATGCCGATCATGCGAAGGAGCTTGACTTTCAAGCGCCCCCCGAGCCGCTCATATTTTTAAAAGGACCTCATGCATTCGTCGGCCACCGCGGCCAGTCGAGACGGCCTGCAGGAGCCGAATACATGCATTATGAATGTGAGCTTGCTGTTGTCATCGGGAAAAAGGCGCGGCACGTAAAGCGTGAGGAAGCGTATCAGTATGTGAAGGGATATACGATTGCCAATGACTATGCCATTCGTGATTATCTCGAAAACTACTTCCGGCCGAATTTGCGTGTGAAAAACCGGGATGGCTGCACACCAATCGGGCCATGGCTGACGGATGCGGCAGATATTACGGATCCTATGAATCTGGCACTCCGCACATTTGTAAACGGGAAGCTGACGCAGGAAGGAAATACGAGAGATATGGTGTTTGGTATACGGGACTTGATCGAATACCTCAGCCGGTTTATGACCTTGGAAGAAAACGATATCATTCTCACTGGAACCCCGGAAGGACTTTCGGACACTGCTGCAGGCGACATAGTTGTAACTGAAATTGAAGGAATAGGAAGACTGGAAAACACGGTTGTCAGCGATGAAGTATTTGGCATCCAAGAGGTAAAAAAGGAGGAGTCCCATGCCTCACATCGTGGTCGAATACACGAAGAACATTAAGGATCAGGCGGACATTCCAGCGCTTTTGAAAAAAATAAACGGCATCCTCCTATTAAGAAGCGACCTCTTTCCAAAAGGAGGGATCCGTTCCAGAGCAATTGAGCTTCAGGACTACTTGATTGCAGATGGTCAAGAAGATGATGCTTTTGTTCATATTTCATTGAAAATAGGTGCTGGGCGGTCGGATGAAGACAAAAAGGAAGTCTGTGAAAAGCTATTCGAAATGGTGAAACATCATTTTCAGCTGCTGTTTTCATCACGATATCTGGCCCTGTCGATGGAACTCGCAGAATTCAGTGAAGCGGGGACCTATAAGCATAATAATATCCATGAGCGCTTTAAAAAAGCACCCCGGTAGATTTCAGGGGTGCTTGACTGTTATTTTACGAGTTTCACTAGCATGTGAGCCAGTGCGTGCTGCTGTTCCTTGTCTCCCACTTTCCATAACTCATTCAATAAGTATTCTTCTGAATTACGAGGCTCTTCATGCTTCGCTAAGTAATCAGCCACTTTCTCCGCTGCCTTTGCAAGCTGTTCTTCACCTAAACCAAGCTTTTCACCTTTGCTTACCTTATCAGACAGATAACTCTTGAACGTTTCAAAGTCTTGTAAAATACGATCTTTTTTCTCGGAGTCCATTTGATCCACTTTTTCATCAACATTATTAATGTTTGGCATAAAAAAAACCTCCTTGGATTTGGTATATGTAACAATACCCGGTGTTCAAGTATGTAAACGTATAAACTTTTAAAATATTCTTGCAATGGTTGTACAAAAATTATACATTAACCAATCTCTTTAAATATTTCAGAAAAGTTGAAATTTTCAGCTGTAATAAGTAGTCTGTAATTGTAGGAATGGAAGGGGTGAAGCAGATGCATAAAGTAGGAAAACAGCATTTAATATATACTATGGGTCCAAACCGGGAACCTGTTCTTAGGGTGAAGACAGGAGAAAGAGTAGTTTTTGAGACGTGTGACTGTTTTGAGGACCAAATCACCTCTATGGATATTGCGTTTGATTCATTGAATTGGGACCGGGTTAATCCTGCTACCGGACCGGTATTTGTAGAAGGAGCGGAGCCGGGGGATATTCTATCAGTCACGATTGAGAAAATAACGATCGCAGACCATGGAGTAATGGTCACAGGACCGGAATTAGGTGTGCTGGGAGGGGAGCTTAATACCAATTCAATCCGAATTCTCCCTATCCGGAATAATTACGCTTATTTAAATGATTCTCTCAAGGTCCCAGTCAATAAAATGATTGGAGTTATTGGAACGGCTCCTGCCAGTGAAGAAATTTCCTGCGGAACACCTGATCTTCACGGCGGAAATATGGATTGCAAGGAAATCAAAGAAGGAGCCACTCTTTTGCTTCCTGTAAATGTGGAAGGCGGCTTGCTTGCACTCGGTGATCTTCATGGAGCGATGGCAGATGGGGAAGTGGCGGTGTGCGGCGTGGAAACAGCGGGAGAAGTAACCGTAACAATCCACGTTATTAAAGGTAAGAGACTGCCGCTGCCCATGCTGATAAATGATTCCGCCATTATGACCATTGCTTCTAAAAAAGAATTGGACGAAGCAGCTAATCAGGCAGTGAAAAATATGGCAGAGTTTTTAGTAGGCGAACTGAATTTCAAAAAGGATGAAGCCATATTCCTTTTATCACTCGCAGGAGATCTAAAGATCTGCCAGGTTGTTGATCCGAATAAAACCGCCAGAATGGAACTGCCATTGAGGTATGTTGAAGATAAATATGACTTACAGATTCTTTTAAATGGGCAGAAAATACTTAGCTAAAGCCAAGTAGAAGAAGGAGAAGTGTCAAATGAGAAAAATCCTTGTTCTCGGGGGAACAAACTATTTCGGAAAAAAATTGGTTCAGCGGTTACTAAAAAACGATGATCGTGTGACCCTTGCAACCAGGGAGTCACACGATGACGGATTTGGAATGCAAGTGGATCGATTGAAAATTGACAGGGAAGATAAACAATCCATGATGACCGCGTTCGAGGGCAAAAACTGGGATCTTGTTTATGATCAATCTTGTTTATGATCAATCTTGTTTAGCTTCACAAGAAGCATGGGATGCAGCAAAAGCTCTTAAGGAAAAATGCAGCCGGTATATTTTCACGTCCACTCAAGCAGTTTATGAATTTGGAACCAATCATAGGGAAGAGAACTTTGACCCAATGTCTTTCACCTATCGGCTTAAGAAAAGGGCTGAATATCAAGGGTACGAAGGTTATCAGGAGGCCAAACGCGCAGCTGAAGCTGTTTTATTCCAGCAGGGGTACTTTAAAATAGCTGCTGTAAGAATGCCAATCGTTGTATCCCAAGATGATTATACGGAAAGGCTTAAATTTTATGTGGATAAAATCAAGCAGTCAAACCCTATTGTGATAGAGGATCCTAAGTTTCGATACAGTTTTATCCATGCTGAAGAGGCAGCTGAATTTCTATTCCAATTAGGAAACAGCGATTTCACAGGTTCAATTAACCCAGGATGCAGTGAAGATATTAGTTTAGATGAACTTGTCCAGAAAATTGGAAGGATTGTTGAGAGGAAACCACTTATTCAATCCAATCAAACGGGTGATAAAGGATCCCCTTACGCACTTCCAGGCTCCTGGTCTGTCCATACAGGGAAGGCAAAAAGCCTGGGCTTTAGCTTTTCAAAGCTTGATGAAGTATTGGATCCATTAATTCGTTCATTCCAAAAATAGGGATATAACATCTCTTATTTAACAATGTAAACCGGGCAAGATGATTTCTGAACGACATAATGACTGACGCTTCCTAAAAACAATTCCTTCAGTCCTGTAACGCCGCGGCTCCCCATAATAATGAGTTCGGCATCTTTCTGAATAGCATACTCAACAATTGATAAAGAAGGCGTTCCTATAAGAACAGCGGTTTTAATCGTGTTCGGCAGCTGGCTCAGGTTCCTTTTTGCTTCATCCAAATGCTCCCGGGCTTCGGCTAATAGATCGTCTCTAATTCCTTTTACAGAAAGGTGTTCAGAATATAATAGATGAGTTTCCACAACGGTGATAATGTTCAGTTCAATTCTCTCATCTGCCTGTGCTAGGGCTGCAGCTTTTGCCAGTGCTTTTTTGCTTGATTCAGAATGATCATACGGAACGACTATTATAGAAACAGCTGTAATCATCTGCATACCCCCAAGCCGTTTTTAAAAGGTCTTTTCCCTATGGAAAGTTTTGCAAAACGGATTCGAAAATTTTACTTATTAAGGAGCGGAAAAATATGAGTATGTTAAGAGATCAGTATGAGCTAGTAAAGCAGACAAGAGAGCGGCTGTTTGAGTTTTGTGAAGGATTGGATTCGAGTCACTATATACAGGAGCTAGAAGCATTCGGCTGGGGATCTATCAGGAACCTGCATGTTCATGTTGCGATGTGCTATCAAGCGTGGCTGAAAAGATTCGGGTTGAAACAGGAGCATGTAAATATTGAAGATGGACAAATAAAGAATGTTGAAGAGATGCGTTATTTATTTGAGAAGGTGGACCAGCTCGTTCTTCAATTTCTAACGAAATATGAAGATGTCCCTAATAGCTTGCTAAAAGGCAAGGTCTCCTGGCAGGAAGAAGAGGAAGAGCTGTCCGTTCTCTGGCTGCTGACTCATACGATGACGCATGAATTCCACCACAAAGGACAAATTGTGTCCATTGCACGTCATTTGGGCTACACTCCACCGGATACCGATCTTATTATTCCGGCAGATACCGAACCGTTAACTGCACAATAACTATGAGGCTTTGCCGGTTTAAAAATTTGATTTGCCCCAGAGAATAAGGTAATATAAAGTCTACAAATAATGGAAGGGTGACCCAATCGCCATGATCAGCTAATCCTATCTTAAATCATTCGTATAGGAGACGAATTCTTTTCTGGATAGGATCGGTGTGTCTATAATACATAAGCGAAAATTTCCATTTCTTCCGAAAGGGAGGACTGTTCGATTTTGCTTTGTGAGACCTGCTATCCGGATTGTGATAGCATTTTTTTTATTTTTGGGAGGAAGTTCATCAAGTTCATAACAGAAAGAAGGGATCAGCACCATGTCAGGAAATCAGCGAAAGCAGCTATTTATTTTGATGATCAACATGTTTATTGCCATCGGCAGCTTTGGTATCATCATCCCGATTTTGCCAGCTTATTTAAAATCAATTAATCAGGGAGGCATGGCTGCCGGTCTTATGATTGCCATTTTTGCCGGAGCACAGCTTGTTTTTTCTCCGATTGCAGGAAGATGGGCTGATCAGCACGGACGGAGAAAAATGATCGTATATGGCCTCGCGGGTCTTACTTTGTCCATGTTCATCTTTTACGCTACGGATTCGATTCTTTGGCTGTATGCCTCACGGGTGATCGGGGGAATCGGCGCAGCTCTGTTAATTCCGGCTATTTTTGCTTATATTGCTGATATTACCACTATTGAGCAGCGGGCAAAGGGAAACAGTTATATCTCAGCCGCCATGTCGCTGGGAATTGTAATTGGACCAGGAATTGGCGGATTTTTGGCAGACTATGGCCTTAAGGTGCCATTTCTCGTTTCAGCGATTGTCTCTCTGGCCGCTGTTATTTTTTCCGTTGTGGTTTTGAAAGAGAGCGAGTCCATTCAAGCCCCGGATCAGCAAATGGTCCATGCCGATACAGAGTCCATGCTGAAAAAGCTTGCTTTGTCTGTAAGAAAGCCATATTTCATTCCGCTGGTTATTACGTTAATAATGAGTTTTGGTCTAATGGCCTATGAATCGGTGCTCGGTCTTTTCGTTGATAATCAATTCGGAGCATCCCCGCAGGAGATTGCATTAATGATTACCTCGACAGGAATTATCAGTGTTATTGTTCAACTCTTTATCGTGGATCGAATCGTTCAGAAGTTCGGCGAACAAGTGGTTCTCAACATTTTCATAGGGGTAGCCGCTGCAGGATTCCTTTTTAGCCTTTTTGCAAAGGATTACGTACTTTTCTTCGGCATCACATTGCTCATTTTCCTGGCTACCTCCATTTTAAGACCTGTCCTAAACACGCTTATTTCAAAAATGGCTGGAAATGAACAAGGTTTTGCCATGGGCTTGAACAATTCTTATATGAGCATAGGGAATATTTTAGGACCAACGTTCGCGGGAGTCCTCTATGACGTCCAAATTCTCTATCCTTTTATGCTGGGGTTTGTCCTGCTGGTTATTACTCTTTTTATAACAATCGGCTGGCAAAAGCAGACGCAAAAAAAGTCGGTACCGGTTAAATCATAATTGGGAATAATGTGCAGGCGGCTCTGGAAGCCTGGACCCTTGTTTTGTGTCAATTCAGCATAACATTTAATAAATCATCATAAATCCACGAAAAGTCATTACAAAACGAAAAGAGTCAGCAAAGGGGCACAGCAGGTTTTCTGCAGTGCCCCTTTTGTTAGTCATATTTACGTTCTCCTTTTCGATAACGCCATTCCCACCATCCGCTGATGAAAAGGAGAACTCCAAAAAAGATCAGAAAAATAGAGGGAGAGAAAATTTTTACAAACGAAAGCCCAATCATGATGATTCCCACCAGTAAATAGTGATGGACAGCATGTACCCGGTAGGAAGGCTTTTGAATATGCCATGCCCGGAAATACCCTTGCAGAAAGCCCAAACCGATTTGCATTAGAAGTGCTGCATATGGAAGCATTTCGACCGGGAAAACCATCCATCCTGCTGCTATATAGACCAGACCCATCCCACTATAAATGGCAGATATATAGGCAGATGAGTCCGGCTTTTTTACAGAATAAGTCCGGAATCCCCACGCGGCGGAAAAGGAAAACACCGCAAAAAGCCAGGCAAAAAGGGTAAAGCTCATCGAAACTTCTTTTAGCCAGATAATATAATAGGGGAAGATGACAACCTGCCCAACTGTTACGATAAGCGGAATCAGCCGCTGACTATTCTTTTCCATGGCAGCCCCTTAATCTTTCAGATAATGATTATAAAACAAATTGACAAAAACTTCGTTTGGATCAACCCTTTTTTTCTGCTCTTTAAATGCTTCCCATTCCGGATAGGCTCTCCTAAATTGATCTTTTGTTTGATAAGGGTAATAAGGAAGATAATATGTACCTCCAAATTTTAAGGTTGCTTCGGTCCATTTTTGAATCATATTCTCTGCGTGCTGCATTTGCTTGTCATTTACTCCATGCTGGATCAGGACGACCAATCCAAGCATGTCTTTTTTAGCATAGCGAAGATGTGTAAACGAATCTCTTTCTGTGAAACGGACGGTTATATTATGAACTTTAAAATCCTCGTGTTTGTCATTGGAGGGGAGGGTATTTTTCAGCTCATTTATATATTCCTCAAACGAATCAACTGGAACAAAAAACTCCTGCAGGACTTCAACCCTCCCTGGAACAGTGAATTCCATAAAATCAGATTCAGAACGCATGGCATTATTCCGCGTAACAGTATCCCCGTTAAAAGACCTGCTGAATTGTTTTTGGCTCTCCCAGAAAAAATCTTCAAGCCTCCCCCCGCTTCTTCCGAGATCGAGTGCAAACTTACTGAGTCTGACAGCACTTTCCCCTTTAAGCGGAGTGGAGTTATCCTTTTCTCCGGTCACATTGTAATCAATTGCATACATTTCATTTAAGAATGAACCAGGCGCCACACTAACTCTTGCATAGTGAAACCCGACTTTCTCGTTTTCTACTGCTTTATGAAAATATTCTTCGTATTCTTTTGTCTGGAGCTCTTTCGTATGCATGGAATAAACATCGTTATCAGTAAGCTCAAGCGTCACATCGGCAATCACTCCGAATAATCCATATCCTCCGAGCACTTCCTGCATCAATTGATCTCCACGCTTTAATTTCTTCACTTCTCCTGCTGGAGTAATCAGCGTCATCTCTTTCACAGTACCCGCCATAGAGCCATTTCTGATATCTCTGCCATGTGCGTTGACGGATAGGGATCCCCCAACGGTGAATATCGATTGTGATTGAGTTACTTTTAAGGCAAGTCCATATGGATTGATGGACTCTTGAATATCTCCCCATGAAGCCCCGGCCTCAACACGAACGGTTTTCTCCTGTTCATTGATTTCGAGAATCTTATTCATATTTTTCATGTCAAGTACTGTTCCGTTTTTATAATAGGTATGACCGCCCTGGGAGTGCTGGAGGCCGGCTATGGATATGTGCTTCCCGTGCTTATTTGAATCTTTTATTATTTTTTGCAGCTGCTCAATATTTTCGGATGGAATAACTTGTTCGATTTTCCCAGGAAGAAGGCCAGTGTAATCTGTAGCAAGCCCGCTTTGAGACAAACCGTATTTTCTTTTTTCAATCGGGATATTCCAAGCAGACATACTTGCAAAAATTATGACGAGGAGGGCTAGAAACCATGGTTTCTTTGTGATGCTTATCATTGTTTTCATAGTATCTCCTGATTTCTTTTTTAGGTAGGGACCACATTGATTATACCGAAAAAATGGAAGTAGGAGAGGTATTGAATTTCGGGAGAAAGATTTCATTCATCATTAACGGAGAATTGCTTTTTGAAAAAATTGGCTGCTTGAGAAGAAAGGATTTTTGCTCTGCATGTCTTAGGGATTGGTGCCGGGTCATGAAATGAAGAGTGAAAAAAGGGGTACCTCTGCTGTGGTATTTAGAATACGGGCATCTTTTTATTTAATGACAAATAACAGAAAACTGCTCCGCAGATACCGGAATTTCACCGGAGTCTACTGCTAAGAATTCATTTTTTTTCCTTCTTGTTTATGATGTTCCTAAGGTTGCGTGTAAGCTCCAGCATAAACTCCAATTCTTCCCTAGTTATAATTTTTCCATCTATATAAAAATCAAAGTTCTCCAGGACGTTGCTTGAGGCTAAATCCAATTCATGCATAAGGGTTCTTTCACTATCGGAGTACCATTTTTTTTCATCCTCCACAAAATAGTTCAGATCTTTTGAATAAACCTCCGCAATCCTTGTTAATAGCGTCAAAGATGGCTGATTAATGCCCCGTTCAATTTTGGAAAGGTTGCTTGGGTCATAATTCACTTTTTCGGCTAGGTCTTTTAGGGTGTGACCGTGACTTTTTCTCAATTCTTTAATCTTTTTCATAATGCTGATCCCTGCCTTGAGAGGTTTTATATTGTCATATTTGACCTAAACAGTGGGTTTTTTATCATTTTATTTAGGAATTTAATAAGGTATACATTATTGGTCAAGAAATTTCATTATTGGTGTAATCAGCCAAAAGATGTATTCATAAACTATCTTTAGTGTTTAAATTTTTGATGGAGGGAGGACATTTTCATGAATATAGATATGGCATCTTTTTTAGGGGAAATTATTTTGGAATATGAGGAAAATTTCGGACCGCTCCATTTCTCGGTTGAAAAGATGAATGGTGAATTTGCCTTTACAGAAATGGATGAAAGATTACTGGACCTGTCGAAATTGTCTTTACTCCACATTGGAAAGCCATTGGCTGAATTCGACTATCTGAATGAAAAATCGCTTCAATTTTATATAAATGTCTTTAATAGAGCATGGGGCGGAAAGACGGTTGTATATTATATGATTCCCAGACTGAATCCGGATATTTACCTCATTGTATTAATTAAACCTGTAGTGGATGACCAGGGGGAAATCTTATTTATTAAAGGCAGAAGCGCATGTAATTTCACCAGCAGATTATCAATCCTTTAGTTAATGAGGATCTGTATTTGACTTCCCGCTTAAAACCATTAAAATAAAATCCATGGACCTATTAACCATTTTTAAAGCACTTTCAAATGATACACGTTTGAGTATATTAGAGTGGCTTCGTGAACCTGAGAAGCATTTTCAGAATAAGCAAGCTCATCTGCCGAAGGAGGTTTATAATCAGGGCGGAGTTTGTGTTGGAGATATTCAGGAAAAAGCAAACCTTTCTCAGTCTACCGTTTCAAATTATTTATCCATGCTGCAAAAAGCCGGTCTTCTTCATTCAGTCCGTCATGGCCAGTGGACCTATTATCGCAGAAATGAAGAGCTGATTCAGGAGCTCTCGAACTATATATCCAAAGATCTTTGATTTGAGCACTTAATTATAGACACTTCCTGATCATCATGTTAATCTTGCTGGGAGCTATTGCAAATAGCTCTATAATTTTTATCTTATATATCTAAATTTCTAGATATGTAAATATAAAGGTGGGAAACTGTGTAATGAAAATTATATTTTACGCTGCTGCAGTGCTTGCAGGGGGCTCCCTTGCATTCGAAGGGGCGATTGCCGGCCAGCTCGGAACGGTCATTGGTGAACTGGAGAGCAGCTATTATATTTTTATGATGGGAACGATTCTTCTTGGGCTGATCACGGTATTTTTCGGGAAAGGAAATCTGTCGAATATTTTTAAAGCACCCAAGTGGAACCTGACAGGCGGATTGCTCGGGACCGTTTACTTAACGATCCTCGTCATAAGCATTCCTTTTGTAGGAATTGGTGTATCCATGGTTTCGGTCATTGTTGGCCAAATGATCACTTCGATGGTCATCGAACATTTTGGATGGCTTGGAAGCGAAAAAATAACCATCAGCAAGGAACGAATTGCAGCGATTGTCTGTATGGGCGCTGCGCTGTTCTTTATATTCTAGGAGGGAAATCATGAGTATCATTATGGCGGTTTTGGCTCTTTTTGGAGGAGTAACGTTAAGTGCGCAATCCTCCATAAATGGGGCATTCAGCAAGAAGACCGGAACATTCGAAACATCATTTTTTACATTTTTAACAGGATTCATGTTTCTAACGGTTATTGTTATTTTCTTTGGTGAAGGGAACATTTTGAATTTAGTTGAAGTTCCGAAGTGGCAGCTTATTTGCGCGATTCTCGGAACGGCGTATATGTTATTAACCGTTCTTTCTGTTCCATTTATCGGCGTTACCGCTGCAAGCATAGCGACAGTTATCGGGCAGCTGGGAGGGAGTATGCTAGTCGATCACTTTGGCTGGTTTGGAAGCACGCAAATCCCGTTTGAATGGGACCGTGCATCTGGTGTCCTGCTCATGATTCTAGCCTTATTTTTTATTTTTCAGGGTAATGTAAAAGCATCAAAATAACCGGAAACCTCAAAATAGAGGTTTCTTTTTTTTGACCACAAAAGCAAGTATAGGCATAACGTATAAGGGCGGTGAAGTATTTGTTTCCTTCTTTAGCCTTGTTTAGAGAAAGGAGAAATGACGTTGTTTACTAAGTTCAAGGAACGATTAGCCGGTGTCTCTGAACATGGACTGGGAATACCGATAACGAGTCAGATGCTTGAAAAAGCCATTCAAATGAAAGCGAAAGATGTTCAGGATGTGAAGGTGGAAATAGTCGGTCATCTCATCATTCTTCATGGGAAAATCACCGTAACGAAAATGATGATGAAGAAGGATATTGTGTTCCGTGCTACCCTGAAGCCTATTAGTTTAGAAGGAAGAACCATACTGATGGAGCTTGAGGATGTTAAGCCTTTAAACATCAGCTTAATTAACCGCATAATCTTGAATAAACCTCCATTTGCAGAATATAGACAGAAAATGATCAAACTTGATTTAAATGCCTGGGAGAAAATAAAAAATGTGCCTTTTGGAAAGCTGAAGTCCTTTGAGATGAAGAAGGATGCCATTTTAGTAAAGGTTTGGATTTAGAAGATTGTTGTATTTTCTATAAGACCATAAAACTGCAGAGATTCGCTATGAAAGAACAAGCTTGAGAATATGTTTCTCAAGCTTGTTAGCTGCTAAAATACCTCGTTCAAATGCGCCCTTAATTCCCTCTGCACCTTTTCAACCTGAGGATTTTTCACCACATCATAACATGCGAATGTTGGCAGGGGTTTCAATCCGATAAATTCCTGCATTTTGTGAAGATGATACAATGCCTCATCTACGCTTTTCCCTTCAAAAAAATCATTTTCGTTATTAAATGCATTTTCATATGCATTCCATGTAACGGAAAACATATAATGCTTCTCCTTAAACTGTCCGCCTTTTCCATAGAATTCAGAGCCTTTAAAGAAAATATTATCCATGTACACTTGATCAATATAATGTTTAAACAGTCCGGGGATACTGAACCAACAGATGGGTGTCTGTAAGATTACAGCGTCTGCCCGCTGCCATTTACCAATCTCTTCCTCAGAATCATAGCCCATTTGGACAATGGTCTCCTGAAGATCAAAACGATCATGGAGTGACTCTCGGATGGTTTGGAATAAAGCTGAATTCAAATTGCCTTTGGATTTTCTGTAATATTCGTGTCCATTGACTATGAGTATATTTTTCAAATGGCATCCTCCTTTGTTTACTCACTTGAAGTATGGGGAAGATGCCTTCCTATTAACAGTACGCACTTCAAAGTCTGATAGGTACTGAAAAGTAACAATTGAGAGGGGGGACAGGCGAATATAGAAGCGCCTTGCAGCCTGCAAGATGATTGAATGGGAATCCGCCAAAAGTCGCGATTACAGCATTTTCAAAATTGAGCACATTAATCCGTTAGGTTAAGAGGCTGAACTGGGTATATATAGTAAATGATAATTATTTTTTCAAGAGAATGATCTAAATACATAAAATATACGTTATACAAAGATAAGAGTCTGTTAGCGTAATATAGGCAGCAAGGGAGTGGCAGAATATGAGGATTTTGCATATTGGAATTGAAGAAACACAAGCACCGATTACAGGGTTGGATTGGCTGGGTGAGATCATTACTGCCTCTTCAATGCCGGAAGCTTTTCATTTAAAGGAAAGTGGCTGCAGTTTATTCGACCTCATATTGATTTCCGAGGAAATATGGCTGGATAGCCCGGCGGAGGTCATTCTTAAACTCAAGAGGGGAATCCTGAAAGAGGATGGCTGCATTATTGCCATTCTTGAAAACGAGACGTCAGAAAAGGTAGAGCAGCTATATCGTGCTGGAGCTAATGATTACCTTGTAAAACCTTTAACAGAAAGCAAGCTGCTATTCCGGTTGAATCGCATCTCCTCCGGAAAAACAGAGCTCGACCGCGAAGAAGAACTGCTGAAAGCTATACGGCAGCTTGAAAAGACAAATGAGCGGCTGAAAAGCTTGACTGACTTGGACTCCTTGACTGGGATTTTTAACCGGAGATACTTCCACACTTATCTATCAAAAAAATGGGACAATCCAAAGACGGATCATAACCGTATCTTTATTATGATGGCAGATATTGACGCTTTTAAAGCGTTCAATGATACATACGGTCATGTAAAAGGGGATCAATGCTTAAAGCAAGTAGCTGAATGCATGAAAGAATTATCCCAAAAACTTAATGGCATAACGGCCCGTTATGGCGGAGAAGAATTTATCGTCGTTATTGAAAATCATGATGAGAAGAAAGTTGTACAACTGGCAGATGAAATCAGAAGAGAAGTAGAAAAATTGAAAATCCCTAGCGAATCGGGGGAAAAACCAAAGGTAACCATTAGTATAGGGGTTGCCGGCGGAAGTATGGATGGAATAACGGCCTATAAAGAATTGATTGATGAGGCTGACCAAGCTTTATACCTTGCCAAAGATTTAGGCGGCAATCAGGTAATAAATGAAAAAACAAAAACGAATGCTTAAAATGTCAATGCCGGGCTCGGAAAAAATGGCTTTTCCTGTCCGGCTTTTTATATGAGTTTTAAATATCATTCCGGCTATGTTAAGTTTCGAGAAATCGGCAGGGATTTCACATAAGCAATTTTTTTGCAGGTAAAAAATAGTTGCAATCGCTTGCAAACGAGAGTATGATGGACCCATAAACGGTATCCGAAACGTTTTGGAGGTTTTTGGATTGACGACGATCAAAGATATTGCAAAAGCTGCAGGGGTGTCTGTTACAACGGTTTCTAGAGCCTTGAACGGATATTCCGATGTAAATGAAAAAACAAGGAAGAAAATTATTGAGATTTCTAAAGAGCTGAATTACAGCCCGAACATTCTCGCTAGAGGTCTCGTAATGAACAAATCCAAAACAATCGGATTGCTCGTTTCTGGATTTAATAAAGAAAGCATTAAAGACAACTTCACCTTTGAAGTTCTATCTGGTATTAACCAGTATGCGGCAGAGACAGATTACGACTTGGTGCTGTTTAATACTACTTCCACGAAACAGCGGGAAAAAACATATGCACAGCTGTGCCGCGAAAGACGGGTGGACGGTGTTATCCTGCAGGGGATAAAGACAGATGATCCATACTTGCAGGAAGTTGTTGAAAGCAACATCCCATGTGTACTAATCGATATTCCTATTCAGACAGAGAATGTTGGGTTTGTTACGACAGATAACATTGCCGGTGCGAAAAGCGCGGTGCGTTATTTGATTGAGCTTGGACATAAGAACATTGCCATGGTTAACGGTCACGATTTAGCATTTGTAAGCCAGGAGCGCTTGGAAGGGTATAAGCGTGCACTTTCCGAGGCGGGATTATCCTTCAGGAAAGAACTAGTAATAAATGGAGCCTTTGAAGAGGGAAAATCAGAAGAGGTCACTCACAAACTTTTGAATGATTACCCCGAGGTAACCGCTGTTTTTTGCGCAAGTGACTTGATGGCGTTAGGTTCAATAAAAGCTGCAGGAAAATCAGGCAGGAAAGTACCTGAAAGTTTATCTGTTATCGGCTATGATGATATTTTGCTTTCTTCTTACGTTTCACCGAGTTTGACCACTATTGCACAAAATAAACAACAACTTGGGTTCCATGCCGCTCAGCAGCTGATTGAAATGCTTGAAAAAGAATCAGCTCCTGCACATATAATATTGGAAACGGAGCTTAAAATCAGGCAATCTACTGCAGGAATTTAATAACTCTTCATTCACTGCATGAATTGCTATCTAAAAACCGAAACGTTTCGGATTTTTCCAAAACGTTTCGATTCAGCCAGGAGGAGACAGATGGACTACCTTGTAATCAAAGAAAACGATCTATTTTTATTATCTGAACCGAACGGAGATATTACAGGAAACCATTCTTACGGATTAGGACTTTACTCGAAAGACACCAGATTTTTAAGCAAGCTGGAGCTGACAATTAACGGGGAAAAGCCAATCCTTCTCTCATCAGATGGTTCAGACAACCGGATCTCCAAAGTTCTTCTCACAAATCCGCATATGGAGAAAAATGGTGAATTAATTCTTTGGAGAGAATCCATTCAGTTAGAAAGAGAGCGTTTTATATCTGAAGATACTTTATATGAAACCATTCGTCTTAAAAACTATTTTCCAAAGCCAGTTTCATTCTCGATCGAGGTTTCTTTTGACGCAGATTTCAGCGATATGTTCATAGTTAGAGGATTTCAAACAGGTAAAGTTGGAGAGAGAACGGGCCAGAAATTCAATGAAAACGCCTTCAAAATAATGTATGAAGGTTCTGATAAAATCAAGCGGGCTACAAGAGTTTCCTGGGACCTGCAGCCTGGCGAAATTCAGGAGCATGGGCTGATTACATATGTTTTCGATTTGGAACACGGCCAGGAGGATTCTTTTACCATCATGGTTGAGCCTTTAGCCGGTGACGAGGATAAAACAAATGCTGTTCAGCCGCAAAAAGCCTTGCAGAAACTAACCTCTTCTTATGAAGAGTGGAAGAACGCTTCCGCCTCCATTTCTACAGATCTCTTACCTTTGCAAAAACTTGTAGACAGAGGAATGGCGGATTTACGAGTATTGATGACTGACATAGGGCATGGAATTTTTCCGGTCGCAGGTCTCCCGTGGTTTGGGGTTCCGTTCGGACGTGATAGTTTAATAGCTGCTCTGCAAATGCTTGCCTTCAACCCGGAAGTAGCAAAAGGCACATTGAAGACAATGGCAAGCACTCAAGGCACGAAGGTGGATCCATGGCGCGATGAGCAGCCGGGAAAAATCATGCATGAAATGAGATTCGGCGAACTTGCCAATACGGACCAAATTCCATTTACTCCTTATTATGGAACCATCGATGCAACCCCGTTATACCTGATTCTGCTGACAGAGTACGTAAAATGGACTGGTGATTTAAAGCTTGCAGAAGAATTGATGGACAGTGTCGAGAAGGCTCTGAAATGGATTGATGAATACGGGGACCGGGATGGCGACCTATTCGTGGAATACCATCAGGAGTCGAGCAAGGGAATAGCGAATCAGGGCTGGAAGGACTCAGGTGACTCGATTGTTCACCGAAACGGGGATTACGCAGAAACTCCGATTGCTCTTGCTGAAGTTCAAGGATATGTTTATCAGGCTAAAACCGGCATCGCTGAGATTTTGGAAGCGCTCGGACAGACAGAAAAAGCATCAGAATTGAGACACCAGGCCCAAGAGCTTAAACAGAAATTCGAGGAAGAATTCTGGATGGAAGATAAACAATTTTACGCCATTGCGCTGGATCAAAATAAGGAACAGGTTGGAACGGTAACCTCCAACCCGGGCCACGTTCTTTTCTCAGGAATGCTTGAGCAAAATCGGGCGGACGCTGTGGCGGAAATGCTTACTTCAGAAAAAATGTTTTCCGGATTTGGAATCAGGACGATGGGCGAAGGAGAAGCAGGATATAATCCGATGAGCTATCACGATGGAAGCGTATGGCCGCATGACAATAGCATGACCTTGATCGGCATGAGCAAGCTAAAACAGCAAAGCCATGCAAAAACGGTGATGTCAGGACTGATTAAGGCAGCAGATCATTTTGAATACGAACGGCTTCCTGAATTATTCTGCGGATACCCTGCATCGATAGGCAAAGCCGTGAAATACCCTGTAGCATGTTCTCCTCAAGCATGGGCAGCGGGAACACCTCTTGTTTTTATCCAATCCATTCTCGGACTGTTCCCGGACAGTCTGAATAAAAAAATTGATTTGTCTCCAAATCTATTAGATGAAATGAATGAACTGCTAGTCAGCAATATTTCAATTGGCAATGGAATTTTATCGCTTTCTCTCAGACGGTCAGGGGAGACAACAGAGTGCGAAATAATAGAGAATACGACTGGTTTTGAAGTCATTACAGCGGGAATCGCTTCACCCGTTAAAAACAAATAAGAAGGGGATATGTATATGAAAATCAGAAAAATGCTTGCAGGAATGAGTATGACAGCCCTGCTGCTTGGTACGGCACTTACGGGATGCAGCGGAGACAAAGAAAAGACGGCATCAAATGGGGAAAAGACAGAAATCACACTTGCGGGATGGGGATCCTCTCCTGAAGAGACAAAACTCCTGGATGAAATCCTGAAAGATTTCGAATCCTCGCATCCAAATATAAAAGTGAAGAGAGAAACCATAGCCGATCAGTATATGGATGTGATTAAGACGCGGCTGATTGGCGGAGAGGGCCCGGATGTATTTTATCTGGACGCATTTGAAGCACCAGGCCTCATTTCCACCGGCACTGTGCAGCCGCTTGATGAATACATCAAAGAAGATTTCGATTTGAAGGATTTTGAGGAACCTTTAATCAAAGCATTCCAAAACGAAGGCAAAACGTACGGTGTACCTAAAGGCTATTCCACACTTGCGATGTTCTACAATAAAAAAATGCTGGAAGAAGCAGGCGTTGAAGTTCCAAAAACATGGGAAGAGTTCCAGGCTGCATCAAAAAAACTTTCTAATGGAAAAGGTGTATACGGTTTCGGAGCATCTCCAGAGCTTGCCCGTCTTTACCATATTGCTCAGGCAAAAGGCGGAAAGGTAGCAACGGATAACAAAGCAACATTTGCAGATCAAAAAGTAGTAGACAGTCTGCAGCCAATTGTTGATATGCACAACGTTGAAAAATCTGCAGCTGAACCGAAAGAAACAGGGGAAACATGGACGGGAGAAATGTTCGGTCAGGGAAAAGCTGCATTTGTATTTGAAGGAAACTGGGCAATTCCTTACTTAAAGGCAACTTTCCCGGATTTGGAGTATGGTACCGCTGAGCTTCCTGAAATCAATGGGAAAAAAGGAACGATGGCATACACCGTTTCCTATGTAATGAACGCAGCATCCGAAAAGAAAGAGGCTTCATGGGAATTGATATCTTACCTGACTGGTAAAGAAGGAATGGAAAAATGGACATCAAAAGGTTTTGAACTTCCAAGCCGGAAATCTGTCGCAGAAAAATCCGGTTTTGCTGAGGATGAAATCCGCGGACCACTTGTAGCGGGAGCGCCTTATGCTACGGTTTGGGCAGATGACACCAACCTGCCAATCATTTTCAATAACTTTAATAATCAGTTCATCAGCTCCTTCCTTGGTGAACAGCCGCTTGATAAAGCACTGAAAGCTGCTGAGACGCAAGCCAATAAAGAAATTGAAAACCAATAAGATGCAATAAAGAAGGAAAGAGGAGACCATCCTCTTTTCTTTGTTCCTGCACATTAAGGAAAAGGAGTGGTTAACACATGAGCAATCGAAACTTTTCAAAAGCTAAAGCAAGAGAAGCCGGTCAAGGTTATGTATTTATGAGCCCGACATTGCTTGTCCTGCTTTTGTTTATCATCGGACCTATTTTATATGCCATCTTCCTTGCCTTCCACAAGGTACAGCTGCTCGGCGCAGCTGACTTTCAATACGTCGGCTTTGATAATTTCACGAAAATCATGAATGATGAAAAAGCGAAAATTGCCCTTTGGAATACATTCAAATATGTCATCATCGTTGTGCCGGTCCAAACAATCTTAGCCTTAGTGCTGGCCGCTACACTAAATGCCGGAATAAAAGGACAGAAGTTCTTCCGAATTATCTACTTTCTTCCGACATTAACGTCATCAGCTGTTTTAACGCTGATCTTCATGTGGATGTATAACCAAAACGGTTTGTTTAATAAATTTTTATCCATTTTCGGATTACCTGGCTACAATTGGATTGGAGATCCATCCATTGCATTGAATGCCATCATGATGATGAATATCTGGTCGACTGCCCCATTCTACATGGTCATTTACCTGGCGGCACTTCAGGATATTCCTGAATCATTATATGAAGCAGCTGAACTGGACGGAGCAAATGTATTTCAGAAATTCTTATTTATTACCGTCCCGAATCTGCGTCCTGTCACTTCTTTTGTCGTCATCATGGGACTGATTGGAACATTCCAGCTTTTTGATCAATCCTACATTTTCTCAGGAGGATCCGGAGGGCCGAACAATTCCACGTTAACGGTGGTTCTGCTTATTTATCAATATGCTTTTAAGAGCATGGGAACGATGGGATATGCAGCAGCCATCGCCTTTGCGCTCGCAATCGTCATTCTGATTGCTACGCTCATCCAAAGAAAATTTTCAAAAGAAGAATCACTATACTAAGAGGAGGGACAGTCAGTGAAAAAATTCAAGCCAGGAAAACTCTTGCTGTATGTAATCCTTATCCTATACGCAGTCGTCACGCTTATCCCATTCCTATGGGCACTTGGCTCATCGTTTAAAACACTTGGAGAAATCGTGAGCGGATCCATCAATTTTTTTCCGAAAGAGTTTACATTTGATAACTATAAGCAAATTTTCCTTGAGCAAAAGCTTTTCCCGCGATGGCTCTTTAACAGTTTATTCATCGGAGTAGCCGGTACCCTGCTGAATCTCCTGTTCAACAGTATGGCGGGCTATGCTCTGGCAAGGCTGAGCTTTCCTGGGAAGAAGCCGCTGTTTATTTTAATCCTTGCCATTTTGATGATTCCTGCTCAGGTCACGATGATTCCGAACTACTTAATTCTTAAGGAATTTGGCTGGCTTAATACGTATCAGGGAATGATTATTCCTGCGATGATCAACGTTACCTTTATCTTTATGATGCGCCAGTTCTTTATTAACTTCCCTAAAGAACTCGAAGAAGCTGCAGAGATTGATGGTTTGAACCGTTTCGGTGTTTTCTTCCGGATCGTGCTTCCGCTTGCAAAACCTGCACTTGCTGCCCAGGCAATCTTTGTTTTCATGGGCTTCTGGAACGACTTTATGAGACCGCTGATTATCATGTCCGATCCAACAATGTTTACGCTGCCGCTTGGTCTTAATACATTTAAAGGCCAATATATTTCCTACTGGAACTATATTATGGCAGCTTCAATGGTATTTACTCTTCCTGTATTGCTTCTGTACGGATTCTTTAACCGGTACTTTATTAAAGGAATATCCTTTACAGGGGGAAAATAAGATTTAATGGCAGACAGGATTGCTCCACTATCCTTTCCATAACACCGAAAAAGAAGCTGGCCCAAAAGGTTTATTACCTTATGGGTCAGCTTCTTTCGCTGTGGTTATGATCATTTTTAAAGGCTTCAATTTTTTTTACTGCTGCATGAAGCGCCCGTATCGTTAATAGCGTAAAGCTGGTACAGCTGAACGTGTAAAAGATGTTCCATTTTTTCCACTTGAAAAGCTTTGTTTTTTTCTCCATATACCATTGAGCGATACTCATCGGCACACTCCACGTAAGGCTTTTTAATAGAATCCCGCCTATTCCGTCTCTATACGATTGCCGAACCCAAATAACACTCAGTAATGGGAAGAAAAACATATCAAACAGGATGTTCGTTTGAAAAATTTTTGGAAAAGGACGAACCGGATATTCAATTCTTTTATGGCGGATATAAACTAAATCCAAGATGGTTGATAGCGATCCTTTTGCAAAAAAGACAATGAGCAGCTCTTTGAAATATTTGCTTTTAAATACAAAAGGCAAAGCAACAGTACAAGCTGCGAACAGCCCTCTTATCAGCAATTTTTCCATGAAAACATCCTTTGCGATCATTAGTATGGTATGATGTCATTTTTTGCTGAGGGATGGAAGTTTATACATAAATGATCAGTTGGGATAGTAATTTAGAATCCGGAACATGCAGCCTTGAATAAACTATCTATATATATGGCCAGAACTTAAACAATGCTTGCCGGAAGACGACCTGAGTGAGGTAATGAAACAGAAAATATAAGGACCTGTTTCTGAATGTACTTTGCAAATTTTATCCTTCATAAGTAAACCTGTAAATTTGGTTATTTACGCTAAATTATTGAAATGAGGACGGACAATTGGCAACCATCAGTTTATGCATGATTGTAAAGGATGAAGAGGAGAATCTTGCAAATTGTTTACAATCTATAAAAGGAATTCCGGATGAAATTATTATTGCCGATACCGGCTCTAAAGACCAAACGAAAGCCATAGCATCGGAATGGACATCAAAAATTCTGGATTTTAAATGGTCAGATAATTTTTCAACAGCAAGAAATTATGTTTTTGACCAAGCAGAAATGGATTACATTTTATGGCTTGATGCGGATGATTTTTTAACTTCTGAGAACGCACAGAAATTACTTGCACTGAAGGAGACTTTGGATTCAGCCATTGATGCTGTGACGATGCCTTATCATATTCTGTTAGATGAAAACAACAACGTACTTTCAACAGTCAAAAGGATTCGCCTTGTTAAACGCGGGAAGTTCAGATGGCATGGGTATGTGCATGAGGATTTAGCTGCTGCTGAATCGTATCAGCTTTATGAGAGTGACATTGTGGTTACTCACAATAAGCAAGAGAAAAGGATGGATTCAGACCGGAACCTGAGGATTTATGAGAAACAGCGAAAGAAAGGAATACAGCTGACCCCTCATGATTTGTTTCATTATGCAAGAGAGCTGCATAAACACAAAATGTATGAAAAAGCTGTCAGTGCTTATAAACGGTTTTTGGCCATAGATGGGATTCCTTTGGAGAACCGCATTTATGTAAGCGGAAAGCTTGCCAGCTGTTATTATCATTTGGGAAAACAGGATAAAGAGCTTGAAATTACACTAAAAACTCTTGAATGGGATACCCCAAGGCCGGAATCCTGCTGCCGGCTTGGAGAGCATTTCCTTAAAAGCCAGCAATACAGCCAGGCAGCTTTCTGGTATAGATTAGCACTTGAAGTGCCTGTTCCGGATGATCTTTGGGCGGATGAGACAATGCCCTACAAGACCTGGCTTCCACACAAACAGCTTGGCCTTTGCTATTTCCATCTTGGAGACTATGGGAAGTCTTTGGTCCACAACCGTGCAGTGCTCAAATTTATACCGAATGATCCCGAAGTATTGCAAAACATTCCAGTGCTTGAGCAATTGGATCGGAAGCTTGATTAAGCCCTTCTTTAGGATCAATGGCATAATAGGGCTTAAATCAATCAGGATAAAAACTCACAAAATTCAGAATAAAATGACTTTTGATTTGAATTCTCTCATTTTTCCCCATAAGGTTAAAAGGTAACTATGGACTAAGGGAGGAAAAAAGATGGGAAATATTTTTAAAAAGAGTGTAGCCCTTTTCATTAGTTTAGGCGTTTTTATTGGGGCATGTCCTTTCATGGCTGAGGCAGCGCCTGGATCGAAGCATCAAAAAACCAGCCAGGTTGATACAGGCAGCAAAGGAATGGTATCTGCCGCTACTCCTCAGGCTTCTCAAATTGGAGCGGATGTATTAAAAGATGGAGGAAATGCGGTAGATGCTGCTGTCGCCATTCAATTTGCCCTCAATACGACCGAACCGATGATGTCGGGAATCGGCGGAGGCGGCTTCATGATGGTGTATGATGCAAAGACAAAGAAGACTTCCATTGTAGACAGCAGAGAACGGGCTCCAGCAGGGGCAAAGCCGGATATGTTTTTGGACAAGAACGGCAGCCCCATTCCTTTTGCTGAAAGGCATACACATGGGAATGCGGTGGGAGTGCCGGGAACACTGAAAGGCCTCGAAGCTGCATTAGACAGATGGGGAACAAGGCCGATGAAAAAGCTCATCGCTCCTTCCGTGAAGCTTGCTGAGAAGGGCTTCCCAATCGACTCTGTTTTAGCAAAAGCCATCATCGATAATAAAGACAAGCTTCAGAAAACAGCAGCCGGAAGGGTATTTGTACCAAACGGCAGACCGCTTAAAGAAGGGGAAAAACTGAAGCAGAAAGACTTGGCGAAAACATTTAAACTGATTCAGAAAAATGGATCAGCTGCATTATATAAAGGGAAAATAGCAAGCGCTTTATCGGAAGAGGTTCAAAAGCGCGGAGGATCACTTAATGAAAAAGATTTAAAAAAGTACGGCATTACCTGGGACAAGCCAATCTGGGGTGAGTACCAGGGCTATCAGATTGCAAGTATGCCGCCTCCAAGCTCAGGCGGAATTTTTCTTCTGCAAATGCTTGAAACGCTAGATGGGTTTGATTTATCTCAATACCCTCAAAAATCATGGCAAAAATATCACCTTCTTGCAGAGGCTATGCATTTATCCTATGCAGACAGGGCCGTCTATGCAGGGGATCCGGAGTTTGTCAAAGTTCCTGCCAAAGGCTTGCTGGATCCTAAATACATCTCCGAAAGGCAGAAACAGATCTCATTAGACAAAGTAAATTCATCTCCAAAAGCGGGAGATCCTTGGAAATATGAAAATGGACAGGCAAATTACGATCAGCAGCCAAAGCAGGATAAAAAAGCAGTGGGACAGACCACCCACTTTACCGTAGCGGACCGGTGGGGAAATGTAGTTTCCTATACAACAACGATTGAACAAGTTTTCGGCTCAGGGATTATGGTGCCGGGCTATGGATTTATGCTGAATAATGAGCTGACGGACTTTGATGCAGTTCCTGGAGGCGCAAACGAAGTTCAGCCAAATAAGCGTCCATTGAGCAGCATGAGCCCGACCATCGTATTCAAGGATGGAAAGCCGGCGCTGTCTGTTGGCTCCCCGGGAGGACCGACCATCATTACCTCTGTGCTTCAAACCATTATTAACAAACTGGAATATGGGATGGAGCTTAAGGCGGCAGTAGAGGAGCCGAGAATTTACACAAACAGCGTTACATCCTACAGTCAGGAGAATGGAGTCCCAAAAGAGATCCTTGAAAAACTTAACGGAATGGGACATAAATTCATTAAGCCTTCTGAAGAGATTGGAAATGTACAAAGCATTGAGATCAATGGACCTGAAGGAAGGTATAAAGGAGTCGCGGATTCGAGCAGGAATGGGGCGGCGATTGGGGTAGATTGATGGAGGAAGATGGATTTTTCAAAGCTGCCTCGTAATTTAAAATTGGATTGGTTTTGCCAAAAGCTGAAGAGGCGTGTGTTTGTATAGAACGGGCAAATTTTTGTCGATAGCGGGCAGATTTGTGTCGATAACGGGCAAACTCGTGTCGATAACGGGCAATCACGTGTCGATTACAGCCAACTCGACTAAATGCGACAATATCATCCTTTAATCTGCTGCTCCAGCAGGACAATTAGCAAAATCCATAATTTTGAAAGAAGTTATGTAATAGCCAAAACCCTCGGTATGCTTAAATGAAGCATCCCGGTGGTTTCTTTTTTTTCAATCCACTCAGCAGGACTTAGTTTAAGACGACCGATCTGTTCCTTTAAGAAGATGCTGTCAAATTCTCATGATTTTCAGTTCTAAATATAAGTGCCAAATGCCCATGCGCAAGTAAATAATTGGATATAGAATGAAAAGAAAATCGTAATTCTGTCAGGAGGAAGCTGGTTGAAAAAGAAAATGGCAGCGCTTACTTTGGTGTCTTCTTTAGTCTTTACTGCTGGTCCTGTAATAAATGTGAATGCTGTTGCTCAAACAATGGAAGAACAAGCGTTGGTAAAAGGTGCAGTGAATGTATCGGAAACCTATTTTGACGGGAAAAACAGCAGCTGGCTGACTACAAAGAATCCAAAGCAGTATGAGCAGGCTGTTTTGTATGGAAATCTTGGACTGGCCCCGTACAATTGGGGAAGTGCTGCAGGCGGAACGGGATGGCATCAAATGTATAAGCCAGCAGAAGTCACGGGTACTCAGGTAACGGGAATGTTTGATGACGCTAAATTTGTTATCCGTGTACCGGACCATTGGAATGGAAAACTGGTGACGGCAGGAATTCCAGCCACACGGAATGAAACGTCCACTGATTTGCTGTTTAGTGATTATGTTCTGGAAAAAGGGTACGCTTTTGCCGCCATTGATAAAGGGACGCAGGGAGAGATCGATTCGGCTGATCCTTTTGCAAAGGTCAAAAATGCGCTGGTCAATGAAGATGACAGTGTGGCTGAATGGCATGTGCGTTTCAGGCAGGTAACGAAGGCGGCTCAAAAATATTTGGCAGACAACTATCCGGACAAGCTCATCAAAGCCAGTGATAAAAAAAATCCTGCGAGTAAATTGATTAAAAAAGATCATAAAGTGCCTACATATGCCATCGGGATTTCAAATGGAGGATATGTTGTCAGGTATGCACTTGAGAATGACGGACCTGAAAAAACCGGAGAGCCCCGTCTTTTTGACGGCGGAGTCGATTGGGAAGGCGTTTTATGGACGGCAAAGGAACCGAATCTGATCAGTTCGCTGACAACGGTGGTAAACAATGCGGATGAGGCACTTTACGGGCAGGGTGAATTGAAGGAAAAAGCAATGAGGCAAATGTATAAAGCAGGTCTGCCTAAAGGCTCTGAAAAGCTTTGGACTTATCATGACCAGGTTTATTGGTTTGTGTCGCTGAATATATACCGTGACCATTTTGACTCGAGTGCACCTGGCAGAATTAATTGGAGAAACTATTTGAACTTTACGGCAGAAGGGAAACGGGACCGCAGCTATGATTATATTTTCGAAGACTATGATTACAGCAGCCGTAAGAAAGAGGTTAAGAAAAACATCAGCAAAATTGCCAACACAGGAGATATTGAAGTGCCTCTAATCAGTTTTACAGGTTCGCTTGATTCCCTCATTTTCCCGGATATTCATGCAAAAGGCTATGAGAAGATGGTAAGATGGCAGGACAAAGAAAAATTCCATCGCCTTTATACCATTGAAGGCGGCAATCACGTAGACAGCCTGGTTTGGAACAAGCAAACGGATCCAGAGCAAAAACTGCAGCCATTATTGCCGTATGCGCATCAATCCTTTGATTTGCTGATAGATTGGGTGGAAAATAAGAAAAACGCCCCTTCAAGCAGAACCATTCCATTGCCAAAAGACCCGGTCAAGGTGATTGATTTGAAAACAGGGAAGGAAACTGATCCCCGTTAATAATAGATGACAACAGCCTGGATGGAGAAAGAATCCAGGCTGTTATTTGTTGCTGGGATAAGGTGCTTAGTTTTGTTATGCGGAAATATTGTGTAGTATAGTTGTATCGCAGAAAAGAGAAGGTAAATTGGCTGCAGAAAGAAGGGACTACATGGAAGAAGAGTACGAGCAGCTTATGAATATCCGGACAGGGATTCATTTAGAAGATATAAAGCAGAAAATGAATGTCCATTACAATCCCTATGAACCGACGCCGTACGCTGCTCTGGACATATTATTTCAGCAATATAAACTGGATAGCAGTGACCAAATCGTAGACTTTGGGTGCGGGAAAGGACGGCTTGCTTTTTACATCCATTACTTTTTTCATGCAGCTGTGACGGGTGTTGAAATGAGTGAGGCGCTCTACAATGAAGCCGTTGAAAATAAAGACTATTACGTGGAACAGGTTCCTGATGGGGAAGAGCAGATTCAATTCTGCTGCTGCCTGGCAGAAGAGTATGACATTCATCCGCTCGATAACCGCTTTTATTTTTTTAATCCATTTTCCATCCAGGTATTTTATAAAATCATTCGAAATATATTGCTCTCCATGGAGCAGTCAGGTAGAGATGTAGAACTGGTATTATATTATCCTTCAGAAGAGTACATTATGTTTCTGGAAAACCAGACAATTTTTGAGTTAAAAGAAGAAATTCAGCTGCCTGGTTTGTATGAGAATAATCCCTCGGAGAAATTTTTGGTTTATTGGGTTCCATATTAGATTGTGGTGAAACCAGGTTTCCACTCAAACCTGAGAAGGATTAAACAACATTAATAATCCTCCAGTAAATAGAGGTTTATTAATCCCTTTTACTGAAGTAGTCTTTATATCTTTGTTATAGGCGGGTGTTGTGATGCTGCACCAAGAATATGAGTGGGTCCGGCAAACCAGAAAAATTTTATTGGATTACTGCAGAGAAATAAACCATGTTCATCTTAATCAATTAAATGGTTTCGGTTGGCAGAGTATAAGAGACACATTTGTACATACAGCAGATTGCTACGTGGCATGGCTTGGATCATTTGTTTTATTGAAGACTAAAAAACCACTTACACCTAAGGAAGAATTATATCATTATGGTATAGAAGAAATCACGCTTCGATTTGAGCAAGTGGATAAAATTGTAATGGAGTTATTAGAGCATCATGGTCATAACTTGAATGTGCAAATTGAGAGTGAGATTCCTTGGAGAGAAGCTTCTGAACGAATTTCGATTACTCCTGGAAAACTGCTGGCGCACGCCATTACGCACGAGTTTCATCACAAAGGGCAAATAGCAGCGATGCTCCGGGAGATGGGGTATGAACCTCCTAATACAGATATTTTAGGAACAGATGATTAAATTTTGTTTTTTGGTAAGGGAAAGGATAGCACAGGAAAGGCTTGGAATCATCCAAGCCTTTCTACTGTGCTGTTTATGCCAATTATGAAGTACGGACTTCTGAAGTGGCAGTTTTTTCTGAACCGCTGCTCCATATCTTTTTCTTTTTAGCCGGTGAAAGAACCTTTTCAAGCCAGCCTAAAAGCAAGTCAGCCAGAACAGCCATCAAAGCTGTCGGTATGGCTCCAGCCAATATAATCGCCGTCCCGTTTGTAGCATTTGTTCCGCGCACTATGATGTCACCCAGTCCGCCTGCGCCTACAAATGTTCCGATGGCGGTGATCCCGATTGCGATAACCAGTGCAGTACGAAGTCCTGCCATGATGACCGATAGCGAGAGCGGCAATTCGACCATCGTCAGAATCTGAAGCTTTGTCATCCCCATTGCTTTACCAGATTCTAAATATGCATTTTCGATGCTCACAATCCCGGTATATGTATTCCGGATGATCGGGAGAAGCGAATAGAAGAATAATGATAGAATGACTGTATTGACTCCAAGCCCCATTACAAGCATTAGGACAGCAAGCATGGCAAGGGCCGGAATCGTTTGAATGACATTTGTTATGGAAAAAATCCACTTGCTGAGCTTTCGATATCGGGCAATGAAAATCCCGGTGGGAATCCCAACAATGGCTGCGAAAAATACCCCGTAGGCAGACATGAGGAAGTGACGGTAAAATTCATGGAGCACATAGGCTCCATTCTGGGAATAATACGTCCAAAGCTGCTCCAGCACATTCATGTAAAACACCTCCAATTTCACTCGAAATAATGGTTCTTCTTAAGAAATTCCTCCGCTACAACAGATGGTTCTTTTAAATTTCCATCCACTTCATAGTTCAGTTCCTGCATCGTCTCTGTATCAATCTTGCCAATCAGCTTGTTCACGATCCCTTCAAGCTCTGGATGTTCTTTCAGCACCTTTTTTGGTATGACAGGAGAACAGTCGTAAGGAGGGAAATAGTTTTTATCATCCTCTAAAATTTTCAGGTTATAGGCTTTAATTCTTCCATCAGTAGAGAAGGCGAGAACGATGTCCATTTTTTTGTTTTTAACGGCATCATAGACTAGACCTATTTGCATAGGATAGGTTTGTCCAAACTCGATGCCATATGTTTCAACAAATCCCTGGTAGCCATCACCTTTTCTCTTCAGCCACGCGTTATCCACTCCAAGCTTATAGCTGTCCGCATCTTTCGTTAAATCGGATACCTTTTCCAGATTATTCTCTGCGGCCAGCTTATCCGTGACCGTAAAGGCATATGTATTATCGAAACCAAAAGAGTCAAACCATTTGTATTCGAACCGCTTGTCGAATTCATCCTGTACAACTTTTAAAGCTTTTTCAGGATCTTTAATGGCATCCATTCCAAGTGTGCTTGTCAGATCAGTTCCTGAATACCGTGTAGCAGATATATCCACATCCCCTGACAGCATAGCTTGATGCTGTACATAATTGGATCCCAGATTTTTAATCAGCTCTGTATCTAAATCCGTATTTCGCTGAATTAATTGTGCAATCATGTTTGCAAGAATCTCAGATTCCGTGAGGTTTTGAGATCCGATTTTAATAGTTGTGTCCGAAGCTCCGCTTAAGCCGGGAAGGGAGCAGCCGGTTAAGATGATGGAGAAGGATAATAAAATGACCGTTATTACTCTTTTAGCTTTATTCATTTTCAAGACTGCCGCCTCCTCATGCAACTTCCTTCATCCCTTTGATTCCCTTAGGTGTTACTTTATCTTCGGTAATGGAAAGGATGTAATCAATGACTACAGCGAGTATCGTTACAGGCACCGCTCCGCCGATAATAAACTCAGGCTGATACAAGTTCAAACCTATGAATATATAATCTCCAAGTCCGCCGCCGCCAATGAAGGATGCGAGTGTAGCCCAGCCAATCAGGTAAACGGTAGATGTCCGGATTCCAGCCATAATAATAGGAATGGACAATGGAATTTCAACGTACCTGATTTGTTCCCATACCGTCATGCCTACCCCTTTTCCAGACTCTAAAAGGTTCTTGTTCACCCCGCGGACACCCGTATAAGTATTACGCAGGATCGGCAGGACGGAATAGAAAAACAGAGCCGCGATGGCTGGGACTTTACCTATGCCGAGCAACGGAATAAAAAAGGCAAGGATTGCGAGGCTGGGCAATGTCTGAATAATATTTACAAAACCGATAATTACGCCTGCGCCTTTTTTCATTCTTGTCAGTGCAACGCCCATCGGGACAGCAACGATGATGCCGAATAGGACGGCAATTAATGAAATGTAGAGATGCTCCCATGTTTTATAAAGCATTTCTACTCCGTTTGTTTGCAGAAATTCAATGATTCCGTTCATGCGGAAGCCTCCTTTCTATTAAGATGAAACAACCTGAATTTCCTCGTCACCCCAAATGGAATCATACACAATATCCACCAGGCTCGCTCTGGTCACAATGCCGACCAGGCGCTTATTTTCATCGACAACAGGGACATATTTCATCCCTCTTTTTAGGATTTTTCTCACCGTGTCCCGAACCAGTGTATCTTTTTGAACAGTAAATACTTCAGTGTTAAGGACATCGCCAACGAAGGTTGCTGTCTTTCGGTTAAAGTCAATGGATTCAACGTCTATGTATCCTTTTAAAACACCGTTTTCTCCAACTACCAGCAGGGAATCTACGCGATGCTGCCTCATAATTTGAATGGCATCAGAGAGTGTTTTGTCCGTCGTAACCGTAATCGGATTCGGATTCATCAGCTGTTCGACACGCTCAAGGTTCGGGCGTGCTTGAAGCAAACGTTCTTTTCCTATAAATTCTTCAACAAATTCATTCGCTGGATTTCTTAAAATTTCATCAGGCGAACCAACCTGTACAATTTCTCCATCGCGAAGGATCACAATCCTGTCAGCGAGCTTAATCGCTTCATCCATGTCATGGGTGACAAAAACAATGGTTTTATGCAAGGTCTTCTGAAGCTTCTTAAATTCTTCCTGAAGAGCATCACGAGTAATTGGATCAAGCGCTCCGAAAGGTTCATCCATAAGGATCAATGGAGGATCAGCTGCAAGTGCCCGCAGCACGCCGATCCGCTGCTGCTGCCCTCCGCTCAGTTCGTGAGGGTAGCGGTCTAAATATTCAGGTCCCATATCAACAAGCTTAAGAAGTTCTTCGGCCCGGGCTCGTTTTTTGTCTTCCGGCCATTTTAACAATTTTGGCACAAGGACGATATTCTGCTGAATCGTCATATGCGGGAATAATCCAATCTGCTGAATCACGTAACCGATTTCACGTCTGAGCTTAACAGGATCTTTATCCAAAATGTTTTCGCCTTCAATAAAAATGCTTCCTTTTGAAGGTTCGATCATTCGGTTAATCATTTTCATCGTCGTCGTTTTACCGCAGCCGCTTGGTCCGATAAAGCAGATGAATTCGCCTTTTTCAATTTCAAGGTTTATTTCTTTTACCGCATGTTTTCCGCCTTTGTAGATTTTTGATAGATTAGTTAGTTTTAGCAAATGCCTGCACCTCCGTTTAGTAAATCTGTTGTCTTTTTTGATCTGTTGAAAATGTTTTTGGATTTAACCCTGCACCGTTTATGTTTCTAGAGAGAAATAGCTTTAAAGAGAAAGAAGATTTTAAGTATAATGAAACCTATTATAGAGTAAACTTTGTAAAATATAAAGTTTATGAACTTTACGTACAATTTTTAATGCATGATATTGGCGGGTATAGGGTATAAGGTTTATACCCATACATAGGAAAAACTAATCATAATTTCTCGTTTTTTCGGCAAAATTCTAAATTTTTCAGTAATGTTATATGAGATGAAAATATGGTATTTTAAAAAATGAGTTCGTATTTGGATGAAGGGAAGAAGGATAATGAACGAGAGGGCCCTGAATAAAATTAAACACACTGAGGATCAGTTCATTGAAAGAACTGCTGAAAATATGGCTGCTTTTGGAGTATCCGGAACAGTTGGAAGAGTCTTAGGCATTATTTATCTGAATAAGGAACCATTAACATTAGATGAGCTATCCCAGGCTACCGGTATGAGCAAAACGCGAATGAGCCAGGTTGTGAGGGAAATGCTTGATTTGAATATTGCTGAAAAAGTTTTTGAAAAGGGTGCACGCCGGGATAAATATAATGTGGAGCAGGATCATTATCAGACATTTATCTCTTTGTTTTCCGCCAACTGGAGTAAAATTGTCAGCAGAAATAAAATAACGGAGAAAAAAATCCGCAGAGAATTGCTGGAGGCCTTAGAGGAAGAAGGTCTTACGGAAGAGATTGAAGCCAGGCTGAACCTGCTTTTGACTGAGACGAAACGCTGGCTTGAATATTATCATTGGATGGATTCTCTAATTGAATTTTTTGAAAGCGAAGAGATCTTTAAACATGTCCCAAAGCCGCAAAGTGATAAAGACTGACTAATCTTGCCGGAGCCAATGAACGGATAAAGATTCTGGCAGCAAAAAAGCCTGGCATCCCTTGTACAAGGGATGCCAGGCTTTTTTTGTTAGACGTCCCAGGCGAGATTCGAACTCACGGCCTACAGCTTAGGAGGCTGTCGCTCTATCCTGCTGAGCTACTGGGACACAGAACAATAGTATAATCCAAATTCTCTAGAAGGTCAAAGAAAAAGCTATAGATGCGAGCGTATGTTTGCTATAATGATTGAGGAACTACATAACAGCTAGAATAGGCGGAATGATGATGAGGGGAAGTTCACATGCTTTTATAGGCGGCGCAGCTGGAATGGCTGTCGCGTATACGCAGCACGCAGATCCAATGACTGCTGCATCTTTAATAGGGATTGGGGTGCTATCCGGACTTGTACCTGATTTGGATGTAAACGGAAAGCTTTCAAACACCATTACCTCGAGGAAATGGATTTACGGGCTGCTGGCTCTAATTGGGATTCTCCTGGCAAGTGATAGTGCGTTTACAGAAAGAGGAACAGAACAATGGATCGGAATGATGATTGGTGCAGGTTTAATTGCTCTCCCAAGAATTTTTATGAAAAAGAGAACCATTCTTTTAATGACGGGCATTGTTATAGCGGGTGCCGGTATTGTCATGAATGAAATCTGGATCATCATGATGGGCCTCTATATTTCAGCTGCTTCCCGCCAGCCGCATCGGGGCATTACGCATTCGCTGGTCGGTCTTGGTTACTTCTGTGTTATTGGTTATTACCTGGAGCAGGATTTGCAGGTTCCCGGTGTTTTCTATGCATGTGCAGCAGGATATGCCAGTCATTTGATCGCTGCCTTGAAAGTCCTGCCGGTGAACCGGAAAGGGGTCAAGTGGTTTCAGCCTTTTTCCAAAAAAGAATTTTAATGAGGTGACAGCCAGTGGGATGGGTAATAAAACGATTTAATGAACTGACGACCCAGGAACTTTATTCGATTTTAAAAGAGAGAACGCAGGTGTTTGTAGTAGAACAGAACTGTCCTTATCTTGAGGCGGACGGAAAAGATTTGCATTCCTGCCACCTATATTATGAAATAAACGGAACGATTGCAGCTTACGCAAGACTGCTTCCACCTGGTATTTCTTTCGAAGAAGCATCCATTGGACGTGTATTGGTGAAAGCAGAATACAGAGGACAAGGTTTAGCTGCGCAATTAATGAATCATGCATTGGAATTCATCGGAAAAGTTCATACAGGATCCTCCGTTAAGATACAGGCACAGGAGTACTTGAGAAACTTTTACGGATCCTTTGGATTTGAAGCTGTGACAGATACCTATTTGGAGGATGGGATTCCCCATCTTGATATGATTCTGAGAAAATGAGAATTAGTTTGATAAAACGGATACGGATTTTCTTCATCCAAGAATTTGTCTGGCCAGCTATTTACTTTTGAATTTAATTGTTACATAAATGAAACCTTATGCTGCGATGTTTCGACAAATTCAATGAAAGTTCTTCAATGATTTTCCTCTATTTCATTATTTTATGGTAACATTATCAATGGAATTTTAACTTGGGAGGTATTATCCATCATGTTCAAGCAGATCATTACATTAGCAGCAGCCATCATGCTTGTTTTCGCTGCAGGCTGCCAATCACAGGGAGCAAGCGAGAAAAGAGCTGTACCAGCCGCAGAGAATGAACAAGAACCTGCGCAAAATGATGTAACAGAAGAACCGGCTAAAGAGGAAAAACCAGATCAGGAAACGACGCCAGAAGAACCGGCTCCTGAACAGGAAGAGCCATCAGCACCGGCGGACGGGGATACAGCTGCTGAGACGAAAGAGCCCGCACAGGATGAACCTGCAGAGGAACCTGCTCAAGAAGAGGATACACATTACGTTTCTCCTTTCGAAATGAGAGATGAAATTTCTATTGGTTTAACAAAAGAAGAAGCCGAGGACGTTCTGCAAAACACACAGCCGGTTGAAGTGACAACTGAAGACGGCAAAGCGCTTCGCTACGATTACATGCCGCAGGATGGATATAAATCAGCTGCTGCAGATCCGGATGTAGAAGCTATTAAAGCAGGCAAACTTGAATCGCAAATCTTCATTTACTATACTCCCGAAAATACGGTGGAACGTTTCCGCATCTATCATAAAACTGATGATGGGAAAGCAATTGAATACCGTGATGAGGGCAATGGAGAAGGAACAGAAACCATTCTGAATTAATAGAAGCCGCAAATCCATTTGGATTTGCGGCTTTTTTGGACATGTTTTAGTCTTCATCTGAATAGATTAATAAAAAAGACAGTGGGAGAGATCCTCTTATGAGCCTGAAAAAGAGCTTTTGGCCGGCAGTGATGGCGGTTTGCATCATCGGAGCTTCTGTTTATATGAGCTCCTGGGATGTCAGGAATGAAGAGACTCATAGTCCGGTTATGCTTAGCGGGGAAGAGACTATTTCCGTTCAAGGCAAGGCTGCCGGAGCAGCAGAAGATCCGTATGATTTGGAAAACAAGCTTGTAGGAACGAAGCAGGTCATGGATGATGGGATTGCCTATAAAGTGGAAACGTATCAGGAATTTGAAATCTTTAAAAGTGAAGATGGAAGCACAGTTAAAGAGATTCCAACCGCCAATTTTAATTATTTAAGATATCGTGTCGAGAAGTAGGACTTTGCATAATCTGCAAGTCTTTTTTTTAGGGAGATTTTCTTACAGTTTATACAAAAAAATAAGAATTTTGTCAGTTAAGGCAGGAAAATAGGAAATTTAATGGAATTATTATTACTCAAGTCAGAAAATTCATATTTTTTGGGAGCAGCAGGCTTAAAACCTGAGCCGCATACATACAAGCATAAGGGGGTGCAGGATTGATTTCTTTTCGAAAGGTTAATAAGCATTTTGGAGATTTCCAAGTACTGACCGATATCAATCTTGAGGTCGCTGAAGGAGAGGTCGTCGTCGTCGTCGGGCCTTCCGGTTCTGGCAAAAGCACGATGCTCAGGTGCATCAACCGTCTGGAAACTATTACAGATGGCGAGCTGGTTGTGAACAAGGAGCCTGTTCATGACAAGAAGGTCAAAATCAATGAGCTTCGGAAAAACATCGGGATGGTGTTTCAGCACTTCAATCTTTACCCTCATCGGACTGTTTTGGAAAACATTACGCTCGCTCCAAGAAAAGCACTCAGGGTTTCCGATGAAGAGGCGAAGAAAACAGCGATGTATTATTTGGAAAAGGTCGGGATTCCTGACAAGGCTGACTCTTACCCTGCTCAGTTGTCGGGGGGACAGCAGCAGCGGGTAGCGATTGCCAGAGGTCTTGCGATGAAGCCGAACATTATGCTATTTGATGAACCGACTTCCGCGTTGGATCCGGAGATGATCGGCGAAGTGCTGGATGTCATGAAGACACTCGCCAAGGATGGCATGACGATGGTCGTGGTTACCCATGAAATGGGCTTTGCCCGAGAAGTAGCCAACCGGATTGTATTTATGGACCATGGACACATTTTGGTTGATAGCGAGCCGGATGAGTTTTTTACTAATCCGAAAGAAGAACGGGCAAAAGTGTTTCTAAGCAGGATTTTAAATCATTAATACACAGGGGGAATGCTGGATGAAAAAACAGGCTAGATGGTTTCTTAGCGCACTGCTGATTGTTGTACTTGCACTTGCTGCGGGGTGCGGGAGCAGCGGCTCATCAGGATCGGAAAAGAAAAATACACTTGAAGCAATTAAAGACCGTGGAAAACTCGTCGTCGGAGTGAAATACGATACGAACCTGTTCGGATATAAGGATGCGGCAAGCGGAAAGGTTGAAGGGTTCGATATTGATGTAGCAAAAGCTTTGGCGAAAAAAATTCTTGGAGATGAAAGCAAGATTGAGCTAAAAGAGGTTACATCGAAAACGCGTGTGCAAATGCTTCAAAATGGCGACATTGACGCGATCATTGCGACGATGACGATTACGGAAGACCGTAAAAAAGAAGTGAACTTCTCAGATGTGTATTTTGAAGCAGGACAGTCTCTTCTTGTAAAAAAAGGCAGTGATATTAAGAGTGTAGAAGATTTGAAAGGCAAAAAGGTTTTAGCTGTTAAAGGGTCTACTTCTGTAGCGAATGTTAAAGAGAAAGCTCCTGATGCAGAGGTTCTTGAATTTGAGAACTATGCAGAAGCGTTCACCGCATTGAAATCGGGTCAGGGAGATACGCTGACTACAGATAACTCCATTCTTTACGGAATGGCTGCACAGGATTCCAATTATGAATTGGCAGGCGAACCATTCACAGATGAGCCTTATGGAATCGCAATTGTTAAGGGTGACGATGAGTTCACGACGTATGTTAATGACTTCCTTAAGGAACTTAAGGACAGCGGAGAGTATGACAAAATCAAGCAAAAATGGATCAAAGAAGAATAGGAGTTTAAGCGTGATGGGTGGGCTTCCTGCTCATCCATCTTCTGCTTGAAAGGAGACCTTCATGCTCGACTTCACCATACTAATCGATAATTTGGATGTATATTTGCAAGGCTTCGGAAATACGGTTAAGACAAGTGTGATCGCTCTTATCTGCAGTTTTATTCTCGGGGTCATCATTGCCGTTATGAGAATATCTCCAATGAAGGTCTTAAGTGCTGCGGGAACGGCTTACGTCGAATTTGTCCGGAACATTCCGCTGATTTTAATTGCTTTTTTCTTTTTCTACGGTTTGCCTGGCCTTGGATTTAAACTGAATGGCTACCAATCCGGGACGGTGGCGCTGACGATTTATACAGCTGCTTTTATAGCGGAAGCTGTTAGAGCTGGAATCCAGTCCGTTTCAAAGGGACAAATGGAAGCGGCAAGGTCATCAGGGCTTACTTATATTCAGGCGATGAGGTATGTCATTTTGCCGCAGGCAATCAAAATTGTTATTCCGCCCCTTGGAAATCAATTTATTAATCTCGTCAAAAATTCCTCCATACTTGGAGTGATAACAGGACTGGATTTAATGTACTTCGGAGATTCGGTTGCATCGAAAACGTACGTGATTTTTGATACGTATATTTTTGTCGCGATGTTCTATCTCGTACTGACAATCCCGCTGAGTATTTTTGTCGGATACCTGGAACGCCGGCTTGCGGTTAGCGGATAAGGAGGGAGCAACTTATGGATTTTATCGGAGCCTATTCAATCGGAAACATAAACTATTTGCTCGCAGGCCTTCTCAACACACTGCTCATGGCCTTGATTGCAATCATATTCAGCTTTATAATCGGCAGCGTGCTCGGCATCCTGAGATATGCTAAAATTCCAGTTGTTTCTCAGCTCGTTATTGTTTGGGTTGAAACGATACGGAATCTGCCGCTGCTGCTCATTATTTTCTTTACGTATTTTGCGCTGCCGGAAGTGGGAATTAAGCTTGATGTTATTGTTGCGGCGATCGTTGCTTTAATTGTTTTTGAATCAGCCATGCTGGCGGAAATTGTCAGAAGCGGATTGAATTCAATTGAAAAAGGGCAAATTGAAGCATCAAGGGCTTCGGGTTTAAGCTGGATGCAAACCATGTGGCATATCATTCTTCCTCAAGCACTGAGAAGAATGGTTCCCCCTATTGTGAGCCAGTTCATTTCTCTGTTAAAGGATACGTCTCTTGCGGTGGTCATAGCCATGCCAGAGCTTCTCCATAACGCTCAGATTATTAATGGGAAAAATGTGAACTACTTGATTCCAATTTTCCTTCTTACAGCCCTATTGTATTTTGCCGTTAATTACACCTTATCCATTGTGGCAAGGAGACTGGAAAATAAAGAGCGGTCAAGTAAAAAGACAACTGGAAAAACAATTCTTCGTCAAGATAAAGCTGGCGGGGAAGCGGTATAGGGTCAAAAAGGGGCTGCGTCTTTTCATTTTTTACAATGCTTATTTAAACTCGCCCAGCTTAAAGAAGGTGTTTGCAAATAGGTGCAGGCAGGTCAAGTGATCCAGGCTGCCATGCAGGGGACTCAACTGTCCCGCTGCTGGTAGCTTTAATCTGCAATGGTGAAAGGTTTATGATCCTTATTTCATAATAAAAACCCGGAAAATCCTTTCCGGGTTTTTATATATGATTTACTTGGCAAATCTTTTTAATAAGCCTTTTCCGTCATGATTTTATTGTTTTTCGGGTACTGCTTTTTCGTCAAAATTCAGAGCAAGATCCAGAAGGCCATCTGCAAGATCTGTTCCTCTCATTGGTCTTCCATGACCAGTTATGGCAACTGATGGCTTTATGTTTTCCAGATTACGTACAGAGTCCTTTGCTTTTTTCCATTGAAAAGTAAAATACTGAGGGGGTCCGCTTACTTCCTGATCTTGGATCATGACGTGATAAAGAGATTCCTGTTTGACCGTAACGAATGCATCGCCTGCAATCAAAACGCGGTCTTCCTCACGGAAAAGGGAAATGTGTCCGCGTGTATGACCAGGCGTGTGAATCCAGCGCCAGCCTCTTAAAAGAGGAATCGTTCCATCCGAAGGAAGTTCTTTTGCATAATTTTCAAGATTGATTGCTTTGTTGGGGTAATATGGAGACAATTTGGCCATCAATCCTTTAGGAAGCGGATTTCCTTCAGGATAATCTTCTTTTCCGGTTAAATAAGGGATTTCAAAAGGGTGGGCATAAACGGGAATATTCCAATGCTCAACCAACTCGATAATCGCTCCAACATGATCAAAATGTCCGTGTGTCAGGATGATCCCTTTAGGTTTCACGCCCTCCGGAAGATGATTTTCAGTAAATTCAATGATGGTTTCAGAGGATCCTGTCATACCAGCATCAACAAGGAACCATGTATCATTTACAAACTGGTCATTAATGAGGCAAACGTTCACAATTTGTATCGTTTTGCAAAAAACTCCCGGTGCGGCTTCTTCTTCATGGCCGCTCATGACGGAAACAGCGGGAATATGTTTATAGTCTTTACCGTATTGCAAGTAAGATCAGCTCCTTTGCTTTTCTTATTATGCTTATTACCGGGTTTGTCCATGTATAAAAAAACCGGCACGAAATGCGTCCGGTACTAAAATTTTTTCGTTCTTTCTTTATGAAGTTCGTCAAGTTTGGCCTCTATGCGGTCAAGCTGTTTTTTGGAGCGCGAATTGGATTGGAAAAACCGCACGAAAATCGCTCCTGCGAAAAATAATAGGCCGAAACTAAAAATCTGAAACAATAGATCCCCTAAATTAAAATGCATGTCTCCACCCCTTTTCCTTAGTATACACACTGGATACTAAGACAAAAAGAGAGCAGGGAACTTTTCATTGCTGCCCTCTGCAATTCCTGTTTTGCAATGGATAATAAAAAGTTATGAAAGATTATGGCTATTTGCGCATTCATCACCCGTTATCCGGCAAACTAACCGTATTCTAACTGCGGCGGTGAATAAGATGAAAGCAATTTTTTCTATTTACGGGAATGACCTTAAACGAATTGCAGCCAACTGGGCAGCCCTGATTATGACTGCCGGACTTATCCTTCTTCCAAGCTTTTATGCCTGGTTCAATATTAAAGCATCATGGGATCCCTATGGACATACGGATCAAATCAAAGTAGCGGTAACAAATTTAGATGAAGGGTCAAATCTTCAAGGGAAGGGCGTGAACCTAGGAAAGGAGATTGTTTCAACTTTACGAAAAAACGACGCCTTTGATTGGCAGTTCGTAAACAGGAAAAAAGCGATAAATGGGGTTCAGCATGGTGATTATTATGCAAGGATGGAAATTCCTGAGGATTTTTCACGGAAAATCGGCACTGTCGTTTCTGACCGGCCAGTTCAGCCCGAAATTATCTATTCCGTGAACGAAAAGATCAATCCAATCGCTCCTAAAATTACTGGGAAAGGAGCAGAAACGATCATTGATCAGGTAAGCTCAAACTTTGTAAAGGAAGCGACGAAAGCTATTTTTGAAGAATTCAACAAGCTGGGGATCAAGCTCGAAGAAGAACTTCCAACCATTCAAAAGCTGGAATCGCTTATTTTTAAATTGGAGGGTGAATTTCCGGAGATTAAAAAAATCCTGAATACAGCAGCAGAAGACACGGATCAGTCACAGCGATTAGTGAATGAAGCGCAAAAACAGCTTCCTATCGCAGCAGGTCTGTCTTCAAAAGGAATGAAGGTTACAGAATCTGTTCAAGATGTTTTGAATAAAAGCGAGAAAGTTTTTCAAAACCTGCCGCAAGTGATGAAAAGTGATTTAGGCTTACTGCAGGATATTTTTACATCATTAGAAGGAACAGCAGATCAATGGGCAGATCCAAATCTCAATCCTGCAACACTGGAAAAGGCGGAAAAAAGACTTTCTGCAGCAGCGGGATTGTCAGGTGCACTCGCTGACGTTCTAACCAGGCTAAACGCGCAGGCGGAAACATCTCTCCTTGATGTACCAATTGAACGGTTAAAAGAGATTCAGTCAGAGAGCAGGCAGCAGGAGGATCTTTTGAAAAAGCTTTCCGCTGTTACAGATCAGGCGAAGAGAGAAAAGCAGGCAAAAGAGCTCAAAAACCGGTTAGCCGGTACTCGTGCAAAAGCGGGTGAAATGTTTAATACATTCGATTCGTCCATTCAGCCGAAAATTCAAGAAGCGTTAAATGAGGCCCAAAAATCTGCGGATCAGGCTGACTCCATTTTGTCTGAGATCAACAGCAGCATACCGGACGTTCAGAAGATATTGAATGATGCAGAGAAGGGTCTGGCGCGGGGCGGGAACAAAGTAGCGGAATTTCAGAAAGAGCTGCCGCTTCTTGAAAAGAAAATCGGAAAACTCGCAAGTGATATTCGAGCCTTTAAAGAGACAAATAATATCAATAGCCTCATTGAATTGCTCCAGAATAACGCAGAAAAGGAAAGCAGCTTTTTCTCTGAGCCCGTAAAACTAAAGCATGAGCGCATGTTTCCCATCCCGAATTACGGTTCAGCTCTGGCGCCATTTTATACCGTTCTTTCCTTATGGGTCGGCTGCGTTCTTCTCGTTTCCCTACTGTCAGTTGAAATACATGAAAATCGCCGCTACAGAAGCATGCACATTTACTTTGGCCGTTTTCTAACATTCTGGACAATTGGATTATTCCAGGCATTAATTGCTTCAGCGGGAAATGTGTATATACTCGGTGTATATGCGGTCCATCCTGGATGGCTGATCCTTTTTTCTCTATTGATCAGTACCATATTCATGCTGATCGTTTACTCCCTTGTTTCAGTTTTTGGAAATATTGGAAAGGCGTTCGCCATCATCATGCTTGTCCTGCAGCTTGCGGGATCAGGAGGGACATTTCCCATTCAGGTTACCCCGCCTTTCTTCCAGGCAATCAATCCTTTCCTTCCGTTCACTTACGCAATCAGTCTGCTTCGGGAGGCAATCGGAGGAATCTTATGGGACATCGTTAGAATGGATGCAGCCAGAATTATTCTATATGGCGCAGCAGCCATATTGTTCGGTGTATTCCTGAAAAAACCGATTAATAAAGCATCGGAGGGATTTAGAAGGAAATTGGCGGAGTCGAAATTGATTCATTAATCGGGCGGGGAAACGGCCAATTCAGAATGCGAAGCAGCTGAAGGTTATAAATCCATTGCCAGCCGTACCATATCCACACATTGAATCCCGTTCTCATAAATTTTTTCTTCATAGTGGCGGATGAAATAGTCTCTGTCTATTCCAGTAATTCGGAATCCGCATTTCTGATAAAGAGCGATCTGGTCAATACTTGAATTTCCGGTGCCGATTTCAATCGCGTGAGATCCTTGCAGCCGAGCTTGCTCAATCGCATGGAGGACAAGCTTTTTTCCAATTCCTTTCCCCTGGTGTGGTGCCGAAACAGCTATGTTTACAAGCTCGGCAGTACCCGGTCTGGTGGGAAGCAAAACACATTCCCCAATAACTGAATCACTAAGCAGTGCTATAAAACAGCTGCCTCGCTCAAGGTATTTCCTTATTTGACGTTCAGATGGATCAGCTTGTAATAGCAAATCGATTGGAGCATCTTCATGGTTTTGCAGCTTGCGAATTTCCAACAGGATCACCCATTCTCTTTTTTCTCAGAATACCACGAATGACAAAAAAAGGCTGCCCCATATATAGAGGCAGTCTCACCCATTGATCCAAAGTATTTCTCCGCACTTATTTTCACTGTCCAAATCCACATTAAACTGATGTTTTTTATAGAAATGAACGAGGCGGTCAACGTGATCCCAGTCCCGTTCTGCAATATCCCCGACAATGTATGGAATATTGTTTTGGCGTGCCTTTTGCTTCAGGTAATTCATACAAATAGAGCCATATCCTTTGTTGGAAGGACCTTTAATGTCCCCTATTTTAATGGTGTCGTCTGTTTTGTAGGTTGCCTGTATGCTGAAGTCCCACATTCCTTTATAGGCAGTCTCGCAATCATTTATCATGATTTTACACGCATTTCCATCATCTATTGCGTGGACAATCACCCATTTATCCTCACTCGTCTGGTCAATGCCGAGCACTTCGCCTCTGCCGTTTTTAGCAATATCTTTGATGTTTGCCTGCATTCTGAAAAGCTGCATCTCCAGCTCTTCTTTTTCCTCCAGTATCTCTTCTGCGTCCTTTTCCTCTTCAGGTCTGGTATCCGCGAGAAGCATGATATGCGCCTCCTTTTTTAAGAAATAATTCTAAATCTACAATCTATCTGCATGGAATCAGAGAAAAATCTTGAGCCCATATGCCGTTCGGTAACACACACAATTTTATAATTTTAAGCTGTGTTAAAGCGCTATGATGATTTTTTAACACCTGTTGATTGGAGTGGAAGGCGTGAGACTCCTGTGGGAGCAGCGGGACAGGTGAGACCCCGCAGGCGCAAAGCGCTGAGGAGGCTCACCGCCCCACGGAAAACGAACGCCTGCAACGGAAATCAACAGCTAAGTTTAACAAAAATATATTCTACAAAAAATGAGACAGAAATTCAAATTGCATGCGAAAAAGATTTTTTCTTTCAAAACCTATACGGTACAGGGGATTAGGGCAATATTTCTTGATCAAGAGAATAATAAATTGAAGGATTTGGAAGCGGGTTAATCGAAAATATAGAACAAAAGACAGAATGCAAAAGGGGGCAGCAGGGATGTGGAAAAATAAATTCTTCCGGACTCTTTTATATTCATTTTGCTTCATTATCTTAATTTATTCCGTGGGCACTCTTGCTGTCTATTATTCAAAAAATATGGAAATCAGCCGGGTCGAGCGAAGCAGCAGCCAAAAACTGCTTTTGCAGCAGGCCCAGGATATGATGGATCAGCGAATTCAAGTGGCTCTTAATGGAATGATTCAGCTGGAAACGAGTGAAGCCTTCAAAGATTATACGGATCTCGCCCGCTCTGACTTAAAGTATTATCACATGGGGAGGGTCCTTCAGGAGATTCAGCGAAATAAAACCGCTTTTTCTAACTATGACTATGATATAGCTCTAATGCTGCAGGATGACAGAACCGTGATAACCTCCAGCTATACGATGTCTGCGGACAATTTTTTTAAAGAGCTTTCTATGACGAATGAAGCTAAGCGAAAGTATGAAGCTTTTGCTAAGGATTCGAGCTGGTCAAGCTACTTTGAAACCATTACGCTAACAGGAACGGAACATTCCGATACTCTTACATTAGTAAAAAAATATCGGGTAAGCACCGCTAAAACCGTCCTGTTTTTTCTCTCTTTTAAGAAAATGAATTTGCTCCCCGAAGCATTTGAAAACCAGGATGATGCACTGATGATCGTTTCAGGGACAGAAGTGTTTTCGCTGGATCAAAAGAAGAAGAAAGGACTGATTTTAAAGGGGAACGTTACAAAAGAAATTAATCGCAAAAATGAGCAGATTCCCGCTTATTACAAATTTGAGGAAGATGGCTATATTATACACTCCATTGGATCCAAAAGCCTCAAGGGTCTTAGCTATGTGTATATCACACCTAAGATTGCACCGCAAACTGATCAAAATAGCCAATGGCTCGCAGCTGCCCTTATTCCTGCACTTTTACTTCTTGCGGGAATCCTGATGGCTTGTGTTCTCATTTGGAATACGTATAAGCCGGTTCATAAAATGGTTGCAGCATTAAAAGAGGAGTATCCGATGAAGGCAGGAGAAGATGAATTTGTCTTTGTTCAGGCAACGGCTCTGCGTATGAAAGAGGTTAATCATGAACTCACGAATGTGATCAAACAAAGTGAAGTTCCTCTTAAAATGAAATTTTTATGGGATGTGCTCCATGGCATTGCTGCAGAAAAGGTCATTTTAAAAGGAATCAGCCAATTTCGAATGTCCCAATACGAGGAGAGGACGGTTGTATCGATTATCGAATTCGATTACAGCAGTGTCCGCTTGCTCAATGAAGGAAGAACAAAACTAGGCAGGCAGGCGGTTAAGCTTTTAGAGGATGTATTGGGGGAGGGGATTCCATTTGAAATGGTCGAGCTTGCCCCGGGGAAATCCGCATTAATTACAGCAAGCCTTCCTGTTTCAACATTGAAAGAGAAGCTTTCTGCGGCTCTGATGATTGTAGACCGGGAAATCAGTCAATACATTACCGTTTCCATCGGACAGGAAGTAAAGAGCTTATATGAGCTGGACCAATCATTTCAGCAGGCGTCCGAGGTATTGGAAAACAGGCTTTCTATGGAAAAAAAGCAGATTTTAAGCTGGGATGATTTGTCTCTTAAACAAAAACGATCCTTTTTTTATCCGTTAGAGGTCGAAAAAGAACTCATTCATTATTTTGTTCAGGGTAAAAAGGAGGAAGCGTTTCAAATTCTGAATCGGATTCTTGAAGAAAATCTTGAAGAAAAGAATCTTGATAAAGCAGCACTCTCTCAGTTTGTCTTTGCTATGGCAGGAACCGTTAACCGAATTGTTCAGTCATCGGCAAGGGTGCCGGGGGATGAGATGCTGCATTTGGAGCTGAGTGCCATTCGGGATAGGGAAACGCTGAAAGGTGAAATAGTGAAAACTTTCACAAGTGCTTCCGATCGAATCTCATCAGCCCTGCCAGGTCCATCGGCTGCGAGCCGGATTGTCCGGTATATCCAGGGGCACTACAGCAAAGACCTTTCCCTTCAGGATTTATCTGAACACTTTCAGCTAACTCCTAGTTATATCAGCACCATATTTAAAGAACATACCGGGGAAAATTATAAAGAGTATTTAAATCGTTTTCGAATTGAAAAGGCAAAGGAACTTCTTGCAGGAAAAAATATGAAAGTAAATGAGGCGGCAAGGCTGGTTGGCTATAACAATGTAAATACGTTTATCCGGATCTTTAAAAAATACGTAGGATTATCACCCGGGCAATATGAAAAAACAGACTAAAACAGGGGGGCTGCTTCCTGTTTTGTTTTATTTGATGGTTGAGGCTGCTGCATGCTGTCGATTTCAAGCATCAGGAATGCCGCCTCATCGCGGCATTTCTGATGGTCTTCCTTTAATGCAGAAAGTAGCTATTTTTTTCGATAAACCTCCATTCTTTCAACTAGTTCTCTATTTTAATAAAAATGAGTATCTCTAAAGAAAAATTGAGATAGTAGCTGAATCCCCTTAGCGATTATGATGAGATTGTAGAAAGCGCTTACAAAAAAGAGAGGGGATGTATAATTGGAAACACCCATTTTAGAAAGGAAATCACCTGAAGTAAAAACTGTACCAGCCAAAATACCCTTTCTCCTGTCAGTAAGGAACAGTCTGATTCGGGATCGGTATCTGTATCTGATGCTGATTCCGTTTATTCTCTGGTACATGATCTTTCAGTATAAGCCGATGGCAGGACTGCAGATTGCATTTAAAGATTACAGTTTATTTAAAGGAATCGCGGAAAGCCCCTGGGTCGGTTTTGATAACTTTATCCGCTTTTTTGAAAGTGAGTATTTTATCCGGACTCTTACCAATACAGCACTGATCAGCATATATGGGCTTGTTTTCGGATTTCCGGCACCGATTTTGCTTGCACTTCTCATCAATGAAGTAAAGAACAAAATGTTTAAAAATACGGTGCAGACACTCACCTATTTGCCGCACTTTATATCTATTGTGGTTATCACTGGGATCATCACCAACATGCTCGCCCCTACAAACGGGCTGGTTAACATTCTGATTGACAAGCTTGGCGGGGAGAAAACCTATTTTTTGACTGAATCCGAGTATTTCCGAACCATTTTTACAAGCATGAACATTTGGAAGGATGTAGGGTTCAACGCCATTATTTATCTGGCAGCGATGGCTGGGATTAATCCAGCCCTTTATGAAGCCTCCAAAATGGATGGAGCAAACCGCTGGCGACAAATGTGGCATGTAACCCTTCCTGGAATTCTACCGACGATTATCATTTTGTTTCTTATCCAAATCGGTGCTTTTTTGGAAGTGGGATACGAAGCAATTATCCTTCTTTATCAGCCAAGTACTTATGAAACAGCAGACGTTATTAACACCTATGTCTATAGAGCGGGACTACAGGGCGGGGAATATGAGATTGGAGCTGCTGCGGGGTTATTTAACTCCATCGTTGGTCTCATCCTTGTAGTCACAGCCAACAAACTCAGCAAAAAATTCACAGAAAATAGTTTATGGTAGGTGAGTCGTGATGATAAAGAGCAAAAGTGAACGATTGTCTGATGTGTTGATCTATGGATTTCTTGTTCTATTAGCCATCGCGTGCATCTATCCATTCATCTATGTATTTTCAGCTTCCATTAGTTCAGCTCAGTCCGTTATATCCGGAGAAGTTATTTTGTTTCCAAAGGATATCACGTTCATTTCATACGCTAAGGTCCTTCAGGATCCTGACATCTGGACCGCTTACGGGAACACCATATTCTACACGGTTTTTGGAACAGCGGTAAACTTGCTGCTAACGATATGCGGAGCCTATCCTTTATCGAAAAAACGGCTTCGCGGAAAAGCATTTATTGCCTTTTTCATCGCTTTTACGATGTGGTTTCAGGCGGGGATTATTCCTACCTATTTGAATTTTAAAGAGCTGGGCCTGCTCGATACGAGAACCAGCATCATTATTGGATTTGCGGTTTCTACTTTCCTGGTCTTTATTTTAAGAAGCTTCTTCCAATCAATTCCTGATTCATTAGAGGAATCGGCTAAGGTAGACGGGGCAAATGACCTCCAGATTCTGATGAAAATCTACTTGCCATTATCTAAGCCCGCGCTCGTAACAGTTGGCCTGTTTTACGCAGTAGCCCGCTGGAACGGTTATTTTTGGGCGATGGTCCTCCTAAATGATGAAAGCAAAATCCCGCTTCAAGTCATGCTTAAGAAACTGATTGTGGAAATGACGGTCAGTGAGCAGGTTTTAGCAACAGCAGATGCGATGACGGAATTTTCAAGAGAGACGATTATCTATGCGACTATTTTTGTCTCCATCCTGCCGATCATCATCATCTACCCGTTCCTGCAGAAATATTTCGTTAAAGGAACCATGCTGGGCGGAGTCAAAGAATAAACGGGTTTACTGATGGAATTCCATCATTTTTATAAAGAATTTTAAAGGGGGAGAAACAATGGGAAAAGGGAGAAAACTAACATTCGTCCTGGCATCCGGAATGCTTGTTCTATCAGCTGCAGCCTGCAGCAATACAACGAGTGCACCAAAAGAGAAAACAGAGCAAAAGGGTGAAAGCAAGGAAACGAGCGGTCCTAAAGTAAGCGAAAAGCCGATGGAAATGACGATTCACCTTCATTATAATGACGGTCAGGTTATATTTGATGATAATTGGAGCACATTTAAAAAAGCGGCTGAAGTGACGAATGTCTCCCTCAAAGGGGTCGCGCCTAAATCCTCTACAAAAAGCGAAGAAGCATTCAACCTTATGATTGCCTCCGGAAAAATACCGGACCTGGTTTTTGAGAAAAAAGAAAACCTAAATAAGTATGGAAAGGAGGGGGCTTTTGTTCCGCTTGAGGATCTGATTAAAGAACATGCTCCGCATATTCAGAGCTATCTTGATAAAATGCCTGAGATTATGAAGGTTTCTAAGGCTGCTGACGGCCACCTTTACTATCTTCCGTTTATTGCCGACGGGGAAGCGGCTGAAGGCTGGTTTATCCGTCAGGACTGGCTCGATAAGCTTGGCCTTAAAATGCCTCAAACGGTTGACGAATACTATACAGTGTTAAAAGCATTTAAAGAAAAGGATCCAAACGGAAACGGCAAAGCAGATGAAGTTCCGCTATTTACCCGCATTAATCAGCGCATTTTTGACCTGGCAAGTCTTTGGGGAGGGTACGGTGATTTCTATCTCCAGGGAGAAAAGGTTGTATATGGTCCGATGGAAAAAGACTTTGGTAATGCCATGGAAAATCTGGCCAAATGGTATAGTGAAGGGCTGATTGATCCTGAAATATTTACACGCGGCGCTACATCACGCGATGTTCTTTTTGGAAACAATACGGGAGGCTCTACCCATGACTGGTTCGCGAGCACGGTAACATACAATGATATTTCCAAAAAGCACACACCGCAATTTAATCTTGTCCCGATGGCTCCTCCTGAAAATTCAAAGGGAGAGCGGGTGGAACCTACAATCCGCTCACCATTTAATAATTATACAGGAGTCGCAATCGGCCATTCTGTAAAAGATCAGGTCGCAGCGATTAAGTATTTGGATTACTTCTTTACAGATGAAGGAAGAAGGCTCATGAACTATGGAGTAGAGGGTGAGACGTACACACTCGAAAACGGAAAACCTACATTTACAAAAGAAGTACTTGGCAGTCCCGATGTCCCTGGAGCATTGCGTGCTGTTGGCGCCCAAATTATGTTCGCCTACCAGCAGGATTTTGAATATGAAAAACAGTGGATGGCTCCGCTCGCGCTTGAGGGAGTAGAGGATTATGTTAAAAACGATTACTTCTTGAAAGAAGTCCCGGCTCTTAACTTTACGGAAGAAGAAGAAAAAATTAAAAACGACATCGGACTGCAAATCATGACTTATCGCGATGAGATGATTCAAAAATGGATGATGGGTGCTGAACCGGTAGACTTTGAAAAATTCACGAAACGCCTGAAAGAAATGGGTGTCGATAAATTGATTAAGGTACATGAAGACGCGTACAAGCGATATACAAAAGGATAATTAGAATGGGGTCTGGCTGGAAATGGCCAGACCTGTTCGTTTAAGGAGGTTTTATTATGACAACAGCCCTTTACAGGGGAATGGAGTGGACGATGCGGTTTGCTTATGTACAGCTGCTGTGGATTATATTTACGATTGCAGGATTGGGCATTTTTGGTGTCTTTCCCGCGACCGTGTGCATGTACACGGTGATGAGAAAATGGCTCCGGGGAGAATCTGAAGCTCCTATTTTGGAAACCTTTAAAAAGACTTGGAGAAGCGAATGGAAAAAGGCGAATCTGATCGGATTATTCTTTTTACTGGCAGGCTTTGTCCTTTATTTCTATTTGAGATTTGCAATCAGTCTTGAAGGAATTGCAGGCATGGCTCTTTATTTGTTTCTTGCCATGGCACTTTTCATATATGGAATTACTTTTTTATTTGTATTCCCCGCATATGTTCACTTTCAGTCAGGAGTCCGGAGAGCTGTGAAACTGGCGCTCATTTTTGCTCTATCCTATCCTTTTCATTCTGTTTCCATGTTTGCAGCGGTAGCGGGATTTTATTTTCTCGCAGGCGTACTGCCCGCATTGATGCCATTTTTAAGCTTCAGCTTGCTTGGGTTTTCCATCATGGGGACAGCTAATCTTGCCTTTATAAGGGCGATGGAGAAGGCGGACATAGCTTAAAGCTTCTGGTGTCTGCCTTGTCTGATTGAATTGCCGGCCACTTAATTTTCTGGTGAAAACTTGAGGTGCGGGTGTTCTCGCTGTGAGAATACATACTGCATTTCAAAATCTGCCTCCATGACCAAAGCCTCAGCAAAAAATCACATATTTCATAATATTTAGATAATTATTTCGTTTATATATAATGTACATATACACTGAGAGGAGTGGTGTCATGGAGAGAAGATGGGGTAAATTTGGGATTGCCGCTGCCGCTGCCGGAATCATGATTGCAGGGGCGATGCCATCAGCACATGCAGAAGCACCTTACTATGGGAAGGAATACAGTCAGCCAAAACAGGTGCTCGATCTTTACCCAGAGCCAAAGCCTGAAGTTCTGACTCCGGCATTTTCCAGAAGCGGGGAAGCTTTTACTTCCCAGAATGAACTGGAGGATTTTGTGGACGGTTTAAAAAAGGAATCAGATTTCTTATCCGTTAAGAAAATAGGAGAATCACAGGAAGGCCGTCCATTACTTGCCTTATATTTTTCAAAGGATCAAAAAATCTCTCCATCTGCTATTTCAAAAAAGCCGACTGTATGGCTTCAGGGGCAAATTCATGGAAACGAACCTGCGGCCGGTGAGGCAGTACTTGCAATGGCTAAAAAGCTTTCAGGGGAATTTGGGAATGACGTGCTAAATCGAATCAATGTCATCATCGTGCCGCGGGTTAATCCGGATGGATCCTTCCTTTTTACAAGACAGCTTGAAAATGGTCTTGATGGAAATCGCGACCACGTTAAACTTGAGTCACAAGAGGTACAAGCTATCCATAAGGAATTCAACCGTTTTATGCCGGAAGTCGTCATTGATGCTCATGAATATAGTGTGGGGCAGGAATTCAGCGAACTGGGGCTGTTAAAGTATCATGACTTGCTGCTGCTGTCAGGGAAGAATCTAAATATTCCTGAAAAAATCAGAAAGATCTCCGATGAGCTGTTTATAGAAGATACAGAAGCTGCACTTGATCAAAAGGGCTTCTCTAATGAACCTTATTATACGTCTAAAGTGAACAGCAGCGGTGGCATTGAACTGGAAGAGGGCAGTACAGAAGCAAGAATAGGACGTAACGCATTTGGCTTGTCACCTGCGATATCCTTCTTGGTGGAAACAAGAGGAATCGGGATTGGCCGCGAGAATTTTTCAAGACGGGTTGCAGCCCAGATTGCCACCCATGAAAACATCATTGCGCTTACAGCCGAAAATGCTGCGAAAGTAAAATTCGGGGTTGCAAAAGAGAGGCTGAACCTGATTAAGAAAGGCTTGATTCCCCATGACCGGGATCAGATTGTGATTGATAGCGAGAATCAGTCTGTTACAGGGAGAAAGCTGGAAATGGTTGATATTGAAGCAGGCAAGGTAAAAGAGGTGCCGGTTCTTTATAAGAGTGCTTCGAATGCAAAGGCTACCCTTACAAGAGAACGGCCGACTGCCTATATTCTGGAGCCCGGTCAGGAGAAAGCCGCCGCAAAGCTTGAGAATCAGGGATTAAGAGGGATTACACTTAAAAAGGATAAATTGCTTGAGGTTGAAACCATGACCGTAACGGATAAGACAGCTGCAGAAAAATATGAAGGGACCAGCCTTCATGAAATTAATTCCGAAGTAAAAAAACAAAAGGTTAACATACCGAAAGGCAGTATCGTCTTCCTGACAGCTCAGCCTCAGTCAAACCTTCTTTCCCTTACACTTGAGCCAGAATCGGTTGATAGCTATGCAAGCTTCGGCTATATCCCTTCAGAAAAGGGGGAACGGCTTCCTGTTTACCGGTTTATGGAGGACATTAGAAATTTAAAATGATTAAAACTGGTAATCAATTCCTCTTTATGGTAAAATAAGAACAAGCGTTCGACAACTTGACCCTTTACTTCTGGACTTACCCATTTTAAAGGAGGACAAGAGCATGAGCAAAGTTCGTTTAATACCATTCAAATTAGAAGAGGTTTATGATTCAGCAAAAGAAGATATTCCTTATGGTGTAAGAATGATTAATGCACCTGAAATTTGGGATCAGGGAATAAAAGGAGACACAGCTGTGATCGCCATTCTGGACACAGGCTGTGACGCCACTCATCCAGACTTGAAAGATCGGATTATTGGAGGGAAAAGCTTTGTCGATGGGGATGAGAGTGACTATAGTGATTCTCATTACCATGGAACGCACGTTGCCGGGACAATTGCAGCAAGTTTAAATGACCAGGGCGTAACCGGAGCTGCACCTGAAGTAAAGCTGCTGATTCTTAAAGTACTTGGAGATGACGGCAGCGGTTCTTATGAGGGCATTATAAATGCTGTTCGATATGCTTCAGAGTGGAAGGGCGAAAACGGTGAAACCGTAAGAGTCATCTCAATGTCTCTTGGCGGACCGGAAGATGTACCGGAGCTGCACGAAGCAATAAAAGAAGCAGTGGCAAATAATATTCTTGTTGTGTGCGCAGCGGGCAATGAAGGAGATTCAAGGGAAAATACCGTAGAAAAAGCCTATCCGGGCTATTATAAAGAGGTCGTGCAGGTAGGGGCCATTGATGAGAAAAAACAGCTGGCGGAGTTTTCAAATACAAATGACGAAATTGATCTTGTCGCCCCAGGAGTAAATATTCTTTCCACCTACCCAGGGAACAAATATGCGAAACTGTCCGGTACTTCCATGGCCACCCCTCATGCTTCAGCGGCGGCTGCTCTTCTTATTCAAAAAGAAGAAAAGGAATTTGGCAGAACATTAACGGAGCCTGAAGTATACGCACAGCTGTGCAAAAATACAGTCTCGATTGGTCTTTCCAAAAAGGCAGAAGGAAACGGCCTAATCTACCTCCGTGCTCAGGAAAAGGAAGAAACTAAACTGAATGATGCGGCAGTAAAAGCTGTAAATTAATTTCAGACCCCCCTGAATCCAATCAGGAGGGTCTTTTTTTTCTTTTTGTTAAGAAGTGAATGGAAAGTACCGATATAACCAGTGTATGTTTTATTTGACAAATGGGAGTGGCGGCAATGGATTTAAGCAGAGATAGAACGCGGGTGCACCAAAGGAATATCCTCATGGTATATATTATTTGGGGATCCTTGTTACTTGGTTTAGCAGCTTATTGGATTACAGGAGCAAGTACAATGTTTCTAATAACATTGGGAGGATATGGCGGAGTCATCGGGACCGTCTTTACATTTCTAGTCATGAAAAAATGGCTTACTTATCAATTAAGTTATCTGGCCATCGTATGTATCTCCATTTTAGGTTCAATTATGATGGAAATGGAGCCAACCATTGTTTCTTATTTAATGGCGTACTACATGATTGCAGTAAGTACGCTTTACCATAAGTATAAACAGGTTTTGCTGGCAGGTTTACTTGGTCTGCTGATGACAAATTATTTTTATTTTACACATGGGGATACAATGTTTCCCGGCGTTGATGCAATTGCTATCGTAAATTTGAATACATTTATGGTGCTGATTGTCGGAGCGCTGATTTTCCAAAGTACACAGGGTGAAAAAATGAGGGCAGAGGCTGAAAGGAGCCTGGACCGTGCGGAAGAATCGAAAAAAAACAGCGAGGCTTTATTGGCGCAAATCCAGGATGCCTTCGAATCTCTTTCGAAAAATACCCGCATGTTAAAAACAGATTCAGATACAGTCGGACAGATCTCAGATGATTTAACATCCGCTTTTAAAGAACTGGCAGCAGGGGCAGAAGCACAGGCAGGAAGCACTGCAAAGATTGATCAGTCCTTAAAGTTAATTGGAAATTACACCGAAAGTGTCCAGAACTCCTCAGAGAATATGAAGGATTCATTTAATAAAACGGAAACTTCTGTTGCGGATGTAAACCATCAAATGACGCTTCTATCCGAGGAAATGGAGAAGGTTTCCGCCATTATTCAGAAGGTAGTCGATTCTATTATTGATTTGCAGAAGGAAACAAAGGATGTTGAATCCATTGTAAAAACGATCACCCGCATTTCAGACCAGACCAATTTGCTGGCGCTTAATGCCAGTATTGAAGCGGCAAGAGCGGGAGAGCATGGAAAAGGTTTTTCTGTCGTAGCAAATGAAATCAGGGTATTGGCAGAAAACTCGAAGCAATCTGCAGGAGGTATTCATGAAATCCTCGATCGTATTATTGAAAAGACGAATAAAACGTCAGAGGATATGCAGCTTGGCAATGAGGCTTTCCTATCAAGTCTCAATTCGTCCGATGAAGTTACGCAGAGGATGAATCATATTTTGCTGACGGTCGAGGATGTTTCCGGAAGAGCAGTTCAGCTTCAGCAGAGACTTGATGCACTAAGTGAGAATACGAGGCTTGTCATGGACGAGGCTTCATCAGTATCAGCCGTGACTGATCAGACCAGTGCTGTAATACAAGAAGTACTTTCAAGTACTGAGGAACAGAATACTAGAATCAGCAATATGGTAAAAAGTATTCGTGATCTTGAGGAGGCAGCGTCAGCGCTGGAATTGAAAGCAGGGGAATAACAGCAAGAGGCTGTCCAGAAAGGATCATAGATCTCCCACCGGCTATTTACCTTAGATGTGTCCGCTGCGGGACTCCCTCATCCAAGGGCGGTGAGCGTCCTTCTCGCTTCGCGACTGCGGGGTCTCACATGTCCCGCTGCTTCCGCCGTAGTGTCGCCCATCTGCTTCAATCGGCCTGACTCAAATTCCAAACCAAAACAGGGAAACGCTTAGAATGCGTCTCCCTGTTTAAGGTCATGTTACTTTTCAGCACGCCCTTTCTTTGGCTACACGCTCCGGCTATAAGATAAATACCTTGTACCCTGATATGTAAGTTTACCCCGATCCCCTTCAGCCTGCTGTCCATATTCTTCTCCTTTTACTTGCAGCTCCAATCTCTCCCCGCTTTCTAACTCAAAAGTCGCGTAGTAGTGATTATAAGCTCTCGTATTACCGCCGCCATGTGTACTCGTTCTTTTCGCAACAATAGTTGCCAGGACTTCTGTTACTGGCTGCTGATTGTTTTTGTTCCAAGCAGCAATATTTTTAAATATCGTGAAAATAATGATTCCTAAAACCGCTGCAAATCCGCAAATGACAAGTACAGGAATAATTTGAAACATTGCATCCGGATTTTCTGGCATCTCCGCTGCTCACCTCAGAATTCAAATTGAATAGATTTTTAGAAGATGTGTTTGGCAAATACATGAAACCTTCCGTATAATGGTATTCAAGAGCTTCATGCTCAATCCCTTTAAGGAGTGATGAAATATGAGAAAATTTCCAATTGTAATCATCAGCGTCATGGAGGGATTGGATCGGTAACTTGATCATCTCTCTATGACGTTCATTCATTAATTTTGAACGAACAGAATAGGGAGGATATTAGCATTGAATTTATCTGAGTTGGGGATGACCCCATTTTTTGAAGAGGCATTTAATCCGTTTAAGACTGAAGGTTTTGAAATTGGCCGAGTGGCACTTGAACATAAAAGGCTATACAGAATTCTGACCGGGCAAGGAGAATTGCTTGGTGAGGTAGCAGGCAAGATGAGGTTTGAAGCAGGGGGAAGAGAAGATTTCCCTGCCGTGGGAGACTGGGTAGTTATTCAGCCGCGCTATGAAGAAGGGAAGGCAACGATACATGCGATTCTTCCCAGGCAGAGTAAATTTTCACGAAAAGCGGCGGGTGTGGCTACAGAGGAACAAATAGTGGCTGCAAATGTTGATACGCTCTTTATCGTGATGGCCCTTAACCAGGATTACAATATCCGCAGACTGGAACGGTATTTAATCATGGCCTGGGAAAGCGGAGCCAATCCGGTGGTTGTTTTGAATAAAGCAGACTTATGCGAGGATTTGAATGAGAAGCTCGCTGAAGTTGAAGCAGCAGCTATTGGTGTGCCTATACATGCAATAAGTGCTCTGGATGCCGAATCTGCTGAAATTCTCCGCAGCTATTGCACTGGGGGACGTACGGCAGCACTTGTCGGTTCATCAGGTGTAGGCAAGTCAACCATAACGAATCAGCTGATCGGCAGCGATTATTTAAAGACTCAGGAAGCAAGAGAAGATGATGACCGGGGAAGACATACGACAACGTACCGTGAACTGATCGCTCTTGATACAGGCGGCTGTCTGATCGACACACCCGGAATGAGAGAATTGCAGCTTTGGAGTGCCGAAGAAGGATTTCAGGGAACGTTTGAGGATGTGGAAACGTTAGCGCGCAGCTGCCGCTTCACCGACTGCAGGCATCAAAATGAGCCTGGCTGTGCCATCAATGCTGCATTAGAGGAAGGATCGCTGCGGGCAGATCGCTATGAAAGCTATCAAAAGCTTCAAAAGGAACTCGCGTTTTTAGCCCGTAAAGAGGATAAAAAAGCACAATCAGATGAAAAAGCAAAATGGAAGCAAATCACAAAAAGTATGAGAAAATTTAAGAAATAAAAAAAAGGTAATGGATATCGCTCCATTACCTTTTTTTTTGCTGCGGCAGGACGCCGCGCTCTTAGCAGAACTTCCTTACTAGAAGCCGCCTTCACTTTTCACTTTTCGTGGTGTCCAGCTCCGGGCGCTAGCCGTTCGGCCGCTTCGCTCTCTCGGGCCCGCAGGAGGCGGGTCAGTTCTGCGTTGCGACAGGACGTCGCGCTCTTAGCAGAACTTCCTTATTTGAGCGCCTCTCGGTCGAGAGCTCCACCGTCTCTCACGGAGCCCCGCACGATGCGGGTCAGTTCTGCGTGACGGCAGGACGCCGCGCTCTTAGCAGAACCTCCTTACTGGGAGCGCCCTCCGCTTTTCACATTGTCTAGCTACGGCGGCTAGCCCCTCGAGGTCATAAGTCACTCATCCTGAGGAAGGAAAGTTCACCTTCCCCAGGCTATTGTCTTATGCTTGTCGGGGCTGGGCAAGCCGCCTCCGCTTTTCGCTAGTACCCTATATGATCATCAAAGAAGAAGGCGATTACGATTACGAATACGAGAAGGATCGATGAAATATTCATATAGTGGGCGAACTTTGAGAAATAAAGTATTTTTGCTAGAAAGTATAGCAAGACCGATAGGATTGAACAAATCATGCAAAGCCTTGAGGTTAGCCTCATAAAGTTCTCCTTTACCCCTTTTTTCCATTGTTCCCCTTTTTATATATATACCCATATTCTATTCGAAAATGGTTGCGCTTTTATGAACTAATTGTAAAAGGGGAAGAAGGTTGTGGACTTTATGATTCAATAGGGATTAAGGGGCCTCTATCGAACCAGTATGTTTTTTTCTGATGCCTTATTTAAGAGAAAGGTCGTGGGTTAATCCCCTTAGAGTGAAAGATTCTGAAGGATATAGAAATATATGGATTAGGATGGAAAAATTTAAATAGGCCAGTATTTCTAAAAGTTAAATCTTTGTGCCTATGTGAAGGAATGTATAAGATACAGCTTGCATACCTATTGTTTGAAGAGAATTTCAAATGAGGGGTGACAGCGGGTGAAAGAGTTTCTTAGTTTTAATAAAATGATTACACCAGCCATAATAACCATTATTTTTTATATTGGGAGCGGAATCAGTGTACTGACCGGTTTGGTGATGATGTTTAATTCGGGTGAATCAATGACCCCCGGCCTGCAGATCCTGATGGGTTTGTTTACAATGCTTCTGGGCCCGTTTGCCATTCGGATTTATTGCGAATTGCTGATTGTGATGTTCAAAATGAACGAATCTCTTGGAAAAATAGCTTCAGACAGGAACGAGGAAGAAGAGAAGATTGGGTGACGCTTGATTTTTCGTGTGGTAAGGGATAAACTTACTTTAAAAAATACGGATCGGGAGCTTGTGGAAGCAGGCTGAGAGTACGGCTAATCCGCCGTAGACCGGGTGAACCTGTTGGATAATGCCAGCGCAGGGAGAATGTAATGACTGATCAGATTTTATGATTAAAGGCATTTCGCTTCTATGCGGGATGCCTTTTTGCATGGGCGCCCACTGGTTATCTGCGGCTCTTTCCAGAGAGGATGAATTTGAATGAATGCACAAAAAGCAGGAGCATTGCTGAGTAAAGTAAGAGAGGTAAATCCCCTGGTACATAATATAACGAATATTGTAGTTGCTAATTTTACAGCCAATGGGCTATTGGCCCTTGGTGCTTCACCGGTTATGGCAGATGCCAAGCAAGAAGCAGCAGAAATGGCTGCTATGGCAGGAGTGCTCGTTTTAAACATTGGCACACTGACAGAGCGGACTGTGGAATCTATGATTCTTGCAGGCAAATCCGCTAATAAGCACGGTGTTCCTGTTGTACTGGATCCTGTTGCAGCGGGTGCAACGGAGCTCCGTACACGTTCTGCTAAGCAGATTCTTGAAGAGGTAAAGGTTGCTGTTGTTCGTGGGAATGCGGCGGAAATCGCTAATGCAGCCGGTCAGAAATGGGCAATCAAAGGAGTCGATTCCGGAGAAGCTGAAGGAGACTTAGAAGAGCTGGCACTTCATGCTGCAAAGAAACTGAACACGGTGGTGGCTGTGACGGGAGAGACAGACTATATCTCCGATGGAAAACAGGTATTGAAGGTGTCGAATGGCCACTCTATCCTGACGAAAGTTACAGGTACTGGATGTCTGGTCACATCAGTAGTTGGAGCCTTTCTGGCAGTTGAGAAAAATCCGGTATCAGCTGCAGCGGCTGCGCTTGCTGTTTATGGAACCGCGGCAGAACTGGCTGCTGAAAAAACTGCGGATCAAGGACCCGGGAGCTTTCAAGTCGAATTCTTGAACCAGCTATTTCTGGTGACTGAAGAACAAGTCACTCTTCGTGCAAGAATTGAAAAGGGGGGGTTATAGAATGATCAAAAAGGCATTAACTATTGCCGGTTCAGACAGCGGCGGCGGAGCGGGTATTCAGGCTGACCTCAAAACATTTCAGGAGCTTGGCGTGTTCGGGATGAGTGCTGTTACAGCTGTAACAGCCCAGAATACCCTTGGTGTGCATGGAGTGTTTCCTTTAACTGCCGATGCTGTATCCGCGCAGGCTTCTGCAATAGGGGAGGACCTCCCTCCGGATGCCGTTAAAACAGGCATGCTCTTTAATGCAGAGATCATCTTGGCGGCAGCGGATTCAATTAAAAATTTTGGATGGAAAAATGTTGTTATTGACCCGGTTATGATTGCCAAAGGCGGAAGCACGCTTCTTCAGAGTGAGGCGGTTAAGGCAATGATTGATCACCTCATTCCGCTCGCTGCCGTTATTACTCCTAATATTCCAGAGGCAGAAGAAATTACCGGAATAACGATTAATAATGAGGAAAATAAACGAGAAGCTTGCAGGATTATTCATAATATGGGAGCTGCCTCGTGCCTGATTAAAGGCGGGCATGAAGAGAATGCGGAGGAGTCAGCCGATCTCCTTTACGATGGGCATGAGTTTACAGCACTGATAAGCAAGCGAATTGAAACAAGGCATACACATGGGACAGGCTGTACATTTTCAGCCGCCTTGACAGCTGAACTTGCTAAGGGCAGCACGATTGCTAAAGCTGCGGAAACAGCGAAGCAATTTATTCAGGCAGCTATTGAAGAAACGCTTGTAATTGGAGAAGGCCATGGTCCTACTAACCATTGGGCTTTCCAAAAGAGGATGAGACAGATATGAACAGGAACCGGATAAAACAGCACTTGGCCCTTTATTTTATAGCAGGAACACAGGACTGTCCGAATGATATTGAAGAGGTAGTAACCGGGTCGATTGAAGGAGGAATTACGCTCTTCCAATTTCGCGAAAAAGGCAAGGGTTCACTTCATACTGCCGATGAAATTGAACAGCTTGCGGTCCGGCTGATGCAAATATGCAGAAACTCAAATATTCCCTTCATTGTAAATGATGATGTGGAGCTGGCATTAAAAATAGGGGCGGACGGAATTCATGTAGGACAGGATGACGCCAAAGCCAGTGAGATCATTACACGCTTAAATGGTATGATTCTCGGGGTATCCGTGCATAGCGCAGAAGAGGCAAAGCGTGCTTTAGCCGATGGGGCAGATTACATTGGGGTGGGTCCTGTCTTTCCGACTTCATCCAAAGAGGATGCGAAGGAAGCGAAAGGCACCGCTGTAATCGAGGAGATCAAGCAAGCAGGCATTGATATTCCAATGGTAGGGATTGGCGGAATAACGGCTGAGAATGCGAAGAACGTTGTAATGGCGGGAGCAGATGGAGTATCGGTTATTTCAAGCATCAGCAGATCGGAAAATCCCGCCGCAGCTGCCAGAGCTTTGAAGAAAGAGATAACCCGGTAGAGAAAGAAAACAAAAACGCCTAGCTTTTCTTAGCAAGGCGTTTTGTTTCTTTGCTCTTTTTCTTTCTTTTGTAATATCCGTTAATCTTCAGGTATTTCTGATAGCCTTTGCGAATCCGTTCGAGCATCCAGCGCGGAATCTTCCATTTTCTGAATCTTGAAAGGGGAAGGTATATCCGGTAGTAGGCCTTTTTGAAATCCTTCCACCTTGGACAATCAAACACTTCTAAAAAATCAGAGACGTCCACAATATAGCCGCGGCCATCCTTCATCATGACATTTTTTCCGTGTATATCCGTGGGGTTTAATCCCTTTTCCCTGGCATATGCAATGGCGTCGTCTACATCTTTTATGACTTTTTCAGGGATGTAAACACCTTTTCTAAGAGCATCGTAAAGAGTGATGCCCTCCAGTTTTTTTAATATGAGATAACGGTCACTATAGCTGAACATGACCGAGTATGCTGGGTGATCGCCAAGTATTTGGTATACTTGTCTTTCTTTATCGGCGCCTTCGCGGTTTTCTGCATAAAGCTTAACAATTTTTCCTGGGAGTCCTTCGTTTACGAAAACGGCCGCATAGTTTCCGCGGCCAAGCAATTTCCAGCCTTGCGGTATATTTTTTACATGAACCGGGTCAAGAGGGTCTACACTTTTTACGGAAACTTTCGCAGTTAATTCAGCATCAATATTCATCCTATTTATCACCTCAGGGAACAAACAAATCCCGACTTATCTTTCATTAATATAAAGTATGGTTAAACCTATCATACTCTTTTCTGCAGGTCTAGTCATCCACTTGAAAATAGGAAGTTTTAGGAGAAGGCTAAGCTTGTAAGATTCGTTCACTTGATTTAATATTTGCTATGAATAAAGCACAGAAAGTATGTGGACTATGATCAAATCTATCATTTTATTTGTATTAGCGGGTTTAGCGGAAATTGGTGGAGGCTATTTAATTTGGCTATGGATCAAGAACGGTCTTCCAATATGGTACGGAATCATTGGCGGGGCAGTGCTGGTTGTGTATGGCATATTGCCGGCCCTGCAGGATTTTCCTGATTTCGGCAGAGTGTATGCAGCGTACGGAGGATTATTTATCGTTCTCGCTTTACTATGGGGTTGGGGAGTAGATGGAAAAGCACCTGATTTCTATGACACATTAGGAGCCGTTATCTGTCTGATCGGTGCAGGAATTATCCTATGGGCACCCCGCTGAATCATAGAATAATAGAAGCAGCAGGGATATTCGTCGCCTCCAACTGATAGAGTCTGAATACTCTATTAGGGAAAGGAGGGGATATTATGAGTTCTCGAAATAGATGCCATTCTGGCAGTAAGCCAAGACTCTATTTGGATGAATTGGCGGGTTCATCCTGTCATCGCAGCAGAAAAGGAACGTCCGATCACGGCCGCAAGTCGTGCGGAAACGGACAGACAGAAGGAATGTCAGACCGCCGCAGGAACTGCGGATGCAGCCAGGTAAGCTCTGGAAGCTGCTCCCGTTATTGCGCGAATGTATGCCGGACACTCTTCCCTCTCAACTATACTCAATGCTTTAATGACTGTACTTCCTGCCAGTAAGAGTTTTTCAGAACATGCTAAAAGTTAACCAAAATGATGGCGCAGAATGGTCTTCTGCGTTTTTTTTTGGTGGAAAACTGACTTAACAATGTACATATTGTTCATTTGGCACCTATAATCTTATATAACTGCAAAGTAAAGGAGTCTTCATAGAGTTGAAAAAACAGATGATAGCGATTATTTTACTTACTCATTTAAGCTTGGCAGGATGTTCGGCGATGACGCAGCCATCCGATCAACCCGTTCAAACCCATTCTTCATCCAATAAAGAAACGAAACAGGAAAAACAAGGAGATGAAAAAAGCGCTGTATTAGAGGAAGAAAAGGGAAATACGGTTCCAGCAACCGTACTTTCTGTTACAGATGGAGATACACTGAAAGCAGAACTTAAAAATGGGGCAACGGAAAAAGTCCGTCTTATATTAATTGATACGCCCGAAAGCAGAGGGAAATACGAAGGAAACCCTCAGCCATTTGCCAAAGAGGCCTCAGCCTTTACAAAGGAGCAATTGGAAGGGAAGGAAATTGAACTTGAATTAGGAGTAGAGGAAAGAGACCGTTTTGGCCGTTTGCTCGCATACATATGGATGGACGGACAAATGTACAACAAACGCCTCTTAAAAGAAGGGCTTGCAAGGGTAGCTGTATACCCGCCTAATACAAAATATCTGGATCAATTTAAGGAAGCAGAGGCAAAGGCAAAAAAAGAAGAACGGAAAATATGGTCACTTGAAAATTATGCCACTGATCGCGGATTTGAAGATGAAGTGAATGATCAGGTGCCAGAGGAGCCATCTAAAGGAGAAAATTCTCAAGCAAATCAGCAATTCGACCCAAAAGGGCCGGATAAGGATTGCGGTGATTTTTCCGGCCATGAGGAAGCCCAGGCCTTTTTTGAAGCAGCAGGCCCCGGAGATCCGCATAGACTTGACCGGGATGGAGACGGATTGGCATGTGACAAATAACGAAGAGGAGAAGGCGGTGGCCGGTCTCCTCTTTTTTGCACATTAGCAGGTAAACAGCTGAATTTCTGCCGTGAAGTATACCGGAATAATCCGGCAGCGGGTTAAAGGCTTTGCTATTCTTAGTAAACTGGATGCACAATTGAATAAATCCCCATAGATTAGCGGATGATGATTCAGAGGTGATGACATTTTGGACAAGGCTTTTCATATTTTTTCTGAAGCACACATTTTGGCGCTATTCGTGACTTTTATTGCCATGGCGCTTGTATTTATTCTCCGGTATCATTTTAACGCAGCCCGGTATGCTTTTGGATTTGTCCTATTGTCGTCTGAAGTGGTTGAACAGCTATGGAAGCTATCAGCTGGAAGATGGTCTCTGTCGGCGGATCTCCCGCTTCATTTAAGTGATCTTGCTGTTATCCTGGCAATAGTCATGACTTTTACGAAAAATAGAGCCCTCTTTCAATTTCTTTGGTATGCAGGAATTGCAAGTTCATTTCAAGCAATCGTAAGCCCGGATCTTGGTCCCTATACATTTCCGCATCCTGTTTTCTTCACGTTTTTTGTATCTCATGCAGGAGTGATCATGGCATGCCTTCTTTTTGCTGCAATGGGCTTTAGGCCATCACTGCGATCTCTCTGGATCACAGCTATGCTGGTCAATCTGTATGCAGCGGCAGTTTTTTGGATCAATCATCTTCTAAACTCAAACTACTTATACATTATGAAAAAACCAGCAGGGGGATCCCTTCTGGAGGTACTTGGCCCATGGCCGTGGTATTTGCTTTCTATGGAAGGAGTTATGCTGGTCAGTTTTTTTCTTTTATATCTGCCTTTTCGAAGTGGCAGAACCCTTTAATCAAGCTTGGTGAGCGGTTTTACAGCAGGGCCTTCGAGAATTTCTCCATCTGTACTGAATCTGGATCCATGACAAGGGCAGTCCCATGACCGATCACCATTGTTCCACTCCAGATCGCATCCCATATGTGTGCATACAGGTTTCACCAGCGAAATGTTTCCGGCTGGATCCTTATAAGCACCTGCTTTATGTCCATTGACTTTTATTCTCGCCCCTTCATCAAATCCCAAGTCCTCTGCTTTTTCTTGAGATCTTTTCAGCTTTCCTTTTACAAATTCCTTTGCTGTATCCGTATTCTGTTTAATAAATTGGACAGCAGCGGTTTTATTTCCCGGCCTCTGAGGAGAATATAGCTCTGCATAAGGGTTCTTTTTCCCCATAATTGAATCAGCAGCTATCTGGGCAGCCGCCGTGCCGTTCGTCATTCCCCATAGACCATATCCAGTTGTTATCAAAATATTGGGATGCTCTTTCGTGATAGGACCTGCATAAGGAACGCCATCTAATGTTTTTAAATCCTGTGCCGACCAGCGGTAGCGGATCTCAGTCATATCTAGTTGCTCCTCTCCGAATTCCGCCAGCGCTTCGTAGCATTGCTCTGTGTTCAGAATTTGTCCCGTTTTATGATCCTCGCCGCCTATCAGCACAAGCTGCTCCCCGTCTTCTTCTGCCGACCGGAGTGATCGGACTGGATCATCGGCGCTGATATACATTCCTTTAGGGAACGGGTGGGAGGTTTTTGCCGCCAGGATATATGAACGCTCCGGTTCCAGTTTTGTAAATTGCAGCCCTGTAATATCCGGAAACGGGTAGTGAGAGGAAATGAGAACGTGCTGGCTGGTTAATTTATACCCTTCTGCAGTTGTGATAACAGGATTTTCTGACTTCTCGAGTTCCACTGCACGGGTATGCTCGAAAACATATCCTCCAGAGCTGACAAATTCCTTCAGCAGATCAGAAAGATATTCTACTGGGTGGAATTGTGCCTGATTTTTGACCCGAATGGCGGATTTCACAGGGAATGGAAGTGGTGTGTTTTCAATGAATTCAGCGGGAATGCCAAGTTTCTTATAGGCTTCATATTCAGCCCTGACTTTTTTGTCTCCGCTTGAGGAAGCGGCATACAAATAAGCATCCTGCGTTTGCAGCTGACAGGAGATTTCTAGCTTTTGAACTGTGTCTTTAATAAACGATAAGGCTGTTTCATTCGCTTGAAAGTATTCTCTTGCTTTTTCTTCGCCAATTCCTTGAATAAGAGAGTCATAAATTTCACCATGCTGGCAGGTAATTTTAGCTGTCGTATGTCCCGTTGTTCCGCCAAGAGCTTTCCTGGCATCGATTAGAGCAGTATGAATTCCCGCTTTTTGCAGCAAATAGGCTGCTGTTATTCCTGTAATGCCAGCTCCGACAATGACGGTATCAACGGTAAGAGATTCTTCAAGAGGCGGAAAAGAGGGTTCATTTTCAACAGGTCTCCATAAGGAAGAAGGATAGAGTGGAAGCTTCGTATTCAAACGTGAATTTGTCATGCCATACCTCCAGGTAAGTGTTTTACTGTTCTTTACCCTTCGTTATGTATTTGAATCTGCTCATTGCAGAATGAAAGTTTTTGAGAAGGGGAAAAGATAGGAGACATGTTCTTACTGAGAGAAGGATATGTATGAAGTAAAGGAAAGAAAAGGGAGGATGAGAATGAGAACCTTTAGAGCTGTTGCAGTTATTAATGTGCTCGCTTATATCGTCATGGTGGGAGTGAATTTCTTAGCCAATGCTCTTCCCATAAACGGCCAGACTACTGGGGAGGTTTCAGCAGGAGTGCCTGTCCTGTTTGAACCGGCAAATTATGCGTTTTCCATTTGGGGACTCATTTATCTCCTGTTAGCTGTTTGGGTAATTCGGGCATTTTTTGTATCTGCTGAAGAGAAAGCTGTTTATGCATCAATAGGATATCTTTTTGCTGTGAATGCACTGCTTAATGCATTATGGATCGTTCTTTTTCATTATGAACTGTTCAACCTGACCGTTCTTGTCATATTCGGGATACTATACACACTGATTAAAATTTATTCCCTCATTGAAAAATCCGGTCAGACTTCACTCATGCTTAAACTGCCGATTTCTGTTTACATGGGCTGGATATCAGTCGCAGCAATCGTAAATGTATTCATCGTTTTTAAATCCAATGAAATCAGTTCATTTCTGGGTTTGGGAGAATTGGCGTGGACGATTCTTTTGCTTATTGTTACGGCTTTGCTTGGAGCCTATATGATTCTTGTGAAAAATGATCTGGCTTATGGACTGGTGCTGATTTGGGCGGTCATCGCTATTGCTGTTAATCAGATGACAGCTGCGCCGGCAGTCGCAAAAACTGCGATGGTAGTTTGGATTTTCCTGGCCATATTGACAGTATTAAAAGGGAGCATGCTTTTACTAAGAAAAAAATAATGGTGCCGCCTTATAAGAGCCGCCTGGGTTTTTGCGGCCCCAAATAGCTTATCAGGTTTTAGCTATAGAAACTCTTAAAAAAATTACGGGACAATAGCACTTTCAAAGTTACTTCCTTTGTTTAAATTAGTTTAGTGTGGGCTGATTTGCGCTAAAATCAGCCTAACTATAATTGTTAAGATACACATAAAAAAAGAAAACCCCCGGAATGCGTTCCGGGGGTTTTATCCTATTCTTATTTCAAATCTGTTTTATATTGCATATATACAACTTGTGTAACAAGATAGTCTTCTAAACCATGTTTGCCGTCAGCACCGCCGAGTCCTGACTGGCGCATACCAGCATGGTACCCCTGAATGGCTTCGAAGTTTTCGCGGTTGACGAATGTCTCGCCAAAACGAAGCTGATTCGATACATACATAGCTTCATTGTAATCATTCGTATAAACAGAGGAAGAAAGACCGTATATGGAATCGTTCGCCATCCGGATTGCATCATCCAAATCTGAGAATGTGGCAACCGGTAATACAGGGCCAAACGTTTCTTCCTTCATAATGTCCATATCGTGCGTCACATTTGTCAGAACAGTCGGACGTAAGAAGAATCCGCCTTTTAAGCCTTCAGGACGGTCTCCGCCTGCAGCCACTTTGGCACCGGCTTGAATGGCTTTTTCCAGAGCTTCTTCGACCGTTTTCAAGCGATCTTCACTGACGAGGGGTCCCATCTGGGCATCTCGGTCTTTTACTGCGTCGCCGACCTTTACGTTGTTGAATGCTGCTGCTAATTTTTGAGTGAACTCCTCAGCTACGGATTCGTGTACATATACTCTTTCAGCATTTGTACAAGCTTGGCCGGCATTGGTAATGCGGGAGGTTGTAATGTTTTCCACTGCAAGATCAAGATCAGCATGCTTTGTAACAATGGCAGGTGCTTTCCCGCCGAGTTCAAGGTTAACCTTCGTAATATTTTGGGCAGCAGCCTCCATTACTTTCGTTCCGGCGCCTGTGCTGCCTGTCATTGTGATCATGCCAACTTTCGGACTGCTGGCCAGTGCATTTCCTATCGTGGATCCTGTTCCCGTAATCATGTTATATACACCTTTAGGGAGGTCCAGATTGGCAATCATTTTTGTAAGTTCTGCAGCTGTATTAGGTGTTTGCTGGCTTGGTTTTAGAACAATCGAACAGCCTGCAATTAAGGCAGTCGCAACTTTTCGGGCAAAAATAAAAACGGGGAAATTCCAAGGCACAATTCCCCCAACCACGCCTATTGGACGTTTGTGAAGGAAAATATTTTCATTTGGCCGGTCACTTTGAATAACCTCTCCTTCAATTCTTCTGGCCCATTCAGACATGTAGCGGAAGTAGTCTACGGCCAGGTCTACTTCGGCTGAAGACTGTTCGTAAGGTTTTCCTTGTTCCTCGGATAATAATGCAATCATTTTCTCCCGGTTTTTTTCAAGCTCGTCTCCAATTTGACGGACGATCTTACCGCGCTTATAGGATGGAACCTGCTCCCATTCCTTTTGAGCTTCATAAGCCGCTTCAATTGCTTTTTCAGCATCTTCCTTTGTTCCGTCAGGAATCCTCGAGATGACATCTCCATTTGATGGATTCACAATTTCAATCCATTCACCTGAAGTTGAATCTGTGTACTCTCCATTAATATATAACTTGTGCTCTTGCATGAATAAATGCCTCCTCAATCTTTTTAGCGAATAGTAAATACGTTCCACAATGCCGCGTTAATAAAACATTTGAAGTTTATGGAAAAAACAGGATGGAGGAAGGATGGATTATTTTTGAAATAAGCCGAATAGAACAAAAGGATACAGACTAATTCCTTATTTTTATAAAAAATTGAAATAAATGGTTTTTAATAGGTTGATAGAAGGGTATAGATACTATGACTTTAACTTACATATTGGGTATGGAGGAATGGGAAGATGAAGAAGATAGCAGGTTTGGGATTGGGTTTTATGCTGGCACTTGGTGTTCTGCCAGCGCATGAGGTTCAGGCTTCTACTAGCAGCACGGCGGTACAGCAGGGGGAAAAGCTTGCCTATCAGCTGCGAGGTTTTAACAGATTAATTGATTCTGCAGACACATATGATGTAAACCAAGCCTATGACAGCTTTTCCAGGCAGATTCAAACTGCCGAAAAAGCAATAGGAAAAGTGTCAGGTTCATCCAAAAGAAGAGCGCTCTCCAAAAAGTATGTAGCTCCAGCCAAGGTGGCAAGGGAGAGAGTGATTTACGAGGTTTCCCAATACCGGTTAATGAAGGTTATCGGCAAAGATGCCCTTGCCAACCGGGTTACTTATGTAGATAGCAATTTGAAGAAGCTCGATCGCTTGAAAAAGCGTGCTGTCGAAATCAAAAAGGCAGGCAAGTACAAAGCACTCCCTGCAAAAATGACGGGCTACCTTGCTGAAACAGAGAAGCTTCAGAGAACAAACCGCTTTGCTGTGCCTGATCTCCAGCTCAACCATACGCTGTCCAGTGACGAGTTTGATTCCTTTTTATTACTCAACCAGGATCGATATGTAAATGGTAAATCTCTCATGACCCTAAGCGAAAGATTAAGCTATATTTCGGAAATGAAATCAAAGGATATGCATTCTACCGGCTCATTCAGCATCTATTCAACCAAGTATGGCAGTGCGCAGGAAATGATTGTGAAATTAGGTTTTCAGCAGCACTCAGAATCAGGAATTCTGATTTACAAATATGCGAATTCTCCTAAAGCACAACGTGATTTATGGAGAAAAAACAGCAGTCAGAAAGAAGTCCTGCTCTATAATACAATCGATTATGCAGGTGTCGGACGCTACAATGATTACACCACTCACCTTTTTGTGAATATGTAATGAAAAAAAGCAGCCCGCCAATCCGGAGGCTGCTTTAAAACTTGTTTTTCAACTCAAAAAGAGTCTGAGACAGCCATACTTGTTTCAAATCATTCGGAAAGACAAATTCCTTTGAAAGGAGGAGCTGCAGATCCAAATGGATTCTTCTAAGCTCCATTTTTGTCTTTAACAGATGAAAATCTTCAAGTTTTAGCCGGCAAAATGAATGGAGCAGAGACTGGAGCATTTGTAGCTGATTTAAAAGTTTTATCAGATAATCTTTATAAAATGCCGTCAGCTTTTTCCTTAGAATGGCTAGAACTACTGCTTCAGCTGCAGAGAAAAGGCCATCGATGATCATGCTAAGGGAGTTTTTTTCTTTCAAATTTTCACACTCCTTAAGCTTGTTTATCTAAAATTATATGGTGAAAGAATGAAAAAAGAAGAATAATTACATGAAAAATTTGAATTGGTTCAATTTTTTTAAGGGTAAGCAGTATGTAAGGCATCAGGCTAGGACTAATATAATGATTAAGTGATACATATTATATGTGGACTGAAACTTTCATCATTTAAAAACGTATGTATTAAGACTAATAAAGGAGTGATCCAATATGAGAACAGCGAATCCGACATTAAAATCATTTGAAAAAGGAATGGGATATGCTGGCGGGCGCCGAATGACTCTAATGGGCGCTGTCCATAAGTCATTTTTGCTCCTGTTTATTCTTGTTGTTTCTGCCGGAACAACATGGTATTTCGCAGCGCAGGGGGATAACGTAACTCCAATGATGCTGATCGGTGCAATAGGCGGACTGATTTTTGCGCTTATCACAAGCTTTTCACCAAAAGCATCGCCGATAACGGCGCCGATCTATGCCGTGCTGGAGGGAATGTTTGTCGGTGGTATTTCAGCGTATTATTCAAGCTTGTATGAAGGGATTGTTATGCAGGCTGTATTGATTACCATGGGGATTTTTCTTGGCTTGCTGCTTGTCTACCGAAGCGGATTGATAAAAGTAACCAACAATTTCCGTCTAGGAGTAGCGGCAGCGACAATGGGCGTATTTATGGTCTATTTGATTTCATTTGTGCTGGGCCTTTTTGGAGTCAGTGTTCCATTTCTTCACGAATCCAGCACCATCGGGATTGTGATTTCGCTCGTCATTATAGTGATTGCCGCCCTTAACCTTGTTCTTGATTTTGACTTCATCGAGCATGGGGCAGCGAGAGGATTGCCTAAGCATATGGAATGGTACGCAGGCTTTGCTCTCCTTGTTACGCTAGTCTGGCTTTATCTTGAAATCCTCCGTTTGCTTTCTAAAATCAGCTCTAGAAATTAATGATTGGAAACCTCTCTTATATAAGAGGGGTTTTTTTGATGAGGAATGGAATACTAAGGGAAATGGAAAGGGGGGAAGAGTATATGGATCACAAAGAGGATGAAAAACAATATTTGAACATTGATCACGCACAATTTGTACAGCATCCCAAAAACAAAGATGGTGTTGCCTTGTTTTTAAAGGAATCTTATCATCTGCTGTCTTCGGAGGATTTAGAACAAGTATCAAATGAAGAAGAGTAAAACAGCAGCTCATTCGGGCTGCTGTTTTACTCTTGAGTCCGCTCTAATAATTTTTCGAATTTCTTTTTCCAGTCGTCAGCCAGACTTTGGATTTGTAAAATTCTCCGGATTGCATCCGTATCTTTACGGTTGTGGAAGAAAGTGTGGTGGATATCCGCAACCGTCATAGAGGCTGTCCGATTTACAATCGAGATTGAATCCTGCTTTCGAATCGTTCCAGGTTTAATAATTCGTAAGAAATACCCTGTATATCCCGTTTCAATGATCCTCGCCAATAGCTGATCAATTCCTGTATGCCGATTAATTGTCACGCAAGGATAACGGCCTTGAGAAACCTCAGCAAGAACGGATCCAATCTGTAGTTGATCCCCAATACAAATTTCGTCTTCTCTCATACCGGTAACAGTTAAATTTTCTCCGAAAGCCGGCTGTATCAGAGTTTTTCCAAATTCCGTTTCCCAGTTTTGATAATGCTCGAATGGATATACACAAAGAACACGGTCACGTCCTCCATGAAAATCATGATTCGCGACCTCATCTCCCGTTATGTATCCTGATGAAACTTCAAGCTCATTAGCACTATCTTTACTTATTCCGGATTTAAAAAGCTTCCCCTTATGGTCTGTCAGCTGCTTTGGCATTCCCTTACTCAAATATTCAATTTTCATCATTCTGCTTCCTTTCATTAGAGAAAAAATAGGCGATGCCAAGCCGGCCGCAAATCACTTGCAGAGCATATACTGGCAAGGAATCAATTGTTTTCGAATTTGATTGACAGGTTTCAGGAATTTCTGTAATCTCAATGTGTGAACTGAATAGGTTCTTCGTTAGGTGAGGCTCCTGTGTGGAGATACGCTGCTGCCCAAAAATGTCCAAAGACGCCAATGGGTCAACAGGAATCATCGACTTAAGGTGATTTTTAACGCAGCTGGACATCGTCCTATGCTGCACAGTGCTAAAGCTCTACGATGGAAGAATGGAATGCTTGTTTTCACACGCCTTCATTCTTGGTGTGTTTTTTTATTACCTATATTAGCATGATGAAAGAAAAATAGGGAGGTGCTGGCATGGAGATTCCCCGATCGGGAGGGACACAGGTAAAAGATTCAGAAAGTCATAGTATACACTCCGCGGAAGGGAACCAGCCGGCGCTTTCAAAAGCATGGGCCTCCGCGGATTAACGAGGAGGACCATCCATGGTGAAAAATATGACGTACAACGAAATTCTTCTTCGGATTATTCTCCTGCTTAGGGACGGGAAACGGAAAGATTTTCGTGAATTAATAGAAGAACTGCAGCCATATGATATGGCGAGTATATTTAAAGAAATGCCTGAAAAACATTATGCGCGCTTTCTGTCTTTTATGAGCGTGGACGATATTACCATACTCATGCAGGAGCTTGAACGTCCTTACCAGCTTGCTTTATTTAACAAGGTGGGAAAACTGAAGGGCGTTCAGGTGATGAACAAAATGGATAACGATGACTTGGCACAGCTTTTAGAGGAACTTGATTCGGACCTGAAGGATCAGCTTCTGTCTAGTATGGAGCAGAAAGAGTCGGAAGCGGTCCAGACTTTAATGAATTATCCTGCAGAGACTGCAGGACGGATTATGACAAACCGTTTTGTATGGATACCGCAGCACTTTACTGTTTGGGACGCTGTGGTCAAACTCAAGGCGTTCGCAGAAATTGCGGAAACGATTAACTATTTGTATGTCATAAACGAAGAGAAGCAGCTGGTCGGAGTTATCTCCTACAGGGATTTGATCCTGGGCGAACGTGAAGAGCTCATTGAAGACATTATGTACACAAGGGTTATTTCCATTAAAGCAGACGCTGATCAGGAAGATGTGGCACGGTTAATTGAGCGCTACGACTTCCTTGCCTTGCCAGTGGTTGAGGAGAATAACGTGTTAGTCGGAATTGTTACAGTCGATGACGTAATTGATATTGTGATTCAGGAAGCAAATGAAGACTATGAGAAATTTGCTGCGTCCGGTAAATCCATCGATTTTGAAACAAAGGCGCATATAGCTGCTTACCGAAGACTTCCGTGGCTGATTTTGCTTTTATTTATCGGACTTGTCTCAGGAAGCATCATCAGTTTTTTTGAAGGAACGCTTAACGAAGTAGTAGCGCTGGCATTTTTTATGCCAATGATTGCCGGCATGACCGGGAACACTGGAACCCAGTCACTGGCTGTAGTTGTCCGCGGCCTTGCTCAGAATGACCTGGATTCCAAAATGATTGTCAGGCTTATATTCAGAGAATTAAAGGTTGGGTTAATGATAGGGGTTGTCTGCGGGATCCTAATTACCGGCATTGCCGTAGTATGGCAAGGGAATCCCCTTCTCGGCCTGGTTGTAGGCTCATCTTTGTTTTTTACACTTATAATAGGAACAATGGCTGGTACGATGATTCCAATTTTGCTTCATAAAATGAAAATTGATCCTGCCATAGCCTCCGGGCCGCTTATTACAACTTTGAATGACATTTTATCCCTGCTTATTTATTTTGGGATTGCAACCTCCTTTATACAGCACCTGCAGTAAAAGAAAGAGCTGATTCAGTTGAGTGCTGAATCAGCTCTTTTTATTAGTAGAATATTTTATGTCATCATGAGCCCGGCTCATGCCCTGTCTTACCGGATGTGTGCTCATATTGAGCAGCTTGTCCAAGTGCTGGCTTACCTTCACCGTTTCTTCTGCTGTATATCCATGCTTACCGGCTACTTCTACCATTCTCTGACGATATTTTTCCACAACCGTTTCATATATATTCAAGGCACTCACCCCTCTTAAATAGTTTAGAGTTCTTCTATTCATTATATCGAAAGAGTAATAGATGTACGGGAAAATAGTTAGACAAAATAGTACAAATTTTGACAAACATATCTAAAATTTGCAGAAAATACACAAAAATTATTTCTTTTTGAACTTTCTAATAGTAATATAGGAGGAGGCATATTGTTACAGGGGGGCAATTATGAAAAAGACACAGAAGAAGATAAAAAGTGTTCGCTATATCTTGGTGACAGGCTTTGGAATTCTTATTGGTTTAAGTGTATTGCTGGCCGTATTGAATTTTGCCAGCATTTATAAAACGAAAATGGACACGGAGAGGATTGTAAATAAAGAAACAGCCGCTCTCATTCTTGATGAAAAGCTTTCATACAATCTTGCGCAGCAGGCCTCAACCATCCGCGCCTATTTTCTGTATGACAGTCCTTCCTACAAAGATGAATATGAAAAACTAAAAAAAGACGGGGCTGCCCTTCAAAAGGATCTTCTTGCTGTAAACGATACTCCAGAGATCAGAAAGCTAATTAAGAAAACAGAAAGTTGGCAGAAACTGATTGATGAAGAAGTTATCACACCTTATGAAGGCGGTTTTAAAATTCAGGCCGTCCAGAATTTATCAAAAGAACCTCAGGCGGTATCCAACCAGCTTATGAAAGACTATCAGGCAATCGCAGAGGAACGGGAAAAGGAAATTATGGATTCCGGGATACAAATAATCCGTGGCGGGGAAATAACGGCAGCACTCATCCTTGTTTTTTCTTTGCTTATAGCAGCGGGCGGGTATTTTATTGCCTTTAGAACGTCTCGGATGATTGCAATCCCTATCTCCCAGCTTACGAAAAAGATGAATGAGATCGCTTCGGGAATTTTAAAAAAGGAAACCCTCTCTTCAAATAGCAAAAATGAGCTCGGAGTTCTAATAGATTCCGCGAACTCTATGAATATGACCTTGCTGACTCTTGTTGGAGGAATAAAATCAGCGGCAGGAGAAATCGCCGATCAAAGTGAAAAGCTTCAATTTTCATCGACCCAGGTGAAGGAAGGTAATGAGCAAATTGCATCAACTATGCAGGAGTTAACGCTTGGAGCGGAGAGTCAGGCAAGTACGGCAGCAGATATGGCGGAAAATATGGGTCACTTTCTGGAAAAAATTAATGAAGCGGCTACTGCTGGCGAACTTGCTTCCCATTCTGCAGAAGAAGTAATGGGTGAAACGAATGAAGGCAGCAAGTTAATGGGGAAATCCATCGATGAGATGAACCGCATACACGATATTATGAAGGGTTCTGTAACGAAAGTAGCGGGGCTTGATGAGCAATCAAAAAAAATCTCTAAACTTATGGAAGTCATTCAGTCTGTTGCAGATCAGACGAATTTACTTGCGTTGAATGCGGCTATTGAAGCTGCTCGTGCAGGTGAACATGGCAGAGGATTTGCTGTTGTTGCAGACGAGGTAAGAAAGCTCGCTGAACAAGTATCTCTATCAGTAGGGGATATCGATGTGATCGTAACCAGTGTCAGGGCTGAGACAGGGGCTGTGGCAGGAGACTTAAAAGCTGGTTACGAACAAGCTCTTATTGGAAAGGCTGCAATCGAAAAGACTGGACTTACCTTTGAAGCCATCCGATCCAAGGTTGAGGAAGTATCGTCCGGAATCACTCTCATCTCGGACCGTCTTGATGACTTGCTTGAAAGAGGAAAAAACATGGATGAAGCCATCTCTAATATCGCAAGTGTATCTCAAGAAGCCGCAGCAGGAGTAGAACAAACTGCCGCTGCAGCAGAGCAGGCAAATGGAACAATGGAAATGGTCAGAGAAAATTCCATTCATTTAACAGGACTATCAGAAAAACTGGCTCTGTCAGTAAATCAATTTAAGAGCTGAGACAAAGAGCTGTTCCATCGAGGAACAGCTCTTTAACTTTCTTCTTTAGCTTTGCAAAGTCTGCGGTTATTGCATTTTTGCTGCGCCTTTAGCAGAACATCCTTAAAAAAGCCGCTTCCGCTTTTCGGTTTGTCTAGCTCCAGCGGCTAGGTCTTCGGCTGCTTCGCTGGCCCTGTCAAAGTCAAAGAGCGACTTTGTCAATTCCAGCTCCACCAGCTTTCAGAGGCCCGCACGACGCGGGTCAGTTCTGCGTTGCGGCAGGACGCCGCGCTCTTAGCAGAACATCCTTACTGGAAGCCGCTTCCGCTTTTCGGTTTGTCTAGCTCCAGCGGCTAGGTCTTCGGCTGCTTCGCTTCTTCTGTCGGGGCAAAAAGCGCCCCTCGGTCAGAAGCTCCACCAGCTTTCAGACCTGAGCAAGCCGCTTCCGCTTTTCGGTTTGTCCAGCTCCAGCGGCTAGTCCTTCGGCTGCTTCGCTGGCCCTGTCAAAGTCAAAGAGCGACTTTGTCAGTTCCAGCTCCACCAGCTCTCAGGCCTGAGCAAGCCGCTTCCGCTTTTCGGGTTACCCATTGTGTTTGTATTGAAAATGGGCGTTTAGTTGGCCTTGGAGCATTTTTTTGCGGAGCTGGGCGGGATTTTTGGATTTTTCTTCTTTTTTCCGTATATCCTTTAATATTTCTGTCGTTTGGACGCCCTCTTCACGCAGGTCGGCTATGTTCATAAGCCTTTCTACGTCGGAAAAGGAGTATTTTCTGGTTCCTTTTGAGCTTCGCTCAGGAGAAATCAGCTGGCGTTCTTCATAATACCGTATCTGTCTTACAGATAGGCCTGTAAGCTCGCTTACTGTCCCGATTGAGATGACTTTTTTATCCTTGTAAGACCGCTCTTCTTGCAATGGACTCACTCCTTGAGGAAACAACTCTTTCCTATACTATACTCGACAACGGAAAGAATTTCTCATAATATGTGAGATTTTATAACATATACTGCAGCTGAAGAGGATTACGTGTCAGATTTCATATCAAAAAGGAGGAAAGGTACTCAAACGCACGTTAATATAAGTGTACCAGCAATTTAAAGGAGGCAGAATAATGGAACCTGGCAAAGCGCTTAAGCTTGCCCATAAACTGATTGAACTTGATTTGAAAAGGGATCAGCTGCTTGAGGAATTATTGAGGACAGCAGGAAAGGACACGTATGAATTATTGCGCTTCGTCCAGAATGGTCAAATCAAGAAGATTAGAAGACAAACACCTTAATCGGACAATTTCTTGGAATGCCGTCATCCATCCCTTCAGAAGGGCCGGGTTAAATAGGATGGTTACTTCCTGAAATTTCGTCTCATGATGAACATATAATGAAAGCCCTGCGGATTCTTCAGCAGATAGCATCATAAGCTGTGTATCATCAGGTTCATTTTCGATAATAAAATAGTAATTTTTCAGCTCATCGAAAGCAATTAGCTGTGTCTGCATTGTCGATCCTTCCTTTTGAATAGGATAGGACCATTGTTGACGGCTTTCATAAATCCCATACTTTTAAACAATCTTAATATCAGGTGATGCAATTTTTACAATGGATTAACCGTCTGCTTACAATCATTGGGTATTGTAGGAGTAAGATTAAAGAAACATGGAGAGGGGAAAGTGTGATGAGCAACCTATTAAAATTCGCTCTTGAGGAACAAAGAAATTATTACTCCCAAAAGCTGCTTGCGATAGGCGTCTACAACAGCGATGTACTTCAGAAAATGACGATTTCAGAGCTGAAAAATGAGTACGTGTATTTTTATCATAGTATTCCGGCAATCAAACGGAAGCCCGCTGCACAGTAAGGAATTTGCCCCTGAACAGGCAGGTTCCTTTTCTTATGCAGGGATTTCTCCTTCTATTGCATTTAGCCAGTGAATATTCCTTCAATCCCCTGCAAATGCCCTATTCTAAACGAGTATAAAGTCTTAAAGAATTCTTTTGAAAAATCGTTCTTTAAATATTGCCCTCTTCATAGTAAAATAAAGATAAAATTTGAGAATTTTGAGAATATTTAAGAGGGCGATGATTCTATGAGATTTTCTTACACTCAGGAAGAGACTGACCGTGCATTGGCCCTTTTCAGGGTTTTTGCTAAAGCGTTTAAAAGTATTTCGGAGCATTCGATTAGAGATAGCAAGGAGCATGGGTTTAATCCAACAGAGTTTGCGGTTCTTGAATTGCTGTATACGAAAGGCCCGCAGAAGCTTCAGCAGATTGGATCGAGGCTGCTTCTTGTTAGCGGAAATGTTACGTATGTAATTGATAAACTTGAGAAGAATGAGTACATTGTCAGACAGCAGGATCCGCGGGATAAACGTTCCATTTATGCCAAGCTGACGGAAAAAGGGGAGGCATACCTCGATGAAATCTACCCGATTCATGCTTTGAGAATTACGCGGGCTTTTTCTGGATTATCAAGTGAGGAACAGGAACAGCTGAATCAGCTGCTGAAAAAAGCGGGACTGCATAGCCAGCATCTGCTTTTCAGGTAACCAGTCCATAAAGGGAATTTTTTGTAAATACCTTCCATATGTAAAAGTGAATTGTAAACCCCTGGGTCGCTAAGTCCCGGGGGTTTTGTATTTCCAAACAAATATTCAGAAAAAATATGGACTAGGCTGAATAGTGCAGAAGGAGTGAGACTTCAAATGGACCAGCCTGACAGATTAGACCCCTCAGGCATTGGAGGTTAGGAGGTTTACCGCCAGCAACTTGGGAGCAAGAGCATATTGGGAGGAAGCTAGCAAAGACCTATCAGATTTCAAAGCACCGATTGCAGGTTTAAAATCTGTTTGATGGACAAACCAAGTGTTAAGTTCGGAAAAGCAGTCTTTTCAACAAGAGGCTGCAGCCTATGAAAAACAAATGGGTGGCTGCCAGGGATACGGCATCTGTGGAGTTATGGATTGTTAAAATATGCAGCCTAAAAAGTAAGCAGTCTGCCAGTAATATACTGAGGAAGTACAGAATTTTCCAAGATAAACGGCGGGAATAAGGAATGGCTGTATATAATATTGATATGAAAATGCTGTAAATTCCGTTTGCAAAGGTATGATCCCTGCTGCTTTCTGCGAATAGTCCAGTCATAAAAATAATAGTTGGCTGCAGAGCATAAAGGAGCCATGTTACAGTAATGGAAATAGTGATCATACAGACATATTGGGTGAGGATGATGACGAGCCGAAGCTCCCTTTTTAACAGACTGTACCATGCTTTGGATAGATAAAATAAGACTGGAATTAGAAAGAACGTGTAGTACGTCCGCCACCAATGATGCTCATAAATATCAAGGGTGAGAAACAGAATCTCAATTAATGAAAAAAACAGAGCAAATCCTGCCGTATATCGTGCCTTAATATTGTATATGGAACCAAAAGCGGCTGCTATTGGTACGGAAAGCCCCTGGCTGAAGATTGATCCAAATGTACTGTCGATAAATGAATCCCTGAAAACATTAGGTTTGTAAATGTAACAGTTAAATAAAACGTAAACGATGAGTTCAAATAAATAGCAAAGACCAGAATTAAAGAGCCATAAAATGAGAGAACCTCTCTTGTCTTTGATCAGGCAAACAGCAAATAATCCAACTGAAAAGACCAAAATAAGTAGATACCCGAAAATATTAGGCATATAGCAAGTCTCCCGAATATAGACATTACAGATAGTGTGAGCAATAGACGCCATTTTAAACAAAATACTCTTTAAAAGGAAGAATGAGACTATTTACCCTTCATATATGCAGGATTTTGACGATAGAAAGAATATAATCTGTTTTAAGAAAGGAGGGAGAGCCTTGTGAATCCAATGTCTCCTGAGTTCAAAGCAGAAGTCAACAAACCTGTCCAGGTAAGGGATAACTCCTTTGAATATCTGTATAAATATCATCCGGATGCGATTTTGCGAATCGACTGCAGCGGCATGATTTTGTATGCCAATGATTCTGCGTCGGAATTGTTCAATCGGCCGCAAGATGGATTTTCGGGCAGTCACTACTCCTCCATTCTGACGAAAAGCGAATGGCAGAAGGAAGAAATCATCCTTTCCCACACGAATGACGCCTATTTACCTCATACAAGAGAAATTATTCTACAAGGAGAAAGAATCTGTAAAGTAACATCCGTCCCTATCCTTCTTGAAGGGACCATTCAAGGGTTTTTCCTCAATTTACGTGATGTGACTGAAATGAAACGGGCGGAAGAAAAGATTGCCCATTCTTCCTATTATGATGAATTGACGATGCTTCCAAACGACCGCATGGTGATGGAAAAGCTTGAATATATCACATCTCAGGAAATCGAGCGGACGGCTATTATAAAAGTTAATATTGATCGTTTTAAATATATTAATGAAATGTTTGGCAAAAGAACAGGCGATGCCATTATTCGTGAAATTGGCGGGGAATTGCGGAAGCTCGTGCCGAAGCAATTTTTTGTTGGCAGGTTTTTCAACGATGAATTTGTTGTAATTGTACATCGCCTCCAAGATACCGACTTTTTCTATACAATCGCCGGTGAGATGGCAAAGGCTTTTAAGAAACGGTATATCATAGATGACCAGGAATATCATGTTCAGGTCAGTTTTGGCGTGGCGATTTATCCGGATCATGGAACACACCCGGATATGCTTTTGAAAAAAAGTGACCTTGCCTTAAAGATCAGCAAGGAATCAGCACTCGGCAGATACAATGAAGAGAAAAGCCAGGAAATAGAAAGACGCTATTTTTTACAAAAAGAACTCATGCACGCATTAAGGCGGAATGAATTTCTTCTCTATTATCAGCCTCAGTTTGATACAAGGACGAATCAAATTACAGGAATGGAGGTTCTCCTTAGATGGAATCATCCGGCACTGGGTATTATTTCGCCCGCTGAGTTCATTCCGATTGCGGAAGAGACGGGTCTGATTATTGATATTGGGAAATGGAGCATGCAGGAAGCCTGCCGTCAGCTGCGGCATTGGCAGAAAACCAAGTCTCCGGACCTGCGGCTGAGTATGAATTTATCCGTCAAACAATTTTATCAGCCTGATTTGGTGCCGATGGTAACCAATGTTCTCCGTGATAACAGTATTATTCCGGAACATTTCGAGCTGGAGTTTACAGAAAGCCTGTCTATGCATAATAGTGAGACCTTTATCAGAACTATACGTGAGCTGAAAAATATCAAAATTCATTTGAGTATTGATGATTTTGGAACAGGCTATAGTTCTCTGAGCTATTTAACTCAGCTTCCACTGGATAAAATTAAAATCGACAGGAGCTTTGTCCATAATATGCTGAGCAGCAAGCAGGACGAAATCGTAATTAAAGCGATTATCGGCTTGGCTGAAAATTTGGGACTGCAAATGATTGCAGAAGGGGTCGAATCAGAAGTGCAGGCTGCATTTTTAGAAGCCCACGGCTGTCATCATATGCAGGGGTTCTTATTCAGCAGGCCCCTGCCCCACGACCAAATTACTGAAATGCTGAGCAAACAATATATTTCCTAACCATTTCCGTTAATAAATGAGATGATTTTAGAGACTGTTTCGTCTTGAGGGCTATGAAAATAGTGCTTGAGCGGGCAGCCTCTTTTATTTAGATGGTCAAAAATGGTTGCAATCGTATAATTCATAGGTGAAAGACCTTCAGTTACTTCCTCCCATAAAAGGGGAGCGGCGATGCAGGCTCCTTCAGCACCTCTGGGGGAATATGGGGCAATGATGGTCTTACCTTCTGCGTGCTGAAGAAAATCTACGTAAAGCTTGCCTCCGCGGTTCTTTTTCAAGCGCTCAGTTGTAAATTTTTCAGGGAACTGCTTTGTTAAAAAGTCAGCGAAGAATGCTGTAAACAATCTTGTATCGCTAAAGCTCAAATTTTTACCGGAAAGAGGGATATGGATTTGAATGCCTTTTCCGCCTGAGAGTTTAGGGAAGGAATCGAGATTAAATTCCCTGAATAGCTTTTCAAGCTGCTGTGCGGCAAAAATTGCGAGCTCAAATTCGTCCCTTGAAGGCGGATCAAGATCAAAAACAATTTCCACAGGGTGGGAATCCGAAATTCTCTGGAAGGGCAAATGGAATTCCAGAGCAAGCTGATTGCCAAGCCAAATTAGGTCCGATAGAAACTCACAGCGCATATAATCAATGCCATCAGCACGGGCCGATTGAATAAAATCGGGGGCGTAATCGGGCTTGTTCTTCTGGTAAAATCGTTCTCCGGAGGAACCATGAGGATAACGGATTAGCGTAAGTGTCCGATTTCTTAAAAGAGGCAGCATATATGGAGCAATATTTAATAAGTAAAGGATATATTGAAGCTTATTAATTGCTGGTTCATTCCAAATAGGCTTATCCGTGTGGGTGAGCAGAACCTCATGATGAATGGGTGCTGCATCCAGCTGAAATTGTTCCCAAGTGCATTGCGCAGGATCTGCTTTGAAGTTGAATGAAGCAAAGGATGGTTCCCTAAGCTGTTCTTTGTAAAAAGAAAGGAAATTAACATAAACGCAAATAGCAGGTGCAACCTGATAAACCTGGCCGCTAGAGGAAGAAGCGTTCTTTTTAATTGTTTGAATAAGAGCCTCTCGTTCCTGTCCGGTTAGTCCATGCGAAAATGAGCCAAGCGAGAATACCTGGCCATTTTTGAACAGCCCTGTATTAAAATATCCGTTTTTTTCATCGTATCCTGTAATAAAAAGGGTGGACCTTCTATAGTTCTTTACCTTTTTCCATGTTTCCGTTCTTGCCCCAGCTGTCCATTTCCCATTTTTGTGCTTTGCCACGATTCCTTCTGCTCCGTGAAGTTCAATGAGTCCCCATAGATGACTTGCCTTCTTATAGGAGGGGACCATTTGGAGAAGTTCAGCAGAGTCCGCAGATGTATGAATGGGAAGCTTCAGCTCTTTGAAAAATACCTCGAGCTGTCCTTTCCTTAGAGAATAAGGTTCGTTCATAAGCGATCTTCCCTTGTAGTGAAGCAAATCGAATACAAGCAGCTTGCACGGATCATTAGCAGAAGCTTGCTGAATTCGATTCGCTGATTTCAAACGTCCTCTTACTTGAATATCCATAAAATCAGCGGAAAGAGATGAACGGAGTGAAGCGAGTTCACCATCTAGAGTAACCGGGAGGAACGGCTGGATAGAAGGCATGAGCTTATGGACAAACTCTAAAATTTCCGGAAAAAGAATACTTAAATCCTTTCCATTCCGGCTGATGAGAGTGATGAAGTCCCTTTCTATGTATAAAATGGCGCGAAAGCCATCATACTTCACTTCGTAAGCCCATTCGGGTCCTGCCGGAAGCTCAGAGGCGAGGACAGGGAGCATCGGTTTCAATTAAATCACCTCGGATAATATGTGAGAAGCGGGAATAAGAAAGGAGCCAAATCACTGAAAAAAGCTGTATTTCTTGATCGGGACGGGGTCATAAATGAAGTGCTGACCGACAGAGTTAAATTTGTAAACCGTCCAGATCAGTTTTATCTTTTGGACCGTGCAGGTGAGGCCGTAAAACTGTTGAATGATCACGGCTACCTCGTATACGTTGTAACCAATCAGGGCGGCGTTGGACTTGGGTTTATGACAGAGTACCAGCTGAATCAAGTGCACAATGAGATGATCCGCCAGATTGCTGAAAAAGGAGGAGTCATCCAGGAAACGGCGAGCTGCACACACGTTCCAAACAGCGGCTGTCTTTGCCGAAAACCGGAGCCGGGAATGATTCTTTCGCTTGCTGAGCGCTTTAAAATCGACCTTTCCCGCTCCTACATGATCGGCGATCGGGAGCCGGATATGTCAGCTGGAAAAGGCGCTGGTACTCATGTTTTGTTTATCGGCAATCAGCCCGGCTTGGGGGAAGCTCAATTTCCGACGCTTTGGGAGGCGGCGCAATGGATTGTTTTGAAAAATTAAGCCTTTTTCCTTGCTGTCCGCATCTTTTTCCCTGTTGAGGCGGGTTCTTTATTGGATTCTGCTGCAGATTCCTTCGCTTTTTTCGGTTTTGATTTTTCAATGCTTGCCTGAAGCTGGCTCATCAGATCGACCACATTTTCTCTTGGGGCATCTTCAGGAACGGCAGTCCCTTCATTTTGATCGATTTTGCTTTGGATCAAGCGGAGCATAGCCTCTCTGTAATCATCTTTGTACTGCTGCGGATCAAACTCTGCTGTGAGCTGATCAATCAGCATCATAGCCGTGTCGAGTTCTTTTTTCTGTATATCAGTTTGTGCTGGAACAGATGGGACTTCTTCTGCAGAACGGACTTCATCAGGATAATGGATTGTTTCCATAACGAGGCAATTTTTATAAACCCTGACAACAGCCATTTGCTGCTTGGACCGAATGGTCATTTCGGCAATCCCTATTTTTCCTGATTGCTTCAGGGCCTCCCTTAATAAAGCATAAGCCTTTGAACCGTTATCTCCAGGACCTAAGAAATAACTCCTGTTGAAGTAGATGGGATCAATATCTTCCAGTTTTACAAAATCAACAATCTCAACGGCCTTATCTGCATGCTCCTCCTTCATATCCTTTAAATCTTCTTCTGATAAAATGACAAATTTTCCTTTCACATATTCATATCCTTTGACGATGTCATCTGCTTCCAGTTCACGGTCGCAATTCGGGCATTTTTTTTCATATTTGATTGGTGTATGGCATTCTTTATGAAGACTTCTTAATTTTACGTCTTTATCCTCCGTTGCTGCATAGAGCTTCACTGGAATGTTAACTAAGCCAAACCGAATGGAACCCTTCCACATCGTATGCATACATTTTTCCTCCTCGGTCATTTATTCCTGAATGCATCATCTAAGTGAATCCTCCTGATTGAGGTTTCATTTTATAGTTCTAGTTTGTATACGTTCACATGGTATGATGAATAAAAAAATATGCAAAATCAGGAAGAGGAGGGAACAACATGAAAAAATGTTTCATTACAGGTTTCCCGGGCTTCATATCCAGGGAATTAATTAAAGAAGCCGTTCAGCAAAATCTTTTCGATTATTATTATGTGCTGGTGCTGCCGGAATTTGCGGAGCGTGCAAACGAAGAACTTAATCTCCTTGCAGCAGGTAAGGCAGAGGCTGTAACTGGAGATATAACAAAAGAAGGTTTGAATATAAACCCAGCCATTTTAAAGGGTCTTGAGCAGGAAGTAACTCATGTTTTTCATCTGGCAGCTATATATGACCTGGGTGTAGATGAGGAATTTGCAAAAAAGGTAAATGTAACAGGGACAGAGAATGTTATAGAATGGGCGCTTACACTCAACTTGGAATGCTTTACATACTTCAGTACCGCTTATGTGTCCGGCAAGAGGACAGGAGAAGTTTTTGAAGAGGATTTAGAGAATCGGCATAGCTTCAAAAACCATTATGAATCAACGAAGTATCTGGCCGAAAAACTCGTCAGAACACGGATGAATAAAATGCCGGTTGTTATTATCAGACCTGGTATTGTCACCGGGAATTCGAAAACAGGTGAAACAAGTAAGTTTGATGGCCCCTATTATATGCTCAATATGTTCAGTAAGCTTAAGTTCCTTCCTGCTACACCAAGAATAGGGAAGGGGAATGTATTGTTTAATACGGTGCCTGTCGACTTTCTGGTGAGCGCGGTCCTCTATTTATCTTTAAGGAAAGAGGCTGCGGGCCATACGTTCCATGTGACAGATCCGAACCCCGGAACAATTGGCGAACTGTATGATCTCTTTTTAAAAGAGCTGCTGAACAGGAAAACCAAGGGGAGCATTTCTCCCGGTGCTGCAAAATTAGGCCTGTCTTCGAAGGCTGTTTGCAATTGGCTCGGCACTCGCAAAGAAGCCCTCGATTACTTTCAGTATGATGTGCGCTATGACTGCTCCAATTTACTGCACCATTTGGAAGGGTCAGGGATTGATTGTCCAAATATAAGGGAATACGGACATAAACTCGTTCATTACTATAAAGAAACCCAATTTGCCAAGGAGGAGAAAATTCATGCTTAAAGCCATTAACCCTGCAACAGGTTCTGAGATTAAAGAAATCGAGGAGGTTCAGCTGAGTGAAGCTGGACGGATTTTCCAACAGGCAGAGCACGCCCAAAAAGAGTGGCAGGATAAATCATTAAAAGAGAGGCTTGCTTACTATAAAACGCTTCGCCTGCTTATGGCTTCAAAACTGGACCAAATCACGACAATCATTCATGCGGATACGGGGAAACCGAAAGCGGAGGCGCTTGCTACTGATATTATGCCGGTTATTGACTCGATCCAGCATCTGGAGAAAACAGCCGAAACCGTATTGGGGAGGCAAAACCAGACAACCCCCGTCCTTTTTTGGGGCAAGAAAAGCTACATTGAATATATGGCTAGAGGAACGGTTCTGATCATTTCACCATGGAATTACCCGCTTCAGCTGGCGATGGTCCCGGTATTGAGCGCGCTCGCAGGGGGAAACTCGGTCATTTTAAAGCCTTCCGAAATAACCCCGCTAACTGGGAAACTGATTGAGCTGTTATTTAAGGAAGCGGGATTCCCGGGAGGTATTGTTCAGGTCGCGCAGGGCGGCAAGGAACTGGGAGAAGCGCTTGTGAAGGAAAAACCGGATTATATCTTTTTTACCGGCTCTGTTAAAACCGGGAAAATAATTCAGGAGCAGGCTGCAAAGGATCTTATTCCAACAACTCTGGAACTGGGGGGGAAAGATCCGCTGATTGTATTTGATGATGCGAACCTCGACAGGGCAGCAAAAGCGGCAGTGTGGGGAGCATTTACAAATAGCGGCCAGGTATGCATGAGTACGGAAAGGGTTTACGTGCAGCGTGCAGTTTATCAGACATTTGTGAGGAAAGTACAGGAGCTGACCATGAAGTTGAAGCAGGGATCCTCTTTAAATGATGATATTGGATCCATGACTTTCCCGCATCAGGTTGACGTTGTCAAGAAGCAGGTCGCTGATGCAGTGAACAATGGAGCTAAACTTGCAGCGGGCAGCATCCCGGCGGAATGGGAAGAGGACAGCATGTTTATAAAACCTATGGTTCTGATTGACGTTGATCAGGATATGGAGATCATGCAGGAGGAAACATTCGGCCCGGTCATGCCGATTATGCCTTTTGATACGGAAGAAGAAGCCGTTGAGCTTGCAAATGGGACGGTTTATGGCTTGAATGCGAGCGTCTGGTCGTCAGATATTGAGAGGGCTGAACGGGTAGTATCGAAGCTTGTTACGGGAAATGCGGTTGTAAATGATGTTATGCTGACCGTTATGAATCCCAATCTCCCATTCGGAGGGGCGAAGCAAAGCGGAATTGGCCGGTATCATGGGGAAGGCGGCCTGAGAATCTTCTGCCATGAGAAGTCCGTTATGACGGACACGGGGAAACGCAGCTCCGAAATTCAATGGTATCCGTACCGCGGGAAATACAAACCATATAAAGTTCTATTCCAAACTGTGTTCGGGTCCGATAAAAACTGGAAAGCCGCAGCGAAAGCATATCGGGAAATTATGAAACAATCTAAATAACAAGAATGGGCAGTAAGGAAAGCCCTGCAGAATAAAAATGTTAGAAATGAAACTCAAGCTCTCTACGTGAACTTGGGTTTCATTTTTCTCCTCAGGATTGTTTTTTTTGGGAACAGAAGGGGGAGACTGCATTTCCCAAGTATACAGCTGGAATCTTAAAAACACGGCACCGAATCATTTTAAGCAGCTCTTTGAGAAAACAGCCTTCTGCCAAGACATCCTAAAAGATTTTTAACCCCTGAAGAAGCAAAATCCCCGCTCCCAATCCAAAAACATATAGCGCAAACCACTTCAAGGAATGTTTCTTGACAAAACTAATCATGAAAGCGACAGCCAAATACCCAAAAATAGCTGAAGTTGTAGTAGCAATCAGCATAGAGGGAAAACCGATGGAAGGCCCTGTATATTCTGCCAAATCCTTGAGCTGGAATAGCAAAGCGCCAAAAACAGCTGGAATAGAAAGCAGGAAGGAAAAATAGGCAGCCGTCTTTTTATCAATTCCCCTCATAAGAGCTCCTGCGATGGTCAGACCAGAGCGGGATACAGCAGGGAAAATAGCCAGTGCCTGAAATGAACCGATCCATATAGCATCTGAAAGATTGAGATCGTCCAGTTTGCGATCCCCTTTTTTTATCTGATCAGCATATAGAAGAAATACGGCTGTGAATATAAACTCCCAGCCAATTGTCATTCCGGTTTTGGAGATTCCATCAAAAAAATCTTTGAATAAAAGACCTGCAGCAACAGCAGGGATGGTTCCTGCGGCTAAAAGAAATACGATCCTGCTGAATGGCCGTTTAGCCATTTCCCACAAAATATCTTTATAAAAGACAACCAGAGCAATGAACGTTCCAATATGGAGCATGGTATCCAAAAATAGTCCGGCATCCTGAAGTCCAAATAGTTTACGGCCGAGATATAAGTGCCCAGTACTGCTGACAGGCAAAAATTCAGTCAATCCCTGGATCAAACCAAGTATGGCAGCTTCGAGCCAATTCATCGCCTATGCACCCTTCCTATCGCCTTTTGAGTCATTAAAAAGTGTATGTACGAGTCTTCTTTGTTTAGAACGGACAATGTTATGGATTGACAAGTTTACCAGGATAGGATAATATGAACATAACAAAATAGTATTCTCTCTCAGTCAAAGGGGAGTAGCCGGTCAGGTGCATGCACCTGTAAACAAAGTCGTCAATTCATGGATATGTATCCATCGGCTTTGTTGACATGATTTATCAACCATGTTCAGCAAGACCTTTGCCCATTAGCGGCAAAGGTCTATTTTTATGTCCGCTAATGGGTCGCCGAGAGGGGAAAACCCATTAGGAGGAAGAAAAAATATGGATGCATCATTGTTTCTCGAGTATGGCTGGGTCCTGCTCATTCTAATCGTTCTTGAAGGAATCCTGGCAGCAGACAATGCTCTGGTAATGGCTGTAATGGTCAAGCATTTACCAGAAGAGCAGCGTAAAAAAGCATTGTTTTATGGATTAGCCGGAGCTGTTGTTTTAAGATTTGGAGCGTTATTTGCTATTTCATTCCTTGTCAACGTTTGGCAGGTACAAGCTATTGGAGCTCTATACTTACTGTACATTTCGATTAATCATTTAGTGAAAAAACATGTTTTAAAGAAAGATGATGCTGAAATAAGCAACCCGAAAAAGCAATCTGGTTTTTGGGGAACTGTCTTAAAAGTTGAATTGGCAGACCTGGCATTTGCTGTAGATTCAATTTTGGCAGCAGTTGCTTTGGCTGTCACGCTATCTCCTACGAACCTTCCTGAGATTGGCGGGTTAGACGGGGGACAGTTTTTAATCATTCTAGCCGGTGGATTAATCGGTGTTGTGATTATGAGATTTGCCGCGAATGCGTTTGTTAAATTGCTTAAAAAGAAGCCCAACCTGGAATCTGCAGCCTTCTTAATTGTCGGCTGGGTAGGGGTTAAGCTTGCATTATATACATTGGCTCATCCTGAAATAAATGTCATTTCTAAACATTTTATTGAATCTCCGCTTTGGAAGGGTATTTTCTGGACAGTATTAGCGGGAATTGCCGTCGGAGGATGGTTCCTATCCAAAGACGTTGAAGTCCAAGATGAAGAGGATTCAGAACCATTAAAAAGAGCAGAAAATGAATAAAAAAAGGATTTGTTTTTAAAAAACCAATTGAGAAAAACGGCCCCAAGAACGCTCGCGGTATGAGTGATCTTGGGGTTTTATTTTGCCTCATTGGTGCTTTGGCAATGGACAGTCTGTCTGAAGGGGGGGCGTCTTACTGGTTCTTGAAGCAGCAGGAAGGGTGAGACATAACAGGGCAGAAAGATTGCCTGTCCAATAGCACGTTCCCGATAACAGCTCCATTCTTGTGGCTTGTTTTGTTACAAATCTATTACGGTATCCGGAAACTCAACGTACGAAAGAGTTTTGAAAGTTTTTTAAAACAGACTTCATCGGGTATTTAGACTCAAAAGAAAAGTTTTTTTCAGGTCTCCCCCTTAAACAGTCTATAAAGGGCGAAACGTATTAGTAGGAGGTGAAAACGTCATTTAAAGGATATAGTATGTGTGTCATTAGTCGTGGGTAATTAAACCTTTTTGGTGTCTATTCAGAACGGTCACGGTGAATCTCTTTTCAGGAAATAATATTTCATTAAAGTTACATTACAGTAACAAAACCATACGAAACCCCTTATACAGTAGGCTTTTGATAAAAAAATGGCTGAAATGATGTAAAGATGTCTTTTGAATCCATGTTTTTTCGTCTGTGAAAAAGGGCTGTATCAAGCATTGGTGCGGGTTATATAGATAATTCCAAATTTCTTCCTTTGCGCTCTATTCATAATTTAGCTATGATTAACGCAGTATGATCGGGAGAAACTGAGGTGAAACCGTTGCTCAGCCTTTTATTCAAATATGGCAGGAAAAAAAATACACTAGAAGACAGCGTGTTCAAAATCCAAAATGGAGATTTGGATTTGCAAAATAAATTGATCGACCAATATAAACCCTTTATTGCAAAGACCGTTTCATCTGTTTGCAAAAGGTACATAGACGAAACAGATGATGAATTCAGTATAGGATTAATCGCCTTCAATGAAGCCATTGAAAAGTATTCAACAGAGCGGGGAAACTCACTCCTTGCATTTGCAGAACTGATCATTAAGAGAAAAGTGATTGATTATATCCGTAAAGAAGCCCGAAATGCACAAACCGTCAATATGGATTTGCAGGAACATGAAGAGGGAGAAGCATCCCAAAGTAAAATTGAAGCGGATTTATCCATTGATGAATATCAAAAGTTAGTAGAACAGGAACACAGGAAAGAAGAGATCCTCCATTTTCAGGGAGTCCTTAAAGAATTCAGCTTGACCATTGCGGACCTGATTGATCATTCTCCAAAGCATATTGATGCAAGGCAGAATGCAATTCAAGTTGCGCAAATACTTGTTGAGCATGATGAATTAGTAAAAATTCTTTTTCAGAAAAAACAGCTCCCGGTCAAGCAGCTGGAAAAACTTGTTTCCGTTAGCCGAAAAACCGTGGAACGGAATAGAAAGTACATTATCGCCATGGCCGTTATTATGACTGGGGACTATCTTTATCTTAAGGATTACATTAAAGGAGTGCTTGAAGCATGAAACGAGGGGTCATCATCGATCTGAAGGATGATTTTGCAATTGTCCTTACAGCAGACGGGCACTTTGTCAAAACCCGGGATGTGAAAAGCCACTATCAGCTAGGAGAAGAAATTACGTTTAACGCTGCCGAAGCGTCCAGAGCTGCTTCTCCAAAACGCCGTGGCTTATTCGGGTTGCAGCAATTAAGGATTGGATTTGTTACAGCTATCGCTATTATTTTAATTTTCTTCAGCTTGTATCCAGTTTTTAATTCAGACAAAGTTTATGCCTACATGACGATCGATATCAATCCCAGCTTTGAGCTAGCGATCAACGGAAACATGGAAGTGGTTAAATTAGAGCCTCTGAATGAAGACGGCGAGAAACTTCTTTCATCTTTCCCTAACTGGAACAAACAAGGTTTCCAGTCAGTGGTCAATAGCATCATTAATCAAAGCAGAACAATGGGATATACGAAAAGCGGCAAAGAAATCTTCATTACCACAGTTGTCGACCGCAAGAATGATAAAAAATTCGAAGCAAATCTGCTCAATCGTGTGCAAATGATGAAAAGCACATACAAAGCAGATCCGCTTATAATCGAAACCGTTCAATCAGATATGGAAACACGTAAAAAAGCGAAATCTGAAGGAGTATCTACAGGCACGTACATTCGAAATCACAAACCGTCTGAGAAGAGAGGCAAATCTTCTGACGATAAAGAGAACAAGCCTGTACCTGGCGAAAAACCAGACAATTCCATTACTCCAGCTCCGAAAGTGAAAGAAAGCAAACCTGAATCAGATGATAAAACGTGCAAGGCACCATCATGCCGTGACCAAAAACCAGCCACCAGTAAACAAAAACCTGCCACCGGTAAACAAGAGCCTGACCCGAAGGCTTTAAAAGAAATGGAAAAGAAGGGGAAGCAGCCCCCAGCTGTCCCGCCTAAACGCGATGAGCCTGCTCCTATTCCTGCTCCTAAGCAGGAACGCAATGAGAATAATACAGAGCAAAGAGGCTTTATCCATGAAGATGAGGATTCTGGCGAGGATGATTGGGAAAAGGAAGAGAACGACGATTCTCATTCAGAGGATTATGATGACGAAGATGAGAATAATAAAAAAAAAGATAAGCAGCTAAAAGACGAATTTCGTAAAAATGAAAAGAATAAGGATCAGCGCAAAGCAAACAAGCAAATACAAAAAGCTGCAGAAGAGCCCTATAATAAAGAAAAAAGCAACGCAAAAAAACTGAATGGGCGAGTTAAGAGCCCTTCAAATAAAACGGATGAAAATTATTCTGCACCGGACGTTAAAAAAAATGAAAACAATCTTGAGCAAGAGCCTGAAAAAAATCTGGAACAAGGGCTTAATCAAGAGCCTGATCCGGCGCTGCAGGAATTGAATCCTGCATCTGATAGCAGCACATTTATAGAGCCTAATGAAGAAAACATAAAGCAAGATCAGCTGAAATAATCTCATTCTAAAGTACAGTGTTCTACATATAATGATCGCCGTGCAGATTAACACGGCGATCCATCCATTATTATTCAGTTTTTCCATGCTGGCTTTGCTGTGCCTGGGCAATAAGCCGTTTTGTCATCTCGCCGCCTACAGAGCCATTTGAACGGGAAGTCGTGTCTTTTCCGAGTGATACTCCGAATTCTTGTGCTACTTCCATTTTAAACTGGTTAAGGGCTTGTTCTGCTCCAGGTACGAGCAGTTTATTTGTTCTTGCCATTTCGTCTTCTCCTCCTTCCTCTTTTACAATCAATCACAGCTTCAAGGCTGTACCTCTATTTTTAATCATACGTTTCAAACTATTCATGGAAAACCAAGGGACTAAGTTTACCATGCAGGTAATATCTGAAGGTACTCTGGTGAAAGCTAGAAAAGCGGGTAGCATTCTGCTGTCTTTTTTAATGAAAAATTCGCTCCATTTGTTACAGCGTATCCAGATGATTTTCCTGGTATGCTTGAGCTCTGCTTAGCAGGTGAGAGTAGAGGACAGAGAATACAGTCAGAACGAGGACTGGTTTGATCAGCGTCCAGTTTTGATCCGGTATAGAGGGAAATGCAGTCCGGATAATCTCTGCTTCCAGCTCTATTTTTTCTTCAATATCACTCGCTGGAGGAAAATGAAAAGCTTCATTGAGCAGTTTATCCAGTACGACCGCATATGCCTCATAATAATCAACAGGGCTGATCAGGTCGTCTGTCCTGTCTGAAATGGTGTTGAAAAGCCTGTTTAGCATTTTCCGGATTGTTTCAAAATCATAGGTGGCTTTTAGATCTCTTACAATCAGCAGAATGACAGCTTGGTCAATCGAATATTTTTTTCCAAGCTCGGGGTGCCCAATCAGGCCTTTGATGTCGCGCTTAATCCAGTTTTGAATGGATGTGGACTTAAAGGTTGTCAGCTCACAAAGGTTACCTAGAGCAACAATGTCATTTGTGGAGAGTCCTGTAACGGCTCCGCTGCTGCGTTTAAATCGTTTTACGAAATCCGGCAAAATTACACTGGCATGCTGATTCCATTTGCTGAGAAAATTCTCAAGCTCTAATCCATTCTGAAGATCAAGTGCGTGAAGCAGCCCTGACATCTCCAGCCGGGTAAGTTTAGGTTCTTTCATCGTGCACCTCTTTTATCATCCTGTTCTTTGTTTCCTCTTCTGAAACCCTAATACTTGTCATACAATGAAGATGGAATTATAATTATTGTATAATAAGTTCATATGAACTTGAAACTATGAGGTGAAAAATGTTTAAACGAATTGGATTATTCATATTAACCAACATCCTGGTCATTACAACAATAGGGATCGTTCTATCCGTTTTAGGCGTTGGCAACTATATAACGGCTTCTGGCGGAATCGACCTTGTAACTTTGCTTGCCTTCAGTGCAGTTGTAGGTTTTACAGGTTCTTTATTCTCCCTGGCCATTTCCCGCTGGATGGCGAAAATGATGATGGGGGTTCAGGTATTAAAACCTGAAGACAATCTTTCCCCTATTGAAAGAGACCTTGTCGAACGCGTTCATCAACTTGCACGGACTGCAGGTATGCGGGTCATGCCGGAGGTTGGGATTTACCGCTCACCGGAGGTAAATGCATTTGCTACAGGTCCTTCCAAGAACCGCTCTCTCGTAGCAGTATCAACCGGCTTGCTTGAAGAAATGGATGAGGATGCTATTGATGGTGTTCTTGCCCATGAAATTGCCCATATTGTTAATGGAGATATGGTGACGATGACCCTTCTGCAAGGGATTGTCAATACATTTGTCGTGTTCCTCGCAAGAGTTGCCGCATGGGCAGTATCAAGATTTGTCCGCGAAGAACTTGCAGGAGTTGTCCATTTTATTGCGATTTTGGTATTCCAGATCCTTTTCTCTATTTTGGGAAGTCTTGTCGTATTTGCCTTCTCGCGCTACCGCGAATACCATGCTGACCGCGGCGGAGCGGACTTTGCAGGTAAAGATAAAATGATTCATGCATTAAGAAGCCTTCAGAACTATACTCAGCGCACAAGAGATGATGATACTTCTCTTGCTACTCTGAAAATAATCAGCAAACGAAAACGTTCCATTTTCTCCACACACCCTGACCTTCAGGATCGGATTGCTAGATTGGAACAGCGTTAATCCAGGAAAAGCGCAAGCTGCTAAAAAAAGCTGACCTCACTTGAGGCCAGCTTTTCATATTTTGTAGGCTGAAAAAGAAGCTCGGAATTTCTTTGAAAGCGATGATAGCACATGGGAGGAATTAAGCATTTCCTGCATAACAGCATTTTGTTCTTCAGTCGTGGCTGCGATATGTTCAATGCTCTCATTCGTCAATCTGCTGACATTTTCGATATGGCCAGTTGCATCATTAAGGACATCCATCTGTTTCTTAACGCTCAGAACAGCTTTTTCAGCCTCCTGACTTTTTTTCTCCAGCTGTTTAATATGAGTAGAGATGATTTTAAATGATTCATCGACTCCTAAAACCAGCTGGTTTCCCTTTGCAACAGCTTCGGAGCTCTCTTTCATAAGCTTAGAAGCAGAAGCTGTTTCCAGCTGGGTTGATTGAAGGATTTCCTGAATGCTGCCTGCTGCGCCTGCGGTCTGCTCAGCTAATTTTCTCACTTCTGATGCAACAACGCCAAATCCTTTACCGTGCTCGCCTGCTCTGGCAGCTTCAATGGCTGCATTTAGTGCAAGCAAATTGGTCTGTTCTGAAATATTTGTGATCATGGAGGCAATGGCCGTAATTGTTTGTGATTTTTCTTCAAGATTGTGAATGGTTTTCTCGAGACGTTCTACATGATTCAAGATGGTTTCCATCTGAATCATTACATCGTTTGCATGGTTTTTGCCTTGTTTGATTTTAACGGATGAATCAGCACTCAAAAGGCTTGCTTCATTTGATTCTGCTGCTGCGACATTCAGCTGTGCGGCAATCATAGTAACGGATGATGCTGCCTGCTGAATGGATTGCACCTGCTGTTCAGAACCCGAAGCTAATTGGAGGATGGACTGTGTTATCTGATCGGTACCCTCAGAGGTTGATTCAGTGTTTTCCTTCAAATGACCGGACATCCCTCTGACTTGCTCTGAAAGGGCGAAGATCTCCTGAATCGAACGTTTAAGCTCCGCTTTAAGACTGTTCATCGCAACCGAGATATCTTCCGTTTCATCTTTAGAATTAAAATGCAAATCCTCTGTAAGGAGATTGCCTGCTGCAAGCTCCTTGCACATGCTGACAGCCTGTGAGAGCTGTTTGCGGATTCTTCTGCTTACAACCGACAGCAAAAGAGCTGATAACAGAATCGAGGCTGCAATAAACCCTGAAGAAAGCAAGATTTGGTTTTTGGAATTTTGTTCAGTTTGACCGATCATCTTCGTTCTGTCATCTGAAATCAGTCTTCCAAGTGCCATCAGCTTTTCATTACTGACGTCCCTAATTACAGCAGCACGGTTTTGAAGCTCAATTTGTTTCAGGGGGTCCAAAACACCGCCTTTGCTTGACACCGCCTGAAGCTCTGTTTTTATGCGGTTTTCAAACAATTTATCCAGCTCGCCATTCATCAATTTGGCGGCATTAAGAAGCAGCACCTGTTCTTTGTTGGATATGCTGTTTTTCAACTGGCTGAATGTTTGATTCATTTCCTTTACCTGATCTGTGTAGGCGCTCTCATTTTCAGGTGCCGCCTTTGTCAGGTAATCAGTGATCACGATGTATTTTTGCTTGAAAATTGCGGAGGCAGCAGCGACTTTTAATGCATCATCGGACTTTCTCTCTGCTGTTTTAACGGTTTGAAGAGTTGAGGATAAGGAAAATAAAATAAAGATAAAGGCAATAATGATTAGAGTAAGGCAAGTATAAAAGACTAGTCCATATTTCCGGCCGATTGATGATTTTTTGCTCAAGTACATTGTTTTGAACCCCGTTCACTCGAATTTTGTTGAAAAAAATAGGAAAATTGGTATAAATTTAATAATCATATTTTAATGCAAAGCCCTATGGCTTGTAAACGCTTTACACTAAAAGTTTTAAAAGGGTTTTTTAAATCCCTTATTTTTTTACCGGAAGCTGATCAAAAAAAGGATGGTTACTTATGCGAATTGATCTGAGGCTTAGAAGGCAGAAGCTTTCACCTGCCAAAATTATTGTGACATACTATTTTATTGCAGTAACGGTTTCCATCCTGCTATTAAGCCTGCCCCTGGCCAGGAGACCGGAAGCGGAATGGACATTTATTGATGCTTTATTTACCTCGGTTAGTGCTGTAAGTGTCACCGGACTTTCTACTATATCTATTAAAGATACATTTACGACACCAGGTTACTTTATTCTTGCCTTCATTCTCCAATTCGGAGGCATCGGAATTATGACATTAAGCACATTTATATGGCTGGTTTTAAGACGGCGGATTGGACTGAAGGAAAGAAAGCTGATCATGACCGATCAGAATCAGTCAAACCTTTCAGGCCTGGTAAACCTCTTGAAACAAATTCTTATTTTAATTCTGGCTATTGAAATTGTTGGCGGGCTTATTCTGGGTACATATATGCTTAAATATTATCCTGATTGGCAGGAAGCATATCTTCATGGCTTTTTTGCTTCAGTCAGTGCAACGACAAATGGAGGGTTTGATATTACCGGGCAATCGCTCATCCCCTTTGCAAAGGATTATTTCATACAGTTTATTAATATTTTGCTTTTGACGCTGGGAGCAATTGGATTTCCCGTTTTAATTGAGCTTAAAACGTATCTCTTTCATGAAAAAAAACACCGGTTTACACTTTTTGCCAAAGTAACATCCATAACATTTCTTGGTTTGCTTGCCTTTGGAACGATTGGCATCCTGCTCCTTGATTCTCAGCATTTTTTCAAAGATAAACCCTGGCATGAATCCTTGTTTTACGCACTTTTTCAGTCATCAACAACGAGAAGCGGCGGCCTTGCGACGATGGATGTGTCACAGTTTAGTGATTCCACTCTGCTGTTTATGTGCCTGCTCATGTTTATCGGTGCTTCACCGAGTTCTGTTGGAGGAGGGATCAGGACAACCACGTTTGCGCTTAATCTTCTCTTTATTTATCACTTTGCCCGGGGAGCTAAATCCTTAAAGCTCTTCAAAAGAGAAGTCCATGAAGCTGATATTACAAAGTCCCTTGTTGTAACCATTGTTGCTGTGATGATTTGCTTTGTTTCCACTATTATTTTGGCAGCAACAGAGCCTTTTACACTTCTTGAGATCCTGTTTGAAGTGTCATCAGCCTTCGGTACGACGGGGCTGTCACTTGGAATAACAGCGGATTTGAGTACTATTGGAAAGATCATCATCATTTTACTAATGTTCATCGGCAGAATCGGAATTGTTACTCTCCTTCTTATGATGGGGAAGAAGGAAATTGAAGCCAATTTCAAATATCCTACCGAAAGAATCATTATTGGATAATAATTAGAATTAAGCCTCTCGTTCTCTCCTTGCATTCATAAGAATTCCAGTGAAGGAAACACTCATAGGTGAGGGGAGTGATAAGGGATGAATGCTAAAAAGCAATTTCCGGTTGCAGAATTGAATCCGGAAGAGCTTAGTCAGCTGCAGCAGTTTGAAGAAGACTTCCGCAGCCGGACGGGCGAAGAAATTGTGCTGATTGCGTATGGCCAGCAGGAACAGAACTGAAGAAACTGGAAGGATGAAAAAGATAAAACCGGATTAAACTAACCTTGCGGATGATTCCGCTGCTGTACATTCAATTTTTAGGGGGATGTTTATGAAACGAAAAGCTGCAAGCCATCAAGCTCTAAAAAACAACAACACTCCATCCGAAAGCATGGCAAAGACAGAGTTTGCTGCAGAATTTAATCATGAGAACCCTCAAAAATATGCAAACCGCAATTCCAAAAAAGGAATGCAGGGCAAGTCGGAGAGTAACCGATGAGTAAAAAGCACGTCAAAAGCAAAGACCTTCAAAATCATAAAAAGCCAATGAATGCTGATCTTCTGGAGCAGGAGTTTGGCAGCGAATTCGGTGATGGAAATTCCGCCAAAATTTATGAATTGAAGGAAGAGCTTAAACGCAAATCAAAATCAGACAAAAAGAAAAAGTGAGAGCTTGTGCTCTCACTTTCAGACTGCCCGGATATGATCCGGGCTTTCGTTTGCAGTAAAGATATGCGGACGGTTCTCTGAAGGATCGTAATGGACGAGAATCCATGTTGCTGCATTCATTACAACGGTGCCATTCATCTTATATTCTCCCAGGTCAAATGGAAGCTTTTCGACGATTGTATGTTTGTACAAATCTTTTTCAGAAAGCGGATTCTTCTGATAAGCTGCCCCGAGAAGCTCCGGCTGATCCATGAGCTGCCTGTAAAATAGATCGCGCTCTTCTTTAGCAAGCATTGCATCATCCCACAATGCTTTTCTTGGTTTATAGCGCTGATTTTTCAAATAATCAAACGTCATAAATGCTGTGGCTGCCTCAAGGTGGTCAGGTGCGGCTGCTTCTATAAAATCACGGAGCCTTTTGAACAAATCCTCCAGCTGATGGCCAATCCTGCTCCACCCCTGTTCATCCCAAAACGTTCCGAAATCCTGGAAGAAATCGAACGGAGATGGAAACACGTGCTGAACAAGATACTCAACCGTTTCGTCCATACGATGATCATTCCAATATTTCTCCAAAACATCCTCGACTTGCTTAATCCTTGATATATCATCGAAGGTTAATACGTTGTTTTTTAAGATTTCGTAAGGCGAGTGGTCCATGTATACATAATCGTGCTGAGCGGCTCGTAAACGCAGCCCTGTGCCGCGAAGCATTTTCAGGAATCCAAGCTGGAGTTCCTCAGGACGCATCTCAAATACGTCATTGAAAGTCTTTTTAAATGAATGGTAGTCCTCTTCGGGAAGGCCAGCAATAAGATCTAAATGCTGTTCGATTTTTTGCCCTTCCTTTACCATCATAACTGTCCTCGTTAATTTGCTGAAGTTCTGTCTCCGCATGACGAGATCATTTGTCTCATCGTTCGTAGACTGAACACCGATTTCAAAGCGGAACAGCCCTTTTGGAGCGTTATCGTTTAAAAATTGGATAACCTCCGGCCTCATGATATCCGCTGTAATTTCAAATTGAAAGACGGTTCCAGGGCGATGCTCATCAATAAGAAATTGAAACATTTCCATTGCATAGCTTCGGCTAATGTTAAAGGTCCGGTCAACAAATTTAATGGTTTTAGCGCCGTGCTCCATCAGGAATCGGATATCCTCTTTCACTTTCTCGCGATCGAAGTAGCGGACGCCGACTTCAATAGAAGAAAGACAGAATTGGCAGCTAAATGGACATCCCCGGCTTGTTTCTACATAAGTTACCCGTTTAGAAAGGCTTGAGAGATCCTCTTTAAAACGGAATGGAGAGGGAAGCTCTTTTAAATCAAGCTTGTTTGCCTGCGGCTGAATTCGGACTTTACCGTCCTCACGGTAAGCAATTCCATTCACCGTTCTCATGGGAAGACCTTGATCAATTGCCTGAAGCAGCTGTTTAAACGTCTGTTCCCCTTCGCCAATTACAATATAGTCAGCTTGAGGGATTCTTTCCATCCAGTCCAGAACATCATAAGTAACTTCGGGTCCCCCTAGGACAATGACAAGCTCCGGTTTAATTTTCTTCAGCATATTGATAACCTTAATCGTTTCTTCGATATTCCAAATATAGCAGCTGAATCCAATGACATCAGGATTGCGTTTGAACAAGTCGCTTACGATATTAATGGACGGATCTTTAATCGTATATTCGGCAAGCTCCGGCTCATATTCCGGCTGAGCGTATGCTTTAAGATAACGGATCGACAGGCTTGTATGAATGTATTTTGCGTTTAATGTGCTGAGCACAATGTTCATGTTTTTACACCACTTTTAATAAGAATAGTTGTTTTATTAAAACATTACCTATTTTAACACATAACAGCACTGGGAAAACATTTTTCATTAAAGCTGTTAAACTTGACTGTTGATTGCAGGTAGCAGGCGCTCGCTTATCCTTGGGCAGGCGGTCAATCTTTCGCCTGCGGAATCTCACCTGTCCCGCTGCTCTAAGCGGGAGTCGTGCGCCTTCCTTTCCAATCAGCCTTTCCAATTATGGATCATGAACAATGTTACAATTCGTAATCCTTAGTAATCATTAATCGAATACAAAAACCCGGAAATGCTCGTGCCAGCGTTTCCGGGTTGTCATATTTTTGCTCCTCGCAATCTTTTTTAAAATACTCCTTAAACTACGTTTGCTGCAGTGATTTCCATTTTCTTTTTAAACTGGTTGCCCTTAACTCAATCATTGGCTCTGTCCAGGTTTTTACGAAGTTCGATGACAGGAGGAAGGTAACAGCAATTGCTGCAGCTGCATAAATGGCGATGCTTTGGTAATCAGCCAGCCATTCAACTGCCGGACTGTTACGAATCCCGTTAATAATAAAACCGTGCAGGAGGTAAACGTAAAAGGTTCTCGTGCCCCATGACGTGAAGAATGCCTCCCGTTGGGGCACGATAGCCAGAAAGCTTAGAGTAGAAGCGACTGTCATCACGTAAAAACTTGTACGGATGAGGGCGCTGGCTGCAATTTCCTGGCCAAATGCCGAATAGGGCTTGGAGCCGAAAAGCCATTCAAAATCAAACTGCAAAAAGAAATACATACTGAATGTAAAGGCAAGAAAAAGGAGTGAAATGGTTCTTCCCTTTACAGAAGTCAATTTGTAAAAATGATCTCTTTTCATATAATACCCGATCAAGAAGAGCGGAAAAAACACAAATGTACGGCCGATACTCAAAAAGTTATTCGCAAAATCAACATACCCAATTCCTATCCCAAGCAAGAATGATAGAGCAAGTGCGTTTTTCCAATTTGTTTTTGTGAAAAGGAACAGCATCAGATTCCAGAAAAACAGGCTGAGCAGAAACCATAGCGACCACTGAGGATCAAGAGGGTTGAGTTCGATTTTATCCTGCTTCTGAATCAGGTAGTAGTAAACAGAGTAAATCCCCTGAAAAATCAAATAGGGAACAATCAGCTTTTTGGCAATTTTCCCTACATAGCCTTCTTTTCTGAATCCCTTGGCAAAATAGCCTGAAACGAGAATAAAGGCGGGCATATGAAACGTGTAGATAAATTTATAAATGTGAAGCATTACATCATTATTGTCTATAAAAGAACGGATGAGATGGCCAAATACGACAAGAATAATCAATAAAAATTTCGCATTATCAAAGTAGCTGTCTCTTGTTTTCAACTCACATCACCTGCCTGAACATGCTTTTAAATCGGCAATTCCTGTAAATCTGTAAATACATTTTACCCATGCCAGACCAGTGTAAAACAAAATAAAATGTGTTTCCTGCCTTTAGCAGCTATTGTGAGACGGATTTAATCATCTTGTTACACAATTGTGAAATATGTATCAGACGAAACAAACAAGCCATATTTGCGGTAAATGGCGGTTTTTTTTTCAAATCACGACTTAATACGGCAAGGATGGAAGGACAATAGAATTAAATGTAGAAATTAATGATAAATGATATGGGGAAAAAAGGGAGTGTACGGGGGATGAGTCAGCTAATAGAAGAGGCGCAAATTGCTCAGCTTAATAGCGAACTGGACCGTCTTAAAAAGGAAAATCAGCATTTGCTGGCAGAGCTTGCCAAACATCAGGTTATTTTCGACCAGGCTTTGGATGCTATTATTATTTTTGATCAAAATATGAATTTTATAGATGTCAATGAAGCAGCATGCAGTCTGTTTAATGAAAGGAAAGAAGTGCTGTTGGAAAAATCGTTATATGATTATCTTGCCATGTTTCCTAATGAGGAGATTAAAAGGCAGCGGGAGCAGCTATCTGAAACAGGCTCACTCAGTGAGGAGATAATTATTAAGCTTAAGAATGGACAGCTGAAATTTATTGAGTTTTCCGCTAAAAGAAAAGCTATTGGAGATTACGATTTGTCCATCATGCGTGACGTTTCATCAAAAAAAATGCTGGAGAGAGAACGGTCTATTAATGAAAAAATGTTTCAGGATCTATTTCATCGCGCGTTGGACGGGATTGTTATATATGATCACCATGGCAGGCTTGTGGATGCCAATACCTCATTTTGCCATAGCTTTGAACTTCAAAAAAATCAGCTTTCTTTCTATAAACTGAAAGATTTTATCGATAAAGAGAGCCGCGATAAAATTGAAGAAACGTGGTCCCTCCTCTCTAAAGCTGGAAAAGCTAAAGGGGATTTGCCTGTAAGACTGAAGAGCGGTACCCGTAAGATCTTTGAATTCACAGCGACCTCTAATGTACTTAATGGTTACTATATGTCAATCATGCGGGATATTACTGAAAAAAGATCCATGGAAGCCAAACTTCATAAAAGCGAAGTACGCTTCCGTGAAATATTTGAGAATGCCATGGATGCGATTATTATTTGGGATAAAAAAGGGCAGATCTTAAAAGCGAATCGGTGGGCAACACGTATTTTTGAGCTCCCAATGGAAGGACTTCTTAAAAGTTCGATAACGGATTTCCTGGATTTAGCGGATCCCCGCTATCTTTCTGCCTTTAAGCAATATATGACAACGGGATCCATTCGTCAGGAACTTCATTTTTATATGCCTAATGGGCAATGCAAGCATTTGGAATTCACGTCCAAGGCGAATGTGTTTGAAGGACAGCATTTGACCATTCTCCGAAATGTAAGTGACCGGAATCGGATGGAAAAAGAATTAAGACAGAGTGAAGAGAAATTCCGGAAAATTTTTAATGGAGCGCTGGAAGGAATTATCCTGTTTGACAGCAATTACGACATTATGGCTGCAAATCCTGTATCAGCTAAAATTTTTGAAATGCCGCATGAAGAAATCGAACAGTGCAACCTGTACGCTATGCTATTCCCGGATGAGAGCAAGCAGCCTTCCGACTTTCTTGCGGAATTTCAAAAGGAAGAAGAAGGTACAGAAGAAATTCTCCTGACATCTAAGCACGGTCAAACAAGGATATTGGATTTTTCCTTAAAGCTGAATTTAAATGAAAACATGCATCTTGCCATTTTCAGAGATATAACTGAAAGGAAGGAGCTTGAAGAACGGCTGCGGAAGTCAGACACACTAAATGTGGTTGGAGAGCTTGCCGCGGGCATAGCTCATGAAATACGCAACCCGATGACAGCCCTTAAAGGCTTTATCCAGCTTCTTGAAGGCAGTGTAAAAGACGATTTCAGCATGTATTTTAATGTCATTAAATCAGAATTGAACCGGATTGAATCGATTATCACGGAATTTCTTGTTCTTGCAAAACCACAAGCCATCCACTTTGAGCAAAACAGCATCGTGAAAATTATGAAAGATACAATGGAGCTTCTAAACGCACAGGCCATATTTTCAAATGTTCAAATGGAGCTCATTACTGATGGCGAAATTCCTTCCATCTATTGTGAGCCAAATCAAATGAAACAGGTGTTTATCAATATATTGAAAAATGCTATTGAAGTGATGCCGGGCGGAGGCAAAGTCCTAACGATTCTTAAAATGAAGGGGCCGGACAGTCTTTGTATTTCCATTAAGGATGAAGGAAATGGAATACCTGAAGATAAGCTTAAAAGACTGGGGGAACCCTTCTATACTACGAAGGATCGGGGTACTGGCCTCGGACTTATGGTAAGCTATAAAATAATAGAAGAACATCGCGGGAAGGTGAAAGTGGAAAGTCAGGTAGGAAAAGGGACGACGTTCTACATTACCCTTCCCGCAGGGACGAATGAGGTGTGAAAAATGAAAGGTTTCATTCAATACGACTCACCGATTGGTGTGCTGACGATTGTTTCAGACGGGACTTCAATTACGCAGGTTTTGCTTCCGGAAACGGAGCTTTCTCCCTTCAATGGGGAACCTGCAGAATACCCTGTCCTGATTGAAGCGAGAAAACAGCTTCAGGAATATTTCAGCGGAATACGGACTCATTTTGAGCTTCCTTTTTCTACAGAAGGAACGCCATTTCAAATGAGGGTTTGGGATGCGCTTAGAGAAATACCTTTCGGGGAATCTCTCAGCTATGCAGAACTAGCACAAAAGGCCGGCAGTCCAAAGGCTGTCCGGGCTGTGGGTCAAGCGAACAAAGCAAATAAACTGCCAATTCTTGTGCCATGTCACAGAGTAATCGGAAAAAACAAATCGCTAACGGGTTATGCAGGAACGAAAACCGATCTGAAAGCGATTCTGCTGGGATTGGAAAAGGTAGAGTTTAGATAATCTGTTTCAATAAGATGTAAGACCGGGTGTTATAGGACATCCGGTTTTTTTTGTTTTTTGATTAGAAAATGTTTATAAGGAGCAGTGGGTCAGATGAGGCCTTCAAGCTAAAATTGGGTATTTCCATTCAATCGTGCCTATGCAGCAAACTTTAATTTTAAGGTTTAATATGCCGCTTGTCACAAATATGACACAGCGACATATTATTTAGTAAAGCTAAAAAAGTTGCCCTAGGGAAAAAGGAGGAGGAATCATGATTAAACCTGGCAGAACGGCAAAGGTTGCAGCATATGCGGTTCTTTTTCATAAGATGAATCTGCTTTCCAAAGAGCAAACGGATGCGATTGTTAAGCTGCAGAAATAATTGACAAATCAAACTGATAAGATTATTATCTAATTAGATATATGTCTAATGAGGAGATGTGCATGTGCAGCTGAATCGTTTAGTCCAATTTCATAAAGCAATGGGTGACCCTACCAGGCTGAGGATCATTGCAATCCTATCCGATGGTCCTAAGCACGGTCAGGCTCTGGCGGGGATATTAGGCCTCACCCCTCCAACCATCACCCACCATTTGACCAAATTAAAAGAGATGAATCTAGTTCATCAAAAACGTGAAAAGAACACCATCTATTACTTTCTGCAGGAAAAAGTTATTGAAAAGCATGCAAGCGATATCGTTCAGCTTATGCAGCCGAAAGAGGGGAATGGAATGAAGGAGTTGACAGGGGAACACATGAAAGTCGTTCAAAACTATTTGACGAAAGAAGGAAAACTTAAAATCATACCTTCTCAGCGAAAGCGCAAACTTATGGTGCTCTTCTACATAGCAAAAGATTTCGAGCCAGGCAGAAAATACAAAGAAAAGGAAATCAATGAAGCCATAAAATTGTATCACGAAGACTTTGCTACCATTAGGAGAGAATTTATTGTAAATGGGATCATGTACCGTGACAACAGCATTTATGAATTAAACCCGAAGGAATTGTGGGCCGGGATAGAGGGAAATTAATGGTAGCTGCTGGTGCCACGCCGGGGAGGAATGCCCGGCATGGCATGGTATAACAGGTTAAAAAAATTCCTGTCTCACCTTGCCGGCAGCTAATAAAGAGCCTTCAAAGAAGGCTCTCTAATTCAATGTACTTTATCAGCAAACAGCTCCTTGATTCCAGCCTTCAAATCCCCGGTAAGAACGCCTTTTTCCGTAACAATGCCTGATATTAGATTGGCTGGGGTAACATCAAATGCAGGGTTATAAACCTCTATCCCTTCAGGTGCAATTCTTGTGCCTGCAATCTCCGTGATTTCTCTTGAATCTCTCTCTTCAATCGGTATTTCTGCACCGGAATCGATGCTGAAGTCAAACGTGGAGAGGGGGGCTGCGATGTAAAATGGGATTTCAAAGGCCTTAGCGAGTATGGCCAGGTTATATGTGCCGATTTTATTGGCTGTATCTCCATTACGGGCGATTCGGTCGGCCCCGGTAATGATGGCGGAAATGTTCTTCTGCTGAATTGTGAAGGCAGCCATGTTGTCGGTAATGAGTGTGACATCGACTCCAGCCTGCATCAGTTCCCAAGCCGTCAGCCTTGCCCCCTGAAGGACAGGCCGGGTTTCGCAGGCATATACCTGAAGCGGAAAATCCTGTTCCTTCGCTAAATAAAAGGGCGCAAGAGCGGTCCCGTAACGGGCTGTAGCAATGGAACCAGCGTTGCAAATCGTCATAATGCGGTCACTTTTATTAAAGAGCTTTAATGCATGCTGTCCAATCTGCCTGCATGTTTCCTCATCCTCTACCTGAATTTGGATGGCTTCATGGATCAGATTGGTTTTAGCTTCATTCACCGATTTCACCTGGCTGCAGGAAGCGGTTAAACGGTTGAGTGCCCAGGCAAGATTAACAGCTGTTGGCCGTGATCCAGCCAAATAGTCTTTTTCCTCATGGAGTTTAGCGAGGAAAGAATTAATATCTGATTCCTCGTAACGTGATGCGGACAGCGCAAGTCCGAATGCAGCTGCAATGCCGATTGCCGGTGCCCCTCTGACCTTCAAGGTTTGGATAGCATGCCAGACCTCCTGGATTGAATGTAATTCAATGTATTCGGTAATTCCAGGCAGCTTTTGCTGGTCTAGCAAAGAAATATAAGTTTCCTTCCATTCTACAGAACGGGGGATTGTGAAAGAGTGTTTTGTCATGTTCGTAAATCCTCCTAGTTAACGGGCAATTGCATGCCGGAAAAACCGTTTTAGCTGGCCAGGCTCATTGATGTTGCGGCGGTTTTTGATTAATTTTTTCCCTAATTCCAGTGCCTGGATTTTTGATTCTATTCTGCGGCTGTATGGCTCAATGGAATCGAGATCTGCAACGTGGGCAAGCCCGATTGTTCTGCGGATAACTTCACACCCTGCAAATCCGATCGTATCCTCAAAAATTTGCTCCAGCGTATGCTCAAGATAGCCCTCTACTTCCGAAAAACGCTCTAAGCTGTCCTTTTTCCACGCTGCAGAAAATTCCACTTCAAATGTGTTCCAGGCTTTTTCAATGGCCTCGAAAATAAAATCCTGATCCTGTTCTTCTCGAGATAACGCGTTGAGAAGCAGATTTGCGATGAATTGGCCCGGGTCAAATCCAATCGGTCCAAAGAAAGCAAATTCAGGATCAATAACCTTTGTTTCCGTCTCACTTACAAAAATACTGCCTGTGTGAAGATCCCCGTGAAGAAGTGCTTCTGCCTCCGTCAAAAACTTTCTTTTCAATTTAGCGACTTCGAGCTTTACGTGTGTATCCTCCCATAGTTTTTCAGCAGCCTCCCGAAGCTCCGGTTCAAAAACATTGGATTCATAGTCGAAGAATGGGTCCGTAAAAACGAAATCCTCGGTGATTTTGCATAAATCAGGATTCGTAAAATGTTTAACAAGCCGTTTTTTTACATGCGGTTTCAGGGCGAAATCGCTTGTGTAAAAAAGTGTACGGGCCAAAAACGTTCCGATATGTTCAGCGAGCAGCGGAAGTTTTTTTCTATCCATCAGTGCTTTTCTTGCAATCTGCAAATGTGAAAGATCCTCCATTACAGTAATGGCAAGTGTCTGGTCAGTGTAATAAACTTCAGGAACCAATCCCGGAGCAAGCTCTGCCTGTTTAACAAGGGCGCTGCTTTCGATTCTTGCCCGGTCCAATGTAAGCGGCCATGATTCTCCGATTACTTTTGCATAGGGAAGAGCTTGCTTCAAAATAACGCCTTTTCCCGATTTTGGATCGGTTATATGGAAAACGAGATTTAAGTTTCCATCTCCGATTTCCTCACATTTAAGAACAAGATTGTCTTCAAAAAGTCCAAGCCTTACTGCAAGTGCTGCGGCAGTGCTTTCGATAAGCGGTTCGTAAAGCGATGTATTTGCGATTGCCATGTAATTTTCCCTCCTGAGGTGGTGATAAAAAATTTATTGAACATGAAAAAGCCTCTTTCATTTTGAGAAAGAGGCTTGAAGAGGCAGTCTTCGCACCTCTTATCTCCCAAAAAGCATTTGCTTTCTGACGGATTTAGCACCGTGCCTTGCGGAGCGATAAGCCCCGGCGCTTGCTGCTGCGCCCCATTTCACAATGGTATTACGGTCGGTTGCTGTTGGGGTCAACGGGCCAATTCCCTCTCCCAACTCTCGATAAGAGTATGTTTAATTTTTTGAATGTTTTAATTGTTTCGTAATCACTTGATGAAAATGTTACCAGCTTAAGAGCAGGACTGTCAATCCCTTTTTACAAATGATTGATAAAATTCCGGACGCCGGTCCTGAAAAACCGAAATTTGTTTTCGAATCCCAGCAATTTCACTAAAATCCAATTCCGCACTCAGTATTTCTTCACTCTCCCCAGCTTCAGCTATTACATTACCCCATGGATCAATGACGAGTGAATGACCGGCAAACTGATTATTAGGATCTGAACCGGAGCGGTTGCAGGCAACAACATATGCCTGATTTTCAATGGCTCTCGCTATAAGAAGGGATCTCCAGTGGTGAAGGCGCGGAAGTGGCCACTCTGCAGCAACAAAGAGCACCTCTGCACCATTTGCGGCATGCTCGCGCATCCATTCCGGAAAACGGATGTCATAGCAGATAAACCCTGCACAGTTAATACCGTCTAACGTAAATAGCCCGCTTTCTCTCCCGCCTTTCAGATAATGATGTTCATCCATCAGCTTAAATAAATGCAGCTTGCTGTATTCATGAATCAGATTTCCTTCACGATCAAAGATAAGCATCGTATTGGTAACTTCATGGCCGGATTTTTTTGCAATGGACCCCGCTATCAAATTAACGCTGTGTTTTTTTGCAAGCTCTGAAAGGAAAGCTTTAGAGTCAATGCCTTCTTCATCTGCGATGACTTCAAGTCTTGTCAAGTCGTAGCCTGTATTCCACAATTCCGGAAGAATGAGAAAGTCCGGCGCTTCCTTACTCATTGCCTCTTCCATTGCAAGAGACACACGCTTTTTATTTTCTTCAGGATCCCCAAAGGCAATATTGAATTGTATGCAGCAAATGGTTCGTTTCATTTCAGACCAGCTTCCTTCAGGTAAATTTTAGCTTTACTTTTTGTTACTAACACTATATGATTTTGGACTAGAATTTCAAGAATTTTTTGAGAAGGTGAAAAAAATGAAGTTTTTTGAACCATCGCGCTTGCTTACTCGCTTGCCTGAGCAATTTTTCGCCTCGTTGGCACAGAAGGCGGCTGCCAAAGTGAAAGCCGGGCATGACATAATCAACCTCGGCCAGGGGAATCCTGATCAGCCCACTGCTGAGCATATTGTCCAAGCACTACAAAAGGCTTCGGGTGATCCGGCCAATCATAAGTACTCTCCATTCAGAGGAAAACAATCACTAAAGGAAGCAGCCGCAGGATTTTACGAAAGAGAATACGGCGTTACATTGGATCCAGAAACGGAAATTGCGGTCCTTTTTGGAGGGAAAGCCGGTCTTGTAGAGCTTCCTCAATGTCTGATGAATCCAGGGGAGATTGCTCTCGTACCGGATCCAGGCTATCCGGATTACTGGTCTGGAGTCGAAATGGCAGAAGCGAAGATGCACATGATGCCATTGCTTGAGAAAAATCAGTTTTTGCCGGACTATACGGAAATTCCGTCTGACATTTTGGACTCTGCGAAGCTTATGTTCCTGAACTATCCAAACAACCCAACAGGAGCTGCCGCGAATAAAGCGTTTTTTGAAAAGACGGTTGACCTGGCCAATAAGAATCATATTTGCACCGTGCATGACTTCGCATACGGAGCCATTGGTTTTGATGGTGAAAAACCCGTCAGTTTCCTCCAGACACCTGGCGCAAAGGAAGTCGGAATTGAAATTTATACGCTTTCCAAGACGTTCAATATGGCAGGATGGAGGGTGGCCTTTGCGGCAGGTAATCCATCCGTCATTAATGCAATCAATGTATATCAAGACCATATGTATGTTAGTGTGTTTGGTGCGGTTCAGGATGCAGCTGAGGCAGCGCTGCTCGATGAGAGCGGCAGCACACAAAAACTTGTCCAAATGTATGAGAAACGAAGAAATACACTGGTAAACGCTTTTCGCGGCATTGGCTGGGATATTCAGGCGCCGAAGGGAAGTTTTTTCGCCTGGCTTAAGGTGCCGGATGGATACACATCACAGGAGTTTTCCGATATTCTCTTAGAGAAAGCGCATGTGGTCACCGCACCGGGCGATGGCTTTGGGCAATATGGAGAAGGATATCTCCGAGTTGGTTTGCTGACAGATGAATGGCGGATTGAGCAAGCAGCCGCCCGCATTTCAAAGCTTGGTCTATTTATGACGGCCGATTAAGTAAAATAAAAAAATAGGTTGACAGAGTACTTAATTCCTGTAATAATCCAAATTAATTGAAAATTTAAACCTGCAGATGCCATGCAGGTCTATATTGTACTTATCAAGAGCAGGTGGAGGGACTAGCCCAATGAAGCCCGGCAACCGACCCGAACGAATCATGTTCAGGCACGGTGCTAATTCTTGCAGCAGACATGCTGAGGGATAAGGTACTGCAGAATGAATGATGCAAAGCCTCTTCTCTTGTGATGAAGGGGCTTTTTATTTTTTCACCAAAAGCGAGGGACAAAAAAATGAGTGAAATTATCGCAACCTATCTTGTTCATGACCGGAAGGGAAATTTAGAAAAAAAAGCAGAAGGAATTGCTCTTGGACTGACAATCGGTTCCTGGACTGATTTGCCCGAGCTTGAAAAAGAGCAGCTGAAAAAGCATAAGGGAACCGTCATTTCGGCGGAAGAACTGGAGAAGGATACGGATCTTGAAGGACAATATACGAAGGGTCTTATTAAAATCGCTTATCCTTCAGTCAATTTCAGTTCCGACCTGCCGGCCATATTAACCACGGTTTTCGGGAAACTTTCATTGGACGGTGAAGTGAAGCTATTAGACTTAGACTTTTCTGATTCATTGGCAAAGCATTTTCCAGGGCCTAAATTTGGCATTGAAGGAATTAGAGAGAAGATGAACGTATATAACCGGCCGCTCCTAATGAGCATTTTTAAAGGGGTGATTGGCAAGGATTTACATTATTTAGAGCAGCAGCTGTTTGATCAGCTTGCCGGCGGGATGGATTTAGTAAAGGATGATGAAATTCTCTTTGAAAATCCGCTGACTCCATTTTTTGAAAGAGTGAAGCGAGGCGGCCAAATCATAAAGCAGCTGAAGGAAGAGACAGGAAAGAATGCTCTATATGCTGTCAATCTTACAGGAAGAACGTCTCAAATCCGCGACAAAGCGAGATTCGCTGCAGAGGCTGGAGCCACTGCATTGCTATTCAATGTTCATGCTTACGGGCTCGATGTCTTGCAATCACTGGCAGAGGATGATGAAGTACCGGTTCCTATCATGGCTCATCCTGCTGTGAGCGGGGCGTTCGCAGCATCAGAGCGATATGGATTCTCGTATTCTTTAATTTTGGGAAAACTAATCCGCGCGGCTGGAGCAGATTTTTCTTTATTTCCGTCTCCATACGGCAGTGTGGCATTGAAGAGAAAAGAAGCCCTCGGAATAGCTGAGGAATGTACAGTCTCCTCTCCATTTAAACAAGTATTTCCAGTACCTTCAGCTGGAATACATCCTGGACTGGTGCCGGTTATCATGAAGGATTTTGGAAATGACAGCATCATCAATGCTGGGGGCGGGATTCATGGCCATCCGAACGGAGCCAAAGGAGGAGCAGCAGCATTTCGTTCAGCCGTTGATGCGGTTCTTGAAGGCATAACACTCGAAGAAAAAGCAAGGACGGATGAGCACCTGGAAAAGGCCCTAAAGCTCTGGGGCCAGCTCGAGGCGGCAAAATGAAGCCAGTCATATTTTGCGACTTCGATGGAACCATCACAAAAAATGACAACATTATCGAAATCATGAAGCAGTTTGCCCCTCCTGAATGGGAGGAGCTAAAGAATCAGGTCCTTAATCGAACCATTTCAGTTAAAGAAGGGGTCGGCAAAATGTTTTCTCTGCTGCCTTCTTCTAAACGAGAAGAAATCACCGCTTATGTTTTGAATCAAGCCGAAATTCGGGAAGGATTTATAGAATTTGCAGCCTATGCAAAAGAGCAGAAGATCGAATTGTACATTGTAAGCGGAGGAATTGATTTTTTTGTTCATCCTCTTCTTACTAGTCAAATTGAGCAGCAAAAAATCTATTGCAATGAGGCGGACTTTTATGGGGAACAAATCCTTATTCAATGGCCGCATCCATGTGATGCAGACAGTGGGTGTGAAATGGAGTGCGGCTGCTGCAAACCCTCCATCATTCGAGGTATTGCAAGCGCTGATCAGGAAATTATTGTAATCGGAGATTCTGTTACCGACCTGGAAGCAGCAAAAATGGCTGACCTTGTTATTGCAAGGGACTATTTGCTGGATAAGGTGAAAGAACAGCATTTATCATTCGAACCGTTTGAAACATTCCATGATGTTGTGAGCATTTTAGAGAAGAGGAGGGTGAGTGTGTGAGGACGATTATGGAACAGCGCTGGCGTGAGCTGGCTGAAGTGAAACGTGAGCTTGCAGAAAGAGACTGGTTTCCTGCTACAAGCGGCAATCTTGCAATCAAAACGGGCAGTGAGCCATTAACCTTTTATGTGACGGCGAGCGGCAAGGATAAGAGGAAGGAAAGTTCGGAGGATTTTTTGCTTGTTGACGTCAGCGGGCAGCCGGCGGAAGAAACGGCATTGAAGCCATCTGCTGAAACTCAGCTTCATATCGAGGTCTATACAAGAACGAACGCTGGATGCAGTCTGCACGTTCATACGGTGGACAACAATGTGATTTCTGAGCTATATGCTCAAGAAGGGCAGATAACCTTCACAGGACAGGAAATTATTAAAGCTTTTGGCCTTTGGGACGAAGAGGCCTCCTTCACCATCCCCATCATTCCGAATCATGCCGACATTCCTGAGCTCGCCCGCGTATTTGGCCAGCATGTCCATGGAGATGCCGGTGCCGTTCTGATCAGGAATCATGGAATAACTGTATGGGGAAGAAACGCCTTTGAAGCAAAAAAATATTTAGAAGCTTGCGAATTCCTATTCTCTTATCATCTGAAACTCAAGCAATTCAGCGCTTTACCAATTAACTAATAGGGGGAAGAACAATGGCAACGATTTATTTTCAAAGTACAGGTGAAAGACTCAGCGATCAGGATCAAGTCGCAGCTTTTTTAGAAAAGCAGGAAGTCATTTATGAAAACTGGGATATTCAAAAGCTTCCAGGACATTTAGAGGAAAAGTATGATTTGTCTGATGAAGAAAAAGAAGAGATCCTGCAAGTGTTCAAAACAGAAATAGAGGATATCTCCAAAAGACGCGGCTATCAGGCGCAGGATATCATTTCACTTTCTGACAAAACTCCTAATCTTGAAGAACTGCTGAAAAATTTCCAGCAGGAACACCACCATACAGATGATGAAGTAAGATTCATTGTCAGCGGACATGGAGTTTTCATTATCCAGGCAAAGGACGGTTCTTTCTTCAATGTTGAGCTTGTACCAGGCGATTTAATTTCCGTTCCTGAAAACATCCGCCACTATTTTACACTTCAGGAAGACCGCAAAGTCGTAGCCGTAAGAATTTTCGTTACAAAAGAGGGCTGGGTGCCGATTTACGATAAAGAAGAATTAGAAGCAAAATAAGAAAGAGACGGGGAATATATTTCTCCGTTTCTTTTTTTGTTAGCGTCATGCTAATTTTTGAAGAGGGCTAGGCGGCGGGTGGTTCACTTTACTAATTATATAAAACCTGTAGAGCTGGATCTGTCCCTGGCTAATTTCCTGTCCGATGAGGGAGTGAATTTAGCTGGCTATTTAGGCATTCCGGCTGGGAAATTGAGAGGGACGGCTGGAAAAATAAGTTTGGCTGGAAAGAGGGGCGGAACGGCCGGAAAAGGGAAGGATTCGGCTGGAAGCAGGGTAGAACCGGCTGGAAAACGGAGTAGACCAGCTGGAAAAATAAGTTTGGCTGGAATGAGGGGCGGAACGGCCGGAAAAGAGAAGGATTCGGCTGGAACCAGGGCAGAACCGGCAGGAAAACGGAGTAGACCGGCTGGAAAAATAAGTTTGGCTGGAAAGAGGCGCGGAACGGCCGGAAAAGAAAAGGAGTCGGCTGGAATCAAGGCAGATCCGGCTGGAAAACAAAGGGGAACGGCTGGAAAAAATAAGTTTGGCCGGAATGAGGGGCGGAACGGCCGGAAAAGAGAAGGATTCGACTGGAATCAGTGCAGAACCGGCTGGAAAACAAAGGGGATCGGCTGGAAAAATAAGTTTGGCTGGAAAGAGGGGCGGAACGGCCGGAAAAGAGAAGGAATTCGCTGGAATCAGTGCAGAACCGGCTGGAAAATAAAGGGGATCGGCTGGAAAAATAAGTTTGGCCGGAATGAGGGGCGGAACGGCCGAAAGCAGCCTCGAAATTGGCCAGTGGCTCGCGGTAACTGTCCGGTGTTTTTAGTATGTTCTCCAATTCATCTCTTCAGCAGCTCAATCATACGGTCATTCAAAACTATAATTTACATAACAGCTTTTTATGGGATTAGAATCATAGACTAAAAGGTATAAGACTACTAACTAACTGAAAAATCATAATTTTCTTTACTTATACTCACCTTAAGTGTAAAATTCTCTAAAATCCTTATCAGTCTACTTTACTAGGAGGGCTATGATGAAAATCCGTTATAACTATGTGAAAAAAGAAGAGGTAAAGTACTGTGATGCTTCAAGTACTGTAAAGGAAGCATATGATCAATTGAAGGAAACCGGATACAGGAGCATTCCGGTTCTTGGTGACGGCGGAAAAAAATTTGCCGGTTTAATTTATAAAGTAACCCTCCTTGAGTATTACCATGAGATGGATGGAAAAGATGAAGATTCAATTGCGTCGCTTATAAAAGATGAGGATGCATTTATTTTAGAGGAAGAATCCTTTATTAAAGCATTTTTAACGATTAAAAGATTGCCATTTCTAGCTGTCATCAATGAAGATCAGGAGTTCGCTGGAATCATGACGCATACAAATATTATGGAAGTACTGGAGGATTCCTTCGGTATGAAGACAGGCGGATATTTAATGACTGTCGCAACAAAGGAGCATAAGGGAGCGATCAAGGAACTGGTAAGTACCGTAAAGGATGTTAACATAGAGGGAATGCTGACCTTGGATAATGGGGATTATTTGCGGAGAATTGTTGTAAATCTATCGCATGAATTAACGGAAAAGAAGCTGAATAAGATTATCAGCAAGCTGGAAGAAAAGGATTTCCGCGTCACCTCAATTGATGATGTTCATAAGGAAAAGGCTGTCGCATTAAAAGGGAATTAAGTTCAGATTAGAAATCAAATGGGCTTGGGGATGTCTTCCTCAGGCTTTTTGTTTTGGCTTTTATCGTTAAAAACGTAAGCGATGGCTCCAGATTGTGCGCCGACTGAATTATTCTCCATGCCGCGCTGCTCACGTCTGATCAGGCTCTATGGGTATTCCATAAAGTTTGGACAGCATTAGCAAAATATACTTTTTTATTTTTTATTGAATTTTAATTATACATTTTTATATAAAAAAGAGGTTTACTTACTTCGCAAAATGGGAACAAAGTAATAAAATCTAAATATTAACAATTATGTAACATATTTATATATGATTCGGCAAATTTTTCTCTAGGAATTTACAAAATTAGGTTTTTGAAAATGCCCGGCTTTATAAATCCTATGAGGAGGAGAAAATGTGATTGTACATGAACAAAAAGAAGAACTGATCACTAAAATTAATGCGAAAAGAGAGGAAATGATTTCAGCTGCCACATCTAAAAGCTTTACGAGCAGCGAAGTCGTTAAGTACAGCCAGGAATTGGACGAGCTGTTGAATCAATTTCAGATGCTTGAATGGGGGGAGGACCGGACGTCCACACCCTTTTCAAAACTGGTCACCCGAGTGGCCAAATGGGGATTTGCATCAGAGTCGCAGCAGGCTGCTGCAGAGCATTAAAATACAAGACTGGGAGAAATAAGCTTCCAGTCCTGTTTACGTATTAGAAGGCCTCAATAAGCATTAGCATAATCACTATCCCTGTAATAAAGGCATAGGTTGCTGTGCGTTCATTTCCGTCGCCGTGACTTTCAGGAATAAGCTCTTTATAAATAATGAACAGCATAGCTCCAGCCGCAAAAGAAAGTCCGTATGGGACGAGCGTATTTACATAAGCAGTCAAATAATACCCTAGCAGTGATGTTACAATTTCAACGGCTCCGGTAGCAGTTGAAATTAAGAATGCTTTCATTCTTCCGATATTTTGGCTGATTAAAAATAAGGCGACTAAAAATCCTTCCGGGGCGTTTTGAAAGCCTATTGCGAAAGCAATCAAATTCCCCGTTTCGCTTGCATCAGCCGCATAGCTTACACCTACGGATAATCCTTCAGGAAGATTGTGAAGAGTAATAGCTGCAATGATCAGCATTGCTTTCTCATCAAATTGTATTCCGCTTCTCGAATGCTCAAGATCAATATGGGGAATCTGTTTCTCCAATATGGTAAGAACTATTACTCCTAAAAATAATCCCGCCACGACTTGAAGCATTCCTCCAATTTTTAATGCTTCAGGAATGAGGCTGAACATGGAGGCGGTCATCATGATGCCAGCTGAGAAAGCCAGCAGGATATCGCGCCATTTATGAGTGAGTGTATTTTTTAAAAATAAGATAGGTACAGCGCCCAATCCAGTTGATAGGGCGGATAGAATACTTCCGGTAAAAACGTCGTCCATGTGTCACCTCAACATTCCATTTCTTATTCTCCCAGCTCATTCAAATGTACCACAAACTGCCTGTAAATTAAAAAGCCTGCGTTTCATTTCGACAATTCTCTGTCAACGGGCCGATTATGTCGTCTTTCGTAGAATGGTTTCACCCCAAATTCCCTTTACGATGTTGGAAATTTCTGATAAGTTTAGAGTGATTTTAAGGAATTCTGTCAAACACTCTACAAGCGTAGACGATTACACACGGGGGGATTGGGATGAATTATAGAAGGTTAGGGAGATCAGGATTGAAGGTGTCGGAAATCAGTCTTGGGAGCTGGCTTACATTCGGGCAGACGATCGACGAAAAGTCGGCGGAATTGATTATACATAGTGCATATGAAGCGGGCATTAACTTTTTTGATTGTGCTAATGTATACGCAAAAGGAATGGCTGAACAGGTTATGGGGAAGGCACTGAAATCGTTTGAAAGAGAATCCTATGTTGTAACTACAAAGGCATTTTGGCCGGTAGGGGATGGTCCGAATGACAGAGGTCTATCCAGAAAGCATATTATGGAGCAAGTCCATTCTTCCTTGAAAAGAATGAACTTGGATTATATAGATATCTTTTATTGCCATCGGTATGATACGGAAACTCCCCTCGAAGAAACACTTAGAGCCATTGATGATTTAATCAGACAGGGGAAAATCCTTTATGCAGGAGTAAGTGAATGGTCAGCTGCACAGCTTCAGGAAGCGGTTCATGTAGCAGACCGTTATCTGCTCGAGAGAATCGTTGTTAACCAGCCGCAATACAATATGTTTCACCGTGATATAGAAGAAGAAATTATGCCAATCAGCGAAAAGAATGGAATTTCCCAAGTTGTTTGGTCGCCTCTTGCTCAAGGGGTACTGACAGGGAAGTACATGGAAGGCAAAATTCCTAAGGGAAGCCGTGCATCCAACGAAGAGGTTAACACGTGGGTTAAGGAAATTTTAAATGATATTATGAATCGGAAGGTGTCTATGCTTTCTGAGCTGGCTTCCAGTCTTGATATTAGTCTGGCACAGCTGGCACTTGCCTGGACCTTAAGAAACCCCAATGTTGCAAGTACGCTTGTCGGAGCTTCTACTCCAGAGCAAATTGAAGAGAATGCAAAAGCTTCTGAGGTCATTCTCACTTATGAAGTCCTAAATGAAATTGAAAGCATTCTTGCTATATAAAAGGAGAAGAAAGATGGAACCGTCTGTTCGGAAGCAATTTAATGAAGAAATCATTAAGGAGGCTGCTCATTTTTTTGGTGCGGATGCTCAAATTGCTAAAAAACTCGGCGAAGCGGAAAATTATGTGTACGAAGTTAAGCTTGATGGAGCTCCTGCCATTTTAAGAATTACCCATTCCAGCCACAGGAGCTTAGATCAGCTTCTGGCTGAACTGGAATGGATTGAGTTTTTACATAGGAAAGGCATTCGTGTTAGCCGGCCATTTAACTCAAATGGAGCCAATGTCCATGTGATTCCTTTAGAAACAGGAACCGAATTTTACTGCTGTTTATTTGAAAAAGCGATGGGCGATCGAATTACCGCAGATGGGCCCCAATGGACTGAACCGCTGTTTATTGAATGGGGCAGAACGATAGGGAAAATGCATAACGCCTCTATTGAATATGAGCCCGCTCCAGGCAAAACCCGCAGACCGCATTGGAACGAAGAAGAACTGCTTGATATAGAGCGGTATAAACCGGACGTTTCGGATGAAATTCTTCAGCAGAAGAATATACTGCTTCGCAAGCTTAATGGACTTACAAAAAACAATTTCGGCCTTATCCATTCTGACTTGCATACAGGGAACTTTCATTACCACCGGGAGGAGCTTTATTTGTTCGACTTTGATGACAGCTCCTATCACTGGTTTGCAAGTGACGTAGCCATTCCCCTCTATTACTATGCCTGGACTCTTGAAAAGAATGGAGAGCCGAATCCTGTGGAAAAATGCACACTCTTTTTCAGTGGATTTTTAAAGGGATATGAACAGGAAAGAAGTTTTACTGAGGAAATGGCAAATAGCATTTCTATTTTCCTTAAGCTGAGGGACTTTGTCCTTTACACATTTTTATTAAAAAAATTTGGAGCGGAAGAAATCGAGGAGACTTATCGAAATTTGATGTCCGCTATTAAACAAAGGATAGAAGAGGATCGCGAAATCATTTCAATAGAATGGAACGTTTATTGAAACCGTTCTATTGACTTCGCATGGATATTTTACTATGATTTAGTTGGAATTCAAGATTTTCTAAATTTGAAGGATTGATATAAAATGAATGATTCAGAACAATCACTAAAGCTATTTGTTGTTTTGTCCCGGGCTTACCGCGCGATTAACGACAGAATGAACAAGCATATTACTTCTTTTGGGCTTAACCCAACCGAATTTGGTGTATTGGAGCTGCTTTACCATAAAGGCGATCAGCCCCTTCAGCAAATCGGAGGAAAGATTTTATTGGCCAGCGGAAGCATTACCTATGTAGTGGACAAGCTTGAGCAGAAAGGCTTTCTTGCCCGCAAAGCATGTGATAAAGATCGCAGGGTTACTTACGCCCACATAACCGATGAGGGAAAAGCTCTCATCGAAGACATATTTCCATCTCATCAGCAGAAGATCGATGACATTATCGGTATTCTCTCAGAAGAAGAAAAAGCACAGGCTATTGAAATGATGAAACGCATTGGTTTTCATGCTAAGGATCAAAAATAAGACCCTCCATTTACGGAAGGTCTTTTTTTATCTTGTTTTATTCGGCCGCGTTTTTTGAGGCCAAAGGGAGGATGAGGATTTCAACACGGCGGTTTTTTTGTCTTCCTTCAGCGGTCTTATTGTTAGAGATTGGTTTGAACTCTCCATATCCTTTTGCACTGAACAATTCCGGAGACAGCTTAGGATTTGTAAGCAGCAGCTTCATAAACTCGACAGCTCTCATTACACTAAGTTCCCAGTTGGAATCAAATACCCCGTTATTAATGGGAATATTATCGGTATGACCGCTGACAATAATACTTCTCGGGGGCTCCATGACAAGGAGCTGGGAGATTTCTTTTGCCAGATCCTCATCCCGTTTCCGCACATAAATGCTTCCTGATTCGAAAAGAATATCATTGTTGATGGTGATCAGAAGACCTTCATCAGTAAGAGAGGTCTTCAGTTTAGCATTGAGGCCTTTATTAGTGATATATTCATTTATTTTCTTCTCCGCTTCCTTCAGCCTCTCAAGCTCTTGCTTCTGTTCCTGCTGTTCTTTGGGCTCGATCTTGGTCACATCCAGCTGCTCCATTTCTCCATCCGGTAATGGGCTTGGATACTCCATTATTCCAGTACCGCCTTCAAAGGTGCTGTTGAAAGCCCTTGCCATCATTTGAAATTTATTCGCATCAATGGAACTCATGGCAAAAAGGACAATGAAAAGGGCGAGAAGAAGAGTTAAAAGATCGGCATAAGGAATGAGCCATGACTCGTCCATATGCTCATCATGCTTTTCTTTTCTCTTCCGTTTAGCCATTTGAATTCTCACCCTCCATCTTTAGTTTTGCTCTTTCACCGGCAGGGAGATACGTTGCCAGCTTCTGTTCAATTGCTTTTGGTGCCTGTCCTTCTAATACAGAGAGGACGCCTTCGATCATGACTTCTCTGATTTTAACCTCCTGGCGGGATTTGCGTTTTAATTTGTTTGCAAAAGGGTGCCAGAGGACATATCCTGTATAAATTCCAAGAAGGGTCGCAATGAAAGCTCCTCCAATTGCGTGTCCAAGTTCATCTGTTTTGTCCATATGGGAGAGAGCGGCAATCAGTCCGACTACAGCTCCAAGAACTCCTAGTGTTGGAGCGTATGTGCCTGCTTGAGTGAAAATAGCTGCTCCTGATGCATGGCGGTCTTCCATCGCTTCTATTTCCTCACTCATCACATCTCGGATAAAATCCGCATTCTGTCCGTCAACAGCCATGCTCAATCCATTTTTCAGGAACACATCATCCACATCTGAAAGCTTTGCTTCAAGTGCGAGGAGACCTTCCTTCCGGGCGACTTGTGCCCATTCAGAAAACATGGGGATCAACTCTTGAATGGACGGTATTTTTCTTTCTTTAAATAAGACCCCGAATAGCTTTGGGACTCTTTTTACTTCGTCTGCCGGAAAAGCTGTAACAACAGCGGCTGCAGTTCCGACGATGATGATTAGAATCGCAGCAGGGTTGATCAGTACAGAGAGGTTAACCCCTTTAAGGACCATCCCTACACCAACTCCTACGATTCCTAAAATGAGACCTATGAGTGTTGTTTTATCCATGTCTTCACCAAACCTTTGTACATCTGTATTCCGGTTTTCTTAATGCACCGGTGCGGGTATGAGCCCTTTGTCTACTACCTATATCGGATAAATCGTGCCAATCTTAATAGGAAAAAGGAAATCATCCTTAGAAGGGATTTTAAGACTGGATGAAGAATTACTAAAGGAAGGTTATTTCATAGGAAAGGCAGTGTTACCATGCGTTTTGAACAATACATATACAAAAGACCAGATCTTAATCAAATACAGACAGAATTTAAGGAAGCCCTCCAGTTATTTAAAGTAGCTGATAGTTTTGAAGATCAGGATCAGGCGATGAAAAAAATTTATAAAATCCGGAATGCAGCGGATACGATGTCAAACATTTGCTATATCCGACATTCAATTGATACGAATGATGACTTTTACAAAGAAGAGCAGGATTTCATGGACGATCTTCAGCCGCATATCCAGGCGCTTGTAACGGAGTTTTACGAGGCGCTGGTCCGCTCGAAATACCGTGAAAAATTAGAATCGAATTGGGGGCAGCAGCTTTTTGATCTTGCTGAAACCCAGCTGAAGACCTTTAAGGAAGAGGTTCTTGAAGATCTGCAGGAGGAAAACAAGCTGTCCAGTGAATATACGAAGCTTGTAGCCTCAGCGAAAATTGAATTTGACGGGAAAGAATACACCCTCGTGCAGCTTCAGCCCCTTGCAGAGTCTACAGACCGGAATTTGCGCAAACGGGCAAGCGAAGCAAAATTTGCATTTTTTTCGAGCCAATCGGAAAAGTTCGACGAAATTTATGACAAGCTTGTGAAAATCCGCACCAGAATTGCGAAGAAGCTTGGCTTCCGTACATTTACGGAACTGGGATATGCAAGGATGAACCGGATTGATTATACCTCTGAGATGGTGAGCAAATTTCGCAAACAGGTAGTGGAGCATATCGTTCCAATCGCGACAAGCTTATATGAGCGGCAAAAAGACCGCCTTGGCATGGATGAGATGGTCTATTATGATGAGGCAGTTGAATATACATCAGGAAATGCAGTCCCAAAAGGAGATCCTGATTGGATTGTGAATAACGGCAAACAAATGTACAAGGAGCTTTCAGCTGAAACAGATGAATTCTTCCAATTCATGGCGGATAAAAATCTTCTTGATTTGCTTGCTAAAAAAGGCAAAGCAGGCGGGGGCTACTGTACGTATATTGCGGACTATGAGTCACCATATATTTTCGCTAATTTTAACGGTACTTCAGGGGATATTGATGTGCTGACACATGAAGCCGGGCACGCATTCCAGGTTTACATGAGCCGCGGATTTGATGTTGCGGAGTATCAGTGGCCGACACATGAAGCCTGTGAAATCCATTCTATGAGCATGGAGTTTTTTACATGGCCCTGGATGGAGCTCTTCTTTAAAGAGGATACGGAAAAGTATAAATTTTCACATTTAAGCGGAGCCCTTAAGTTCATCCCTTATGGAGTTGCAGTCGATGAATTTCAGCATTTCATCTATGAAAATCCAGATGCTTCACCAGCGGAGAGAAACCTTGCGTGGAGAGAGCTGGAAAAGAAATATCTTCCACACCGTGAATACGAAGACAGCCATTATCTCGAGCAGGGGGGCTTTTGGCAAAAGCAAAGTCATATCTATAATTCGCCCTTCTATTATATTGATTACACCCTGGCCCAAATTTGTGCGCTTCAGTATTGGAAACAGCTTCATGAAGACAGAGAGGCGGCTTGGAGCAGCTATTTGAACCTGTGCAAGAAGGGAGGAAGCAAAGCATTCCTTGGACTGGTAGAAGCAGCTGGCCTGAAATCACCGTTTGATGAAGGCACCGTAGAATCCGTAGTTGGTGAAATTACCGAGTGGCTGAATCAAGTGGATGATAAAGCATTATAATAAAGGAAAAAGAACAGCCCTCTGAACCGGAGGGCTGTTTGTTTTGGCATTTTATTGGGGAGCGGCGGGGGATTGACAAAATGGGGAGCGGGCATTGAAATAACCGGTACGGATCATAAGCTGCCTTTTTATTTTTCCCTTTTCGTTTTACGTTCCATCTCTTTGAATTCTTCTTTAAGCTGCTCCCGTTCGATTAACTGAACTGCTTTCTCTTCTTCCAGTTTTTTTAGCTTCCAAAGTCCGTATTCATTCATGGTGCTGAAGCTCCTCCTTTTTCATACCTTCTCATTGTAAGGAGATCGAGATAAAAATGAATCGGATAGATGCCTGTTTTTAATAAAGAAGGAGGAGTCAGGAGGAATTGTTCAAATTTTTATAAAAAATAACCCCCCGAATGCTCATAAGGGGGGTTATTTCAATTATTTTCTCTAAGGAGAACTTTTCAGAAAGACCTCTATATTTTATCGGATTTCGAAACTGTGATGCTCCCATTTTCAACATTTGCCTGTACATGATCCAGTTCATTGTAATCAATGAGCAGGTCAGTTATTTGGTCTTCCAGCTGTTCCTGGATGACCCGGCGAAGAGGCCGTGCACCGAATGCAGGGTGATATCCCAGTTCAGCCAATTTGTTTTTTGCTTCATCAGAAACGGTCAGCTTCATGTTCTTTTCATGTAAAGTTTCTTGAAGTTCTTCAAGCATGAGCTCAACGATCGAAAGCATATGTTTTCTTTCGAGGGATTGAAACTCAATGATTGCATCAAAGCGATTCAGGAACTCCGGTTTAAAGAATGTTCCAAGTGAATCAAGCAGTGTGCTCTCTTTTATGGCTGCTGTTGCTTCTGTATCAAATCCTACAGTCATTCGTTTTTCGGAAGTGCCTGCATTGCTGGTCATGATGATGACCGTATCCTTAAAGTTGACCGTACGTCCATGACTGTCCGTTAAACGCCCGTCTTCCAGGATTTGAAGGAACATGTGCTGTACATCAGGATGAGCTTTTTCAATTTCATCGAGAAGCAGAATGGTGTATGGATTTCGGCGGACTTTTTCTGTGAGCTGTCCGCCATCATCATGTCCCACATATCCAGGAGGGGAGCCGATAATTTTGGATACAGCGTGTTTTTCCATATATTCACTCATATCAAGACGAATCATGGAGTCTTTCGTTCCGAAAAGCTCTTCTGCCAATGTTTTGGTCAGCTCCGTTTTTCCCACACCTGTAGGACCTGCGAAAAGGAATGACCCAATAGGACGATTTTTGCGTTTCAAACCGGCACGGCTTCTGCGAATTGCTTTTGCTACTTTTTGTACCGCTTCTCCCTGGCCGATTACTTTTTTAGCAAGACTATCTTCAAGATTCTTCATCTTAGCTTGTTCATCTTCTTGAATCTTTCCAACAGGAATACCGGTTTTCTGTTCAATAATGGCCTGGATTTCGCTGAGGCCAACAATCATTTTTTCTTGATGATCCTGTTTCTCAAGCTGTTTTTCAAGAAGAATCTCCTCGTGGCGGAGTTTTGCCGCAAGCTCATAATTCTCTTCAGCTGCCGCTTTTTCTTTATCTTTCGCGAGTTTGCTGAGCTGATCGTGAATATCGGCTTCCTCAACCCGGTCTGCTTTCAGATTGGCTTTTGAACCGGCCTCATCAAGCAAATCAATCGCTTTATCCGGCAGAAAACGATCTTGAATGTAGCGGTGAGAAAGAGTTACACAAGCCCGGATGGCTTCATCGCTGAATGTAACTCCATGATAATCCTCATATTTTGACTGAATGCCTTGCAGGATTTCAATGGCTTTATCCAAGGATGGTTCGTGAACCATGACTGGCTGGAAGCGGCGCTCCAGAGCAGCATCCTTTTCAATCTGGCGGTATTCTTTTAAAGTAGTTGCCCCAATTAGCTGCATTTCACCCCGTGCAAGTGCAGGCTTTAAAATGTTTCCTGCATCCATAGAGCCTTCCGCAGATCCCGCTCCGACTACTAGGTGTATTTCATCTATAAATAAAATGACGTTTTTACGTGATTGAAGCTCAGCTATGAGTTTTTTCATCCGGTCTTCGAACTGGCCGCGCATGCTCGTATTGGCAACGAGTGATGCTATGTCGAGCAAATACACTTCTTTTTTCATCAATTTAGATGGAACGTTTCCTTCAGAAATTTTCAATGCGAGACCTTCAGCTACAGCTGTTTTACCAACACCGGGTTCACCAATAAGAACCGGATTGTTTTTATTGCGCCGGTTAAGAATTTCAATCACCCTGTTTACTTCATCTTCCCGGCCAATGACTGGATCGATAAGCCCCGCTTTGGCAGCATGGGTAAGATTGCGGCCCATTTGGTCAAGAAGCCCTCCGCCATTGCGGCTTGATTTTTGATTCTCTGCACCAGGTGTCCCTTCATCCTGACTGCCAGCATTTTTAAAGAACTGATCGAACGGGAAGGAAGAGAATCCTCCGCCGCTGATACCGCTGGAAGGGATTTGACTTTCATAATGTGAAAAGCATGTATTGCAGAGCTGTAATTGTTTACGGGCTCCGTTAAATTGAACATGTAATTGAACGGTTGCCTGATTTTGCTTACAGTTTTGACATTGCATAAAAAAACAACCTCCTTAAAATTCAACTGACTTTGACTATCTTTGACTATTATTATAATTTGACCTTTTTTGACTTTCAAGTATTTTGTTTGAGAAAATTTTTTGGGGCTGAAAAGAACTTTAATCCATCTTTATCCTTCTTTTCAAGGAACTTGTCTCATAGCTTTATATAGAAGAGGAGGGATGGACCGTCATGCAAAATAAGAGCTTTATCATCGTGCAGATTGCTTTTGTGTATGTTGGAACAGTTGTCGGGGCAGGCTTTGCAACTGGGAAAGAAATTGTGGAATTCTTTACCCGTTTTGGTGCGGCGGGAACCATCGGGATTCTCCTTGCAGGAAGTTTGTTTATTCACCTTGGAACCAAGCTGATGGTGATTGCATCAAGAATTCAAGCTCCCTCCTTTAAAGAATTGAATCTATTTTTATTAGGAAAGCATGCAGGGCAGGCAGTAAACGCAGTCATGCTGCTCTTATTATTTGGGGTAACCTCTGTCATGGTATCGGGAGCTGGAGCGATATTTGAAGAACGATTAGCGCTTCCGCACTCAGTCGGGGTGCTGATTAGCATTCTTTTAACTTTAATCATTATGGCGAAGGGCTTGCATGGAGTTGTCGGTGTTAATATGCTGGTTGTGCCGATGCTGCTTCTGCTTAGTCTGGTAGTCATGACAAGCTCTATAACAGAGGGGGGATTGAAGACTGTCTTGACCGGTTTTAGGCTCTCCGATAGCGGCTGGGCCGTTTCCTCTGTTTGCTATGCCGCCTATAACCTCGGACTTGCTCAGGCTGTTCTCGTCCCCCTTGCAGCTGAGATAAAAGATGAGAACGTACTAAAAAAAGGAGGAAGGCTCGGCGGACTGATATTAATGATCATTATGCTTGGCAGCCACTTAGCTCTTCTTTATGTCCCAGGTGCTGTAAAGTTTGAAGTTCCGATGGCTGAGGTAATGAATACAGTCTTTTCGGCTGCTTATTATTTGTACGTGCTGGTAATTTTCGGAGAAGTGCTCACCTCTATTATTGGAAATTTATACGGGATGGAGCGTCTTCTTTCTCAATTTTTCAAGGTTCCCAGAATGGTGATGATTGCCATCATTTTGGCGGTTTGTTTTTTCTTAAGCTTTATTGGATATGGGAAATTAATTTCTGCCATTTATCCAGTCATTGGGTACATAAGCCTTTTATTTCTAGGAGCATTGCTTCTGAAAAAGAAACCAAAGAGGGGATGATCTTATGGTAGAATGGAATCTGTCTGGAAGAAGGAGTGAAGTCGATTGAACCGTATAGCTGTTATTTCAGATATACATGGTAATGTCCCGGCTCTTGAAGCCGTTCTGGACGATATTCATTATAGAAGAATCGAAAAAATTATTTGCCTGGGAGATTTGGTAGGGAAAGGTCCTCAATCTCATGACGCGATTGCGATGGTTAGAAAGCATTGTGAAATTACGGTTAAAGGAAATTGGGATGATTTTATAACAAAGGATTCCGAATTTGAGACATTGAAATGGCATCAGAATCAGCTGACTGATGAGGACCGCCGCTATTTAACAAAGCTTCCTTTTTCAGCTGAACTGACCATGAGCGGCAGACTAATCCGGTTATTTCATGCTTCGCCTTACAGCATATATACAAGGATTCAGCCATGGGATTCAATTGAACGAAGAATGAGCATGTTCGAAGATACAGAAATGACTGGAAAATCTTCAAAGCGGCCAGATGTAGCAGGCTATGGAGATGTTCATCAGGCTTTTGTTCACCAATATAAGGAAAAAATGCTGTTTAATACAGGCAGTGTGGGGAACCCGCTCGATATGACCCAGGCCTCCTATGCCGTTCTTGAGGGGCTTGAAGGTGAAGAGGCGGAAGGACCGTTCTCTATCCAGCTTATCCGGGTTCCGTATGATATTGAACGATCAATCCGGATTGCCCGGGAAGCGGATATGCCTGACTTGAAGGAATACATTCAGGAACTTACTACGGCTAAGTACAGAGGACTTAGCTGAAGGATAAGGGTGATAGTTGACATGCATATTTTATGGGATTTTGACGGGACACTGTTTAATACGTACCCGGCGTTTACCGAAACGATGTACAAGCTTTTAAAGTCTGAAGTGAAAAAAGAGCATATATTTGAACAGCTGAAGGTATCTTTTTCTCATGCTGCAAGCACCTTTGGGATGACAGACGAGGATATTGCCGATTTTAAACGAAATGAAAAGGCATTGTCTCCTGTTTTAAAGCCGCCCTTCCCATATGTAGAAAAGGTGCTGAAACACGCATCAAAAAATGTAATCATGACTCATAAAACAAGAAGTGAAGTGGATGCAATATTAAATTATTACGGGTGGGAGCATTACTTCGATGAAATTGTAGCAGGTGATGATGGATATCCCAGAAAGCCAGATCCGGCATCTTATATATACCTTCATCAAAAACACCATATTGATCTTGCTATAGGTGACCGGGAACTGGATATTCTTCCGGCGAAAAAGCTCGGAATAAAAACGTGTCTTTTTCAAAATGATTCGGAGGGGGCCGATTTTTATTTAATTGACTACCGGCAATTTGCAGATAAAGTGGCTCCTTCCTTTAAATAGCTATAACAAAAAAAGCGCTTGCGCTTTTTTTTTGTTATAGCTCGTCTAGGGACTGGATAATGAAAAACCCTCCAATCCAATGAAAAAATGAGATATAAGATGGTAACCAAGTATTTTTCTAGAATTTTCGTCATATTTATAAGGAAATTGGAAAACTGTTATGTTTGACTGGATACTTTTCTTTCGTATATGATTCTAGTAACTATACAAAGATTGGGGTGATAAGATGGGGCAGTGAACATGTTGAAGTATTTAAGGGATCCAGCCGATCATTCGGTTTTCCCGTATCAGGCTGCTTCATGCTTATCGGCCACAATTAACGGCCGGAACCATCCGATGAAATACTTCGGATGCATGTTGACGGATTTTGAGTGGAAGGCAGTTTTTTAGATTATTCATACAATATTGTAAAATGAATGATCTGCCGGCTCAAAGCCGATTGTAAGAACCTTGGAACGGTTTACTTTTGCCGCTGAATCCGGCACCGCCATCAATTGATGATGGCCATTTTATAATCAACCCAGGAGGTGACTTCCTTTTCCGTAAATTACGGAACAAGGAACATATTTGGACATAGTAAATTTATTGCTCATTGCAATATTGATTGGATTAACCGCGTTTTTCGTGGCATCTGAATTCGCTATTGTAAAGGTAAGAAGTTCTCGTATTGACCAGCTGATCGCGGAAGGAAATAAAAACGCGAAAGCAGCAAAACGCGTCATTTCCAATTTGGATGGCTATCTATCAGCCTGTCAGCTTGGAATTACTGTGACAGCGCTTGGAATCGGGTGGCTTGGGGAACCAACTTTTGAACATATGCTAAAACCGCTATTTGTTCAGCTTGGTTTGCCAGAGGCACTGACACCGGTTATCTCTATTGCTTTTGCATTCGCCATCATGACCTTTTTGCACGTCGTTATTGGTGAATTGGCTCCTAAAACGTTAGCGATCCAAAAAGCAGAGGAAATTACCTTGCTGCTCGCGCGTCCGCTCATTCTGTTCAATACCATTATGTACCCTTTTATATGGGCCCTTAACGGCTCTGCCAGATTTGTAACTGGTTTATTCGGACTAAAGCCTGTATCTGAGCATGAATTGGCACATAGTGAAGAAGAGCTTCGAATCATTCTTTCAGACAGCTATAAAAGCGGTGAAATTAATCAATCTGAATTTAAATATGTCAACAAAATCTTTGAATTCGATAACCGGATTGCAAAGGAAATCATGGTTCCCAGAACGGAAATCGTCTCCTTGTCTATTGATTCTTTAATGGATCAAAATATCGAAATTATGCAAAATGAGAAATACACAAGGTATCCGGTAACAGACGGCGATAAGGACCATATTATTGGAATGGTGAATATCAAAGAGGTGTTCACGAATTTAATTCAGAAAAACAGCAAGGATTCTTTTTCTCTTAAGGAATATGTTCGTCCGATTATCCAAGTGATTGAATCGATTCCGATTCAGGACCTGCTTGTGAAGATGCAAAAGGAACGGATCCACATGGCGATCCTGATTGATGAGTATGGGGGAACAGCCGGTCTTGTAACGGTTGAGGATATTTTAGAAGAGATTGTTGGAGAAATTCGTGATGAATTTGATACAGATGAAGTTCCTAACATTCAAAAAATCAACGACAACCGCTATATTTTAGATGGGAAAGTCCTAGTAAGTGAAATAAACGATATGTTCGGCCTCGAAATTGATGATAAAGATGTTGATACAATTGGCGGCTGGGTGCTGACTGAAAAGTTTGATATCCAAAAAGGCGATACAGTTCAATTTGGGTCTTTTACATTTAAAGTTCGGGACATGGAAAATCATCACATTAAATATTTGGAACTGACAAGGCAAGTTAAGGAAAGTCCAAGTGCTGTTCTTGAACAAGTAGATCGAAGTGTAGCAAGTACAACTTGAAAGAACCACTAAACACCTGCTTTTAAAGCAGGTGTTTTTTTTTACTCTTTTCCGAAAAAGCAATGCATAAACTATAGAAAGTTGCAGACAGGAGAGGAGAATATGGGCAGTAACCATAAAAAGCTGTTTGGTTTGTTTCTTATTCTGTTTGGACTGTATTACTTTTTAAAATCTTTAGGGATTTTTACGGAAATTGGAGTATATGCATGGCCGTTTATACTTTTAATTCTTTCGGGTGCCTTTCATATCGCTTTTTTCCTTGGAGGCTGCAAAAAGGAGAAGGCGGGCCTCCTTTTGCCGGGTGGTGTCTTACTTGTCTTAGGGCTGCTGTTCATTTTTGAAACAGCTGCAGGCTGGAATTACGCAGGCAGCACATGGCCAGTTTATCTCCTTGCTGCTGCTTTTGGCTTGTTTGAGCTCTGGCTTTTTGGAGGCAGGGAGCGAGGGCTGCTCATTCCGATCTGCGTGCTTTCCGCAGTTGGCGGCTTCTTTTTTGCGGAACATTTTCTCTCCTTTAGAGGAAGTTTCTGGCCACTTGCCGCTATCATCATTGGGCTATATTATGTTTTCAGAAAAACCAATCCTGATAAGCCTGAAGAATAAATCCTCTCTTCTTAAAGAAACTAAAGGTAATCGAGAGGAAAGGATGAATACAATGAGCCAATCTAAAAAACAGGAAGAACGACAATGGAAGGATCATAAGCAAGCCCAGCACCCTCATGGTGAAGTGAAATCACTGAAAGAGCTATCTAGGGAAACAGATAAGGATTCAAAAAGGTCTTAATGGCTGCCTCTTAAAGGCAGCTTTTTTCTTAATTTTGCAAAGTTTAATTTGAATCCATACGGCACAATGCATCCTATAGAATAGCATGGATGCTATTGGACAAAATAGTACGGATTCCTTAAGAAAAGAGGGAGCCTGGTGCCTGTAAATTCTTCTCAGCGACGGAGGATGATTGCCACCGTCAATCCATATATGACAAACTTGTTTCATTTGAGAAATCCATTTATTGTTGCCTGGTGGTCTGCATCCTTTCCGGGATTTGGCCACGTCCTATTAGGGAAATACATAACCGGCTTTTTGCTAATGGTCTGGGAAGTTTTTGCAAATAATATAGCTCATTTAAATGAGGGGATTTTTTACAGTATGACAGGCAGGCCGGAAGCTGCCTTAAAGGTCATGAATGAGGAATGGCTATGGCTTTATGTAACGTTTTATGTGTTTATCATTTGGGATAGTTACAGGCAGGCCATTGAGTACAATAAATACTATATTTTGTCGGTCCGGGAAGGCGCACCCATTCAAATGAAAAATATAAATCCTCTTGAAATCAATGTCCTTGAGAAACGAAAACCTGGCTATGCCTTATTTTGGTCTCTGCTTACACCGGGACTTGGACATTTTTATCTAAATCGCCTTCCATCCATCGTATTTGGTGTTTTCTTATGGATCATTACCGCCTATTATTCTGGTCTTTATAAATGTGTCCTATATACTGTAAGAGGCGAATTTGAACTTGTTTCCCAAACCGCAAATCCTCAATGGTTTCTTTTTTTGCCTTCATTATATGTTTTTCTCGCTTATGACAGTTATGTTAGTACAGTTGAATACAATAAGCTTTTTGACAGAGAGCTGGAAAAGCATTTGAAAGCCAGCTATCAGAACCGGGATTTCAAAATGCCGCTGTAGATAAGGACGTGGTGAAGCTGAATTACTTAATCACAACTTTCACATACTCTACTTCGCTTGAATTGCTCTTAACAGAAATAGAAAAAGCGGGAGTCCATCAAACGCAGATTATGGCCATTCCTATGGAACGACTGGGAGAATTTCAAACCCTGTTTGATACGGATCTCTCTGATGATCAAAAGAGTCTGCTGGATTTAGCTGGTGTTTTTGGGGCAGTATTCATGCTTTTAGGGGTTATTTATGGTCTTTCCTTATTCTGGGGACCAGTCATTTGGGGCTCGATTGGACTGATTTTTGGTATGATATCTGGCTTTTCTGTCGAATATTTATACAAGAAAAAAAGAAAAGAGCCTTTCTTAAAAAAACATGAAAAAGAGGTAGTTATTATTCTGCATATTGAGAATTCATTGACAGAACGGGTAAAAAAAATCATTCAGAGTCATGGTGCGAAAGGAATCGGAACAGTAAAAAAATAAGAAAAAGCTGTATTCAGGTGGTCTTTTAATGCGTCTCGCCCTTTGCTTTTTTACCTTTTTTTACCTGCTTCAGTGCTTTCTCACCTTCCGCTCCAATCAGCATAACCCATATTTGTTCTTAGCACCTATACAAAAAGCAAAACCCCCGGAATGATCACACAAGGTATCACGGAGGTTTCAATACTAATCATTTGCTCTCATCAGAAAGCCCCTTTTTAATTCCCTCAAATTGACCATCTCTGCAGCAGGCGTGAGCCAGTTTTTGAAACTGATGGTTAAGATAGGACCGATCAAGGCTGATCCAATCAACCTCTTGCAGCCCTTCAAGAATATAACATGAAAATTTCCAGATGATGTCTTTTACTTCTTTATCATTGTTTTCCGCCACTATGGTAAGGGCAGATAAAATGGAATGCATAACGGCTGTGTCTTCTTTTCCATGGTGTCTGATCAGATAAAAGCTTTTATAAAGCAAATCCTCAAAGGAGGGTTTATGAAAAATGACACGCAGTCTTTGTGCTTTATCCGTATAATAGGGTGTTGGAGTGTAGCTTTTCCCAAGACGGGTTAGAATCCGTGCAATATGCTCAACCGCATTTGCAGTTGTATATGGATCGTTAAATGCCGGAGAAATGGATCGAATGGCAATCTCTGAAAGCTTTTGGATGCCAAACCCCACATCCCTGACAGGCTCCTGCTCAGGTATGATCAGAATCTGATTCAGCAGGCTGTCAGCATCGCTTAGCTCATCTTGTCCCCAATAGGTAAGCAGAGGTGTTCCTTCATCTACGTAGCTGCCTAATGATTTTTCAACTTTTATGGTTATCTTTGATTTTTCAGCTGCCTGAATCAATTCCCGTACTTGCACGTGCTGTATGTATCCGGCTTTTTTGCTCTTCAGCTGTCTGTCTATTCCTGAAGTAATTTCTTCCGCTCCAGCGTAATCTCTCATGGCATTAAGGCTTTGATCTTCTTCATAATTTTCCTTCCACGCCTTCATTGTTTTGCTTGCGATTTGAAAGATCAGGTTGCTGACCTTAATTGACGCGACCGAATGATGGATAAAGTAGACAAACGCAGCAAGGCATGCGAAAGCAACACCGATGGCTAGAGCGGGGACAATAAACAAGTCGCCGCTTTTACCCTTTGCTAAAAGCAATAGTACAATCGTATAAACAAATCCGCCGGTAAACATGCCAAGAACGCGCTGAGAGCTGCGGTCAGACGTAAAGTTCTGCAAAGCTCTTGGAGAAAACTGGGCTGCATAAGTAGTCAACACGACCAAAATAGAAGAAAACGTGATGGTCGTCATGGTTAATAGCGATGTGGCGATCGAGCTTAAAATGGTTTGAGCAAGCTGCATATCAGATAGAAACAGGTCAGGTATGTAATCGTATAATTCCGTATGTTTTGAAGCATATTGGTCAAGAGCCATACTCACATATGCCAGTAACAGGGCAATCATTCCATAAATCAAAGGGATAAACCAGAAGCTGGCTCTTACTTGCAAAAAACGGTTCTTTTCCATAAATGCTCCTCCTGTTATTGGCAGACGGCCATTTTTCATGTATAGTGAACAGGTCAGCTAAATACAAATCCGTTTCAAATGAACGGGAGAGGTTCTAGCACAACCCTCTATAAAAAACTAAGGACAGCAATATCAAAGGCGTTCCTTGGATATTGTTTTTGTTTTTTTATAGACCATTCGCTAAGGCACCTCTATTGGGGTGCCTTTATTATTTCACCGAATTGAATCATGATAAACATGGTTGTGACTGGAAGCTCCGTCAACAGGAGGAGATTCAACATGAAAAATGAAAAAGCGCTAGTTGTCTTTAGCGGAGGACAGGACAGCACAACATGCCTGTTCTGGGCACTAAAGAATTATAAAGAAGTAGAAGCCGTCACATTTAATTATAATCAGCGCCACAAGCTTGAAATTGAGATTGCCGAATCCATTGCAAAAGAGCAGGGCATCCGGCACCACGTCCTGGACATGTCCCTTTTGAATCAGCTTGCACCGAACGCATTGACAAGAAATGATATTGTAATTGAACAAAAAGAAGGCGAGCTCCCATCGACTTTTGTTCCTGGCAGAAATCTGCTGTTTCTATCATTCGCATCCGTTCTGGCCAATCAGATTGGGGCCAGGCATATCATTACCGGTGTTTGTGAAACAGATTTCAGCGGCTATCCGGATTGCCGGGATCAATTTATAAAATCATGCAATGTGACCGTAAACCTGGCCATGGATGAGCAGCTTGTCTTCCACACACCGCTTATGTGGCTTAACAAAGAAGAAACGTGGCAGCTTGCAGATGAATTGGGAGCCCTTGATTATGTCCGGACGAAAACCCTCACATGCTATAACGGAATTCCGGCAGATGGCTGCGGGGAATGCCCGGCATGTGTGTTACGAAAAAGTGGCCTTGAAGCCTATTTGAACAAAAAGGAGGCGGCGCAATGATTCAGCAGATTTACCCTCAAGTGAACCATGACTATCAATATGAGCTCAATAAAGACATGCATCTGTCTGCCGCCCATTATGTTCCTCATGAGAGTGCAGGCCCGTGCCGGAATGTTCATGGTCATACGTATTTTGTGAATGTTACGATTGCCGGAGACACGCTTGATGAGTCAGGGTTTCTTGTAAACTTCAAAACGCTGAAAAATCTTGTTCATGGACAATTTGATCATACGATTTTAAATGAGCATGCCCTTTTTCAGTCCGGGAGTCCAGAAGATTTTCCGACGACAGAAGTAGTTGCCCGAAAAATAAGTGAAGTGATTCAGGCAGAATTGGATCAGCTTCCCGGCAAGCCTGTCTGTGTACAGGTATTTGTCAGAGAAACACCGACAAGCTATGTGGTCTTTCGTCCGAAGAAGGTGAAAAGCAATGGCTGAAACGATTCCGGTTCTTGAAATTTTCGGCCCGACGATCCAGGGGGAAGGGATGGTCATCGGCCAGAAAACAATGTTCATTCGAACGGCAGGCTGCGACTATTCCTGTTCGTGGTGTGACTCCGCTTTTACATGGGACGGTTCCGCGAAGAATGAAATCATCCAGATGGATGCCGAGCAGGTGTGGGCAGAGCTCACCCGGGTTGGCGGAAACCGTTTTTCGCATGTGACGGTATCCGGAGGAAATCCGGCGCTGCTGAAAAATTTACAGCCGGTCATTGCACGGCTGAAAGAAAAAGGGATGGAAATCGCTCTTGAAACGCAGGGAAGCCGCTACCAGGATTGGTTTACGGAAATCGATGACCTTACCATATCCCCTAAGCCCCCAAGCTCAGGGATGAAAACAGATTTTGATGTGCTAAGCAGTATTTTTACCCGTTTGAGGGATGCTGGTACCCTCTCTTCAGCTAGCTTAAAAGTTGTTATATTCAATGCTGAGGATCTCGCCTTTGCAAAAAAGGTCCACTTGACGTATCCCGGTATTCCGTTTTATCTGCAGGTCGGAAATGACGATACAGCTACAACAGATGATGAAGCCTTGATGAAAACACTGATGAGCCGCTACCAATGGCTAATTGATGAGGTAATGGAGGATGAACAATTAAATCTTGTCCGCGTTCTCCCGCAGCTGCACACGCTGTTATGGGGAAATAAACGCGGCGTATAAAGGAGAAATGAAAATGAGCGGAAGAAAAGACGAAGAACTGACAGGCGTAACTCTATTAGGAAACCAAGGAACGAACTATTTATTCGAATATTCCCCGGACATTCTTGAATCCTTTGAAAATAAGCATATCAACCGGGATTATTTTGTTAAATTCAATTGTCCGGAATTTACGTCCCTGTGCCCAAAAACAGGACAGCCGGACTTTGCAACCATTTATATCAGCTATATTCCAGACAAGCTGATGGTGGAAAGCAAATCCTTGAAGCTATATCTTTTCAGTTTCAGAAACCACGGCGATTTTCATGAAGACTGCATGAACATCATCATGAATGACTTGATTGACCTGATGGATCCCCGCTATATCGAAGTTTGGGGGAAATTCACACCAAGAGGCGGAATCTCCATCGATCCGTATACGAATTACGGGAAGCCTGGAACGAAGTACGAAACAATGGCGGAACACCGTTTAATGAATCATGATTTGTATCCGGAGAAAGTGGACAATCGTTAGTAACCAAAGGTTAGGAAACTGTCTCTTTGATCACAAGAAAACACTGAATTTGTGACCATTTATATTGAAAATTACTCAGGATGTGACCAAGCATATTTACGTTTAAGGTGTCTTTAAGAGGCACCTTTCTTTATGTCTAAGCCTGATTAAAATTATGATTGATTAAAAGGACAGGGGGAGCTTTTCACCATTACATATAACTGATTTTCCTATACAGCTGATAGGTATACAATCCCTACAATCAAACTTATTTTTAAAGGCTGTTTTTTTGAAGGGAGAAAATGACTACTTTCTCTATACTAAAAAGGAGAAATTAAACTTATTGTTTTGATTTTCCAACTTCCATGGTGAGCTTTCTATCTTGAGGAATCTAAATATGCTTTTCATATAGCTGCACAACTTGCTTTGCTACAGTTTCAATATCACTATCTACTTCTTCTAGTACATAAGATTCCAATACTCCCATTGTTGCCGTTCCTAAGAACTTCAAAAAAATATGCCTATCGATAATGGGATGCGAATCTTCATTAAGCTTTTTATTTATCTCCCACATTGTAAAAGACAATAGCTTTTTACGAAATGATGAAGCACCTTGACTTTTAAATAATGCCGCAAAAAATGATTTATGTTCCTCAAAATAGGCAAACCATAATATCGAACCTTCTATGATGCCTTTGTCTTGTTTTTGATCACATATTTCTCGCAATTGTGCTATATGATCATCCACAATCTTATCTAACAAATCGTATTTATCAAGGTAATGTAGGTAGAATGTTTTTCGACTAATGTTGGCTGTTTCCGCAATATGTTTAACCGTAATTTCGTCAAATCCATCCGTAACTAACATTTGTAAAAACGTCAATTGTATAGCCTGTCGAGATTTTAAAATTCTTCGATCTATTTTGTCCACACAGCAGTCCTCCTCAAATTTGTAAACAACACAAGCAATCTGTGTATTAATACTCATCTTGCGTAATGTGGTAATTGAATCAACTATTCCTTTATTTTAAAATAAATATACACGAGGCGATTAATACGCACAAGTGTATTTAATTCTTGAATAAAGGTGGTTATAGCTGTGCCAGTTACTAATAAGAAAGTAAAATTTCATGCACATGGACTACAAATTTCGGGGATTGTAAATGTACCTGAATTTGCTTTAGAAAAGAAACAAAATCCAGCAATTGTTTGCGTTCATCCGGGCAGTAGCTGTAAAGAGCAAACAGCTGGCATTTACGCGGAGAAACTTGCAGAGCTAGGGTATGTAACGATTGTATTCGATGCTTCCTTTCAAGGAGAAAGCGAAGGCGAGCCACGTTATGCCGAATACCCAGCTGCTCGTGTTGAGGATATTCGTTGTGCAGTTGATTACCTAACGACACTAGCTTATGTCGACGAAAATCGTATTGGCGTATTAGGTGTTTGTGCAGGAGGCGGATATGCCGTAAATGCTGCAATGACAGAGCGTCGCATCAAAGCAGTTGGTACGGTCGTCGGCGCGAATATCGGTCGTGGATATCGTGAAGGAGATCCAATCAAAGTTTTAGAGGGAATTGCTCAACAACGCACTGCTGAAGCGCGTGGAGCCGAACCTATGGTTACACAGTGGATTCCTAATAGTCATGCAGAAAGGGAAGAAGCTGGTATGACTGATATCGATCTTGTGGGAGCAGTAAATTACTACAGAACTCCAAGAGGTCAGAATCCTAATTCTCCAAACAAATTGAAATTTACCAGCATAGACTCGGTAATCGGTTTTGATGCTGTCCATTTAGCGGAAATTCTGCTAACACAACCACTGCAAATCATTGTCGGTAATTTGCAGGGAGCATTTGGTTCATACAAGGATGGCCATGAACTTTATGACAGAGCAGCTTCTGAGAAAAAAGATTTGTTCGTTATTGAAGGAGCAAGCCACTATGACCTATACGACAGGCCGGAGCCAGTGAGCAAGGCAATTGAAAAGTTAGGCGTTTTCTATAAAGAAAATCTTTAGTAATAATGCCTAGAAGATGCTGGGACATTTGATACTTTCTATCATAACCAGTTAAGTGACCATAATTTTGACCAGTAACTGATCAAGAGCTCCTATACTTTGGGAGACATGGTCTTGTGGCCGGCGATTTTCATGAAGACTGCATGAACATCATTATGAACGACTTGATTGACCTGATGGATCCCCGCTATATCGAAGTGTGGGGGAAATTCACTCCAAGAGGCGGAATCTCCATTGATCCGTATACGAATTACGGGAAGTCTGGAACGAAGTACGAAACCATGGCGGAACACCGTTTGATGAATCATGATTTGATCCGGAGAAAGTGGATAATCGTTAAAGTTAGACAGCTTTCCTTTTGGAAGGCTGTTTTTTTGACCCGTTTTTTCATCCTATTACAAGTAAGAGATAGGAATGGGACTAATTATAAATAAAAAAGGTGGATGAACAAGGAGTCTTTAGTGGAATTGTTGAATAGGTAAGAAAAAGGAAATGGGAGGGGAGAAAATGAACAAATACAAAATCCGCTATCACTTCAGCAATGATTTTTATGTGACGAGAGAAGTAGAGAGTGAGTTTGATAAGACATCCGCTGCAATGAGATTCAGTGAAGAGGAACGAATTACGTTCGAAGACAAGCGCGGAGACCTGCTCAGCTTTTTTATGCGGGATGTGAAGCTGGTCACGGTTGAAGATGATAAAGTAAATACAGTCAAAGCAGGTTTTTGAATTATGAGACCGTACAGGAGACTCTCCATGTACGGCCTTTTCACTTCGTGTCGAATGTTAGCGAATAGTCGATATACAGAGAAAATCGCCGATATATTCAAAAAATCGCCGATAAATTGAGAAAATCGCCGATATATTGAAAAAATAGTCGATATATCGAAAGAATAGCCGATATAACCGAAAAATAGTTGAGCTACAACAGAAAAATAAGTAAGGTACCCGGAAAAATAGCTGGTTTACATGAAAAATAGCCAAATTCTTCACTTTAGCCAGAATAACTCTATCAAAAGGACAGAATTTCCGATCGTCCAATATCCTTATGCTGAAACGAAACCCGTTTCTCCTTCTGCCCCTGCAACGATTGAAAGCATCACCAAATCGTAAAATTTTCCTCCGCTATGCTGGTATCCTCTCAGTATTCCTTCTCTCTCAAACCCGAATTTCTCCAGTATCATAAGTGAGGCTTTGTTTTCTGAACGGACGGTGGCACCGATCCGATGGAGACCTAGTGTCTTGAATCCGAATTCGACGGCTGCTTGCAATGCCTCAGATCCCAATCCCATTCTCCAGAAATCAGGGTGAATTTCATAGCCGATTTCCGCCCGCTTATGTGTTTTGTTCCAATTATGGTATCCGATGGTGCCGATTAGCTGTTCATTGTACTCCATGCCCCAGCGGATCGAAGTTTCATTATGCCAGCCGTCAAAAAAACGTTTTGCCAGCAGTTTTGCTTCTGCCAGTTCTCTCAGTGGTTCCATTCCATAATATTGAAGAACATCTTTCCTTGAGAAAATCTGCAGTAAATCCCCGGCATTTTCTTGCGTAATCTCTTTTAATCGCAATCTCTCAGTATTCAGTTCAGGAAATTTCATAGCAGTCTCCCCATTATGTATTCGTCAACCCATTCCCCATTTACAAGCAAAGAATGCCTTACTGTTCCTTCGATCGCAAACTTCTTCCTTTTATAAAGAGCGATGGCGGGCTCGTTATGTGTCATAACGGTCAGCTCCAGACGATGAAGCCCCTGATTCATACTCCATTCGAGCGCAGCATCCATTAATTTACCGCCAATGCCCATGTTTTGATATTTAGGAAGCAAGCCTATTACGACGGATGCTTTATGACGGTTTCTATTCAGCTGACAGGGTATTACTGCAAGATGTCCATGATAAACATCCTGATCCTCGCTAATCCATATGAACAATTGTTTATTAAGATTAGCATCAAGCTTATTCCGATAATCACCTGCATCTGTGGAACGCTCTCCATGCTCATACAGCATGGTATCTGTTTGCTGATCCAATGCAATCAAAAGCTCAAGGTGCCTAGATGCATCTTCTGAAAGAAGAGGTCTAATCATTTTTTCACCCGCCTAAAATTTCCCTTTATTTTACCATGGACCGGGTAAATATTGCTGAAATATTTCCTTCTATGAAAAAAGACAGAAAAAGAAGAAGATAATGGAAGAGTTATAGGGCGTCCGTTTTGTTTTTGAGCGGGTGCCATTATAAACGGAAAAACAGGACGAAGATTTTAGATGTTGATTTAGAATTTTAGGAGGAACGTACAGCATGATAAGAAAAACCACGGCTTTAATAGGAGTTTGTCTTTTAGGAACAGCGATTTTTGCCCCGTCTAAAGGGGAGGCAGCTTTAGGAGATCAGCTGCTTCATAAAGGTATGTCTAATGGGGATGTTAAAGAACTTCAAAGCTACTTGATGACTAAACAAGTCTATCCTTATTACGATAATACAGGAAACTATGGGACAATCACAGAAGAAGCTGTTCGTGATTTTCAAAGTAAAGCAGGCATAAAAACAGATGGAGTGGCCGGCCCTCAAACCATTGCAAAAATTAAAGTACTTAAGCCAGGAAACATTGGCAAGCCTGTTGCTGATTTGCAAAACAAGCTAAAAGCATGGGGTACATATTCAGGATCAGCGGATGGAATATACGGGAAGGGTACGAAAAGCGCTGTGTCTAAATTTCAATCCGGTAAAGGTCTGTCAGCGGACGGAATTGCTGGACCAAGAACGTTAAATGAACTGAACAAAAGAGTAAATCCGGCCTCGGGTGCAGTGAAAGAAGTAACTGTTCACAGTACAGCCTATACCGCGAGCTGCCAGGGCTGTTCAGGAGTGACTAAAATGGGAATCGATTTGAACCGTTTTGAGGAATCCAAAGTGATTGCAGTGGATCCTAATGTGATCCCGCTTGGCTCAACCGTTGAAGTTGAGGGATATGGTAAAGCTGTCGCAGGTGACATAGGCGGAGCAATTAATGGAAGTGAGATTGATGTTTTCTTTAAAGATCTCAATGAAGCAATGAATTGGGGAAGCAGACAAGTAAAAGTTAAAGTGTATCAGTAAGTGGAAAAGGGATGGCCATATAAGCCATCCCTTTGTTCATGAGATATTACGAGTGAAAAGAAGGAGCCCGCTTTAGGATTCCTTGAGGATCTTATAGTTTTTATGATTTACGACTGTGCGTCTTTCAAGTTCAAGGTCAAGAAAATTCTCCATATACGTTAAATCAACGATTACTGAATTTTCGTTCACCTTCTCAACAATACCACGCAAGCCGTTTTTAAATTCAATAAGGTTTCCAACTTTAGCAATCTTCATTTCCTCTCTCCTTCAATCGTACTAAATACCCCCATTAGAAAACATTTTGCACTATTTTGCCAATAAAGTAAAGACTATTTTGACAGCGCTGTCTCTCTGTGTCAAGTCCTGATTTGAGATAGAGTATTTCTATTGTGCTATCATAACAGGGAGGGTTACATATAAGTACGGCAAACTTTCATTTTTATGTTCTGATTGCGTACAGCGGAAGTTATATACAAAGGAAGTTATGAAAGGAGCAAGGGGAAGTGGAACAAACAGGTTTAGTGCTGGAAGGCGGCGGTATGAGAGGTGTCTATACCGCAGGAGTTTTAGAGTATTTTATGGAAAATGAACTTTATTTCCCATATGTAATTGGGGTATCAGCAGGGGCTTGTATGGCCGCTTCATATTTATCAAGGCAAATGGACCGAAACCGGACAGTTAATATTGACTATGCTGGGGATCCGAAGTATTTATCCCTTCAAAATTATATTAGAAGCAGACAGCTGTTTGGCATGGATTATATTTTTGATGAGATACCGAATCGGCTCGTTCCTTTTGATTTTGAGGCATTCTCCAATAACCCTGAGCAGCTGGTAATAGGAACGACGGATTGTGAAACAGGCAAACCTGTTTATTTTGACAAGCCTGAGACGATGGGGGATTTGTTAACGATTATCCGCGCTTCAAGCTCACTTCCATTTATTGCACCGATGGTTCCTTTTCGAGGAAAAATGCTCATGGATGGAGGCATTGTCGATTCCATTCCACTCAAAAAGGCGGAACAGGATGGGATTGAAAGAAATGTCGTGGTGCTTACTAGAAATAAGGGGTATGTGAAATCTCAGCCAAAAGCCCAATGGATGGTTGAACGGACCCTCAGAAAGCATCCTCTGCTCGCAAAAGCCATCCTTGAACGTTACAGAATGTATAATGACACCCTTTCGTATATAGATGAACAGGAAGCGAAAGGGCATATTTTCGTCATCCGTCCGTCAAAAAGGCTCGAGGTTGGAAGAATTGAACGAGACCCTGTAAAACTGGATGCTTTATACAGACAGGGAATAGAGGATGCGAAAAGATTATTAGAGGATCTTCAAACATGGCTTGCTAAAAGCGGGCAGCCAATATCAAAGTAAAAAAGTTCATCGGTTTAGTTAGCTCTTCAGTAGGGAACAGTACGAGCAGAGGAGTGATAACAATGAAAGTATTAATAGCAGGTGCCAATGGAAGCACAGGACGATTGGCTATAGAAAAAGCAATAGAACAAGGCTACCAGCCGATTGCTATGATTCGTGATCCTAAGCAGGCGGATGAGCTTGAACATAAAGGAGCTCAGACTGTAATTGCGGATTTAGAAGGAGACGTATCAGAAGCTGTTCAGCAAGCGGATGCTGTTATTTTTGCGGCTGGTTCAGGTTCAAGTACCGGTGATGATAAGACAATCGCCATTGATCAGGACGGAGCTATTAAACTGATTGATGCAGCTAAAAAACATAACGTAAAAAAATTTGTCATGCTGAGTTCAATCGGTACGGACGCGCCTGAAAGGGCTCCTGAAGAGATGAAGCTTTATCTGCGGTCCAAGGCCGTTGCGGATGAGTATCTGAGAAATGCTGAAATCCCTTATACCATTGTCCGTCCCGGAGCACTTTCAGATGACGAAGGTTCAGGAAAAATTGCAGCCTCCAAGTCTGTAAACCCAAAAGGTTCCATTCCGCGTGAAGATGTTGCAGAGGTGCTAGTCGCTTGTTTAAGTGAACCATCTACACAAAATCAAACCTTTGAAATTATCAGCGGAGACCGCAGCATTTCTGAAGCAATTCAATCGATTATGTAAAAATCCATTGAATGAATAAAGCTCCCCCTGTAAACTTAATCAGGTAAGGGAGGCTATTGTATGGATCACCAAACAATTAACGAGATGCTCGATCAGCTGAAAAACGGGGAGCGCATGGAATTTCAAGTATCGAAGGAGGATTTCCTGCCTGTTCGTGAAGTCCTTGTTAAAAGAGAAGATTTTAAGCATTTTCGCGGGATTGCCAGGCATGGAGGCAACACCGTTTACCGCTATATAGCAACAGCGAGAAGCTGAAGAGGATTTCGCCTGGATAATGGCGAAATCCTCTTATTTTTTGAAGCTTTATTTTGTAAGCTGTTTTTTCAGCTTTCTCAGTGTATCTCTTCTCCAGCTCTTTACAGCAGCAGGCGTGACACCCTCAAGACTTGCAATTTCTGTAATAGTAAGTCCGAGATAGGCATATCCATGCATCCACTTCTTTTGATTAAGAGTAAGATCTTTCTCCAGTTCCTCCCAGTCAAATTGATCTTCGGTTTCTTTTAAAATATGGCAATCTTCTGCATAACTGAAATCGTCCTTTAAGTCCTCTCTTTCTGAAAGCCGGTTTTGGCGAGTCATTTCGTTCATGAGCTTTCCTTTAATATACAAATAGTAATAGGCATCCATTGATCCTTTTGAGGGCCTGTATTGATTAGAAGCCTCCCAAAGGGCGATACAAGCAGTCTGGAAGAATTCCTCATGATTTCTGTAGATAGACAGTCTTTTCAGTAAATGTAATATCATTGGTTTATATCGTTCAAGCAGTTGTGAATAGTTCAATTCTCTCTTCCCTGATGGGATGCATCCTCATTATTATTCCGCCGGTAATTACATAGTAAATTTCTTTTTTTATGAGCAAAAATTTACTTTTACTCTATATAAGAAATGATTTTTCAAAGGAATTATGGATATGAGATTCGCTTTTGGGCGGTATGGTGTTTGAATAGAAGCGCTTGGCGCAATAAAGAATGAAATTTTTTTGGAAACTTTTCACTAATGATTTAAAGCGGAAAAGCTGGTAGGCTGAAGGATATGAAATTTTAATAATGGCTGGAGGGCTGAAATGAAACAGACGACGAGAAAAATGATTCAGATCGCTGCCATAGCCTGTGCAGCATTTATCATTTGCGCAGCACCAGCGTCTGCAAAAATGGCGCATACAGTGAAAAAAGGAGAAACAATGGAGCAAATCAGCTTCGCATACATTGTTTCGATTGACGATATAAAAAAGTGGAATCACTTAGATCGGAATACTGCTGTGGAGGGAGATGCAATTCGAATTCCTGAAAAAACCTCAAAGCCAGGCAATAACAGTGAAGAACCGAGTATAGCTGTCTCCAAAGAAGAAAAGCAGCTTCTGGCTCAGCTTGTTCATGCTGAGGCAAAAGGAGAGCCATATGAAGGGAAAGTTGCTGTTGCTTCGGTAGTCCTGAATCGAGTAGAAAGCAGGGAATTTCCAGACTCTGTGAAGGATGTTATATACGAGAAAAACGCATTTTCTCCTGTAGGGAATGGAACGATTCATAACAAGGCAGATGAAGCATCCAAAAAAGCTGCCGAAGAAGCGCTCCGAAAAAAATCTGTCAATTACCTCTACTTCTTTAATCCAGAAACAGCAGAAAGCGAATGGATCAAAACAAGAAAAACAGAAAAAACCATAGGAAATCACAGTTTTTCAATGTAAAATGAATGCCCAAAAACCCTTCCGCTGCACGCGGAAGGGTTTTTATTATGCGCATAGGAGCTGGCCGTTTTTGTGAGAGTTTGTCGATTGGCCCGTATTCAGTGAAAGCTGGCCCGGATGTGAGGAAACATGGCTCGTATTCAGTGAAAGCTGGCCCGGACGTGAGAAGAAATGGCTGCGTTCCGAATGACGCGGCCAAGGTCTTCCGCATTTTTGTATAACTTTCTCCCATTTTTCGCAAAATAACCCTAATTATATGAGACCGGGGTTGAGGCTTGTGGATTTAATGAAAAACATGGATGGGTCACCGAAAACCTCAATGCCTGAGCTAATGGCAGTCTTGAGGAGTTCTTCTGATTTTATTCAATTCGGAAGCAAGGGCGTATCGACAAAGTACTGGATATCTTATTTCCGGACACTGGTTGATACGAAAATGCTTCATGAAAGCGTTCTCGCGGTTTTATCAAAAGTTAATTGGACCTCGCTTGAGGAATTAAAGAATGCCGTGCCAGTAGAAAATATTATATTAACTTCAGACACCGATGTGGTGAAAGAGAAGCTGCTGCAGGGCTTTATTATGATAAGCCTTTCAGAGTATGGGCAGTCCGTCCTGCTGATTCGGGTGTTTATGGAAAAAGCAAGGCAGGTCAGTCTTCCTGAGGTTGAATTTAGCGTGGTGGGACCGAAGGAAGCCTTCGTTGAGTCGCTAGAGTCGAACATTCATCTTATACGAAAGCGCATGCCATCAGATCAGCTGAGAATCAGAGAAATCAACATTGGCAAGCTGACACATACGAAGGTTGCAGTCATTTATATGGAAAGTATCGCCAATGATGAAAATGTGCGGACAGTATGGCAGAGACTGAATGGAATTGAGATTGATCACATTAGTGACAGTTCTGTTTTGACAGAGATTATGTCCGATAATCAAAATTCTCCCTTCCCGCAGCTATTGGACTCAGAGCGGCCAGACCGGGTGGTGTCCATACTTTCAGAGGGCAAGATTGTGATTGTAGTGGATGGTTCACCGCAGGTGCTGATTGGTCCAAGTACGCTGATTGAGTTTTTCACAGCATTTGATGATTATTTTTTTAATTATATCGTCGCATCCTTCTTCCGGATTGTTCGTTTAGCATCTGTTGCCTTTTCTATATTAGTTACCCCTGTTTATGTAGCTACATTAAATTTCCACTATGAACTGATCCCAAGAGACCTGCTGAATACGCTTGTCAGTTCAAGGGAAGAGATCCCGCTGCCTCCAATTCTCGAAGCCATTTTTTTGGAACTGACGATTGAGCTGCTCCGTGAAGCGGGGGCGAGACTGCCGACAAAGGTCGGTCAGACGATTGGGATTGTAGGCGGTATCGTAATCGGAACCGCATCTGTTGAGGCGGGACTAACGAGTAACGTCCTCCTGATTATTGTTGCACTTGCAGCATTGGCTTCCTTTACAACGCCTGTTTACAAAATGAGCAACACGATACGTCTAATACGCTTTCCATTTTTGCTGTTTGCAGAATTCTATGGATTGCTTGGAATTGTTTTTTGTTTCTGTGTTCTGGCCACTCATTTATTGAAGTTATCTTCACTTGGAAGACCATTTTTAGAACCAATCTATCCGCCAAGAACGGCTGACATGAAAGATGCGCTGATCAGGCTTCCGTTTTCCATGATGTCAAAAAGGCCGATTCAGCTTCGAACGAAACAGCCAATCCGTTTTGATAAAAAAAGGGCGTCTCAGAAAAAAGATATTGATGAGTGAGGAGTGATTGGATATGACTAAAATTGCTGAAAAATATCAAGTCTCTCATTTTATGGTCTTCTATCTGATTCACTCTCTTCAATTCGGGGTCGGAGTCCTTGGCTTTCAAAGAATCATTGTAAAGGTTGCCGGTCAGGATGCGTGGATTTCCGTCATTTTATCAGGTGTTTTTTCACACATTATGGTCTGGATGATTTACCGTATTTTAAGGGGGGCTGAAGGTAACATTCATGACATTCACCACCGTATATTCGGGAAATGGCTGGGGAAAGGACTAAATCTATTGATTTCGCTGTATTTCACTATGCTTGCGATTGGTGTACTGCGGACGTTCATAGAGATTATTCAGGTTTGGATGTTCCCGGATATGAATGTTTTGATTTTTAGTATCCTTTTCCTTGCACTTGTCTACTACATTGTAACCGGAGGATTCCGGGTAGTGACTGGCGTTTGTTTTTTTGGGGTGGTTTTGCCATGCTACCTTATTATTACCTACTTTTTCCCACTGGAATTTGCTGAATGGGTAAATTTATTTCCAATGTTTGACCACTCGATCGGAGAGATAATGGAAGGAACAAAAAGTATGGCATTAACTGTTCTTGGCTTTGAAGCATTGCTTGTCTATTATCCCTTTATTAAAAATCCGGAAAAATCCCATAAATGGGCTCATGGAGCAATTTTTTTTACCACTTTCTTATACTTGCTCATTTTGGTTATCACCATTGTGTTTTTCAATGAGGAGCAGCTTCAAAAGAATATTTGGGCAACATTAACGATGTGGAAAATCGTTGAAATTCCGTTTGTAGAGCGATTTGAGTACATTGGCATTGCGAACTGGAATTTGGTTATTCTTCCTAATGTGTGCCTAACCCTATGGTGTGCAAGCAGAGGCATCAAGCAGACACTCAATATCACTCAAAAGAAAACATTAATCATTGTGCTGATCCTTACACTAATTGCAGTGAATATGTTTAACACCCGTGAGCAAATTGACCAATTAAACACTTTCATGGGGGATGTGGGATTGTGCTTTTATCTATACATTCCGTTGATTTTATTTTTGCAGTTTTTCCTGAAAAAGATTAAAAATCAAGGTGGTGCAGGATGAATAGAATCATTCAGCTATCTATCCTTTTTCTTTTTCTCTTCAGTCAAACCGGATGTATACAAAAAGAAATTATCGATGACGTGAACATCATCCTTGCTTCAGGGTATGACGCAACTGAAGATGGGGAAATAACCGGAACCGTAATTGTCCCCGTTTATCAGAAGCAGCAGCCTGTAACAAGTGAAATATTAGAAGAGAAGGCGGTTCTTTCGAGGGATTTACTAACCAATCTTCAGCGTAAATCTTCTGATCCGCTGGTTTATGGCAAGCTTCAAGTGGCTCTGTTCGGAGTAGATCTGGCCAAGAAAGGGTTCAAAGATCTGCTTGATTCACTGCAAAGGGATGCAAGTGTAGGATCGAGGGTATACCTCGCAGTTGCTAGAGAAAGCGCATCGGAAATTTTAAAAGGCCAATATGGAATTCGCGGAACCGCTGTATATTTGAGCAATTTAATTCGGCACAATATTGAAAGCAGGGACTTATCGAGGGAGAACCTCCATTTGTTCTTGTACAATATGTATGACAAGGGAAAGGATGCTTATCTTCCCATCCTTGAACTCTCAGGCAAGGATGAACTGGAAATCACCGGAGTTGCTCTATTTAATAAGGATCGAATGGTATCTGAAGTTCCGAGCGATAAAATGATTTTCTTTAAACTGCTGACAGATCAGTATATGGAGGGAACCTATACGATGAACCTGGAGGATGGAGTGAAGGTTTCTGTAAAAAGTATCACGTCCCATAAAAAAGTGAGAATGGCTTCGAAGGACATTGTGAAGATTGATATTAAGCTCGAAGGCCATATCCGGGAGTATACAGGCAGCAAAATCACGCCGGAGGTTATCAAGAAGGTGGAAAGTGAATTCAAAGATACCGTTGAAAAGGAATGTCTGGCAATGATGGAGCACTTTCAGGAATTGGATATTGATCCAATTGGAATAGGTGATCAAGCGTCCCATACCTTTAGGAATTTCAAGATTGACCAATGGAAAAAACAATATCCAAATATAAAGACCGAAGTTAAGGCAGAAATTATTGTCAATGAATCCGGTGTAATTGAATAATAGAACGTTAAATAATTTGTCCGCCTCTCTCATAGGATTAAAAAGCGGGATTAAGATGGGAGTGCGTTGGATGAGTTCATTTGCAAAGGGTGCCTTTTTACTGGCGCTGGCGGCTTTCTTTGGCGAGTGTCTGGAGTTTTTTTTGAATATGATTCTGGCGAAAGAACTGGGAGAACACGGAATGGGAATGTACATGCAAATGCTGCCAATTATCTTTTTTGTGGTGGTCATATCGAGTTTGGAGCTTCCTGTTTCCATATCGAAATTTGTTGCGGAGCAGAAGAAGGAATATCATTACAGTATGCTTAGGCATGCCCTGAGGTTTGTCTATAAGCTTACAGGGATGATCCTGATTATTGTATTAGTTATTCTGCCATTTCTTCCGATCTTCTCGGAATACCATCCACTCGTCCGTTATATGATGTTTTTGCTTGTGCCGATTGTATCTTTCTCCTCCATTGCCAGGGGTTATTTTATGGGAGTTCAGCAGATGGACAAAATCGCTATTTCCAATTTTTTGAGAAAAGCGGTTCAGCTTCTTGCGCTCTATTTTCTTTTTCATGGCATGCAATTCAGTGAGAGTACCGCTTTGTTTACAGCATTGGCTGTATTAATCGGCAGTGAAGCAGTCGTTTTCTTCTATTTATTTACTCAATACCTCATTCAATACAGAATGATGAAACATGGGCGTTATCACGAAATGAATGAAAAAGAGGTCCGGAAAAGTTTAATGGCGGTATCTGTCCCCACCACAGCTCTTCGCATTTTTAATGCGATTACAAATGCTATTCAGCCGTTTTTGATAAAAGGAGCATTGGTGATATCTGGTATAGGAAGCGTAATGGCTACTGAACAGTACGGTCTTCTAGCGGGAGTTGCAATGAGCATTGGATTCTTTCCTGCGTTTTTATCTCATTCATTAATGGTCGCATTGCTGCCTAATGTTTCAGAAGCGTATGCTAAACAGGATGGCGAAAGATTGCGGACCTTGCTGCAGCAATCCATGTGGATTACATGTATATACGGGATCCCAGCTGTTTACCTCATGTACTGGTTTGCTGAGCCCCTTACCCATTTATTTTTTAAATCACCGGAAGCCTCTCTTTATTTACAGCTTTTATGGCCCTATTTCCTTTTTCATTTCTTTATCCATCCTCTTCAGGCCTATTTAATTGGATTGGGACTTGTTAAGGATGCTTTTTATCATTCAGTATGGTCCCATGTTGTCTCGTTTTTGATGATGTACGTGCTCGGTTCCATGGGAGAATTTCAAATGACGGGAATTATTCTTGGTATGAACATGGGCATTATTCTCCTTTTTCTCCTTCATTATGTGACGATATGCAGAAAAATTGGATTATCGATGAGCCTGATTTCAAGTAACCGGTTCACTTGAGCAAGCAAATTGAATATCTTTCATGTGGAGATTATAATTGCTGTACAATTGAAAAATGAGGAGGATTTCCTTGACCGTGTTCGCCGCAGCAGCAGCCATTGCCCTAATACTTTATTTAACAAGGGAATGGTATAGAAGATACATTCCCGTACGGAATATTCCGTGCCTGCCTATCCAGAGGATGGAGGGTATTCCGATTGTTGATGTAAGGGACTACAACAATCGTCAGGTCATTACTTTAGAGCGGAGTATGAATATTCCTTATTCTTATTTGCAAAAAGCATTTAATGATATTAATGGACAGGAAATCTACTTAATCGCGGCTACAAAACTTGAACGGAATATGAGTATCCGGTTTTTTAAAAGGAAAGGTATTTTGGTTAAAGGCTATGCCCTGTCTGACCATAGAGGGTGCAAAGAGAAAAGTCGATTGAACACGATGCAAATGTAATAAATTATTCTGCAGCACCGCAGTCATTTTTAGCAGCAATGGATTCAAAAGGAGTCATATAAATAGATTAGGAACAAAAAAGCGGCTTTCATAAATATGAAGCCGTTTTTTTAATCTTTAAATGTTGCTGCCGCCTGTTTGCCTGTTCCATTGCAGCTGCTGCACTTTGTATTTAGGGGGAAAAATGAAATGCGTTTTTGCTTGCCTGATCCGCTGCAAGTTTTACAAATAATAACTAAAGCCATAAGCTAATGCCTCCTTATCGTATTTGTCCCCAGGTAATGATGGAAATATAAAAAACTGAATATTCTATAAATTATATTATACTTAGTTTATGATAGCACTGCCAATTTGCCTGCTTCCTTTGAAATGAAAGCTCATAAATATTTATTAATCAGCAAAAGTTGGGGGGTTTCATGCAAAAGGACTCAGTTAATTCAGCATAGGTTTACATAATCGAAAGCTATTATTTACACCACCTTTAGATTGGGGTAATGGAGCGTTATCATCTGTCATTTAAATTTAAAGGGTAGTAAAAAATGACATCGGAGGTAACAAAAAAACATGAAATGGTTAAAAACTTTAGCAGCTGGTGCTGCGCTCGCTGCTGCCCTTGTATCCGGATCCGCTGTACAAGCTCCATTGACAGAGAATAAAGCAGAAGCTGCAAGTGCGTATGATGAGGTCTTATATTTTCCTTTAGACAGATATCCATTGACGGGCGATCACATTATTGATGCAATCGCTGCAGGACACTCCGATGTGTGCACAATTGACCGTGCCGGTGCGGATCAAAACCGTGCGGAATCCTTAAAGGGGATCCCTACAAAATCAGGCTATGACCGTGATGAATGGCCAATGGCTATGTGTGAAGAAGGCGGAGCAGGAGCAGATATCCGCTACGTACCTTATTCAGATAACCGCGGCTCAGGTTCATGGGTTGGAAATCAGCTTGAGGCTTATCCTGATGGAACGAAAGTATTATTCATCGTTCAATAATGAATGTAATCGCTCAAGGAGAAATTCTTATTTCTTATCATCAGTTTACGGTTTACCAGCAAGGGATGAAGCGTCCTCATTTTGACTGGCCGGAGAGTGCTCTTGAAAAAGGGTTTGCCGCAGACCTGAGTGCAGCTGCTTTTGCAGCTGAAACGAGCAGTAAAGCACTTATAGAAGTGCGAGTCAGTCCTTCAGGCAAGGAACCGGAATGCACCATTGTAATACCATTTCATGTGAAGGGTACAGGAGTCGAAGTGAGCAGTGTTATGTCTGAGAAAATGACATGCGAGCTCTCGTCTGGTGACTACATGCTTTGTATGAATGCCATTTCATTGGGGAAGCACGAAAGCACAGATGAACAAAAGATGAAATATGAGCTAACTTTTATACCTAAGTAGAGAGGCTGGGACAAATCTCAGTAAATAAGAGAGACCGTCGCAATTAAGTTTGCGACGGCCTCTCTTTTTATGTTTAGTGTTCATTTTTTAATGAAGAATATAAGGACACCTTCTGATAAAATTAAAGTTACCACACAATAACCATCGGAGGTGCCCTTATGTATAAACAGTATAACATGGACCAAATTGTTTTGCCCTTAGATTTAGAAATGAAACTCGATGAAAAAGATATCGCCTACACCGTCCATCATATGGTTGAACAGATCCCCAATGAAGCCTTTTCTGGTTTCGTGCGAGAGACCGGATGTCCAGC
>NZ_JAQV02000023.1:122511-200019 GCF_000732485.2 Bacillus sp. SJS | reverse complement strand
AGGTCATTTACTGTCCATACTCTCCTTTTTTCATTCCTCTCATCAAATCAACTGTAAAATTATTGAATATATTCAATTTAAACCCTTGCGTGCAACGCTAGTGGGACTGGCACCGTGCCAGTCCCCACATTCTCTGCCAAAATAAAGCTGTGGCACCGACTGTTCAATCCCTTGCCACATAAGGCTTTAGTCTCCGCTCCCTCTGCCCCCACTTGCTGTGAAGCAGTGCGGGTCAGGCGCCAGCCTCAGCCTAATCCAGCGCTTATTAGGGCCCGGCACTACCCCAATATACCCCCGCCTCCCTTGACCTCCCCCAAAAAATACGTTTAACTTGTACTATTGAAGAATTCTAAAACAGATAGGTGAATTGTATGTCCATTAATCGAAATGCACCGTGCCCTTGCGGCAGCGGGAAAAAATATAAGAAGTGCTGTTTGTCGAAGGAGAATGTGGTTCAGCTGAATGAGGTGAAGCAGGATCGGTTTCTGCAGCAGAAAGAGGAGCTCGTTCTTAGAGTAAGCCGTTTTTTCCAAGAGCATTATAATCACGCCGAGATTCATACCTTCCGTCAGGAATTCAGGGAGAGAACGCGGAATACCGTTCCCCGGCATATTGAGGATTCGTTTTTTGAATTCTATCTATACTTTCTTCGGAAGACTGAAAATGGCAAACGGCCTATAGAATGGTTTTATGAGGAGAATCATATTCATTTGACCACTGATCAGGAAACGATGCTGCGCACATGGATTTCGCTTAATCCCCGTTTGCTGCAGGCCATTGATCGATCCGAGCACTCGGTTCTTTTTGAGGATCAGTTCACGGGTGAAACGTTCCCTGTGCCGCGTTCACCGGAGAATACGGGCGAGTTTATCCCTTGGTACGGGACGCTTTCCATGCTGGAGCCGTTTGAAAATCAATATTTGTTTAACGGCCTGAGAGCATTCACGACTCCACAAGGGATACGGGCAGCCGTTTCCATGACGAAGGAGCTTATGGAGAAGGAAAACCTTCCTCATGAAGAAGTCCTGCTTCATTATTTCCCTGAGCTTATGGCAGAGATTGTTCAAAAGGAAAGCGAAAAGTCCGGGGATCAGTCCAAGGTGATTGAGCAGATTGAAGTAACCTATAAAGTTCTAAATGATGAAGCTCTTCTTGAGTTTTTCCATCATAATGATGAATTTCTCATTAACGAATGGGCAGAAGAGAAATCGGCCAGCTGGACCGGTGGTTGGAAAACGTTCACGGACAGCGAAATGAAGGGCTCGGCCCTCCTTGGCGATGTTTATGGGACGATAGAAGTGAGAAAAGGGATTCTTTCCTTTACATGTATAGGCTCTGATCATGCAGAAGCCTTTAAACATACGATGAAGAAAACGGGTGTGGCGCTATCCTACATGGACCAGTCTTCCAAAGCAATTACCATTCCGTTTCATGCTGAAATCAGCAATATGGTGTTTCATTCTGAGGAGGCTTCTCCCGAGCAATTTGCACCGATTGCCCAGGCTTTCCTGAACATGGACCTGGATCAAAAGATTCCCGCTTATGATAACCTCTCCTTAAAAGAGATGTGCAAAGAAGGACGGGAAGCGGATGCTGAGCACTGGCTGAAAAACTATGAGCACAACTATTCGAAGCAAATGGAGGACGGAGATCTGACACCGGATTTCAATACGATCCGCAGGGAATTGGGTCTCCCGCTTTCTCCTTTCGTAACCGGAGGAGAAAAACGGACATCTGCCCTGACACCGGCTTCTCCCCCTGGGAAAAAAAGCGGAAGCCTTGTGCAGCAGGAAGACATTCCGTTTTATGAAGCATTGGGTTTCAGACCGGATACCATCCATAGTTTTTATGCCTCTGATTTAATGAATTTTTACCGTGAAAAATCCATGGGAAAATCAGAAAACACCGTACGAAAATACCGCAACAACCTATTGGATCTTCGTGAAATCCTGGAAGGTAAATCATTAACCAGCTGGAGTGACTGCAGCCAGACATTCTGGAACGATGTGTTCGGCAAGGACTTATTTGCCCTCTATACACAAACAAGCAAAACCCAGCTTAAGGAATTCGCAAGCACGATGAAAACTCTTGCGAAGTGGCTCGATGATCGAAATGGAACCAATCTTTCTGAGGATGTAGCAAAAGCGATTACGGAAACTGAATTTGTATAAGAAAGAAGCCCTCTTCCTTAACGGACAGAGGGTTTTTTTGCTATGTACTCACTGCCTGCACACACGCTTATTCCAATGGCATATGCGGCCAAATCCGTCCAAAGGAAACCATACCCGAGAACCAATCCTCCAAGAGACGTTGCCCTCATGTCATTGATCCAGGCGGCTTGATAGAGTTGGCTGCACTCTGTGAGCAGGCAGTAGAAACCGGCGGCTCCCACAATGACCGCTGTTTTTCTCCTATTAAAAAGAAAGGCAAAACCTACGAAAATCATCGCCGCCCATATGGCATCTCCCAGGTATGTGTTGATGAATCCCGGAAGGAATGGAGACAGCCTTCTTGAATAGAGACCGAGTCCGACCATAAGAATAAGCAGGAGTCCATAAAAAATTCGGGAACGATTCATTCTCCGGTTTCTTTCACGTACAGCACGTACACCCGGCGGTCCTGATCCATTTCCGCGCTGATCCGCTCATATTCCTTTCCTCTTAAGGTAAGGTAGGTGGAGTCAAGACGGGAGAAGACATCTACATGGTCGAAGCATGAGATATACATAAATTCCGGGCTTTCCTTGTATTCTTCATATAAGCGGATTTCAATTCCAAGCGGGCGGTCCTGGACAGCAGAGGCAAAAGGCTGTTCCTCTTTATCCGGATTGAGATAAATAACGAACCGGTCATGTTCAAGAGCGGTACTGGTTACTTCATAAACAGACCCTTCTATCACAAAATAATCGCAGCTTCGTCTGCAAAAAATCTGCATCGGATCGAGATCTTTAAAATGGTAGATTGCCGGATAGTCATTCAGTGGATCATTCAATCGGTATTCGAGTATACGGTGCATGGCTGACACATCCTTTTTACACTCTATTATATGGGAAAGTTTGTTTATTTTGAAAAAAACTGTGTTAAAATCGGTAAAGAATCCATTAGCTGCTAGGAGGTTCATTGTGAACAAAACAGAACGTATGATGAAAAATGTGCTGCTTACAGCGACAGCCTCTGTTTTGGCGATTGGGATGTCAGGCTGTTCGTCACAGGACAGACCCCCTAAGCCTAAAGATAAATCATGTGATGATTGGGAATGGGATAATGACACGGAGACTTGGCAATGCGATGATGACTCCAGTCCTCATTTCGGCTACTTTTTCTGGGGCGGATCTTTTTTTGCCAACTCCAACGCTTTAAAAAAGAGTTCATCCTATAAAAACTACATAAGCAAAGGCAAAACAGGAATCGGCAGCGGATCAAAAGGCGGCTTCGGCGGATAATGGAAGCTTTGCCGCGCATCCGCTTTCCCCAGCATGAAAAAAAGCGCCAAAATTTCTATCAAACCATCCCAAATTTTTGGCATGACCTGTTCGGAGAGCCCTATGCGCTATACGACATAAAGACGATGTTTAGGAATGAAGCACAGCAAATCCGGGAGGTCACCGAGCGAATTGCGGCCATCTATGATAAAACGGCTCCGCTTCTCCGCTCTTTACCTGACGAGTCGATGCTCGAACTCGGCTTCCCGGAAGAATCCGTTCCTTTTCTCCGGTTAAATCCCTTACAGAATGAAGGCGTAATCCGGCGAGTTGATCTTGTACAAACAAGCAGCGGCTGGAAGCATTTCGAGCTGAATGCGGATACCCCGACTTTTATTTATGAGCTTTTCCATGTAAATGGATTGGCTGCCAGGCATTTCGGATTGGTGGATCCGAACGAAGGCTGTGAAGGATCGCTTCAGAATGCAATTCGACAGGCAGTCCGGGAGCTTTGGAATCAAGACCGGGCGCCAAAGGTTGTGTTCACCGCCCATGCCGATCATGAAGAGGATTGGCATACCGCCGCTTATCTCGGCCGCCTTTTTGGATACCCTCATGAAATTGTGCCCATCCATGAACTCCAGCTGAAAGAAGGCGACGGAATTTACACCCCTGCTGGCGTAAAAATTGATGTGCTCTACAGGCAAACGTATCCGATTGAGCATCTCGTGAATGACCGGAGTGAAGACGGAACGGCCATTGGCATACAGCTGCTGAAGCTCGTTAAAGACGGCAGACTTGCCATCCTGAACCCGCTGTCCTCCTTTTTGCTTCAATCCAAGGCTGTTCAGGCGCTCATCTGGGGCTTGCATGAAAACGGGCACTCCTATTACAGCGACACCGAGCACGAATGGATCGGACAGCATTTCCTTCCGACCTATCTGGAAAAAGAGCCATTCATTCAGAAAGGAAAAGCCTTCGTCGAGAAGCCCGCCTTCGGAAGAGAAGGCGATACCATAACGGTATTTGGGAGTGACGGAGCACCTTTAGCTGAAAACACACTGAAAACATACAGCGAATCCCTTAAAGTTTATCAGGAATATCAGGAGCTGCCGACCGCTGCTATTGAGACACCTTATGGTAAAGATCAGGCTCACCTGTTAGTCGGTTCATTTGTCATCGGAAAGAAAGCGCAAGCCTTCGGAATCAGAGCCGGAAGCGCCATCACAGGAAACGAGGCGTACTTTTTGCCAGCCGGAATCCGCACTTAATTTGCAATTAAAGGAGACGATTAAAATGGAAGCATTGTTCCATACCCTTACCTACCTTGTGATCGGCCTGGCAACCCTCCTTATCGGAGCTGTCCTGTTCAGCATCACAACCAAAATGAGCGAACGAAAGCAGATCTTGGAGGAGGCTAACACAGCCGCCGCCATCAAGCTCGGAGGCAAAATGCTCGGCCTCGCCATCGTCATCTGGGCCGCTGCCCAATACTCGCTCAATGTAGTGGACTACTGCCTGTGGAGCGTATTCGGCCTGGCCGCACAAATTTTATCTTACTGGATGGTTGAGCACCTTCTGTTTCCGAAAATCTCCCTTGCTAAAAAGGTGGAAGAAGGCAACAAAGCCGTCGCCATCCTGCTTTTCATGATTTCCGTTTCCGTCGGGCTGATTATTGCGGGCTCGCTTTCTTATGATGCGGTTTATGAGATGCTGCAGAATCAGTGACGGTGAAAAAGGGATAAGGAGCATAGCTCCTTATCCCTTTTATTGACCATTGTTAACTTCGTGGAAATGTTATATAACTTTGCCATGCTCTTTTTTGTACTTTTCTAAGATGGTTTTTAGAGTTTTAGGCTCTAAATCATACCTTTTAGATTCTTCAACCACAAATTCCTCTTCTCTTTTCGTCAGTTCTACCTTATTATCCCGATTTAATTCTGGATCAACATCATCCTCTATTATTCGATACTCTGTTTCCGTAACGCCCATATGTGAGATGTCATCTGTTACATTAAGTTTAATATTTCTACCCGCTCTTTTCTTTTCAGTCACTGCATATCAACTCCTTTTCTCGAATGTAGTACTGCCGTTCATTGATACTAATTTTATTTCCCGGCAACACTGTAATGATTTGAAACCGGCCTCCTTCATAAAGCCTTCCCACTACTTTTAATAATCTGCCTTCTGATGTTTCACAAAAAATATCAAATACTTCCCCTTCTGGCTGCACACCATTCGGTAAGAGAGGCCCTGATTTATTATTTTTATTTATTACCCAACAAGGATCGTCTAGTGCATCCTCTAATTCACTTTCATATACAGAATGCTTTTTCTCTATTTTTTCCAAAGCATAAGGTTTTATAAAAAAACCATCAAATTTCTGTTCAAAATAACTGTTCCAATTGTTACGGCCAACCACTTAAATTCCCCCTTATTTTAGCATCTAGAATGATTTTTATAAATCTATTACATCTATCTTGAAGAATCCAAATGTACTAATAAGGATATTTTTACATTAATTATAATATCGTTTCTATTTATTTATTTCAGTAATTAATTTGATTCTTTCAAATTCACTAGAAAAGGATTTAACTCTAATTTATAAATGGGCCACTTTCGTTTTGAAATGTTTCATGAGAATAATTTACTGTTTTCCCTTCTTCCTCAGCGTATAAATGACATCTTTTCCAATTTTCAAAGAGTGCTTTCTTACGATTAAAAATATCTTGAAGCTGTATTTTTGCTGTATTAATATCATTTCCTAATCTAAAATCCTTAAAATAATTTTTAAGGTCTGCCATATTTTGAGCTGTTAAAGGTCTATGCTGTCTGAAAACCCACTTATATAAATGTTCTTTTAATTCAATAACTAAATTAACCTCTCTTGCAATTTGGTTTAATAATGGCTGACACCCTTTTTGAATAGCTAGCCCTTTATATTGGTCGGGTATTGAGGGATCTAGAATGTACTTATCTATCTCAGCTTTTTTTACCCCTGTCATATCAGAAATTTTTGAAGCATCATTATCATATAGATTTAACAAGATAACGATTACTTCGTATTTAACTTTCCAATAACTGTTCTCTAAAAAACATGATTGAAGAAAGTTAATCATCCATTCCTCTTTCGATAATTTTACATCGTGTATTTGACAATACACTTCTTGATTTGGATATAAAACTTTTAATATATGATACGGTTCAATACCTTTTAATAAATAAAACCTTTGATTATCTATGAACACATGCATATATGGAAACTTCAACTTATTTAGGATAGATAATTTGCTGCTTGCAGTAAGAGGGGTGGGCAAATACTTGTGTTTAACTAAAATGTCTTTTGCAGCTATCGGTAATATTAACAATTTCCATTACACATCCTTTTTTATTAAAGAATATGAGATTGGTAGATTGTCTAATGCAAACCAAAATTTTGACAAAATGGGTTAAACTACATTACATATTCATGAACTTGAGCGCATTTTGCCTAAGCAATTATGCAGAATTTAAATAGATCTTGAGTTACTCTTGTGTTTCTTTTCCCAAGCTATCCTGTTATTCTGTTAGGAACAACAATTCGTGGAGGAAATCTAATGATCCCATACAAAGTCCTGCTCCTCGATATCGACGGAACCATCGTAAAACCGGACAACACTATTGATGAATCAACAAAGATCGCCATTGCCAAGGTCCAGGAGAAAGGGCTGACTGTTGTCCTTGCAACAGGAAGGCCACTTCATGAAATTTCGCCTATTGCTGAAGAGCTCAATGTCACGTCTTATATCGGATACAACGGGGCCTATGCGATCTATAACCGGCATGACGTTTTCAAATGGGCGATGAATTCAAAAGACGTTCAGTACTTTATCGATACCGCTCAAGACAAAGGACATGAGCTTGTGCTCTATACACATGATAAAAACCTGTTCACCGCACCTGACTCACCTAGAACAAAGCAATTCATGGAGAAATTGCACTTATTGAAAAATGAAGCCTTAACAAAAGCATGCCCGGACGGAATTTTAGGGATAACGGTCATCACAGACAGCCATCAGGGGTCCATTCACTATCAAACCGATCACATTCATTTGTCTCAGGTAAATGTCGAGGAGCTTTACCATTGCTTTGATGTGATAAGAGAGGATGTTAACAAGGGCGTCGGAGTGAAGCATTTTCTTGATCAGTTAAATGTGCCGGCCGCGTCCTCTATAGCTTTCGGCGACGGGATGAATGATAAGGAAATGCTGTCTGCTGTTGGAGAAGGCTTTGCGATGGGGAATGCTCATCCGGATTTGTTTTCGTATGCGAAGCATCGGACGACGAGTGTAAATGAAGCAGGGGTTTCCAACGGTCTTAAGAGTTTAGGATTGTTGGATTAAAAAACCCATCCTGCCCACTGCTGCCGGGAAGGATGGGCTCAAGGAACCAGCCTGGCAAAAACCACAAGTCTTCTCGTCGGGTTTTCAACCGGGTCGCACGTTATAAGGGTTAACGTTTGCCCCTCCCCCTGCTTTTCCAAAACGCTTGTATCAGATGGAGGAACAATTGTCTTTTTATAAATAGTAAACAATAGATTTTTCTGTTCCGTTTCTACTGAGATCAAATCGCCATCCTTCAGTTCATTAAGCCGGTTGAATTTTCTCCCAAATGTGCGGCTGCGATGCGCGGCAATAGCCGCATTTCCCTCCTCGCCAAGTGCGGCCGTGCCCGTAATGTGACCGGCTGCAGCCTTCAAATCCTCCTGCCCCGCTCCCTCTACAATGGGAAGCTCCAGATTTATTTTTTCAATTACGAGACTGCCTGCTATTTTTATAGTGGTAGAAGCCTTTACACTTTCATACTGATCCAAATCCACCAGTTCCCTTTTTGCTTCTTTCCATTGGGATAGAAGATGCTCCTCCTGAACCTTTGAATGCCAGGAAACCCATTGCGGTGAAATAGCCGTTGCGAACCCGGATAGGATTAAAACAAGAGAGAGGATTCTTCTCATCCGCCCAGTTTAGGAAGGCCATTCTTTTTGTAAAAGAACAAACCAAATCCCATCGTCATCAATAAGATTCCTGTAAAGACAATCATCACAGGGCTCTCTTCACCCGTTTTAGGAAGACCAGATTGAGCATTGGCGTTTGATGCTGTATTTACTCCGCCTACTTGGTCTTGATCCGATGCAGGCGGCACCAGATCTGCTGCTTGGAAGGAAAATACCGCCTCGGTCCGCAGTTTTTGATACTCATTGCCTGCACTCATTGGAAATTGAACCGTAATAACGAACGTTTCTTCCTGCCCATTTTCCAGCAATCTTGGGTTAGCCAACTTGAAGCTTTTTAATGGACCGCTGTACAGGGTTTCTCCCTGGCTGCTGATCTTTACATCTAAAACATTATAAAATTTATCTGATCCTGAATTTTTTTTGACCGACATGTGATACTGAAAATCTTGCTTCCCTTCATTCTTCACAACAATTTTCCGGGTGGACCAATCTCCAGGTTTTAAATTACTCAATGAGAATAAATAAGGACTTGGGTTAACAGAAAGGCTGATTTCTGAAGGCTCTGAAGCTGCACTGGCTTTCTTTACAGGAACCATAGGAGCCATACTAAAAAGGAAAATGATGATTGCAGCAAACCACTTAATAAAAACCGAAAATAACTTCATTGGAATCCTCCCTTACCCCTTCATTTTCTCAATAAAGAACATTAAAGTTATTATAATCCCGTTTTTGTTTTTTATAAAGTACTATCCTTCAACAAATTTCTAGTTTTTCTTTCCGATTAAAACCGCTCTGCTGCAGAAAAACACGATAAATTTTATAGATATCAGGTGCATTAGTACTGATGGCCTTAAAAATATTCCTAGAGTTATATTTTTATCTAAAAACGACAGATTTCTTCAGGTAACTGCTTATTCACGAGGAAAAATATAAGATTTCTAAAAAATCAATATTTTCTAATAAATGATAGGATAAAACCTGTAAGAAGCATCTTATGGCAAAGGAGGTACTACATATGAAAATCGTTGTTCGTAAATCCGAGAAATTGGCTCCTACTCAGTACAGACCGCCTCATACTTCTTAATCGAATAAAAAGTGAATAAAGAAGATAGACCATTCTATTCACTAGATATGGTCTATTCTTACTTCAAATAAAATCACCCGCGGCCTTTGCCGCTTAGACATAGAGGGAGGCAACGAAGATGAACCCTGCCATAAAGAAGACACTGCTGCCGATTATTCAAAAGGAAGGCTGTATTGAAATTACTCTCAATTATGTAGCGACAGACATTGAGGATCCGGATGGAGGAATCTATCAATTATGCAGGCTGCTGGATGGAGACCATTCAATCGACGAAATTTCGTCAAAACTCTCCCTTTCAAAGGAAGAGGTAGCAGATGCGATTGAGTCCTTGGACAGCCTTGGATTTGTTGAATATGAGTACCAGCCTCCCCATTATACAAAGACGGAACTTGAGCGCTACCGGTCAAATTTTAACTACTTTTCCGGATTCTCAAGCCTTGATGTGAGCAAGTATGAAATACAGAATCGTTTACGGGACAAGAAGGCTGTGGTTCTCGGGTTAGGCGGAGGGAGCCTTGCTGCTTCTTTTCTTGCAGGTATGGGCATTGGGGAAATCGTCGGAGTGGACTTTGACATTGTGGAGCGATCCAACTTGAATCGGCAGTGTCTATATAATGAAGAAGATATTGGACGGTTAAAGACGGATGCTGCCCGGGAAAAAGTACTGAAGATCAATCCTGACATCAGCATGATTGTCCATGATCTGGAGATTAGCTCGTACATGGACCTGCTTCCCATTCTTGAAGGGGCGGATGTGGTCATTAATATGATTGACCAGCCGGCTATCAGTTCCTTGCGATGGGTCAGTGCCGCTTGTGTAAAGCTGAATATTCCTTATTATAGCGGGGGAGTCAATCACCAAATCGTCCAGCTTGACCGGGTCATTCCTGCTAATGGGGATCCTTGCTATGATTGTATGCTGATTCATACCATGTCGCTGCACCGGGATTCCGTTTACCGTCTGAAGGAAAGCTACGGAAAGATCTTTTCAAACGTCAACACCGGGTTTGGCCCGAACGTATCGTTATTAACCGGACTTATGATGACAGATGCAGCTAAGCTTCTTACCGGAATCTCTCCTGTATCCAAACCGATGCTGACAATGGATCTCTCAGATTTAACACTTGAACAGAGTGAGTTCGGAACAGGAAGGCTTGCCTGCTGTCCGACGTGCTCAGGCTCATTTGAACAGCTGGCTTCATTTGAGGAGCTTCAAAAGCTGGCAGAACGGGAATTGACAGAAGCATGAGCAGCGCGCTTACCCTTCAATCCATTGTCGACTGCTCCCATCTTTCCATCCAGCCGGAAGGAGATGAATTTTCAATTGGGGATTCATCTATTGGGGAATTCCTGCGGGTTCCCGAAGTCGCCGTTGATGTTGTGAGGCTTCTGGATGGGAAGAATACCTTGCTGCAGGTGAAAGAGAAAATTGACCGTAAATACGGAGAAGATGTGGACGTCCTTGATTTTGTTGAGATGTTGAAAGATTGCGATTTGATTTATAAAATCGATTCAGAGGTGCTGAACGATTCTTTTCGTAAAGAAGTTAATCCTGTCCTATTCAGATTAGGCAGCCTGTTCTTCAGCAAGACAGCCAACCTTTTGTATGTGGTTTCTTTTGCAGCCCTTATTCTTTTACTCATTCTCTATCCATCTCTCATCCCTACATTCCGGGATATGTTTGTATTTGAGCCAGTCGGATTGAGCGGATTGATTTTCCTTGTAGTAGGCTGGGGCCTTACGCTGATTCACGAATTCGCCCATCTGCTTGCCGCCTCCAAAGAAAAAGTCCATTCGAAGATAAGGCTCAATTTAAGAATGATTTTCCTCGTTGCTGAAACCGATATGACAGGGCTTTGGGGAAAGCCTAAGAAAAACCGCTATGTTCCATTTTTAGCCGGCATGGCCTGGAATACCGTCATTGCCCTCGGGTGCTTTGCGGTTCAGCTGCTCTCTTCTTCAGAACTGGTGATTTCTTTTGCAAGAATGATTGCGCTGATTGCCTTATATGGCTTTGTGTGGCAATTCATCATTTTCCTCCGAACAGACATTTATTATGTCATTTCGAATTGGAAAAATACATCCGCTATGCATGAACACAGTCTCATGTTTTTACGGAAAACCGTTCTCCGAAAAGAACCGGCAGAATGGGCGTCCCTTCCGCTTCATGAAAAGAACAACGCAAAATGGTTTGGTGTCCTTTATATCATCGGAGGCTTTGTATCTGTGACCTTAACCCTTTATCTTCAAGTTCCTGCCCTTTGGTATACCCTTTCTTATGCAATCCGCTCGCTAAGCACCTACACCTACAGCTCCTATTATTTCTGGGACAGCCTGATGGTCGTGAGCGTTGGTGCCATCGAGCTGGTCATCTGGCTGATTGGGTTGAAAAATGCGCGGAAAGAACGGATTGCTCAGCGAAACAAACCCGCCAATCGGGAGCAGGAAGCTATATGAATACTGTTTCTCAGCCGAAATAAAGCAAGAGATTCTTGCTTTATTTTTTTACAACCCATTCTGAACATACCCTTCCCTGTCCTTTGCAGCTAAGAGTCCCTGATATGTTTAAGAAAGAAAGGAAAACAAATGGACTTTTCAAAAATCGGCAAAGAAATCTATTTCCTGAGAAAGGCCATCGGCATGTCTCAAAAAGAGCTTGCAGCAGGCATTTGTTCTCAAGCTCAAATCAGCAAAATCGAAAAAGGGGATGTCTATCCGTATGCTCCTACCCTCTACCTCATTGCCCAAAGGCTTGGAGTGGACGTCAGTTATTTCTTCAATATAGCCACTACTTCAAATTATCATTATGTACTAGAAGTGGAGTCACAGTTAACTGCATTAAGACGTGAAGAGAAATACGAAGAGATTCAAAAGCTCGTGCAGACTGAGAAAAAAAATCCTCTTTACAAAACTACCCCTTCCTATCAGCAGCTGCTTATTTGGCACGATGCCATCGGGCTGTTTAATATCGCCCAAAAGCAGAAAGAGGCGATCGCTATGCTTGATCAAGCCATCTCCCTCACAAGCTTCACATCCAAAACCATGACCGAACGCGAAATGGAAATCCTCAACACGAAATGCGTCTTTCTGCTTGAATTGGAGGATTACAAACAGCTGGCACAGCAGCACCAAACCATTATTCAGCACCTCGAACGCGTGCCAAACCTGGCAGATAAAACACTTAAAACAAGAATCTACTTCAACTGCGCCAAAGCAAAATTTAAGCTCGGGAACCACCATGACTCGATTCAGCTCTGCCATAAAGCCATTCAATGGTGTTTAAGTGCCTACTCTCTTTATCTTCTGCCGGAACTTCACTATTTAATGGGCCAAAACTACAACTGTTTAAACGACTCTTATCAGGCAGCCAGCTATTTTAAAAAAGCCCGGGATTATTTTGAGCTGCTGGGAAAGGGCGGATGCAGGATCATCCCTGAAAAAGACTTAGAGAACTCCGGCAGAAAGGAACAGCCTGGACGGTAGACGATCAAGTTCTACCAAACTCAAAAAACCCGTTGGCCGAAAATGGCCAGCGGGTTTTCTTCTCTCAAACTTTTAAGCCACTTCCTCACCCAGTATCACTTCAAGATCCTCCGCTGAAATAGGCCTGCTAAAGTAGTAGCCTTGTGCTTCGTTGCAGTTTTTCGTCTCCAGGAATTGAAGCTGCTCCTCTGTTTCGACGCCTTCTGCGATAACCTTTAGATTGAGGTTGTGCGCCATGTTGATGATGGTGTCGACGAGGGAAGCGTCCTTTGGATCCGTGTATATGTTTCTAGTAAACGTTTGGTCGATTTTGAGCGTATTGATCGGGAATGTTTTCAGGTAGCTCAAGGACGAATAGCCGGTTCCGAAATCGTCGATCGATAGGTGAATCCCCATATCCCTCAGCTGCTGCATTTTATGGACAGCGTGATTGGAGTCCTGAATGATGCTCTCCGTTAATTCAAGCTCGAGAAAACTTGGATGAAGACCTGTTTTCGTTAACGTGTCCCTGACCATTTCGACGAGGTTGCTTTGCTGAAATTGGCGGGATGAGATGTTAACGGCCATACGGAGCGGCTGATAGCCGTTCTGCTGCCACGTCTTATTTTGAAGACATGCCTCGTGGAGCACCCATTCACCGATTGGAAGGATCAGCCCGGTTTCTTCTGCAATCGGAATAAATTCAGCAGGGGAAATGACACCCCATTCCGGATGATGCCAACGGAGCAGTGCCTCTACCCCAATGATTTTCCCGGTCGCTACTTCCACCTGCGGCTGGTAAACCACTCTAAATTCATTTTGTTTCAAGGCTTTCCGCATGCCATTTTCAAGCTGCATTTTCTTTGAAACGATTTCATTCATACTCGGAGCATAGAACTGGAAGTTGTTTTTCCCATCTTCCTTGACCCGGTACATTGCGGTATCCGCATTCTTGACTAAACTATCAATGTCCCGGCCATCTGCCGGATACATGGCAATCCCGATTGACGGGGTGACAAACAGCTCAATGTCCTTAATTGTGATGGATCGGCTGAACAAATCAATGACCGTCTGGGCTTTTTTCGTCACTTCAGCCGTGCTTGTATGGGGAAGCAGAATGATGAACTCATCCCCGCCCTGCCGGCTGACCGTGTCCGACTTATCAAGAGAGGCTTTGATTCGCTTTGCCACCTCAATTAACAGCTGATCTCCGGCGTCATGGCCTAACGTATCGTTGATGTTTTTAAAGCGGTCCAAATCCATAAACATGATGCCGATTTGCTGCTGATTGGCGGCCGCCTGATCCATTGCTGAAGAAAGCCGGTCATTTAATAGAAGGCGGTTCGGCAAATCCGTCAAGGCATCCCGGTAGACCATCTGATTGATTTTCATTTCAGTTTTCTTGCGCTCCGTAATGTCGCGGATGATGCTGCTGAAATAAATCTCTTGATCTTCCTTCCATGATGCTAAAGAAAGCTCAATTGGGAATTCATTCCCGTTTTTATTCAGTCCTTCAAGCTCCACGGTTTGCCCGACCACCCGCTCTTCCTTTGTGGAAAGGTAGCGGTCCATTCCCCGTTGATGGGCCTCTTTAAATTTGTCCGGAATGATCATTTGCAGCTTTTGTCCGGTGACTTCTAATTCCTTGTAGCCGAACATCCTCTCGGCTCCCTGATTCCATGAAATGATGACACCCCTTGAATCCGCTAAAATGATTGCATCATTCGCTGATTCAAATACAGAACGGAATTTTCTTTCTGATTGGATGGATTGATGTTCAAACCGCTGATCCACAAACATACTAATGAACACAATGCCGAAGATCACCAGCATACAAAATGCAATGGAATAGGCCAATAGCGTATTATCAATAGCTGCTTCCTTCGACATGATATGATGAGAGTGCGGAGTGAATTTCGCGGCGGCCATTCCGGTATAATGCATCCCGGCAATGGCGATTCCCATGATCAGGGCACTTCCGGCCTTGATCCGCCAAATACCCGGTTTGCGGTGATTTTGACTGACAAACTGCAGCAAATACAGGGCCACAACCGATGTGATAAATGCAATGATAGCAGAAAGCCCCCATATGATTGGATCATATTGAATAGTAGCTGCCATTTTCATTGCCGCCATCCCGGTGTAATGCATGGAAACAATCCCAATCGCCATAAGCAGCGCAGATACGGTAATTCTTATCGTTCCTGCAGCCGTCTTTCTGCTAATCACATACAGCGCCAAACCGGAAGCAATAATCGCTGGAATGATAGAGATGACTACAATTTGATAGTCATACGAAACAGGCATGGATAAATGAAGCGCGAGCATGGCAACAAAGTGCATGGCCCAAATGCCAAGGCCCATCGCAAAAGCTCCCGATGCAAGCCAGATATAACGCGCAAGCGGTTTCGCTTTATTGATTTTAATGCTGACATTAAGCGCAGCAAACGAAGCGGTCACAGCAATGATGACAGAAAGGATAACGAGTGGAATATTGTACATGATTGATGCGTGTTCCATTTATGGTGGGATCTCCTTAATAAGCGAATTTAATAGAGGTTTTCTTTCTATGTATATCGGTTGGGGGAAGGGAATTCTTGATAGGGTGGGGAGAGTTGGGGGAGTGGAGTTTCTTGGTTTATTTCAAGTTTTAAAAAACAAATCCTGAAGAAATTCTACTCGCAGGACCTTTTTAAAAAATCAAAACCTCTCATAAATTCGTCAGTTGATTTCCGTTGCGGGCGGGCGGTGAGCCTCCTCTTCAATCAACAGGTGTTTAAAATTGGTTTATGCTTTATAAGTCTTTAAAGATTTATAAAAATTAAACCCAATACTATTAGTCTGCAAAATCCAGATATGTTTTTTAAAATAACTCTTCTATTTTTGACTATCTCTTTTCCATACACGATGCCCGTCAGCTAAAAAAACTGCACTTGGAGGATCCTCATAAAGTGAAATTTCTACTAATGAGCCTTTCTCTTTTCTCTAACTTTATGGTCTTGCTGGTACTATATGAGCACCATCTTTTCCATAATGTATCATTCCTTTAGTGGTCACATGGTATTCACCAGTATGGCAATCATAAGTACTTCCTACCAAACTCCATGATTTACTTTTTGTCTTACTCAAATATCAGCTGATTTAATATAAATCAAAGTAAAAAATCTTGAAAGATATTTATCCAATCAAGGTAGTGGAAATCATTTAGCTATTGCTATCTCTTTCTTCGATGAATTCTAAAAATGCATCTTGCAGTTCTCCTTCTGTATCATTAGAATCAAGCAGTAATTTAGGTTCTACCGAACAATCTTTTAAGGTTGAATTTCCATCAATGACTCCTAGCATACTTGAAATAGTATCAATCATGGTTTGTTCAATTATCCCCATTAATGTATCTTTATTTTCGTCAGTTAAACCATCGTAAAAACTAATTGCTTTTTTCCAGTAATCATCTGTTCTAGGAGTAAACTTCGTTGTTTCATACAAGTTTTTATTAAGTTGAAGGTTTTCTTTAACTATAGACTTATAAAGTGATTTAACAAAAATCTCCTTCATTATATTTCCTCATTTCTGGATACATTTGTTAGAATGTCATCATAGACTCTTCTTAGTTTCATAATGTTCCTTGCCAATAGAACCTCCATCCTACGGAGACTATCAGGATTACACTTTTTCGCTATTTATGTAAGTGTTTAATTGGCACTGATAGTCCCACCAAAAAAAGAAACCTTAGAAGGCATTTAGCCAATCAAGGTTTAGGGGTCTATTTAAAACTTTTCATCCTCTAATCTTTAAAATATTCATCAATAACTTTTTCATCACTACAACCCACTATTAATTCACAACTATCTGGTGTAAGAAAAACCCCTAATGTTTGAACTGTCATCTCTTCGCTTGCTGGCTCTAGGTGATAATGTCTTCCTTCTTTATAATTATGAGCCAATCTAATCAACTCAGTTCCTAAACCTATTAGGGCATTTTTGCTCAGAAATAACGATACTTTTGATGACTTAGTTATTTCGTTTCCATTGCTATCAAAAACTTGTAAAACACCCACATTATCTGCCAATCTTTCAAAGTCATCATTTTCATCGTTCTCGATATCAATCAAATATTTCATAATATTATCTCCCCTTCTAAAATCTATCAATTACTTTTCCATTATTATCCACTATAATATGATATGATTCTCTAGATTTCCACTTACCAGCAGAGGTTTTAGTTTGTATTTCTACATTGTAATGCTCTACTGCATTAGGATACTTCGGCCTTATTGGATGTGAATTTTTCCCTGTATCTTTTCTAAATATTACTTGGGTATTATCATCAATTTTGCTTATAATATTATTTCCTTTTACTTTTCCATTTTTTATTAATGACTTCATTTGATCTAAATCAGATACAGCCTTACTAGTACCCTTAGACAAAGACTTACCAATATCCCCTATCTCATCTTCCAATTTCTTAATCGCATTTTTAGCCAGCTTCTTACCAAAGAATAAAGGTCCTCCCATATATTCTACCCATTCATACCCTGTTCCTTCTAAAAGATCAGTAGGTCTGGCATTGCCTTCCGGTTCTAACTCCGGAATTTTGTCAACAAATCTTTTTCCCTGTACAAAGTAGATCTGACCATTTTCAAATACTTGATAGACTCCAAAATTATGAGCGCTGCGTAGTTCTTCATCGGTTATCGGTCTTGTCTGAGAGTCGACTACTTTGTGACCCATCGGATTGACTAATACACCGTTCTCCATGTAAATGTTTTTTCGCTTCCATTCTGTCACAGCAATCGGATTTTGCTCGATGGATTTCGGCATTCCCCATAAGTCCACATTATATGTGGCCGCATAGTTTTCGTCTGTTGCAATCATTACTTCCCGTGCAATAAACACCTTCTGATGACCGTGATCGAGTGTTTCGAGGTAAAGCTCCAGCTGTTTTAATAGCTTCATTTTAGCATTTTCAATGGCGTCGGTGGTAGCGTAGGAGGAGGCTTCGGTGATGATGGATTGGCCTTCCTGAGCAATTTGAATGGACTGGCCGATTTTCTGAGCAAGTTCAAGCAGTTCCTCCGGTTTGATTTGAATATCGGTCATAGGGAATTCAGCTCCTGTAAGAGGCGCCTGATTTCCTCGCTGATGGCATCAATGGTTTCCAATCCGGAGAACTCCATTTGCAAGTTCAGATTATTGAGGTCCCCCGCCAGTTCCTTGTAAGCCGTTCCGCCTTCCCCGGTCCATTGTCCAAGATAAAGCTCGTGAGCGACTTGAAGGTGCTGTTTATTCTTGTGAAGTTCATTCATACCATCTTCTATATCAACCTGGTATTTTTGCAATGATTCTATTTTTTTCATAATCTCAATTCGTTTGGCTGCCCTGGCCGCCCGGGCTTCCATTTCAATTAAATCCGGCAAAAATTCCACTCCTTTCCAAATACTCATAGATCTAATGGTTAAGTAATACATGCATCGTTTCTACGGAACATAAGTCCCTTTCCTCTACGACTATCACATCCACATGAACTATAAAATATAAATAAAGCCTTCAGATTAAGGACATATTCCCCTCTCATATTCCCATTTAAAACCAAAAGGTAAACATTTACATCTAAGTAAGATGCTTTTACTCCTGGTGCATTTATATCTTATATAAAGCCCTATTAAAGACAAGTCGATAAATCGTAAAATTAAATTAGAAAATTCAGTATTTAGGAGGGTGCGTATTGGAAGGAAATACTCGTATTGCGGATACGAAGAGTACTCAGACAAAGAAACCTTTGGTTCGGCTAACAGGACTCGGACCGGCGATTATTACAGCGGCATTGGTGCTCGGGCCCGGAAGTCTTACTCTTTCCACAAAGATTGGGGCTGTTTATGGATTGTCCCTTCTTTGGACCTTGCTGACTGCCATTGTGCTGATGATGGTATTTACGGAAATGAGTACAAGGATTGGGCTTGCTTCAAAAGATTCGTTTATTGTGAATGTCCGTAAAAAATGGGGGAAGGGTGCAAGCTTGCTCATCGGAATTGGGGCTTTTCTGGTAACGGCATCGTTTCAGTCCGGAAATGCATTGGGATCAGGGCTTGCCATTGCCTCTGTAACGGGTCTGCCTGTTTCATTCTGGATATTGCTTACGACAGGCGGAGCCATTTTTCTTCTCTTTGCCAAGAATTTTTATAAAGTGCTGGAGCGGATGATGATTTTGCTTGTTGGCCTTATGCTGTTTTCTTTTTTAACTACTTTAGTTGTTTCAAAGCCCTCCCTTCAATTGCTATCCTCAGGCTTGCAGCTCTCCTTGCCCGAGGGTTCCATGCCGCTAGTCATAGCGCTTACGGCGACCACCTTTTCTATTGTAGGAGCCTGTTATCAGTCGTATCTGATACAGGAAAAAGGCTGGGGCCTGACGGACGCCAGCCAGGCTGTGAAAGAGAGCTATGCAGGGATCTTAATTCTCGGAGTCATTTCTTTAATTGTAATGATGTCAGCAGCATCGATCCTGCTTCCAAAAGGAGTCACAGTAGACTCGGCAGCTGAAATGGGAATGTCGCTGCAGCCGCTGTATGGAGATTGGGCGGTTATCATCTTTATGCTCGGACTGTTCGGGGCCTCGTTTTCTTCCTTAACAGGTAACGCCGCGATCGGAGGTTCATTGCTTGCCGATTCACTCGGCAAGGGTTCAAAGCTTAATACAGCACCGGTTCGGTATCTTATCATCGCGGTCATGCTTTTAGGGGCTGTCGTAGCATTAGCCTTTGGCCAGGCACCGCTTGAAATGATCATCTTCGCCCAAGCCATCACCATCGTCGTCGTTCCCTTCATAGGATTTGCCCTGCTAATGGTTGCAAATGACGCTGCGATTATGGGGAAGTTTAAGAATAAGGCCATCCATAATGTACTTGCTGTAATCGGACTTATTATCTTACTTTTGCTGGCAGGGAATAATTTGTATCAGATGATTTTTTAAAGTGAAAAGAGCCTGGATGTGTTCAGGCTCCTTATTTCTTTATTATTAAACTTTCACCAATAACCCCTAGTTTTTCAACAAGTTTTTTTGCTTTTCCGAAAGGATATTCTCTAGCAATTGTAAATGGAGTGCTTTTTGAGCCATTTAATAAATCAGCTGATGAAATATTAATTCCTAAAACATTTTTTATCTTGATCAAGTCCTTTAACCCATTGGCTGGAACGGTTTGCAATATAATATGGCATGTCTCTGGTGCGGCTTCATGCGAAATGGTGCTTTTGCTGCAGCCCCTTTTAATCCATTGGGCAAAATCTACGGAATCCTCACTGGTATGAGCTGGATTCATCGTGCCGGATTCAACGCATATTACGCGATTATCCTCCTTACTTTGCAGCATGAGGAACACATTTCCTTCCCCATCATCTCCTACAGCAACATATCCCTTAGCATATTCACTTACTTCCCAGGTTGCATTTCGTTCCTCAATGTCCTCTGTCCCGTAAATGGCAACTCCTCCACCTATTGAGAAACCATTTGTTTGGATTAAAAGTTGTCTATATACATCAGGAAGTCGGACAGACATTGTTCGTTCTATTTTATAAACTTCAAACTCACTGCCTGGTGAGTTGAGTACAAGGTTAGGAATGTTTGAGAAATCGATCACTATGTGAGACCTCCTGCTTCACAGGATAGACTTTCTATTCAAATCAAAGATATCTATATTTTCGAATTCAAAAAATTTTTCTAACGCATCTGTTCCTTTTTCTTGTGCATATAAATATTCCTTTTCCGAGATTGGAACCGCTAGAAGCCATGCTACCTTCGTATCCTCAATATCAATCGAATTTATATTGTCCCATAAAAAAGGATCCGTAAATAAGATGTGTTTCATCTCAACCTTCTCTATGTACCTACCTACAATGTCTTTCATGATTACTCCAGGAGAGATTGAATGGTTTGAATTGATTACTTCAAAAGCACAGGTGGCAAAAATATTGGGATAGAATTCATCTGTACTCGCCCCTACAATCTCAACCCGAAGTGGCTTTTCACCGATTGTATAACCTATTGAATAGGAGGAGAGTCCAATCGTGGAATAGGAGGTTACCCCTTTATATGGCCGATTAGACTGACAGGATGTCTATATTGCTTCGGCTATAATGGTCCCAGTACCTTGAAACACTCGGTTTGCCGCCAAAGGCTTTTAAAACTGAATTGGCAATCATCTTGTTTTCGCTTGAAATTGGCATGATAACCCCTTTTCCATATCTTTAGAATTCTTCCTTAATAAAATCTACCTTTTTAAAAAAGACATCAGTTTATACTGACGTCTTTTTTGAATAAACCTGTATATATGTAAATTAACTTTGAACATCGTTTATGAATTATCTTCAATGTCCAATGCATTGTAGACTTGCTTCAGAAATAGTTATTCAGTTTCCAGTTTTTCTATAAAAGAATTGAAGCTATCTGATATCTTATAGGTATTGTTATCTTCATCTGATTGTTCAAAATGCCATGCATGGTCCCAAAAATATACTCCATTATTTTCCGAATCATTTATAAGAACAATCATGCCAGATCCCCGATCATGTCCGATGATTAAGGCGTTAGACATTAAATCTTCTTCGTATTCTTCATACCAGGACTCTAAACTTAAATCACTATTATCTGTACTAATACCATATAAAACATGTAAAGAAATTTCTTCATTTAATTCCTTAACACTAAACCTAGTACCCCTTATTGAACCCCCATTGTGTTTAAGCAAGAAATTTCTGTAATCATGAGGTAACGCAAATCCAATAAACTGTTCGAAGCTATTAACTTTTTCAGGATTTATATTTCCATAACTTTTAATATTCATATTTAATCCTCCCTCTGTTTTTTAGATAAAGACATACCGCCCCTATGTCTAAATCGTTCATGTAATTTTGTATTCACTTCTTGCATTGTAGTCATATCTTGATGGTGGTGCCATGTACTATCATCTGCAATCGGGCCATTAGGAGCTCTTCTATCAGCTTCGTCAAAGTCTTTATTATACCCTTGGAATTTTTCTAGTTCTACTTCCTGTTTTACCATTCCAGCAGTTTTAAAATCTGGAAAACCATCAGGATAGGATACTGAGTTTCCTTCCCAATCATGATAGGTCCATGTTCCACTATCATTAATCGAAATATCTCCACCTTTATCGAGCCATTTTTTTGGCGTAGGGGAGTTTTTAGGCTTACTGCTCTTTACTTCTTTATTTAAAGCTCTTGGTTCTGTTTTTAAAGACTCCATCTTTATTATAAGAGAATCTTTGATAGCATGACTATTTAAAACGTTATAACCACTCTGATGTACCGAAGAAAAAGCAGGGACTAGGTTATTGTGAATGCCAAAATTATTCGCTATACGATTGGCTTTATCCGCACCCGCTTGAGCCACTTTCTTTACCCCATTCCCCACCTTCGCAGCCGCACCACTCTTCGCCGCAGCCCCAAGTCCCTTCGTTCCCACAACCGAGGTCCCCACAGTTCCCAATGCATAGCTGATCCAGCGGGATCTGGAGTTGGCGTCTCCGTTGATGACGTCGCGGGTCCAGGATTCTTCGATGGCTTTGGACATGATGCTGAAGGTGTCGACTGGGTGGATGATGGAATTGCCCATGGCTCCGAAGGTTTCCTGGGGTTTGGTGACCATGTCTTTGATGCCGACTACAAAGTCTTTGCCGGCGAGGTAGAAACCGTCTTTTATTCCGTCTGCTATTTCGCGGTCCCGCTTGTAGCTTTCATATCGTTTTACAATGCTCATTTGTTCGTCGGTTAGGTTCTTGTATCCTATTTGTTTCGCAATCTTTAAATATTCGTCTTGGGAGAGTTTATAGACATCGAGTTTGCTTTTTAATTCCTTGATTTCTCGGGCTTTAAATTCTTTGTTTTTGGCTTCTACAAAGGCTAATGCATTCCGGTCAGCCTGGGCAATGTCTTTATATACATTACCGCTTCTGAATGCAGCGGCATCGAATACCATTGGAATTACGCCGCTTGCGCCTTTAGTGGCTCCAGTCAGCTGGGTGTAGAAGTTTTTGATGAGCAGCTGATTCATTTCAGAGACGGCATAATCGTCTGTGAGAGCAATATCCACTTTATGCATATCCTCAGTGGTCTTAACGGAATTTTTGGAGGCTTTATGTATGTTCACTTCAAATGATTTGGAAGAGAATACCTCCAATGAAAGGATGTCGTTGATGCCTGACAAGATTCGGGTAAGGTCTTCTTTTTGCGCTTCGACCATCTGTCTTGATTTTTCAATCGAGTTCCGCAGCTCTCTTTCCAAAAATTCCTCTCGAATAAAAGTATTCTGAGCGAGACTGGAGTCCTCCATTTTCCCTTCGATGCTTCCAATAAAAGCGAGCTGCATTCCAATAAAATCTAACCATTTCCCAACGAGAACCGAGTGCTCCTGATAGAAGCTTTTAATCGCTTCGGCTCCCTTCCCCTGGAATTCTTCATCCTGGATAATGGCCGTAAACTTTTCGTTAAGAGACCGCAGCTGCACGGCAAGGTTTTTATATTGTTCCGCACGTTCGGTCATTGTCGTCATCAAGGCTTCTGAATCATATACGTTCGGCATGAATCACGCTTACCTTTCCTCATTTATTTTAGCGGGCCCATTGGCAAATGCGTAATCGACTCATCCTGTTCCCGGAGGTAATCGATGTTCGCCCTCGTATCCTCAATGTTCTTTTGAACCGCCCTCTTGTATTCTTCAATCATGCTATGAATCTCATTTTCCCGCTTGATCCATTCCGCAGTTAACCGAAGTTTGTTTTCCCCGAGCATTTCTTCGGAGGGAAGCGGAAGATTGAGCTGCTCAAGCGTATGGCTAATCTGATTAAGCTGATCCACGACATCCGCATGCTTCAGTTTAATAAGGGTTTCCAATAATCCGCACCTGCTTTCAATTTTCCAGATTTATCTACAATAAATTCTATCATTATTTTCCAATTCACCCAATTGGCAGAAAGTCCTTATTTGGTAAGGGATCCAACAAAAAATAGTCTTATATAACCAATTCACTTCGATTCATTCTTGTAAACTGTATGATTTTCACCCCACTTATGATGCGGGATGATAGCGTGTCTTCTTAAGTTAGCTAGGATGATAAGAGGGTAGGAGATTCAATGATGGTGGGGGGAGGGATAAGTAGAAAAACGTCGATAAGCGTCGAGACCGTCCCGACGCTTCTTTATAAGAAACTTTTTCTCTATTTCAAGGTAATCAAAATATACTGCTGAAGCTCCTCAGCTAGAAGATGATAGCCCTTTTGTGCAGCCTCTTCCCAAGTGTGAACTTCACTTGGAATTTCTTTCTTTTGAATAAAATCAAAGAACTGAATTTCCTCTCTTAGTTCAACAAGAATCTCATCATCACTGTTTTGAGCATCGATAAAATCTTGTACTGTTAACTTTTCGTAGAGAAACTTCAGTCTTCCGTCTGCATAATAATTCCAATCACTTAGCCACTTCCCAAACCGGTACTCCTCTTTAACGGTTTCAAACTTTGATTCCATATAAGGAATTAATTTTTCATAGACCTTATCTTGTAAGGAGTAATCTTTATGTAAGCTGCGCAGGTTGTCCATCGTTTCTTGGTTTGTATTGTTTTTTATGTTGAATAAGTGTTTGAGAAAGGACATGATATCCCCCTTTAATGTTTTGGTGATGGTTTTATTTTTATGATAAATGCTAATAGGACGATTAAAATTTGGAACTGAGCCCAGAACAAAACCATCATGAACCACCGATAATTTTGCCACATTTGTACATTGATTAAAAACAGAAGAACTATTCCAAGAAGAACAAGACTGCTGTTATTTTGAGCTCCAAACTCCGCCTCGTTTTTTTTGTTCTCTGAATTTAGTTAAACATGCTTAACCAGGCACATTTGGATTCTCTCCCCAAAATTCCCCTAAATCCCGAACCATCGCCTCATTAGGATAAAAATACCCACCCTTCCCGTCCCCAACCAGTAATGAACTGATCCGCTTGCTCATTTCTACTTGAACAATGGCATCCATATCGAGGTAGTCTTCGCCGAAATAAACCATTTCACATGCTTTATTTAGCCTTGCCACTAGTTTTCGATCCTTTGTTTTGGCAAAAGTAAGCTGGGGTAATGTGCTCAAATATTCTTTGATAATCTCTTCATCAATTGATTCTGCTTGAAACACTTCGCGAATTGCGTTTCCAATCAACGGTTTGATTCTGTTTTTATCCCTTGCTTTTAATCCGTAAAGGACAATGGCGTAACGGTTTTTATCATTTGCAAGCACCAGGAACTTGTGCCTGCCGATCTTCAGCATGTTGGCATGCCACGATAGCAGAGGATTTGCGCCTTCGACCTGTTCAACAGGCATTACTTTCAGGTCATCGAAAAGTTTTTTCGTACATTGTATAAGCATTGGATTCTCCTTTATGGATTGAGATTCTTTCATCGTAACATGAATAACGGGCAAAGACTTAACCGCTTTCTATCCCCCATTATCCCCCGCAATCCGGGTTTCCCCAGACCTTCCTATTAACAAAGCTATGAGAAGCACGCAGGCCACAATAAAAGGAAAATTTTCCTTGCAAACGCATTATTTATTTAAAAAATGAGAAATTTTCAATAAAATAGTTGATTTTTCGTTTTTTTAGTTTTAGACTGAACGTAGCAAAATAATCAGAAAGGTGGAAAGATTAAGTATGATCCTTGAAAAAAATAAAATTACCGATTTTAATATGAATTTTTTCAGTCTTAAAGGAAAAGCAGCCATCATCACTGGAGGAAATTCAGGATTAGGCCAAGGGTTTGCACTGGCACTTGCTAAAGCCGGAGCGGATATCTTTGCCGTGAGCATGGCCGATGACGACAACCAGACAAAGGAATTAATAGAAGCTGAGGGCGTTCGTTATCATTTAATGATTGCAGACATCACAAAAAGCGGGGTGTGCAAGCAGATTGCAGATGAATGTTTACATATTTTTGGAAAGATTGATATTTTGATTAATAATGCTGGAATTGGCATTAATGAAAAGGATGTTACGAAGTTCACCAGGCTTCAATGGGACAAAATGGTTTCAGTCAATCTGACAGCGCCGTTCGAGTTAGCGCATGAAGTGGCGAAGCATATGATTCAGCAAAATAGCGGAAAAATTATTAATACGTGCTCCCTGTTTTCTTACCTTGGAGGCCAATGGTCACCGGCGTATGCATCCACCAAACACGGGTTAGCCGGATTCACAAAAGCCTATTGTGATGAACTGGCCCAATTTAATATACAAGTGAATGGAATTGCACCAGGATACTTTGCGACCGATGTGACGAAGGATACAAGAGCAAATCCGGCAAGCAATCAGAAAGTGTTGGATCATATCCCCGCTAACAGATGGGGCGATATTGTTGATTTAATGGGGACCGTTGTCTTTTTAGCAAGTAACGCGTCCAATTATGTAAACGGTTCCTTAGTGAATGTAGACGGCGGATACCTAGTCCGATAGTTTCCTATAAAAATATGAATTAAAGGAGAATGAACATGCACACACAAATTATTGAAGAATTAACAGCACTTCTATCAGAGGAACAGGTCGTAACGAATGAAGAGGCGTTATATGATGCTTCGGCAGATCGTTATAAAAAATATGCAAAAACAAAAAATGTCTTAAATGTTCCCGCACCCATCGCAATCGTTTATCCCCGGAGTACGGAAGATGTTCAATCCATTCTTCTGTTCTGTAATGAAAAAGAGATCAATGTGATTCCGAGAAGCGGAAAAACAGGTACTGAAGGCGGATTGGAAAACTGGAAAGAGACGTCCATCGTAGTAGACGGATCCAAGATGAACGAAATTATTAAAATTGATACGTACAATATGCAGGCTACTGTTCAAACAGGTGTGAAGCTGCAAAAACTTGAAGATGAGCTGCGCAAGGTAGGATATACAACAGGGCATTCCCCTCAATCCAAGCCCGTTGCACAACTTGGCGGATTGGTCGCGACCAGAAGTATTGGTCAGTTCTCTACCCTTTACGGAGCGATTGAAGATATGGTGGTCGGATTGGAATGCGTATTCCCGGAAGGCCAGGTTTCTAAAATTAAAAACGTACCAAGAAGATCAGGCGGACCGGACATCCGGCATATTGCGATTGGAAATGAAGGGGCCCTTTGCTATATCACGGAAGTGACCGTCAAAATCTTTAAGTATATGCCGGAGAATAATGAGTTTCATGGCTACCTGATTAAGGATGTTGAAACAGGAATCAAAATTTTAAGAGAAGTGATGGTCAATGGTTTCAGACCATCGGTTGCCCGTGTCTATTCCGAAGAAGATGCAAGACAGCATTTCGAACACTTTTATAAAGATAAATGCGTCTTGATTTTCACAACGGAAGGTCCTGCTGGGATCGTCAAAGCGACGAATGAAGCCATCAATGAAGCGGTCGAAACGTTCAAGGACGGTGTGATTGAAAAAGTAGATCCTTCACTCATTGAAACATGGTTCAATCATCTAAATTGGGATGAAAGCAGAATCCAAAAAGAAATCCAGGACATGATTGATCACAATTCACATGATGGATTTACAACGGAAGTATCGGCTGATTGGGAAAGCATCGTCAAAATCTACAACAGCGTAATGGATCGAATTAAAAATGAATTTGACAGAGTTGAAGATTTGACCATGCTCGGCGGTCATTCATCACATAGCTACCTGAACGGGACAAACATGTATTTCGTTTACAATTACACCATCAACTGTGCACCTGAAGACGAACTGCGCATCTATCATCACCCGATTCACCAAATCATCATTGAAGAAACACTGAAGCTTGGCGGCTCTATGTGCCATCACCACGGAATCGGTAAATATCGTTCAGAGTGGACGAAAGAGGAACACGGTTCCGCTTATTACATGCTCGAAAAGCTAAAAGAAGCGTTTGATCCAAAAGGGATTATGAACCACGGTACGATTTTCCCTCAACCAAATGAAGTGAAGAAATATATCAGAAGCTGATAGGAGTTTTATTATGGGAAAAAGATATATGATGGGGATCGATAACGGGTCGCAGAGTACAAAAGTCGCCATCTTTGATGTAGAAGGCAATGAGGTGGCTTTTGGCTCATGCGCGTTAAAAGAAACGTTAACCCCCGAACCAGGTGTCGTTATTCATCCGGATGAAGACTTGTGGGACAGTGTTTATCACGGAGTGAAAAATTGTTTAGAAAGCTTTAAAGGAGACCGGACAGCCATTGAAGGAATCGGATTGTGCACGATTCGGTGCTGCCGCGTATTATTGAAGGAAAATGGTGATTTAGCCCATCCAGCGATTAGCTGGATGGATGCTAGATTATCAGAACCATATAAGCATGAAGATGATCAGGTGAAATATGTCACCACTACTTCCGGCTATTTAGGCTTTCGATTAACCGGAGAATTTACGGATACAGCAGGCAATTGTGAAGTGCACTGGCCTCTGGACCGAGAAACACTGGACTGGTCAAGCGACGATGAAGTCATAAAAGCCAATGGCCTCACAAGAGAGATGCTCTTCAATCTAGTAAAACCTGGCGATTCATTAGGTTCAATCCGCAAAGAACTGGCAAGGGATTTCGGTTTAAACGAAGGGATTCCAGTTGTTGCAACATCCAATGATAAAGCGGTTGAAGTACTGGGTTCAGGAATAGACAACAAGAACTCCATCATGATTTCATTGGGGACGTTTATTTCCTCTATGGTATTACGAGATGAAGATTTTGAAAACGCTAACAATTTCTTCCCTACTCTTGCGTCCATCCCGTTTAAATACGTGTATGAATCGAATGGAATCCGGCGGGGATTGTGGACGGTCAGCTGGTTTAAGAAAATCATCGGACAAGAATTGGTGACGGAATCAGAAAAGCTCGGTCTATCAGGTGAGGAATTTCTGAACCAAAAAGCGGAAGAGATTCCAGCCGGCAGTGATGGCCTCATCACCATGCTGGATTGGCTCGCGTCTCCCGTTACCCCTTACCGAAAAGGAATCATGATTGGTTTTGATCAGAGACATACACGGTATCACATGTACCGGTCAATCCTAGAAGCGATTGCCTTCAATATGAAAAACAACATCGATGAAATGGCTGAAGAAATTCAACTGGACATGGATGAAGTCGTCGTGATTGGCGGCGGTTCAAAAAGTAATGTCTTGATGCAGATCATCTCTGATTTATTCGGGTTGCCGGTCCACCGGCGAACAGGAAGCAGCAGCGCCTGCCTTGGTGCAGCCATTTGCGTATCCACCCACCTTTCCATCTATGAGGATTTTTCCGAAGCGATTGAAAAAATGGTCAAAACCGAAAAAACCTTCCTCCCGGATGAACGCAGCCATGTGTTTTACAATGAGCTGAATGATACGGTTGTGAAACATGTACGACAACATACGGATCCGATCTTAAAGCTAACGTATCCGATTTTCCAATAAGAAGTGGATGGTGCCCATGCAATCAGCAAATGTTAAAAGGTATTTGCAGTTTTTCCTTATCGTTTTAGCAGCAGGTGCTATATTTCCTTTAATTTATCTTCGAACGAATTATCAGGAGACCATCTTAGAGGTTTATGGTATGACCCTGCCTCAATTAAATACCATTTTCTCCGCACTGGGGATTGCCTTCATTATCGGGTATTTCCCTAGCGGATGGATCTCGGATAGATTCTCTGCCAAGAAACTGATTTCCATCTCTTTATTGTGCGTTGGATTAGCGGGGATCTGGTTTGCTCAAGTGCCGAGCTATCCCATCGTGATTTTGATTTTTATCATCTGGGGGATCTTCTCCGTGCTCACGTTTTGGTCGGCCCACTTAAAAATCGTGAAACTTATTTCCAAGAAAGAGGAAGAAGGCCGCTTTTTTGGAATACTTGATGGGGGCAGAGGGGTAGTTGAAGCCCTTTTAGCAAGTATTGCCGTCTTTGTTTTTTCAAGAGCATTAGGTGCAAGTACGGCCATTGAAGATAAAAAAGAGGCTCTTGTGAATGTCATCTATATGTACTCCGGGGTCCTGATTGTCGTGTCCGTCCTGATTATGCTTTTCGTCAATGTGGACGGGAAGACGGAGAGAATGGAAGCAACCGTCAAGAAAGAACCAGCCGGCAAAAAGAGTTCCTTGAAAGATGTATTCTCCAACAAATTTGTCTGGCTTCTTGGTGGAATCATTTTCATGAGCTACATTGTCACATGGACCATCTACTATTTCGGAGGATTCCTGCAAACAAATATTGGCCTCAGTGCTTCAATAGCAGGTACGGTTACAGTGATCATGCTTTGGATGAGACCGATCGGCGGAGTGACAGGCGGATTTTTGGGGGATAAGTTCGGGAAGAGCAATATTCTAATCATAGCGCTAGCTTTGGCAGCCGTGTTTTTGATGATGATTTCGATCTTGCCTGCTTCATTGCCTTCTTCTCTCTTTTACGCATTGGTCATACTAAGCGGCTTATCTGTTTACACCATACGCGGTCTTTACTGGTCACTTCTGGGTGACTGCAACATCGAGGATGAAAAACTGGGGCTTTCCATCGGTCTCATTTCATTCATCGGATATTTACCAGATATTCTATTGCCCATCGTCATGAGCATGATGATCTCGTCATTTGGCAATGCTGGCGGATACAATGCCTACTTCATCTTCAGTGCAATAGCTGGGGTATTGGGAATTCTCATTACCGTCATGTTTAAAATGGGCGTTGCTAAACGGACGGCCGTTCCCGTGAAGGATGATCTTGTATCGTAATAAAATAATCCCGCAGGCTGTGATTTCGCCAAGTCGACTCGCAGCCTGTTTTTAGTTAAACCCCTCCCCTCTGTCAGCCTTCACAAAAAATCCTGTATAATGAAAGAATCAGGTTGACCCGAACCTCGTTAATGATATTCAAAGAGCGAGATTGAAAGCGAGTGTTATGAAATGATCAAAGTCGGAACAGATAATTTAACAAAGCTGGAAGAAAAGCTGCATGAAACGTTATCCAGCGCTGTTTCTGAAAACAATAAAATCAAAATCATCGAAGCCGCGGAAATTGGGGAAGTCTCCCCTTCCAAAGTGTCCAAATTGGTCCGGAAACTGGGCTTTGATAATTTTAAACAATACAAATTATACTTCAGCGGCCAGCAAATGAACCTAGTTAAGCCTCATAAATCAAACGAAATCGAACGGCTCATGCGGTTTTTGGAGAATTTCGACTCCGGAATCATCGATGATTTCATCTCTATTTTCCAAAAATACGAGAAAATCATCTTATTTGGACTCGGCCCCTCTTTCATTAGCGCCGAATACTTCGCATACAAACTAGCCACTGTATCCGATAAAAATGTGACCGTCACCCAAAGCGAAGACTTTGCAGAACGATTAGCCGACGAAAAAACGCTGCTCATCGTCCTCTCCGTAACAGGAAAATTTTCTTCCTTTGATTCGTTATTTCAACAAGTTAAAAAAAATGGATCAAGTATCATGCTGATCCTTGAGGAATATGTAAATACACGGGAATTCACCGCAGACTACTCCTTTTACTTGTCTAAGTTCAATCAGAGTGATACCTTGCTTCCATTTGAAAAGACAAGAACCGTGTTTTTTATTTTTATTGAGGAAATCATTTCGAAGCTGGCTGGTGGGGATCGTTCAAGTTAATGGAGAAACAATCACTCAAGTTCGCAACAGAAAATACGCATCTGCTTATTAATGGCGGATGCGCATTCTTTTTATTGTCTTTATTTGAGTGAGTAGCAAGTAAATAGTATTTCTTTTTGGTCATGGAACATGTCTCTGGAGTGTTTCCTGTCACTGCCTTTCCCATCTACAAACCCTTTCTGAATGAAGGTCTGTTCTGATGCTTACTTGGCCTGGGTTTTCAACTACAAATAACTGAAAACGAAGAGACCTTTGTTCAACTACTCAATTCTCTGTCCCTTGAATAGAAACCATTTTCCTTTCACATTTTTTTGATATTTGATACCCTCTTAACTCTATTGCAAAATTTGCCCATAAACATGCTAGAAAATAGGGAAGTGTTATTAGTCTTATTAAAATATCAAAAATCGACTCAGCGCTTAGACTGGTAAATTCTATTTCTTCTATTAGCTTACCAAATAATATTTTTAAAAATTCAGGATTAAAATAAACAAGGAATGTAATACCTAAAATACTTAAAACACTCGCATTTATAAACTGGATAGCCACCTTAATTTTTGAATATTCAAATACATATACCGCAAAAACCCATGTTAATACGAAGAATAAGATATATAATGGTGTTGAGAAAGAATTTTCCATTATATCTCCTTTAATAACTATATCTATCACCAGCATAGGAAGAAGAGCTATTATAAAGGGCATAATTAGCAGCCATATGATTTGAAAAAAAATTGTATTGGATTTTCTAATCGATTTGCGAATAATGTGCAGATAAAATAACCCCATAATTAAGTATAATAAAATTATAGTACCTAATGTTGTTACTTTTGAAACGATGAATAATAAAACGAATAAAACCACCAAAGAAATAGATACATATTTTTCATTATCTATGTAGTTAAAAAGTTTATTTAACATAATACCCTCTCATTCTACCTATACAGGCCTTTCCTTAAAACTGTATACATATTTTAATAATAATAAACAAATCTCCTCTAGCGCTTTTAGCTATTTTTTGTTCTTCTTCACATAAATTGTATCCCCTTTCTTAGTCCTAAATTATATCGGCTAAAACTACATTTTCTTACATATTCATCCACATAATAATTTAAAGGTCTTAAGACAAAAAAATCTCTTATGGATTCTTTTATCAAATAATCCATTATATAAAGTCATTGGTATAAAAATTTACTGCTTCTAAGACCAAAAAGAATTTTAGGATGACGGGTTCTGACGCTTCGTCCCGTCTTGAGTTTTAAACACAAGATTCGTAAAAATACCCAATACACCTGAATCCTGCGAAAAAAACTCTTGCTAACACACCTTTTTTATTTCTAATTTTATATCAGCACTAAACTTCCATTTCCACCATTGCCTTTATTCCTATAAATCTTTTATTAGGTTTAAAATTACTAATGATAATATTTTTAAAGTTATATTTCCTAGGATGTGTGTTCTTTAGTGTTTACTAGTAGAAAAAACTGCCTCTTTTTAAAATTTTCGATACTTACCATCTTTCAGATATAAAGGTTCCTTCAATGTGGAACAACTGGACACCCACTGACTTCCACTACCATAAAAAAGGAATCAAACGTCATTGAAGAATCAAGAGTGCTACAGCGGTTGATCTTCCACTAATAGAAGTAAACTCAGTGGAGGATATTCAGTTGGATGTTCCGGGGAATTTAGAAGAGCCTGCTTTTGATTAAGTGGATGAATTGAAAGAAGGCAGGGGAATCCCCCAGCCTCTTTTCTTTTCCTTTTCCCACTCACACATGCGAAACAATCAACTCCATCTCCCCCACAATCGTAAAGCTCCCCATTTCCGCCGGCAGAATAAAGTGCGCTCCGAGTTCGAGCGGGTATTCGGTTCCGTTGTGTCTCATGGAGCCGCTGCCTTTGACGACGCTTGCTTGCATGAAGGGGTGGCCTTGGGAGAAGCTGGCTTCACCGGAGATTTCCCATTTGTGGACGGTGAAGTAGGTTTCTTGGATAAAGGTGGTGATGGTTACATCCCCTGTTTGGATGGTGATGGGTTCGCATGCTCCATCTTGATGGGGGACGCTTGTTACTTCGAGGGCTTTTTCGAGATGCAGCTCTCGTTTGGTGCCTGTTGGATCGGTGCGGTCATAGTCATAGACTCGATAGGTAATGTCGCAACTTTGCTGGGTTTCCAGGACGAGTGCTCCTTTGCATAGGGCATGAATGGTTCCGCTTGGGACGAAGAAGAAGTCTCCGGGCTTGATTTTGACGCGCTTCAATAAATCGGACCAGTAATGGTTTTCGATCATATCCAGGAGCTGTTCCTTTGACTGGGCGGTGTGGCCGTAGATGATTTCTGCGTCTTCTTCACAGTCGATGATGTACCAGCATTCAGTTTTACCGAACTCGCCATTCTCCAGGAGCTTTGCCTTTTTGTCATCAGGATGGACCTGAACGGAAAGGTCCTGATTGGCGTCTAGGATTTTCGTTAATAGGGGAAAGGACGTCCCTTCGATTCCCCCAAAGAGGGTGCGGTGATTTTCCCAGAGCTCACAAAGCATTCTTCCTTCATACTCCCCTGATGCAACAAGGCTCGTCCCGTTTGGGTGAGCGGAAATGGCCCAGCATTCCCCGACCGTTTCACTCGAAATCTCATAATTGAAACGCTCTTTTAGCTGCGTGCCTCCCCAGATCCGTTCCTGAAAAACCGGCTTCATAAAAATCGGTGCTGTACTCAACGTTTCCCCACTTCTTTCCTATTAAAATGATTGGCTGCCTTCCAGATGGCTGCTGCCAGCTGTTTTCCTTCGTTTGGTCTTTTTGCACAATATTTAAGATCATGTTCAGATAACGTGAAGGTACTCAGTTCACTCCAAGACATGGTCCGGCACAAATCATTTTCTTTTAAGTAACGAATGGTGTTCTGATCTTCCTTCATGGACTTTCGGTCAATAACGAGGAGCGGAGTCCCGCCGCACACCGCTTCCGCGATCGTCCCCCATCCCGCCTTCGTGATGGCAAGGTCGGCTGCAGCGATGTAGTGATGAACATCGTTCTCCCATTCAGGAATCCTACAGACATTTGGATGATGAATCTCCACATTGGATGACACGATGAACCGGCATCCCGGGCTGTCCCACAGAGGAAAACCCCTCACGTCCACTCCATCAATTTTCATCCCAAGCCCAAAAAAGATGAGCTTTTCAGAAGGACTACGCTTCAAGTGTTGGTGGATTTGGTCCACTCTTTCCTGTTGATGAGCTCTGGAAATAAAGCCGAAATCCAGCTGCCTTCCCCATTCCGGTTCACTGAACACGGCAAGCGAGAAAAAGAAGTCCATCTTTTCATAAGCCTGCTTTAGAGGGTGCAGATCTCTCTCGCTAATCAACCCTTGATAAGCGGTATACCAAGTGAAGTTTGAAATACCAGCGGAACAAACTCCTGCCCGTGATGCTGCCGCAAACGCAATCGGTGAAATATCCGACAGAACCAAATTGATTTGCTGCTCCTTTAAAAACTGTACTTCCTCCTCCACCCGCTCCTCCCAGCTGTTCATAAACAAGGAGTATGCCTTATGAAGAGCTGGTCGATCAGGCTCGAGGGAATGAGGTTTCAGCACATATCCAATATCCGTTTGCGATTCTCTAAAACGAACACCGAAACCGCAAAGTATCTCTTTAAGAAATGAAACAGCAAAGGAATGACAGATCGTGACCTCAGTTCCTTCATATAAAAGAAGCTCCTCGATGATTGCTGCACTCCGGGAAGCATGGCCATACCCATAATCCGATATATAATAGGCAATCCTCACAATCTTCCCCACCTCCGCAACGCAAAAAAAGGGAGAAGCCGAATGCCTCTCCCGTTTAATAAATCACCTTAGACTTTGACTGCTGGAACTGCGCCAAAACGTCCTCCCACTCAAAGTGAAGCCGGTGAAAGTCCTCATCGCTGATCCCGAGCCCCGTCTGAACCTCCACAAATTCAAGCGCTGTAATCGCCCGGATTCCATGCTTCTTTCCAGCTGGAAGGTGAACAATATCTCCCGCCTTCACCCTGGTAATCTGCTCATCCAGCGCAAGCTCGCCTTCTCCCCGGACAATCGTCCACACCTCATCCCGCATCAGGTGATGATGGTAGCTCGAATTCTTCCCTTCCAGAATACAAATCCGCTTCGTCACCATCTCCTGGCCATCCTCATACTTCGCATAATCGAGAACACGTGACCAGCCCCATCGTCTTTCCTCATACATAGGGGGATGGTTAAACCCGCTAATCAATTCCTTCACCTTCGGACTCGCCGCCTTATCTGCCACCAAAATCCCATCCGGACTCGCCGCCACAATGAGATCCTTTGTTCCAATGACCGTAACCGGAATATCAAGCTCATTAATCAAATGCGTATTCACATTATCCTCAGCCAAGATTCCCTTGCCAAGCTGATTCGTCGCCATCTCTTCGGTCAGCGTATTCCACGTTCCAAGATCCTTCCAATACCCATCATAAGGCAAAGCCACAATCTTCTTCGCCTTCTCCACGACCTCATAGTCGAAGCTAATCTTAGGAAGCTGCTGATAGTTCATCTCCAGCTCATGAAAATCCAAAGAAAACCCCTTATCCTTTAAAATATCCAATATATACTTCAATCGGAAAGCAAAAACCCCGCAGTTCCAAAGCGCCTTCCTCTCGATAAGAGAAACCGCCTTTTCTTCACTCGGCTTCTCTGTAAAATGACCAACCGTCACATAGTCACCCTCTGATTCCCCTGCTGCAGGAACAATGTATCCGTACTTAGAAGAAGGATAAGTCGGCTTCACACCCATCAGAGCCAAATCCGCATCTGACGCTTTCAGCACCTGCTCCAGCCGTTCTACCCCATAAAAAAAATCGACCTCTACATAAGGATCGACCGGTAAAATAGCTATGATTTCATTTTCGTTTACATGCTGTTTTGAGTATAAATAGGAAGCGGCTAATGCTATCGCCGGGAACGTATCCCTTCGTTCTGGTTCTATGATGATTGGTGTATCCTCACCGACTTGGGTGTGGATCATATCGCGCTGCATTTTGGAGGTTGCGATTATGGCAGAATTGGCAAGTCCGGAATATTCTAATTGACTCCAAACCCGTTGGACCATGGATTGTTTGTTATTATTTTCGGCTTCTAATACTCTAAGAAATTGTTTGGATCTGGTGTCATTTGATAAAGGCCAAAGGCGTTTACCTGATCCTCCCGAAAGTAATACTAGTTTCATAAAATCCCTCCATTAACCCTTATTGCACATCGATTAAACATATCTTTTGTTAAGAAAAATCCCAATCTTGATTATCTTTATTTTTATAAATTGCAAATATTTTTTTTATAGTTGGAATTTGTAATGCAATTATCAATAAAAGAAAGCATGAATTAATTAAAAATATATATTCATTTTTTTGTGTGTTTAAGATAGTCACAAACAGTAACAAAAGTGAAATTAGTAAATGAAATTTAAATGAAAAACCTATCCAATTTCGATTTGAAAAAAAACTCCTTGCAATAAAAAAAATAATATATGAAACCCCAGTTGCAATAGCTGCACCAACAGCTCCATATTTTGGAATAAGAAGAAAATTTAAAAACACATTAGGAATAATGGACAATACACTTACCCAGATATTATAATAACTCTTTCTTGAAAAAGTTATCCCTAATGTGGTAGTTTCACTTATTGTGTACATTATAGGATACAAACATAATATACCTATTAGAAATTTTGCATCTGTATAATCATAACCTAACAGTTTAATAATAAACTCTTTAAAAATAAGTATTAAACATAAAAGGGTAGACATCATTAATAATATAATTTTGCTAATAAGTTCAAAATGTTTTATATCTTTTTTTTCATTATACCAACGGTATGCAGTCGGTACCCAAAAACTAGTAAAACTAGTTTGAATAATTGTCAGTATGGCAGAAATTTTTAAAGCTGCAGTAAAAATACCAATTTCATGAAAATTACTCCATGTTCTTAAAGCTAATCTATCTAGTGAGTTTAATAAATTATTAAATGATGCAGCAAAAATAAGCGGAATCCCAAATTTTAATAAATTAAAAATTAGTCCTTTATCTAATTGAATTTTAGTAAAATCGAGATACTTTTTATAACGAAATATTAAAAATATATCTGCAATTATTTGTCCTAAAACAGTAGAATAAACCACAGCTAAAAAATCGTTTCTTACTAAAAGAACAAAAATCAATGTAAATATCAATACATTTAACTTTAAAACGATATTTAACATTGAATATTCAAGAGCTTTTTCTTCCATTCTAATAGAAAGTAGTATAAATCTTTCTATTACCATGAATATGATAGATAAGCCAAAAAGCAACGTTGCGGTGGAATAACCCCCCGATCCAAATAGAAAACTGGAAACAATCTTTAAGTTACCAAAAATACAAATTAACATAAGTAATGCAATTGTTATGGGTATCAACATTGCATTTTTTAATAAGTTTGTTTTATCTTTCGATTCATGATATTCTCTTGTATAAGATTGATCTAATCCCAAGTATAGAAAAGTAACTAGTAATCCTTGAAACAATACAAACATACTTGCTTTACCATATTCTATAGGTGATACAAAATAGGTTGTTAATGGGATTGTGATGAACGATATTAATGCTCCAATAACTGGACCTAATGAAAATCCTATAAACTTTTTAAATAATAATTTCATAATCTTAATAGAATTTAATCTACTGTTTTCACCTCTAGACTTGTTAAATTAATTTACTTACAGCAATTTAATTTATAAGTTTTTTAAGTACCTGTCCCATGTGCATACAATATTTTCCTTACGAAAATCAACCACTCTCCTAAGGCTCTTCTTTTGAAAATACATTCTTTTTATTGGATTATTTAATAATTCAATTAATTTGACAACAAACTCATCTATATTGTTTTTTTCTATCAAAACTCCATATTCTCCATTATTTAAAATCTCTGTAGGTCCATTATTATTAAAACTTATTATTGGTAAACCAAAAGACATTGCCTCTGTTATCACTAGACCAAAACCTTCCCACCTTGACGTTGAAATAAACACTGCCCCTGATAAATAAAAATCTACTAATTCTTCATTATTTAGAGTTCCTTTCAAAATAATTTTGTTTTCAAGTTTATTCTCTTTAATCATGTTGAGAAATTTTTTCTTATCCGGCCCATCTCCAGCAATAATTATTTTCCAATCCCCTGTTATTTTTTCACCAATTTTTATTAAATAATCTAATCCTTTTTGTTCTAATTTTAGCCTCCCTACAAAGATTATATTTTTACTATTTATATTACTAATTTTATTCACTTCTTTAATTGTTAATGGATTATATATATATTTTGATTGTTTATTCAGATTAACAAATTTTTGTTGGTCTGCTTGAGTTAAACAAATCACTGAATCAGCCAGTTTAACTCCAGATAGATAGTCATTGATATAATTTGTACTATATTTATTAATATAAACTTCATATTCATTATGCTGCCAAGCAATAATTTTCAATCTAGGGATTTTATTTTTGATAATTGGAATTAATGCTGTGAGAACTCCTTGATTTACTATTAGAACATCACAATTAGTTTTATCTAAAAAGTTTATTAAATCAAATGTTTGTTCTTTATAAAGGTTTAAAATATTAATAGATTTTTTTTCTATACAATATTTAATCTTTATTATTTTACCAATAATTTTTCTCCTTACAGTACGTTGCTTAATTATATTGTTTTTTTTCACTTCCCTATTTACTTGATAAAAAGTTTCATTCTTACCTGAAAAGTCTATTAAAAAAAGATCATGGCCTTTTTCTTGTAATGAATTTGCTAGTTGAATCGTGACTTTTTCTACTCCACCCATTTCAAACCCTTCATTAACAATACAAATTTTCAAAAAATTAATTCTCCTTTATTAACTTATTGAATTTTTACTTCTTATTATCCACAGCGTTTTTCTAGATAGGAAACATATTTAATTAAAGTCCTTAAACAAAAATTATCTATGTACTAGTAACATTGAAAATCCTAATTTTAAACAACGTAAATCGAATGGTTTCTGTATAATAGCAAACTTAAGATATTGGTATGCTAATTTTCGATTCCCTAAATAAAAATATATTTTTGCAATTTTATAATTCAGTCTACAAAGGATATTTCTTTTATCTAAATTGTTTAAATTTTTATCATTACCCATCATTATCATAATTTTTTCAACCATAATTAATAGACCTGAGAGTACAGAAGGTTTATTCGAGCTAATTCTGTACTTATCGCCATCTTCAGGTTCAGTATGATTGAGTAAAGGTTTTTCGATAATATAATAATTACCTTGTTTTACAGCTTTCAAATATAAATCCCAATCCTGAGCACTTTTCAACGCTGGATCGAAACCATTTATACTCTTTAAAAGGCTTGCTTTACACATAACAGATGATGTTGTTCCAAGATAATTTTCCATGTACAATTTTTTTAATGGTATAGAATTCTTAATTATTCTCTTTCTAATTAACTTGTTAGAAGGATATTTAGTTTCAATACTACCAGTAAATAAAATTTCAATATTCTGATTTTTTTCCATGAGTTCAATCTGTAGTTTAATTTTTTCTGGATACCAAGCATCATCACTATCTAAGAAAGCTATATAAAAACCTTTAGCATGACTAATTCCTGTGTTTCTTGCAGCTCCTCCACCTTTGTTCTGCTCATGCCGAAGATATTTAATTCGTTTATCCTTAGCAATATAAGTATTTACTATTTCTTGAGTATTATCATTAGAATTGTCATCAACTACTATTATTTCTAAATTTTTGTAAGTTTGTTTCAAAACACTCTCTAACGAGAAACTTAACACTTTTGCTCGATTATATGCTGGAATGATAACGCTCACTAATTTGCTTTTCATATTTCCAATTCCTTTCAACAATAGAACTAAAACTTAATGAAACACACAGCATAAATGGGCCCCAAAACTCTCCTGCAGAGACTGTATTATCTGTTAAGCTATATATAAGAAAACCTGTTATTAAAAAATAAGCATATTTTTTTTCTTCTATAATATAATTTTTTAATAACATTTTAAAAACTATAATCATTGCACAGACTATAATTAGGAGTCCTATTACTCCACTTTCATATAAAAATCTCAAATATTCATTATGTGCAGCGCTAAACCCCTGACTGATAATGTATTCACCCGTTACAGTTTTTAATGAGCCTATTCCGAGGCCAAACACCCTATTATTAGATGATAATTCATAAATTACTGACCATGCTTCAAAACGATTGGTCGTATTTATACTCCCGTTAACTAAAGTTCTGTCTATTAATTTAGTTATAGCAACATAAATAAATCCTAATACCAAAGGAGAAATGAATGTTATAACAAAAAGAAACTTCATATTGAGCTTTTTAATTCCGTTCACGATAAAAGGTAATATAATTACAAAAGCAAATATTGCTCCCCCGCGTGATTGAGTTAATAGTACGATGAAAAAATTTAAATAAATAAATATCCTATATTTGCTTTGCTTATAATATTTATCTAATAGGATTGCTGAATAAATTCCCAGAGAGCTCCAAAATGGCAAATGCGCAAACAAACCTACCGACACAATTCTCCCATCCACGAAAAAGGATCTTTTATCCAGTACGCCTACTAGTACCGCAAATATAGCAGACCATGTAATCATTTTAAGTGCAAATTTACGATTTATATCACTCCACTTTGTATAAATTAGAAAAAAGCCCATCGCAATAGTTGCAAAAGATGTGCTAAATTCAATAAAGCCATATGAAGGATTAAATCTAAAATAATTTACAAAAAATTGAACTAAAAACATTCCAGTTAATAAAAGAAATGGTCCCTTCCCTAGTTTTTTATTATAACCATACCTCAAAATACTAATTCCACAAGTTAGCACCACTAGCATTTTTGCGATAAAATTATAATCAAAAAAATTTATACTAAATGAACCTACTAAAGTTAATACAGCTAAAGGAATAGCTTTTGATGGAGTAAGTAAAGAAGATAATAAAACCCATAATAACAGCATGATTCCAATAATATTGATTATTACTTCCACATTTAAACCTCTCGTTTTTTGAATTTAGATCGCACTTGTAAATTATTATATATACAACGACTATTTAATAGTTATCCATTCAGGTAAGTTAATTGCATTATGTACCACTTTTCTCCCATCCACCTCATCATCTTTATACCAAGTCTGTGGAGATATCACTACTTTTTTTAATTTTTCTGCATTAAGATAAGCTCCCCACCAACTAAATGAGCTATTAGCAATAATATTTGCCTTACAATAACTCATTAACTGCATATCTCTAAAACTGTTTTCACCTTGGTTCCAGTCAACAAATACAGAATTCTTTAATCCAAACTCTTTCTTAACCCATTCCATATCATCTGAAAATATAAAATAAGTCAGTTCATCTCCTAATTCGTCCTGAACTTTTTGAATACTTCGTTTATAATAATCATTTTCACTTAAATTGACTAAGTGAGAATTACGTTTTCTTAAAAAATCCTTTCGCCTTATATGGATTGACACAGACCTAGTTTCTCTTATCTTTTCTAAACATTTACTATTTAAATTATCCTCAATGCTCGGAAAAGAAAATATTGATTGAATCTCATCCTTAATATCTATAAAATACTTATAATTTTGCCAATACCCCTCGAAATAAACATCTCCATTAGTTGGAATTTTCTCATCATAACCTAGAACTTTTTCAATATAATGCGTTTTTTTAGGATGATAAAATCTTTTTTTTAGTTTAGCTAATTTATTATTTTCATAAAATCCCAGATTTTTTATTTGTGATGGAGTTGCCACATCAAGATTTTGATGGAAAATCTTTTGAATTTCGTAGCCAAAATGAAATTTTTCCTTTTTGTATAGTGTTAAGTCCATCTTAACATCATCAAATCTTAATAATGATTGACAAAATGCAAATTGAAACATTTGATTTCCTAAGCCTCCAATAAAGCGAACAATTTTCATTTTTCTCCCCCAATAAAGTATCTTATTGCTAGTACAAAGTCCGTTCTTTAATGTTATAAAAAAGCTTGAAAATTGTTGAATAGAATCTTAGTGTATAGGGATTGACAGATTTCATATAAATGTGACGCTTTGACCATTTTGAATTAAGGTAGATATTCTTTTTCCAATTGATAAAATTATTACTGATTAAAGAGTAAGTTCGATCTACCAACTCATAACGTAATTTCTTATTACCTATTCTACTTACTCTTTCAATATGGCTTCCTAACATTATTCTTAAATATAGATATTCTAATTCATTTTTATATTCTTGATACAAATTTCTTTGTTTATAAAATTCTATAATGTTTTCTAAAATTTGAAACATCTGAGATGTTTTTTCACCTTGCGTATTTGATATAGAACCATCCCGTTGAACATAATATACAAAAGGTTCCGGAATATAACTTGCTACTTCAATATGAGGTATTAACTTGCAAAAAAATTCAGTATCCTCATAAATTAAGCCTTTAGGGAATAATACTCCTGTTTCGACTAGTAGCTCCCTTTTATATATTTTATTCCATGCAGCAACCAATGTATCAACAAACATATCCTTTTTATTAAGGTATTTTTTAGCCTTTATTAATTCGTTTCTCGATACATACGTTTTATAATAATCACAAACAACTATATCGCTATTTTCTTCCTTAGCTTTTTCGTACATTTTTTCATACATCTGTAATGAAACATAATCATCAGAATCTAAAAAGGCCACATATTGACCAATACAGTATGAAATTCCCCAGTTCCTAGCATCCGATAGCCCGCCATTTCTTTTTACAAACGAGCGAACATACTTTGGGTATGCTTCAACAAATTCGTCTATTACTAACTGAGAACCATCAGTAGAACCGTCATTAACTACAATAATTTCAATTTCTTTAAGAGTTTGATTAACAAGAGATTCCAAACATTTCCTTATATACATCTCAACATTGTATACTGGAACTACTATACTAACTTTAATCATTTTATTTGCCCCTAACCGTTAACCAAATATACTTAGCATTTGTATATAAATATCTTTTTAATAACCTTTTAGGGTCCTGCATCAAGCGATAAACCCATTCTAGATTTCTCTTCTGCATCCATTCCGGTGCTCGATGTATGTTTCCTGCAATATAATCAAATCCTGCACCAACTCCTATCATTAAACCATCAACTTTTCCTTGATGTGTTGCCATCCAAATTTCTTGTTTAGGAGCTCCAAGACCAATCCAAATAAAGTGTGGTTTAGAATTATTGATTATATTAATTACATTTTGATCCTCTTCATCTGATATTGGGCCAAAGGGCGGGCTGTATATACCTGATACTTCTATTCCTGGATAGATATCATCCAAATTTCCAACCATTTTTGTTAATGTCTTTTCTGTAGAGCCGAAAAAAAAGTGACGATAACCTTTCGTTACAGAAATTTTAAAAATCTCTTCCATTAAGTCTGGTCCTGTGGTTCTTTTCATTTCCTTAAATCCACGCTTTCTTCCTATAAAAGAAAGTGGTCCACCATCAGGAATTGACATGAGACCTTCATTTTGAACTAGACAATAATTCGGTTCATCATAACTAGTTACCGTAGTGTGTACATTAGATACACAGATATAGTCTCCTGATAAATTTTTGATGTTGTTATTTATATATTTAACCAGCCACTCCATATTAATAGCCGCTATATTAACCCCTAATATTTTACAAATGGGTATTTTTGTTTTATCCACCATTCGTACGAAATCATGATTCCAATTATCCATCGGCTTCTTCAATGTACTTGACATCTATGTCTCCTCTCATTTAATAAAATAAGAAATAACATTTAGAAGTAAAATTACTTTCTTATCAAAGGTCTTTGTTACTACTCAACCATTATTTAATTTCAATCTACATGATAAAGTGTTCAAATAATATTTTTTGAGAATATGTTATAGATCAGGAATTAAAATAAGTATTAATAGCTATATTAAGCCCCTGACGTTCTAAAATAAAATTCAATCGAACATTTTTTTTATTTTTTCTTCCTTCTCAACCTTATTCATATCAGCATCAACCATAATCCCCAGCAATGCTTCAAAAGAAGTCTTCGTGGGATTCCACCCTAATATAGTTCTCGCCTTCGTCGGATCCCCCAGCAGCTGATCGACCTCCGCCGGACGGAAGAATTTAGGATCCACTTCAACAATGACTTCACCCGTCGCTTTATTAATCCCTTTCTCTTCTATGCCATGGCCTGTCCATTCGACTTCCGTTCCTGTGTGCTTAAATGTGAGTTCCACGAATTCACGGACGGTATGCATTTCGCCTGTAGCGATGACAAAGTCTTCTGGTTTGTCGTGCTGCAGCATGAGCCACATGCATTCTACATAATCCTTTGCGTAGCCCCAGTCACGCAGGGAGTCTAAATTTCCGAGCATAAGTTTTTGCTGTTTGCCCTGTGCGATCCGGGCAGCAGCGAGCGTGATTTTCCGGGTGACAAACGTTTCACCGCGGCGCTCGGATTCGTGGTTGAAGAGAATGCCGTTAACAGCGAACATGCTGTAGGATTCACGATAGTTTTTGGTAATCCAGAACCCGTAGATTTTGGCTACTCCGTATGGAGATCTAGGATAGAATGGGGTGGTCTCGGACTGCGGCACTTCCTGGACTTTTCCGTACAGCTCAGATGTGGAGGCTTGGTAAATACGTGTTTTCTCTGCCAATCCGAGTATGCGGACAGCTTCCAGAATGTTGAGTGTTCCTTTTGCATCTACATCCAGGGTGTAGCCGGGCATGTCAAAGGAAACTCGTACGTGTGACTGGGCAGCGAGGTTGTAGATTTCATCTGGCTGAATTTCCCCGATGATGCGGGTAACATTCAATGAATCGGTGACATCCCCGTAGTGAAGGTGAAACCTTGAATTATTATATAAGGCACTGGCTTCTTCATCTGTCAGCAAATCCTCAAGCCGCTCCTGGTTATAGGAGGAGCTTCTGCGGATCATTCCGTGAACCTCATATCCTTTTTCCAACAGAAATTCTGCTAAATATGATCCATCCTGGCCGGTTACACCTGTAATTAATGCTTTCTTCATGATTGATTCTTCCTCCGTTTTCTCAATGGAATGCTGCTTCGTTTATACCGTTTTTGTTAGCTCGTTATTTAAGAACCATTGGTAGGCTTTGTCTAAACCTTCATTCAAAGGGGTTTTCGCTTTCCACCCAAGTGCATTCAACTTGGCTACGTCGACAAGCTTTCTTGGGGTTCCGTCCGGCTTGGATGTGTCGAAATGAATGTCTCCGCTATATCCAACGGTTTCTTTTACCTGATTCGCGAGTTCTTTTATGGAGATATCCTCCCCGACCCCGACATTGACGATTTCGTTTCCTTCGTAGTTCTTCATTAAAAATAAACACGCATCGGCGAGATCATCGGAATATAGGAATTCTCTTTTTGGCGATCCTGTTCCCCATACCTCAACGTGAGGAGCGTTCTGTTCCTTAGCCTCGTGAAATTTGCGGATGAGGGCGGGAAGGACATGGGATGTGTGAAGGTCAAAGTTGTCTTCTTCGCCGTATAGATTGGTCGGCATGATGGAGATGTACTTCGTTCCATACTGCCGGTTGTACGATTGGCACATTTTGATTCCGGCGATTTTTGCAATCGCGTACGGCTCATTGGTAGGTTCCAGTTCCCCTGTTAACAGGTACTCTTCCTTCAACGGCTGCTGGGCCATTTTCGGATAGATGCAGGTGCTTCCAAGGAAAAGGAGCTTTTCTGCGCTGTTTCGATAGGCTGCATCGATGACATTCGTCTGGATGAGCAGGTTGTCGCGGATAAAATCGGCTGGGTATTCGTTATTCGCGACAATGCCTCCTACCTTCGCTGCTGCTAAAAATACGTACTCCGGCTTTTCCGTTTCAAACAAGGAATCAACCTGTGCTTTATCCCGCAGATCCAGTTCCCCGCTTGTCTTTACGAGCAAATTTTCGTATCCTTCCTTTTTCAAGCGGCGGACAATTGCCGAGCCGACGAGGCCTCTGTGGCCGGCTACATAGATTTTTGAGTGCTTATCCATCTTCAGCCTTCTTTCTTTTGTATTAAAATGCGTTTCTGGAACCAAATAAAAGGAAAATGGTTTTAAAGATGAGCTTGATGTCCAGCCAGATTGAACGTTTTCGTATATATTCCAAGTCCATTTCGACCATCTCTTCAAAGCCTACATTGTTCCGGCTCGTTGCCTGCCAGATGCCTGTGCATCCCGGGGTGACGAGCAGCCGCTGCTTATCGTATGCGGAGTATAGCTCTACTTCTCTTGGAAGCGGCGGCCTTGGACCGACTAAGCTCATATCCCCTTTCAGTACGTTAAACAGCTGCGGCATTTCATCGATGCTTGTTTTCCGTATGAATTTTCCAATGAAGGTGATCCGCGGATCGTTTTTCATTTTGAACATCGCTCCTGAGACTTCGTTATGCTGGAGCAGGGCTTCGAGCTTCGAATCCGCGTCTACGACCATGGAGCGGAATTTATACATTTTGAACAGCTTTCCGTTCTTCCCCACTCTCAATTGGGAATAAAAAACAGGACCCGCTGAGTCCTCGATTTTGATGGCGATGGCCACCGCTAGAAATAATATGGATACAAATATGAGTCCGACTAAAGCACAGGTTACGTCCATCGTTTTCTTGAGAGCTTCGTATAGGGGGCGACTTTCTAATTCCTCTATTAAAGGAGATTTTTGCGGCCTGAAATCATTTTTTTCCGTATGGGTCATTTCCATCCCCTATCTCCTCACTTTTTCCAGCTCCAATAAGCGGTTCATTTCTCTGAGGATCTCTTCTCTTAGCTCTTCATGCTGCAGGGCAAATTGAAGGGTTGTTTTGATGAAGCCGAATTTTTCACCCACATCAAACCGTTCACCTTGAAAGTCATAGGCAAATACATTCTGGTATTCATTGAGTCGCTGGATGGCATCCGTCAGCTGAATTTCCCCGCCAGCTCCTAATCCCTGGTTTTCCAGGATTGCGAAGATCTCCGGTGTCAGGATGTACCGTCCCATGATGGCTAAATTGGATGGCGCAGTACCTGGCTTCGGCTTTTCCACAAAGTTATGGACACGGTAAAGCCTGTCTTCATTAGAAAGCGGATCGATGATGCCGTACCGATGGGTGTTATGCGGTTCGACTTCCTGTACGCCTATGATCGAGCCTTGCGTTTGTTCATACTGATCGATGAGCTGGCGGAGACATGGGGTATCGGATTGAACGATGTCGTCTCCAAGCAGGACCGCAAATGGTTCATCTCCTATAAAGCTTCGTGCACACCAGACGGCGTGACCGAGTCCTTTTGGTTCTTTCTGGCGGATGTAGGTGATGTTTGCAAGGCTTGATGAGTAGCGGACCTTGTCGAGAAGTTCCGTTTTGCCTTTTTGGCTTAAGTTTTCCTCAAGCTCCGGCGCATAATCAAAGTGATCCTCAATGGCGCGCTTCCCTTTTCCGGTAACGATGATGATGTCTTCGATTCCGGATGCGACCGCTTCTTCTACTATGTATTGAATGGTTGGTTTATCGACGATTGGAAGCATTTCTTTCGGCATCGCCTTTGTGGCAGGCAGGAACCGGGTGCCAAGACCCGCTGCCGGGATGATCGCTTTTCTCACTCTTTTCAAGGAAATCCCTCTTTCGTTTTAATAGTTAAATAGCTTGCTCCCTGTGATCAACACGATCGCAGCGAGCAAATTATTTAAAAAATTCGGGCATTCAACCCACCCTCACACCGCGCTACTGACGACAAGCGTCTAAGGTTCGCACCCACAGCACAGCCGAGTGCCTCCATTGATAAAGGTAAGGAGACATCACCTGTTCGTTTATACTTACATTACGTTATTAATAGAGAACATTCGTGTTAAAAAAGAGGGAGCTAGTTGGCTCCGTAATAGTAACCGTACTTGGATTTGTTTCTTTTCTTGTTATTGAGAATGACTCCGAGCAGCTTGGCCTGCGCATTTTGCAGCTGTTCTTTCGCTTTTTTGGCATGTTCAATCTGTGTTTTACCGCGATCCGCTATGAGGATTGCACCATCTACCAGATTGGCAAGCACCTGTGCATCTGTAACCGCAAGCACCGGCGGGGTATCGAAAAGGATAAAATCATAGATGGCCAGGGCTTCTTCTAAGACAGTTGTCATCATCTGGGATGCGAGAAGCTCGGACGGATTCGGCGGAATCGGACCGCTTGGAAGCACGTCCAGATTTTCCTGTTCTGTATGCCGCACCCCTTGCTGGAGGGTAGCTTGTCTTGTCAACACGTTCGTAAGGCCGGTTCGGTTATCAAGGCTGAAGGTCAAATGCATCGTTGGCCTGCGAAGGTCCGCATCCACTAGAAGCACTTTTTTCCCTTGCTGGGCGAAGACGATGGCCAGATTGGCAATGGTCGTTGATTTCCCTTCCTCAGGACCCGATGACGTCACAATCGCCGATCGAATGTCTTTTTCGACGCTTGAAAACTGGATATTGGTCCGGATCGTCCGGTATTCTTCAGCAATCGGTGATTTAGGCTTTAAAAGGGAAATTAGCCGGCGGCGGGACTGAAGCTTTTCTTTTCGTTTAAGAGCCAATGGAATCACCTCTCGTTGCATGTACCTGAACGGCATCTGCTTTCTTTTTCTTCTGCTTATCCTTTGGGAACGAGGTCACGGCACCAAGAACCGGAAGCTCAAGTATGTTCTCAATGTCCTGCTCGGTTTTGATCGTATTGTCCAGGTACTCAAGCAGGAAGGCCAGTCCCACACCCGCCATTAACCCGACGACGAACGCAATCGCGACATTCATCGCTTTCTTCGGAGCGACGGGAACCGGATTTTCTTCTGCTTCCGAAAAGATTTTAACGTTATCGACCTGCATGATATTCTTGATTTCCGATTGGAACACGCTAGCCACAGAATTCGCTATATTCATTGCTCGTTTTGGATCGGTATCTTTGACCGTTACAGTGAACACTTGGGAATCCTGCTCGCTTGCTACCGTGATTTGATTCGTTAGGGCCGATCTAGATCCATCAAGATCCAGCTGATTCTTCACTTTATCGATGATAGTTGGACTTTTTATGATCACACTGTATGTATTAATGAGCTGCACATTCGTTTGGAGCTCGTTGTAATTGTAAAGCTGGGAGACGTTTTTCGACTGATTTACAAGCATCGACGCGGATGATTCATAGACCGGGGTTAAATAGAAATAGCTGATGATTCCGCTTGCGCCGGTCGCAATGAAGGTAATGGCTAAAATAAGGACGAGTCTTTTTCGCAGTGTTTGGAAAAGCTCCTTTAAACTAATCGTTTCTTCCATGGTTTCCTCCATCTGATTCATGATTTAAAAAGACTCATAAACGTTCGTTTTCGCTGCGGCGGCGTTCGTACCACCGTTTGTCCGCTCAGCATCAGCTCCGTATTCTCCTTGAAAAAGAACAGATGCTGCGCCCCGAATTCTTTATTGAGTACGTCGTAGGCATGAGAAAGAGCAAAGCTTCTGTTTTTGACGTTGTGTGCGTCAGAAGCGATAAAATGCGCCATGCCGTTAGAGATGATATCCAAAGAACGTTTTTTTATTTTTCTTCCCAGGGTTCCGGTTAAACTAGATGCCGTAATTTGACTGAGTGCCCCTCTATTGATGAATTCGCTCAAAATGTCCGGCTTTTCAAGAATTTCTATGTTTCTTTCAGGATGAACAATGACTGGGGTGATTCCCTGCATTTGAAGATCATAAATCAGCTTGGACGTATATTGCGGTACATGGTGATGCGGCAGTTCAACAAGCAAATATTCGGTATGGTTTACAGGGAGAATTTCTCCCTTCTTCATATCGCTCATGAGATTTCCGTAGATTCTTACTTCCTGACCCGGGTAAATGGTTACTGGAATGGATTCCTCATCTATACGTTTGTTTAATAGACGGGTTTTTTCGAGTACTACCATTTTGCTATTCTCATAGCGGCCGTTTAGGTGATGCGGGGTTGCTACAATTTTGGTGATCCCCTCAGCGGCGGCTGCTCTCGCCATTTCCAATGAACGTTCTATATCAGGTGCACCATCGTCTAATCCGGGAAGGATATGACAGTGTATGTCTATCAACTGTATCCACTTCCTATCGCATTTTCAGAAATAATCGACAAACTTCGATTAATTTCGTTCTTTTTATTGTTACTTTTTGTTCTTTATAGTGCTCTTATGTTCTTGATTATAGACCTGTATTCTACAAATTTCCATCATTATTTTGAAATTTTTATACTTTTTACCAAATTGTAACATGAGAAAGGTCCAGCTATTAAGCTAGGTCCTTATTCATATTGCTATTTTTCATAGATTCAAACAGAATATTTTGTTTGCTGCAATAATGAACAAAGAAGTCTGCGGCAGGGAACAGAACAGCTAACCATGGGGAAAACAGATTTTCATCGCCATCAAGATTGAATCAAAATGCCGAAATCGTTTGGGGAGTTTTTGCAGGAGGGTCTTGAGTAATAGATTGGGAGAAGAAATGGATGATGTTTTCTTTGTAAAAATTATGTAAAGACTGATTAAAACGCAGAAAAGGAGTCAGGCGCGGGTGGCCGGACTCCTTTTCATTTATTGTTTGCCGATCGGCAATGGGTGCTTAACATCTTCTAGGATGCGTACACTTTTTTCATTTGCAAGATGATTTCTTCGACCATTTCTTTCGTTGATACGTTTCTTTGCTCGCCAGTGCGGTAGGCGTGCATAAGGATTTGCAGAAACTCCTCTTGCTTCATCTGCTTAGTGTCCATTGTACATGATTCCCTCTCATTTTTACAATTTTATACAGCATGCACGAAGATTATTATAATCCCGGTTTGCATCTTTCGCAACAGGTAATTATAAACTTCGAGTCGTTCTGACAATTATGTCCCCGCATTTTCCTTTTTCGAAACCTTTTAACGAAACATTTTTCTACGTTATAATATAGGAATGGATACATTCTTTGGAAGTGCCTATGGTGCTAGGACTATCTGAAGTTTCGATAAGCGGGTGTGCATTTTTCCTCTGCCGCCCGAAAGGAGAGATGGCTTTTGCTTATGCGAGACCTTGATAAGGAGCGCGTTTTGCTTACAGCGGAACGGCTGCGGACGATCTTAAGTCCGGCTGATGAAGAAGACCGGAATCTTGTAAAAAAAGGGCTGATTCTTTACCGTCAGGGAAGTGTCTATAATGTGAACGTTTCCGCTGAGCGGATTTCGGCGAAGGTACAGGATGTGTCTCCTGTTTTAATTACGCTTGATTTGGATTTCGTCCAGGCAAGCTATTGCTCCTGTCCTGCAAACGGTTTTTGCCGGCATTTAATGGCCGCTTTTTTATATGTATATGCAAGTGTAGAGCGTGTCGGAACGTTTGTGGACGCCTGGAAAGACGATCGGGCGGCCCATGTTTTATCGCAGATGCGCAGGGCGAGCGAGCTGTTGAAGCGGGAGTTTGTCCTAAAGGAGGACTCGCTTGAAAGCTGGCATGAATTATTCGAACGGGAATATGAGACGTTGCAGGTCAAAACGATGCAGGGCCTCTATCATCAGTTCTTTTTTAAATTAAAGCAAAAGGCACCGAAGAAGCTTGAGCTCAAGCGGCTGTTTGTCATTCACCTCGCGATTGTGACCATTACACGGATGCTTGCCTCCTATAACCGGACGAAGGTCAAGGACCCTTCTCTACAGCATATGGCGATGGTGTATGTGAATCATATGGCGAATGCGATTGAGACGGAGCTTGAGGAAATGAAGCGGTATGCGACTCCGTTTGCACTCGATCCGCTGCTTGAAGGCAGTCCAAATTATTTCAGAAAGCTATTAGAGGCGCCGGATCCTTTCTATTCCGGTACGCTTGGAATTTATAAATTGCTGTGGTCCGGGCTGATGAACCGGCCTAAGTGGCTGGAGATGGAACGGAAGGCGTTTGAGGGAAAGCAGGATGATGCGGTCATCACCAAAAAGGATTTAATGGGCATGCTGCACATTGATTTTCTATTAAAAAAGGACGAAGCCGTTCTCGATTATTTGCGGGCCGGAAATGTCAGCCTCTTCCCTTCTTCTTTTTTGTGGCTGGAGGAAATGACGGAAAAGAAGCAGTGGGACCGGCTTAGTAAATGGCTGCCGTATGTGATGGAGCTCAGTCCGGAGTATGTGGAGGCGGATCTTCCGAGGAAGGAAGTCCGGAGCGGTGCGGCGTTTTTGCTGGATGTGGTCGGGGCTTATTCACGCGCATCAAAGAACGATGATTTATATGAAGAGGCATGCCGGACGCTGCTTCCGTATAGTTATAATGAGTACGAAAATATGCTCGCACTCGATGAACGGTATTATGAGTGGGCGGAGCTGAATATGCTGCTTGGGTACCCGGTTTATGAGGTCGAGGACCGGTTTTTGAAGGAAGCGGAGAAGGCAGAGCCGGAAGCGGTGCTTTCCCTTTATAAGCAGACGATCTATTTGGAGATGGAGATCCGGAACCGGGACAGCTATAAACGGGCAGTACGGTTGCTGAAAAAAGTGAAACGTCTTTATAAGAAGATGAAAAGTGAAGAAGAATGGGAAGACTATTTGGATATGCTCCAGGAACGGTATAAACGATTACGGGCATTCCGGGAAGAATTGGTGAAGGGAAAGTTGATTGATGGATAGTTCTTTGCGCTACGAACTTCATATGGAACAAACAGAAGACTATCATTTCACTGTCTGGGCTACGAAGGGTGAAGAAGAGCCTGTGTCTTTGAACGAAATGCGGCGGATCTTTTTCACGTGGCATGAGTCCTCTCATTATGGGACGAATCTTGAGGACATCACCTTTATCGGGACCCCTGCTTACTTGCTTTCTCCATGGATGATGGCGGAGCTGATTGGACATGACTCGTTTAATTCGATGGCTGAGGTGACGGTTCAGCATGAGGGGCTCCAGGAGGCTGCGAAGCGGATTTATGAGCTTGTGGCGGCTGGTGAGTTTATGCCGGATTACCGGGCGTGGCAAATTGGGCAGACGGGGTGGAAGCCTGAGGGTGAGGCGCTTGAGGGCTTTGAGGCGGAGTGGTTTTCTGCGGCTGTCAGCGATTTGATTTCGTTGAACCGGAGCCTTCGTATGGCGTGGGGTGCGATTACCGATGCCCACCCGGTGCTGTCGAACTTCACCGGTTATTTTCTGGATGAACAGGACTGGCTGGAGCGGATCGGCTGGGTGATTGATGATAAGCCGTTTACGATTGGTCTTCGGTTGAATGAGCCGGAGTATGACGGAGGCGAATGGCGGCTCGAAGTATTATTGCGCAATAAGAAACGCGAGGATGAGCTTCATGTTTATGAAGGTGTAAAGAGTCTTCCTCGCGGCTGGAAGGGCTTTGCCGATGAAGTGGAACGGGAGCTCGACCGGTTTCAGCAGGTCGTTCCGTTTCTGAGTTTTACAGGCGGAGTGACCCTTGTCACCGAGGACGAGGCGTGGCAGTTTCTGACCGAGTCGAGTGAGACTTTGGTGAACATGGGCATTGAGATTTTGCTTCCATCATGGTGGCAGGTTGTGAAGGAATCGCAGATGATGGTGAAGGCGAAGCTTTCTTCTACACCGCGGGGGCAGTCTTTCGTCGGTATGAATACGCTGGTTGATTTTAACTGGCGGTTTGCGACGAATGGGATTGAGATGTCGGAGGAGGATTTTAATCGGCTGGTGAATGATCAGCGCCGGTTGGTGAATATTCGAGGACAGTGGATTAAGCTTGATCCTGCTTTTATCCAGCAGGTAAAGACGCTGCTTAAGAAGGCGGAGAAGGAAGGTCTTCATGTGTCGGATGTGCTGCATCAGGAGCTTGCCGGTGACCGGGATGAGGATTCCGGTGAGGCGAGTGGTGCCTTTGCGGAGATTGAGATTGAGCTCAGCAAGCAGATGCGCGGCATGATGAAGAGGCTGACGACGATGAAAAGCGATCAGGAGTATGCGGTGCCTGACTATTTCCAGGGAAATCTGCGGCCTTACCAGCAGCAAGGCGTCGACTGGCTACTTGGACTGCGCGAGAACCGGTTTGGGGCGTGCCTCGCGGATGATATGGGGCTTGGGAAGACCATCCAAATGCTCGCCTATTTTACGTATGTGAAGGCGAATGAGAAGCCGGATACGCCAGCGCTGATTATCGCTCCTACATCTGTGCTTGGAAACTGGCAGAAGGAAATCGAAAAGTTCGCGCCTCACTTGAAGGTGAGGCTGCACTACGGGCCGATGAGGTCTCGAGGCGAGCTGTTTGCAGCCAGTGTGCTGGATCAGGATATTGTGCTGACGTCTTACGGATTGGCGCATTCTGATTTAGAGGATTTAGAAGCCATTACGTGGAGTACGGTTTGTATAGATGAGGCTCAGAATATTAAAAACGCCCATACGAAGCAGTCGCGGGCGATCAGGAGTCTGCAGGGGTTGCATCATATTGCGCTGACCGGTACTCCGATGGAGAACCGATTGACGGAGCTTTGGTCGATTTTTGACTTTATTAATAGAGGGTATTTAGGCAGTTTGCATAAGTTCCATAAGCAGTTTGTGCTGCCGATTGAGAAGGACCGGGAGACGGAGCGTGTGGAGCAGCTGCGGCGGTTTATCCGGCCGTTCCTGCTGAGGCGGACGAAGCGTGATGAGCAGGTGGCGCTGAATCTGCCTGAGAAGCTGGAGCAGAAGGAGTATATTCCGTTGACGGTTGAGCAGGCTTCGATGTATGAGCAGCTTGTTAAGGATACGTTTGAGCAGGTGAGCCAGCTTGCGGGCATGCAGCGGAAGGCGTTGATATTGAAGATGCTTGGAAAGCTGAAGCAGATTTGTGATCATCCGGCACTTTATTTGAAGGAGGATTCGCCGAGTAAGGTGGTGGAGCGTTCGAATAAGATGGAGAAGCTGATTGAACTTGTGACCGCGATTCGGGAGCAGGATGAAAGCTGTCTGATTTTCACCCAGTATATCGGGATGGGTGAAATGATGAAGAAGCTCCTGGAGCGGTCGTTTGGTGAAGGCGTGCTGTTTTTGAACGGAAGCGTGTCGAAGGTGGATCGGGATCGGATGGTTGAGAAGTTCCAGAGCCGTGATGTGCCGTTTTTGATTCTGTCACTGAAGGCTGGCGGAACGGGATTGAATTTGACGGCTGCGAACCATGTGATTCACTTTGACCGGTGGTGGAACCCGGCGGTGGAGAACCAGGCAACGGACCGGGCCTACCGGATCGGTCAGGAGCGGTTTGTGCATGTGCATAAGCTGATTACGACCGGGACGATTGAAGAGAAGATTGATGGGATGCTGGAGAAGAAGCAGTCGCTGAATGAGGAGATTCTGCAGAGTGAGAACTGGATTACGGAGCTTAGTACGGATGAGTTGGAGGAATTGTTTTCGTTGACGGTTTAGTGGTTGGGTGGACGGGAGGTTCACTTTCACCGGAGGTTTGCACTGACCCCCAGTATGGTAACGTATCGGGGGTCAGAGGAACGAAGGCGCTATCCCTTGTCCTGTCTGGGTTCGTGTGAGGCGGGGACGGAGGTTTAGTTCTTTAGCGAAGTGGGGGTCAGTGCAATGCACTGACCCCCATTGCTGTACAGTACCGGGGGAATGAGCAGTATGACCACACTCCCTTCTCTCTTCTGGCTTTGTAAGAGACGGGGACGGAGATTTAGTGCTTTAGCGGAGCGGGGGTCAGTGCAAACAAATGAATAAGTGAAAGGAAATAGACAGCCGGCCGGCTGTCTATTTCCTTATAACTTGATTATGTTAGTAAACAATTTTCGAGGGGATTTTCGGCTCGTTCAGGACGGCGGCTTGCCGCAAATGGGACAGGAACCTGCGGGGTGTAGGCGTAAGCCGTACAGCCCGCGGTTATCGGCCCATTTAGTCCTGAAGCGACACGTTACGGAGTGACAGAAAGGCGGGTTTCCTTTCTGATCAGTCCGTCGTGCTCCCGCCCGGAGGGTTAATTAGCCGTTGGCTGTTTGCTGGTTTCGACGAATTTTTGGTAGTTTTTTTCGAATGGCTGGATGAACATGGATTGGAGTTTGGTTTTGGTGATGAGGGTGTCGGGGGTGCTGCGGATATAGCATTCGTAGGAGCTCCATACGTATTCGCTTGGGTTATGGACGATGCCGGATTTGACAGGGTTCATATGGATATAGCGGCTAACCTCCCGAAATTGCTGATCACTCATAATTTCCGTTGCTCCGAAGCGGTTTTGGAATAGGTGTCCTTCGAGTTTGTGGCGTTTATTGATGTAAAGGGCGTAACGGGAGTGAAGGTTTCGCATGATGGAGCCTAGCGGCTGGATTTCGGTTTCGATAAGAAGGTGGATGTGATTGGACATGAGGCAGTAGGCGTGGAGTTTGAATGGGTGTGTTTCACGTACTGTTTGTAGGAGCTGAAGGTATTTTTCGCGGTCGTGTTTGTAGAAGAAAATGTTTTCTCTTCGGTTTCCTCGGGAGTAGACGTGGTAGGTGGTGTTTGGCTTCCATTCTCTTGGCTTGCGTGACATGTTTGGGGTCAATCCTTTCTGGTTTAGTTTACAGGATTAGTATAAAGGATTGGGAGGGTTTTTAGGGGGATTTGGATAATTATGTGTTTTGGGTTGAAGAAAGTGAATTTTGAGGTTGTTATGGTTGCACTGACCCGCAGTGATTTAACGTGACGGGGGAAGGAGTAAATGGTGAGCAGGGTCTTGTTATTAAAGGGTTTTTGGGTTATGGGGACGGAGATTTAATGCTTTAGCAGAGTGGGGGTCAGTGCAGTGCACTGACCCCCGTTGCTTTACAGCGGCAAGGGCTGGAGCAGTCTTTCGCTCCCTCCTACTCCCCCAACCGTTCTTTTGAAGTGGGGACGGAGGTTTAGTGCTTTAGCGGAGTGAGGGTCAGTGCATTCGCATTGACCTTTATATACCACCATTAAAAAAGAGCAAAGCGCGCTGCGCTCTGCTCTCTTCCTTTTATAATTCTTCCTTCTTCCCTGCGGTCAACTTTGGTATTAATAGGACCAATATCAGAAGCAGACCAATCCCAATGATTGTGATGTACAAGATGGTTAACGTGGATCCTTGTTTGTCCTCTTCTGAACTGGGGTCGAGCTCCTGGGCACCGATGCTTTGGAATAGTTCTTCTTCGCTGTCCATGAACAGGCCTGCTTCGGCTGTTTGGGCGGCAGTGCTGTTGGCTTCCAGTTTGTTGGCTGAGTAGTCGGCGAAGAGTTTTTCAATTTGTCGTTCGTCCCTGTTGGGATCAGGTGCTTCGTACTCAAGATTTTGGAGTTCTTCTGGTATGTTGTATTTCTTTTTGTATAGGGAGTCTTCATGGAAGTAGTCGGTTTGCTGTTTGATTTTTTCTTCTTCGTATATGTTTGGTGCAAGGTCTTCGATGTCGGCGGGCTGTTCGGGCAGCTGTTCTTCTGCGCGGACGGCTGTTGCCGGGATGAGAAGGAGGAGAGCCGTCAGGATGGCGGCTCTTTTTCTCAATTTGTTTGTTCTGTTCATGTTTTCCACCTCATCCGGATTAGGCTTCGTGCGCTTCTTTTTGGGAAGCGCGGTTGTCCATGATGGCTTGGATGATGAATGGGATCACCGTTAGGATTAATAGAATTCCGCCCAGGACGAGGACGCCTTCTGTGAAGAGGTTGCTTGCTTCTTCCTGGATGGAGATATAGACGATTGAGATTGGATCGCTGTAATTAAAGTTTGGCACGGTTAGCGCGAGCAGCGGGCTCACGAAGTAGGCTGTGAGGGCTACGCTTGCGAGCATGCCTGTTGTGTTGTTGAACTGGTAGGCAACACGGATCAGACTTGATGCTGTGAGCAGCAATACAATCGTAAAGATGGACCATTGGATGGCGCGGTCGTCAGCGAGTGAGTAGATGTTGGTGCCGAATACGCTGATCAGCAGGCCGACGATGACGTTGAGCAGGATGAATAGGGTTGCTCTAAGCCAGAATGGTGCGGTTTTGAAATAGACGCCGCTGAAGTAGCCGATAAGCAGGCTGCTTAGCAGGACGATGACCAGTATGACGACTGGCGGTACGGTTTTGGCTTTTTCGATTGGTTCTTCACCTGAAATTTGAATCGGGTTTGCCAGGTGGTCGTAGACGAAGCCGTTGTCCTGGCCGTCAATTCGTGCGTTGCTGAGTACGTTATAAACTTGGTCTCTGGATAGCTCGGTTGCCGCTACGTTTGTTGCCCATTTGTCGTTAAGTTCGTCGGATTTCGTTTGAACTTCGTCAACTTTCGTATACAGTTCGTCTGTATAGGTGAGGACGTTCGTTTGCCGTTCACCTAGTGAATCCATGAGACTATTCATTTGGTCGATTGTTCCGGTGATGCTTTGGGTGCCGGATACGAGTCCGGTTCCGCTTGTTGGTGCCTGTGCAGGCTCTGCTTGTTCCGGCTGGCCAGGTGCTGATCCGGATTGCAGCTGCTGCATGAGAGTGTCAGCGTTTGTCTGGATGGCTGTAATATCATCCATCATGGCCGTTTGCTGATCAGCGACACTTCCGCTGTAGTCCGCGATGAAGGTCTGGAAAGATTCTTCAAGCTTTGTCATTTCAAGCTGAGCGGACGGGAAGTTGCCTTGCATGGCGTCTGTTGCCTCGCGTTCTTCATCTGTCGGGGCGAGCGCTGTTTTCATTTTTTCGTTTAGTTCTTCATTTGCCAGCACGGTGTTTTTCGTTGTGCTGTCTGACGAATTCAGGTTTTTAAGAGTCGATTCATACTGATCCAGTTTTGCATAGTAGGCAAAGAGCGGTTCAATTGTGACCTTTTGAATGGACTCCTGGAAAATCGGCTCAAGTGTTTTTTTCCGTTCTTCCGTAAGGTTGGCATCGCTCAGGATTGCCTGTTCTTTTTTCTTAATGGCATCAATAACCGGCTGGACATTGCCTTGAAGGAATAGAATTTGGTCGGAGAGACGCTTGTTCTCTTCTCTCAGGCGCTGGTTTTCGGTCAGAATTCCACTATTATCTGATAATAGCTTTTCATAGTCCTTTGCAAGCTGATCATATTTCTTCTGCCATTCTTGATTGTTTGCATCTTTTTCAGCGAGCTGTTTTTCGATTTCGTTTGCTTTTACGGAAAGCTGGCCCAGGCTGTTCGCTGCATTGACGGCTTCATTTGGCTTTGGATCTGGAATCTTGTTAAGTGATTCCTGAAGCTGCTTTGCTTGCTCCGCTACTGCTTTGAGGGCAGTTTGCTGTTCCTGAAGGCTTGAAATCGGGTTTGGATTTGGTGCTTCTGGTGTTTCCGGTGTTTCAGGAACAGTCGGTGTGCCAGGCTCGGCTGGTGTTCCAGGTGTTCCAGGTGTTCCAGGTGTTCCAGGGGTACCCGGATCCGGCGTGTTTTGCAGTTCTTTTCTTAGTGAAGCCATCGTCTTTTCAAGTTCTGTTAGCGTTGTTTCTTCCATTGTTTTTTCATACAGATCCAGATACTGGGCCTGTACCGCTTTTAGGTCGCTGATTTGGCGGTCCATTTGGCCTTGGAGAATTCGTTCAATTTCGCTTGCGTTGTCTGAGCCTTCCTGAAGCGTTGCTTGGATGGCGGACATATCATTGTTGAGTTGGCCGACCTGGCTGTCGATCTTCTGGAAGGACTCGCTGTTACGCTGTGTCTGGTTGGACATGCTTGCCTGAAGTCCGGTGATGGTTTGATTCTGAACCTCTCTCATCAGCTCCATCTGGTTTTGCTGATATAGCTGGTAGCTGTCTACATATGTGACGAAGGAAGCCAGGTTTTTCTGGAATTCCTCTGCATTTTGTTCACGCTCAGGTGCTGATTTGGCTGCATCGAGCATCGTTGCCTGAAGCTGCTGCAGCATTTGTTTCTGGGATTCAATTTCCCCTGACAGATCTTTTGAGCTTGGTTTATAGAAAGCGACCATTGTTTTTTGGAACTGGTCTTCTTTTTCAAGAATTTGATCGAACTTCTTTTTCACGTCGTCCATTTCCTGGGCAATTGTGTCCCAGTAGTAGACCGCGGTTTTCTTGTTGGCGACGTCTGTCGCATCTTCAATGGTCCGAAGAACTTTCTCTTTGTCTACAGCGGTAAGCTGGTCCTGGACCTTGAATTTGAATTCTGCTTTAGAAGGCTGGGTTTCTTCATATGTCAAAATATTGTTGGTAAAATCGGAGGGAATGTAGATGATGGCATCTATCCCCTTGTTTCTCATTTCATTTTCGGCTGCACCGCGGCTAAGCTCTTTCCAATTGTACTCCTGGTTTTGACTCATTACCTGAGCAATATCGTCACTGAGTTTATCTTTATCGTCCCCCGTATAGGTATCTTCGTTGACGACAGCGATTGTGCGGGTGGCTTTATCCTGTACCTCCATCGGATTTTGGCCGATGGTCTGGAAAAACAGGGCAGGGACGGCAAGAATGAGAACGACCGCTAGAATCATTTTCATCATGTGTTTAGTTTGTTCCGTCATGAATAGATCTTCCTTTCAATTGCGCTTAGAGGAATTTGGATTTTTGTCACTCTGCCATTTTCCGCGTAATAGCCGAAGCCTGCGTTAATTTCGACTTCCTTCCGGTCATATGGAAGGGTGAGAATCGTTTGCTCGGATTTTTTCATCAGGATAATGGCTTGACGGATTTGTTTCAGTTCAGACGATAGTGTATCGTAGCCTTTTGAAATTTCAGCGTTGCTTCCAGCGACAATGATGTTGAATCCAAGATGGCTGAAGTTTTTCATAAACTTCACAATCCGGTCCTGAATTAACGAGTCGGCTGCCTGCAGGAATCTTGCGTAGCCGTCGATGACCAGCAGCAGCGGTGTAAAGGTGACTTCGCCTGCTTTTCCTTCATTGATGGCTTTCATGTACTGTTCTTCACGTTCTGTCATGAGAGCTTCCACATAGTCGAGCCATGCTGTCATGCTCTCCTTTGACTCCAGGTAATCGATTTTTTCTTCCGCCGCATAGCTTGACAGCCCGCGGTCGATCGAATCAAACAGGGCGATTTTTTCTTCCTGCTGGCCCATCACGGTGTTAATGACGACTTTAAGCACATTCGTCTTTCCTTTTTGCGACTGGCCGATGATGAGGCAGTGCTTGTTTTTCAGCAGGTTGAGATGCACGGGCTGCACCTGTTCCTCGTGAAGGCCGATTGGGATAATACCCGGACGCTGGTGGCCTTCGATGTATTGCGAGAACGTAATCGTAGAAAGATCGTTTGGCAGCATTGGCACCGGTTTTGGACGGGTATAGCTGCTGTATTTTTCTACGAACATTTGAATGTCTTCTTTCAGCTGATCGAGCAACTCATAATCATTCGCTCCATCTGCCGGCAGGAGCATCTGGGCAAAGTACGTATGCTCCTTCTTAATGAAGGCGCGGCCCGGAATGGCTTCCATCGCGTACTGCGGACGGCCGACAATGGCATGAAGCTCAGATGAATCAAGCATGTAATGTGCGATTTTTGTTTTCAGGTTGCTCATGATTGAATGACGGACAGCGTTCGCACGGGAGGCTGTAATCATCATATAAATTCCGAGAGACTGACCGTCCCTTAAAATTTGGTTCAATTCAGTTTCCAGGTCATACATTTCGTCTTTAATGATGTCAAAGTTATCAATGGTGATGAAAATAACCGGAAGCTTTTCAGCGCTTAAATTGTTGTACATTTTGATGCTGCTGACTTCATGCTGCTGGAATAAGCGTTTTCGTTTTGCCAGCTCTTCTTTTAGGATACTCATGAATTTTTCGATTTTTCTGGACTGATCCACAAGGAAGTAGTCAGCTGTATGCGGAAGCTGGCGCAATGGCAGCAGCGCTCCGTTTCCGAAGTCCATGATATAGACATGAAGTTCTTCCGGACTCATTTTGGTTGCCATCCCCATAAGCAGGGTCATCGCAGAGACTGATTTTCCATATCCGGATGTACCGAAAATCCCAATGCTTCCGTCGTCAATCATGTTGTAAGCAAAGGCCGTTTGGCTTTGTTTTTCCGGTTCATCGATGATTCCCATGACAATCTCGCCCTCTTGCTCCGACATGTGCCCTATTCTTGAAATGCGTTCTTCAAGCGGCGGCAGCCATGGACTTGGGAGCTTTTTGATGTTGAGCTTCTTTTGGGTCTCGGCGATTTTTTCGACTACGACGTCGATTTCAGTTTGAACGTCCCTCTTTTTCTCGATGGATGCAGAGACGTCTGAGAGCGGAACAAAGCCGAGATCGGTGACGAGCGCGACCTCGTCCTCGCCCTCACGCGTTTCTTCGTTATAGGGCGCCCCGCTCCATGCAGATTGGAACAGCTCGTACACTTCGTTGTTTCCGACCTGCAGGTATCCGCGTCCGGTTACGGTGATGGCCGCGGCATCCGCGTTTTTCAAAATCTCTTTACTGTCGGTCGCATCCTGTACTTTAAGTGCGACGCGGAAACGGGCGTTACTCCAGATTTGGTTGTCGATTACACCGCCTGGCTTTTGGGTCGCCAGGATCAAGTGGACACCTAAGCTCCGTCCAATACGGGCTGCAGAAACGAGCTCACGGATGAAGTCCGGCTCTTCGCTTTTCAGTTCGGCAAACTCATCGGAGATCAGGAAAAGATGCGGCAGCGGATCAGTCGCTTCTCCCTTTTTGTATAGCTTTGTATAGTCGTTAATGTGGTTGACGGTATGCTGGTCAAACAGGCGCTGGCGGCGCTTCAGCTCGCTTTTGATGGAGGCAAGAGCCCGGGCGCTGAAGTTTTTGCTGCCTTCAATGTTTGTAATCGTTCCGAGCAGATGCGGCATATTTTTAAATGGCTGCGCCATTCCTCCGCCCTTGTAGTCAATTAACAGGAACGCGACTTCATGCGGATGGAAGTGAGCAGCCAGAGACAAAATGTATGTCTGCAGGAATTCACTTTTTCCGGATCCGGTCGTTCCGGCGAGCAATCCATGTGGTCCATGGGCCTTTTCATGCAGATTCAGCTCGACGAGGTCTTCTTTTCCTTTTAAACCGATTGGAACGGCAAGTGATTTGGCCGATTCCCTTGTCAGCCAATTTTGTTCAATGGGAAGCTCGTCCACTTCCTTCGCCTGGAACATGCCCAGGAAAGACACGCTGTTCGGTATGGAGTTCGTCATACCGGTCAAGTGATCAAGTGTTCGAAGCGTTCTTGCGAAGGTTTCATTCGTTTCGAGCGAGTGCTGATCAAGATTAAACGGAATTTGAACAGCCTTTTTCTCCTGAATAACAATGTCCCCTTCTTTTTCATTTACGTAGCGGACGAGCGTATGGATATGCTCCGTCAGACTTTCTTTGTTTTCCGCTGCGAAAATGGCGGAGATTCCAAGCTTTTGATGCTCGCCTTCTAAATACTCCAGAATGATATGATCGGCGATCAGCTGCTGATTCGTTACGATGAACACGATGTGCGGGGAGAAAAAGATGCCTTTTTCATCCTTTTGAATGTCGCGTTCGCGAATAATTTCGTATAAAGAGGATAATAGCTGGTCTCTCGTCTGCTCATTGTAGATCAGCCCTTTAGCATAAGCGTGCGGAAGCTGGAAATGCGGGAGCCATTTCATCCATTGCCAATCATCGTATTCTGCTTCATCAAAGATGAAGACAAAGCGGAGATCATGATAGCTGTGGGAAAAAGCAAGCTGGCCGATGAGCTGGTGAAGCTCTTTTTTAACCGTTTTTTCTTTTCCGATCAGACCCATTGCTCCATCTTTCAGGTGGACAGGAATGGGTACGGGGCCAACTTCCTTGTACGCCTTCTCCAGCTCCTGAGACTGCTCGAGCAAATCGTCAATCTCTCTGTTTGCAAGGTCCGAGCTGCTTAAGGTTACGGAATAGCTGGACGGACTTTGTCCGTTTCCGATCCGAAGCTGCAAAAAGTCTTTGCTGTCAATGGTGCGCTCCCAGATTCGTTCTGAAATATCCTCGGTCATGTACTTCATTTTTTCAAAGGAAGGAAAATGATAGCGGAGGACAGTCATTTGACGCTGTGAAAGCTCCTGAAGCTCAGCACGGGAACGCTCCAAATAGGCTTTGTATACCCGGACACGGCGCTCTTCCCTTTTTTTGCGCAGACCGCGCTCTTTGAAATATTGAACCGTGGAGGTAATCAGCGTCATGGAAAACATGGCAACCGTGATAATGATGTAAATTCCTCTTGGCTGAACAAGGGCCACGATCCCCATAAGGATGAGCATGACAAGGGGAGGCATGATGATGAGCCAGAGTCCTCTGTTTGTATCCTCTGTTTCCTGAAGCGGCATGTTCAGGCTTACTTTTTCATCCGGAAGATCGTAAATCATCCGTGGTGTTCTGCGGTAGGCCGGGTATTTCTTCTTCATTTCGCTTTCCGGCTTTCTTGCTTCAGTCAGGGTCGTTTTGAAGTCCTCCAAATCAGAGACCGCCATGATGTCTTCATCGACAACCGTGATCGTCATAAATCCCCAGAGGAGGATGTCTCCAATTTGTATATCGGTTTTTCCATCGATACGATGTCCGTTTTTGTATAAACGGCTGCTTGCGGATTCGAGCGTCCAGCCCTGACTCTGTTTAATCAGCCGGAACGACCCATCTGAGGTCGGGCTCGCGCTTGTAACCTGCGCTTCTTCATCTGCAGAGAAAAGAATTTCGTGCTCGTATCCGGTGAACAGGGATCTGGTTTTTTGGAGATCAGGAGTGAGACAAAGAACGAGGGTATGTCCGTCTTCTTCCCATACGAACGAGCCCTTTTCTGCAAGGCTCCCCTTCTTTTCTCCATTGATTCCAATCAGAAATTCACTCTTCCCTTCTTCTCTCGTCAGCTCCAGGGCTCCTGAGGAAAAAGGGAACGAGCGCACCGTTAGCGTATCACTGTATTCCGGCCCGATGGTCAGCGTGCGTGTTGTCGAATCGGTAATTGAATATGGCTGATAAGTCCGCTGATAAAAGACCCATAACGTGCTCATGAAAGGATACCTCCTCTGTTTAGTGCTAATATAAGGCCCGCCTCAAGGGACTTGAGGTGGACCTTTTCATCAGTTGGTCTTTGGCGCAGCAGGCTGTTCAGGTGCCGGTTGTTTCCCTGTTGCTGGTGCAGCAGGCTGTTTTCCCGGAGCTGGAGCTGCTGGCTTTCCTGCTGCCGGTACTGCTGGCTGCTTTTCTGCTGCTTCTTTTGCCTGTTCTTCTTCTACTTTATCAAGAGCTTCCTGTTTTTTTCTTTCTTCTTCTGCTGCTTGAGCTTTATCTTCATCTATTTTCTTTGTATTTTCAGCAATTTCGGAATCAAGTTCTTTTATTTTCGCCTGTCTTTCTTCACTTTTCATCTCTTTATTTGCTTGGAGGTCCCCTTTATATTGAATAAGCGCAACCGTCAAGATAAATCGGTCAGCAAGGTTTCTTGCGACTTCTATTGCTTTTTCACTTTCCCCGCGGCCCATTCGAATAAAGTACTCATAATACCGCTCGTCGGTCCTTAGGTTCAGCCTTTTACGGATGTTTTCCTTTTGGGTTCCTTTAACAAAATCCCCTGTCACAATATAGGAATGAGCGAGTTGATATCTTACAACCTTAGGCATAGACTCAACCTTGTATTTTTCAAGGTCATTGATTACTTCACTGTAATTGCTTGTTTGATAATTCTCTCCGCTGCTGACAAATGCCGCGTCTCTTGGCTGAAGGAAAAATACAGAATAGGCCGTATAAATAATAGCGGGAATCAAAAGTATGAGGAGCCCTAGTGCAGCGTAGCGAAACGTTTTCCACTTCTTCTCCGGTATATGTACAAGACTTCGATCTTTTTCTTCCAGCAGCATAATTTTTCTGCTGATCAATGCGGAAAGATCCTCGGTAGTTTTCGCATCAAATATTTCTTTCACAAGCGGAGAAACCTGAAGCGTATCGTGGAATTTGATATACTGCTCAAATGTAAATTTTTCGTCTACGGCAGCCGCAATAACGGCTCTCACTTCGTGCCAGATCCGCTCTTCATCCTTTTCATATGGCGGAATGCTCTCTTTCACACCATAATGCAGGAATGCAGGTGCCAGTCCTTTTGTGAGCACCAGGTTATCCGGAGCGACAATAAGATGAAGTCTCGGATACGTGTGGGATTTTACCTTTTCAACTAGCTGGTGGGCAAACACCCAGCGGCTGTGGCGGTTTTTTTTATGAATTTCATTGAAGTTTTGGTAGGAATCGGCCGGTTTTATATGAATAAGGAGTTCATCCTCTGTCATTTCTATCTTTCTTTGAATATCGGAGTCGATCTTTTCGAGCATGGCAATTTCAAGCGGATCATCCAGCTTGATTTTTTCCTGCTGAAAAATAAACGAACGTTCCGGATTGTCTTTTGTGATGCTGCATTCGAGCTGCTGCTCCAAATAGTCAGGATTCTTTTCTGCCATGTTCTCTGGCTCCTTTACAGTATTTCAAGTCGGTCTCCAGTCATAATGCCGCTTTCCGCAAGCTGGCGGTCACCAGGGATGACCTTCTGCTTGTTCGGAACGCGGACCCAATGCCCTTCTCGAGGTGGGTCAGAAATGCATTTAGCCTGCCAGACGATATCAATCATTTTCTTGACAGAATGATAGTCTGATAGGCGAAGGTCAAACACTTCTCCAGTATAATTTTTTAAGTCAACTGTTACTTCAATATACATGCCTTTTCACCTCAAAAATGAAGAAGCGCCATAATCCGCGAAGAGTATGGCGCTTCCAAGCGTCTTTGCTGGATTAAGTGACTAAAAAATTAGCCGCGGATTTGGTTAGCGATGTCTTGGTCAGCGTTGCGAAGAGCATCAGCTGTTTTGTTAAGCTGTTGGCTAACTTCTGCTAGCATTGTTTCCATTTTCTCAACAGAAGGTCTTAGTGTTTCCCACTGCTCGGAGAATGCTTCACTTGCAGAACCTTTCCATAGATCTCTAAGCTCGTCCATTTTACCATTTAAACGTGTAATTTGCTGGTGTACATTTTCGCTCTCTGCTTTGAAATCGTTTGATTTTACTACAAGTTCTTCTGGTGTTACTTTAATAAGTCCTGCCATTTTAAACATCTCCCTTACCCGAATTTACTTTAATTGTAAAATTAAACCGACCCTAATTTCAATTGATACTTAGAAATTAGTAGAAAATTGGTTAATTCTATCTACTTCTACCCGAATTTGGAAGTTATAAACCATAAATAATGAGGAAATATTTCTTATTTCTTTTTTTTATTTGAAACTTACTGCTTATTTCGACAGAAAAGTCTAAAAATAATTAATTTCTAGTATGTGGAAGAAAATTTACGAGATAGATGGAAATGTTTTGTGGTTGTTAGGAAATTGTAGGATTTGTCATGTTGGGGGATTTATTAGAGGGAATTACTTTGGATAGAAGTATTATAGGTTTTTGTGGTGTTTTTAGTTAAAATATAACTCTTCTAAATTTGGCTGTTGATTTCCGCTGCAGACACTCGCTTTCCGCGGGGCGGGCGGTGAGCCTCCGCGGCGCAAGCGCCTGTGGGGTCTCACCTGTCCCGCTGCTCCCGCTGGAGTCTCGTGTCTTCCGCTGCAATCAACAGGGTGTGAGAGGTTGGTTTTACACTTTAACTTAGATTCAATTAAAAGACTCTTCAAAACTGGTTTATGACGGAAAAACATAAAGAAATAGCTTAATATAGAGCTTTTTTATATTTGGCTGTTGATCTCCGCTGCAGCCACTCGCTTTCCGCGGGGCGGGCGGTGAGCCTCCCCAGCGCCAGGCGCTTGCGGGGTCTCACCTGTCCCGCTGCTCCCGCTGGAGTCTCGTGTCTTCCGCTACAATCAACAGGGTGTGAGAGGTTGGTTTTACACTTTAACTTATTTAAAAGACTCTTTGAAACTGGCTCATGACGAATAACATTTAGAAATGGCTTATTATAGCGGCTACTGATTTCCGCTTCAGTCACTCGCTTATCCACGGGAGGGCGGTGGGCAAAAGTATGTGTCTCGCTGCTCTCACTGGTATCCTGTGTCTTCCACTTCAATTAAAAGGTGTGAATAGTTAACACCATCCTTACCATAGCCTTTTGTTAAAGAACCAGTTAGCTGAATAAGGTGTATTAGTTAGCTCTAATGATGCCCAAATGTTCAGTTGACGAGATCAGGTCTATTTTGTAATTTCCTTTTGTGTAATAAACAGAAGCCCCTTCTCTTTCTCCTTTTTTCCATCCATTGGCTTTAAGTACTAATTCATATCCAAATGGTATCCCGTTTTCTTCTGATGCTTTTGACCAATCATAACTATTTCCATGTTCGTTTTTCTGGACTAGCTCAGCATTTTTAGGAACTGGAAAGCTATATAAATCTTCTGATGGTTCGTATAGAGATATTGTTATGAAATAATAAAGTGCCCCACCTGCCAAAAGCGCAGCTAAAGCAAGGATCCAACCAGTAATTTTCTTCATTCTACTAACCCTCTTTAATAAGTTGTTATTTGATTTTTTCTTCAAACGAAACTGACTGTTTAGTTTACGTAGAAGTTTCAAGATTTCATATTTATACGGTCATGAATATCCAATATTAATACTGGATATCTTTTTAAAATCAACCGATACCCTTCACATTACTCTTCTATAAAACTCGCAGTATTCCATATTAAGGACCAGTGCCACAAGATATTTTATCCGTGGATTCAATACTCTTTTTCGCATAGCATAATGTACCAGTGTCACCTGTTTCACTATCCCAATCTTTCCATAAGACAGAATATAGCGCCCCGTATTGTGTGTCTTTAATATTTTTATTTGTAATGACTGCGAGGAAGCTTTGATAAGGGTGGCCATTACTTTGCAGATAGTTTCTTATCGCACTTCTTGGAGAGTGATCATTGTGCGTGATTGGAGCTAAAATTGGCGGGGCAATCATTAATACAAATAAGACAATACAAATGATGATCGTTACCTTTCTTTTCCTCATCTCTTCGCTCCCCCATTGTTCTTCTATTAAAGTGTTTAATTCCTTTTCTGCGCCTATTCTAAATTTAACATAAATATCCATTTAGGACACTGTATATTCGAAATAGGTTAAATAGAAAAAGAGGAGTTTCCTCCCCTCTTCCCTTACTTCGTCTTAAATTTTGCTACTTCTGTTTTCAGTCCGGCTGCTAGTTCAGCGAGTTTGTTGATGGACTGGCCGATTTCTTCCATGGATGAGTATTGCTGCTGGGCTCCGGCTGCGACTTGCTGGGTGGAGCTTGCGGATTCGGTTGCGATGCTGGCCATTTCTTCGACGGATGCTGTGACTTCCTCGGAGCTTGCGGACATTTGCTCTGCGGTAGCGGACACTTCCTGGATCTGCGAGTTGACGTCTTGGACCGCTTTTTGAATCATGGTGAAGTTGTCACCGGTTTCTTTAATTAAATCAAGCCCGCCTGCTGCCTGTTCTTTTTCTTTCGCCATGTGATCGATGACGAGGTTCGTTCTCTTTTGGATGGAACGGATGAGGGTGGTGATTTGCTCGGCTGACTGCTTGGAGCCCTCAGCAAGCTTTCTTACCTCATCTGCTACTACGGCAAAGCCTTTGCCGTGCTCGCCTGCCCGTGCGGCTTCGATGGCGGCGTTCAGGGCGAGCAGGTTCGTTTGTTCGGAAATAGCCGTAATGACGTCGACAATTTTATTGATTTCTGCGGATTTGTCTCCGAGCTCGATTACGAGGCGGGTTGTTTCCTCGACAGAATGATAGATGTCGTCCATTTGCTTGACGGCTTTATCAATATAGATGCTGCCTTTTTGCGTCTGTTCGGCTGCTTCTGAAACAGTGAGGCTCACTGATGCAGCCCGTTCTGCTACGTATTGGACTCCTGTTGCGATTTCCTGGACAGCCTTTGCAGTTTCTTCGGTACTCACCATTTGCGTTTCTGCTCCGTCTGACAGTTCATCTACAGATTGGGCAATTTCCTTCGTAATGCCGCTTACCTGGCGGGAGTGCTCCTGGACCTGCTCTGAGGATGCTAAAAGTGTGTCAGATGAGTGTTCGATTTGGGATAGCAGGTTTTTTAGGGAATCGATCATTTTATTGAATGCAATTCCAAGCTGGCCTAGTTCATCCTTTGATTTCACGTTTACCTTTTCGGTCAAATCTCCTTCGCTTACCTGTCTGGCAACGTCGGATAAAATACGGATTGGACGAACAATGGAGCGGATGGTGAAGTAATTGAAGACCGTTCCGACTACTATAAAAATTACAATTACGATGATCATGTTGAGTAAAATAGGCGCAGATTGCTCGGTGAATTCTGCCGTATCAATCGTTCCAAGCACCTTCCAGCCGGTCTGTTCGCTCGTTTCGAACATCATGGATTTGTTTGAGCCTTTAAATGTATAGCTGAAGGATCCTTTTTCTGATTTGAAAATGGGTTCGCTGATGCTTTTATCCAGTTTTTCACCCGCTTTAAGCGTCGGGTGGACAACGATTTTTCCATTTTGGTCTAAAATGCTTGGATACCCTTTGTTGCCGATTTTCGTATCCAAAGTGGATTTAGCAAGGACGGCCAGATCAATATCCATGGCCATAACTCCGCTGCCGTCGGTTAATGCACTTGCGATGGTCACGACCATTTTCCCAGTTGCTTCATCCTTATAGGGGCTCGTGATAATGGATTCCCCTTTGTTTGCGATCGCTTCTTTATACCATTCGCGTTCGGTGGGATTGTAACCTTCCGGAAATTCGGTTCTTGGAAAACTGTACATACTGCCGTCTTTTGTCCCCACATAGGTTAGTGTCACTTCTTGAAAGGAATTGCTTATATAGCCTAACCGCTCATTCAGGTATGATTCATTTTCAAAGGCTGTGCTATTTAACGTTTGTGAAAACAGTTCGACGACATCCCGTTTATTTTTAAAGAATTCGTCTGTCAGGCCGGTTAAGAGCGTAACCTGCTCGGAAGCTGAGTTTTCAATCTGGTCTTTCACTTCTTTTTTCGCTGCTATATATCCGAAAATGCCGATCGACAAGGCTGGAACGATCAGCAGAACCGCCGTAAAAAGGATCAGACGATTGCGGATTTTCATATTTTTAAACATTAGCATGCACTCCGATTCTCAGATGATGATTACATGCTATTTATCGACAGACTCCGACAGAAGTTGAATAAAAAAAACGGACCTCCTATTGGAAGCCCGGCACACGTTATTTCTGTTTTTTAAATTTCTTTCTTCTTTTCACATACCATACAATGACCATCACAAGCAGAACCGCGAGCACGGCATAGATGATATTTGAATAGATGCTCATATATTCTCCGATTTTCGGCCACGCTTCCCCGAGCATCGCGCCTAAAATAACGAGGAGCGTATTCCAGATCAGCGTTCCAAGTGTCGTATAAATCAGGAAAAGCCATACGTTCATGTTGGACATACCGGCCGGGATGGAAATGACACTTCTTACAAACGGCACCATACGGCAAAAGAAGACCGTCCATTTTCCATATCGATCAAACCAGGCATCGCCCCGGTGAATTTCTTTCTTTGAAACAAGCAAAATGTGGCCCCATTTGTCCACAAACTTCTCCAGCTGCTCTACATCCAGCAGCCTGCCTACATAATAAAGGATCAAGGCTCCAAGCACCGAACCGGCAGTCGCCGCTAAAATGACCCCCGGAATCGTCAGCCCCGCAGTGGTCGTCATAAAGCCTCCGAACGGGAGAATGACCTCTGACGGAATCGGAGGGAACACATTCTCCAATGCAATCATTAAAAAGATCCCCAAGTACCCAAACTGCTCCATAAATTGTGTAATCCAATTTTCCATTAGAAATCGTGCCTCCTGTTTCGATCTACCCGTCCCCGAAACCATTAGTACGGATTAAGAGCCTAAAAGGTTTCACATTCTCCCTAAAAGACTTCCCGAAAAGGCGGCGGGGCAAACCAGGAGGGGGGTTGGCGATATATAAAAAACACCAGCTGAATAGGTTTCAGCTGGGCAGACGAGGATCAGAGGGGTTTTGTGATTTTTTCTATAAGAGGGAGGTTAGCAGAAAATCAGGTTTCCTGTTCGGCGAGCTCGCGCGGACGGCCGCTCATGAATCGGACGGAGTCTGCGACGACTTCTGTGACGTAGACCATTTTGCGTTCTGCGTTTTCGTATTTTCGGGATTGGATTCTTCCGGTGACACCGACGATGGAGCCCTTTTGGCAGTAATTCGCCGTGTTTTCGGCTGTTCTTCTCCACAGGGTACAATTGACGAAATCAGTTTCGATTTCACCGGCGTGGTTTTTGAAATTACGGCTGACAGCGAGGGTGATGTGGGCAACCGGGGCTCCTTCTTTCGTGTAGCGGATATCCGGATCCTTCGTAAGACGCCCTACTAGCGTTACATGATTGATCATCCTGTTTCTCCTTTCCTTCCTAGTCAATCGTATTGTAATGGATGTTTGGAAATAGGGAAAATCAGGAAAATTTATTTTTAGGCGTCTATTTTCACTTGATGAAGATACAGACGATAGGTTCTGGCCATTTAAAGGATCTATTTTGCGATTTTCGTAAAAGATAAGAAAAATAATGCGCTATGTTATAATGGTAAAAACGACTGGAAAACAATGCGGAGGTGGATGATGATGAAGACGTTTAAGCTTGTTTCCATGAAGATTGCACGGAATGATGAGAACGGCCGCCATTATGATGAGATTCCTTTAAACGATGGCCTCGTCATAAACAAAAAGGACGGCGAAAATGATTGGCTTCTTGAGTCGCTGATCAGCAGCGAGCATTTGGACCGCTTCCAAAAGCTTATGGATGAAAAGAATGAACACACCCTTGTGATTACCATTTCCAAAAGAACGAATACCCCTGCTAAATTAAGAGCGGCAATAAGCAATGTGGTGGCGCTCGAAAATAACCTGATTTCCGTTTTATTTTCCGGAAGAATGGTTTCAAACCGCCCATTCGGAAATGCGGAGAGAATTTTAACGGAGCTTTTGGATGAAGGATTAGATGGTGAAGACCTGCTGCAGGCTTTTTCCGCCCAGTGGCATAAAACACAGGATCAGCAGGAATCTGTAACGACTAAATAAAGAAGCCAGTCTATAGGATGACCGGCTTCTTTGTTAGTCCTTTTTCATATCTTTTTTCATCATTTCTTCTTTTTGTCTCTCGGTCTTGTTATCCATACGGCCGTCCAGCTTCTGCGGGTCATGTCCATGTCTCATATTGCCCGGGGCCATGTTGCCGTTTTTAAGCTCCATGTTGTAATTTTCCTGTTCCACCGGCGGATTTTCATCCTTTTTTTCTTCGGGATCCGGATCATCTGAGCATCCGGCTAAGCCCGCTGCCAGGATCAGACCGGTTAAAAGACCAAATACTTTTTTCATGCTGCATGCTCCCTTCTTGATGTTTATTCTCAAGAATTAGCATGCCCCACGAAAAAACCGCTCATTCGAAGGAGGGGTACGATGAAATACGCTGCTGCGGTACTTGCAGGAATGGCTGTGCTTTTTGCCGGAACGAAGAAGGCGAAGGCACCGGTAAAAAAATAAAAGACGCGCGATCTCCGTCAGGGTTTCACGCGTCTTTTTTTTATTCTGTTTTTTCGCCCAGTGCAAACATGATTTCTGCTTCGCACACAATTTGTCCGTCTACGGTTGCCGATGCTTTTCCTTTGCCAAGGGCGCCGCGGGAACGGATGATTTCGACTTCAAGGCGAAGCTGATCGCCTGGTTTTACTTGTTTTTTAAATCGGCAATTGTCGATTCCTGTGAAAAATGCGAGTCTGCCGCGATTTTCTTCTTTTTTAAGCATCGCTACCGCTCCAACCTGCGCGAGCGCTTCTACAATTAATACTCCAGGCATAACCGGGTAGTCAGGGAAATGTCCGTTGAAAAATTCTTCATTCGCGGATACATTTTTAATTCCGACGGCACGCGCCCCTTCTTCTACTTCAAGGATGCGGTCCACCAGTAAAAACGGATAACGGTGAGGAATGATTTCTTTAATCTGCTGAATATCTAGCATATGGGTCGGACTCCTTTCATCTTCCTATCTATGTATACGGCAAAAATGAAGGAGAATCCTTCCTTTCGCAAACATGAGTATAGACTTATTCGGACTCTTTTTCAACCAGGTCCACGATATGTTGCCATGTGGATGGTTTTAGTACATCAAGCGGATTCCCATCTCCAATGACTCCATACCCGACCATTGCCCCAGTAATGGCAGCCAGAATAAACAGGAAGGCCACAATTAATAAACGCATCCAAATCGGAAAGAGCCGAATCCGGATTTTCCCGGCAGGCTTCGTTTCCTCTTGAGCTGGATCCTGTGCTTCCTTTTCCTGTTTATATTTTTCACGGGTCATGGACGCGTCTTTGGAAGCCATGGTGAAAACCCCTTCGGCATAATTAGCGGACAGAGTTGATTAATCCCAGCATCTGATCGCCGATTGTAATGGACTTTGCATTAAATTGATACGCCCGCTGTGAAACGAGCATGTCGGTCATTTCTTTTGATACATCGACGTTCGACATTTCCAGAGCACCCTGCTCTACAGAAATCTGTCCCCGTCCTGCACCAGTCAGATTCGTCACGGCCGTCTGGTCATTCGGATTCAAAAGTGTATAAAGATTGCCGTTTGTCTGCACGAGTGATTGCGGTTTGTTGGATTGAACGATGCCGAGGTTGACTGTTCCGGCAGGCTGTCCATTTCCGTCAAGCGCTGTCAGCGTTCCGTTGGCTGAAATAGTGATGGAAGAAGCATTTTCGTTCAGCAAAATCGGCTGATTGTTTTCGTCTAAAATTCGCTGGCCGCTGGCATTCACCAGCCCAAGCTTGCCGTTTGCCTCTGCAGAAAGATAAAGCGCCCCGCTTCGTGTATAGCGAGTTTGCCCATCTGCCTCCACTTTTAAGAACTGGCCCGGCTTCGTGAAAGCAAAATCAAGGTTACGCTCCGTTTTTTTAATGGTTCCCTGGCTAAAGACGACATTTTGCATCAGCTGGGCTCCGACTCCCTGGCGAATTCCGAAATCGGTTGATCGGCCAACCTCTTTGTTCAGGTCAGATTGGTTGTCGTATTGCTGGCGGACAAGTTCACCGAACGTTGTATTCGTGCGCTTGAATCCCTGTGTATCGACGTTGGCTATATTATGCCCAATTATGTCGAGCTGCTTCTGCACCTGGTTCATCGTGTTGGAAGCCGTAATCATGGAGTTCAGCATGTTATTTCCTCCTCATTAGCTTAACCGGCCAATTTCATTTACAGCTTTATCAAGGCTGCGGTCATACGCCTGCAATACTTTTTGATTCGCTTCAAATGAACGGTAGGCGGTCATCATCTCGGTGTAGGCACGGGCTGTATCCACATTCGAGCCTTCTGTGAAGCCCTGCTTCAGGGAATATCGAACGTTTGCATTCCCGGCTGCGGTCGACAGTGCAGCGTTATCCGCTGTTCTGAACAAACCGTTTCCTTCTTTAACGAGATTGCGGACGTCGCCTGCAAAACGGACATCGATTTGAGAGGTTTCCTGTCCGCCGATTCTTACACGGCCGTCCTGGGTGATTTCATAATCATCACCCGTAATCGTAATCGGTGCGCCTGCTGTGGAAAGAACAGGGACGCCCTGGGACGTAAGCTGGTTTTGATCATTTAATGTAAAATGGCCGTTCCGTGTATAGCGGACTTGTCCATCCGGCATTCCGACTGCGAAAAGAAGGAAGCCTTTCATTCCGGTATCCGCGTTCGCAGGCACCGTTTCCTCTAAAAGAGCGATATCTGACGGCAAGCCAGTTTCTCTTAAATCACCTTGCGTAAACTGGGGGACAAGTTCCTGGACGTAAGCACCTGTATTCAAAGAGCCGATTGGCGTCTGGGTTCCAAAATTCATGGGGTTCTGGGTTGGAGCATCCTTGCCTTCCATTCTGCTGAGCAGCATTTCAGGAAAAGCACGGATGGCCGCCTGGTCTGATTTATAGCCGGGCGTATTCACGTTGGCGATGTTGTTTGACAGCATTTCTGTCCGTTTCTGTTGCGAAAGCATGCCGGCCGCAGCCGTATAAAGCCCTCGAAGCATAATCCACCTCATATCGGCGCATTGTGAAGCGCCTTTTTTCCTATTTCTATTATAAATGACAATTCATGAAAACTCCTACTTTATTTTTTTCGACAAATTGCAACAAATTTTTACTATAACCCTTCAAAAACCGACAAAATGTCGTATAATGTATTTGGGACATATCTTTTATGTTCCCCTTTCAAATTGTGTTTTGGTTCGATTTTGTTCCCACTTAATCTGAACCGCATTTCAGGCACCCAAAGAGGCCTTGCTGATGGACTGGATCAGTGAGGGCTCGGGGTGCCCTTTTTTTGTGGGGATTTTTTTTGGGGGGGTGGCGGCGGTTGGATTGGGGTTGAGTGGGGTCAGTCCCCACATTTTTCACCGTATGTGGGGACGGAGGCGGTGGGCGCTGATGCCTTGTGTACCAACGTTTTGTGGAGTTGGTGCCGGAGCTTTAGTTCATTAGCGGAGGGCGGGTCAGGCACGGTGCCAGTCCCCACATTCTTCACCGCATACGGGGACGGAGGCGGTGGGCGCTGATGCCTTGTGTACCAACGGTTTTTGGAGTTGGTGCCGGAGCTTTAGTCCATTAGCGAAGGGCGGGTCAGGCACGGCCATGTAAACTGTTTTCATTTCCACCTTCATATCCGCGGTTGAAGTTTGCACTGACCCTCAACACTTTAAAGGAGCGGGGGAACAAGCATCGGTGCTCCGAACCCCTGACAACTAAACGTTTTTTGGTGGCGGGGACGGAGGTTTAGTGCTTTAGCAGAGCGAGGGTCAGTGCAATGCACTGACCCTCAACACTTTAAAGGACCGAGGGAACAAGCATCGTCCCTCTGACCCCCTGTCAACTAACGCTTTTTGAGTGAGGGGGGACGGAGGTTTAGTGCT
>NZ_JAQV02000023.1:0-122505 GCF_000732485.2 Bacillus sp. SJS | reverse complement strand
GGGTCAGTGCAAAAAAAAAGCCAAACAGTCCACGTCCCCTGTTCAGCTCCATACTTAAGATATATTCTCCACTTCTCCACCTGGCAGTGAGATGAAGGAAAAGTCGTTGTCGCCGAATAGTTCCCAGCCTTCGAAGGATGCGCTGTTGTGGAAGATGTCGAGTACGGCTTGGTTTTCTGTGGTGACGCGAAGGATTTCAGCTTCCTTCCACCAGCAAATGCTGTGGATTTCCTGACCGGCGAGCAGGGTGTTGAGTTTATCTAAGTATTCTCCGGCGGTGCCGGCAGTTTGGAAGTCGGTTTGGCCGACGGTGATGCGCCCGTCTTTTTTGAGTCTCCATGGGCATTCGATGACGAGGCCTCCGTTGGAGAAATGCAGGATCAACGGGAGGGGTTTGCCGTTTTCGAGCTTGGTTATTTTTTGTCCTTTGAAGTAAGGGAAATCAAGGCTTTCGTTCATGGTCTCTCCTCCGTTTGGCGTCTACTTTTTATTTCTCCTTATCGATTGATAAGCAAGGGGCATGCTGCTGGACTTACATATTTTCCACTGAGAGTCCGCGCAGGATTACTTCTGTATATAGTCTTGCCCGCTGATCGAGTGTTTTGCTGTCGCCTGGCAGCGGGTGGCTGAGCATACTCATAAAAATGTGAGAGTAAATGGATGTGGTTGCCTTTAGAGAATCCGGATCCTTAAGGGTTCCTTCTGCTGCTGCGCGTTCAAAAATAGATGAAATCGGTATTTGATAGGCTTCGCTCCAGCATTGGCTGATCATCATTTGATCTTCAACGGTCATTTCATATTCAATATCGTGAAACATTTGGCTTAGCTTTTTCGGCTGGTGCAAAATGATGTAGCGGGTAACCCGGTATAAAGAGTCTTCGAGATCTGGATGCCGCTTAATGATCCGCTCCAGTCCTGTTTGCATTTCGTATAAGTAATTCTTTACGACTTCAACGTAGAGGCTTTTTTTGTTGGGAAAATGGTGATAAAGGGCTGGCTGAGTGAGGCCGCAGGTGTCTGCAATTTTGCGGGTTGAGATGGCGCGGTACCCGTATTCCATGAATAAACCTTCCGCTGCCTTAATAATGTTTCTTCGTGTATCTCCCATTTCGGCTGCGGTATTTTGCTTGGGTGCCATTCATTTGCCTTCCCTTCTGTTCCTTATCATATGATAAGATTGTAAGCTTTTATTTTGTATGCTGTCAACCGAACTCTAAAAAAATGGCCTGATTCCGTTCAGAATCAGGCCATAGAGTTTTACATAATTTTTCTTTTTGCAAGACGGTCCACGTTGTCGAGCATAATTCCTGTTCCAATGGCAACACAGTCCATTGGATTTTCTGCGACAAGCACTGGCACCTTTAGTTCTTCAGCCATTAGCTGATCGATTCCGTTCAGAAGGGCTCCGCCCCCTGTCAGGATGATCCCGCGGTCGATTATGTCAGCAGACAGCTCAGGCGGTGTGCGTTCCAACACGCCTTTAGCTGCCTGGACGATTACGGCAACGGATTCTTTTAGGGCTTGTTCAATTTCTTTGGATGTAACAGTAATCGTTCTTGGCAAACCGCTTACCATGTCACGGCCGCGAATTGCGATTTCTTCTTGACGTGCGCCTGGGAATACCGTTGCTACCTTAATCTTAATATCTTCGGCAGTACGCTCTCCAATCAGAAGCTTGTACTCTCGTTTGATATGATTGAGGATTTCTGTATCGAACTTGTCCCCTGCCATCTTAATGGAAGAGGCGGTGACGATATCGCCCATGGAAAGCACAGCGATATCCGTTGTTCCACCGCCTATATCCACAACCATATTTCCGCTTGGCTGGAAGATATCCATTCCGGCGCCGATTGCGGCAACCTTAGGCTCTTCTTCCAGGAAAACGTTTTTGCCGCCGCTTTTTTCAGCTGCTTCCCTGATCGCTTTCTGTTCAACAGAAGTGATGTTCGTTGGGCAGCAAATCAGCATGCGCGGTTTCGAAAAAACACCTTTAAGATTGAGCTTGTTAATGAAGTGCTTCAGCATCGCTTCCGTCACTTCAAAATCTGCAATGACTCCATCTTTTAACGGACGGATGGCAACAATGTTCCCAGGCGTACGTCCTACCATTCTTCTTGCTTCTTCGCCGACTGCCAGCACTTTTCCTGTATTGCGGTCCATCGCGACAACGGAAGGTTCGTTCAGCACGATCCCTTTCCCTTTAACATGTATCAGTACGTTGGCTGTACCGAGGTCGATTCCTATGTCCCTTGCAAACATTGTTCCCTTTTCCTCCTTGCAAATCACGATTCCCGTGTATATCCATAATTGCACCTAATTACATATTGTATCACATAATACAAATAATAGGTGTTATTTGGTAAAGAATCTACACATTTTTAGATGGGATTGGATTTACAAAGATACGCTTATTTCACTGGTTCTTCATGAAGAATGTCTTCCTTGCGGTACTTCAATTTTGTTGCTTCTCCGCCTCTCAAATGGCGAATGGATTTATGATAATCCAGAATTTCCTTTACCTCTGCTGCAAGCTCCGGGTTAATTTCAGGCAATCGCTCTGTCAGATCTTTATGGACAGTACTTTTGGAAACCCCAAACTCTTTCGCAATCACGCGAACTGTTTTTTTAGTCTCCACGATATACTTTCCAATCTTGATAGTACGCTCTTTGATGTAATCGTGCACACCACTCGACCTCCCTAAAATGGATGTGAGAAGTGTGAAATGAGACCCGCATATTAAGAGACATCAGCTGCTGGGATGGAATGTACTCTAAAGATGCTTCCGCTGGTGGATTCACAATAAACAGCCACGATCCTCACCTCAAACACTCTCTTTGTTAGGTTTGTAACATTCTATTAGCTTGGTTGCAGTAATATGCTAAAAAGTCAACAGGGACAAGGGATTGCGTAAACTTTCCTGTTAAAATACAGGGCATATGCTAAAGAATATGTGAAACTTATGGGAATTTAGAATCTTAATTTATTTTTCGAATGGTAAAAACCGGATTTATTTGACTGATTCGCATGAAAATCGAGGTTACTTGAAAATTCCATCTCGCGGGGAGAGTAAAACTTATGGCTGAACGAACATTTTAGGATTGACATGAAAAGGGTTATCAATAATAATTGAGAATGAAAATCATTATTGAACATTTTTACATAAAGGAGAAGCACTCGAATGATAAAAAAAATGAGGTTACAGGTCTTCGCTCTTATTTCCATTTTGCTGCTTGGAATTCTTGCTGGATGCGGAGCAAATACAGAAGGATCCGGGTCAGAAAAAAAAGGGGAAGTCAACTTATATACGAGCCGTCATTATGAAACGGATGATGCCCTTTATGCGGAGTTTACAAAGCAGACAGGAATTAAAGTAAATGTAGTAAAAGGGGAAGAAAATGAATTAATTGAGCGTCTTTCCAGAGAAGGCGAGGCTACTCAGGGCGATCTATTTTTAACTTCTGATGCCGGAAGACTGCATTGGGCTAAGGAGAAAAACCTGCTTCAGCCTGTGGAAAGCAAAACGCTTGCCGCGAACGTTCCTGAGAACTTAATGGACAAGGAGAAGGAATGGTATGGTTTAACGAAAAGAGCCCGCGTTATTGTGTACTCCAAGGATCGCGTTAATCCGGATCAATTGTCTACCTATGAAAATCTGACTGAGCCTGAATGGAAGGGCAAGGTGCTTGTTCGTCCGGCTGATAATGTATACAATCAATCACTTTTAGCATCCTTTATCTCATTAAACGGAGAAGAAAAAGCGAAATCATGGGCTAAAGGGATTGTGAGTAACTTGGCGAGAAGTCCGCAGGGAAATGACCGCGATCAGGCAAGGGCAATCGTTGCGGGTGAGGGTGACGTTGCGATTATGAACACTTATTATGTGGGTGTTATGTTGAATTCCGAGGATCCTGAAGAGGTTAAAGTTGCTGAAAAGGTTGGCGTTTTCTTCCCGAATCAGGAAACAGACGGCACCCATGTAAATGTCAGCGGAATTGGGCTTACGAAGCACGCAAAAAACAAAGAGAATGCAGTAAAATTAATGGAATTCCTATCCGGTAAAGAGGCGCAGGGCAAATTTGCCGAAGCTAATTATGAGTACCCGGTCAATCCCGATGTACAGCCATCTGAATTGCTTAAATCATGGGGTAATTTTAAAGCCCAGGATCTTCAATTGTCAGAGCTTGGGAAGAACAATGCCGATGCCGTGAAGCTGTTTAATGAGGCCGGCTGGAAATAATCTTTCTTTCCCATTCACCTGAAAAGAGATAAAATCATTCAAGAGACGTGCCGTATTGCATGAGCGATACGGCACTCTTTTATAAATTTTCAAACGGGTTAGGAATGATGGGTTTGTTTCACCAAATTAAACGTCACCTGAATGGCTGGTCGCTTCTAAGTTTCCTATTCATATTTATGATTTTGCTTCCTGTTCTATTTATCGGCGTCCAATCCTTTACGGAACCGAGCGAAAACTGGGAGCATATTAAACAATTTCTTCTGACAAATTTTATTCAGAACACCCTGATCATTGTGTTCTTTACTAGCATCATCACGGTGATCATCGGGGTCAGCATGGCTTGGCTTGTGTCAGCTTATGAATTTCCATTACGGAATTTTTTTAAATGGGGAGTCATTTTGCCGCTCGCTATTCCTCCCTATATCGGGGCTTATACGTATCATGGGCTTTTAAATTATACAGGTGTCATTCAATCAGCATTGAGAAATAACTTCGGTGCCGCACTAAATCCCAAGTACTTTTCAATTATGAATGTTCCTGGTGCCATCTTCATTTATTCCATTTTTTTATTCCCATATGTTTATATCATTACAAAAAGTTTTTTGGAAAAGCAATCCGCTTCCCTTGTTGAAAACTCCCGCTTGCTTGGAAGAAATCCGTATGAGATTTTCTTCCGCGTGATCCTCCCTATTTCAAGGGCTTCCATTATTGGCGGAGTAAGTTTAGTGATATTGGAAGTATTAAATGATTATGGTGTGGTTAAATATTTTGGCATTCAAACTTTCAGTACGGCCATTTTTCAGACATGGTTCGGGATGGGGGACATCGGCTCAGCAATTAAGCTTTCCGGAATACTCATGACTTTCGTGATTGTGGTTCTGCTTTTGGAGAGACTGTTAAGAAGCCGCAAAAAGTACAGCTATTCGACATCCAAGGTCCGTCCGCTTCAGCCTGCACCTTTAAAAGGGGCTAAAGCCTGGTCGGTCTTCGCCTATTTCAGCTTTATTTTCCTAGTTACTTTTCTTGTTCCATTCATTCAATTGAGTTACTGGGCCTTCATCACCTTTGACATAGTAGTCAATGCCGGTTTCCTGACGTTAGTCTGGAATTCCACCTTCGTTGCGGTCATTGCCTCTTTCATCATTGTGCTGATCTCATTGGTGACCGCAAATTTTTATCGGTTATTCAGCGGAGCCTTGTCCAAAGCCACGTCCAAAATTGTAATTTTTGGCTATTCCATACCCGGCGCCGTGATTGCTATGGGGGTTCTTTCCCTCTTTCTTGCTCTTGATAGGCAGATCGCTGCTTTCTCTAAAATAGCTGGGTTTGAACCAACAATCGTTTTAAGCATAAGTATCTCAATGCTGATCTTTGCCTACGTCATTCGATTCCTGGCTTTAGGATTTAACTCGATTGAGTCAGGTTTTGATAAAATAGGGGTCAGCTTTACAGAAGCCTCCAGAACGCTTGGCATGTCGATAACACAAACCTTTTTTAAAGTGGATCTCAGGATGATTTCAGGAGCGGTTTTCGGAGCATTTATCCTTGTATTTATTGAGATATTAAAGGAATTGCCCTTGACGCTGATCTTACAGCCATTTAATTTCTATACACTGGCAACAAAGGCGTTTCAGTATGCTGGAAATGAACAAATCCATGAGGCGGCTTCAGCGTCCATATTAATCATCCTTATTAGCGGCGTGTCCATCTATTTCTTTCATAAAGTGCTGGAAAGGGAGTAAATCTGATGTTTGTCCAAATACAAAATTTACATTTCCAATATAGAAACTCAAATGAACAGACCATCCAGGATTTTGTGTTATCGATTGAAGAAGGGGAAATTGTTTCGATCCTTGGGAATAGCGGAAGCGGAAAAAGTACGATCCTAAGGCTAATTGCCGGTCTTGAAGTGCCTAGCAGCGGTTCCATTGAAATAAACAACAAGATTGTGTCCAATCCATTCCATTTTATACAGCCTGAAAAAAGAGGCGTCGGATTGGTTTTTCAAGATTACGCCCTTTTCCCGCATTTAAGTGTGGCCGATAATATAAAATTCGGATTAAAAAAACGCAGTAAAAAGGAAAAGAATGAACGTGTCAAGGAGCTCTTACATCTCGTTGGTCTTCATGACTTTGCCAATCGCTATCCATATGAATTAAGTGGCGGCCAGCAGCAGCGTGTAGCACTTGCCAGGGCACTCGCTCCCAACCCCTCCCTGCTTATGCTGGACGAACCATTCAGCAATCTTGATTCCGAACTCCAGCAAAAAATTCGAGATGAATTACGCTCCATTCTGAAGCAAACTGGCATTACATCCATTTTTGTAACTCATGATCGGGAGGATGCAAGATCACTCGCTGACCGAATCGTGATTATGAAGGACGGAAAAATTACTCAAATAGGAAAACCCTGCGACCTCCTGGCAGAGGATATGGAAACTATCCACCAGAAAGAATATATTAAATGAACTAGCGGCTGGAGCTTATCCTGCCGTTTTTTGGTTAAGGTAGATCTGGGGGAGTGGAGGTGCGTGCCGAATATGGCGGTTGGCGTACTGGTTTTGGCCGATACTCCCAATTATTTAGCCGGTCGCGGATGGAATTTGTCCGGTGCATTTTATTAAGCTGTTGGACACTTTTTTTGGCAGGTCAGCAATTAAATCTGACCGTTCCTCCACTTTATTTGGCCGCTCACAGATGGAATTCAGCCGCTAGTGACCAGAATTTTTCCGTCCCAAATAAGTTGTTCTTCCATCCAAGTGGACGGATTTTTTAGCCAGTCTTGAAAAAGGAATTTTCCCAAGGAGAGTTTCATGTTAGTATGAATAAAGGGATTTTTTTACAAAGAAGGATGAATAGGAATGAATATTACTCGGACGAAGGATTTTGAGTTAGTCGCTAAGCTGAATCGATATGTTCACGATGTACATACAGCATTATATCCGGAGTATTTTAAGGCATATGATTACAGTGAAATCAGGAGTTTTTTTCAAAGAATTATCGAGACGGAAGAGTTCATTTTCCTGGTGCTTGAGGAGGTTGGGCAGCCTTTGGGCTATGCTTGGATTGAGATACGAAATTATCCGGAGAATGCTTTTAAAAAGGCGTATCGATCGGTATATGTTCATCAAATAAGTATTGCGGATCATATGAGAAATCAGGGGTACGGTTCCAGGCTGATGGAGGAAGTTGCAGAGGTTGCAAAGTCTAAAGGTATTACGAAGGTTGAGTTGGATTATTGGTTCGATAATGAAGCGGCAAAGATTTTTTACAGGAAAAACAATTTTGTTAAATATCGGGAGTTTGTTTATATGGACTTATAACGTAAAAAAAGGTGCGAATTGCACCTTTTTTTTATGCCTGATCTGCTGGATAAACGAGTCCGATTTGACGGCGTGCTTCATCCATGATTTCGAGAACGGTTAGGGAGTTTTCGAATGTGTTGATGGTTGATTCGCGTTTTCCGGAACGGATGAGGGCTGCGAATTCTTTTGCTTCGTCGTACATGGAGTTTTCATTTTGCTCGACGTTGATGTTTTCTGACTCCCCGGTACGGTATTGAATGCGGACGTTTTCCATTGTGCTGAATTTCTCGATGACGATGCTGCCTGCTTCCCCTTGGATTTCGGACGGGATGTAGGAATCGGTAATTTTGGAGAACATGACGATGGCGTCGTGTTCGTCGTATTGAAACAGGATGCTGCCTTCGCCGTCTACACCGGATTCGAGCAGGTGCGCGGTTGCCTGGATGGAGTTTGGCTTGCCGAATAGGGCAACCATTGGTGCGATGCAGTAGATGCCGATATCCATCATCGAGCCGTTCGAGAATTCGGGTTTGAACGCATTAAGGATTTTTCCTTCTTTATAGGCATCGTAGCGGGATGAATATTGGCAGTAGCTTGCAACGTAGCGGCGGATTTTTCCGATTTTATTCAGGTTGCTTTGGATGGAGGCGAAGTTTGGAAGCAGGGTTGTTTTCATGGCTTCCATCAGTAAGACTTCGTTTGCTTGTGCCGCTTCGATCATTTTTTTCATTTCAGCAGCGTTTGAGGCAATGGGCTTTTCACATAGGACATGCTTGCCGTGGTTCATGCAAAGAATAGCCTGTTCCGCATGCAGGGAATTCGGGCTTGCGATGTACACTGCATCAAATTCTTTACTGGCTGCAAATTCTTCAAGGCTTGTATATGTATGGCGGGCGACGTGCTTTTCTGCAAACTGTAATGCGCGGTCCTCTGTCCGGGAGTAAACGGCAGTTAGCTCCAGTTCTCCTGTTTGAGCTGCGGCATCAAGAAATTTTTCAGTAATCCAGTTTGTTCCGATCACTCCAAAACGTATCATGTATATCTCTCCTTTGACGATGGTAGTTCCGCATTTATTTTACCATACTCAAAAGAAAAACCCGCATGATGCAGGAGCACCGTACGGGTTCAAAATGTAAGGCATGATTATGCGTTTTTAGAAGGAACGGAAGCTTCAGATTCTTTAGCGTCTTCTTGCTTCTCGTTTTTCTTTTCTTCCTGCTGCTTTGCTTCTGTTTCTTTACTTGCAGCTGCTGCTTCATCAGAGATGGCGGTTGCAGGCTTGTCAAGAAGGTTAGCAGGATTCAATGCTTTTCCGTCTTTACGGATTTCAAAGTGTACGTGTACGCCGTTCTTTTCGTTTAATAGATTTTTCCCGGCCTTACCGATTACTGCATGCTGTGCGACTGTGTCGCCTTCTTCTACTGCAACAGATGCTAGAGATTGATAGACAGTTGTTACGCTATCCTCGTGCTGAATTTCAACAACGTATCCTAGGATTGGATCTTTTTCTGCTCTTAGAACGGTTCCGCTTAGAGAAGCTGTCACATCGAATTCCTTACCGTCCTTCTTCGCAAGGTCGATTCCTTGGTTCGGACTGTACGTGTTATTATAGGATACGAGTGCCGCTTCCTGCTCTTCTTTAGAAGACTTGGAATCATAGAACTTTTTCACGACTTGAATCTCTTCTTTGTCAAGAGCCGGCGTTGTGATATTCTCCACTGGCTTGGCTACTTCAGCAGCATCCTGTCCCTTTTCAGTTTGGGGCTTGCCTGGCTGTTCGCCTACCGGGTTCATATCGCGTGTTGCCTGATACCATAACACACTTGTTAAAATCAAAGCTGCACTAACTAAGTAGATTGCCGGAAATACCCAGCGTTTTCTAAAAAATTGCTGAACCTTTGATTGTTGAGAAGTACGATTTTTTTCTTCCTCTCTCATCTTCATCACCTCAGCAACCATTCTGAACACAATTCTGAAAATATATACATTTGCCAAAAAAAATTTAAAAAACGCTTAGTATGCTCCTGTGATTTTGCCATTATGCAAAAAAGGATGAGGACGATGAAGAAACTATTATACTGGGTGCTGACGATTGCACCGATCGCTTATATGTGGCTGATTTGGGAGCTTTCGAGCATCCCGGGAGACCCGAATGCACCCTTTACGTTTGAGGCGGTATTTAAAGACTCGCTCCATTTAATAGAGTTTGGAATTTTGTACTGGCTATTTGCATTTGCCCTCGCCGTTCACGGAAAATGGACAGCAGGGACAAGCCTTGCGATCGTCATCGTTTGCCTTTCATATGGGGCGATTGATGAGATCCACCAGATGTTCACGCCGTTCCGGACGTCAACCTGGTTTGATCTGTTTAAGGATGCAGTGGGAATCACCGTTTCCTATATCATTATGAGATACACTTATTTTAAGTCGAAGGATTCACGTATGTACCGCTTTTTTCAAAGGCTTGAAACGCTTGATCGGAGGAACTGACAATGAAGCTGAGGTTAGCCAAAAGGGAAGATTTAGAACGAATTGTAGATATTTATAATACAACGATTGCATCCAGAATGGTGACGGCGGATCTTGTGCCGGTTACATATGAATCCCGGGGAAAATGGTTTGATGATCATAATGAGCATTACCCCCTGTGGGTCGCTGAGGATGAATCAGGCGCCATTACGAGCTGGATCAGTCTCCAGCCCTTCTATGGCAGAGAAGCCTACAAACACACTGCTGAGGTCAGCATTTACATTGACCCGGCCTTCCGCGGAGGAGGTCTTGGGAAAAAACTGCTCCAGGCTGCAATCGATCAGTGCAAGGAATTGAATATCCAAACTCTGCTCGGATTTGTATTCGGACACAACGAACCAAGCATCCGTTTGTTTGAACGGTTCGGGTTTGAACGGTGGGGCACTCTTCCGAAGGTGGCAAACCTTGAGGGTGTGGAGCGTGATTTAGTGATTTTGGGGAAACGAGTGGGATAAACGAGAGACGGCCGGTATCGAGTACCGGCCGTCTTTTTGTTACCGTGATTGGGTTGATCCATTTTTAATGACACCTTTTAGAAAAAAGTGAAGAGCTAGACCAACAACAATGATTTGGGGGAGCGCTGGTGAGAACCAGGTGGCGGCTTGCTATCCTCCTACTGGTTTATGATGACCGGTCCTTTTATCATTTTGAAACAAAAAAACACAGCCCCCAAAAGGAGGCTGTGCCCTATTGCTGTGCCGTCAATTTCGTTAAAAACGGGTCTGCAGCTGCGAGTGTCGTTCCATTATAGTAGTATCCGACGATGTCTTTGTATGATTTTCCGTCCTGAGCCATGAAGTTCGCACCGTATTGGCTCATTCCGACTCCGTGGCCGTATCCCTTCGTTTGGATGACGACGTTGCCGCCTTTTAGTGTCCAGGTGAAGTCGGTGGATTTCAGCTGAAGTTTGTCACGGACATCACGGCCGGTTAAGGTTTTGCCGCCGATTTCCACTTTTGCGACGCGGTTGCTTGAGGTGCGCTCGATTACTTTTCCGACGGAGTTTGCGCTTTTGAGCGACACACCGAGTTTTCTCTGGAAGTCTGCGACAGAAAAGATTTGCTGACTGTAGTATTTAGGGGATGCTTCATCCCATGTACTTTTGACACTTCTTAAGTATGGTATGGCGTTTGGCCAATAGTCTTCCGAGTTTTCCGTATAGCCGTTGCTTGTTGAGAAAAAGGATGCGGTGATCGGCTTGTTCTCATAGGTAAGGATTTGTCCGGAGGTTCCTGATACGGCAGCCAGCACTTTCTCAGATCGCCAGCTGTAGTCGCTACCCCATAATTTCTTCAATTCTTCTTTGTTCCGGTATACCTGATGGATTACGGTGTCGGTGACATTCGCTTTTTGGCCGGTTGGGGTTGAGATGCCTTTTCCGGCAGTTAGCGATTTGACGATTACGGTTCTTGCCGCAAGTGCCTGGGCTTTCAATGCTTCCTCTTCAAAATCAGCCGGCATTTCTGAGGCGACGACTCCAAATACATAATCCTCAAGTGCCACGTTCTCTACCTTTTTGGCAGCGGTCCGGTAAACCGACACGGTCACACTTGATTTTGGTACCTGCGGCTTCTCCTGCTCTTCCTTCTGCTTCAGTTCTTCTCCCAGACTGCCGTTTGACTGGCTGACGAAAGGGGAAACAAGCAGCGCCGGGATCATGAGAACTAAAATAAAAAGTCCGGCTAGTACGACCAATAGCGGTTTCATAGATTTCATCCACTGAGCCTCCTGATTGAGTAATGCGTATACTCCATCCTATGGGCTTGGACAACCTTTTATGACTGACTTTTGATATGAAAGGGTTAGTAGAGTGATGTTTAGTTCATCGAAATATGGCGAAAAATGTTTCACAAGGAACAGGAATGAATTCCCTTAAATGAAGGTATACTGGAAGTGATACCTGTTGGAGAGGGATTGGCGGGTGTTGGTTGGGGTTTTGATTAACGGTTTGGCGGTTTTGATTTAGGGTTTTGGTGGTTTTGATTGAGGTTTTAGCGGTTTTAATTGAGCTTTTAACGGTTTAAATGAGATTTGGCGGTATTCAGAGGTTCTTCCAGGGCTCGATCGGGATCAATCTGGAATAATTGCTGACTTCTTCGGGATTATTGCTGACATTCACGTTATAATTGCTGACTTTTTACCAATAATTGCTGACTGCCCACTAATAACCGTTGACCACAAACTACAAATTCCCAAAAAATCACACCACAAAAAACTTATGATGAATTTTCCGGATTTATGATGAATTTCCGTAATTTATGCTGAATTCACGGTTTGCCGACTCCACTAAACTGCATAAAAAAGAACCCGCCCAGATGGCGAGTCCCGTTTGAGAGTATAAAATTATGCATTTAAGTCCGAAACAGCTTGCTGTTCTGGTGTGATGGATTGGTCGTCGGTTGTGATACGTTCGATGTCGGCTCCGATTCCGGCAAGTTTGCCGTGGAAGTTTACGTAGCCGCGGTCGATGTGCTTCAGTTCCATTACGCGTGTATACCCTTCGGATACGAGGCCAGCCAGGACAAGAGCGGCACCTGCACGCAGGTCTGTTGCTGCTACTTCTGCTCCTTGAAGCTCGCCAGGTCCGTTGATGATCACGGAACGGCCTTCGATTTTGATTTCTCCGTTCATGCGGCGGAATTCTTCCACGTGCATGAAGCGGTTTTCAAATACGGTTTCTGTAATCATGCTTGTGCCCTTTGCCTGAAGTAGCAATGCCATCATTTGAGATTGCATGTCTGTCGGGAATCCTGGGTGAGGCATGGTTTTGATGTCTACCGCTTTTAATTCTTCTGGTCCAATGACACGCAAACCATCTTCTTCTTCGATGATTTCTACGCCCATTTCTTCCATTTTCGCTACTAATGAAGCAAGGTGTTCAGGTACAGCGCCTTTTACAAGGACGTTTCCGCCTGTAATCGCTGCAGCCACCATGAAGGTTCCTGCCTCAATACGGTCAGGAATGATGTTGTGCTGAGCGCCTTTTAGTTCAGATACACCCTCAATACGGATGGTACCTGTTCCAGCTCCGCGAATTTTTCCGCCCATAGCATTGATGTAGTTCGCCAAGTCAACGATCTCTGGCTCTTTTGCACAGTTTTCAAGGGTTGTTGTACCCTCTGCAAGTGCAGCGGCCATGATGATATTTTCAGTGGCACCTACACTCGGGAAGTCCAAATAAATTTTAGCTCCGCGCAGTCTGCCCTTTACTTCGGCGTCAATAAAGCCATTTCCAACTTTGATGATCGCGCCCATGGCTTCAAAGCCTTTAAGATGCTGATCAATTGGACGTGAACCGATTGCACATCCGCCCGGCAGTGCTACACGCGCGCGGCCAAGTCTTGCCAAAAGCGGTCCCATTACAAGAACGGATGCCCGCATTTTACGCACATATTCAAATGGTGCTTCGGTGCTAAGCTCTTTGGATGCATCTACAATTACCTGATTGTTTTCGAAATGGACATCTGCACCAAGGTGGCGCAGAACTTCATTAATCGTATATACATCGGAGAGCGTAGGTACATCACAAATAATGCTCTTATCTTCACTAGCTAATAAGGATGCAGCGATAACCGGTAAAACGGCATTTTTGGCACCTTCTACCTTTACTGTGCCGTTCAACTTCTGACCGCCGCGGACGATGATTTTTTCCAAGGTATTCCCCTCCGCGTCCCAAATTCTCTATATTAATATTCAGTCGTGATGATTGGTGTTCCTGCGACTACTGTAGTATTTTCGCCCAATCCGCCGTGTCTAACGGCCACTTGCATGTTCATGCTGCCTTGTTCAGCCGGGATCTTTTGCTCCCAGCGTGCTGTATATGCTGATACCGAAATGAAATCTTTTTCTTTAAGCTTTTCAAGCGGTACCGCGTTAAATTCGTTGAGCAAAGCATCAGTTAGATGCAAAACACCTACCATCTTATCATCTACACTGCCTTCAATACAAGAGAAAATTGTGGGATATTCATGAAAAATGTCGAATGATTGCTTTTTAAAATGTGTATGAATGTTAGCCCAATTCCGGGATTCACCACGGCCATGGACTTGATACAGGATATACGAGTTCGATTGGCTATTTGTGTCGGTTGATATAATTTGCAATGATTCCGTGGCACCCAGGTTTTTGTTCACTTTCGTGCCTGCTGCCTTCCAGCCACTGCTGGTCCGTTCGATCGACCACTTAAAAAGACGATGCTGCTGTGTAAAACGTTTCACATTTTCCGAAAATTTTTCACTTGGCATCGAAATTTTTTTCTTGGAGTAGATCGTCCATTCCTTTACTTCTATTCCCTGATCTTGAAACGCGGCGGCCAATTGTGCTATTTCCGGCTTCTTAATGGCTGCCTCCACAATTTTTCCGCATGCAGCGGTGACGACAATAAACATAAGAGCGATCAACATCATCTGTTTTATTTTATCCATTCCGTCCACTTCCTCTCCTTATTAACAGTCTTGCCGGAGAGGGGCTGGACATACGTGGAAAAAGTCGTCATTGTTCTACAGAATCAAGCTTTCTGCAAGGTCTATGGTCCTGTTTTACATGGGGTTAGAAATCAGTTTTTAACTAATTCCCTGGCCAGTCCCATGCCCGTTGGATGGATTGAACCCGCTGGGATTACTCCTCCGCAACCCCTTCTCCACCTATATTCCCAGTGGAATTAAGGCGTAAACTTAAAATAGGGAAGGAAGTTCCTTTGACCAAAATAAATAATCAAGGAAAAAACTGCTGACCAGGTAAGCAATGGCAATTGTCAGCAATATAAGAAGGACCTGGGCCTGGACCACACGTCCGCTTCGAATAAATTTGTCGAAATTCAGCGACTGAAGCGCCCACCAGGTGACGGCGATGAAAAATATATGCGACACTAAACCGGTTAAAGCCTGCTGTGAAAATTCAATCATCTTAATCCTCCAAATATGTATTCATTTTCCCCGCAAAAAAAGGAGAGGTTTTCACCTCTCCTATTATATCGCCCTGCTATAAGAAAATGTTACCTATTTATAGAATGTGCGGGAAAATTCCAAAGAGAATGGTACCTGCTGTACAGATGAGCAGGGCCGCCGCGGCTGCCGGGTGGAAGCGGAGTCTTGGTTCCGCTTCGCCCTGCTTGAAAAACATATGGGCAAAAACACGGAAGTAATACACATATGAAATGACGGTCGCTCCCAGCATGATCGAGGCAAGGATGAGCATCGGCACCTGATTTGTAAAGGCGGTGAGCAAAATGGTGAGCTTCGCCATAAATCCGGCCGTACCCGGTATTCCCGCTAACGAAAGAAGAAGGATGCCCATCAATACAGCTATGACGGGTGAACGTTTATACAGCCCGGAAAAGGAATTCAGATGGGCAGAGCCTGCCTGCTGTTCAATGACCAGCAAAATGGCGAACGCTCCTGCGTTCATGAACAGGTAGGCGAGCAGGTAAAACCAGATGGCATCGAACATGAGCGGAGACTGCGGAGATGCGAAGGCAACGAGCATGTATCCTGCATGGCCTATGGAGGAATAGGCGAGCATCCGCTTCACATTTCTCTGCTTCAGCGCTGTCACATTTCCGATAATCATGGTTAAGGCGGCGAGTACGGCAATGTACGGCTGCATATTCATCAGCATGGACTCACCCTGTAAAACCGAAGTATTCAGGAAAACTGTATAGAATAGCCGGATGATAAGGATAAAGCCAGCCGTCTTTGAAACGACGCTTAAAAAGGCCGTCACAGAAGTAGGCGCTCCTTCATACACGTCCGGCACCCACATGTGGTAAGGAGCGGCGGCAATTTTAAAGGACAAGCCGGTGAAAATGATCAGAAAGGACAGGCCAAGAACGAATAGATGATCCGCATTTTCAAGACTTTGCAGCTGCCCGCTCATGTCGCTCAAGGAAACCGTCCCCGTAATTCCGTAGAGATAGCTCATCCCAAACAGAGTAATGGCGGTGGCGACTCCGCCGTTGATCACGTATTTCATGGCCGCTTCATTTGATTTCTGATCCTTTTTCTTTAAACCGGCCATGATATAGGAAGAGATCGACAGCAGTTCAAGCCCGACAAACAGAGTCATCAAATCCCGGCTTGAGCTCATAAACATCGCCCCGAGAAGTCCAGTGAGCCAAAGTGTATAAAATTCGCTGCGCTCTGTTATTTCCGACTTTTTTTCCTGGAATGTCAGCAAGTAAATGAGTGCTGCGCCGGCGAGAAGGAGGATTTTAAACAGCTTGGCGAATCCATCGAGGACGAAGCTGTCTCCAAGAATCCCTTCTGTTTCCGATGGGGTCAGGAAAAAAAGCACCGCTGCAGCACCGGCGATGGCTGCCAGACCGAGCCACCCAAGCCATTCCCTGCCCGTTTTCTTCGGCAGGAGCAAATCGAGGACGGAAATGAGGACGGCCCCGCCAAGCACCATGAATTCAGGCATCATCAGCATCCAGTTATAGGACATCAATGTTTCGGCATCCATCGGTTACCCTCCTATTCCTTTCATAATGGTTTCAATCGCAGGCTGCAGCGGAACAGCGAGACCGTTCGGAAAAACTCCAACTGATATGATCAGGAAAAGAAGAATCCAGGCGGGACCCGCTTCGTGCCATTTCAAATCCGGCAGGCTCCCTTCTGCCCCTTTTTCCTTGCCGAACGTAATCGACAGGACCGCTCTTAGTACATAGGCAGCCGTTAGGATCAGCCCGACGGCTGCAACCGCACCGAGCTCAGGCTGAACGAGGAAGATGCCCATAAAGGCCATAAACTCACTGATAAAACCGGACATGCCGGGCAGGCCGAGAGAAGCCATTCCCGCTGCAAGCAGGACGCCGGAGAGCTTTGGCAGCTTCCGGGCGAGTCCGCCAAGCTCGCGGATGTCGGTCGTCTGAAAGCGAACAGCCATCACTCCGACGAGCAGGAACAGCAGCGCAGAGATGAAGCCATGGGAAACGGTTTGAAAAATGGCTCCCTGAATGCCCGCTTCGTTCATGGCCCCAAGCCCAATCAGCACAATTCCCATATGCGAGACGCTTGAATAAGCGAGTATTCGTTTAAAGTCCGTTTGAATGAGCGCGAGAAAAGCGCCGTACAGGAGATTGACCGTTCCTAAAATCATAATCGCCGTCCCGAGAGTTTGAAAGGCTTCCGGGAACAATCCGATCCCGATCCGGATTAATCCGTATGCACCGATCTTCAATAAAACCCCTGAGTGAAGCATTACAACCGGCGGCGGCGCCTGAACGTGAACATGAAGCATCCACGTATGCAGCGGTACAATCGGCAGCTTCACACCGAAGGAAACGAGCAAGGCAAGGAGCAAGCCAAGCTGGACAGCTGCGGGAAAATCGCCGGCGAGATCCATCAGTTTTTCAATATTTACCGTTCCAGTCAGTCCAAACAGGTAAACGATGACGATTAAAAGGATGGCTGAGCCAATTCCGTTATATAGCAGATAATACCAGGCCGCTTTTTCCCTTCCTGCAAAGCCCCACTTTCCGATGAGGAAGAACATCGGAACTAGTGTCAGCTCGAGGAAAATGAAAAAAAGAATCAGGTTTTCTGCCGCAAACACGCCAAGCATCCCGGTTTCAAGAATAAGCAAGAGAGAAAAATAGCCCTTCCATCCGGATTGAATAAACGAGGAAGCAGAAGCAGTAAGAGTGGCAAGAACGGCAGCGAGCGTCATCATAATGAGAGAGAACCCGTCCATTCCGAGCTCGTAGTTGACGGTGAAAAAATACTCCCCTCCTAGACTTACATTTCCCATTTTGAACCACGGAACAGAAACACTGAACCTTTCAACGTCGGCACCCAGTGCGTTTTGGATGAGAATGATGCCCGAAAGAATGAGTGCCGGCATGGTTGCGACAAGTCCTGCCGTCTTTAGTGCCCGTTCCTTTTCTTTTGGGATAAACATAAGGACCGCAGCGCCGGCAAGCGGGGAAAACACGAGCAATGTCAGGATGAGGCTGTTCATTTTTGCATTCCCCCTGTCAGCAAGAATACGGCAGCGAGCAGTGCGAGCCCTAAAAAGGCAGCCGCTGCATAGCTTTGTGTTTGCCCGCTCTGCAGCCTGGACCCTGCCGTTCCAAGTCCCTGCACAAAGGATGCGGTCGCTTTCACAAGCGTTTCAACGACGAACCGCTCAACGAGCTGGCATAGTCCGGAAATAGCGCGGACCGCTGCAAGAACGGTAATTTGATATAGCTCGTCAATGAAATATTTTCTTAAAAGCACTTGATGGATCATCGGCATTTTTCCTGCAATGGCATTTCGCTTGATCCACCCTTTTTCATAAATCGCGTAGGCTAGGAAAATACCTGCAAGCGAAACAGCGACTGCCATCAGCATGATCCACACAGGAGCCGCCTCATGCGCTTCGCCGGGCTGCAGCCATTCCCCCAATACCGGAAACCACGGAGTGTTGAGATATCCCGCTGTTACGGCGAGAACTCCAAGTACCGCCATAGGAATGATCATCAGCGGACCGGCTTCAGCACTGTTTTTGATCAAAGCTCCGGTTTGCGCTTCGGGCGTAATCGCCGCTGCCGTTTCTTCCGCTCCTTTGCCGAAAATGAGGAAGAATAGGCGGAACATATAGAAGGCCGTGAAAAATGCGGCAATCACAGCGAGCCAAAACAGGAAAGGATTGCCATGAAGCCAAACGGAGGCAAGAATTTCATCTTTACTGAAAAAACCTGAGAAGAAAGGAAATCCGCTGATGGATAACGCGCCGATTAAGAACAGCGGACCCGTCCAGGGCAGCTTTTTCCATAGTCCGCCCATTTTCCGGATATCCTGAGTGTGAACAGCATGAATGACGCTTCCCGCTGCCAGGAATAGAAGGGCTTTGAAGAAGGCGTGTGTGAATAGGTGAAAGATGCCGGCCGTGTAGCCTGCAGAGCCGAGGGCGAGCATCATGTAGCCAAGCTGGCTCACGGTCGAATAGGCAAGCACCCTTTTTATATCGTTCTGAACAAGCCCGATGCTTGCCGCAAAAATGGCAGTAAAGCCGCCGATTACAGCGACAACTGTTAAGGCGGCGGGACTTGCTTCAAAAAGCGGGAACATGAGCGCTGTGAGATAGACACCGGCTGCGACCATTGTGGCTGCATGGATGAGTGCGGAGACCGGTGTCGGGCCCTCCATCGCATCCGGAAGCCACGTATGCAGCGGAAATTGTCCGGATTTTCCCATTGCACCAACGAAGATCAAGATGGCAATCAATGTGAGCAGATCGTCCGGAATGGAACCTGCTCCAACGAATTGGAAAATCACATCATACTCGAAGCTTCCTGTTTGTGAAAAAAGGAGAAGCATCCCGATCAGCAGTCCGACGTCCCCGATCCTCGTCATCATGAACGCTTTTTTTGCCGCTTTTTTGGCAGATTCCTTCGAAAAATAAAAGCCGATCAGCAGGAACGAACCAAGTCCGACCAGCTCCCAGAACACATAGAGCTGCAGAAGATTGGTCGTCATCACGAGGCCAAGCATCGCAAAGGTAAACAAGCCAAGGTAAGCGAAAAATACGTGCAGCCGCTCATCATCTGCCATGTAAACCCTGGAGTACATATGTACAAGCAGACTGACAAGCGTAACCGTGATCAGCATAAGGGCGTTGAGCTGAGTCACTTCAAAACCTGCCGTGATGGGCAGATCGCCGATGGTCAGCCATGTGCCCTCAGCCTTAAAGGTTCCATGCTGCAGCCGGTCTGCAAGGACAAAAATGGAGAATAGAAATGAAACGAGCATGAATCCTGTTCCAAGCCAGGCACTATTAGCCTTCAGACGGTTGCCGGCAGCGAGCAGGATCAGGAAGGAAATCAGCGGAAAAAGCGGTATCAGCCAGGCGAATTGCATCATATTCCCTATCCCCTTTTTGAGGTTCTGTTTTTCTAATGCTTCATCGAATCATAATCATCCACCGCGACGGACTTCCGGTTGCGGTAAAGGGCGAACAGGATGGCCAGTCCAACCGCAGCTTCTGCCGCCGCAATCGTAATGGAGAATAGCGCAAAGACCTGGCCGGTTATGGAAGGAGCCGCTCCAAGCTTGCTGAAGGCGACCAGATTCAGGTTTACTGCATTCAGCATCAGCTCCATGCAGATCAGCACAATCACGGTATTTCGTTTCGTAAGGGCACCGTACAGTCCGATGCAAAAAAGGATCAGCGCAAGAACAAGGTATCCGGATAGCGGGATCGAACTCATGACTGCTCCTCCTTTTCCTCATCCTTTTTCGCTAAAATAATGGCACCAATCAGTGCAGCGAGGAGTAGCACGGACGTTAACTCAAACGGGATGATGTGCTTCGAAAATAACGCAATCCCAATCTGCTCGGTATTGTTTTCATGCAGAGCAGCGGGATCGCCGTTCAAATCGAGACGGTAAATGCCGATGTACATGACGACAGCGAAAACGGCGGTCGAAGCGAACACAAGCCCTTTTTTTAAGCGGCCGGCGGATGGTTCTTCTTCATCTGTTTTACGGGTCAGCATAATCCCAAACAGCATGATGATGGTGATGGCACCTGAATAGATGAGGATTTGCACAACGGCAATGAATTCAGCAGTGAGCAGAATGTAGAGTCCCGCGATGCTCACAAAGGTGAGCACGAGGGAAATCAGCATATGAACGACCTTCGTTACATTCAGCATGAGAATTCCGCCTGAGATGGCCGTCAGTGAAAGGATGGCAAATGCGGCAAACTCGCCTGAGATCATTCGACCTTATTCTCCTTTCGGACATGGGTGTCGTTTTCATCCAGCCATTCCATGTCTTTAAAAAGATTGTCACGGCTGTACTCCGCGAGCTCAAAGTGATTCGTCATGACAATGGCCTCGGTCGGGCACACCTCAGTACACAAATCACAAAGAATGCAAATTTCAAAATTGATGTCATACGTCTCAATGATTTTTCCTTTTTTCGTTGGGTCAGGATGCTTCTTGCCGGTTAGCGAGATGCAGTCGGTCGGACAAATATTCACACACTGATTGCAGACAATGCATTTTTCCGGATAGAATTTCTGAATGCCCCGGAACCGGTCCGGCAGCATCAATGCTTCATTCGGATAATCATACGTTACTTTTTTCTTCGTGAGGTTTTTCAGCGTATAGGAAAGCCCTTTTCCTAAGCCCCGCATGGTGTCACTCCCCTTCTGGTTATCCCGTTTTAACGGGCAGCTGCTAATAATCGTTTAATTTTTATTGGAAAGCTCTGTTAAATTCGGTTGTTGATTTCCGTTGCGGGTGATCGCTTTCCGCGGGGCGGGCGGTGAGCCTCCTCCTGGCTTCGCCACTGCGGGGTCTCACCTGTCCCGCTGCTCCCGCAGGAGTCTCACACCCTCCACTCCAATCAACAGGTGTTTAAAAATCACCATCATGTTTCAAATTAACCTATCGGAAAAATAATTCTTTTACGAGCGCTGTGATAAAGATGTTGGCCAGTGCTACCGGGAGCAGCACCTTCCAGCCAAATTCCATCAGCTGATCGGCACGAAGTCTCGGAAAGGTGACCCGGAACCAGATCAGGATAAAGACGATGACGCTGAATTTTAGCGCAAACCAGACTGCACCCGGGATGAAGCCGAGGAACGGCACCTCATGCCAGCCACCTAAAAACAGAACGGTTGTAAGGGATGCCATTGCGAAGAAATACACATATTCAGAGAGCATGAAAAACGCCCATCTGAAGCCGGAGTATTCAACATGGTATCCGGCAACCAGCTCCGATTCCGCTTCAGGCAGATCAAATGGCGTCCGGTTCAGCTCCGCTACCGAAGCAATCAGGAAGACAAGAAAGCCAATTGGCTGGACAAAAATAAACCAGACATTTTCCTGGGCAGCAACGATTTCATTCAAATTCAGGCTGCCGGATAACAGAACGACGCCAATCACGCTCATAACGAGCGGAATTTCATACGAAATCATCTGGGCGGCTGCCCTCATTCCGCCGAGGAGGGAATATTTATTGTTCGAAGCCCAGCCACCGGCAACAACTCCGACTGTCGTTAAACCCGAGATGGCAATGTAATAGAGCAGGCCGACGCCGATGTCCGCAAATTGAAAGGCATCCGTGAACGGAATGACGGCCAGAACAAGAAAAGCAGGTGCAAAGGCAATCACAGGAGCGAGAATGAAAAGCGGCCGGTCCGCAAGCTTTGGAATGGTGTCCTCCTTCAGGAGCAGCTTCAGCACATCGGAAACCGTTTGAAGCAGCCCCCATCTTCCCCCTACCTGATTCGGGCCGATCCGTCCCTGCATGAACCCCATTACTTTCCGTTCAGCAAGAATTCCGTACGTAACGAATCCAAGTACGACAAATAAAAACAGCGTGGCGAGTGAAAAAAAGGCCAGGAAATTCAGCCAGCTTGGCTGGGCGGAAATCAGATCCTGCATCATCAGCCATCTACCTCCCCGAGAACGATGTCAATCGCCCCTAGTATGGTTATGAGATTTGCCATGTTTTCGCCCTCCAGAAGCTTTGGAAGGATTTGCAGATTGTAAAAGGAAGGCCTTCTGAATTTTAAGCGGTACGGTTCTTTTTTTCCTTCAGAGGCGATATAGCAGCCGATTTCTCCTCTCGGCGACTCAATCCGGACGTACGTCTCACCTTTAGGCGGCTTAATGATCTTCGGTACCTTCGCCATAATCGGACCTTCCGCTGGAAACTGCGCGACGGCCTGTTCGATGATTTTCAAGGATTCTTCGATTTCAGCCATCCGGCATTCGTACCGGGCAAACGCATCTCCCTTCGTCCGGACAGGAATGTCAAAATCAAACCGGTCGTAAATCGAATACGGCTCATGCTTCCGCAAATCCCATTCCACTCCCGTACAGCGCAGGTTTGCCCCGCTCAGGGAGTACTCAATCGCTTCCTCTTTCGTATAAATCCCAACATCCTTTACACGGTTGAGAAAAATTTCGTTGCCCGTCACGAAATCGTGGTAGCCCTTCAGCTGCTCCCTCATGTATGGAACAAATTCTTCGATCTTCTCAAGCCATCCATCCGGCGCGTCCCACTTCACCCCTCCAACTCTCATATAGTTAAAGGTCAGCCGGGCTCCGGAAAGCTCGGTTAATAGATTAATAATCATTTCCCGCTCACGGAAGGCGTACAGAAATGGACTGACCGCCCCGATATCGAGCAGATACGTTCCCCACCAGACGAGGTGGCTTGCAACACGGCCAAGCTCCATCGCAAGGATCCGCAAATATTCAGCCCGGTCCGGCGGTGTGATCCCCGCCATCGTCTCCACTGCATGACAGATCACATAATTGTTCGTCATCGCCGACAAGTAATCCATCCGGTCCGTGTAAGGAATGATCTGGGTGTACTGCAGATTCTCAGCAAGCTTTTCCGTCCCCCTGTGCAGGTAGCCGATGACAGGGGTGGCTTCTTTTATGATTTCGCCGTCAATTTTAATGACGAGCCGAAAAACACCGTGGGTACTCGGATGCTGCGGGCCGACATTCAATAGCATTTCTTCCGTGCGGATCATCGGCTACACCTCCACATCATACGGTTCATAATCTTTCCTCAGCGGATGACCCACCCATTCATCCGGCAGCATGATCCGCTTTAAATTCGGGTGGTTCGTGAACTGGATTCCCAGGAGATCAAACGTCTCCCGCTCCGGCCAATCCGCCCCCCGCCACAAATTGGCGACCGACTCCACCACCGGCTGATCCCGGTCAATTTTCGTTTTTAAAACGAGCGCATGATGATGGGTATACGAGAACAAGTACAGGAAAATTTCCATATGCGTCTGAAAATCCGTTCCGTGCATCTCAGAAAGAAAATCAAACGACGTATCCTCATGATGCCTTAGCAGAGTAGCCGCCTCTAAATAGCGCTCCCGTTTCACAACAATCGTCGGCACCTCTTTTGAAAGACGGTTAATGAAGGCGTCCTCCAGACAATCTGCTCCAAAGGCTTCCGTCAATAGGGCCACTGTACGATCAAGCCTCGGCTGGTGAATGGATGGCGTTTCTTCCTTTACCTCCTCGATATCCTTCACGGCAAGCTTCGCCTTAGCAGCAGCGGCGGCCTTCGCTTTCGCAGCGGCAACCGCCTTTGCCTTCTCCTTTGCCGCCTCCTCATCTGAAAGCGGCTCGGTTCTTGACGTCTTAGCTGCTGCTGCAGCCTTTGCCTTTGCTGCTGCGGCCGCTTTCTTCTTCGCGAGGGCCATGGCATCTTCCTCCGGCGTTTCCTCACCGTTGGTCCGCTGCTGTTTGGCGAGGGCAGCAGCCTTTGCTTTGGCTGCTGCGGCCGCTTTTTTCTTCGCGAGGGCTACGGCGTCTTCCTCTGGTGTTTCCTCGCCGTTGATCCGCTGCTGCTTTGCGAGGGCGGCGGCCTTTGCTTTGGCTGCGGCGGCTGCTTTTTTCTTCGCGAGGGCTTCGGCGTCTTCCTCTGGTGTTTCCTCACCGTTGGTCCGCTGCTGTTTGGCGAGGGCTGCGGCCTTTGCTTTGGCTGCGGCGGCTGCTTTTTTCTTCGCGAGGGCTACGGCGTCTTCCTCTGGTGTTTCCTCACCGTTGGTCCGCTGCTGTTTTGCGAGGGCGGCAGCTTTTGCTTTGGCTGCGGCGGCCGCTTTCTTTTTCGCTAAAGCGAGGGCGTCTTCTTCCAATTTGGTCTTGTCCTTTTCGATGGAAACGGCGGCTTCTTCATTCAGCTTCCGTTCCTCCATTTTTTTCTTGGCAGCGAGCTTTGCTTTTTCGGCTGTTTCTTTTTTTAAGCGTTCCAAGTCTTTCCGATCTGTCATGTATTAGAGCACCCGCTTTCCGGTTTTCGCCTCGTAACGGATTTTTTCTTTCAGCTTGTTGATCCCATAAATAAGGGCTGCAGGGTTTGGCGGACAGCCGGGGATGTAAACGTCCACTGGTACAATTTGATCGACCCCTTTAACGACGGCATAGGATTTGATGTAAGGTCCGCCCGCTGTCGCGCAGGAGCCCATGGCAATGACCCATTTTGGCTCTGGCATCTGATCGTAAAGCCGTTTTAGGATCGGGGCCATTTTCTTCGTGACCGTTCCCGAGACAATCATGACATCTGACTGCCTTGGCGAGGTGCGGAAGAAGGAACCGAATCGATCTAAATCATAATGGGATGCACCGACCCCCATCATTTCAATGGCACAGCAGGCCAGACCGAATGTGAGCGGCCAGAGCGAGTTGCTTCGTGCCCATGCTTTGAGCTCTTCCAAGGTGCTTAAGAAGACACTTTGTCTGATTTGCTCCAGCTCTCCTGGAGGAAGGTTTTCGAGCTTTAAGTCCATTTGAGCACCCCCTTTTTCCATGCATAAAGCAAGCCGATCAGCAGCATCACGACAAAGATCAGCATTTCAATCAGCGCGAAAATCCCCAATTTTTCATAGGCTACTGCCCATGGATACATAAAGACGGTCTCAACATCGAAAATAACGAACAGCAGGGCAAATATGTAATAGCGGACATTAAATTGAATTCTGGAGTCATGAAAGGGTTCAATCCCGCTTTCATAGGTGGTCATCTTAGCTTGTGTGGGAGCGTGAGGACGAAGAACCCGTCCGATTGTCAGGGCAATGGCAGGAAGAAGCAAACCGAGTAAAAGAAAAACAACGACAATTAAATAATTATTCCAATATGGATAAAGTGATTCCATGATCCCCCTCCAATGTTGAAACTTTCTAAATATTCTATTTTTGTAACCGCTATCATTATAGCAAACATTTCCTGGAAGTGTCGATATAAACTGGAGAGCTAGTGGCCGCAACCCTTTGAGCAAGGCTGATTATCGCGATTTCGTTGATTTATTGGGATTTTCGACGATTTGTTTGATTTTTCGTCGAGATATACTCAGATTTTCGTTGATTTACTTGATATTTCGTCGATATATTGAAATTTTCGTTGATAAGAATCTTCATTAGATGAAACGCATAAGATGGAGGGGTCTGCCTCTTTGACGAATAATGTCGAAAAGTTGATATCCCACCCATTTTGGTCGATAAATTTAAATAATAGCCGATATATTATGATTTCGGCCGATAAATTAGAATAATAGCCGATATATCTGAATTTCGGCCGATATCCGGACCGATATCTTTTTAGCTGCCCCATGTGATTGTTCAAATCTCGGTTTCAAACCCTTGGACAAACATCCCCCCTGCCGAAATCCAGCTGGACAAACCGATTTGTTCTATAAATATGCTCACAATGCCAAAAACAGCACAAAAAACCGCCTGCTATGCAGACGGCTCTGTTATGGCTTTGGAATGCAGCCTTTTATATGGTTTTCTCAACCCGTACACTCTTTTTTTGGTTAACAGCTGATAGATGGCAAGCTTTGTTTCAAACTCAATCTGTTCACTGTTCAGAATCATAAAATAAGCTTCCTTCAGTTCAATCCATAGATTCTGCTGGTTTGGTATGGACCAGACTCTTTTTACAGCCCTGATAAATACGGCTGCCTGTTCCTCATGGGGATGATCTTTTATGTGATTCACATGGAATGTAATGGTTCTGGACCAGAAAAAGCGAACAACGATCCGCAGTAAAAATAGTCCCGCTATTAGGGGTATGATCCAAAACGCCATCCCGTTCTCTCCTTGCAAATCGAATATGTTTCTTTCATTCTACCTAAAAATGACCTCATTTACTATATTTTTCTTCCATTAGGTAACGGTTTCTATTCCCTATTTTTTTACAAATTTCGTGATATACTGTCCCTAGTGAAAAGGAGATGATCGTATGCATGAATCATTTCATATCGAGGAGGAATATGGCCGGAATCTCCCTGAATTTGAGAGTGAATTTGAAGCCATCGCCTACTACTTTGATTACCGTACTGAACAGCTTTCAATTTTACACGAAGCTGCTGAATATATGAGACTGCGCGAATTGGATTATTCTCCTGAGAGTTTGATTGACCTGGAGAAATTGTATTTTATGTGTTTCCGTACAAATGGATGGAAGGATCTTCAGCTCACCATTCACGAATTTGAAACGATGATGTCCATTTATTTCGGAGAAGTGGTAACGAGGAATATTTCAGGTACCGATTGGGCCGTTCAGCCGTATCCATTTAATGAATCGAAATATGTGCTGGGCTTAAATCGCGGAAAACATACCGATTTTTTCACCAACTATTTTGAAGACCACTATCTATCTGTGAAAAATGAAGACGAGCACTATCTTTTGGGACGGTTTAAGAGAATTGAGAAGAGAATGAAGCGGTAAGTCGCTGAAAAAGGAGCAGGGGTGCCTGCTCCTTTTAATTACAGGCCAGTTTACGAATCAACGCTTTATAAAACAGCTGTGGTTCATCTGGACGCACATGCGCTTTTGTTACTTTTTTTGTAAAACCATAGAGCAATTTTGCCTCCACTGGACGAATAAACTCTATCACGATAGCTGGTTCCTCTTCCGCGAATTCTTTAGGCATTCCGTCAAAAACCCGTGACTCATCAGGAACCTTAGGCTTCTGGTAATAAGAAACGGATTGAATTTCCTTAAAATCTACTGTAAGCCGCTTCATAACTCCGACCTGTAAGTGCAGCTCCCCATCGGTCATTACAAATGGATTCAGGCGGAAGGCCTGTATCTCCGCTATAAACAGGAAAATCGTATAAATATTGAGAACGAGGAGAATCCAGGATAAAACCGGGTTCCATGAATGCAGCAAAACGTGAAATCCGATTGATTCAATGAGGAGCGCATGAATCAGCATAATATTGAAGGCGACCACACTTGTTTTTTTGTGGAAGGTAAAAATATTTGGAGCTTGCGAAGGCTTCTTCTTCCAAGAAAAAAAACTATAATAAATCAGTGCTGCTTCACTTGATAGGATGGGGAGCAGGCGTGAAGTCTTGATCTGCCTTGAAACAGCCTGTTCAAATCTATCAAAAAATGAAACGCTATTCTGTGTTTTGAAATCCTTTAGAATGGCAGCCGCCTTTAAAACGAGCTGAATAAGGAGAAAAACCTCAGCGCCGAGTAAAACAGCCATGCCGCCTGTTACTAAGTACTTCAGGTAATGGAATTGCACCATGTACTCCATGGGGATGATCAGCCAGGAAACAGCGAGTCCCGCCATGATAACCGGAAAGATCCAGCGCAGTGAATACCGCTTTCGAATGATGAGCAAATAGGCAGCGAGCGGAAGAATAAGAATGCAATCAAACAAGGATCCAATTGCAGCTTCCGGTGTCATCGCCACAAAATCAGGGATTCTGTATATAAGGGCATTGCTTCCAAGTATGATGGCAGACAAAAAGATCTTCCATCCCCAACGCGGTTTATTCAGTGCAGTCAAGTTCATACTCCCCCTTTTCTTCTATCCTTTTTATATAGTATAAATCTTCCAGTTTACCTTTTAAGCTGAGATTTTTGTCTATATTTTGAAAGAAGGAATCCCCTGCCGGTTCAAAACAATGAATTTTTTCCGTTTAAGACAAAAAATGTTTCATAACCTCCCAAAAAGGGAATAGACTAAATGTGGTCTTTCAATTTTTTCTCTGAGGGAGCTCTAAAGGAGAAGTGATTGTATTTTAATTCTAATTAATAACAGACACTCCATCATTCTCTATAAGATAAAAAAAGTGGTGAATGAAACAAAGAAACGAGGACGAACAATCCCGCTAACCATTCCAAAAATAAGCCAGCTTATCGGGTTTTCTGAGGAGAACATCCTCGAGGCAATGGAGCTGGGAGAGGATCCCGTTACCATCTAATGACTCCGGCTTCCTTTTGACAGCAAAAGGCAAGATCGTGAGAGGCTAATTTGATTGCTCCCAATACGAGGGCACCTAAGATAAAAACACATATGCCATATAGATGATGAAGATTCCTTCCTTAGGGAGGGAATTTTTTATGCAAAAACCCCCCGGTTTGGAACCGGGGGGCTGTCTTTATATACGATTGTTTTTTATGTCAATTCGGTTAATCGCTCGGCTTAGTGCCAGTTGGGCACGATGAGAATCCATATCCGCTGTCTTCTGATTCAGACGGCGTTCTGCGCGCTCTTTTGATGCTTGAGCACGATCAAGATCGATATTCTCAGCAGCTTCTGCAGCCTGAGCTAAAATCGTTACGTTATCCGGGCGGACTTCAATGAATCCCCCGCTAACAGCCACGAGTTCCGTGCTGCTTCCTTTTTTCAGGCGAACCGCTCCTATTTTAAGGGGAGCAACCATCGGAACGTGTCCAGGCAGGATTCCAAGCTCACCGCTTTGAGCTTTTACACTGACCATTTCCACTTCCGCGTCGTAAACTGGGCCATCAGGAGTAACGACATTGACTTGTACTGTCTTCATACTCATACCCTCCTAAGGACCAGATTAGACTTCAACACCCATGCCTTTAGCGCTTTCCACAACTTCTTCAATGCGTCCAACAAGGCGGAAAGCATCTTCTGGAAGGTGGTCGTACTTGCCGTCAAGGATTTCTTTGAAGCCTTTAACGGTTTCTTTAACCGGCACATAAGAACCCTTTTGTCCTGTAAACTGTTCAGCTACGTGGAAGTTCTGAGAAAGGAAGAACTGGATACGGCGCGCACGCTGTACAACCAATTTATCTTCTTCAGAAAGCTCATCCATACCAAGAATCGCAATGATATCCTGCAGCTCTTTATATTTTTGAAGTGTCTGCTGAACTTGACGTGCCACGTTGTAGTGCTCTTCTCCCACAATCTCAGGAGAAAGCGCGCGTGAAGTGGAAGCAAGCGGATCTACCGCAGGGTAGATACCCATCTCAGACAATTTACGCTCAAGGTTTGTTGTTGCATCCAAGTGAGCGAACGTTGTAGCAGGAGCCGGATCCGTATAGTCATCGGCTGGTACATAGATCGCTTGGATGGATGTTACAGAACCTACGTTAGTAGATGTGATACGCTCTTGAAGCTGACCCATCTCTGTTGCAAGTGTCGGCTGGTAACCAACGGCAGAAGGCATACGTCCAAGAAGGGCGGAAACCTCAGAACCTGCTTGCGTGAAGCGGAAGATGTTATCCATGAAGAAAAGAACGTCCTGTCCTTGATCGTCACGGAAATATTCAGCCATTGTCAAACCAGTCAAAGCAACACGCATACGTGCTCCAGGCGGCTCGTTCATTTGTCCGAATACCATGGCTGTTTTCTTGATAACACCGGAATCCGTCATTTCATGGTAAAGGTCATTACCTTCACGTGTACGCTCTCCAACACCGGCGAATACGGAGATACCGCCGTGCTCTTGTGCGATGTTGTTGATTAGTTCCTGAATTAGAACGGTTTTACCTACACCCGCTCCTCCGAACAAACCGATCTTACCGCCCTTAATATAAGGAGCAAGCAAGTCAACAACCTTGATTCCTGTTTCAAGAATTTCTACTTCTGTGGAAAGATGTTCAAAAGTAGGTGCCTGTCTGTGAATTGGATCACGGCGGGATTCAGCAGCAATTGGAGCATCCAAATCGATGTTTTCTCCAAGTACGTTGAATACACGTCCAAGTGTGATATCTCCAACAGGAACAACAATCGGTGAACCTGTATCCGTTACTTCTGTGTTACGCTGCAATCCGTCAGTCGATGCCATTGCAATCGTACGTACGGTATCATCACCAAGATGAAGGGCAACCTCCAAGGTAAGTGAGAAGGATGCATCAGCTTCGCTTTTTGCAGCTTGCTTAATTGTAAGAGCGTTGTAAATCTTCGGCAGGTGTCCGCTTTCGAACTTTACGTCAACGACGGGACCCATAACCTGTATAACGCGTCCTTTCATGATCGCTTTCCCTCCTATCGAGCTTTATAAAACCATGTATTTTTCCGGTCTATTCGAGCGCAGCGGCTCCGCCGACAATCTCGGTAATTTCCTGAGTGATGGCTGCCTGACGTGCGCGGTTGAAAGTAAGTGTGTAGCTGCTGATTAATTCCTTGGCATTGTCCGTTGCATTTTTCATCGCTGTCATACGGGCAGCATGCTCAGACGCCTTACTGTCTAAAAGCGCTCCGTAGATCAAGCTTTCTGCATACTGAGGAAGAAGCACTTCAAGGATTTCGTCCTCATCCGGCTCGAATTCGTAAGAAGTACGTTTGCCTTCAGCTGAAATGTCAGTCAGCGGCAGCAATTTTTTCTCGGTTACGTCCTGCTGAATAGCACTGACGTAGTGGTTGTAGAAGAGATACAGTTCATCGAATGTCTCATCTTCATACATGCCTACCGTTTCGCTTGCAATGTTCTTGATATCAGAAAAGCTTGGCTCATCTCCAAGGGACACAATATCACGGGCTACCGTAATACCGCGGCGTTTAAAGAAATCACGGCCGATTTTTCCGATTGCAATCACTGCATATTCATCACTGGATGAATGGCGTTTCTGGATGGTTTGGTAGACAGCGCGCAGAACACTGCTGTTGAAAGCACCTGCAAGTCCGCGGTCAGACGTAATCACAAGATAGCCCGTTTTCTTAACCGGACGTGATAGAAGCATGGAATGGCGCGCACCGGAAATTCCGTTTGCTACATTCGATACAACTTCCTGCATCTTGTTCATGTAAGGAACGAATGATTTCGCATTGTTCTCAGCACGGTTAAGCTTTGCAGCCGAAACCATTTCCATTGCCTTCGTGATTTGACTCGTCTTTTTCGTCGAAGTGATTTTTGATTTAATATCACGTAATGATGCCAAAGATACTCACCACCTTGTTTTTAAACTCCGGTCTTAGGTCTTATTCATAAAGAGAGGGGAAGCACCAAACGGCGATCCCTCTTAAAATGTATTATTCAGAGATTACGAATGTCTTTTTAAAGCCTGTGATCGCAGAAACGATTGCTTCATCAGCAGGAAGTTTTCCGGATGTACGGATTTGTTCAAGCAGATCAGCATTGTTTTGATCAAGGTATGCATACATTTCGTTTTCAAAGCGGTTGATGTCCTGTACTGGAATGTCATCTAAATGGCCTTTAGTAAGGGCATAAAGAATCGCAACCTGCTTTTCAACTTTAAGCGGTTTATGAAGGTCCTGCTTCAGAACTTCAACTGTACGCGCTCCGCGGGCAAGTTTCGCCTGAGTAGCTTTATCCAGATCAGAACCGAATTGAGCAAATGCTTCAAGCTCACGGTAAGAAGCAAGGTCAAGACGCAAGGTACCTGCTACACTCTTCATTGCTTTGATTTGAGCGGATCCACCAACACGGGATACAGAAAGACCAGCGTTGATCGCAGGACGTACGCCTGAGAAGAACAAGTCAGACTGAAGGAAAATCTGTCCGTCTGTGATGGAAATTACGTTCGTTGGAATGTAAGCTGAGATATCTCCCGCTTGTGTTTCAACGAATGGAAGAGCTGTCAGAGAGCCAGCGCCTTTTGCATCGCTAAGCTTTGCAGCACGCTCAAGCAAGCGTGAGTGAACGTAGAATACATCCCCTGGATATGCTTCACGGCCCGGAGGACGGCGAAGGAGCAAGGAAAGCTCACGGTAAGCAGCTGCCTGTTTGGAAAGGTCATCGTAAACAACCAATACGTGCTTGCCATTGTACATAAATTCCTCACCCATTGTTACACCTGCATAAGGAGCAAGGTAAAGAAGAGGAGCCGGCTGGGAAGCAGATGCCGTTACAACGATTGTGTAATCAAGAGCTCCGTGCTTGCGAAGTGTTTCAACAACACCGCGGACAGTGGATTCTTTTTGGCCGATTGCCACGTACACACAGACCATATCCTGATCTTTTTGATTTAGGATGGTATCAATTGCAACAGATGTTTTACCTGTTTGACGGTCTCCGATGATCAGCTCACGCTGGCCGCGGCCAATCGGAACAAGAGCATCGATCGCTTTAATACCCGTTTGCAAAGGCTCATGAACGGATTTACGATCCATTACTCCAGGAGCCGGACCTTCGATTGGACGGGTTTTTGTTGTTTCAATCGGACCAAGTCCGTCAACAGGCTGTCCAAGCGGGTTTACTACACGCCCAATAAGCGCTTCACCTACAGGAACCTCCATGATGCGTCCAGTACGTTTTACTTCATCGCCTTCACGGATTTCTTTGTAAGGTCCAAGAATAACGATACCAACATTGCTTTCCTCCAGGTTTTGGGCCATTCCCAAAACGCCGTTTGAAAACTCAACAAGTTCTCCAGCCATGACATTGTCGAGGCCATGAGCACGAGCGATACCGTCACCAACCTGGATAACTGTACCTACATCACTAACTTCGATTTCAGACTGATAGGTTTCAATCTGCTTTTTAATCAGAGCACTAATTTCTTCAGCTTTGATGCTCATGAGTTTCACCCCTATCTGTGATCTATTTTGTAACGAGCTGTTTCTCGATTCGTGCAAGTTTGCCGCTTACGCTTCCGTCAAAAATACGGTTGCCGATTTTCAGCTTCACGCCGCCGATCAGGGATTGATCGATTACGTTTTTCAGCCTCAATGACGTTTTACCGATTTTTTTCGCAAATGCTGCGGATAGTTCGGAAAGTTCTTTTTCACTCAGCAGACGCACAGAGTATACGACTGCATCCTCTAAACCGCGGGCTTCGTTTGCAAGTCTTGCAAACTCTCCTGCAATTTCAGGGATACTATCGACACGGTGGCGCTCAACTAAAAGGTAGAGCGTATTTAAAACAGGAGTTGTTAAAGTTCCGAACCCTTCTTTAACAAGCTCTTTTTTCTTTTGCATGTCCAGCTTAGGATGCTGAAGCAGAACCATCAGCTTAGGGTTTTGCTTAAATACTTCCTTAACAGCTGTCAAATCATCTTCGAACTGATCAAGCATTTTTGTTTCCTTGGCAATTTCAAAAAGTGCGGATGCATAACGTTTGGAAACAAGGATGCTGCTCATCGGTTATCCCCTGCTTCTTTGAGGTAATCGCTGATGAGTTTTTCCTGTGCCTGTTCATTCAATTCTTTTTCAATGACTTTGGAAGCAATCATGACAGATAGAGACGCAACCTGATCGCGAAGTGCCGCGACAGCCTGATCTTTTTCCTGCTCGATTTCTTTGCGCGCAGATTCTTTAAGGCGGATTGCCTCATTGCGGGCAGTTGTAATAATTTCTTCTTTTTGCTGTTCGCCGATTTTCTTCGCATTTTCAATCAGGCTTTGAGCTTCCTGACGAGCCTGCTTCAGCAATACACGCTGTTCTTCAATCAGTTTTCCGGCTTCGAGATTCTTCTGTTCAGCCCCGCTGATTTCGTTGGAGATATGGTCTGCACGCTCTTTCATGATGTTCATGATCGGCGTCCATGCGAATTTTCTTAAAAGGGCAAGAAGGATCAGGAATGCTACAAGCTGGAAGATAATATCTCCGCCATTGAAATGGCCTTCTGCTGCAGCTTCACCCGCGCCTGCTGCGCCTAGTGCAAATATAGTAAACATTGCTCGAATTCACTCCCTTCAAGGGTTACGGTATACGTTTTAATAAGGCTATGACCTCATAATTTCTGTTTTTGGACAAAAAAAGAGACGGTAGGGCAGATAAGAGAATGGCGAAGGTTCTTTTCTAAGAATGATCTTCGCCATCTTCTTTTCACATCATATAGTGATTGATCTGGTAATTATTGACCCATTACGATGAATGCGATAACTACTGCGATGATCGGAAGTGCCTCAACTAGTGCGATACCAACGAACATAGTTGTTTGAAGAGTTCCTCTTAGTTCCGGCTGACGAGCGATTCCCTCGATTGTACGACCAACGATTAGTCCGTTACCAATACCTGCACCAAGTGCACCTAAACCTACTGCGATTGCAGCTGCAATTAAACCTAAACTCATTTGTAAATCCTCCCTTATCTTATGAAAATAATAGTTTTGCCTATTAGATAGAGCTAATTATAAATTAATGGTCGTGACTCACTTTGTGGGCCATATAAACCATTGTTAACATGACGAAAATGAAAGCCTGGATGGAACCGACAAAAATACTGAATGCCTGCCATGCAAGCATTGGTATGATTGCACCCAATGTTCCGAAAATGCCTCCCATAAAACCATCGGCATAGCCGCTTGTTGCCAGTCCTGCAAGTAATCCAAGCAAGATTTCTCCGGCAAAAATGTTTCCGTATAAACGAAGGCCAAGTGTAAGAGTGTTCGCGAATTCCTCGATTATTTTAATAGGAAACAAAAATTTCATTGGTCTAATATAATCGCGTGCGTATTCGCCAGCACCTTTCATTTTGATCCCATAGTAATGAGTGAGACCCACTACCATAACAGCCAGGGTAAGCGTTATGACCGGATCAGCTGTCGGTGATTTCCACCATAGCTCATGGTCAATAACAACTGCGAACGGCAAGCCCAGCATATTCGCTACAAATATGTACATGAGAAGCGTCATGCCAAGTGTTAAAAATCGGCCGCCTGTCTGCCAGTCCATCGTGCTGTTGATGATGTTCTTAACAAAGTCCATCACCCATTCGATAAAGTTCTGCATGCCGGTTGGCCTCAATGCAAGGGTGCGGGTGGCAGCCACAGCCAGAATAAACACGATGACACTTGCAATGGTGATCATCATCATATTCGCCAAGTTAAAATATAAACCTAAAAACTCTACGACAGGTGCTTTGTGCTCCAATATATTCACCTCTCTTCCAGCTAGTCGCGTATATGTTGTATTAGAAAATCTATCATAATAACGACGTAAATCGTCATTAATCCAATAACCACGGAAATTAGATTGATATACTCGGGGTATCTCATTGCAATGAGCACAGCAAGACCGGCTGCCGCCATTCTGGACAGCATCCCCATTGAACGGATCGATTTGCCTTCCTGATAAGCTTTTTCAAACTGTTTCTGCTTCCGCACCATCGTCCATAAGTTAAAAAGACTAAAGCATGTCCCGGTTATCAGACCGAGAAAGATCTCTCTGTAATCTGTAAAACCCCAGCCAAGCACGTAAATGGCAAGCAAGTATACTATGTATTTTAAATAGCGCTGGTTCATGAGATGCAGTTCAGACATGAGATGCTCAGTCTCCTGGAAAGTAGTGGCGGACCAGCTTCAGCATGCCGTAAACGCCTGCTGACAGTCCTAAAAGAAGGCCAATGATTAAAAACAGCGGTACCGTATGAAGATAGCCGTCGAGCCATCTTCCGGCGAAAATCCCTACTAAAACAGATCCTACCAAATGTGATAGAATGCCAGACATAAGGGCCATAGCCTGTAACGGATGACGATTTTTATCGCGCATTTTACAGCACCCCTCAATCAGGTTTTATAGGTCATTTCAGGGGAAATATACAAGTAATTCACAAGTTTTGAAAACCTTATCATTACCCTCATATAGCATAACAATAGGCACTGGGCTGTGTCAATGTGATTCCTTGCTAAAAGTTCACAAACAGCCCAGCCCGGCACAAATTGTTCACATTTTTAGACAAAGTTAGCGTTGACTCCTAAAATCGATCGTGAGCGAGGTTTCAATTATGTCCTCAACCTTCCCTTTCTTCGCAAAAATAAGGGCTTTGTAGGTTCCCTCACTAACTTTTAGCTCCCTGTTTTTCAGTACTCTTTTCAGCCGGCCTTTTCCGACATGTTTCTTCCAATCCAAATAGCCAATAAAATGATACGATGCAGGTTCATATAAAGCAATGCCAATTTCATCCGCCCCGCCTGGAAGGTAAACTTCGTACTCGCTCGTGTCCGGCTCTTTCCCGGGATGAAAGTCAAAGCCCATCAGACGGGGATAATCAGGTTCATTCATCATGTAAAGGTAGGGAATGCTGAAGCGCTCCGATCCGGCTGTCACATTAAGCCACCCCTGATGGGTGCCGTCAACGAGGTGCATCGGCGTTCCTTCCAGCTCAATTTCGACCTCTTTGGAGGATCGGGGGTTTACATACTGAGCTCCCGGAATATGCCACGTAACTCCCTGGGCTCTTGGTGGATAAGAGAAAACAAATTTTTTCGTTTGGCCGGAGTGATTCACAAGTTTGATCTTAGCTTTGTGCGCGGATCTTCTTCCGCCAGATGAAAACTGCGAAAAGACGAGGGAGCCAGGCACCGCTAAAACCTCACTTTTCACAGCTCTCCAGACATCCATTCTCCCAGCACCCTGGCTGATCGGCTCGTAAAGCCTCGAGTGATAATCTTTGAGCGGCTTTGCCGTATTCATAAGCGCAGCCTTTACTTCCTCCGGGCTCCAATCCGGGTGAGCCTGCCTGATCAGTGCTGCCGCCCCTGCCACAAGCGGCGCTGCCATACTGGTTCCTTGAAGCGGTTTGTATTGTTTGTCCGGGATTGTGCTCATGATGGCTACCCCTGGAGCAACAAGATCCGGTTTGATTTCCCAGCTTCCAGTCACTGGCCCCCGGGAGCTGAAGTTTGCCAGGGTGTCTTCTTCTTTTATCTGAAGGATGCTTGCACGCTGCCGGAGAGACCGTCTAAGTTTTACCCCATCCTGTCTCGACAGGGACGCTGCAGGAATCCCAATGTTTTTCATCGAGCCTGCAAAATTTCCTTTTTCATTGTTATAGACGAGGATGGCAGCCGCCCCTCTGCTCTCAGCTGATGCTGCCTTTTCAGAAAAAGGAATTTTCCCTCTCTGCACCAGGACAAGCTTTCCTCTGATATCTTTCGGAAACTCATTTCCCCTTCCGAAGCCTGCATCTGTAATTTCCAGGCCGCGAAATGCTCTCCACTCAGCTGCGCCTTGAAATGGAATGAGTCTGATAGGTTCAGCATTATCCAATAGCAGCTTGTATCCTTTTATGGGAGGAGTTGATGCACCGACGGATATTGCTTTTTCAGCGGTCCCCGGTGAGCCGAGCGTCCATTTTCCCGGACCGGAATTACCGCTCGCCGCCACCGCAATAACGCCCTTCTCTACAGCTTTATTTAAAGCTAGGCTTGTCGGCCAGTCCGGACCGTTCACATCGTTTCCAAGAGATAGATTCAGAACGTCCACTTTATCCTTTACCGCCCGGTCAATAGCCGCGATGATCCACTCCGAAGTTCCAATCCCTCCCGGACCAAGGGCCCTGTATATGTAAAGGCTTGCTTCTGGAGCGATTCCTTTGATTTTGCCATTCGCAGCAATAATTCCCGCTACATGGGTTCCATGAATCGTCGCTAACTCTTCACTTCCTCTTGTCTCCATCGGATCCCGGTCATCATCCACTACATCATAGCCGCCTGCGTAATTCCTGCGCAGATCAGGATGGAGATAGTCCATTCCTGTGTCAATGACACCAACCTTCACACCCTTGCCTGTCAGCCGCTGATTTTTTGAATCAAAAAGACTGCGCACCTTGTCACCTCCAACGAAGGAAACATATGATTGCGATTCGGTATTATAGGTCGTGACCGGACCAAGATCCTCCACTTCAGGCTGAGCGGACAGCCTTGTTAAATCTGCTAGGGTGCCCTCTACCGATATCCCTTTAAATACCTCCGTATAGACATGTCTGATTTTCAGCCTTGGAAATTGATTTTTAAACTTCGCCTGAAAGCTTCGCCATTTAGCCGGCTTTACAATCAGAATCCGCTTTTCCATAGCCGTTCCGCTCTCTTCCGGAATCGGCGGCCGGCTTGGATAGGAATAAGCATTCGAGGACGTTTTTACTGCCGCTGCAAAGCACAGAATAAGCAGAAGAATGATTGTCTTTTTCATAGCAAAACCCCCTCCTTCGAATTAGGGTTCTCAGAGGCGGTTCGTTTTATTAGTAAAATGGGGTGCTTGCATGCCATAAAAAAAGGCCTGAACCCGAGAATCGAGTTCAAGCCTTTTATTCTTTATTTTGTTCCGAACATTCTGTCGCCAGCGTCTCCGAGACCAGGGACAATGTATCCTTTTTCGTTCAATTTTTCATCAAGAGCTGCGATGAAAATATCTACGTCAGGATGAGCAAGCTTAAATTCTTCCACGCCTTCAGGTGCTGCAATCAGGCACATGAATTTAATGTTTTTCGCTCCGCGTTTTTTCAGGCTGTTGATCGCTTCGATTGCTGATCCGCCTGTCGCAAGCATTGGGTCCACTACGATGAAATCGCGCTCTTCCACATCGGATGGAAGCTTCGCATAATATTCAATCGGCTTAAGCGTTTCAGGATCGCGGTAAAGACCCACATGTCCCACTTTTGCTGCAGGAATAAGCTTAAGGATTCCGTCTACCATCCCAAGGCCCGCGCGCAGAATCGGAATAATCGCCAGTTTTTTTCCGCCGAGTACGTTTGATTTTGCAACGGTTACCGGTGTCTCTACTTCTACTTCTTCAAGCGGAAGATCTCTAGTAATTTCGAATGCCATCAATGTTGCCACTTCGTCTACCAATTCACGGAAGTCCTTTGTGCCTGTTTTTACATCTCTTATGTAAGTTAGCTTATGCTGAATTAGCGGATGATCAAAAACGTATACTTTCCCCAACCTGCTCATCTCCTTTTAATAAATCGTACCTGTTTCATTGCACTTCCATTGATTCTACAGAAAAAAACCGCGGGTTTCAAGAGTGAGACCAGTATAGTAAAACATGGAAAAAGGAGCAGCTTTCACAGCTGCTCCCAGGGACCTTAATAAAGCGGGAATTTGGAAGTAAGAGCTTCCGCGCGTTCCGCTGCTTCCTTTTGTTTTTCTTCGTCTTCGCTATTTTTTAAAGCAAGGGCAATGATTGCAGCAATCTCGTCCATCGCTTCAAGCCCGAAGCCGCGTGTCGTGACGGCTGCTGTTCCAATTCGGATACCGCTTGTTACAAATGGGCTTTCGGGATCAAATGGAATGGTATTTTTATTTGTCGTAATGCCGATCTCATCCAGGATTTTTTCAGCCACTTTGCCTGTCAGGTTCAGGGACCGTACATCGAGAAGGACCAAATGGTTATCCGTACCGCCGGATACGAGATTGATGCCTTCTTTAACAAGAGATTCGCCAAGACGCTTCGCGTTCTCGATGATTTTTTCGCCGTATTCTTTAAATTCAGGCTGAAGGGCTTCACCGAAAGCAACAGCTTTAGCCGCGATCACATGCATAAGCGGACCGCCTTGAATTCCAGGGAAGATCGATTTATCAATCTTTTTCGCAAACTCTTCCTTGCAGAGAATCATTCCGCCGCGAGGTCCGCGAAGTGTTTTATGAGTCGTCGTCGTCACAAAATCCGCGTAAGGAACAGGATTTGAATGAAGTCCTACCGCTACAAGACCTGCAATGTGTGCCATATCAACCATGAAGTAGGCTCCCACCTCATCCGCAATTTCACGGAACTTCTGGAAGTCGATTTCACGAGGATACGCACTTGCTCCTGCCACAATCAGTTTTGGTTTATGCTCGATTGCTTTTTGACGCACATCTTCATAGTTAATACGGTGCGTCTCTTTATCTACACCGTATTCAACAAAGTTGTATTGAACTCCGCTGAAATTAACGGGGCTGCCGTGGGTAAGGTGGCCGCCGTGGGAAAGATTCATACCAAGTACTGTATCTCCATGCTCCAGGATGGTAAAGTAAACGGCCATGTTTGCCTGTGCACCGGAATGCGGCTGAACGTTCGCATGCTCTGCACCGAAAATTTCCTTCGCACGGTCGCGCGCAATATCTTCTACGATATCTACGTATTCGCAGCCGCCATAATAGCGCTTGCCCGGATATCCTTCTGCATATTTGTTCGTCAGCACAGAACCTTGCGCTTCCATTACCGCTTCACTTACAAAGTTCTCAGATGCAATAAGTTCAATCTTTGTCTGCTGGCGTTTAAGCTCCTGCTGCATCGCTTCAAATACGGATGGATCCTGCTTTTGCAAAAATGTCATGATAATTTCCCCCTTGGTTGGACAGTAGTGGCTTGCTTATATGCTCCTATTTTACACATATTCTGAACGAAATGTAAAAGACAATCGGCTGATTTTTGAAAAAATGAGGCTAATACCGAACTATAGAGAGTTGAATGGAAGAGATTGTTCGAAATGAGGGGGATGGCGGAAAGCAGTGGATTATTAAAGGAGCAGTTTTGGCAAAGGGGGGGTATATTGATTGGACAGAGTCGTGAGCGAAACGGACAATTAACACCGTGGAGTGGGCAAATTCAGTCCCGAAACGGACAGATCATCGGGTGAATGGACAAATAGGATCGATCAGATTAGTGAGAGGAACGCGTAAATAAGACGGTATAATCTCCAAATAAAAAGGAACGGTTCTTGCCGCTTCAACAGGTTTTCTGTCAAGAACTTCAATTAATCCTGCCAAACCTTATTTTCCAACCGTTTTCCGGCCAAAACTAGCCACTTTTGCCCTGCTATATAACTCCAGTTTAGCCTGTGGGAGGCCTGCTGTTTTATGTTATGCCCTTCGGTTGATTAACAGAAAAATGAAAAGGAGAAGCAGTTCAAACTGCTTCTCCTTCCGTATTACATCCAGGCCTCCCTATGGGCCGCCGCAAATTCACTTAAACTAACCGGCTTTTTTCCAGTTACCATTTCAACTGTATTGGTTACACGGTCTTCTGCACCGTTTGCAATTTTTCCCTCAAGACTTGCCATGAAACCGGCATACTCTTTTGTTAAGCCTCCTTGGATCATAGCCTGCTCATACTGGCTAAGTGGCATGTTTCCGTATTGAATGGTGGTGCCGGCAGCATGGCCGATCATCGAAGCAGCTTCTGAATAGCTCAAAGCCTCCGGACCGGTAACGATGTGGCTCGTGTTGTGCGGCTCTTGATCGATTAATGCACGAACGCCAACTTCCGCAATGTCATCTGCATTGACAAAACCAATTTTTCCATCACCGGCTGCCGACCAAATCTTGTTTTCTGATTTAATGGTGTGAAGGTGGTGAGGGGCCAGGAAATTCTCCATAAAATAAGAAGGACGGAGAATGGCATATTCAGGTGCCAGCTGCTTGACAGCGAGCTGCAGCTTCCCAAACACTTGACCGTCATCAGAGACGATGGCCGCACCGAGCATGACCACCCGTTTCACTCCGGAATTCAAAGCGTTTTTCAAAAAGGGCAGAACGGCAGGCAGCGGATCAAGCACACCGACCGGTGCAACCAGGTACAATTTTTCAATCCCGTTAAACAGTTCAGCAGGAAATTGCCCGCTATGCCAGTCGAAAGGCACATGCTCTGCACCAGCAAGCCTGGGAACCGATCTGCTGGCAATGCGAATAGAATAGCCCCGTTCCAGAAGCTTGGAAGCAATGCGGCTTCCTGTTGTGCCGGTTCCTCCAGTAAGTAAAATGGACATGCTATTCGCTCCTTTTTAGAAATTTTAGAAATGCCTGAGGTTCATTATTGTAAGCACCAATAAAGATAAGCGGGTTCCAGTAATCTTTATAACGAAGAATTTTTCCATCCTCATACTCAATAACACTAATATATTTCTGGTTGTAAGGGAGTCCTGTTTCCAGAATCACAGCTTCACATTCAAACTCCACAATCACCGTATTTTGGCCTTCGACAGGATAGTAGTTCGGCTCAGAAAAACGGGTAAAGTTAATTTTTTCGGGGAAATCCTTCACATGATTGTAGATGGCTTCATCTCCTTCCAGTTTTGTTAAAACACCAGAAGGGGCATAGGGAATTTCAAATACAGCGTCTTTATGCCAGATCGTCATCCACTGTTCGATATTATTTTCCAGCATGCCTTGAAAAAATTGATCCATGATTTTTACGGCTTCGTTCATTATCAATTCAGCTCCTTTTTTGACTGATTAGTCCAAAATAAGCAAAGGAAAAGCCTCCTATTCAATCCAGAACAGACAGGCTGACTTTCGCATAGCTTTCCAGCGCATTAAAGCTTTTGTTTGTTTTTGCAATAAAGGTAAGAGACAGTCTCGATTGGTTCAGGTAGCGGGCAAGGCTTCTTAAATCACCGTGCCGATCTGTGAACTCTCCTTCCTGTTTTCCGCGCACTAGAGCCTCATAAAAGGCATTCTCGAGCAGCAGTGACTGCTGGCTGAAGTAATTGGCAAGCTCCTCCTGAAAAGGGAGCTGTTCAACTGCACTGTTAATAATATAGCAGGCAGTAGCACTTTCGGGGTCCTTTAAAGCCTGAATTCCTTCAGCAAAAATATCGCGGACAGCTTCTTTTACAGAACCGGCTTCCTTCAGTCTTGCAATAACCAGCTCGTTTTTTGCCTCCAAATACGTTTTGACAGCGGAAAGAAAAAGGTCCTTCTTCGTCCCGAACGTGTCGTATAAACTTTGCCGGCCAATCTCCAAATGCTTGAGCAGTTCTGGAAGCGAGGCACCTTGATAGCCTAGCTGTCCAAAAACTTCAGCCGCTTTTCGCAAAACAGCAACCGTATCAAATTCTTTGCTTCTTGCCAATTGCATTCCCCCCTTCAAGTACAGATTATCCTTTTTGGACTGATTAGTCAAATAAATAAAATGGAGAAGGAAGAGGGGACGAACAAAATAAAAAAGCAGGGAGACAAAGCTCTCTGCTCCCCGCCATTCTCTCCATTACTTTTTTATACCACTTAAAAGAATCCTTCTTATAGCGCTTCCTGGACCCGTTGACCTCATTAACACGGTCCACATAAACCAAACCGTACCGCTTTTGTAAAGGAAACCATGTCGATGATACCCCCGAACATTTCATAACGCAGAAAGAACCGCCTCCAATAGCGGTTCCTTCTTTACCTGCAAGATTCGTTCTCTTCCGTTTCTTCGTAAACAGCCCTCACACCGCCGATGAGCTTCGGCCGGGTTTTGGCCATTGTTACATGGGCATGTCCAATTTTGTTAAGGCTGCTCCGGATTGGAACCGCCACGTGCTTCAGGTGCATGCCGATGAAGGTGTCGCCGATGTCGAGGCCGGCTGCGGCTTTGATGTGTTCGACGACTAGGGGGTTGGTCATGGATTTATAGGCATGCGTGGCCATGGCTCCTCCCGCTTTTCTGACAGGAATGACTGTGACGGGCTCGAGGCCGTGCGTTTCAGCTGCCGTTTTTTCTACAACCAGTGCCCGGTTCAGATGCTCGCAGCATTGAAATGCAAGGGAAATCCCGTGCTTTTTGCTAAAATGGGACAGCTCTTCAAATATCATGGCAGCTGCGTCGAAGGTTCCGGCTGTACCGATTTTTTCGCCGATGACTTCGCTTGTGCTGCAGCCGATGACGAATAGGCTGTTTTTCTCAAAGGTGACTTGGTTTTCGAGGTCTTTCAGGATTGTTTGGAGTTCGGAACGCCATACTTCGACTTCTCCCATTATCGGTCCACCTCTTCGTTATTTGTTTTCGTATTGCCCGATTTTGCCGATGCGGTTTGCGTGCCTTCCGCCTTCAAAATCTGATTGCAGCCATGTTTTGGCGATGTCGCGGGCAAGCCCTGGGCCAATTACGCGCTCTCCCATTGCAAGGACGTTGCTGTCGTTGTGCTCCCGTGTCAGCCTGGCGCTGTAGATGTCATGGACGAGCGCGCAGCGGATGCCTTTTACTTTGTTTGCCGCAATGCTCATGCCAATTCCAGTTCCGCAAATCAGGATTCCCCGATCCGCTTCTCCTGATGCGACTTTTTCAGCAACGGGTACCGCGTAGTCGGGATAGTCGACTGATTGGCTGCATTCACAGCCTAGATCTTCGTATTGGATTCCCATTTCATCCATGAGAGATTTGATTTCTTCGCGGATATTCATGCCGCCGTGATCTGATGCAATTGCTACTTTCATTCCAGTTGCCTCCCTGCGTTACTTTTCCAGTTTTTCAATCAAAAGCTTCAGCATGCTCTCAAGGTCATCTCTTGTAGCCCTGTAAATCTCAATCGGACCTCCGTATGGATCGAGGACATCTCTTTTTTTAGAAGCTCCGTGAACAAATTCAGAGAGCGTCCATATTTTTTCCCGTGATTCCGGAAACCGTTCAAGCAGCAGCATTTTGTGGCTTTCGGTCATGGTGAAAATGTGGGTTGCCCACTCGATACTTTCTCTATTGAGAAGGGCTGAACAATGGTTGAATGCTACCCCTTTTTCAAGGAGTGCATCCTTTGCTAACGGAGAAGCATCGCTCCCGTCCATTGCAAAGACCCCTGCTGATTTAACTTTGATGTCGTCTGAGCGCTTCATAAATTGCAGGAGCGCTTCAGCCATTGGACTTCTGCAAGTGTTTCCTGTACAAACGAAAAGGACATTCGACAACGTTTCCACTCCTCTTTCTTCATCTGGCCTTCCATTTATAAGCACCGCTTTAAGTTTGCGGGTACACGTCAAGATTGGATCTGTCTATATTGTACTACTAACTGAAGCCGCTACCAAGCTTAAGGAACGAAAAAAGCCAGACCCCATATGGTCCAGCTTTTTACATAGGAAGCAGCAGCTTGATTCCAAAAACCAGCAGAATCGCTCCTCCGAGAATTTCACTGTAGTTTCCAAGCCACCCCTGTACACGCTTGCCGATGATCAGGCCGGTCCAAGTGAGCACCATGCTGACAAACCCGAACATGAGGATGGCAAGCATCGTTCTGGCTCCGTAGATTCCGAGAGTGAGGCCGACAGAGAAACTGTCCAGGCTTACACTCAGCGCGAATAACAGCAGACCAAAGCCGACCGGGGTAATGAGCGGGGCATCATCTTTTTTGAAGGAGGAAACGACCATTTGAATCCCAAGAAGGATGAGCAGTCCGCCGCCGGCATAGGCAGCGATGGCACCCAATTTATCTGATAGCAGCTTGCCGAGACCCATGCCAGCCAGAGGCATAGCAATATGAAACAAGCCGATGACCAAGCCAATAAAGAAGATTTGTCTAAATCTCAGCGAAATCATGCCCATCCCCAAACCAACGGAGAAGGCATCCATTCCTAAAGCAAAGGCCATCATAAAAAGCGTTAGAATTTCCCCGATTACCGCTTCTACACTCATGCATTCCCTCCTTGGACACGCCTGTTTCAGCATATGTCTGTCCAAGGAGGGTTAGAACGGGTTATTCTTCAATTACACGGTGTCCGGCCGCTTTCATGAGCCGGTTCATGATTGCCTGTCCTACTCCATCTTCGGGAAAGGCTTCACTGTATATTAAATCAAGCTCTGTATTTTCATTAAACCGGCGGAGTACTCCGTAAAGATTTGAGGCAACCGTCTCGAGCTGCAAGGCAGAACCGCACGCGAGAACTTCATCCCCCCGGAACTCTTCCTTATATTCAGAGGTAGTGAGAATCCCTACCTTTTTCCCTTCCAATCTTGCTTCATCTGCGAGCTTTTGCAAAAATTCCCTCGTGCCCTTTACGATCGTTAATGGAGCGTTGGGAGCGTAATGAGTATACTTCATACCGGGTGAGATCGGCGCTTGTGTTTCATCAACGAGAGCCTGGTCTACGTGAACCGGTCCGATAACAGCTTCCAGCTGCTCCCGTGTGACACCGCCCGGTCTTACAATAACAGGAATCGATTTCGTACAATCCAAAACGGTGGATTCGACTCCAACACCTGTTGGCCCCCCGTCCACGATTCCCGCGATTCTTCCGTCCAAGTCCATCGCCACATGGGCAGCTTCTGTCGGACTCGGCTTACCAGATAGATTGGCACTTGGCGCCGCGATCGGAACTCCGGCTTCCTTAATTAAGGCAAGGGCGATCGGATGGTCCGGCATGCGAATGGCGACTGTGGATAAACCTGCTGTAACCAATGAAGAGAGCTTTCCCTCTTTTTGCGGCAGGATGACAGTCAGTGCACCAGGCCAGAACATGCTCATGATTTTCATGGCGTAAGCCGGTATATCGCTAACGAGCGCAAGTGCCTGGCTATGGTCTGCCACATGGACGATGAGCGGATTGTCTCCCGGTCTTCCTTTTGCTTCATATATTTTTTTCACCGCTTCATCCGATCCCGCATTGGCTCCAAGGCCATAAACCGTTTCGGTCGGAAAAGCGATCGTTTCGTTTTGGGCAAGTAAAGCTGCTGCCTGTGCAATTTGTGGATAACCTTTGGATAAACCGCTGTTCTTATCCACAGTCCAGTGAATCGTATCCATTCTTATCTGACTCCTAACTTTCCTTATCTTTATTGCTGTTTCAACTAGTTTACCACCCAGCCTGCTTATGTAAAAGCAAGGAACCCCAACAAGCTTTATCCACAAAATGTGGATAAAGCTGATCTTTCGGTGGATAACTATGTTGATAAAGTTATTTAGACCTATTTCCAGTGCCTGGTTAATCAGGTATTCTTGACCATAATTACGGATCCATCTGCTTTAAGAGAGGATTGGATATGTTTAGAGCCAAGCATCTCTTCAGGCAGCTCCGCCTTTGAAGTTTGTTTGAATCCAATAACTTCCAAAAACTCCGTAGAGCCCTGCCCGCCTGCAACGAGATAATAATTTTTGAGCTTTTTTTTGCGCCCTACTTCATGAATGCTTTGAAAGAGCGAAAGAATATAAGCCTGATCCAGCTTGTCCGAGACAACAAGTGTCCGCAGCAAACCGTATTCTCCGAATATCTCAAGGCCGATGCAGGCTGCAATTCTTTTATCCGAATCCGTCATCATGACAAACTGGTCAATTTTTTCTTCAATGCCCGCGGCATTTGAACCTGCTGCTTCCACAAACTCTATTAAACGGCTCTTATCTGCTGGTTCTGCTAATTTTAATTGATAAAACATCGTTCCACCCCATTGTTCTTTGTTACTCCCAATGTATGTGGCTCAACGTTTCATTATGATAAAAAAGATAGACTGTTCTCTATGAAAACAGTCCGCCTAACCATTCTGCGAGAAAGAATTTGACTTCCACTTCGTCTTTCTTGCTGTCTTCGGAAGCTACCTTTTCTGATTTCTCCACTTTCTTTTCTTCTTGCTGCACTTCTTTATTTTGCGCTTCCACCGCTTGTCCTGTTGAGAAATCAAGGAAGCATAATGGAGGGAACAGCACGCACCACCAGTTCGCGCCTTCACCATCGCCAAGCGTGATGAGGATTGCTTCGTAATCACCCGCCGGATAAATAAAATCTCCATAAAGTTTCGTCGGGAAGCGGACACTCGTTCCATACTCAACCTTGATGCTTTGGTTCATTCCTTCTTGTTTCATTGTTTCCTTCGCAATCTTATTGATTTCTCCAAGCTCGGAGCGAATCAGGGCTCTTGCTTTTTCAATGGAATCAATATCCTTCACCCAATTGGTAATTTGCTTATTCACTTGATCGCGAATTTTCAGTTTGACGGCCTGATCCTCAGGTGCGTCGCTGTTCGCAAGAATTCTGAGCCGGATCGCTTCCTCCGGTATGACCTTAGGCCCGTTTTGCTCTGCCGCTGATGCCTGGCTTGCTCCAAGCGGCTGATTATACGTATTTAAAAGCGCTCCCGCTGTGATAAACACTAAATATATGATTGCTAATGTTTGTTTTTTCATTTCTCCTCAACCATCCCTTCTCTAGCAACAGTATGGCCGGGAGTTTTGAAAAATAAACACGCAAAATCAAAATCTATGATTCTATATAAAATTCAGCTCTATTAAACGCAGCTGTTGATTTACGCTGCAGGCGTTCGCTCCAATCAACATGTGTAATCAATCAACCTCTTACTTTAACATAGCCTTAAATTCAAGCGAATCTGTTTAAACAGCTCGTGATAATAGCTGCTAGTATGCGGGACGAAGGCTGATAAATCAACGGAATCCTCCAGCAAAATTTTCTCCCCGTCCTCTTGTTCTTTGAAGCCTGTGACTTGGAGTTGGTTTCGCTCTCGTAATACCAGTTTCTCGAACTCTCTTAAATCCGCCTTTACGATCCCTGCCACTTCTTCCTTTTGCAGAGAAAAACCTTCAATAGGGGATTCCTGATGATAGAGATAGACGCGGGCAAGCTCACGGTCGATGATGTCCCCGCTGCCGCCTGTCCAGGGAATCGTACCGAGAGATACAAGATCCTCGTATTGAATGCCTAAGCCAAGTTCCTCTTCCACTTCCCTTATTCCATCTTCTGCTGTTTCATCAGCCAGCAGATGGCCAGCTGCGGTTATATCGAACAGGGAGGGATAGTCTTTTTTCCTTGAGCTTCTAAGCTGAAAATAAAGATAGATCCTGTCCATCCCGCGTTCCGTCATACAGCAGTGAAAGGTTTCATGCCAATAGCCTTTCCGGTGAACCTCTTCCCGTGTAGCCGTCCCAAGACAGCGGCCGCTTTCATCAAGAACCTTCAGAAGCTCCGTTTCCATCGCTAAAGCGCCCCTTTACCTTTCAGCAAACACCATCCGGTCCTTGCCGTTAATATCGAAAACCACTTCCACCTTCGCTTCCGGGAATGCCACTTGAAGCAGACGGGCAACATTTTCTCCCTGGCCTGCCCCGATCTCAAATGCGGCAATGCCAGGCTTATTTAAGAGAGCAGGCATACCTGCGCAAAGCTTCCGGTAGAAATCCAAACCATCTTTGCCTCCTGCGAGCGCTCTGTGCGGTTCATGGTCTTTTACGACCTCTGACAGCTGCAGGACATCTTCATCTGGAATATACGGCGGATTGGAGACGATGATGTCAAAAGTACGGCCTTCAAGTGGTTCATACAGGTCACCCTGAACAAATTGAACCTTTCCACCGTTCCGCTCTGCATTCCGGCCCGCAACATCCAGGGATTCCTGCGCGATGTCCGTTCCGATCACAAGAAGGTCCGGAACTTCAAGCGCAAGTGTAATGGCAATCGCCCCGGAACCTGTCCCGATATCGGCAGCAGTCAGCTGTTTATTCGGCAAATGAGACTGAATTCTGCTCTTCAGTCCTTCAATTAATTCCTCTGTTTCAGGCCTTGGAATCAGTACTTCTTTATTCACTTCAAATTTCCGGCCGTAGAATTCCTCGTATCCGGTCAGGTGCTGAACCGGGACGCCGGCCGCATGTTTTTTTACATCGGCCATGAACGCTTCCAGTACCTCTTCGCTGATTTCCATTCGAAAATTGGCTAGAAGCGAGGACCGGTTCATATTTAAATGGTGTCTCAGCAGCCATTCTCCGGCATTTTCATCTCTTCCCGCATCGGTTAAAAAAAGAGAAGCCCATTTCAGGGCTTCGAATACAGTTGTCATGCTTAGTTTTCCGCCTGTTCCAGCCTGCTGGACTGATCCTCGACGATGAGCGCATTGATGACATCATCAAGCTTTCCTTCAAGGATTTGATCAAGCTTCTGAATCGTCAGACCGATGCGGTGGTCTGTTACGCGGTTTTGCGGAAAGTTATACGTGCGAATCCGTTCAGAACGGTCTCCGGAACCGACAGCAAGCTTACGGTTTTGATCATACTCGGCTTGAGCTTCGCGCTGGAATTTATCATAAACGCGGGCCCGGAGTACTTTCATTGCTTTTTCTTTGTTTTTAATCTGCGATTTTTCATCCTGGCAGCTTACAACAGTCATCGTCGGAAGGTGAGTCAGACGGACCGCGGACATCGTTGTATTTACACTCTGTCCTCCTGGTCCGCTGGATGCGAACGTATCGACACGTACATCTTTATCGTGGATTTCCACTTCGACTTCCTCTGCCTCAGGCAGGCAGGCAACTGTCGCGGTGGACGTGTGAATCCGGCCACCTGACTCGGTTTCAGGTACACGCTGTACGCGGTGGGCTCCGTTTTCAAACTTCATTTTGGAATAGGCACCTTTGCCGTTCAGCATAAAGATAATTTCTTTATAGCCGCCGACACCCGATGAGCTTGCTTCCATTACTTCGGTTTTCCACCCTTGAGCCTCCGCGTATTTGCTGTACATTCTGTATAGATCGGCAGCAAACAAAGCCGCTTCGTCACCGCCTGCTGCTCCGCGGATTTCCATGATTACGTTTTTGTTATCATTTGGATCCTTTGGAACAAGGAGAAGCTTCAATTTATCATTTAAGGATACTTCCTGATCCTGCAGCTCAGATAGCTCTTCCTTTACCATTTCGCGCATATCGCCATCAAGCTTTTCGTCAAGCATCGCCTTTGCGTCTGCGATTTGCTCTCTTACTGCTTTATATTCTCTGTATGCTTCCACTGTATCAGACAGATCAGATTGTTCTTTTGAATATTCTCTCAGCTTATTGGTATCACTGATAATATCAGGATCCATCAATAGCTGATTTAATTTTTCATAACGCTCTTCAACCGCTTGCAAACGATCTAACACGTTCTTCACCTCTGGAGTTTCCTAGCTTATTCTTTCAGCCGGTCTATTTTTATCCCGCAGTAAGTCTCATTTCCATCTGCGGGGGACAAGGAAAACATAATCATCTCACTTTATCCATAACATTCTAATTATAGTATAGGTCATGCAAACAATCAAAAGCAATTTGGCCTTTCGCATATGGTAATGTTAAGGAAGAATAGAGAAGGAGGACGGCAAATGATATGATTTCACTAATCGTTCTTTTTATCGCTTTCATGATTATTGCGGCGGCTGGAATGGCCATCTTCATTTCCAAAAAAGAGCAGCAAAAAGGAGAGCTGGATATGACTTTTCGAAACCTGTATGTGTACCTTGTTCTTTTCGCTACCTTAATGATGTCCATCGGAGGATCAGTCGGAGTGTTTATGTCTGCTGCCGATTATCTTTCCGCCCCATCCTATCAGCAGAGCTACACGGATTTTAAAGCCATGAAAGAAGGCAACCCGAAGGAAAAAGCAACAGATGAAGAAATCCGGGCACAGTATGAAGATGCCCTCCAATTTGAGAAAGAACGCACCAGAGCAAATGCATTAAACGGAATAATTAAAAGCCTGGGATGGATTGTAATCCCTCTGCCTGTATTCCTTTATTTCCAGCGGCAGGTCCGGCTTTCGAAAAAAGACTAGAAGGAGCCTAAATATGCTAACGCACATCCACCATATTGCCATTATTTGTTCTGATTATGAAATCTCTAAAGCGTTTTACGTCCATACACTCGGGTGCCGTATTATTGAAGAAACGTACCGGGAGGAAAGAAACTCCTACAAGCTGGATCTCGCCGTTGGAGACTTCGGACAGATTGAGCTGTTCTCCTTTCCTAAACCCCCGCTCCGTCCGACAAAGCCGGAAGCAAGGGGCTTACGGCATTTAGCTTTTGGGACAGAGGATTTGGATGCTGAGGTGGCAAGACTTGCCGAACAGGGCGTGGAATGCGAGCCCGTCAGAATTGACGAACTGACCGGGAAACGCTTCACTTTTTTCCGCGATCCTGACGATTTGCCGCTTGAACTGTACGAAAATTGATTCGACAAACCCTCGCGCATTTTCACTACCTTTGCCGAACAGGTTCTTGTTTTGTCTTTTGCAAAGGAGATAAAAGGGAAAGAGCGAATTCCTTTTTTATCAACAGATAGGGGGAATGTTTAATGAACACTGCTGCCGTTGCAAAAGAACTTGGGGTTTCCACAAAAACTATACAGCGCTGGGTCAAGCAATTGGAACTGCCAATGGAACGTAACGAGCTTGGACACTATCATTTCCGGGAAGATGATCTAGAAACGTTAAAAAGCGTAAAGGAGCAGCTCCACCATGGCGTGCTCCTGCAAGATATAAAAGCAGAAAACGCACCAGTCCCGGCAATGGAACCGGCCGAAACGAAACCTTTATCAACTGACGCTGAAAGCCGTGTCGCCGAACTTGAAAACCGTCTGGAGCTCATGGAGCAGAAAATGAACCTGAAGGCCGATGCCGTCGTGTCCTACCAGCTTCTTCAGCACCGCCGGGAAATGGAAGAGCTAAGCCGCAAAATTCAAAAAATTGAGCAAACGATTGATATTCTTTTTGCCCAGCTCCCGGACGCCCAGCAGGAGCCGGTTCTTGTGTTTGATAACCAGAAGCTGCAGAAGCGCAGAGGCTTGCTGCGGTCGATTTTTAGTTTGTAACAAAGATTGGATGACCTTTGGGGGTTGTCCTTTTTTTGTGGGTTGGGGGTTGGGGTAGGGATGGCGGGGGTTGGCGGGGTCAGTCCCGTTATCCTTCACCGCAGCGGGGGACAGAGGACTCCACCTCTGAGTCCTTATGCTTCAACGGCTGAGCGATTCGGTGCCGGAGCTTTAGTTCGGTAAAATTTGGCGGGACTGGCACGGTGCCAGTCCCGTCATGCTTCACCGCATCGGGGGACAGAGACCTCGGCCTCTGAGCCCTTATCCTTTAACGGCTGAGCGACTCGGTGCCGGAGCTTTAGTTCGGTGAAATTTTGCGGGACTGACCCCTCTTTTTGAAATAAGCTGCACTGACCCTCAGCCTATTAAAGAATAAAAGGACGGAGCAAGGAGACTGTTTATCCATATACCCCTTGACCTGGCGAGAGATGGGGACGGAGGTTTAACGCTTTAGCAGAACGGGGGTCAGTGCAGTGCTCTGACCTTCTATCCTTTAAAGAGCCGGGGGAACAAGCATCGGCTTCGCTGAGGCTTGATTTATATGGGGATACAGGATGCGGGGACGGAGGTTTAGTCCTTTAGCAGAGCGGGGGTCAGTGCAAAAAAGAACCGCTGCCTAAACATGCAGCGGTCTTCCTTATGATAGCAGAGGTCTTCTCGATGTCGTCGGAGAAAGCCAGACTTGACCCGTTCCCCGGAATGTCTGCAAGTAGCCCTCTCCGCTCGTTGCAGATCCGATGATTCCTTTTGCAGAGCGCTCTACTGTAAATTGGATGCCGCCGGTCCGGAGTATGGCGAAGTTGCCGTCCACCTTCAGCGTGTCGTTGTTTAGATCGACTTTTACGACCGCGCCTGCCGGAACGGGACTTTCCAGCACGATAATACCTGTTCCGGAAAGCTTCGTTTGGAATAGGCCTTCTCCCCCTTTTGCAGCAGAGGACAAGTTTTTCATTGATTCAATTCCAACCTCCACTGTTGACTCGCAGCAGTAAAACATGCCTTTATCCACGATGATTGAGTCATTTTCGATTTCAAGCATGAGGAAGTGGCTGAAGCTTGGCTCTAAAAAGATATCCCCGGTTCCCTTATATTTGGGTTTGATTCCTGATTCATTCGTCAGTACGCTGCTCGCAAACTTCTTCATGATTCCTGCAGCTCCGCCAAGCGAGTTTTCCATTTCAATGTTTCCCTGCATGTAATGAAGGGCTCCCGCTTCGGTTGTAATGCTGCCATTTCTCAGTTCAACTGCGATTTGCCGAAGGCCCATGCCGAGCTTTTTCGCGTAATACATATCGGTTGGCGAGGTTAAGTATGTACTGCCGTTCAGGTCATTAAATTCTACAATTTTAAAAACAGCATTCTGTGTTTCGAGCTGCTCAATGACACTGTATACATCCTGATTATTTTGAACGATCATGGTTTCTCCTCCTAAAATTATCTTCTTTAATCATCGTACCACACTTAAATCAGTTAAAAACTTCCTTCTAAAACAAAAAATCCCTCTTTCGCTGGTTGTAAGCTAAGAGGGATGGCTGTTGTTTTATTTATGAGAAGTCTGGTTTTGTTCACGTGTAAATGCCTGCTTGCCCGGTACCTCGTGATGGTGTCGGCAGCGGGGCTCGTACGATTCTGACGCTCCGACTAAAATGATTGGATCCTGATAGGCCGCTGGTTTGCCGTCGATCAGGCGCTGTGTGCGGCTTGCGGGAGATCCGCAAACGGAGCAGACAGCCTGGAGCTTTGTGACGGTTTCAGCGATGGCCATTAAATCCGGCATAATCCCAAACGGCTCTCCGCGGAAGTCCTGATCGAGACCCGCCGCAATGACCCGGTGACCGCGGTCTGCAAGGGTTGTGACCACTTCCATAATGCCGGCATCGAAAAATTGAATTTCGTCGATTGCTACTACATCTGTGTCCTCATCCACGAGCTTCAAAACATCCTCTGATGATGGAACCGGTGAACAGATAATGGTTGTCCCATTGTGGGAAACGACTTCCTTTTCACTGTATCGATTATCAATGGATGGCTTAAAAACCAAAACGTTCTGTTTAGCATATTGCGCACGGCGCACTCTGCGGATCAGTTCCTCGGATTTACCTGAAAACATGCTTCCGCAAATGATTTCAAGCCATCCGCTAAATTTCATTACATACATGCAAACGGCCTCTCCCTTCATTCACTGCATTAGGCTGATGGACCGTGTGACAGCCTGTTTATTGCATTTTTACCCTTTGTTTATCTTGTCCGAAAGCTGCCTTTACATGCCGAAAGTCCCTATGTAAAGCGCTGAATTCCGTGTTTTTATCGTAAAAAAACAGGCAAGTGTGAAGACTTGCCTGTTTTTGTTTGAATCTATTTCGAAATTACTTCATACCATATTTTTTATTGAAACGGTCAACACGTCCGCCAGCTTCAGCGAATTTTTGACGTCCAGTGTAGAATGGATGGCACTCAGAGCAAGTCTCGATGCGCACCTCTTCTTTAACAGAACCTGTTTCAAATTCGTTACCGCAAGAACATTTAACCATAACTTTTTTGTAGTTAGGATGGATTCCAGTTTTCATTCTTTTCATCTCCTTCTGCCCTGCATTCTTACCGAATCCAGAGTTATCTTGTTCAAAAAATGGTGATTAAAATCACCTATTTGAACGGCATATGAAAAAAGTATAACAGGGCTTCTCTATGATTGCAAGAAACAAAATTGGAATCATAAAGGAAATCCCGCTCATTTTTTCTATGACCTTCTTGAACCTGCAGTGCTTGGCTTCATTTCAGCGGAAAGCACTTCAAAAAATTCTTCATTGCCTTTTGACTGCTTTAGCTTGCGAAGGAACTTTTCAACAAAGTCAGGTGTATCCGTCATTGATTTACGGATTGCCCATAGCTTCTCAAGATGTTCCTTTTGAACAAGAAGCTCTTCCTTACGTGTTCCGGAACGGCGGATATCAATGGCAGGGAAAATTCGTTTTTCGGCAAGAGAGCGGTCAAGATGCAGCTCCATATTACCGGTTCCTTTGAATTCCTCATAAATGACATCATCCATACGGGATCCCGTATCGACTAGTGCCGTTGCAAGAATCGTTAAGCTGCCGCCCTCTTCAATATTACGGGCAGCCCCGAAGAAACGCTTCGGACGGTGGAATGCAGCCGGGTCAATACCTCCGGAAAGCGTACGTCCGCTTGGAGGAATAACAAGGTTATAGGCACGTGCAAGACGAGTAATGCTGTCCATAAGGATGATTACGTCTTTCTTGTGCTCCACAAGCCTCATCGCACGGTCAAGCACGAGTTCGGCAACCTTAATGTGGTTTTCCGGAACTTCATCAAAGGTTGAGCTGACCACATCGCCTGCAACGGAACGTTCGATATCCGTTACTTCCTCTGGACGCTCATCAATTAATAGAACGATGAGTTCTGCTTCCGGGTTGTTCGTTGTGATGCTGTTGGCAATTTCTTTCAGAAGCATCGTCTTCCCTGCTTTTGGAGGCGCAACAATCAGTCCGCGCTGGCCGAATCCAACCGGCGCAATCAGGTCCATAATTCTTGTGGACAGCATGTGCGGCTCTGTTTCAAGCTTAATCTGACGGTCCGGATAAAGCGGTGTCAATGCCGGGAAGTGAACACGTTCCTTCGCTGATTCAGGATCGTCGCCATTAACGGCATCGACATGAAGCAGTCCGTAGTAACGCTCATTTTCTTTCGGAGGACGAACCTTACCCGAAACCTTATCACCGTTTCTTAAGTCAAAGCGTCTGATTTGAGACGCAGAAATATAAATATCCTCCGAGCTCGGAGAATAGTTAATCGGTCTAAGGAAGCCAAAGCCCTCAGACTGGATGATTTCAAGAACGCCTTCCATGAATAAAAGGTCTTCCTGTTCTGCATCTGCTTTTAAAATAGCAAAAATTAATTCTTTCTTCGTCAACTTGCTGTAGTAAGAGATTTTGAAATGACGAGCATGCTCGTACAATTCTTTCAGCTTCATGTTTTCCAATGAAGAGATGGAAACCTTACTCATGTAAACACCACACTTTTAGCATATAAAATAGACATACTGGTTTTCTTTCCGCCCTATATGTACTTTTGACATTGAAAAATGGATTTCAGGATAGAGAAGGAAAAGAAGGAAAAGCTTGAAGTAGTTGAAAGCAGTGTAATTTGTGAATGTGATTTTGCAGCACTCTTTAGTTTTACCTTATTTCACGTGATTAATCAATACGTTTTCGGAGACGTAAAACATTTGAAACAAATGAGGGAACCGGAGCATGGAAGCCCCGGTCAGCTAATTAGAGAAAAGTATTTTATTTTATAACCAGATTTGGTTTCTTTTTCAAACTGTGCTGGCCGTCGATGAAGCGGACGGTTCCGGATTTGGCTCTCATGACAATGGACTGGGTTGTGCCGCTTGATGCTTTAAACTGCACGCCGCGGAGAAGCTCTCCATCGGTAACTCCGGTGGCAGCGAAGATTGCGTCATCGCCTTTTACCAGATCATCCATGAGAAGGACTTTGTTTACATCGAGACCCATTTTCACGCAGCGTTCCAGCTCCTGGTCGTTTTGCGGAAGCAGCTTGCCCTGAATTTCACCGCCAAGGCATTTCAGCGCTACGGCTGCAAGTACACCCTCAGGCGCTCCGCCGGATCCGAACAGGATGTCTACTCCGGTATGATCAAAAGCCGTGTTGATCGCGCCGGCAACATCGCCGTCATTGATCAGCTTGATGCGGACGCCTGCTTCGCGAAGCTCATTAATGATGCCCTGGTGGCGCTCGCGGTTCAAGATGGTGGCGACAATGTCTTCAATGTCTTTGTTCTTTGCTTTTGCTACTGCACGAAGGTTGTCCATAATCGGGGCATTGATGTCAATGCAGCCAACTGCATCCGGTCCCACCGCGATTTTATCCATGTACATATCCGGGGCGTTGAGCATGTTTCCATGGTCTGCAACCGCGATAACCGCAAGCGCATTCCAGCCGCCCTGTGCCAGGATGTTTGTTCCTTCAAGCGGGTCTACCGCTACGTCTACTCTTGGTCCGTAGCCATTTCCAAGCTTTTCTCCAATATAAAGCATTGGAGCCTCATCCATTTCTCCCTCTCCGATTACGACAGTCCCTTTCATCGGGATCGTATCGAAGACATCCCTCATTGCAGATGTTGCGGCATCATCCGCTTCATCCTTCTTTCCGCGGCCCATCCAGCGTGCGGATGCAAGTGCTGCGGCCTCTGTTACGCGTACTAGTTCCATCGATAAACTTCTTTCCATCTTTGGTTCCTCCCCTTCGCTGTAACGATAATATGTAAAACCTGCTTCCATTCGGAAGCAGGATATTCACGGAATTAAGAGTTTTGAATTTGTTCGATTTCCTGAGCGGTTAACTTTTCACGCCAGATGGTTGCTCCCATGTTGGTGAGCTTTTCCTCCAGCTCGCTGTATCCGCGGTCAATATGTTCAAGCCCTGTAACCTCGGTAATCCCCTCAGCCATGAGACCTGCTGTGACAAGTGCCGCACCGGCTCTTAAATCGCTCGCCTTTACCTTTGCCCCCTGAAGCTTATTCGGCCCCGAAACAATGGCGGAACGTCCCTCCACTTTGATAGACGCGCCCATGCGGCGAAGTTCATCAATGTGCTTAAAGCGCGCGGAGTAAATCGTATCCGTGACGACGCTTGTCCCATTGGCTTTCGTCAGGAACGAGGTGAACGGCTGCTGAAGATCCGTCGGAAATCCAGGATAGACAAGAGTCTTCACATCAACCGGCTTCAGCTCTTTCTGTCCGCCGACAATCCAGATTTGATCGTTGCTCGTTTCAATATGAACTCCGGTTTCCCTCAATTTAGCAATCAGGGATTCCATGTGCAGCGGAATAACGTTGTCAACCAGAACTTCCTTGCCTGCTGCAGCAGCAATAATCATGTAGGTTCCAGCTTCAATCCGGTCCGGAATGATAGAGTGGCGGCAGCCGTGAAGCTTTTCCACACCATCGATACGAATTTCGTCTGTTCCCGCTCCTTTGATTTTCGCACCCATGCTGGTCAGAAGCGTTGCGACATCAACGATTTCCGGTTCTTTCGCTGCGTTTTCAATGATGGTCCGGCCTTTTGCAAGAACAGCTGCAAGCATAATATTGATGGTCGCGCCAACGCTGACGACATCTAAATAAATACGTGCGCCTCTTAATTCTTCTGCCCGGAGATAAATCGCACCCTGTTCATTTGTAACTTGTGCTCCAAGCGCTTCAAAGCCTTTAATGTGCTGGTCAATCGGCCGCGGTCCGAGGTGGCATCCGCCCGGAAGTCCAATCACCGCTTTTTTAAAGCGGCCGAGCATGGCCCCCATCAAGTAGTAAGAGGCTCTTAATTTTTTTACCTTTCCGTTCGGAAGCGGCATTGAAATCATGTTCTCTGGCTGTACGTGCATTTCGCCGTTTTGAAAGTCGACTTTTCCGCCTACTTCCTCAAGCAAGTCCTTCAAAATATGCACATCTGATATATTTGGCAAACCTTCAATAATGACGGATGATTCAGCTAAAATGGTCGCCGGAATCAGCGCTACCGCACTGTTTTTTGCCCCGCTGATCGAAACGGAACCTTTCAGCAGATCACCGCCTGCAATTTTCAATTTTTCCATGATGGTCTCCTTCCTAAGAAGCTGACATGTTAAGAGCACTTTTCAACAAATTCTCCATAATTCCGACAGAACATACTCCGTATATGAAAAATAAAATTCCTCTGTATGGGATGTTAAAAAATGAACCTGTTTCCATTGTAAATTAAATTCCATTGATGCTCAAATGAAGCCCTCAACGAGAAGTTCCGTTCCCCGCTTTTTGAGGACGGCACCCTTATCAGAACTTCCTTTAAGAATAGTAGATGATGAGGGGATTTACAAATTTGGGCTTAGCGTTTTTATATTAAAGGACGTCGCGGTCTTAGCAGAACTTCCTTACTTGAGCGCCTCCGCTTTTCTATTTGTCTAGCTCCGGCGGCTAGCTGTTCGGACGCTTCGCCGGCCCTGTCAAAGTCAAAGAGCGACTTTGTCAGTCCCTGCTCCACCGTCTCTCACAGGTGAGGCCTGCAGGAGGCAGGTCAGTTCTGCGTTGCGACAGGACGTCGCGGCCTTAGCAGAACTTCCTTACCCCAGCGCCCTCCGCTTTTCTAATAGACCGCATAAATGGCAAGCACGAAGCTTGCCATTTATATCTGCCTATTTACTTGTCCGCTGATTAAGCGCGGTTGTTCCAGTCAGCGAGAAACTTCTCAATTCCCTGTTCTGTAAGAGGGTGTTTGAATAGCTGATGAATGACTTTCAATGGGATGGTGGCAATGTGCGCACCGTGTAATGCTGCATCCGTAACGTGCATAGGATGGCGGATTGAAGCAGCGATAATTTCTGTGTCCAGTCCGTGAAGGTCAAAGATTTCAGAAATCGTCGCGATCAAGTCCATTCCATCCTGGCCGATATCATCCAGTCTGCCAAGGAAAGGAGAAACGTATGTTGCTCCTGCACGCGCTGCAAGAAGCGCCTGGTTTGCACTGAAAATAAGGGTCACGTTTGTCTTGATTCCAAGCTCCGAGAATTCCTTAACCGCTTTTAGTCCATCTGGCGTCATCGGGACTTTTACGGTGATGTTTGGAGCAATTTTTGCTAGTTCTTTGCCTTCCTCAATCATTTCTTCGGCTTTTAAAGAAATGACTTCTGCACTGACCGATCCTTTAACTATGTCCGTGATTTCTCTTAGTCTATCATGAAAGGAGATATTTTCTTTGGCTACTAAACTCGGGTTTGTCGTCACACCTGCAAGGATTCCCATTTCCTGGGCTTCTTTGATTTCTTCAAGGTTTGCTGTATCAATGAAAAATTTCATTCTGTCTCGCTCCCTTATCAAAATCTGAAAACTGAAACTTGTTATCGCTTTCTTTTTATATCTGTGAAAACCGTCTTAAAAAAGACGGTTTTCAATTGTTGAAATTAAGCTCGGTTTGAAGAACCGAATTCGCGCATTTTTCCTTGAACCGTTTCTTTGATTGCATCGCGAGCTGGTCCAAGATATTTGCGTGGATCGTACTCTTCAGGTTTTGCAGCAAGCACTTCACGAACCGTTCTTGCAGAAGCAATTTGGTTCTCAGTGTTTACGTTGATTTTAGCTGTTCCGAAAGAAATAGCTTTTTGGATATCGTGAGTCGGGATACCAGTTCCGCCGTGAAGAACGAGTGGAAGGCCAGTAGCCGCACCGATTTCTTCCATTTCTTTGAAACCAAGGTTTGGTTCACCTTTGTAAGGACCGTGTACAGATCCAAGTGCAGGTGCAAGTGTGTCGATTCCAGTACGCTCAACAAGCTCCTGGCACTCTTTAGGGTCAGCGTAGATTACGCCTTCAGCGATTACGTCATCTTCCTGTCCGCCAACTGTTCCAAGCTCAGCTTCAACAGATACGCCGTGGAAATGAGCAAGCTCAACCACTTTGGATGTTTCAGCAATGTTTTCTTCGAACGGATGGTGAGAAGCATCGATCATAACAGATGTGAAACCTGCATGAATTGCTTTTGCACAAGATTCGAAGCTTGAACCATGGTCAAGGTGAATGGCAACAGGTACCGTCACTTTGTATTCGTCCATAAGAGCTTCAACTAGAGCAACAATTGTTTTGAAGCCGCCCATGTAACGTGCAGCACCTTCAGAAACACCTAGAATAACCGGTGATTTTTCTTCTTGTGCAGCTTGAAGAATCGCTTGAGTGAACTCAAGGTTGTTCAGGTTGAATTGACCAACAGCGTAGCCTTCGCTTTTGGCTTTTTGAAGCATTTCTGTCATTGATACTAAAGGCATATCAAATATCCTCCTTGTATAGCCTGATTTTGCTAAACCCGAAAAGCCTATCAAATCTAGCTTGACCAGAAAATTTCCTGTATATGTAACTAAGAAATGGATGCATAGCTTTTCTCAAACAATAGCATACCAATAACAAGAAAAATCGGCAACTTTTCGACACAAGTCCAAAAATTCAAACTACTTCTCAGTTTGATCTGATCGGAAGATGTTTCTTGACAGCTGCGCGAATTTCATCAATATCAAATGGTTTGGCGAAATGAGTAAGCGCCCCAAGGTCTTTCGCCTCCTGGATCATATCCAGTTCTCCATAAGCCGTCATGATAATAACGCGGATGTTGGGCTCAACAAGCTTCATTCTCTTTAGTATTTCAATTCCATCCATTCCAGGAATTTTCATATCAAGCAGAACAAGATCCGGAGGTGTTTGCTCCAGAATTTCCAATGCTTGAAAGCCGCTTGCAGCCTGGTACGTGTCGTAGCCTTCTTTTTGGAAGACCTCATTTAATAAAATTCTGATTCCGTACTGATCATCCACGATTAATATTTTCTCTTTTGCCATCTCTGCACCTCTTCACATTTTTTCCTTAAATAGCAAGAAAGTATTATTTAATACTGAATGTCCTGCATTGAATAAGGTGACCTGTCCAGCTCCAGCGCCTAGCCCCTCGAGGAGTCGGAGGCCCACAAGACGCGGGTCAGTTCTGCGTTGCGACAGGACGTCGCGCACTTAGCAGAACTTCATTCCAAGCGCTTTCGCATTCCTTATGTCCTATGATACTAATTCTTTTAAGTTGGTCAATCTCCTGCCTCTTATTGGATATTGTTTAACATTTTGTCTTTTGGGCCGATATTCCGTATAATGCCTGTGAAAAGGATTTGTACAGAAGGAGTTTTTCCCATGCTAAAAATATTTTCCACCCAGCTCGCCGGACAGTTTCAGCGCATTCAAAGCCAGGAGGAATTTTCAATAGAGGATGGAGCAAGATTGCTTGCACAGGCTTGTGCAGGAGACGGCACCATCTACATTCACGGATTCAGTGAGCTTTCAGGAATTGTCAGTGAAGCATCCCAAAGCCTTGAACCCTTTCCAAATGCAAAGCCGCTTTTTAGAGAAGACGGGGAAATGGAAGCTGTTCTCCCATCTGACCGCGTGCTGCTTTTCACTAGACTTTCCAGCGACCATGATGCAATTGAACTTGCCAGACAGCTTCAGGAAGCAGGCGTTGAAACAGTAGGGGTATCTGCTATAAATGGAGATTCCGGTTTGGAAACCGCAGTGGATATCCATATCGATTCGAAACTAAAGAAACCGATGATCCCCGCGGAAGACGGCAGCCGCTACGGTTTTCCCGCCATTATGACAGGACTGTTTGTTTATTACGCTCTCAGGTTTACAATTGAAGAAATCCTCTCTGAATATTTAGAGGATGAAGAAGATCTGTAACCGCAAAAAAAATCCTGACGGACAAGCCGTCAGGATTTTTTGCATGATTTACAGTTTTTCTGAAGCTTTCAAGGAAGCTTGAATGAAATCACGGAATAGCGGCTGCGGACGTGTTGGACGAGACGTGAATTCCGGGTGGAATTGAGACGCTACAAACCAAGGGTGATCCTTCAGCTCGATAATTTCAACCAATCTTCCGTCAGGGCTTGTACCGGAGAACATGAAACCTGATTCCTCCATCGCCTGACGGTACTCATTGTTGAATTCGTAACGATGACGGTGGCGTTCGTATACAACTTCATCTGCATAAGCTTCCATTGCTTTAGAGCCTTCCGTCAGTTTGCAAGGGTAGATTCCAAGACGCAATGTTCCGCCAAGATCTTCAATATCCTTTTGTTCAGGAAGAAGGTCAATGACTGCATGCGGTGTAAGAGGATCAATTTCTGCAGAATGAGCCCCTTCCAGTCCAAGTACATTTCGTGCATATTCAATGGATGCTACTTGCATTCCAAGGCAGATTCCGAAGAATGGCACTCGGTTTTCACGCGCGAACTTAGTAGCCGCGATTTTACCTTCTACTCCACGGTCTCCAAATCCTCCAGGAACAAGAATTCCGTCTGCATTTGCAAGAAGAGTGCTGACATTTTCATCGGTTACTTCTTCTGCATTGATCCAATCAATGCTGATATCCGAATCAAAGGCATAGCCTGCATGACGAAGTGCTTCAACGACTGAAATGTATGCATCCTGCAATTCAACATACTTTCCGACAAGCGCAATGCGCGTCGTTTTGGAAAGGTTGGTTACGCGGTGGACAAGCTCTTTCCACTCCTCCATATTTGGCTCCGGGCAATCAAGCTTCAAGTGCTCACATGTAATGGTGTCAAGCTTCTGATCCTGAAGAGCAAGAGGAATCGAATAAAGTGTGTCGGCATCGCGGCACTCAATGACAGCTTTCGCATCGATGTCACAGAATAAAGCAATTTTATCCTTCATATCCTGGGAAATCGGCAATTCCGTACGGGCAACAATCACATTCGGCTGAATGCCCAGACTTCTTAATTCCTTTACACTATGCTGTGTAGGCTTTGTTTTCATCTCGCCAGCAGCCTTGATATAAGGCACAAGCGTACAGTGAATATACATGACATTGTCGCGGCCGATATCACTTTTGATTTGGCGAATGGCTTCAAGGAATGGCAGAGACTCAATATCTCCAACTGTTCCGCCGATTTCTGTAATCACGACATCCGCATTTGTTTCTTTGCCGGCACGGAATACCTTGTCTTTAATTTCATTCGTAATGTGCGGGATAACCTGAACCGTTCCTCCAAGATAATCTCCGCGGCGTTCCTTTTTCAGCACCGTGGAATAAACTTTTCCCGTCGTCACGTTGCTGTATTTATTTAGGTTAATATCAATAAAACGTTCATAATGGCCAAGATCCAAATCCGTTTCTGCGCCATCTCCGGTTACGAATACTTCCCCATGCTGATACGGGCTCATTGTTCCCGGATCCACGTTAATGTAAGGATCGAATTTTTGAATCGTTACGTTCAATCCTCTGTTCTTTAAAAGGCGGCCAAGTGATGCTGCTGTAATACCTTTACCAAGCGACGAGACAACACCGCCGGTTACGAAAATATACTTTGTCATTTGATGGTCTTCCCCCTCACGAGATGCAATCTTTGTATAATTTGTGCTAAAACCAGCCAATTTAGTATTCGAAATGGAGCAAGGCTGAAAGCACGGATAAATGATGAAACGGTCGTATGCTTGCTGAGAAAAATAAGAAAGCCCCCTTCCAATTTCTTAGAAGGGAGCTGATATTATAATCATCATAAAAGCACTTAAAAAGAGCCCAAATAAAATATTACTAACTTCAATGTCGAAAGTCAAGATGAATCTTATTCTTTCTCTTCGTCATCCTCGTCCGTGTCATCTTCATCGTCATCATCAAGATCTTCATCATCAATGATTTCGAGATCATCGTCGTCCTCGTCGTCTACATCCTCATCCGTATCATCAAGGTCTGCATCCACTGCATCTTCTTCATCGTCATAATCTTCGAGGTCGTCAAAATCAAGATCCTCATCTTCTTCTGCCTCTTCGAAATCTTCTTCTTCAAAGTCATCTGCCACTGCAGCAGCTTTCTTCGTTTTCTTTTTCTTCACTTTCGGAACAACCGTCATTTCCTCTTCAAGTGTATCCACTGGATATCTGTTGCGGAGTCCCCACTTGTTATCACCGACAGCAATGAAACGGCCATCAATATTCAGGTCCGTATAAAATTGTGCAATTTTTTCCTCAACCTGCTCTTGAGTAAGACCTGCTAATTTGGTAACTTCTTTCATTAGATCCTGAAAATCAACTGGTTCTTTTTTATCCGTCATTAATCCATGAGCAATTTCGATCAATGCCATTTCTTTTATTTCTTCTTTAGAGTATTGCGCTAAACTCAACGTAAGGCACTCCCTTTCTTATTCGTCCATTCTTTATCCCGCATTAACGTACAGTTAAACCCCCGCTAATGGAGATTTAACATTATATAAAGGCTGAAAAGGGGTGAGGCTAACGGCCGCAAGCCTTCCCGCCTGTATGTAAACCTTGCTGAAGACACAAAATCATATCTTTCATTATAAACAAATTCTAGCACTTTATGCTAGCTTTCTGTGAAAAAAAGAAGGCTGTTATGAAAATAACACTTGATTATTTTCACGGACAGGGGAGCCGGAATCAAAAACCGTGTCCACATGGCTGAATACAAAGCAGCTGATAAATTTCCATTTAAAAAACCAGGCAGTGCCCGGCACTGCCTGATTTCCGATTACATATTCCGGCGATACTGTCCGCCTGCTTCGTATAGTGCAGCCGTTATTTGGCCAAGACTTGCGTATTGAACCGTGTTCATCAGTTCTTTGAACAGGTTTCCATTGGTCATTGCCGTGTGCTGCAATTTTTCCAATGCCTTTTCTGCTTCTTTTTCATGCCTTTTTTGGAAGGCTAGGAGATTTTGAATCTGTGTCTCTTTCTCTTCCTTTGAAGCACGGGCAATTTCCATGTTGTCGAGTTCTTCTTCCGAAGGCGGATTAGGATTTAAGTACGTATTCACACCGATGATCGGCAGTTCGCCATTGTGCTTCTTCATTTCATAGTGCATGGATTCATCCTGAATTTTGCCGCGCTGGTACTGTGTTTCCATTGCGCCAAGTACGCCGCCGCGTTCGTTAATGCGGTCGAATTCTTCAAGGACGGCCGCTTCTACCAGGTCGGTAAGCTCTTCAATGATGAATGAGCCTTGAAGCGGATTTTCGTTTTTCGTCAGGCCGTGTTCTTTCGTAATGATCATCTGGATCGCCATCGCCCGCCTTACCGATTCCTCTGTTGGCGTTGTGATTGCTTCATCATACGCATTCGTGTGGAGTGAGTTGCAGTTATCATGCAGAGCCATTAGCGCCTGCAGCGTAGTCCGGATGTCATTGAAGTCGATTTCCTGTGCATGCAGAGATCTTCCGGACGTCTGGATATGGTATTTAAGCTTTTGGCTTCGTTCGTTTGCTCCATATTTATCACGCATAACCGTGGCCCAGATTCTTCTTGCCACACGCCCGATTACGGTATATTCGGGGTCAAGGCCGTTACTGAAGAAGAAGGAAAGGTTCGGTGCAAAATGATCGATGTTCATGCCTCTGCTTAAATAGTATTCTACATACGTAAAGCCATTTGCCAGCGTAAAAGCAAGCTGCGAAATCGGATTGGCTCCGGCTTCCGCGATATGGTACCCGGATATGGAGACGGAGTAATAGTTGCGCACCTTTTCCTCAATGAAATACTGCTGAATGTCTCCCATTAGTTTAAGGGCGAATTCGGTAGAAAAAATACACGTGTTCTGGCCTTGATCTTCCTTCAAAATATCCGCTTGAACCGTTCCGCGCACCGTTTGCAGTGTATACGCCTTGATCTCTGCAGCTTCCGCTTCATTCAGCTCGCGTCCAAGCTCTTCTTTTTTCCGGTCAAGCTGCTGCTGGATGGCTGTGTTCATGAACATGGCAAGGATAATAGGAGCCGGTCCATTGATCGTCATTGAAACAGAGGTGGATGGCGCACAAAGGTCAAAGCCCGCGTATAGTTTTTTCATATCGTCGAGAGTACAGATGCTTACACCGCTCTCGCCAACTTTTCCATATATATCAGGACGGTGGGCAGGATCTTCTCCATAGAGCGTCACCGAATCAAAAGCTGTACTTAAACGTTTGGCTGAATCATCCTTGGACAGATAATGAAAACGGCGGTTCGTTCTTTCAGGCGTACCTTCTCCTGCGAACTGTCTTTTCGGATCCTCCCCTTCACGCTTAAACGGAAAAACGCCCGCTGTATAAGGAAAGGAACCCGGAACATTCTCCCGATAAATCCATCGTAAAAGATCACCATGATCCTTGTAAGCCGGCAAGGAAATCTTCGGGATTCCTAAACCGGACAGAGAAATGGTTTTCAGCTGGGTGACAAGCTCTTTATCACGAATCTTCGTAACAAACTGATCGCCTTTGTATTGTTCTTTTAGAGATTCCCAGTTCTCCAGATGGTTCTTGGATTCTTTGGTCAGTTCTTCTTTCGTTTGCTCTTTTATTACTTGAAGAGCCGACGCCGTTTCTCCTTCTGTTTCCGGAAGAAGGGAGAGCACGCCATCGAGCTGATAAAGCTTTGTCGCAATTACTGCCTGCTGCTCTGCTTTTTTATGATAATTCCGGACTGTATCGCTGATTTCACGCAGGTAATAGCGGCGTTCAGTTGGAATGATGACGTTTTGTTTTTTTACATCGGTCACCATTTCCAGAGAGGAATTCCACTCTTTTCCGGTTTTTTTACGGATGGTTTGAAGCAGCGCCTGGAAAAGGGTATTCGTGCCCGGATCGTTAAATTGACTGGCAATCGTTCCGTAGACAGGCATTGCATCCAAATCCTGTTCAAACAGATTACGGCTGCGCTGGTATTGCTTTTGAACCTGGCGCTTTGCATCCTCGGAGCCTTTGCGCTCAAACTTGTTGATCACAATCAGATCCGCGTAGTCAATCATGTCAATTTTTTCGAGCTGGGTTGGTGCTCCGTACTCGCTCGTCATCACATACATGGAAAGATCGCAAATATCCGTAATCCCCGCATCTCCCTGACCAATTCCGCTTGTTTCTACGACAATCAGATCATATCCCGCTGCCTTCACCACTGAGATGGCATCCTTTATAGCAAGGGAAAGCTCGGATCTTGATTGCCTCGTTGCAAGGCTTCTCATAAATACTCTCGGATTAAAGATCGCATTCATGCGAATCCGGTCTCCAAGCAGTGCTCCGCCTGTTTTTTGCTTTGTCGGATCAACGGATAGGATGGCAATCTTCATTTCCGGTATTTCATTTATAAAACGGCGGATCAATTCATCGGTTAAGGAGCTTTTACCGGCTCCCCCTGTTCCTGTGATTCCTATGACGGGTGCGCTGGATTCGGTCTGATTCAGTCCGGCGATCAGCTGCTCGGCTGCCGCTGCCGCCTCGTCTTTTTCGTTTACACGCGCTTCCGCCAGCGTAATGAGTTTTGCCACCGCTGTCACACTTCCGCTTTTCAGTTCCTCAAGCTCATTTCCAAGCTTCACTACCGTTGGAAAATCACACTCTTCCAGCATTCGATTAATCATGCCCTGTAAGCCATTTTTCCGGCCATCCTCCGGTGAAAAAATCCTCGCAATCCCGTATTCGTGCAATTCTTTTATTTCCCGCGGAATAATGACACCGCCTCCTCCGCCATAGATCCGGATATGAGGTGCACCTTTTTCTTTCAATAAATCGAGCATGTATTTGAAATACTCGACATGACCGCCCTGATAGGAGGAAATCGCAATTCCTTGTGCATCTTCCTGAATCGCAGCATTCACCACTTCCTCTACAGATCGGTTATGGCCAAGGTGAATAACCTCGGCACCGCTTCCCTGCAAAATCCGCCTCATGATATTAATGGATGCATCATGTCCATCGAATAAACTTGAAGCTGTAACAAAACGTACGGCATGCTTTGGTTTGTAAATATGCATATTCCGTTTCCCCCTTCGTTTCACCGCCCATCCCCATGTGCGGCTTCACTCATTTAATTCCATTTAGAATCAGAGATGTCTGTGAAGCAATGTACTCATCAATTGAACAAAGCTTTTGGAGTGCCCACCGCCGGAATGCCCACATCTGCCCTTGAACGAAAATATTATGAGCCATTAGCGTTTTTTCGCTTTCACTTAAAGAAAAAGCATTGTTCTCCACGCAATTTTCTATGACATGCTCGAACATTCCGACCATTTCCACCTCTTTTTGCAGGACGTAAGGAAGTGCGTCCTTCGAAAGGGACTTAGCCTCCTGGTACATTACGAGAACCTCATCCTGCATATCATCAATGACGCGAAAATAGTTGGCAATGGCATGCTCCAGTCCTTCAATTGTTCCATTTCTTGGATTGATATCCTGCTCAAGGCGGTTCCGGACTTCATCGTAAATTGTGTCGCAAACGAGGTATAGAACGTCTTCCTTTTGCCGGATGTATTCATAAAGCGTTCCAATGCTGAAGCCCGCAGCTTTTGCAATCTCGCGGGTTGTTGTTCGATGAAAGCCCTTTTGCTTAAACAGGCTGACCGCTCCCTTGATCATTTGATCCCGTCTTTTTTTAATCAGCCGTTCATCTTTAACGGATGCCGGTACCTCTCTTCTCATTCGATCGGCCCCTTTTTTTCAAAATTGCCGCGACATTTTCAGAGCCTGGACGGACCAGAGAATAATCATTCCGCTCCCAGCCCGCCAAGCTGGTGGTTCATAGCTGCGATCGCACAAAATTCAGGAGGATTTACGCAAGGTTTTTGTAAATCATCCAAGTTCCGTGTAATTAACTGAATTGGCTGCCCCTGTTACTTCGTCAGCATTCTGGAGATAACAAGTCTTTGAATCTCCTGCGTTCCTTCGTAAATCTGCGTGATTTTTGCATCGCGCATGTAGCGTTCAACTGGATAATCCTTCGTATAGCCATAGCCGCCGAATACTTGAACCGCTTCTGTTGTCACCCTCATAGCCGCATCCCCTGCGAAAAGCTTTGACATAGCCGATTCCTTTCCATATGGAAGCCCTTCTGATTCAAGCCATGCTGCCTGATAGGTTAGAAGTCTGGCTGCTTCAACACTTGTTGCCATATCGGCAAGCTTAAAGCCGATTCCCTGCTGGGCAGCGATCGGTTTGCCAAACTGCTGGCGCTCTTTTGCGTAGCCGACAGAAGCATCCAGTGCCCCCTGTGCAATTCCGACTGCCTGGGCAGCGATTCCGTTTCTTCCCCCGTCAAGCGTCATCATGGCGATTTTGAAGCCTTCTCCTTCTTCGCCAAGCATGTTTTCCTTCGGTACACGGCAGTCTTCGAAGATGATTTCCGTTGTCGGTGATGAACGGATGCCCAGTTTCTTTTCTTTTTTTCCGACGGAGAAGCCAGGGAAGCTGCTCTCGACGATAAATGCTGTCGTTCCTTTATGTTTTTGATCCGCATCGGTTACGGCAAAAACGATATAAATGTCAGCGATTCCGCCGTTTGTAATAAAGATTTTGGACCCGTTCAGCACGTAGTGATCTCCATCAAGCTTCGCATTCGTCTTCATCCCGCCTGCATCGGATCCTGATCCGGGTTCAGTTAAACCGTAGGCACCGATTTTTTCTCCTTGTGCCATCGGCTTTAAATATTTCTGTTTCTGTTCCTCTGTACCGAATTTATACACAGGCCATCCGGCAAGAGAGGTATGGGCTGACAGCGTAACACCTGTTGAGGCACAGACACGGGAGAGCTCCTCTACCGCAATCACGTACGCTAAATAATCGCTGCCGATTCCGCCGTACTCTTCCGGCCATGGAATTCCCGTCAGGCCAAGCTCCGCCATTTTGTCAAACAGAGCCCTGTCGAAGCGCTCTTCTTCATCGCGCTCAGCGGCCGTAGGCTCTACTTCCTTTTTGGCAAAATCGCGTACCATTTTCCGAATCATTTCATGTTCTTCTGATAGTTTAAATTGCATGTTCCCATCCCCCATTTTCAGCTTGTTAAGTATTTAGAAATCACGATTCGCTGTATTTCACTTGTACCTTCATAAATTTCGCAGATTTTCGCATCGCGGAAGTACCGTTCGACCGGATATTCCTTTGTATAGCCGTAGCCGCCGAATACCTGGATGGCCTCGGTGCTTACGTCCATTGCCGTTCTAGATGCAAAAAGCTTGGCCATGGAAGCTTCTTTTCCGCATGGAATTCCTTTTTGCCTTAAAGATGCCGCCTGATAGATTAATAGCTTGGAGGCTTCAACGCTTGTAGCCATATCGGCAAGCTTAAAGCCGATTCCCTGCTGAGCGGATATCGGTTTGCCGAATTGGTGTCTGCCTGCCGCGTATTCAACGGACTTCTCGAGAGCTGCTTCTGCTATTCCAAGCGATTGGGCAGCAATTCCAATCCGGCCGACATCCAGGTTGCCAAGGGCAATCTTAAAGCCATGCCCTTCCTCTCCAAGAAGGTTTTCAGCCGGTACAAGGCAATCTTCCATGGTAATCTGAACCGTTCTTGAACCGCTCAGGCCCATTTTGTGCTCATCCTTGCCGATGACAAACCCTTTCGTCCCCTTCTCTACGATAAAAGCGGATATCCCTTTGCTTCCTGCCGCCGGGCTCGTCGTAGCAAAAACAATATACACATCCGCCTCGCCGCCATTTGTGATAAACACCTTGGAACCGTTTAGAACGTAGTGGTCTCCTTTTAACACAGCCCTTGTCTTCAGGCTCGCAGCATCCGATCCTGAACCCGGTTCGGTCAGACAGAAGGCGCCCAAATATTCCCCTGAAGCGAGCTTTGGCACATAGTGCTGCTTCTGCTGCTCATTTCCATAATAAAAAATGGGGTTCGTTCCGACGGAGGTGTGAACGGAGAGAATGACTCCGATGGTTGCACTTACCTTTGAAAGCTCGTGAATCGCAATGATGTAGGAGGTGAAATCCATGCCCGCTCCCCCATACTCCTCCGGAATCGGGATTCCCATGAACCCAAGCTTCCCCATCTTATTTAGTACAGCTCTCGGAAATTCACCTTGTTCCATTTTTTCAATCACAGGCTCAATCTCCGTTTTGGCAAAGTCCTGCACCATTTTCCTCATCATGTTCTGCTCATCTGTAAAATGAAACTTCACCGCATGTCCTCCTTGATCAAGCGTATTCGTAAAAACCTCTGCCTGTTTTCTTGCCAAGCCAGCCTGCTTTTACATACTTCCTCAAAAGCGGACATGGGCGGTACTTATCATCACCGAAGCCTTCATGGAGCGTTTCCATGATATAAAGGCACGTGTCCAGACCGATAAAATCAGCGAGAGTCAGCGGCCCCATCGGATGGTTCATCCCGAGCTTCATCACTTCATCAATGGCCTCACGGCTCGCGACACCTTCGTACAGCGTATAGATGGCTTCGTTAATCATCGGCATTAAAATCCGGTTAGAGACGAACCCCGGGAAGTCATTTACCTCGACCGGCACCTTTTGAAGCTTTCGTGTCATTTCCTCGACGGCTGCATAAACCTCATCCTCTGTTGCAAGACCGCGGATAATTTCGACGAGCTTCATAACCGGTACCGGGTTCATAAAGTGCATCCCGATGACTTTGCCGGGCCGTTTTGTGGCAGCCGCAATTTCAGTAATGGGCAGTGAAGATGTGTTCGTCGCAAGGATCGCTGACTGCGGGGCGATTTCATCCAGCTGAGCGAAAATTTGCTTCTTGATTTCCATGTTTTCAATGGCTGCTTCAATGATGAGATCAGCCTCGCCGGCGCTTGATATGGCGGTTGACCGCTCAATCCGGTTCAGTATTTCTTCCTTGTCTGAGGCGGTCATTCTTTCTTTATCTACCTGTCGCTGAAGGTTTTTTGCAATCCCTGATAATCCCCGTTCCAGAAATTCTTCTTTTAAATCCTGCAAAATGACGCTGAATCCAGCCATGGCACAAACCTGGGCAATCCCTGAACCCATTTGGCCGGCTCCAATCACCATTACTTTTTTAATTTCCATTTTCCATCCCCCTATGAATATCGTTGCTTACACGTGCACCATAATCGCATCACCCTGGCCGCCGCCGCTGCAGATGGCAGCAACCCCAATGCCGCCGCCCCGTCGTTTGAGCTCATGAATAAGCGTTAAAAGGATGCGTGCTCCGCTTGCACCAATCGGATGCCCCAGTGCTACTGCCCCGCCGTTAACATTCACTTTTTCCGGATCCAGATCTGCCAGCTGATTGCTTGCAAGAGCCACAGCCGCAAACGCTTCGTTAATTTCAAACAAATCAATGTCCGCCGCCGTTTTGCCGGTCTTCTTAAGCAGTTCATTGATGACAATCCCCGGTGTTTTAGGAAAATCCTTCGCTTCCATTGCCACTGCAGTATGAGCAATGATTGTGGCTAATGGGGTTTTTCCTTCTTTTTCAGCCCGCTCCTCACTCATCAGAACAAACGCTGCTGCTCCATCGTTTACGCCCGGCGCATTTCCCGCTGTGATCGTTCCTTCATGGCCGAAAACCGGTTTGAGGCTTGAGAGTCTTTCAAGAGAAGTATCCGGACGCGGTGCCTCATCCTGATCAACAGTGATTGGATCTCCTTTTCGCTGCGGAACACTGACCGGCACGATTTCTTCACTGAAAATTCCTTTTTTAATTGCTTCTGAAGCACGCTGATGGCTTCTCAGTGCCCACTCATCCTGGGACTCTCTTGTAATCTCTAAATCTCTTGCTGTTGAATTGCCGTACGTGCCCATATGCACCCCTTCAAAGCTGCATGTAAGGCCGTCGTGGACCATTAAATCCTTAACAGCCGCATCCCCCATCCGAAGCCCCCATCTTGCCTTCGGAACGATATATGGCGCATTTGACATAGATTCCATGCCGCCTGCGACAATGATTTCCTCGTCCCCTGCACGGATAATCTGATCGGCCATTGTTACGCTTCTTAATCCGGACGCGCATACTTTATTCACGGTTTCTGTTTTTACTTCCCATGGGATGCCTGCGTGGCGTGCTGCCTGTCTTGAAGGGATTTGTCCCTGCCCTCCCTGAAGAACATTTCCGAGAATCACTTCGCCGACATCTTCCGGACGGACTCCGCTTCTCTCAAGCGCTTCCTTCACGGCGATTCCGCCGAGCTCTGAAGCCGTTAAAGACTGAAGTGCTCCTCCAAACTTGCCAAAAGGTGTACGTGCTCCTCCAACGATTACCGTTTTTCCCATCATGTTTTCCTCCTCAAGTTTAGTAGCAAGCGCTTACATTTAATGGCGACTGAACGCTCGCTCAGTTCAGTTAAAAAGGGACAGGCAGTACATACTGCACCGCCTTATCTCACGTTTTTATGCAATTTCTTTCTTCACATCTCCAATGACCGATTTTTCAAGCAGCTCGGCTACATCGTAGGTGGATACCGTTTCTTCAACTTCCTTTGCCTTCGTCCCATCACTGAGCATCGTCAGGCAGTAAGGACACCCGGAACTGATTACAGTTGGATTCACAGCAAGCGCCTGTTCGGTTCTTGCTACGTTGATGCGGGTTCCTGTATCCTCTTCCATCCACATCAAACCTCCGCCGGCTCCGCAGCACATTCCAGTTTCCCGCTTACGGGCCATTTCAACAAGCTTGACGCCCGGAATCGCTTTTAGAAGGTCCCTCGGTGCATCATACACATCATTGTAACGGCCGAGGTAGCAGGAATCATGGAAGGTAATCGTCTCCTTCACTTCATGGACCGGCTTAAGCCTGCCTTCCCTCACAAGCTTCGCAAGCAGCTCCGTATGATGATAAACCTCTGCATTCAGTCCGAAGTCCGGATACTCATTTTTGAAAATATTGTAGGCATGCGGATCGATCGTGACGATCTTCTTCACACCAATTTTCTCGAATTCATCAATATTTTTCGTCGCCAGCTCCTGGAATAAAAACTCATTTCCAAGTCTTCTTGGCGTATCGCCTGAGTTTTTCTCCTTATTGCCGAGAATGGCAAACTTCACACCCGCTTCATTCATCAGCTTCGCAAAGGAAAGAGCAATTTTCTGGCTTCGGTTGTCGAAGGAGCCCATGGAACCTACCCAGAACAAGTATTCAAACTCTTCCTCCTGTTTTTGAAGCTCTTTCACTGTCGGGATGACCACATCCTCGCGTGCTTCACGCCAGTTTTCGCGCTCTTTCCGGTTTAGTCCCCAAGGATTTCCCTGACGTTCAATGTTCGTCATCGCACGCTGTGCATCAGCATCAAGCTTACCCTCTGTCAAAACAAGATAGCGGCGAAGATCAATGATCTTATCCACATGTTCGTTCATGACTGGGCACTGATCCTCACAGTTCCGGCAAGTCGTACACGCCCAAATCTCTTCTTCCGTGATGACCTCGCCAATCAGGCTCGGATTGTACGCGACAGCTGCGGCAGCTTCTTTGGAACCCTGACCTGCTGAAGCCATGGCCAGCTGATTCCCTTGTGTTTCAGCAAATGCGAAAGCCGGTACCCATGGTGTCTGGGACGTTACAGCTGCCCCCTTGTCTGTGAGGTGATCCCTTAAGCGCAAAATCAAATCCATTGGCGAAAGCATTTTACCTGTACCGGTTGCCGGACACATGTTTGTGCACCTTCCGCATTCCACACAGGCATAAAGGTCAATCAGCTGAGACTGTTTAAAATCTTCTATTTTTCCAACCCCGAAGGATTCCTTTGATTCATCTTCAAAATCAATTTTTTCAAGCTTTGCAGGCGGTCCCACTCTGGAGAAGAATGTGTTGGCCGGCCCTGCGATTAAGTGGGCATGCTTGGATTGAGGAACGTATACAAGGAACGTCAGCAAAATCAGCAAATGCACCCACCAGGATACATAAAAAACAGCGATAGCGGCTGTTTCATTCATAAAGCCAAAAATGAACGCAAGCGATGAAGCAATCGGCTCTGTCCATGTCAGTTCGTGATTATGCCAAATGATGCCCATTGCATTACCGAGAAGCACGGAGATCATTAGGCCTCCGATAAAAATCAGGACAAGTCCCGCTTTAAAATTTCGCTTTAAACGGACAAGCTTTTCAATATAGCGTCTGTAGAACGCCCAGACGACGGCAGCAAGAATGACAAACGTCACAATTTCCTGGAAAAATGTAAAGCCGGGATAAAGCGGTCCAAGCGGCAGATGCGCCCCTGGAGACAGCCCTTTTATAATAAAATCAATCGCCCCAAACTGTACGAGGATAAACCCGTAAAAGAACATCACATGAATGATTCCGCTCTTCTTATCCTTCAGCAGTTTCTTCTGGCCAAAGACGTTTACCCAAATCCGGTCAAGCCGGTCCTTCCATTTCCCGTCAAACTCTTCTTTTCTGCCCATCCGGATATATGCGATCCGGGAACGGATTAAATGAACAAACAGCGCAACTGCGTAAGCGGTTACAAGCAAGAATGCAATCAGATTGATCCATAGCAGTATGCTCATTCTTTTTCCCCCTAACGTATGTGTATGTGGTTTCTCCCTTATCTCTTGAAAATTTAAAAACAAACAAATTTTCAGAAATTATCCCTATCTTCATCATAATTATGAATGAGCATTCAGTCAATCCTTTTCCCTTAATCTTTTTTCATAATTTTCCCTTACTCGTCCATGATAAGGGTACGTCTAATTTTTGAAAGAAGGAACCGCCATGGCCTTTTTTATCCTAATACTTCTTGCCCTGCTCCTAACCGTTTGGATCCGCATTGACTTTTCAATCGCTTACAGCCGCCATGTGCGGAAGGCCGGGCTCCAGTCCTATCCGATCCGCAAGGGAGATATTCAGTTTTTTTCTGATGGACAGGAATTTTACACCCGCTATTTCAATGATTTGAAGCAGGCGTCTACTTGTATTTATGCAAGCTTTTACATTATAAAAAATGATGAGGAAATCAGTCAGAGCTTCTTAAAAATTCTAGGCCAAAAAGCAGAGGATGGCGTGAAGGTTTATTTGATGCTGGACCGGATTGGATCTGCCAAAGCCCCTAAAAAACTTTTAAAGCAAATTCAGGCTCAGGGAGTCGCGCTTGCCTATTCCCACAACCCTAAATTTCCATTTTTCTTCTTTACGCTGCTCGCCAGAAATCACCGGAAAATCACCGTTATCGATCATAAAACCGGCTACCTGGGCGGCTATAACATTGGAAAAGAATACATAGGAAAAAATCCAAAGCTCGGATACTGGCGCGATTACCATCTATCATTTACCGGAGCCGGGGTTCAGGACCTTGAGGAGCAGTTCCGCAAAGATTGGCGAAATGCAGGAGGAAGCTATTTAGACAAAGCTAAATTCCCGGCAGGAGCGGACGGCAGCATTTCATACCGGTTTGTTTCAACTTACGGCAAAGCCCTCGATGATCAGTTCCTTTCTTTTATCCATCGAGCCAAAAAAGAGCTGATTATTTGCTCGCCCTATTTTATCCCCGGTGCGAAGCTGCAGATTGAATTGCTTCGCGCCCTTGAAAGAGGGGTAAAAGTAAAAATCATCGTTCCCATGCGCTCTGATCACCTTTTTGTGAAAGAGGCTGCTTTTCCGTATTACGGGCCTTTGCTGAAAGCAGGTGCAGAGGTATACCGGTTTTATCTGGGGTTTTATCATGCCAAAATCATTATAGTCGATGACGATTTCATTGATATCGGAACCGCAAACTTTGATAAACGGAGCATGTATTTAAACGATGAAATGAACGCTTTAATCCAGGACAAAGCTTTTACAGCCAAAGTGAAGCGGAGTATTGTGAAGGATATTCACGATTCGGAACAGCTGTTATATGAAGACTACTTACAAAGACCGCTGTGGCAAAGAGCGAAAGAAAAAGCCGCGTCCGCTGTGTCCTTTTTCCTGTAAAGCACATGCGGTGAAAAGGAGAGAGAAATGAAAATACGGTTTGGTTATGTTGCAAACGCCCTTTCCCTCTGGGATTGCTCCCCCTCAAAAACGATGACCTTTGCAAGATATCAAAAGCTCGAAGAAAGTGAACGCAAAGAAGCCCTTTGCCGTGTCACGAAGCAAAACCTTGAGCATACACTGCGCATCATTCATTACAACATTGCGCACGAAATCCATCTTTACCGCTTTTCTTCGAGCCTCGTTCCGCTCGCCACTCATCCTGAAGTGAGCTGGGATTTTGTTGCACCATTTAAGGATCAATTTAAAGAAATTGGCGAGCTGGTAAAGAAACATAAAATGCGGACAAGCTTTCACCCGAGCCAGTATACACTGTTCACAAGCGATCGGCCATCCATCACGGAAAACTCAGTGAGGGACATGGAATATCACTATGCGATGCTCGAAGCAATGGGGCTCGAAAAAGAAGGCTTGATCAACCTCCATGTTGGCGGAGCGTACGGAGATAAAACCGCATCGGCTGAGCGCTTTTTTGTAAACATTCAATCGCTCCCTGCTCCGGTTTTTTCGAGAATGACGCTTGAAAATGATGACAAAACCTATACGACGGAAGAAACCTTGCAAGTATGCGAAAAAGGCGGCACCCCGCTCATGTTTGATTATCATCACCATCAGGCAAATAAAAACGAAGGCGATCAAAAATTAGAGGATCTGCTTCCAAGATTTTTTGATACGTGGAAACAGACAGGACTTGCACCAAAGATTCATATCTCTTCACCCAAATCGGAAAAAGAATACCGCAGCCATTCAGATTATGTGGATCTTGAGTTTATTCGGCCGCTGCTCAAAATGCTGAAGGAATTTGACGTCGATGTAGATGTCATGATTGAAGCGAAGATGAAGGATTTGGCCCTGTTGAAGCTGATCGAGGAAATTTCAGCGATCCGCGGGGTGAAGCGTGTGGATGGGGGGAGTGTGGTTTGGTGATTGGGGGGTGTTGTGTGGGGGGTGGCACTTGGTTTGTGCGGTTGGTACTTGGTTTGTGCGGTTGGTACTCGGTGTGTGCGGGCTTGCACTGACCCCCACTCTGCTAAAGCACTAAAACTCTGGCACCGCACCCTGTAAACTCTTACGTACCAAGGGATTGCAGCTCCCTTCCTCTGTCCCCCGATGCGGTGAAGCAGCGGGGGTCAGTGCAGTGCACTGACCCCCGCTCTGATAAAGCACTAAAACTCCGGCACCGCACCCTGTAAACTCTTACGTACCAAGGAATTGCAGCTCTCTTCCTCTGTCCCCTGATGCGGTGAAGCGGCGGGGGTCAGTGCAAAGTACAAAGCACAAAGCACAAAAACAAAGTTCAAAAACAAAGTTCAAAAACAAAGTTCAAAAACAAAGCACAAAAACAAAGCACAAAAACAAAGCAAAAAAAACAAAACCCCCACACCAAAAAGGTACGGGGGCCAAAACCTTACATCTTTTCCGGAGCCGATACTCCAATGAGCGTCAGGGCATTTTTCAATGTATGCTGAGTCGCTTTCATAAGAGCGAGACGGGCTTTGGATTTATCGTCGTTTTCCGGGTCCAGCACTTTTTCTGCGTTGTAGAAGCTGTGCAGGGTAGAAGCCAGGTCGAAAATATAGTGGGTGATTTTATGCGGGATCCGTTTTTGAGCAGCGTCTGCCACGGTTTCCGGGAACTCGCCTAATTTTTTCAGCAGGTCGATTTCCTTTTCGGATAGGTCTGATCCGAGCACATTTTCACGGCCATATGAAAGACCTTTTTCTTCGCCCTGGCGCAGCATGCTGCAAATGCGGGCATGCGCGTATTGTGCGTAGAATACAGGGTTTTCGTTGGATTTCGATACAGCGAGATCCATATCAAAGTCCATGTGCGTGTCGGCACTTCTCATCGCGAAGAAGTAGCGGACTGCATCAAGGCCGACCTCTTCCATTAGATCGCGCATCGTAACCGCTTTTCCGGTCCGTTTGCTCATTTTCATTTTCTCGCCGTCTTTGTAGAGATGGACGAGCTGAATGATTTCAACCTCAAGTGTGTCTTTTCCATAGCCAAGTGCTTCAATCGCCGCTTTCATGCGGGGAATGTAGCCATGGTGATCGGCACCCCAGATGTTGATGAGCTTTGTGAAGCCGCGGTCCAGCTTGTCCTTGTGATACGCAATGTCCGGAGTCAGGTAGGTGTAAGAGCCGTCGTTTTTAATTAAAACGCGGTCTTTGTCATCACCGAATTCAGTAGAGCGGAACCATGTTGCGCCCTCTTCTTCAAAGATGTGTCCTTTTTCACGAAGCGCTTCAAGGGCTTGATCAATTTTTCCGTTCTGATAAAGGCTTGTTTCTGAGTACCAAACATCAAATGGCACGCGGAATTCATTCAGGTCCTTTTTCAGTTTATCCATTTCAAATTTCAGTCCGTATTCACGGAAGAAGCCGAGACGCTCAGCCTGCTCCTCTGAAACGAAGCGGTCTCCGTATTCGTCCGCAAGCTTTTGGCCGATTTCCTGGATATCCTTGCCGTGATAGCCATCCTCCGGCATCGGTGCATCCTGGCCCAGTGCCTGTAGATAACGGGCTTCGATGGAAAGAGCGAGATTATTGATTTGATTTCCTGCATCATTGATGTAATATTCTCTGGATACATCATAGCCTGCTTTCGCAAGGATGTTGCACAGGGAATCACCTACAGCTGCGCCGCGGGCGTGTCCAAGGTGGAGCGTACCCGTTGGATTGGCGGACACGAACTCCACTTGAAGCTTTTCGCCGTTTCCAATATTGGACTCTCCATATTTTTCACCAGCATCTAAAATAGCCGGTACAAGGTCTGTCAGGTAGGCGTTGTTCATGTAAAAATTGATAAAGCCCGGTCCTGCAATTTCAATTTTTTCTATAGAAGCTTTTTCTTTATCGAAATGATTGACGATTTCTTCTGCAATCATGCGCGGCGCTTTTTTAGCGACTCTTGTCAGCTGCATGGCCATGTTTGTTGAAAAATCGCCGTGCGCTTTTTCTTTAGGCACTTCCAGCACAACGTCCGGTATTTGGGATGCTTCTGCAAGCCCTGCAGTTTGAACTGAAGCTTTTACTTCCTGTTTTAAACGTTCTTTCATTTGCTCGACGATGTTCATGACTTGGCCTCCTTAAAATCAATCAAAAGGGTGTGAAGGTGAGTTTGTCCTTCTCCCATATGCAGTTCGTATTCAATCTCCAGTTTGCCTTCAGCGGATTCATGGTTAATGATTTGAGCTACCCTCGATGTATAGGTAGTCATTTGAATAGTTCCGAGAGGGGTTTTGTAATGAGTGAGCGTTTCAGCATCCTTAATAAAACGCTGCTTCATGGAGACAGCGCCTGTCCTGAAGACAATCGTTTCCTCCGGCTTCATTTTCACGATGGTCTGAATCGTGCCGTATTCCTGCTCTTCCTTATAAGTAAGGTAAGGAACTGAGTCTTTTATGTAAAAGCTGCCGCTTGAACGGAATTCAATTGTTTCCGTCTCTCCATCATTTCGGATCTTTGAATGAATGTAGAGACTTACTGGTGTCTGTTCCTTCATCTAAGACACATCCTTCCACTATAACTACAATAGTATAAAGATTCTTCATGCAAAGTTCAATAGCCCGGGGGAATTGGTAAAAAAGTGAAACTTCCACAAAGAGGGAGGTGCTCCCCTCTTATGGTTATTTAAATTCATACGGCTTTTACAGGCAGGTTTATTCATCAAATTATCATGCAGGAAATAAAAACGGACTGTCCGGAATAAATCGCCAAAAACGGCGCCTTATGCGAACAGTCCTGTTGTTTGTTTATCGTTTTTGAACCCAGCCCAAAATCATTTCGCGAATCAGCTTGCTCGCGGTGTTCGCTGTTTGCTCGGATGGATCGTAGATTGGGGCAACTTCTACAAGGTCTGCTCCAACCACTTTCACTTCAGAACGGGCAATTTCGTGGATGGATGCAAGCAGTTCCCTGGAGGTAATGCCGCCTGCGTCTACGGTTCCCGTTCCAGGAGCGTGAGCAGGATCCAATACGTCAATGTCGATCGTTACGTATACCGGACGTCCGGCAAGCTTCGGCAAAATTTCTTTCAGAGGCTCGAGCACTTCGAATTTCGAGATGTGCATGCCTGCTTCCTTTGCCCATTGGAATTCTTCCTTCATTCCGGAACGGATTCCGAAAGAGTATACATTTTCAGGTCCGATGTGTTCGGCAATTTTGCGGATCGGTGTGGAATGGGAGAGCGGCTCTCCCTCGTATTCCTCACGAAGGTCCGTATGGGCATCCATATGGATGATTGCGAGATCCGGATATTTCTTCGCGACAGCTTTCATGACCGGCCAGGATACAAGATGCTCTCCGCCCATGCCAAGCGGGAACTTGTCCGCTGCCATAAGCCCGTCGATGTACTCCTCAATCATGTCAATGCTGCGCTGCGGGTTGCCGAACGGCAAAGGGATGTCGCCGGCGTCAAAATATTTAACCTCTTCCAGCTCACGGTCTAAATAGGCGCTGTACTCCTCGAGGCCGATGGACACCTCGCGGATGCGGGACGGGCCGAATCTTGATCCCGGACGGTAGCTCACGGTCCAGTCCATTGGCATGCCGTAAATAACCGCCTCGCTTTCCTCATAAGACGGATGGCTTTTAATAAATACGTTACCTGAATAAGCTTCATCAAATTTCATTTTTCACCCTCCAATTTAGGAAAGGGCGTTTGGTTAAACGCCCTTTTGATTCATCTTATTTCGTTAAGTCCTGTACAAACTTCGGCAGTACGAATGCTGCTTTATGAAGTTCTTTTGTATAGTACTTCGTATCGATGTCGTGGAAACGGTCTTCCGGTACTTCAAGCGGATTGTATTTCTTCGATCCGATCGTGAATGTCCACATGCCGCTTGGGTACGTTGGAATGTTTGCAATATACAGGTTCGTAATCGGGAAGATTTCGCGAACGTCGCGCTGCACGTTGCGGATCAAATCAGGTGTGAACCAAGGGTTGTCCGATTGAGCGACGAAAATTCCATCTTCTTTAAGTGCTCTTGAAATACCGGCATAGAAGCCTTTTGTAAATAGGTTTACAGCCGGTCCAACAGGCTCTGTGCTGTCTACCATAATTACGTCATATTCGTTTTCGCTCTCAGCGATATGAAGGAAGCCGTCTCCTACTTTTACGTCTACGCGTGGATCGTCAAGCTTCCCGGCGATTTCCGGCAAATATTTTTTAGAGTACTCGATTACTTTTCCATCAATATCAACAAGCGTTGCTTTCTTCACGCTCGGGTGCTTCAGGATTTCACGGATGACTCCGCCGTCTCCGCCGCCTACTACAAGAACGTTCTCAGGATTCGGGTGAGTGAAAAGAGGAACGTGCGCAACCATTTCGTGGTAAACAAACTCGTCCTTTTGAGACGTCATGACCATGCCGTCCAAGTACAGCATGTTTCCGAACTCCTCGGTTTCTACCATTTCGAGGTGCTGAAATTCCGTTTGTTCTGTATGTAAAGTGCGCTTAATTTTCATCGTGATTCCAAAGCTGTCAGTCTGCTTCTCTGTATACCAAAGTTCGGACATGTTTTGATCATCCTTTCGAGTATGTGTTGTCATTTCTGAGACCGTCTTGTTTGTACACAGTTAACCTACCCCAACCGCCTAAAACAAAACCCTATCCCAATCTCTAAAAAAGTATAGAGGAATCCTGCAAAAATGCAAGAAATTTTTAAGGACTATCGGCCCCCCGCTGTTTAGAAATACAGATCTTTTTCCATAATGGTAAGAAGAGATTTGAGACGAAACGGGGTGTAAAAAAATGAACGTGATCCATCCTTCAAGAATACGCCGGACAATTAAACTGGTTCGCGCTTTATTTTTCATTGGCTTGATGCTGCTCGCATTGATGTCCATAGCCGCGGGCATGGTTCTGCTTGCAGCCAAGCTGCAGGGGCCTCCGTCTTTAAACGTACCACAGTCAACCATTCTATTTGCAAGCGATCATTCAAAATTGGGAGAAACGCATTATGGGGAAAAACGCTATTGGACGAACCTTGAGGATATCTCCCCGTATGCGGTTAAGGCCACTTTGTCTATAGAGGACCGCCACTATTTCGAGCATCACGGATTTGATTTCAAACGGATTGCCGGAGCGGCTTTAGCCGACCTGAAAGCAATGGCCAAAATTCAGGGTGCCAGTACCATTACCCAGCAGTATGCCCGGAATCTTTATTTAAGCCATGACAAAACCTGGACGAGGAAGCTGACGGAAGCTTTTTATACGGTCCGCCTTGAAGTGAACTACAGCAAGGATGAAATTCTGGAAGGCTATTTAAATACCATTTATTACGGGCATGGAGCCTACGGCATTGAAGCGGCTTCGAAGACATATTTCGGGAAAAGCGCGAAAGAATTGACACTTGCCGAAGCGAGCATGCTTGCAGGGATCCCTAAAGGACCAAGCCAATACTCTCCTTTCTTAAATGAAAAAAGAGCAAAGGAGCGGCAGAAGCTGATCTTAAGCTCACTTGTCAGTGCAGGGGCCATAAAACGGGAGCAGGCAGTCTCAGCAGAGCGCGAACCCCTTATTTATGCAGGGCCGAAACCTGAAGAGGAAGCGAAAACGGATGCTCCCTACTTTTATGATCAGGCATTGAAAGAAACGGCCAGGCTGCTTGGTGTAGAACAGGGAGCCCTCTCGACCCGCGGATTGAAAATCTATACGACGCTCGATCCTGTGCTTCAGCAAAAAGCTGAGAAACAGGTAAAGGATGTCATTGATCCCGATTCCGCTATCCAGACAGGGCTGATTTCCATCGATCCGAAAACCGGAGCAGTACGGGCATTGGCAGGAGGACGGGACTATGATAAGAGTCCATTTAACCGGGTAACACAGGCCTTCAGGCAGCCAGGATCGACAATCAAACCGTTCCTGTACTATGCAGCCATCCAGAACGGTTTTACGCCATCCACCCTGATGGTCAGCAAACCGACTGTCTTTGAATACGATTCGGGAAAATCAACGTATAAACCAAGCAACTACAATGATTACTATGCGAACGGACCCATCACTCTCGCCCAGGCGATCGCCCTCTCCGATAACATCTATGCTGTTAAAACCCATCTGTTTATCGGACCGGAAAAGCTCGCGGAGACTGCGAGAGCGGCCGGAATCACCAGCAAGCTTCCTGAACTGCCATCGCTAGCACTTGGAACGGCACCGGCGAGGCTTGAAGAAATGGTAAATGCTTATGGAATTCTCGCTAATGGGGGGAAAAGAATCAGACCGGTGTATGTAACTAGAATCGAGGATGCTACCGGAAACGTCCTCTATGAAGGAAAACCAGCAGCTGGAAAGCAGGTATTGGATGAAAAAGCAGCCTTCGTGACGACTCAGCTGATGACGGGAATGTTTGATACAAAGCTAAACGCTTATACCTCTGTAACAGGCGATAAAATCACCAAGAATCTGACGCGTACTTACGCGGGCAAATCAGGCTCAACCCAAACAGACAGCTGGATGATCGGCTACAGTCCGGACCTGGTTACTGGTGTATGGACGGGCTATGACCGAGATAAGGCGCTTGAACAGGTTGAAGAGCGCTCCTATGCCAAAAAAATATGGGCAGGTTTTATGGAAGACGCCTTGCGAGGAAAACCGCTGAAGGAGTTCAAGCCTCCTGAAGGCGTTACCGGCGTCTACATTAATCCGGAGACCGGCAAGCTTGCCGGTCCCGGCTGTCCGGTTAAGCGTTTTGTTTATTACCTGGCCGGAACTGAGCCAACAGAGATGTGCATAGAACACCAGGAACATAGACATGAGCCTGCTAAGAAGCAAGAGAAGCAAAAGGAAAGCTTCTGGAAGAAACTAAAATTCTGGGAATAGAAAAACCGAGCGGCGATCCGCTCGGTTTTCTTTATTTAAGCCTTCAAATCTTCCTTCAGCTTCGCCTCTGAACGCTGCCACATTCCGGCATCGTGGGAGATGAGGAATTGGGCAAGAATCTCTTTGGACCTCTCATCCATATGCTCGACCATAATCTGCCGTTTCATGGATTTATCCATTTTATTCACATGCTCCGGTAAGGATTTATAGCCTCTTCTAATTTCCCGGTTGACCGTCATCTCACAGGCGGTCACACCAGCGTAGTATGGTCCTTCAGGCTTGCGATCGATGGTTACCCAGACGAGCCAGAATGGTTTTGCATCCGGCACATCCTCTTTATTCGGAAGGAATTTAATGCCCTTTTCAACTACACTGCGGGCATGCATTGCTCCGATATCGACAAATGCTTCCCCTTCATTTACGTCTACGAAGACCGGAGAAATGTTATCCAGGCTGAGTGCTCCGACACCGAAGCCGCCATGCCCGTCTGTCGGGTCACTTTTGATGATATTAAAGCCTATGCTCTTTTTCTTTTTTTCTTCCATTTTAAAAAGCCTCCTAAAACAGCGGGTTTAATATCCCATAAAAAAGGTTCATAACTAAATATCTGCCCGTTTCGAGAAACGGCCAAACCGTGTATTGATCGAGAGGTGTCACGAATAATACGATAAATACAATAAATCCGTATGTTTCAAACTGCGTCATCCTTGGTCTCCATGTCCTTGGAGCCAAATCCTCAAGGATCCGGTATCCGTCTAGCGGAGGCAGCGGAAGCAGGTTGAACAGGAATAATGTAACGTTTAAGCCGACAAAAATATCAAAGAAATTTTTCAAGGCATCCGTGACTTGCGGGGAGAAGCTCTCAGCCGTTCCCGATACGAGGAGGATGCTCCATACAGCCGTGCCTAAAAAGGCCATGAGCAGATTGCTCACCGGTCCTGCAACGGAAACAAGCACGCCTGCAAGTCTTGGCTTTTTAAAATAAAACCGGTTAACCGGAACAGGTCTTGCCCATCCAAAACCGGCAATTAAGATCAGGATCGTTCCAAAAGGGTCCAGATGTGCAATCGGCGATAAGGTTAGTCTGCCCTCATTTTTCGCTGTCGGATCCCCAAATTTATATGCAACATAGGCATGTGCAAATTCATGCACCGTAAATGCAGCCAGCAATGTCAGGATCACATATGGCAGCACTTCTAAATCAAAGGCCAAAAAACTGAATGTATCTTCCACGCGCACTTCTCCTTTGACACATAATCACTGCATCGATTTTCTGATTAAAGTATACTATATTTAAAGATGAATATCAGTCTCAAGTTCTTATGGATGCAAACAATTCTAAAGGAGCGATTCTAAATGCCGTACATAACTGTAAAAATGCTTGAAGGCCGTACAGAAGAGCAAAAGAAAGCCCTCGTTGAAAAAGTAACGGCCGCTGTATCTGACACCACCGGAGCATCTGAAGACAAAATCGTCGTTTTCATTGAAGAAATGACGAAAAACCATTACGGTGTTGCCGGAAAACGTTTAAGCGATATGGAGTAATCATAAGAAAGCGGCTTGCTGAGTAATCGGCGGGCCGTTTTTTCGAATAGGGGGAAAACAGATGAATCTTCATCCATCATTTCTTAAAAGAATTGGCCTCAAAGACAAAGGAAGCGTTCCATTTCAAGACCTGGAAACTATTTTAACCGCCTTTGCCCATCACATTCCATTCGAAAACCTGGGGATCCTGCGGAACAGAAGCATTCCGCTCAATGCTGAATCCCTTTTCGAAAAAATCATTGAGCAGAACCAGGGCGGCGTCTGCTATGAATTAAATCCGCTTCTGTACTATTTTTTACTGGAGAATCATTTTGATGCCCAGCTTGTCCAGGGAACCGTATTCAACCATGCCATACAGAATTGGAGCCTGAGCGGCACCCATGCTGCTATTTTAATCCGCACAGAAGACGGCTCCTATATTCTCGACGCTGGATTCGGAACAAATGTCGCTCAAAAGCCGATCCCGATGAATGGCGAAATCATCGAATCATCGGCAGGCCAATTTCGGATCATAGAAAAAAAGACGCGCGAAGGCAGCCATCTGCTTGAAATGAAGCTTGCAGAGGATGACGGTTGGAAAACAGGCTACGCTTTTAACCCGGACAGGGTGTTGAACCTGGCTGGTTTACAAAACATGCAGACAAAAATCCATGAGCATCCCGACTCCCCGTTTAATAAGAAGCCGCTTGCTGCAATGCGGACGGAAGCTGGATTCAAAACGTTATCTGAGTCATCCTTTTCGGTAACAGAGGGCGGACATACAGAGAAGCACGGGATTTCTGCTGATGAATTTGCGGAGATTGCAGAGAGAGAGTTTGGTTTGCACTGACTCTTGCTTTGCTATTCGGTTTGCAGATAATAACCGGCGCGGGTTCCTGACCCGCGCTTCATTAGTGAACGAAAGCTCCGGCACCCGCTTTTTAAACCCTTGCTGGGCAAGGCTTCAAAGAGTATGGCCTCTGTCCCCTGCTGCGGTGATGAATGTGGGGACTGGCACCGTGTGACGGTTAGGAGATTTACAGAGTGCGAGTATGGTTTTTGCACTGACCCCCACTCTGCTAAAGCACTAAACCTCCGTCCCCTCACCCTTCGAACGCCGATGTGTAGCAGGCTGGCTGATTTTTTGCTCTGGCCCCTGCTGCGGTGATTCGACGGGGGTCAGTGCAGTGCACTGACCCCCGCTCTGCTAAAGCACTAAACCTCCGTCCCCTCACTCTGCTATCGCCGATCTGGCGCAGACTGGCTGATTTCTTGCTCTGGCCCCCAGTGCGGTGATTCAACGGGGGTCAGTGCAAAGAGTGCAAAGTGCAAAGGACAATGCACATCGAAATCACAGCAAAAAAAAACGAGGCCAATCCACTGGATCGGCCCCATCTACCTTAATGCTTTGTTTTCTCTTTCAGCGCTTCCACATAGGTGTATGCTTCATCGACTTCTTCTTCTGTGTACTTCTGTTTGCTTTTGAGGGTAAACACCTTCTCCTTTACCTCTTCCCGCTCGAGGCTGTCAAAATACAGGACGGTGGATACGAGTTCAAGGAACCTGGCGGATTGTCCGTTCAAGTCGGTCATGCAGACGTCCAGCGGCGGGATATTAAGGTCATGGTTTGCCAGAAATTCCTCTCCGGATTCGGTTAAATTGTAGCGGTATTGATAATATCCGCCTTTCTTTTCCCGAACTTCGTCTACAAATCCAAGGTTGCACAGTTCTTCAATCCGAAGGGTCAGTTCCTCTGAGTATGGTCCGTAAAAGTGAAAATCGTATTTTTCATAAAATGGATAATCGATTTTCTTCGCGATGTAGATCATTTTTTGAAGTTTCTTCCGTCCAATGACTTCTCCGGCCGACGAAAACACCTTCAAGACTTTTGCGTGTTCGTTAAGCAATTCCCCGTCATCTCCTAACTCCGTTTTTCTCTCTATCTATTCAGATTGAGCAGTTCCATAATCTTTTTCTTTGCCGTTCGCTTTGTTGATAAATCTTCTATGAGGTCACGCGGAAAATACAATTTGTGGTCCGTTCTTCTTTTTCCGGAAATGGCGTCTACGATTTCTGATTGTCTGGACAGTTCCCTGACTTCACCGCTTGGCATAAGGAGATGGATCGGAAGGCGTTCTTCCTCTTCTCCAGGACGGTAAAAATCGTATGGCAGATCGGATGAGGAATCCAGGACAAGATAATATTCAGGGTCGATTCCCGCTTTCTTAAACAGGGCTTTCAGCTCCATCAGCTTCATCATCTGTTCATTAGACGGGTTGAATTCAACATATTTAAATAGATTGCGGTTTAAAAACCGGCGGCACAGGTCGGAGAGAATTTCATCCTGCTCCTCTTCCCAAGCCTGAAAATAAAAGAGAATGACAGATTCGTCCAGCTTCAAATAATCCTTCAATGTTACTTCGTCTTCAAATAAAGAGTAGAAGTGAACCGGCTCCTGTTTAAAGGAATAGTACTCTTTATGAAGCTGCTTCGCACGGTGAAGGATTTTCGTTAATATGACTTCCGCACTTCTTGTTACAGGATGGAAATAAACTTGCCAATACATTTGATATCGGCTCATGATGTAATCTTCTACAGCATGCATTCCGCTGTATTTAATGACAACCTGATCCTCTCTTGGCCTCATGACGCGAAGAATCCGTTCCATATCAAAATGGCCGTAGCTCACTCCCGTGTAGTAGGCATCACGCTGCAGGTAATCCATGCGGTCGGCATCAATCTGGCTTGAAATTAAGGAAACCACTTGTTTATTGGAGTAGGTTTTAGCGATGACTTCTGCCACTTTTTTCGGAAAGTCTCTGCCTTCCGTTTTCAGTACCCGATTGACCTCGGTATCTTCAAGAATGATTCTGCGGGTAAAATCTTCATGATCCATATGGAAAACCTTCTCGAAGGAATGGGAAAACGGCCCGTGGCCCAGGTCATGCAGCAGAGCCGCACAAAGACTGACAAGGCGTTCTTCCTCATTCCATTCTGGTCTTCCCTTGAAGACGTCATCAACGATCCTCCGTACAATCTCGTATACTCCCAGAGAATGATTCAGCCGGCTGTGCTCGGCCCCGTGAAAAGTAAGATAGGTTGTGCCAAGCTGGCGGACTCTCCGCAGACGCTGAAATTCAGGCGTACCGATCAGATCCCAAATCAGCTTGTCCCGGACATGAATATAACGGTGAACCGGGTCTTTAAATACCTTTTCTTCGGACAATTTACCGTTGCGATTTGCCATTCTTTTCCCTCTTCCGTTTTACTTGTATCCATTATAGCTGTTTTCCCGGTGTAGCTGAATGAAAAAATTCCTATATTCTGAAATAAATGCAGGATGCTGAATAGAGGGCATAGTCATGTATTGCCCTATTTAGCGGATGAATAATCGGAATCATTAAAAGAAAAAAATCACCAAGGCAAAACAATGCCCGGCGATTTATTTGTTCAGTTTTTTTTCAATTTTATCCAGCAGTTCATCCTCGCTCAAGGCTGCAATCGGACGGTTATTTACGAATGCAAACGATTTTTTTCTGCCTGGTCCGCAGTATGATTGGCAGCCGATATCAATGGCTGCTTCAGGGTCCGCTTTTTTCAAGCGGGGGACGAGGGTTTTAATGTTGGTTGCCTGGCAATCGTCGCAAATACGAAATTCATTCGCCATGAATCCCCATTTCCTTTCTTTCATGAAAATTTCTATAGTAAGAGCCAGAGCCCTCATTGTCTTTTTAAAACACTAAGGGCTATTTTACCCCGATTATTCACCGCTTGCAAGCTCATAAAGAATTCAATCATCTTCCGAAACTTTCATAATTTTTCTATTATCCTTTCAAAAATATGTATAAAAGATTTTAAATCCGGCCATTCTGTTAGCAGGAAAACATTACAGTTAATGGGAGTTGAGATCATGAAACAGAGACAGGATGCCTGGTCTGAAGAAAATGACCTGCTGCTTGCCGAAACCGTTCTGCGTCATGTACGTGAAGGAAGTACGCAGCTGAATGCATTTGAAGAAGTTGGAGATAAATTAAACCGTACATCCGCCGCATGCGGATTCCGCTGGAACGCAGTCGTGCGCCATCAATATGAGAAAGCGCTGCAGCTTGCAAAAAAACAGCGGAAACAAAAAATGAGAGCACTTGGAAAAGGCCAGCCGGCTAAGAAAAAGCTGCTCTACGCACCCCCTGAGGCACCATCCGCATCGGTTAAGCCCGTATATAAAGAGGAGTTCGCAGAGGAGCAAACCTATGAACCTGCTATTTCATCCTATACAGCACCTGTGCAGGATGAAGAGCTGGACTACGAGGAATTGAATGGGGTTTCCTATACAACCCTTAAACAGCCTGCTAGTATACCTGTATCATCAGGAGCCATTACGATGGATCAAGTCATTTCGTTTCTTGAAACATACGAAAGCCGGGCGAACCACAGTACTGCGCTTAAGCAGGAAAACATCCGCTTAAAGCGTGAACTGGATGAGCTCGCAAGTCGTAATGAAGAACTGGAAATCAGAATTGCTAAAATGGAAGAAGATTCCGATACGATTCAGGAAGACTATGAAACATTGATGAAAATCATGAATCGCGCAAGAAAACTGACTCTGTTTGAAGAGGAAGACCGGTCTGCTCCAAAGTTCAAAATGGACCGGAATGGAAACCTTGAAAAAGTAGCCGAATAACTCTTTGCCCCCTCCCCCTATTAAATATAGAAGACGCTCCCGTTTCGGGGGCGTCTCTTTTTAGGAAATCCCTATTTTTTTGTTTCTTTCGATCATCCGGGTCAAGTTCTTTTCGAAAATCAGCTGTTCTTCCATAGAAAGAGAGGACGAAAAAATCCGTCCGCTGAGGTTTTTTAAGGAAGTAAGAAGTTTGAGCATCACATCCTGAATGCTCATTTCCAATCCGAAAAGCTCGCTTAAGGAAGCCATTACTTCCGGAACAATGACCGGATACTCAAACTTTGTCGCCGTTCCCTTCAGACTCTTTTCGTAAAAATTCCGGATGATCTCCGCACGGTCCGATCCGCTGCCTGTTACACAAAGATAAATTTGCACAGCGACCCCGTTTCGAAGGCGCCTTTGCGAAATTCCAGCGAATTTTTTGCCGCCAATACTTAAATCATAGCTGCCAGGGCAATAGGAACCCGTGATTTCTCTTGCTTCTATGCCAGCTGCATGGCCGGGGAACATCATCTTGATCAGCTCCCACATAGCGTCATATCCTCTGTTTATATCAATTCCTTTATCTGTTTCAGGAAAAATAAGAGAGATGTTCAGCACCCCTTCATCCAGTACAACCGCGAGCCCGCCCGAATTCCTGACAACTGTCCGGTACCCTCGAGAGGTTAAATACTCTATTCCTTCATCAATAGAGGGCAGCCGGGAATCCTGTATTCCTAAAACGATCGTGTCGTGATGAACCCACGTCCTGGCCGTCGCAGGGGACGCCAAGGATCCCGCTGACGTGCAAAGAGTATCATCGTAAGCAAATGACTGCTTTGCGTCAAATTGGGGTCCAAGACTGGACTGATCCAGTATTCTCCATTCAGGCTGCATTAATAGGTTTAAAGACTTTTCTGTCATGGTCATGTGATCCTTTCTATCCGATCGTTCTGCAGTGTTTCTATTATAGCATGAACTATTCGGCGGAGAAAAAGGGAGTGGCACTTCTGTGGTTAGGGGAGAACTGCGGTGGGGACTGGCTCTCTTGTGGTTAGCGTTTCCATCTGCGGTGGCGGGGCAGGGCAGCGGGGGGTGGAGGGGCCAGTCCCCTGCAATTTTACCGTATTAAAGCTCCGGCACCGCATCTTCAAACCATTGATACTTAAGGGCTTGCACTGTGCGGTCTCTGTCCCCCGTTACGGTGAAGCATGACGGGACTGGCACCGTGCCAGTCCCCTGCAATTTTACCGTATTAAAGCTCCGGCACCACCTCTGCAAACCGTTGATACATAAGGGCTTGAGCTGTGCGGTCTCTGTCCCCTAATGCGGTGAAGCATGACGGGACTGCCCCCTCTTGGACACCTCTTCATAAAAAAAGAGCCGGCACCAAAAGGATTTTCATCCTCTCAGTCCAGCTCCCTATCAAAATTTATTGTACCGTTTGTCCTGCTGTTATAAGAGAAAGCTTGTAAACGTCCTCTGCACTGCAGCCGCGGGAAAGGTCATTGACCGGCATGTTCAGGCCTTGAAGGATCGGTCCGACCGCTTCGAAGTTTCCTAAGCGCTGTGCGATTTTGTAGCCGATGTTCCCTGCTTCGAGACTCGGGAATACAAATACATTTGCGTCGCCTTTGATTACGGAGTCCGGAGCTTTCTTTTCTGCTACAGATGGAACGAATGCCGCATCAAATTGGAATTCACCGTCTAGCACAAGGTTTGGAGCCAATTCTTTTGCGATGTTTACCGCTTCTGACACTTTTTCCGTTTCAGGTGATTTAGCTGATCCTTTAGTTGAGAAGCTCAGCATCGCAACACGCGGTTCGATGTCAAACATGCTTGCTGTATTGGCACTTTCAACTGCAATCTCTGCCAAGTCCTGAGCATCTGGAGAAATGTTGATGGCACAGTCAGCAAATACGTACTTTTCGTCTCCGCGGACCATGATGAATACGCCGGACGTTTTTTTCATGCCTTGCTTTGTTTTGATGATTTGAAGTGCCGGACGAACGGTATCAGCTGTAGAGTGTGCCGCTCCGCTCACCAAGCCGTGAGCTTGTCCAGTATACACAAGCATCGTGCCGAAGTAGTTTTCGTCTTTCAGAATTTCACGAGCCTGCTCTTCCGTTGCTTTTCCTTTACGGCGTTCAACAAATGCCTGAACCATATCTTCAAAGCCTTCGAAGCTGTTCGGGTCTTTAATTTCAACACCATCAAGCTTTACATTCAGGTCAGCCGCTTTCTGCTCAACCTCTTGCTTGTTTCCAATGACGATTGGCTCTAATACGCCTTCTGCAGCAAGACGGGATGCTGCCTCAAGAATACGCTCGTCTGTCCCCTCAGGAAGAACGATTTTTATATCTTTACCAGTAACTTTTTCTTTTAACGTTGCAAACAAATCTGACAAATGAATGCCCTCCTTATTTAGTGCCTCTAATGCTTCCTAGTTTAGGATACTTCACTCAGCAGGAAATTCAAGTCATCTCCAGTTATGACAGCGTTATCAGTGAATAATTCTTTATTTTCAAAACTGACTGACTTCTTATCTGTACCTTTTTTCCCTCTTTTATCATCCTTGTTTCCTTCAAGTTTTATTCACAGAGCGAACCGTTAATTTATGATATAGTTAGGTTAGAATACATAGTGAGAATAGGAGTGGATCGACTTGAACGAAATGCCAAAAAATGAAGCCGCACAAACACTTGATGGCTGGTACAGTCTCCATGATTTCAGAACGCTTGATTGGGCAGCATGGAAAATGCTTACGGGCGATGAACGCGAAATGGTCATCCGCGAATTCACAGGCCTTCTTGAAAAATGGGGCGCCGTCGAGAAAGCAGGAAAAGGCAGCCATGCCCTTTACAGCATTGTCGGGCAAAAAGCTGATTTCATGATGATGGTTTTAAGACCTACGATGGAGGAATTAAACGAGATTGAGATGGAGTTTAACAAATCCCGTCTCGCTGAATTCACCCTGCCGGCTTTTTCATACGTTTCCGTTGTCGAGCTGAGCAATTACCTTGCAGGAGATGGCGATCCTTATGAAAACCCTCAAGTCCGGGCAAGATTGTATCCGGAGCTTCCGAAAGCAAATCATGTTTGCTTCTATCCGATGGACAAGCGCAGACAGGGCAATGACAACTGGTACATGCTTCCAATGGACGAGCGCAAAAGCCTGATGAGAAGCCACGGCATGATCGGCAGACAATATGCGGGCAAAGTAAAGCAAATCATCTCCGGCTCAGTCGGCTTCGATGATTATGAGTGGGGCGTTACGCTTTTTGCAGATGACGTTCTTCAATTCAAAAAATTAGTGTATGAAATGCGTTTTGACGAAGTCAGCGCACGCTACGGCGAATTCGGATCCTTCTATGTAGGGAATATTCTCTCCACTGAAAAGGTTTCATCTTTTTTTCATATTTAATGAGTAAAGCTCTTTCCCAGCGGAAAGAGCTTTTTTTAACGCGCAGTAAACTGGTTGCGGCTATCCTGATCCCAGTTCTCCCCGCGGTATCCGGTATGTCCCTCCTCATTAACGAAGCATGGCAGAACTTCGTGGACAATACCTGGCACCGCATTTTGTTTAAATAGGATGGTAAATCTCATTTTCGTTGAATCCGTCGGGGCAATAACCGAATTTTGCGGGGTTAGACTGTTTGATGGAAGCAAACGGCCATTCATCCCCACTGTCCCGATTCCCGTGGGCTGTGCTTGACTGACTCTTATCCAGTAATTTGTCACCTTTACAGCAGATGCCAGGTCACATGGGCGGTCATATACCATTTCAATTTGATTCGCTGCAGTCTGTCTTGCCTCCAGCAGCTTTGGAACCGCCGCTCTGACATTTAAATCCGCAATCCGGTAGGTGACTCCGATTTTAAGAAACCTGTCCCCTGTCAGCCGATAGCTTCCATTGCCGCTGCTCCTCGCCCGAAAGCTCGTTCCATCATCTCCGGTAATGGTTAAAACCGGTGCAGCCGAAACAAAGCCCATCAGCTGAATTTCGCTTAATGTAATGATATTTGCCCTGACCTGTCTATAGGCCAGCGAATTTCCGGTTCTATAAAATCCCATCATTTTCAACGCCCCCTTAATCCTAGCCTATGAAGCATTTTTCGATTTTTGCCTTTTTAAAAAAGAATAATCCCCTTCTTTTCTCATACTATGAGAATAGCGTTCAGTCTTTTTTCAATCTCTTTTTAGGGGTGAAGGCATGGCTGTTGTTCCTTACAACGACAAAGAACTGAATCGGCGGAAGGTCAAGGAGACGGCCCGACAGGAATGCTTCTGGCCGGAAATGCGGGGGTAAACCGGGTCAGGGCCGATTGTCTGGATTTTTAAAAATTTCATCCATTGAAAGAATGATTTTTCAGCGGCCAGGCGGGTTTGAAGCAACTCAGAAAGGCTACTTTTATCAAAGAGCACGTTCCAGTGAAATCGATCTTGCCAAAAAGGTCATTGCCCAGCCGTTACCGTCCAGGGGAATATTCCCTCTGGTTTTTCAGGCCAGGCGGTAACTGCCCTGGCACCTGGTACAATCAGGCGAACTCCGGGCGCTGCAAATCACATTGCTTTTACACACCCAGCCAGGAAGCCTGTGCCTCCGTTTATTCGACGCGCTAAGATGATGAGAATGATTGAAAAGGGGGATTTAAATGTTATTCAATAAAAAGCAAGGGAATAGTGGACAGCAGCAGGAGCCCTACCCATATCCCGCATACGGATACGGCTATGAGGCCGGATATGATGGTTCCTATGATTACCGTGCCTATCAGCCGTATGCGATGCAGGGGCAGCAGGGGCAGGGACAAATGCAGCAAGGACAGGGTCAGCCGGGAATGGGCGGTATGCAAGGACAGCAAGGGCAGCAGCAGGGGCAAGGCGGTATGGGAGGTATGGGAGGCATGCAGGGGCAGCAGGGCCTTCAGGTTCCGCCTATGCAATCCCAGTCCTCCCCCTCGCAAAGCATACCGGGGATGCTTCCGCTTGAAGAATCCTATATCGAAAACATCCTGCGGCTGAACCGCGGAAAGACAGCCACTGTTTATATGACGTTTGAAAACAACAAAGAATGGAACGCCATGATATTCAAGGGAACCATTGAAGCCGCAGGCCGCGATCATATTATTTTGAGTGATCCGCAAACCGGCAGACGGTTCCTGCTTCTGATGGTCTACCTTGATTACATTACATTTGACGAAGAGATTAATTATGAATATCCATTTGGAATGTCAGCTTCTTCGCCGCGATGATGTAAAGTTGACTGGGTGAAGTTGCACTGACCCTCACTGCTTCACCGCAAACGGGGGCAAAGGCACCTCCTCACGACCCTTTGAGAGAGTAAGGCGGAAACAGGACGGGGACGGAGCTTTAGTCCTTTATCTGAGCGGGGGTCAGTGCACTGCACTGACCCTCAGCGCTTCACCGCAGAAGGGGCCAAAGGCAGCTCCTGACAAACCTTTGGGAGAGTAAGGCCTAAACAGAATGGGGACGGAGCTTTACTCCTTTACCTGAGCGGGGGTCAGTGCACTCGCCGATCACACAAAATACAATTTCCAAACCACACAAAAAGGGCGGTGCCAAATGCACCGCCCTTTCCCTGTTCACATAAATTTAAATGCAGCAACGACAATCAAGACCCAAGAGGCAAGGAAGCATAGTCCTCCAAGCGGTGTGATCGCGCCAAGTACGCTGATTTGGGTGACAGCGAGTACGTAAAGGCTTCCTGAAAAAAGGATGATTCCTGCGAACATGAGCCAGCCAGCCCACGTGACCAGTCCAGCCTGAGAGATTTTATCTGCGAGAAACGCAGCAACGAACAGTCCTCCTGCGTGGAACATCTGATATGTGACCGCTTTTTCCCAGATGGCGATGTATTTTTCAGGGATTTTCCCTTCCAATCCGTGTGCTCCAAAAGCACCTAGTGCTACAGCTAAAAAGGCGTTAATTGCGGCAAGGATAATAAACAGCTTCATTTCGACCAGCTCCTGTTATGAAATCGTCTCTTTTCATCTTACCTTACGGGTGAAAACTTTCCAACTGCCGCTCTGTTGAACGTTTTGTGACGGTTACGCCTTCTTGCCGAACCTCATTGTGAGCTGATCGACGATAATGGCAATAATGGTTCCTAAGATCAGACCATTGTTGAAGATGGAAATCAATACAGGAGGGAATCCTTCAAATGCGGCAGGAGGAACATACATCGCTCCGGTTCCTGTCAGCAAAGCTATCCCTATTGTATAGAGCATTCGGTCTTTATCCGCTGTTTCATTCAGCTGTCTCAGCGCCATTCCAATCATCCCGGAGAAAACGACAAACTGTACGGCAAACCCCACAGGTGCAGGAAGGGCAGCAAACAAGTTTAATACGAGTGGAATCATGCTCAGAGCGATGACAAGCAGGTTGGCTATGATAAACGGAAGCCGTGCGCCATTTCCTGTAGTCGTGATGAATCCAGCGGCTCCGGAGATCGGGACAGGCCCAACCGCTCCCGTAAGACCGCTGATTCCGTGGCTGATTCCGGCAAAAATACCGGCTCTTCTTCCGCGTCCATGCTCATCCTTTTCATCCTTGTTTAATGCTTTTACTGCCTGCTCGGCCACTTTAATGCTTGCGAGCATATTAGCGATGAGCAGCAGGGTGATAAAAAAGGCGGTGACAATCATGCCTGCATTGAAAACCGGGGCACCGAATGGAAACAGGACGGGCAGGGAGAACCAATCCGTGGTCCCTTTAACCGGCTTGGCTAAGCCGAGCAAAGCAAAAACTCCCCATCCAGCGAGCAGGCCGATCAGGATGGAATATTGCTTGAAAAATTGCCGCTTCATCCGGCTTAGGAAAAAGGTAAAAAGCAGGATTGCCGCTGCGGCTGCGAATACAGCCGGATCCACCTTTGACCCTCTGTAGCCTACTCCCATGATTCCTTTTACAATGGATCCGCTCAGCTGGAAAACAAGGAGAAGAAGATATGCCCCTGTAACAAGCGGTGTAAAGAGCTTGGCCAATTTATCAATCAGTCCGAAAATGGCAAACAGCAGGAAGAAGCCGCCGCTCATCAGCAGGGCGCCCTGGAGGTTCTGAAGCGTATCTATGTAGCTTGCAAACAGTGTGCTGCTCAGTCCGGCGTAGATGGAATAAACTCCCCACCACAGCCCAGCCGGCCCTTCATTTATCGGCAGTTTATGTCCAAAAAGAACCTGCATTAAACCGGCAAGACCAAGAACAAATAAGGTGCTTTGAATGAGAATAGCCGTCTGGCTGCCATCGAGCTGATACAGCTGTCCGATTGCAATCGGAACGACGATTGTTGAAGCAATAATAAAGAACACCCATTGAAGGGCTGATAATAGCAATTTCATATCTTGGAATCCTCCATTAAAAAAAGCCGAAAAAACGGCTTATTAAAAATCAAACAGCGATGAGCCATTGGCTCCTTCATCTTTGAAACGTTCACCGGTTCCAAGGGACTTCTGAGAGGCAGGCTTGGAAATTCCCATCATTTTCTGAAGTTCATACTCGCTGATTCCGCTCTCTGACTTAGGCTTTTCAGGATAGCGCACCGGTTCTTGATCCAGTACAACATCGCAAAGGCTTTTAATCACGAGAAGCTTTTCGCGGATGGCTTGATCCGAACCGGATATTCTTGCTTCCCGAAGCTCGGCTTCCATTTTATTCAGCAGCTGGTGTATCGAAATGTCCATATCGACCCTCCTTCTCTTGAAGTACATTCCTTTATTTTACCACGGATGGGGTACGGATGCAGGTGAGAGGAAACAAAAGGAAAACCAGCCTCCGTTAGAAAGCTGGTTTAGAAATTAAATGAAGTAGCCGCTTTTGCCGTAACTCATTATAAGAAAGTTTTAAACCACCACTTCTCCAAGTGGGTGTTCGCAGAAACGCTAAATGACGTCCTCCCTGTCATATAGACGAAGGCTTGCCATTTTCGCTTCAATGTAAAACTCCCTATTACAGCTTAAAGGTTAAAACTTTATTATCATTACGAACAATGCAGCTAGTTACCATATAGTACATCATTCTTTTCATTAACACAAGTGGTTTGATCCATCGGCCAACCATCATCAAAACAAATAGTCCAAAAGCACCAAAAGAGTATTCAGAGGTTTTAATTGTCCTCATTCGTGCTAAATGAATAGTGGACAACAAAACCAGGAGGCGACAAGAAATGAAACCAGTAGTTAGAGAATATACAAATGATGAAACATTGAAAAATGATGTTTTGGAATTAAAAGCACAAGGTGTCAATCCGAAAGATTTATACGTACTTTCTCATGATGATGAGCGTACAAACCGTGTAGCAGGCAATGCTGATGCCAACACAATCGGAATTTCAGAAATGGGTCTTGGCACCGCAGTAGGCAACATGTTCAGCAAAAAAGGCGATGAGCTTCGCGCTAAACTCCAAGAAGTAGGCTTTTCTGAAGCAGAGGCTGAGGCTTATGAAGAAAAATTAGATCAAGGGAAAATCCTTCTGATTGTAACCGATCATGAGCGTGCAAAATCACTGGTATAAATGATGCAGAAAAGGCTGGCGCGATGCCAGCCTTTTTTTATGTCTTCCTCTTTTTCATATACACCAGTCAATTTCCCTCAACCCTTTTTCCCTTAACCATGCATTGGTTCTTGAAAATGGCCTGCTGCCGAAGAACCCTCGGTTTGCTGAAAATGGACTGGGGTGGGGAGATTCAATGACCGTATGCTTCGTGAGATCAATAAGCTCTTTTTTTGCCTGCGCATGTTTTCCCCAAAGGATAAAAACGACAGGCTCTTCTTTATTGTTTAAACTCCGGATAACTTCATCCGTAAACCGCTCCCATCCGAGACCTTTATGGGAGTTCGCTTCCCCTTTTCGAACTGATAATACCGTATTTAACAAAAGAACGCCTTCTTCGGCCCATTTGATGAGGGATCCGTGAGCAGGTTCGGGACAGCCAAGATCTTCCGCCAATTCTTTATAAATATTTTTCAGAGAGGGCGGTTTTCGGACACCTTCCTTTACCGAAAAGCTTAATCCATGCGCCTGTCCCGGTCCGTGATACGGATCCTGGCCAAGGATGACGGCCCTTACACGGCTGAAAGGCGTTAAATGAAGGGCGTTAAAAAGCTCATATGGATCCGGATAAACCGTTCCATTTTCATACTCCTGCTTGAGCTTTTCCCTAAGTGAAAGATAGTATTCTGCTGAAAATTCATCTTCTAATTCATTCCACCAGTCATTCTCTATGAGCTGCTTCATGTAATCACCCCGACTTGCTATTTGGCTAATGAATTCTCCTGGGCGAGCCTGGAGACGATCGGCATACCATCCCAAATAATCTCGCTCGAGGATTCCAGACTTTTAATTTCCGGTTCTTCAAGAAGAGTGGAAAAGTTCTTAACCTCGAGTTCTCCCAGATTGTGCTTGTCTGCAAAGATATTTAAAAATCCTTCTCTTACCGAGTCCAGCTGGGCCGATTGATTATCTCCCTCGCCATCAAAGGAATAAATGACTCCGGCAACAGGAACCCGTTTTACAACATGTTTCTTCATGACTCTGAGAATGAAATCCCAATCCCAATAGTTATGGACATCCAAATCAAAGTAGCCCACTTCCTCATGAAGCTTTCTTTTATACAGACTTCCGGACGGTACGTAAGTGGAGAACCTCTTCATATTCTGCGGATCATACTGATAGGCGAACAGTCTCCTCTCCTGAGGGAATCGGATAAACCGCTGCCATTTAAAGCGGACGATTTCGGCGTCCGAATACACAAGGTCGGCCTTATCCAGCGAGCGCGACATTCTCTCCAGATGGGAAGGCATCAGCAAATCATCATCGTCGCACAGCATAATGGCGTCTCCTGTCGCCTGCCTCACGCCCAGATTTCTCGCTGTAACATGTCCTCCATTTTCCGTCAGATGCTGAATATGAATGGGAAGTTCAGGATACATTTCCTTCAGCCTGTCCACTCGTTCACCTGCATCGTTCACAATAATAATTTCGTGCGGCTTCAGAGTCTGCCGCAATAGGCATTCCATTAACTCGGCAAGCGCCCATAAACGGTTATAGGTGGTCACAACGACAGAAATTTTCATTTAGCGATCCCTCACTTACGATTCTTATGTTTTTATTAAATCATATATTGCGCTTGATATCACCTTTCAGCCGGTTAGTTTTTGCAGCTGCTTAATCGGGTAAAGGTTGATATTACAAAGTCTTGGGGAGGAAATAAGCATGAAATTATTTGTTGTGGAAAACGGTGTTCAGGCCATTGAGAAAGTGAAGAACCTGGAAGAACAAGGCATCAGCAAAAATTCCATTTTTTTATTCGCTCAGGATGAAGATCGGTCAAAGCACCTGACAGAAAACACAAATACGAGCAAAATGAAGACACTCGATAAGGGCTTATTCAATACAATGGCGAATGCATTCCGATCAAGAACAGAGGAATTGACCTCTAAAATGGCTGCTCTCGGTGTGAGCCAAAATGAAGCTTTAAAATTTGAGGAAGAGCTTGCAAACGGACGAATTGTGATCCTTGCGAAGGAAAAGAACTAATTTATTTTGCATACAAAAGAAGACTAACCCTTTACTGGGTTAGTCTTCCAATTAGAATTCCTGCTATGCAAAATCCTTCTATTAATGATTGTGAGCTCTTCTTGAACCGCCCATCTTTCTCATAACGAGCTGTACGATGAATACAACGATGGCTGCACCAATAATGGCAGGAATGATTGCAAATCCTGCAATATCAGGACCCCATGTTCCAAATAGACCGTGACCTAACCAAGCGCCTGCAAAACCAGCGATAATTGAACCGATAATTCCTCCAGGCATAGAGCCTTTCACTAGAAGGTCTCCGATCCACCCGATTACTAATGCTACAATGATTGATACGATAAAGTTCATAAGATTGACACTCCTTTAGGTTTTATTACTCTATACATTCCTTTAAAATATTACTTTAAAACCTATTATTCCTTGAACTTCGCATAAATGGTTCTAAATACCTCATTCACATTCCTTATATTACCTTTAAGTAGTTTGAAAGATTCAAAAAAGGACTTGAATAATAAAGCTCTATTCACCTTGGCTGTTGATTGCAGCCAGCAGGCAATCAACAGGTGTTAAAGAATCACCATCATGCTATAACATAGCTAGTAATAAAAAGAACAATTGCGAAGTCCGCTTTTTTTCATACCGGGGAAGAGTTTATAGAAAAGGATGATGTAACTGGGGGTCTACGACTCACTAAATTCACTTCCTTTTTAGAAACGCTTCATCAATAAATTCATAAAAAAAAGACCAACCCTCTGGATTAGTCTATCAGCTTGCATATTCAGCTCGTTTACAATGGTCCTCTTCTGGTTGCTCTAATGATTAAACCAGTCAGGAATACAACAATCGCTGCTCCAATGATTGCCGGAATAATGTAAAATCCAGCAATTTCCGGGCCCCACCTCCCCAGCAGAGCACTGCCGAGCCATGCGCCAGCAAAGCCGGCGATGATGGAACCGATGATGCCGCCGGGCATGGTGTTTTTAACAAGCAAGTCACCAATCCAGCCAATCACTAATGCCACTAATATAGATACGATGAGGTTCATAATTTGTTCACACCTCCAGATTCTCTTACTCTTTATTCTTACTCCGTATAATCCTTGTTCATTCGGTTTATATAATAAACAGGCTATACTGCCCATATGAAAAAGAGCCGCTCCTGCTGCAGAAGCGGCTCTTTTTTATTCTTTTTTTAGCAATATAGACGCAAGCGGTCCCAGTTTTAACGCGCCTTTTATTTTTTGATTCGTTGCACAATTGATATATTTTCCTTCCGGAAGGTCGATTTCTGCCGGACGATCAACGGAGTGGTTCATGGCACTCAGGAATTTTTCGCGGCGAACCACTTCCACTCCATTTTGCGTTTCGATTATTTCTGCTCCAGCCTCTTGGAAAATTTCTTTGTAAAGGGCTGTCAGCATGGTTTCTTCAAGGGCGGTACCGATATAATAGACCGTTCCTTTTCCGTACTTGTTTTTCGTCACAGCAGCTGTACCTTTATAGAAGCAATCATCATATTCGGCCAGCACTTCTGCTGTCACCGGATCAATCAGGTCACACCATACCGTCGCAGCGGACTCTAATCCGCTAAGACTTCCTTTTACCCCATTCACCTTATTTTGCTGGCCGGTTTGCAGGGATTCATATTCGTTAATCGTAATCCCGGTCATTTCCGTCAGCTCTCCAGGCAGGGTTTGGCCTGTAACGAAATTGTTCGGTTTTTTTACACCTGAACGGTAGCTGAATACGACAGTTCCTCCGTTTTCTGCATAACGCTTCAATTTTTCAGTGAAAATCGGATTCTCAAGGAAATAGATTGGGACAAATACAACCTTGTATCCTTCAAGACTGCTGCGGCTGTTTACCGCATCGGTCGCTACGTTGAGCTTGTGTGCAGGCGTATAATGCCTCAGCAGCTCCTGCCGGTGGGAGAACGCGCTGCTCTGCGGCTGAATGTTCCACGCCCAGGCATTTTCTGTATCATAGTAAACCGCTGCCTGCGCTTCATATTTTGAAGCGATCCAGTCGTCGCCATGTTCCTTCAGGGAGTCGATTACTTCCTTTACTTCGTTGTATTTTCGTTTAGGAATGCCATCATGATCGAGAATTCCGTGGCAAAATTCCTCTGTTCCAAAATGGGCTGCGCGCCACCTGAAATAAACAATCGCTTCTGCTCCTCTTGAGATTGCCTGGTAGGTCCATAGCTTAATATGGCCAGGTCTCGGTAGGTAGCCGATTTTACTCCAGCCCTGTGCACCGGACAGTTCTTCCATTACCCAGTAGCCTTTTCCGTTTTTCGTTCCCCGGCACAGGTCGTGCTGATGGGCAATGGCTGACGGAGACACCGGTTCTGCGAGTCCGCCCCAAACAGGGTAGTTGTCGTACGAAACATAATCCAAATCCTCAGCCATATCCCATTGATTAATCGCTTGATCCGTATACACGAAGTTATGGGTTAAAAACTGATCGTCACGGATATTTTCCCGTAAACAATCAGTTTGAAGCTTGTTGTAGCTTGTGTATGCATCGGCGCAAAAGCGGTCAAAATCCAGCAGCAGGCTTGGATTATGTTCCTGGAGAACCTTGCGCGGAACCGGAATTTGAGACCAGTCTGTGTACGTTTGACTCCAGAAAACAGTGCCCCAGTTTTCGTTCAGCTCATCGAGCGTTCCGTATTTTTTCTCAAGCCACGCCTGGAAGGCTTGACGGTCTTCCTCTCCATAGCTGCGGTCCGATTTTTCATGTCCGTATTCGTTGTCGGTCTGCCAGCCGATTACATCCGGATGCTGCCCGTAGTGCTTTGCCATCTCAGTCACAATCTTCTTTGTGTATTCACGGAAAATCCGGCTGTTCACCGTATAATGTCTTCTTGCCCCAAAGGAGATTTGAACCCCGTTCTCATCTGTCGGCAAAATTTCGGGGTGCTTTTGGATGAGCCATGCCGGCGGTGTCGCAGTCGGCGTACCGAGCACCACCTTAATTCCGCTTTCAGTCAGCAGTTTAATTGCCCTGTCATAAAGAGAAAAATCGTAGTGTCCTTCCTCAGGCTCCATCAGCTGCCAGCCAAATTCCGCGATTCTTACGACGTTGACGCCAAGCTCCTTCATGAGCGTAACATCCTCAGGCCATCTTGATTCTGGCCACTGCTCAGGGTAGTAATCCACTCCGATATACATGCTCCAACACTCCAGTCTGCTTATAGTAAGACGGGAACTCCCCCCGCTTTTTCAATAAAGGCTGTGAATGCAGCCATTCCTTTTTCATTCCGCTTGAAAACACCCGCGTGCTCGAGGATGATAGCGAAAACTCTGCCTAATTCCTCCTGCAGAACCTCATAGCTGTTATCGCTTGTCACGCTGCAGCGCTCCTTTATTTCCAGAGCCCATTCAAGGTGCTGGTTGAGTTCCGGATGCTGAGCGATTTGCTCTGCTGCGAGTTCAGTTGGCAGCAGCTCAGCCAGCTTCTGCATTTCCTCCGTCAGCCTGCCCGGCAGAACAGCCAGTCCCATCACCTCAATCAGTCCGATGTTTTCTTTCTTAATATGATGAACCTCCTGATGCGGGTGGAAGATTCCCATTGGATGCTCGTCACTCGTCCGGTTGTTGCGGAGAACAAGATCAAGCTCAAACAGTCCTCCCCTTCGCCGTGCGATCGGTGTAATCGTATTATGCGGGTCATCCCCCGTTGCAGCAATGACGTCAGCATCCGGATCGGAATAGCCCTTCCACTCGTTGAGTAAATATTCCGCAGCCCGGACAAGCTCCTCTTTATCCGTCCCCTGCAGTCTCAGTACAGACATCGGCCATTTGACGATTCCCGCTTTTATTCCTGGATAACTTGAGAATGTAAACGTCTTTTCCACTTCCGCTTTCGCCATCGGAAAGTCGTGACGGCCTCCCTGAAAATGGTCATGACTCAAGATCGATCCGCCGACTATCGGAAGATCTGCGTTTGAGCCTAGGAAATAATGAGGGTATTCATCCGTGAAATCCAGGAGCCTTACAAAGGTTTCTTTCGAAATGCGCATTGGTTTGTGCTCTCCCGATAGCACGATGCAATGCTCGTTATAGTAAACGTAAGGAGAATACTGCAAATACCATTCCTCGCGATTGAGCGCCACAGGAATAATCCGGTGATTTTGTCTGGCGGGATGATTCAGTCTTCCCGCATACCCGGTATTTTCTTTGCAGAGCAAGCATTCAGGATAGCTGCTGAACGCCAGATTTTTAGCGGCCGCAATCGCTTTTGGATCTTTTTCAGGCTTTGATAGATTAATGGTGATTTCCATTTTCCCGTACGAAGTATCCGAGTACCAATGCTGATTTTTCGCAATCCGGTCTGTACGAATGTAATGGAGATCCTGTGAAAACTGGTAATACGCATCTGTAGCTGCTTCGATTCCTTCGCGGGCAGCCGTTTCCCGGTATCTGCGGATTACTTCAGACTGGGAAGGAGTCAGGCAGCCCATCAGCTTCGTATCCAACAAATCCCGATAGGTGACAGAGTCTGCTTCAAGCCTTCCGTTTTCTGCTGCCCAGTCAAGGATTTTATGAAGGATGGGCACAGGGGTTTCCGGCACCTCACCAAAGTAAGCCGCTGTTTTTTCCCCGTTCAAATCAAGTGCTTCGAAAAGCTTATTTCTGACGAGATCCACATCCCATTTTGAAACGAGCTTTTTCTCGATTCCGTATTGAAGCAGTTCCTCCAGATGAGCATAAATTGGATTTGGCATGACATTCCCTCCCTATTGAATAGCTGAAGATTTTTAGTAGCCTTTTGGATTCTTTAAAAACCAGTTCCATGCACTCTCAATGATGGTGTGCAGATCTGCATATTTCGGCTTCCAGCCAAGCTCCTGAATCGCTTTTTCAGAGGACGCCACAAGTCTGGCTGGATCTCCAGCCCGTCTTGGAGCAACCTCTGCCGGTATCGGATGGCCCGTTACCACGCGAGCCACATCGATGACTTCCTTCACGGAAAAACCATTCCCATTTCCGAGATTATACGTACCGCTCACAGGCTGTTTTCTTAAAGAATCAAGGGCGAGCAAATGAGCGTCAGCAAGATCGGTCACATGAATGTAGTCTCTAATGCATGTACCGTCCGGTGTAGCATAGTCATCTCCGAAAATCATGATTTTCTCGCGCTGCCCAAGCGCTACTTGAAGAATGATCGGAATGAGGTGCGTTTCCGGCTGATGGTCTTCGCCAAGCTTTCCATCCATATGGGCACCCGCAACATTAAAGTAGCGAAGAACCATGTAATTTAGTCCGTAAGCCTGCTCGGACCACTTCAGCATTTTTTCAATCGCAAGCTTCGTTTCTCCATACGGATTCGTCGGTTCCGTCGGCTCGGTTTCCTGTATCGGAATATTTTTCGCCTCTCCGTAAGCTGCTGCTGTAGAAGAGAAAACAATCTTTTTCACGCCAAATTCCTTCATAACCTTTAAAAGGGACAAAGCTCCATACACATTGTTATCGTAATATTTCAAAGGGTCCTCAACGCTTTCTCCAACTAAAGAGTCCGCCGCAAAGTGCATAACTGCCTCAATTTCATTCTCTTCAAAAAGATTTCTTAAAAACGCTTCATCTCTCAAATCGCCTGTATAAAGCTTCGCACCGTCTAAAACCGCTTCAATGTGCCCTTTTTGCAGACTGTCTGCCACGATCACCTTTTCCCCGCGATCCAGCAGCTCTGACACTGCATGGCTTCCAATGTAACCCGCTCCGCCGCAAACTAAAATCGACATGTCTCTTCCTCCTTAAATATGAATAATTTCTCTTGCTCCATCTCCAACTTCAACTACATAGAACTCTGGGGTAAGCCCCGTTTCTTTTTTATAGACAGCGCCTGCCTCTGAGATAAACGTCTGGACAGCTGATTTCTGAACAATGCTGACGGTGCAGCCTCCGAATCCTGCTCCGGTCATTCTGGAGCCGATTACACCCGGCAGTTTCCATGCGATTTCGACCATGGCATCGAGTTCTTTCCCGGTTACTTCGTAGTCATCCCTCAAAGACAAATGGGAATCATTCATTAATTGTCCGAATCCCTCTTCATCGCCAGCATGGAGCTTCTTAACTGCCTGTAATGTACGAATGTTTTCAAGCACCGCATGTTTTGCTCTTTTGCGGTCTGTTTCGTTTTCAATGAGATGCTGATTTTCTTCAAATTCTTCTGCTGTTAAGTCTCCAAGTGAATGGATATCAAGCTTGGTTTGCAGATTTTTGAGCGCACGCTCGCACTCTGACCGGCGCTCATTGTATTTAGAATCTGCCAGTGTTCTTCGTTTCCCTGTATTGGAAATCACGAGAACAGAATCCTTAAGTTCCAGCGGGCTGTACTGATATTCAAGAGTCTGGCAGTTTAGCAGAACCGCCGAGTCCTTTCTGCCCATTCCGATCGCGAACTGGTCCATAATGCCGCAGCTGACTCCGATAAATTCATTTTCTGCATGCTGACTCATTTTGACAAGCTCTAATCGATCAATCGATGATCTTGTCAGCTCGTTTATCATGACAGCAGAAGCAAGTTCAATGGAAGCAGAGGAGGAAAGGCCTGCACCATTCGGGATGTTGCCGAAAAACAGAACATCCAGTCCATGAATCAGCCGGATTCCCTTCAGGCTGAACTCCTTCAGGACTCCTTTCGGATAGTTCGCCCAATCATGCTCTTCCTTGTATAGGAGGTCATCCGCCTGAAATTCAATCATGCCTTTATCTTCAAAGTTCTTGGAATAGAGACGCATCATCTGATCGCTTCTCTCTCTAACCAAGCAATACGTCCCTACATTAAGCGCACAGGGAAAAACATGGCCGCCGTTATAATCCGTATGTTCACCTATTAAATTCACTCTTCCTGGAGCAAAGAAAATTCTTGGTTCTGTACCTTTGCCGAATACTTCATTAAATTGATTAATTAACTGTGTAAGCATACGTCACCCACCTGACATTCTATAAAAGTTATTCATTGAAAACGTATTCAATATCTACTTTCATTGTAGAGGTGTGAACAGGGGATGACAATGGTAAAATAGTTAAGAACTTAAGGTATTTTTTTGCTTGCGGGGAATCCTGTTGCTTCGTATGGCTTCAACGCATATTTGACTTTTGCGTCATAATCATTCAATCCATAAAACAATCTTTTTTTGCTTGGAGGGGGATCTATTATGTCAGATTCACAGTACAGAGCGGTCGCCTTCCGCTTTAAAGAGGAGTCAATTAATCATCTTGCTCAGCTCTGGTCAGTCGGGTGGGACTTGCAGTCATCTCCGATTTATTCCTGGAGCGGTACAGAGCGCAAGGATCTTGGCAAGGTCATTTTTCAGGTCACCTTATCCGGCTATGGGGAAATTCAAATAGATGGCAGGACGCATCGTGTTCAGCCCGGTCAGGCTTTTATTGTAAAAAGCCCGAGTGATTACCGTTATTATTTGCCTGAAACAAGCGAAAAGTGGGAGTTTATGTATGTAACGCTTTTTGGCAAGGAAGCGGATCGCTGCTTCGAACACATTAAGGAAAAAACGAACCAGGTCATCCGGTTTCATCCTGAATCTGTTCCAGTCAAGCTTGTTAAACAGATCTATGATGAAGCCAACAGCAAAAATATAACGTCCGCTTATAAAGGCTCAAGTCTTGCTTATCAATTCATAATGGAGCTTTACGAATATGTATCTGCGATGGACAGGGAAATGGAAGACTGGCCTGAAAGCATAGTCAGTGCTGTCCTGTTTGCCAGACATTCGTACCACAATCCCATCGGTCCTGATGAAATGGCGGATGCCTCCGGGCTCTCCCGTTACCATTTCACAAGAATCTTTAAGAAAAATACAGGTCTCACACCGATTCAGTATTTAACGAATATCCGCATTGCAAAGGCGCTTGAGCTTCTTTCCCACACCAAATATACAATTGAGGAAATTGCTGTACTAGTAGGCTATACGAACGCAAATTATTTAAATAAGGTGTGCCGGAAAGTTACAGGTAAATCCCCAGGACAGCTCAGAAAAGAAAAAGCCGGGTGGCAGCAGGATAAATTCATTCAGGAATAGACTTACGCATCAATTTCAATCGTCAGCGAACCCTTTGAGTGGACAATTTTCATGCTGGTCCCAGGCGTCATAATATTTTCAAAAATATCCTTGGCCGTTTGAAGAGCAAGCTCCATCCGTTCCGCTTTCTCCGCTTCTTCTTCGTTCAATTCACTTTGACGAAGGGCGGAAAGCACTTGCTCGTGGTCTTTCTCCAAACGCTCATAAATTTCATCGTATAAGGCTTGAATTTTCATCGCGCTCACCTGCTTCTCATCCATTTGTGGCCTATTATATCATGATTTAGAGGACGAAAAAAAAACCGCCGGACCCATGTCCGGCGGCACTCCTCGTTATCCATTTGCAAATCCGGCTGATGAGAAGAGTACATAGACGGTAATCATGGCAACAACCGCCGCAAAGCCCATTGGATACAGGAGCTTCCAAGGCGTCATATCCACGACCTTCTCATCTTCAAGCTCATAGACCGTGTCCTTAGGCCAGATCTTTCCGATCAGGAGCATCAGTCCGACACACAGAACAAACAATACAGCAAGAATGTGAAGGAAATGAATTCCCGTATCCCAAACAAGCTGGGTGATTGCATAAACCGAAATGAACAGCGCCAGCGAAATTTTCGCAGCAATGGCCGGCACCCGTTTCGTTGCATATCCAACAATGATAATGGTCAGAATCGGCACATTATAGAATCCGTTTACAATCTGGAGATACTGGAAAAACCCTTGTGGAACAAACATGATCAGCGGTGCCACACACATGGCAAATATAGCAAGAAACGTACCGACAATTTTCCCGTTTTTGACAACCTGTGCATCCGTTGCATTTGGGCGAATAAAAGGCTTGTAAATGTTTAACGCAAAAAGTGTAACCGATGAGTTTAATGCAGAATTAAAGGAGGATAATATCGCTCCAAACAATACGGCTGCAAAGAACCCGACAAGAGGAGTAGGAAGTACATGGTTTACAAGCTTCGGATAAGCCTCCATCGGTTCCAGTCCAGGACCAAAGATATTATAAGCGATGATTCCCGGCAGGATTAGAAAGACAGGTCCCAAAAGTTTCAGAAATGCTGTAATGACAAGCCCTTTTTGCCCCTCTTTCAGATTTTTGGCGGCAAGCGCCCTTTGAATAATATGCTGTGCTGTTCCCCAATAAAAAAGGTTAACAAGCAGCATTCCCGTAAACATCGTACTGAAAGGAACAGGATCCGTATTGGATCCGATTGAATTCAATTTTTCCGGTGTATTTTCAGCTATAGATTGGAAGCCCGCAATCGGTGAACCATCTCCAAGCATTGTCAATCCAAGGAACGGAATTAGAAGTCCTCCAATGAGCAGCCCTATTCCATTTATCGTATCGGACACTGCGACCGCTTTCAAACCGCCAAATATCGCATAAATCGATCCAATAATTCCAATCGCCCAAACCATTATCCAGATTGAGGTTTCATAGCTGACACCGAACACTTCCTGCACATTAAAAATCGAGCTTAATGCTGTCGCTCCTGAATACAAGATGGGAGGAAGAAGATTAAGGACATATCCAAACAAGAAAAGGAGCGTAACAATCTGTTTTGTTCCGCTGTCGAACCGTTTTTCAAGAAAATCCGGGATGGTCGTAATTCCTCCCTTTAAATAGCGCGGGAGCAAGAAAAAGGCTACTAAGACAAGCGCGATTGAGGATCCAACCTCCCAGCCCATCACTGACATATTAAACTTATAACCGTCTGCATTCAGCCCGACTAGCTGCTCAGTTGATAGATTTGTCAGCAATAAAGAACCGGCTATTACCCAGGCCCCAAGGCTCCGGCCGCCAAGGAAATAACCATCTTGGGTATCCAGTTTTTCATTTCTTGTAAGGAAATAAGAAATGACAGCCACTAAACCCGTAAAAAAGATAAATGAAAATATTGTCAATACATTCATGCAACCAGCTCCTAGATGTGTAGTTAACGCTTTCAAAATGACTTGTGCGCACTTTATTAAATTAATAAACTATGAATAATCTTCAGTGCTTCCCATTTTATAAACGCTTTCACATTCCGTCAACCGGGCTAAAATTGCTCGTTTAGAGGACATTTTTGCTTGAGGGGAAAAGCTGCATGGAGTTATTGAGCGGAGGATACTGGGTTTGATGCTGCTGCGGGAAGGCCGCTTTGTCTGACGAACTTGTCAGACAAAGCTCTGCTAAAAAAAGCCATCCAACTCTGGATAGCGGGTATACTGCTTATTTATTATGTTTCATGTAGACGAGTGTCCTCCTGATTCCGGCTTCGTATGATGTAGCTGGAATGGGGCCGATAAAGTTTTGATATTTTTCCCCTGAGAGGATGACTGGGTTTTCGTATAAATACATCATTTCTCTCATTTCCTTCATATTCCGATCAAACAGCCCCATCAGCCAAATGGTCCTTTTTCCTATCTTCATCACTGATTTTGTATAGCCGCCTTCCCTTTGGAATAGCTGCATCCAGTCCTTCCCGCTAATCACACCTGCACCCGGAATGTTCCAGTTCTGACCGAAGGCTTCCTCCTTCATTGCCAATGCAACGGCTGCCTTTGCACCGTCCGGCGTGTAAATGTATTCTCTCTTCCTATTGAGTTCCCCAATAAAAATGGTTCTTTTATTTAAAGAAATCGGTTTGAGTGTTTGATGAAGGAGTGTATTTTCAGCATTTGGTCCATAGTAATCCGGAAAATGAAGGATCATATAGCTGACTCCTGATTCCTTAACCATTTTTTCAAGAGAAAGGCGAATCTGCCCTTTTTTAGTATGAGGACTTTTTTGCGCTGTTTCTTCTACTTTTTTGCCATTCTGCATTCCATAGGCGTAAATATTATCAATAATAATGAGTTTAGCGTATTCAGCTTTAGCCGCATTGATTGCATTCTTCATAATAGCTGGGTGTCCGTCTGTCCAATCTGGATAAGGTACACTTACTGTATGAAAAATCAGATCTGCTCCTTTGCAGGCTTTAAGGATATCCCCTTCTGCATATGCATCACCGGTTTCAATCGCCACTCCATCTTTCCCCCCAAAATGCCGCTCCAATTTGGCTTTATTCCTGGCAAAGGCTGTGACCTTGAAGCCATTCTCAATCAGTTCGTTAACAAGGGCGTATCCCATTCCTCCTGATGCTCCTAAAACGGCTGCATGTTTCATAAAATATCATCCTTTTGTTTTTATTTAACCAGTGGTCAATAATGAGTAAAAAGCAGGCCGCAGAGTAATCTGCAGCTAAGATTTCGGAACTAATGAATTCATTAAAAACTGCACATGTTGATCGGCCATCTCTCTTGAATCCTCAAACTCCATGCCCGTTTTGCTGTAATGAGTCACAAATCCATGAAGCGAAAGGAAAATGGACCAGATTTGCGAAACCGTGACGCTGCCTGAAGAAAGCTTGTATATGGATTGAGCAAACTTTTCATAGCTTAAATTCGGCTCCTCCGCAAAGTAGCTCTTCACTTCCTCATCTTTTATGAGGAACATCACTTCATAATGACTTTGATGAGTCAGTCCGAATTCAATGTATCCGAATAATATGCTTCTCAGCTTCTCTTCATTGGAAGACTGTTTCTTCTCAAGGATCCCATCCAGCACCTCATTTAGTAATTGAAAGTCCTCACGCACCATCGCATAAAAAAGTTCGGCCTTGCTCTTGAAATGGTAATAAATAGATCCATGGCTGTAACCGAGCTCGGCTGCAATTTTTCTCATGGAAACATTCTGATACCCTTCCTCTACAAAGAGTTCCCTGGCTGAAGCAATAATGATGTCTCTAGTTAGTTCCTGTTTAACTGCTTTTCTTGCTGCCACTTTTACACCCCGATTTATTAACCACTGTTCAATTATTAATTTACCTTTTTTTCCATCCAATAGCAACCCCTTTTCTCCCTCACGCAGGAATCTTTATAACAGACCGATCAATTGGTATAATAAACTAGATAGATAAAAGGTTAATTTGGATGGAGGTACAACATATGAATATGCCTAAAGCATTAACCATTGCCGGTTCGGACAGCAGCGGCGGAGCAGGAATCCAAGCTGATCTGAAAACCTTCCAGGAGCATGGTGTATACGGAATGTCTGCTTTAACTGTGATTGTCGCGATGGATCCCCATAACGAATGGCACCATCAAGTCTTCCCGGTTGAGCTCGATGTGATAAAGCCCCAGCTTTCTACAATCGTCGAAGGCATTGGTGCGGATGCAATGAAAACCGGCATGCTGCCGACTGTGGATATCATCCGCCTTGCAGCCGACACAATTAAGAAACATGATTTAAAAAATGTAGTAGTCGATCCCGTTATGGTGTGCAAAGGAGCAGATGAAGTTCTGTACCCTGAGCTTGCGGAAGCACTGCGCGATATTTTGACACCGGCTGCTACCGTTGTGACGCCTAATCTTTTCGAAGCTGGACAGCTAAGCGGTATTGGAACGATTACAACAGTAGAACAGATGAAAGACGCTGCAGCAAAAATCCATGCATTAGGCGCTCCTTTTGTCCTTGTTAAAGGCGGCGGAAAGCTTGACCATGAAAAAGCAGTTGACGTGCTTTATGATGGAACGGATTTTGAAGTCCTGGAAAGCGAACGAATCGACACGACTTACACTCATGGCGCAGGATGCACGTACTCATCGGCAATCACTGCCAACCTCGCTAAAGGCATGGACGTAAAAGAAGCCATTTATGAAGCAAAAAAATTCATTACAGCAGCCATTAAGCATTCTTTCCCGCTGAATGAATACGTAGGACCTACCAACCATGCAGGCTTGAGACTGCACGGAGAATAAATAACGAAAAACAGCCCGGTTAGATGGATGGGCTGTTTTTTTGTTTGGATGTGTAGTGGGGTGAGTTATGGTGAGGATAGGGATGCTTGGCATTGTGCTTTTTCCGGTTGATGCCTGGCATTGTGCTTTTTATCCCTGTGTTGCCTGAGATTTCCTTTTTGCCTGGCATTGCGGTTTTGCCTGGGATTTCGGTTTTAACTGGCATTGCGGTTTTGCCTGGCATTTCGGTTTTAACTGGCATTGCGGTTTTGCCTGGCATTCTTGCCTGGGATTGGAGTCTTTTTACGGTGCTGCCTGGGATTAATATGACGGATTTATGATCGAAAGTCACATATATTGGTTTGAAACTGCTACAATGGCTAGTCAACGTAGCTCAGATAAGAAAATTTGGTGCTAGAATCGGGATGAATTGGGTTATTTCGGTACGCAGTTGGGGGGCAGCTAATGAGATATCGGCTATTCTGAGCGGATATCGACCGAAATTTAAATATATCGGCGATTATTTCAATATATCGGCGAAAATTTTAATATATCGACGATTATTTCGATATATCGACGAAAATAAGGCGGATATCGACTTTTCGGGAGGATTCGACAGAGATCGCAGCGCCTTTTTTTGTTGGATCCCCTTCCGCAGCCAACTCGATCCAGTACAGTCCTATAATTGAGCAAGCACCGCCTGGTCTTAGCTTTATTTAAATATCCGCAATCTCCCCCTGTCAAAATAAAGTCCAGCCAAACGTTTAGCTAGTAAATACTACATACAATCAAACGAGTATTCCTTCTACCCATGAGACCGGAAATTTACCAGGGGTTACCTCAATCTCGCAGACGCAGCGATTAGCATGAGCAGGTAAAAAGGAAGCGTCCCTTTCTTCTGCACACAGTTAAAAACTTCATGAAGTCTGTGAGCATAAAGAGGTTACCGTGATTCTGAATAAAAAAGCCCGGCTGCTGAATAGCGAATCTTTTTCCCGGCTGATGCCTGGCATTCTTCCCAGTAACCTCACCTTTCAAGTTTCCTATAACCCTTTTTACCATGATTAACATCGAGTTCACAAAACACCTAGTTATCCACAAATTTATGAAGCTTTCGTTATTATTTTGTAAATTGTTAGATATACACAGGTGAAAATGCCTTTACAAACATTTTATCCACAGAACTTATCAACATATCCACAAAAGTTACCCACATTTTGTGTGGGTACATGCGTTCCCTACTATATCTGCACTTGGTATTTTAGTCATACACAAGTTGTTCACAGGTTTTCAGTTATTAACAAGGAATCGGAAAGGGCTGTGGAGAATGTATGGGGGAAGAACGGGTAAAAACTTTTGTGAACTTTCATTTTTTTCCTATGCTAGTGGCTAGAACAATAGAAAAATTCGGGGGAACCTGCTTCAATGCCAGAACTTTTCTTACTATTTCTCATTGCTTATGCAGTCTGCTTTATCCTGTTTTCACTTTTGTTTTCCTTGTTATATGTATTCTTAGGTAAAAAGAATCCACTAGGCCAGGCTGCTGAAGATGTCGTGGATCTTCTCATTTTAACCCCTGCCGGATGGATGATTTCAATTTTATACTTTTTGTATCTGGTGGCAGCTTTTCCTTTTTGGTGGTTCTCCAGACGAAAATAAAGAACAAGCCCCCGGTTATAATGGGGGCTTGTTCTTTATTTATTATTAAAGCCTTTCTTTTGCACAAATTCTTTCATGTACATCCTTTGAGGGTGCGCTAGCATTTGCGCCATTTGGCCGGTCCATGTATCAGAGCGCCTTCCGTCTGTACGTTCATTATAGTAAGCAGACACGGTTTCGTTATACTCTTTCAGCTGCTCTTCGTATTGCTCTCCGGTGTCATAGTGGTCTTCAAAATAAACATGGTTAAATGGAAGCCGCGGTTTAACATCCGGGTTTTGATCAGGATAGCCAATTGTCATTCCAAAGAGCGGAATGACCCGCTCAGGAGTTTTAAGAACACTTGATACTTCAGGAAGATTGTTTCTTAATCCCCCGATATAGCAAATGCCAAGTCCCATCGATTCTGCAGCGATTGCTGTATTTTGGGCAGCGAGAGCGGCATCAATAATAGCTACCATGAATTTTTCCGTGCTTTCAATGGATTCGGTAACTTCCTGTTTCTCCATTTCTCCTGCTTTTTCGTGGCGGTACAGGTCTGCACAGAATACAAAGAAGTGACCGTTATGAGCAACATATGACTGGTTTCCTGCAAGCTCAGCCAGCTTTTGCTTCGTTTCGGGATTTTTCACACCGATGATCGAATAGGCTTGAATATTGCTGGATGTAGAGGCAGCCTGCGCGGCTTTCACAAGGAGTGATATTTGTTCGTCCGTTAGGGGACGATCCTGAAATTTCCGTATTGAGCGGTGATTTAAGATGGTTTCAATGGTTGTATTCATTTGATTCAATCCTTTCTCATGCAAGTCGGTTAGAGCTATAGATCGTTTTATATTTTTAGCTTTTCTTCCATAACAAAGCTGCATCCTCATGAATTTCCTGATTAAAGAGTAGCGGAGTTGATTGCCCTCCGTCAAACAATTGAATTTGAGCCGAAAAAAAAATCCCCTTCAGAGATCGAAGGGGTTCTTTATGTTTTCGGGAAGGTAAAGCCTTCTCCGAATACATCGCGAACGTCATGGATTACGACAAACGCTTTGTCATCAATTTTATGAACAATTTTTTTCAGCTGAAACAGCTCTTGTTTATTAATGACGATATAGAGAATATCGCGCGATTCATTCGTATAGCTGCCTTTTGCAGAAATGACCGTGACACCCCGGTCCATATCTTCATTAACCCGGCTCGCGACTTCATCCGCATGATCAGAAATAATAGTAGCGGCTTTTCTTGTATCGAAGCCTTCGAGAATATAATCGAGCACTTTTGTACTAATGTAGATAGAGATTACGGTATACATGGTATTAGCAGCATCTATGACAAAATAAGAGCTTAGCACCACAATCATATCGAACAGCAGCATCGAGCTGCTTACACTCCAGCCAAGATATTTTTGAGTCATTCTCGCAAGAATAGCCGAGCCCCCGGTTGTACCGCCTGCGCGAAGAACGAGTCCGAGACCGACACCGATGAAAATGCCGGCAAAAACAGTTCCCAAAATGGCATCTTCAACTGGTGCTGCCATTCCTTCCGTTAGATGCAGGAAAACGGAAGTGAACACAATTGAGATGATAGAATAATAGGTTACACGCTTACTCAGTAAGCGAAAGCCCACTGATAGCAAAATACCGTTCATAATGAAGTTGGTGATGCCAGGGGACCAATGAAGCACATAGTAAAGAAGCATCGAAATTCCCGTTACGCCGCCTTCACCCAGCTCATTTGGGATGGCAAACAGATTAACCCCAATGGCAAAAAAGAAAGATCCTATGATGAGCAAGCTGTATTCTTTAATATTTGTAAGCATAGTTGTCTCTCCTCGAAGATTTTCGTAAAAAAGGCCGGTGTCCGGAACAGATCTATTCCGTGCAGCGGTCTTCGGAATCACTGAACAGACCTGCCTCCTTCAGACCTCAGGCTTCAAGTCTGTCCAATACTATAGCACCCTCTAAGGCGATTATCAACACTCAGAAGGGTATTAAAATTCTTCCATTTCCGTTTGTTTCGTTTCTCTCCCCAAAAATGCAACGGAAAGCACACCGATGATGATGGAGAAACAGAAAATGGTAAAGATTGTTCCAATTTCAACATTCATTTTAATCAGATATCCAACAAGCAGCGGTCCCAATATTCCACCGATTCTTCCGAACGAGGCCGCCATCCCTGATCCGGTTCCCCGAATGGAAGTTGGATACTGTTCAGGGGTGTATGCATAGAGCGCTCCCCATGCCCCTAGATTAAAGAAGGAAAGAAACATTCCTGACGCAAGAAGCAGCGCTGGTGTTTCTGCATTTCCAAAGAAATAGGCACTCAGAGCAGTACCTGACAGGTAAACAATCAGGACAAATTTCCTGCCCTTTTTTTCAATCAGCCAGGCCGCACTGAAGTAACCTGGGAGCTGAGCAAGAGTCATAATAAGGACATATTCAAAGCTTTTAATTAAGGTGAATCCTTTCATGGTCATGACGCTTGGCAGCCATAGAAACATTCCGTAATAGGAAAAAACCACAGAAAACCATAGAATCCACAGCATAGCGGTGCGTTTTTTGTACTTCCCGCTCCATACCTTTGCTACTTTTTGCAGCATCGTTTCCTGGTCTTTTTCCTGAACAGCCTTAAACGCTTTGGAATCCGGTAGATTCCATCGTAAATATAGAGCATAAAATGCAGGAAGTGCACTGATGACCAGTGCTGTCTGCCAGCCAAAGCGCGGAATGATAAAGAAGGCAATCAAGGCTGCAAGGAGCCATCCGCCCGCCCAAAAGCTTTCTAGAAGTACAACAATGCGGCCTCTTTCATGCGGTTTCACACTTTCTGAGACAAGCGTCGAGGCAACCGGAAGCTCGCCGCCTAAACCCATTCCTATGATAAATCGCAAAACAAGAAAAACCGGCAGCGCCCAGGCAAGCGCGGATAACCCGCTTCCCACTGAAAATAACAGAAGAGTGATAATAAAAACGTTTTTTCTGCCGATGCGGTCCGCCATCAAACCAAAAATGAGAGCACCGACTGCCATCCCGATTGAATTGACCGAGCCGATCCAAGCCATTTGATCCGGTTTCAGCTGCCACTCCACCGCAAGCGCGGCGATAATAAATGAGAGGAGTCCAACATCCATTGCATCAAACATCCATCCCATTCCTGCTATTCCTAAAAGCTTCCGTTTCGAAAGCTTTGTTTGATCATTCATATGTAACACCCTTCTTTTTCAAAATTCTTCTTTATTATGTCACAATCCGATATTTTAGGAAATAAGAATAGCAGCGGAATATTCCCCTTCAAAGTTTCCCTGTTCCAGCATGCTGCTTTCAGATAAGAAAAGAATACTATTATTTGACAAGGAAAGAAGCTATTCTAAAAGAGCAGCATCATAATTGAACGAATGAGGTGCCATATCTTATGGAATTTAAACTAGAAAAATTAGAGGGATATACTCCCCAAATAGGCCATCTTGTCACACAAATGGAATATGCCAGAAAAACAACATTGGAAGCAGTAACCGGTTTAACAACCTTCGAATTAGATTTTTTACCAATCAAGGATGGGAATAGTATCGGAGCCCTGCTGCTGCATATGGCAGCAGTTGAAAAAGGGTTCCAAATAGAGATTTTTGATGGAAGAAGCCCGAATGAGCAAGAGATGGCAGAATGGGGTGCACCGTACAGTCTGGGAGCAGAAGGAAGAAAAAGTATCAAAGGATATCATTTGGAATACTACATTTCCAAGCTTGAAGATGTCAGAAACAGAACAATGAGCGAATTTGCTGCTTTAAATGATGACTGGCTTTACGAAAATAGAGTATGGGATCACCACCCGTCTAATAATTATTTCATCTGTTTTCACGTATTTGAGGATGAAATCAACCATAGAGGTCAAATAAGGCTGATTAGGAAAATGCTGACTCATAAATAATGAGGTATTCCGTTTTACGGGCCTGGTTACCTAATACAGCGTTTTTCAGTGAAATGGCTATATTAAGTAACCGTCTCAAAATACCAGCAACCCTTATTGAATAACCGTACCCTGAGCAGGGATGGGGTTTTCTTTCAGCATTCTGGCGAAATGCATCAGGTTAAATGCCAGCATTTGCACATGCTGTTTTGTAAATTCATTTTTATATCCTTCCGCTTCAATAAAAGAAGGTCCTGGTCCAGCCTCTCCCACCCAATATGTATCAACATTTGGAGGAACGGTAAGTCCCATATGCGAAAGACCGTATAAAATGGATTTAGCCGCATCTTTTGCTCCATCCTCATTCCCAGTTATAACAACTCCGCCGACTTTGTTGTAATAGATGGATTGTCCTTTTTCATTGGTCAGGCTGCTTCCGCCATACAGCCTCTCCATAACCATGGCTGCAATGCTGCTCTTCTCCCCAATCCAAAGAGGGGTGCCTATAATTAGAATGTCCGCCTCTTTCACTTTTTCAAAAATCTGCGGCCATTCATCTCCTCCGCCCATATCATCGGAGATTCCAAAAGCTACGTTATAATCAGCTACCCTGACTGTCTCAGTAAATACTCCTTCACGCTGCATAATGCCGGTTACCTTTTTAACTAACGCTTCCGTATTTGATTCTTCATCACCCTTTTTCAGGGAACAGTTCAATACCAATGCTTTTAATGTCATTTTTTTGTCCTCCTCAAAGTATATAGTTTAAAAATTCCACAAATGAGAAATGCTAAACGTAAAAATAGGCAAATTTTCTCAAACAAAATTCTTTAATTATCAGAATTTTGTGATATACTAGTTGTAACAGAAAGTTCACAAATTGTTCTTTTCTCTGTCACAATTGGTCAAGTTATGTAAGCGTTAACAAATTTGACAAGGAGGTAAGTGAAATGGATGTGTTCGTGGTTTATCTTTTCATCGCGACAGCAACTCCTTTATTTCTCTGGCCTGAACGAAAGAGATTAGCAATCATCCATATTCCATTTATTGTTGGAATGTGGGCTTACTTTCTCCTCTATCTCAGCGGAAGCTTAAATTTCATCGACCACTACGTCCTCAATATGATCTTCGTCGGCAATGTCGTATTTGCCCATATCGCAGCATTCCTGATTTATGCCTTCCCAATCATTAAGCGTGAGCATGAGAAGAAACACGCTCCAAAATCACCAATCATTGAATAGGCCTTGCATCGAACGCGGTGCAGGGTTTTTTCTTGTTTTAGGCTGTTGCAGATTCACTTCTACTCTGTGATTGGACGTTCGCGCTTTTATCGGACACTCTTGGGTGGATATCAGACATTCTTGTCAGGATATCACCCGGCCCGCTCCGGATATCGGACACTTCCCCTCATTTATCGGACGTTCTCGCTTTTATCGGACACTCTTGAATGGATATCGGACACTCTCGTCAGGATATCGCCCGCTCCGCTCCGGATATCGGACACTTTGCCTCATTTATCGGACGTTCTCGCTTTTATCGGACATCCCTGGATGGATATCGGACACTCTTGTCAGGATATCGCCCGC